>NZ_JBWKQD010000002.1:0-825000 GCF_059418585.1 Rhodoferax sp. GW821-FHT07G04
GTGACGTTGCTGATGGCCGAGCCGGTGCTGGCGTTGCTGGCGTCGCCGCTGTAGCTGGCGCTGATGGCGGCCGTGCCAGTGGTGGTCAGCGCGCTGGTGGTCAGGCTGGCAACGCCGTTGACGACGTTGGCCTGGCCCAGGTAGGTCTGGCCGCTGAAGAAGTTGACCGTGCCCGTGGGGACGTTGCTGACTGCAACCTGTGCGTCCACACCTGCCCCATTCTTGAACTGCAGGTCGGTGATCTTGCTCGCGCTGTTGTAGAACGATGAGTCCAGATACAGCGGATTTGTGATGGTCGGTGGCGTCACCGTGCGCAGAACCGCGCCGTTCTTCAGGTAGCGGATGCTGGTGCCGTCATAGGTGACGCTCAACGTGTCGCTGGCTGTGTAGGTGCCTAAGGTAGTGGGGTATATCGTTCCACTTTCGTAAGCGAACAAGGATCCCGAGTTGCAGAACATGGCCCAGTCAATGGAGCCATAGCCGTTGTCCAGTGCCGGGTCAACGTTCAATCCGACCAAGGTATTGCCACCGGTGTCGCCCTTGAAGCTCACACTGGCGCCGCCGGTAAAGCCTACCGTGCTGCGAATGGAGGCATTCCAAGGCGTAGATGCGGGTGCCGTATAGGCGTTACCCGTCACAACAATTCCATCGGCCACGGTGATGGCGCTGAAGGATGTGTTGTTGGCCACATTGGCCGTCAAGGTAATAGGCGAACCCGCCGCCACCGTGCCCACCGATGGACTCAGGCTGACCGTAGGCGCACTGGCCGTGATGACCTGGGTCAGTACCGCAGAGGTTGCCCCCGCACTGTTGGCGTCGCCTATGTATTGGGCCGTGATGCTGTGGCTGCCAGTTGTGAGTGCACTGGTGCTGAACGTGGCTATGCCGTTGACCAAGGTGGCTGGCCCCAGCAGGGTCGCACCATCGTAAAAGTTCACATTGCCCGTGGGCGCCAGGGTGGGGTTCAGGCCCGTGGCCTGCAGCGTGAAGGTGACGCTGCTGCCCTTGGCGGCGTTGGGGTTGAAGCTGGCGAGGCTCAGCGTGGCCGGTGCCGCCAGTACGTTGACGCCCACAGGGGTGGCGCTGACGCTGGCCGGGTTGCTGGCATCGCCGGCGTAGCTGGCCGTGATGCTGTTGGCTCCCAGGGCCAGATTGCTTAGCGTGAGCGTGGCCGTGCCGTTGCTGATGGTGGCCACGCCCAGCACGGTGGTGCCTTTGAGGAAGGCTACGCTGCCCGTGGGGTTGCTGCCCGTGACTTGGGCCGTGAGGGTGACGCTGGCGCCTTGGGCCGCGTTGCTAGGGGTAGCGCTGACCGTCGTGGTGGTGCCCGTACTGGAGCCACTGGCCAGGACGTTGACGGTGGCGTAGGCGGATGTGCTGGTGGCGGACTCCAGGTTGCCCAGGTAGGTGGCATGCAGGACATGGCTATTCACGCTCAAGCCGGTGAGTGTGAAGACCGCAACGCCGTTGTTCAATTGTGCGTTGTATTCGGTTGCGCCGTCGTAGAGTTTGACGGCACCCGTTGCAGCGGGAGCCAGTGCATCCAATGCGTTGACCGAGACCGTGACGGTCAAGTTGCTGCCCGCAACCACGGTGTTGGATGCCATCGCCATGCTGGTGGTCGTGGCCGTGATGGGCAGCGCCACGCCTGCGACGGTGGCCGAGGTGCTGGCCGCGGCGTTGGCATCGCCCGAGTACACGGCGGTGAGCGCGTTGGTGCCCAACGGCAGGTTGGTGGCCGTGAAGTTTGCGACTCCGCCGCTCAGGACGACGGGGGTGGCATTGAGCAGCGTGGCGCCGTTGTAGAAGTTCACCGTGCCGGTGGCGGTAGGGTTTCCTGCGCCGGTGGTCACGGTGGCCGTCAAGGTGCGGGTGGTGCTTTGCGTGCCGGTGGCGGGGTTGGTCGCCAGATCGATGCTGCTTTGCGCCAGGACGCTGATATTGCGTGTGCTGGCACTGGTGCTGGCACCGTTGGCGGCATTGCCGGAATAGATGGCGGTGATGCTGTGGCTGCCTGCGCCCAGGGTGGCCAGCGCCAGGCTGGCGCTGCCACTGCTCAGTTGGGCGCTGCCCAAGATGGTGCTGCCGTCCATGAATGTCACCGTGCCATCCAAGGCCGCATTGGCGCCGCCGTTGCTGACGTTGGCAACCAGTGTGACGGGTTCGCCTTGGACGGCATTGGCCACGTTGCTGCTCAGGCTCAGTGCGGTGGTGACCAGGATGGTCTGCTGGATGGCGCCGGAGACGCTGCTGGCGTTGTTGGCATCGCCCTGGTAGCGGGCGGTGATCGTGTGCTGACCGACTGTGAGGCCTGTGGTGTTCAGGGTGGCGATGCCATTGGAGATGGGCACAGGACTGCCCAGTGCAGTGGCGCCATCAAAGAAGGTGACTGTTCCGCTGGGGTTGTTGCCCAGGACATGGGCGACCAAGCCCACTGAGGCGCCTTGTGCGGCATTACCTGCCGTGGCTTGCAATTGCACGGCGCTGGCGGTACTGCCAATGGTCGCGTGTTGGACCAAGGCTCCCTGCTCGACAAAGAACTGCGTGCCGTCGCCCAGCAAGGCGGTGTCGATGGCGTGTGCCAATTGGGTCACGGACAGTATGCGTGAGCTGGCATCGTATTCGGTCTGGGTGACGTAGCCTGCACCATCGATCTGCCAGGCCAGGCGGCCTGCGGCATCGTAAAAGTTCCAGGTGACTTGGTCCTGGGTGCTGATGGTCGAGCCCACGACGGTTCGGCTGGGACGGATGTCCGCCAGGGCCGGGTTGGTGGGTTTGCCATTGCCGTCGACCAAGCGCGTTACGTCCACCGCAGTGGCATAGCGGATGGTTTCGCTGACTTGGTTGTTGGCGGTGTAGACGTACTCGGTCAGACCACCGGTGGCGTCGATATCGGCGACCTTCCTGTTGGCTGGGTCATAGAGTGCCCAGTGGCGCACGCCCGTGGGGTCCTGGGTCATCACCAAGCGGTTGTTGGTGTCGTAGAAGTAGTTGGACGTGCCCAGGTTGGGTGCGCTGGCCGTGGATTGCATGACGCTGACCAGGCGGCCTGCTGCGTCGTAGCTGGATGTCGTGGAGAGGCCATTGGCCAAGGTGACGGTGGTCTTGGCGCCCACGTCGTCATAGGTCGTCGTGGTGGTGTTGTTGCTCACGCCGTCCGCCGATGGCGTGGTGCTGGAGATCACCCGCCCGAAGCCGTCATAGGCAAAGAGGGAGACATTGGTGGCGTTGGCCTGTATGGTCTTGAGCAACTCGCCCGCTTGGCTGTACACGTAGTTGGTGGTGCTGGGCTGGTTGCCGCCGCTGCCGTCCACGTTCACGGTGGCGTAGGTGGTGGTGCTTTTGAGCTGCCCGCGGAAGTCGTAGCGGGTGTCGGTGCGCAGTGTCTGGGTCAGGTCTTGTGTTCCAGCCCAGGTTTGCAGGGCCGATTCGCTGGGGACATCGGTGATGGCCAGGCCGGTGGTGTCGTACACGGCTTGGGCGTATTCAATGGTCACTTCGCATTGGCCGGACGCGTCATATTGGTATTGGGTGACACGGCCTTCGGCGCTGATGTGGAAGCGCAGCCGGTTTTTACCAGCCGCGTCATAGACGTTGCGGCCGGTCATGGCCTGGCCTGTGGCGCCGGCAACGGTGTAGAAGGTCTCGGTCAGGAGTTGGTTCCTGGCGTTGAAGGTCCGTGCGATGGTGTTGCCCAAGGCATCGACTTGCTGGGTCTGGTTGCCGTGGCTGTCGTAGCTGAAGGTGATGGCAGCGTCGAATCCGTCCGTGATGGAGGTGACGTCGCCTGCCGGGTTGTATGCATAGTTGAGTTGGGACAGGCCCGCCGCATTGCCCGCCGAGATGCCGGTGCAGACGCGCGTCAGTTGGCCTTTGGCGTCGTACTGGAAGCTGGTGGCTCCACCCAATGAGTCGGTGACCGTGGTGCGGTTGTTGACTGTGTCGTAGGCGTATCGCGTGGTTTGGTTCAGTCCATCGGTGATGGTGTCCACCCGATAGCTGCCATCGGGCATGTTGATGTAGGTGATGGCCAGGCTGCTGCCATCGGTTTGGCTCACCGTCGCAATGCGTTTGCTGGCGCCGTCGTAGGTGTAGTTGGTGACGTAGGTCTTGCCGTCGGTGATCGCATTGTCGGAGGGGCTCAGGTCCACGGTGACGCTGGACAGGCGGTTGCTGGTGTCGTAGAGGTAGTGCACCCGGGTGGTCGTATCACCACCTTGGGTTATCACACGGATTTGGCTGAGCTTGTTGCCGTCGTAGTCATACCGGGTTACCTCGCCCGAGGCGTCGGTGACGCTTTCCAGGAGTCCGCCGTTGTAGCCGTAGGTGATGGTGTTGCCGTTGGCGTCCGTGCGGGATAGCAACTTGGCCGTCGCCGCCCCTTCGTAGCGTTCCTTGGTCCCGGTGCTGCCTTCGGTCCACTCAAACTGGTCGTCCGCGCTGACGTAAACGATGTCGTTGTAGGCGCCGTCACCGTCGGTGCTGGTGTATTTACCAGACGCAAGGTCAAATTGGTAGACAGACTGGGATCCATCGCTGGCGGTGCGGGTGATGGTGCTGCCGGCGGTGTTACGGGTGCCGCTGAGTTGGAGAGGCTGGTTGTAGATGCCCAGGGACCAGTTGTCGCCGTTGTCGTCGTTGAGCAGGCCTTGGCTGTTGTAGGTCCGTACTGCCGAGACATCCAGGCCCTGTGAGGCCAAAAAGTCGTCGCGATTGCGCAGTATGAAATTGCCGTTGGCGATGTTGACATAGGCAAGTTCACCACTGCGTCCCTGAGCTGCCGACCCGAAGGTGCCGCGTTGGCCCAGCGTGGCCCACGAGGTCAAGTTCAAACCCAAAGAATTGCCGCTTACGATCGCTACCATGTGCTTCCGCCCTGAATGTTGTGCGCATGGAAACATCCTTTCCATGCCTATCCACGACATATCTCCAGCACACAGAATTTGTTTAGCGGATAACCCTTCGTGATAGTCGGGTTTTGGCTCCTTTCAGCAAAGGTTCCAGCGGGGCCCCGCACATCAAAGCCGGTCCAGACGTACGAAATTAGCGGTCTACTTGAAGCGTCATACCCGCCGCGCGCAAGCGTGCCACCAGCACGTCGCCCAAGCCGCTGGCCGGTGTCAGCAGGCCACCATACTTGCGCCCGCCCGGCAGTTCATCCAGCTGCATTGCCAAAGCCAATGCCGATTCGCACAACATCTTGGTAGTAGCACGGTTGCCGGGGTCTCCCTTATCGGCAATCATGCCGTGCACGGTCTTGCCGCTGGCGCTGTGACCCACCCACAGCGCACGGAACGAGCCGCCGTCCATGCTGGCCTCGGACGGGCCTGCACCGGGTGGGGGTGCGAATTTCTGCGCCAGCTTGCGCACCGGCGGCAAACGCAGCGCCGCCTGCGATGTGTACGAACCCACGCTGAGGCCGGTAGCGGCCCAAGCCGCCACCGGCCCCTTGCCCAGGCGCAAATACTCCTGGTAGGCAAAGCCTGGGGCATAACCCAGCAGTGCAGCACTGCGCCGCACGACGCGGGTGTTGATGGTGGACATCATGAAGGGCGCCAGCCAGGCACCAAAGTCGGCATCACGGCGCGGGCCAATCGGGTCGGCATGGGCCCATGCGGCATTGGCCGGGCGCGTACCATTGGGGTTCAGCAAGAACGGGTCGGCCACCAAGTCCGATTGGCCCGACGCCAGCATATTGAACAGCGAGGCCAGCGTGCCGCCGTTGAAGCCGCCGCGTATGCTAAAGGCCACCTTGGCCTCCACACAGGGCTCGCCATGGCGCTCTTGCATGGCCGCGTTGGCCAGGTGCACGCTGATGTCTGATGGAATGGAATCAAACCCGCAAAACGGAATGATGCGCGCACCCTTGCGCTGGGCGGCCTCATGATGCAGGTCAATCATGTCCTTGACCCAGGGCGTCTCGCCGGTGATGTCTACGTAGTGGGTGCCGTGGCGAACACAGGCGGCCACCAGCTCGCTCCCATACAGTGCAAAGGGTCCGGCGGTGCTGAGCACCACTTTGGCGTTGCGGGCCAGCGCGTCCATGGCGGTGGCGTCATGCGCCTCGGCCACCACAATGCCAGCCTGCTGGGCGCCGCTGGCCTTGCGCACGGCCTCCAGCTTGTCTTTGGATCGACCAGCCAATGCCCAGGTCAGGCCCGAGGATTGGACATCGGCGCTCTGCGCAAAGTAGTCCACCGTTTGGCGGCCTACAAAGCCGGTGGCGCCGTACAGCACCACGTCGTATTGTTTTGCCGAAGATTTGCTGGCAGGCATGGCGTGCTCCTTAGCTCCTGAAGTAGGCGAAGCATAGACCCATTCATACCCTGGTGGCCTATCGGGCCTGTCGCCTAGGCAACGCCGTTGGGCCACAAGCCGGGCTAGGATGCGCCTCTTATGCAGCCGGCTTGTGTGCCGCTGCCTCTTGTGTTCCATTGATTGCCACTGCGGAGATCCAGCCATGTCCTCACTCACCAACCTCGTCAACCACCAGATCCGCCTCGCCGCCCGCCCCGTGGGCATGCCTAAGCCCACCGATTGGAGCCACACCACAGAGGCCGTGGCGGAGCCAGCCGAGGGCGGCATCATCGTCAAGACCCTGGCGCTGTCGCTGGACCCGGCCATGCGCGGCTGGATGAACGAAGGCAAAAGCTACATCCCACCGGTGGGCATTGGCGAAGTCATGCGCGCCGGTGGTATCGGCAAGGTGATTGCTTCCAAGAGCGATGCGTACAAGGTCGGTGACCTGGTCAGCGCCACGCTGGGCGTGCAGGAATACGTAACGCTCGCCGCCGATGACTTCAAGCGCAACGGCCTGTTCAAGATCGACCAGCGCGCCGGCAGCGTGACCCAGTGGCTCAATGTGCTGGGCATGCCCGGCATGACCGGCTACTTCGGCCTGATGGACGTGGGCCTGCCCAAGGCCGGTGAAACCGTGGTGGTGTCTGGCGCGGCCGGGGCCGTGGGCCAGACCGTGGGCCAGATCGCCAAGATCAAGGGCTGCCGCGTGGTCGGCATTGCCGGCGGTGCCGCCAAGTGCGACTGGGTGGTCAAGGAACTGGGCTTCGACGCCTGCATCGACTACAAGGCCGGCCCCGGCGCCGTGCGCGCCGGTTTGAAGGAACACTGCCCCAAGGGCGTGGACATCTATTTCGACAACGTGGGCGGCGAGATCCTGGACGATGTGCTGGCCAAGATCACCCGCGGCGCCCGCATCATCATCTGCGGCGCGATCAGCCAGTACAACAACACGACCGCCGTGCAAGGCCCCAAGAACTACCTGAGCCTGCTGGTGAACCGCGCCCGCATGGAAGGCATCGTCGTGTTCGACTACGCCGACCGCTACCACCTGGCCGTGGCCGAGATGGCCGGCTATATCCGCGAAGGCAAGATGAAGAGCAAGGAAGACGTGGTGGTTGGCCTGCAGACCTTCCCCGACACGCTGCTCAAGCTGTTCAACGGCGAGAACTTCGGCAAGCTGGTGCTGGAAGTAGCCAAAGACTGAGCATCGCGCTGATGGGGCGGCACCTTAGTCGCTTCTATTTTGATAGCAACAAACTAATATCAGACGAGGGCTAGAGGCCAAAATCATCTGCAAATGGCGATACACTGCCCAATAAAACCCAATATGGGTATATTTGGCACAAATACCGCCGCGCAGGGGTCATGCCGCATGCGGCAGTCCTTATTCAATCCAGCAGCGCCGCGTACACGAGATTACGGAACAGTGGCCGGTAATAGTCCCGCTGGTTGGGCGCCTGCAGCATCATCAGCGCGAAGAAATCCTTGGCCGGGTCCACAAAGAACGTGGTGCCGGCAATGCCGCCCCAGAAGTACAGGCCCTTGGAGCCCGCCTGGGCGGCAATACCCTCCTCCAGCCGCACGGCAAAACCCAGGCCGAAGCCGTGGCCCGGTGGCAGCAGTTCGCCGGAGCGGCCGACGCGGTGCACGCCAATGCTACCCAAGTGGTCAGCGGTCATATAGCGCACAGTGGCGGTGCTGAGAATGCGCTGGCCATCCAGTTCGCCGCCGTTCAGCAGGCACTGCAGAAAGCGGGCGTAGTCGGCGGATGTGGATGCCAGCCCCGCCCCGCCCGCTTCCAGCGCGGCGTTCTGGCGCAGGTCGATCAGGCGCGGGGCGATACCGCCATCCGGGTCGATGGCAAAGGGCTCCGCGATGCGGTGGTGCTTGTCCGGCGGCACCACAAAGGAGGTGTCCACCATGCCCAGCGGGCTGAGGATGTGGTCTTGCAAATAGGCGCCCAGCGTCTGGCCGCTGACAACCTCGATCAGCGCGCCCAGCAAATCCGTGGCGCGGCTGTACTCCCACACCGTGCCAGGTTCAAACATCAGCGGTAGCGCCGCCAGGGCCTTGGAAAACTCGCGGTTGCTGCGCGTGCGCGAGGCTAGGCGAGCCTGTGCGTATTGGCGCTGGACGGGCTCACTGCCCAGGAGCTCATACGTCAGGCCGGCGGTGTGGCGCAACAGGTCTTGTACCGTAGGTTCGGTTTTCGGGCGCTGTAGAACCGTTTGGTCATCGACCACCGTGCTGACCTGCAGGTCGGCAAACTCCGGCAGGTATTTGGCGACCGGGTCGCTCAGCAACAACTGGCCGCGCTCCATCAATTGCATGACCGCCACGGAGACGATGGGTTTGGTCATGGAGTAGATGCGGAAGATGGAATCCAGCTCCATGGGCACGCCGTGGGCCGGGTCCTGCTGGCCGACGTTTTGGTGCAACAGCACCTGACCGCGGCGTGCGATCAGGGCGACCGCGCCGGGCAGGCGGGCCTTGGTGACCTCGGACTGCAGCACCTCGACCAGATGGCGCACGCGCTGCGGACAAAAGCCCAAGTCCTTGGCCGAACCCAAAGGGAGTTGCTTGCCCGATCCCGTCATGCGCCACTTCCGGTCTGGCCATAACGCTGGCGTGCCAGGGCCGCGCCTTGGGCCAAAGCCTCCAGTTTCTTCACCGCCACCTCGCGGCTCATGGGCGCCAGGCCGCAATTGGTACAGGGGAAGATGCGGTTGCGCGGCAGGTGTTGCAGCGCCACACCGATCGTGTCGGCAATCTGCTCCGGCGTTTCGATCACGTCACTGGCGACGTCGATGACACCGACCATGACGTCCTTGTCCTTCAGCAGCGCCATCAAGTCGGGCGGCACATGGGAGTGGTAGCACTCCAGACTCACCTGCTTAATGCTGCTGGCCGCCAGCGCAGGGAACACCTGCGCATATTGGCGCCATTCCTGGCCCAGGGTTTCCTTCCAGTCGGTATTGGCCTTGATGCCATAGCCGTAACAGATATGGACCGCTGTGGTACAGGTCAGACCGCGCGCGGCGACCTCCAGCGCCTGGACTCCCCAGTCCGCCGCGTCCTGCATATAGACATTGAAGGCCGGCTCGTCGAACTGGATGATGTCCACGCCATCGGCCTGTAGCGCCAGGGCCTCCTGGTTCAGCAGCTCGGCAAAGGCGAAAGCCATCTTCTTTTTGTCGCCATAAAAGCGGTCGGCCACGGTATCCACAATCGTCAGCGGGCCAGGCAAGGTGAACTTCAGCTTCTTCTGGGTGTGGGCGCGGGCCAGTTGGGCCTCGAAGGCGTGCACCCGGCCCTTCAGGCGCAATTCGGCAATGACCTGGGGCACCTGGGCGTCGTAGCGGTTGTTGCGGATGCCCATCGTGACCTTGTGTTCAAAGTCTATGCCCTCCACCTGCTCCAAAAAGCCGTGCACAAAATGCTGGCGACTTTGCTCGCCGTCGCCCACGATATCCAGGCCCGCGTCTTCCTGGGCCTTGATCCACAACAGGGTGGCATCGGCCTTGGCCTGCTGCAGCTCGGGGCCAGCCAGCTTCCACTGCGGCCAGAGTTTTTCAGTCTCGGACAACCACGAAGGTTTGGGCAGACTGCCGGCGATGGCGGTTTCGAACATGGGTTACTTTCCTTCTTGCTCCTGCAGCAAACGCCACATCACTTTACCCGCTCCGCTCTTGGGCAGGGCTTCGACAAACTGCACCACGCGCGGCACCTTGTAGACGGCCATGTTCTCGCGGCACCAGTCGATGATGCTCTGCTCGGTGACCAGATCCTTGTGCGTGGAGCGCAGCACCACCACGGCCTTGACCGACTCACCGCGGTAGCTGTCGGGCGTAGAAATGATGCAGGCCTCTTGGATGGCGGGGTGGCGGTACATCAGCGCCTCCACCTCGGCTGGCCAGACCTTGAAGCCCGAGGCATTGATCATGCGCTTGAGCCGGTCGGTCAGGAAGAAGTAACCGTCTTCGTCGACCATGCCGATGTCGCCCGAGCGGAAGAAGCGCTTGCCGTCCAGCTCAATGAAGGCTGCGGCCGTGGCGTCGGGGCGCTTCCAGTAGCCGTTGAACACCTCGGGACCGTGCATGATGATTTCACCCGACTCGCCCACCGGCATTTCCTGCAGCGTGTCGGGGTCGATGACGCGGGCGTCCGTACCCATGAAGGGAATGCCCAGGCATTGCTGCTTGGGCGCGTCCGGCGGGTTGCTGTGGCTGGGGGCGGCCGTCTCGGTCAGGCCATAGCCTTCCACATAGCGCAAGTCAAACTGCTCCAGCAGGCGCTGGGCCACGGCCTGGGGCATGGCCGCGCCGCCGCCGCCAATGTAGACCAGGCTGGAGAGGTCATAACTGGCGAAGTTCGGGCTGGCCATCAGGTCGATGACCATGGTGGGGATATTGGTCCAGTGCGTGACCTTGCGGCGCGAGATCAGGCGCCCGGCCAGGTCGCGGTCCCAGCGCGGCATCAGCACCATGGTGGCGCCGGCCCGCACGCTGGTGTGCATGACGCTGACCATGCCGGTGATGTGGAACATGGGCACCACGACCAGCACCACGTTCTCGGCCGAGCCATTGCCCCACAGGCCGCTGGCCAGCGCGTTGTGCATGATGCTGCTGTGCGGGTGCATGCAGCCCTTGGGCAGGCCGGTGGTGCCGCTGGTGTAGGGCAGCAGGGCCAGGTCGGTGGGGCCCACCGTCAGCGGCGGTAATTCCCCACCCGCGTTGAGGGCATCGTTCCAGGCCAGGACCTCGCCGCCATGCAAGGTCGGCATAGGGTGCCGGGTCAGCAACCATTGGCTCCAGGCGGCGGGGGGCGCATCGTCGCCCTGCACGTCGGCATCAAAGGCGTCGGCAAAGTGGGTGACGACCAGATGGGCCAATCGGTCCTTGGCGTCCAGTGCATCACTGGCGCGCACCCATTCGGGGGCCAGGTCGGCGGTGGTGATGGCGACCCGCGCATCGGGGTCGGTGATGTAGTGCTTGAGCTCTTCGGCCCGGTTCATAGGGTTGACCGGCACCACCACCGCATTGGCCCGCAGGATGGCGAAATGGGCGATGATGAGCTGCGGGCAGTTTTGCATGCACAGCACAACCCTATCGCCTTTATTGACCCCCAGCCCCCGCAAACATTGTGCAAGTCGCTCTGCTTTTTGTAGCAGTTGCGCGTAACTCAGCACCGTGCCGAAGAAGATGATGGCCGCCTTGTCGGGGTAGCGGCGGGCACTGGTCTCCAAGTTGTCCCATAGCGAGGTCGCGGGAACGGTGATGGAATGGGGTAGCCGCTTGGGCCAGAATTTGTAATGGGCGCGCACCGAAACTCCTCAGAACGAATGGATGCCACAAGACTAGCGCGCCACAACCCCTGCCGCATCCGGGTAGGCCCCAACGCAGGCCAGAATCAGTCGCCTGGGCGACGCCCTGGGCACAGAAATTGCGGAGCACCCTGCAAGGGGCCAAGCAGCCGGCCGGTATTGGGGCATGCGCATTTTGCATGGTTAACCCGTAAAAACCCATGGTTACATTGGCCCGCGAGGGACTAACATCAGCGGGTTGGTTCTGGCCACGTTTTGCAACGCTTAATCCGCTTTGGATTCAACATCAACCGAAGACTATTAGGAAAAGACATGAAAAAACATCTGTTTGCCATCGCTGCCGCAACTGTTGCCGCAGCCATGATCCCCTTTGGCGCAGCACATGCGCAGGCCACGGACACCATCGCCAAGGTCAAGGCTTCGGGCACCGTCACCATGGGCGTGCGCGATTCCTCCGGCGCCCTGTCGTTCACGCTGGGTGACGGCAAGTACGCGGGCTACCATGTTGAAGTCTGCCAACGCATCATCGCCAATCTGGAAAAGGCCGCCGGCAAGAAGCTGGAAACCAAGTACCTGGCCGTGACCTCGCAAAACCGTATCCCCCTGGTGCAAAACGGCACCGTGGACATCGAGTGCGGCTCCACCACCAATAACGCCACCCGCCAAAAGGACGTGTCCTTTGTAGTCACCACCTATGTGGAAGAAGTGCGCATCGCCGTCAAGGCCAATTCCGGCATCACGTCCATCAACCAATTGAAGGACCGCAACGTCGCCACCACCACCGGCACCACCTCAGTGCAATTGCTGCGCAAGCATGAGCGCGCCACCGGTATCGACTTCAAGGAAGTCTTCGGCAAGGACCACGCCGACAGCTTCCTGCTGCTGGAATCCGGCCGTGCCGATGCGTTCGTGATGGATGGCCAGATCCTGGCCGGCAACATCGCCACCTCCAAAGCACCTGCTGACTACAAGATCGTCGGCGAAGTGCTGAACGTGGAACCCATCGCCATCATGATCCACAAGGACGACGCCGCCTTCAAGAAGCTGGCTGACGACACCGTGAAGGATCTGATCAAGTCCGGCGAACTGGCCAAGATCTATGACAAGTGGTTCATGCAACCCATCCCACCCAAGAACACCAAGGTCGGCCTGCCAGCCAGCGACGCCACCAAGGCCGCCTGGGCTAACCCCAACGACAAGCCCGCCGAAGACTACGCGAAGAAATAAAACCCTTCGCACCGACCAAGCAACAAAGCCCGCCCGAATCCTGGTGGCGGGCTTTTGTTTGGGGGGCTTACGGGTATAAGATTTGTAGCATGCAGCGCGCTGTGACCATGACAGCCGCCAACGTAGAGGAGCAGCCTGAATGAACTGGCAATGGGAAGTCTTTTTAATGGACCCGGGCGGCAAACAGCCGACCTATTGGGAATGGATGCTGTCTGCGTGGGGTTGGACCGTCTCCGTCTCGCTACTATCCCTGTTCATCGCCTTGAGCATAGGCTCTATCATCGGCATCCTGCGCACGCTGCCCGACAGCCCCTGGCTGGTGCGCCTGGGCAATGCCTGGGTGGAGTTCTTCCGCAACATCCCGCTCTTGGTGCAGATCTTCGTGTGGTACCACGTGATACCTGCGCTGGTGCCACCCATGAAAGACGTGCCAGGCTTCTACCTGGTGGTCTTGGCACTGGGCTTCTTTACCTCCGCGCGTATCGCCGAGCAGGTGCGCGCCGGCATCCAGGCACTGCCCAAGGGCCAGCGCTACGCCGGCATGGCCATGGGGTTCACCACGCCACAGTACTACCGCTACGTGATACTGCCGATGGCCTACCGCATTGTCATCCCACCGCTGACCAGCGAGTCCATGAATATCTTCAAAAACTCGTCGGTCGCCTTTGCAGTCTCTATCTCCGAGTTGACCATGTTTGCCATGCAGGCCCAGGAAGAGACTTCGCGCGGCATTGAAATCTACATGGCCGTTACGGCCTGCTACGTCGTTTCCGCTTTCGCCATCAACCGCATCATGGCCTTTATCGAGAAAAAGACCCGGGTCCCCGGCTTCATTGCCCAAGCAGGCGGCGGAGGTCACTGATATGAATTTGGACTTTTCCTTCTACAACTGGGAACTCATCCGCGCCTTTATCCTGAAGGGCTTCTACTTCAGCGTCGTGCTGACGGTGGTCGCCACCGCGGGTGGCGTGGTATTCGGCACCCTGCTGGCCATGATGCGCCTCTCCGGCCGCAAATGGCTGGACTTCCCTGCAACCTTCTACGTCAACGGCATGCGCAGCATTCCGCTGGTCATGGTGATCCTGTGGTTCTACCTGTTGGTACCGGGTTCGTTCTACGCGGCCATACCCTGGCGCTTGGGTGAGAACTACCGCTCCGAGATTTCGGCCGTCATCACCTTCGTGGCGTTTGAAGCGGCTTACTTCAGCGAGATCATGCGCGCCGGCATCCAGTCCATTCCACGCGGTCAGGTGTTTGCCGGCCAAGCAGTGGGCATGACCTACAGCCAGAACATGAAGCTGATCATTCTGCCCCAGGCTTTCCGCAACATGCTGCCGGTGCTGCTGACGCAGACCATCATCTTGTTCCAGGACACATCGCTGGTCTACGCCATCGGCGCCTACGACCTGCTGAAGGGCTTTGACGCGGCGGGCAAGAATTTCAACCGGCCCATCGAGTCCTACTTGTTGGCCGCGGTGGTGTACTTCATCATCTGCTACAGCCTGTCCTATGCGGTCAAGCGCCTGCACAAGAAGATCGCCATCATCCGCTGAATATGACCCCCACGCTTGCCACTTCGTGTGCTGCGCTGCCCCCCAAGGGGGCGCGTTTTGCCTTGGGGCGGCCCGGCGGCAAAACCTATTGAATTGATCTGGAGAGCGAACATGATTGAAATGAAGAACGTGTCCAAGTGGTATGGCCCAGTGCAGGTGCTGACCGACTGCTCGGTGAGTATCAAAAAGGGCGACGTGGTGGTGGTCTGCGGCCCCTCGGGTTCGGGCAAGTCCACGTTGATCAAAACCGTCAACGCGCTAGAGCCCATCCAGCAAGGCATCATCACCGTCGACGGCACCCAGGTGAACGCACCCGGCACCGATCTGCCCAAGCTGCGCTCCAAGGTGGGCATGGTGTTCCAGCACTTTGAGCTGTTCCCCCACTTGAGCGTCACCGAGAACCTGACCATTGCCCAGATCAAGGTGCTGGGCCGCAGCGCCGACGAAGCCAAGACCCGCGGCCTGAAGATGCTGGACCGCGTGGGCCTCATGGCCCACAAGGACAAATTCCCCGGCCAACTGTCTGGCGGTCAGCAGCAGCGCGTGGCCATTGCCCGCGCGCTGTCCATGGACCCCATCGTGATGCTGTTCGACGAACCCACCTCTGCGCTGGACCCCGAAATGGTCGGCGAAGTGCTGGACGTCATGGTGGGCCTGGCCAAGGAAGGCATGACCATGATGGTGGTCACGCACGAAATGGGCTTTGCACGCAAGGTGGCCAGTCGCGTTATTTTCATTGACGTGGGTGGCCACATTCTGGAAGACTGTGGCAAGGACGAGTTTTTCAACCACCCCGAAAACCGCCAGCCCCGCACCAAAGATTTCCTGAGCAAGATCTTGCAACACTGAAACCACCGCCATAAGGATCACCTGCCATGCCCAGCGCCAACAACCGATCCATCTCCGCACGCCTGACCATGGGGTTTGGCGGCATACTGATTCTGCTGATCGCGGTTGCCGCCGTCGGCCAGTATTCGGCCAAGGCGGTGCAAAAGCGCATGCAGGAGATCACCGGCGTCAATGCCAGCAAGACCAAGCTGGCCAACGCCATGTTGGCGAGTGTCAATGCGCTGGGGATTGAGAGCCGCTCGGCGGTGATGCTGGATGCTGTGGACGCGGCACGGTCCAAGGAGCAGAGCAAGCGTTTCGCCGAGACCTTCAAGCGCTACCAGACGCAAGAGAAAGAACTGTCTGCCCTGGTGCAAGAGGGTGACGTCAATGCGGATGAACAGAAGCTCTTGAAGGAAATCACTGACATCAGCCGCAAGACGGGTCCTGAAATGCAAGAGGCTGTGGGTCAAGCATTGGACGGCGATGCGGTGGCCGCCAATATGACGCTGATGGTGCGCGTCAACCCCGGCGAGCTGGCCTGGAACCAGAAGCTGGCGGGCATGGTTGAGTTGCAATACGCGCGCAGCCAAGAGGCCACGCAGTTGGCCGAGAAAACCCAATCGCAAGCCCTGTTCACCGGCAGTGCGCTGGTGGTCGTGGCCCTGGCCCTGGGCGCCTTCATCGCCTGGCGCATCACATTGAGTATCACCGCCCCCATTGGCCGTGCCGTCGTGGTGGCCGAGCGCATTGCCGCCGGTGACCTGACTTCGGCGGTAGAAGTGCGCATCAACGATGAAACCGGTCGCCTGCTGGAAGCCATTGCCACCATGCAGGACAAGCTGCGCGAACTGGTGGGCAATATCAGCACCACGGCCAACAACATCGAATCCAGCAGTGCCGAAGTGGCCAGCGCAACATTGGACCTGAGCCAGCGCACCGAGGTGGCATCGCACAACCTGCAGTCCGCCGCCGGTAACCTCGAAAACCTCAACACCACCGTGGAACACAGCGCCGAATCGGCCCGCAATGCCAATCGGCTGGCCGCCGCCGCGTCCGACACGGCCACGCGCAGTGGGGAAGTGGTCAGCAAGGTGGTGCAGCGCATGGACGACATCAGCGCCAGCTCCCGCAAGATTGCGGACATCATTTCCGTCATCGACGGCATCGCCTTCCAGACGAATATCCTGGCGCTGAATGCCGCCGTAGAAGCCGCCCGGGCCGGTGAACAAGGCCGTGGCTTTGCGGTCGTGGCCAGCGAAGTGCGCAGCCTGGCCGGACGCGCTGCAGCATCGGCCAAGGAGATCAAGACGCTGATCGGCAACAGCACCGAGCAGGTCGAAGCCGGCACCGCCCTGGTGGCGCAGGCCGGCCACATCATCCAGGACATGGTGCAGTCGGTCAAAGACGTGTCGGCCATCGTGGGCGAGATTGCCGTGGCCACCGGCGAGCAAAGCGGGCGCATCGGCTCCATTTCCCACGCGGTCACGCAGTTGGACGACACCCTGCAGCAAAACGCCGCCATGGTGGAAGAAAGCGCGGCCGCGTCGGAAAACCTCAAAGAGCAGGCGCGCAATCTGACGCACATCGTCAGCAACTTCCGCTTGAGCCGCGACGAGCCAGGCTACAGCAAGCATGTCGGCACCGCGGGCCCCGCCGCCCAGCCGGCACCGCAGGCCCTGTCCGGCGGATCGCCCCGTCTGCTCTCCAGCCGCTGACGGCACCCACCACCCAGCGGCCCGGCGGAGCCGCTCGGCTATATGCCCACACATCTATATGCACATGCCGAATGTGCTCTGAGGGTCCGCGTAAACTGTTGTGTTCCTTGTGTAATTTACTGGAGTACTTGTAGATGAAACTGAATACCGTGAAGACCATAGCCACCGCCGTGGCGTCCCTGGGCCTGCTGTGGGCCGCTCCCGCCCATGCGGGCAAGACGCTGGACGGCATCAAGGCCCGCGGCCAAGTGATCTGCGGCGTGCACACCGGTCTGGCCGGTTTCTCTGCCGCCGACTCCAGCGGCAAGTGGAATGGCCTGGACTCCGACATCTGCCGCGCCATTGCCGCCGCCACGCTGGGTGATGGCGACAAGGTCAAATACGTGCCCCTGCCCGCGCAGGCCCGCTTCACGGCGCTGCAATCCGGTGAGGTGGACATCCTGTCGCGCAACACCACCTTCACGCTGACGCGCGACGCCTCCCTGGGCCTGAACCAGACCGCCGTCACCTACTACGACGGCCAGGGCTTCATGGTGCCGGTCAAGAGCAAGATCAAGAGCCCCAAGCAGCTCAAAGGCCAGACCGTGTGCGTGCAATCCGGCACCACCACCGAAAAGAACCTCACCGACTATTCCAAAGCCAATGGCCTGAACGTCAAGCCCGTGGTGTTTGAAAAGCTCGAAGCCGTGGAAGGCGCCTACTTCTCGGGCCGTTGCATCGCCTACACCACCGACGCATCGGGCTTGGCATCGGTGCGCAACAAGTCGGCCAAGAACCCGGCCGACCACATCATCCTGCCCGAAATCATTTCCAAAGAGCCGCTGGGCCCGCTGGTACGCCGCGGTGATGACGAGTGGTTCGCCATTGTCAAATGGGTCGTCTACGGCCTGATCGAAGCCGAAGAATATGGCGTGACCCAAGCCAATGTGGATGCGATGAAGACAAGCACCGACCCCGTGGTGGGCCGCATCCTGGGTACGACCGAAGACACCGGCAAGCTGCTGGGCCTGGACAAGGAATGGCTGGCCCGTGCCATCAAGACCACCGGCAACTACGGCGAGATTTTTGAGCGCAACGTAGGCCCCCATTCGGCACTGCAACTGCCACGCGGCCTCAACAACCTGTGGAACAAGGGCGGCCTGATGTACGCCTACCCCGTGCGCTAGGGCCTGTCCAAACCGTGACCACCACCCGCCTGGCCCCACCCAAGAAGAAACGCTGGAGCTGGCGCAGCCAGGCCTTTCGGGGCCTGGTGTACCAAATCCTCGCGGTCGCGGCCATTGGCCTGACCGTCTGGTTTCTGGCCCACAACACCGCAACCAATATGCGGATCCGGGGTATCCAAAGCGGGTTTGACTTTCTGTCCAGCGCCGCCGGTTTTGACATCGGCGAAAACCTCTACCCGTTTGACTCCGGCGAACCCTATTGGCGCGCCTTCCTGGTCGGCTTGACCAACACACTGCGGGTTGCCGTGCTGGGCATCATCCTCACCACCGTGCTGGGCACGCTGATTGGCGTGGGCCGCTTCTCGCGCAATGCACTGGTGCGCGGCCTGTGCAGCGTGTATGTCGAAGTGTTCCGCAACGTACCGGTGCTGCTGCAGTTGCTGATGTGGTACCTGCTCTTCACCGAACTGCTGCCGGCATCGACCGAACCCATTACCTTGGGCCCCTTCTTCCTCAGCAAAGGGGGGCTGAACTTTCCCATCCCGATCTGGGCCACCGGCCACGCCTGGGCGGCCTGGGGGCTGTTGGCAGGCTTGGCGTTGGCCTGGTGGCAGCGCCAGCGCGCCATACGGGCCTTTGAGCGCACCGGCCAGCCCCGCAGCACCTTCTGGTTACCGTTGGCCATCGTGGTCGTGACGGGGCTCGTGGGCTGGTTGCTGGGCGGCGCCCCCACCGAGCTGGACAGCCCCAAGCAAGGCGAGTTCGCGATTGAAAACGGCGGCGCGCTGACGCCCGAATTCCTATCCGTGCTGCTGGGCCTGACCATCTACACCGCGGCATTCGTGGCCGAGGTCGTGCGCGGCGGCATACAGTCCGTGCCGCTGGGCCAGGGCGAAGCCGCCAGTGCATTGGGCCTGAGCCCGCTGCAAGAGATGCGCCTGGTCAAGTTGCCGCAGGCCCTGCGGGTCATCATCCCGCCGATGACCAACCAGTACCTCAACCTGACCAAGAATTCGTCGCTGGCCGTGGCCATTGGCTACCCCGACGTGGTGTCCATCGCCAACACGGCCATCAACCAGACCGGGCGGGCTGTGGAGTGCATCTCGGTCATCATGCTGGTCTACCTCACTACCTCGCTGGCGACCTCGCTGCTGATGAACTGGTACAACGCCCGTGCGGCCATCAAGGAACGTTGACACCCATGGCCGGCCAAACCTTCGCACCCATTCCCGCGCGCCCCGCACCGGTCCGCACCATTGGCCTGCTGCCGTGGATTCGCAGCAATCTGTTCGGCAGTGTGTCCACCGCGGTGGGCACCCTCATCGTCGGCGGGCTACTGCTGTGGGTGCTGCCCCAGATGCTGGGCTGGGCACTGTTCAAGGCGGTGTGGATACCCAGTGCCGATGCCTGTCGCGTGGACGGCGCCGGTGCCTGCTGGGGCGTGGTCGCCGAGAAATACCGGCTGATCCTGTTTGGCCGCTACCCGTTCGAAGCGCAATGGCGGCCGCTGGTGGCCACCGTGCTGATGCTGGCGCTGCTGGTTGCCAGTTGCATGCGCGCATTCTGGAAGCCGTGGCTGGCGATTCTGTGGATCGCCGTGCTGGCCACGTTTTTCACCATCATGTTTGGCGGCGTGCTGGGCCTCGCCCGGGTGGAGACCGACCGCTGGGGCGGCTTGCCACTGACGATCTTGCTGGCCTCGCTGTCTGTGTCCATGGCCTTTCCCATCGCCCTGCTGGTGGCCCTGGGGCGGCGCTCCAATCTGCCGGCCATCCGCAGCGCCTGCACCATTTATGTGGAGCTGATACGCGGCGTGCCGCTGATCTCGGTGCTGTTCATGGCGTCCTTCATGTTCCCGCTGTTCATGCCACAGGGCTTCACGATCGACGTGCTGATCCGTGTGCTGGTGGGCATCACCGTGTTCGCAGCGGCCTATATGGCCGAGGTCATACGCGGCGGCCTGCAAGCCATCCCCAAGGGCCAGGTCGAGGCCGCGGCCACGCTGGGCCTGTCGTACTGGCAGACGCAGCGCAAGATCGTGCTGCCGCAGGCACTGGCCATGGTGGTGCCGGGCATCGTCAACGGCTTTATCTCCACGTTCAAGGACACATCCCTGGTCACCATCGTCAGCCTGTACGAACTGACCGGCGCCATGGGCCTGGCACTCAACTCCGATGCCGATTGGCGCCCGTTCAAGATCGAAGGCTACCTCTTCATCGCCTCCATCTACTTCGTCTTCTGCTTCTCGATGTCGCGCTACAGCCACTGGGTCGAGAAGCAGGTCAACAAAAGCAAGCTCCGCTAAAGCACACCTACGCACCCCCCTATCTATGTCCGAACCCATCATCCGCTTCGACAAGGTCAACAAGTGGTACGGCAACAATTTCCATGTGCTGCGCGACATTGACCTGTCGGTTTCCAAGGGCGAGCGCATCGTCATCTGTGGGCCATCGGGCTCAGGCAAGTCCACACTGATACGCTGCATCAACCGGCTTGAGGAGCACCAGCAGGGCAGCCTGGTGGTGGACGGCGTGGAGCTGGGCGACGACGTCAAGGTGATTGACGATGTGCGCAAGAAGGTGGGCATGGTGTTCCAGCAGTTCAACCTGTTCCCCCACCTGACGGTGCTGGAGAACCTGACACTGTCACCCATGTGGGTGGGCAAGCTGCCCAAGAAGGAGGCCGAAGCCAAGGCCATGGAGCAACTCAACCGCGTGCGCATTGCCGAGCAAGCCCACAAGTACCCGCTGCAGCTCTCCGGCGGCCAGCAGCAGCGCGTGGCCATTGCGCGCGCGCTGTGCCTGACCCCCAAGATCATGCTGTTCGACGAGCCCACCAGTGCGCTGGACCCCGAGATGATCAAGGAAGTGCTGGACGTAATGGTCGAAATGGCCAGCCACGGCATCACGATGATCTGCGTGACGCACGAGATGGGCTTCGCCAAAGCCGTGGCCGACCGCGTGATCTTCATGGACCAAGGGCAGATCGTGGAGCAGAACACCCCGCACGCGTTCTTCAACAATCCGCAGAGTGAGCGCAGCCGGGATTTCTTGTCGAAGATTCTGGGGCACTGAGTTCTTCTATGACCGCGGCCGCCCACACACAACTCGATGCGCTACAAGTGGCGCTGGATCAGTTGCGCAGTAGCGCCTTGACGCCCCATGCGCTGTCCGACCTGGCCCGTGCCCAGACCCAACTGGTGGACACGCTGCCGCCCCGCTACGGTGAGGTACTACTGGGGCTGCTGGATCGGCTGGAATCCAGTGCGATGTTCAGTGAAGAGAGTTGCTCTTTCAGCCAGCAGGGGCTGCTGGACAACCTGCAGGTGTGGGTGGACAAGGCGCGGGGGCAGTTGCGGGCTGAGCCGCCTCAGGCGCTCCACCGCAGAGGGTGAGCCCCATCGGGCTGGCTGGGCGTTGGGCCGATTTGGCAAAGCGAAGCGCCTATGAGGCCCGGCGCCCAGCCAGCCCGATGGGGTGGAGCGCGATGAGCCCTGAACCCTACTGCGGCGTGGACAACTCAGATGGCGCGGCGGTAGCAGACGTAGTTGACCCCAAACGCTCAGTCGTCCAACGCAGCAAATCCATCCACATCTGGCGCATTTCCGCATCCATCGGCGTGTGCGACGCACTGGGCAGTTCGATGGTGACCACGGGCACACCCTTGTGGATGCCGCCGTAGTTACCCAGCGAGCCGGGGAAGATGCCCACCTGGTCCAGGTACAAGCGCCCCAAGCGGCTGGGCGGCACCGAGGGGCCGTCAAAGTCCAGCACGCCATAGGGTGCGTGCACGCTGACGATCAGGTTGGGTTTGAAGCTGTCGATCTGCTCCAGCAGGAAGCGCGACTCGGGTTCTGACAGGGCCTCCTTGCCCGGCCAGCGGCGCGGATCACGGCGGGTGCGGCTCTCCCAGTACTGGCGGGCGTCTCGGGTCCAGTTGGGGGTGGGGAAGTTGCGGTTCAGGTCCACACCATGGGCATTGACGCGCCGGGCGGGCTTGGCAAACATGCCATCCGGGTTCAGCGTGGGGATGAAGCGCCAGTGGATGGGCGTGGGGGTGTCGGACGGGGGCGTTTGCGCCAACGCAATCCAGTGGAAGACCAGGGAGCTGGACGACATCTCGTCGCCATGGATGCCCCCCAGCACCAACACGCGCAAAGGCTTGCCATCGGCAGGCACATCGCGGCTCCAGATGGGGCGGCCCAGCACCGAGCGTGCCTTGGTGTCCTGCAACTGCGCAGCCTCGCACAAGACCGGTTTCACATTCGGAATTTTGGCCACATAGTCTGCGCAAGACTTCATGGGTATTGCATGGGCAGCTATGCAATTGGTAGCAAAGACGAGCAGGGCCAGGGTTCTGAAACGCATGGACCGATTGTAGATTGGCCTTGCCAGGCTCAGCTTGTCGTGGACAGCACAGCCCGTCGTCGCAAATATGGGTTAAATTGCGGCGATGCCCTCGATAGCCCGCCCGCCACAGGCCCTTCCGCCTAATTTTTCTGCCACCGAATTCCGCGACGCCCTGGGCATGTTCGCCACCGGCGTGACCATTGTGACGGCCCGCTCCGACCAAGGCCGTTACGTGGGCCTGACGGCCAACTCGTTCAACTCCGTGTCCCTGTCGCCACCGCTGGTGCTATGGAGCCTGGCCCGCTCGGCCGGCTCCATGGCCGCGTTCAGCGCAGGCTCGCACTACGCCATCAACATCCTCAGCGCGGACCAGCAAGACCTGGCCAAGCAATTTGCCACGCGCGACAGCGACCGCTTTGCGGGCGTGCAGTTCACACTGGGCGCTGGTGGGGCACCACTGATTGCCGGCGCCGCGGCCAGCTTTGAGTGCTTCAACCGCAGCCGCTATGAGGAAGGCGACCACGTGATCTTTGTCGGTGAGGTGGAGCGCTGCACACACCAGCCCGGCGCGTCACCACTGCTCTTCCATGGCGGCAAGTTCTATGCGGAGCATCCCCTCTGAGGATTGCAATCCGCTATCAATAAGCTAGCGAAATGTGCTTATTTGACGAGGGCTAGCGGCCGAAATGGCTTAAGCCATTACCTCAAAACATGGAGTTGACGCTGTTGCGCATGGCCATCTGGGCTACGGCATTCAACGCGCCATCCACCACCGGCCCACCCGAGATCACGCGCAGGTGGCCCATGGCCAGCAGCTTGTCGCGGGAGCGCCGTGTCATGGACTGGGCTTCGCCCGCGGCACTGGTGAACAAGAACAACGTCCCGTGGGCGCTGGCCCAGGTCATCTGGGTGCGCACCCACTGCGTACCCACGAGCAGCTCGACCCAGCAGCCCACGACCAAAGCAGCATTGGCACTCTCGATATCGTCGGCCGCCATGCCCATGACCGTGCTCGCCCTATCGCCACCAATCCCCTGAGGTTCGGCCGCGGGCGCACCATCAGGCGCGTCAGGCAAATCCATGAAGTTGGAGGCCCGTGCCTCTTCGGGTGCCACCCAGGGGTTGTCTTCGGCGGGCAATGGTCCGCGCACCGCCTCGGGCGTGGGCGCTGGGTTGGGCGTCGCCGGCGGTGCGGGCTTGTGCTCGCCGCGAAAGGCCTTCTGGTGCAGGCCCATCAAGGCCTCAAAAAAGGCGCTGGTCTTGGTGGACGGGTAATGGATGGTCTCCAGCCCCTCGCGCAGGGTGCTCAACAGCGGCGGCACCAGGCGGGTGAGCTTGGGCGTGTCCTTGCGGCTGAGGTCGGGGTGGGTGCTCCACAGCAAAGCTGCGATCAGCGACTGGTATTTGTCAGCAGCGCCAGCCACCGCGTTGGACCCAGCCATGCGGACCTGCGCCAAGACCTGCGACCAGGGGCCGCACAGAAAGTCGACCACCACGGCTGGCACATGCGCGGCATCGCGGTGGGCGGCGATTTCCTTGGCGATCTTGTCGGCCAGCAGATTGCGCTGCTCGGCATGCTCCAGGGCCAGCACGGCGGCATCGCGGGCACGGGCATTGGCGCGGACGGCTTGCTTCCATTCGTCCCGCAAGACATGCAGCACCCGCTCAAAGGGCTCCGCGCTCTCGATGGGTTCCTGGTTCAACAGTGCAAAGGCCTGGTCGATAGCCGACACGAATTCGGCAAAGCCTTTGGCCTGCGGCGAGGCATAGGCCAGGCTGTGGTCCGCCACCTCTTGCACCAGCACGCGGGCCGGGTGCTGCTTGTTGGTAAACAGCCGCGGGTCTACCAGGGCCAGGCGCAGCAGCGGCGGCTCCAGCCGGCGTATCAGTTGCTGGACAGGGGCCAGCAAGCGGCCGTCGCGCGCGATGTTGTCCACCATCAGCGTGATGACTTCCAGGCTCAGCGACTGGCCCACGCCGCGCGAGTGGGCCCGCAAGTGGGCGCGCACGGCTTCAATCGAGGTGTCGCCCGCCTCCACGGTGGCCGACGCACCGCCACCGCGGCGCTGCTGCAGGCGCTGCACCACTTCGTCGACCTGCTGCATTTCTTTCAAGGCTTCCAGCGCGGCCGGCACGGTGGCATCGAACTCGGCCGCAGCGGCTGGCGCGGCTGCGGCGTTGCCTGCCTCGAATTCGCGGGAGAAGCGCTGCGCGAACTGCTCCATGGGGGACAGTTGGTCCTGCGCATCCAGCTCGCCGGCCAGCAGGCGGCGCAGCTTGTCCAGCGTCAGCAAGGTTGCGTCTTTGGCGGGGGCGGGTGCGGTACCTAGCACACGCGGGGCCGAGTCTGCAATCGGTGTCTGGGTCGGTATCTGGCCCGATGTCTGGTTATGTGCGGTGGACGCTCCATAGGTAGGCGCAGGCGCATAACCGCCCGCAGGACCGGCTGTTGTGGAGGTGTCATAGGCCACACCGCGGCCCACACCAGCCCCTCCGCCGCCGCCAACGGGCGTATGCACCACCGCATAACCGGCGGCCACCACACCCTGCCCCCGCAGCGAAGCACAGAGCTGCACATACATGGAACGCAGTTCCTGGCCCAAGGCATTGCCCATGGCTGCGAGCCAGTCCAGTTGCATGGATGACGGCAAGCCGGTCTGTTCCACCACCGCCTTCAAGGCATTCACATAGATTTGCGGGCGCAGCGGATTGCGCTCCGCATGGACCGAGCCCAGGCCCAGCGTGCTGCAGATCAGCGTATTGAGTTCGGCCAGGCTGGCTTCTGCCGCCAGCATGGCCACCTGCAGCGTGCGCGCCAGCGTGACGCTGGTCAGCACCTGCACCTCGTCCATCAGCTCCAGTTCGTCAAACCCGACATTGGCGCTGGCCAGCGTGCCGGACTTCTTGGCAACCTCGGGCTGGGTAAAGGCTTGCAGCAAGGCGTGGGGGTAGCGCTCGCAGAGCTTGGCCTCCCAGCTGCGCAACTGCTTGCCCGCCTGGGCCAGCGCATCGCGCTCACGCAGGTCGCGGCTGGCGGCCTCGCGTGCCTGCAGGGCAACTCGGGCGGCCTCCACCAGTCGGCCCATCAGCATGTGCCCACCGGCAGCCGCCTCTTGCACCGTCGTGCGGTACAAGGCTTGGTACTGCGGAGAGGTCGATGCCGCCATGCCGGGTTGGATTGCCTGGGGTGGGGCTTACTTCAAAGCCTTGTAGCGCACGCGCTTGGGCTTGGCGCCTTCTTCACCCAGACGCTTCTTCTTGTCGGCTTCGTACTCTTGGTAGTTGCCGTCGAAGAAGGTCCACTGGCTGTCGCCTTCAGCGGCCAGGATGTGGGTGGCGATACGGTCCAGGAACCAGCGATCGTGGGAGATCACCAGCATGGTGCCGGCGAACTCCAGCAGCGCATCTTCCAGCGCGCGCAGGGTTTCCACGTCCAAGTCGTTGGATGGTTCGTCCAGCATCAGCACGTTGCCGCCCGCGATCAGCGTCTTGGCCAGGTGCAGGCGACCACGCTCACCGCCGGACAGCATGCCAACCTTCTTCTGCTGGTCGGCGCCGTTGAAGTTGAAACGGCCGCAGTAGGCGCGGCTGGCCATCTGGAACTTGCCGACGTTGAGGATGTCCAGCCCGCCTGACACGTCTTCCCACACGGTCTTGTCGTTGGACAGATCATCGCGGTGCTGGTCCACAAAGGCCATCTTCACGGTCTGGCCGATCTTGACCGTGCCGGAATCGGGCTGCTCCTTGCCGGCGATCAGCTTGAACAGTGTCGATTTACCAGCCCCGTTGGGGCCGATGATGCCGACGATGGCGCCGGCCGGGATCTTGAAGCTCAGGTTGTCGATCAGCACGCGGTCGCCAAAGGACTTGGTGACGTTGGTGAACTCGATCACTTCATGGCCCAGGCGGTCGGCCACGGGGATGAAGATTTCATTGGTTTCGTTGCGCTTCTGGTATTCAAAATCGCTCAATTCCTCAAAACGGGCCAAGCGGGCCTTGCTCTTGGCCTGGCGGGCCTTGGGGTTCTGGCGCGACCATTCCAATTCCTTCTTCAGGGCCTTGGCGCGGGCTTCTTCGCCCTTTTGCTCGGCCTCAAGGCGGGCGCCCTTTTGCGTAAGCCAGTCGGAGTAATTGCCCTTGTAGGGAATGCCTGAGCCACGGTCCAGTTCCAGAATCCATTCGGCGGCATTGTCCAGGAAGTAACGATCGTGGGTGATGGCCACCACGGTGCCGGGATAGCGCTGCAGGAACTGCTCCAGCCAATCCACCGATTCGGCATCCAAGTGGTTGGTGGGCTCGTCCAGCAGCAGCATGTCGGGTTTGGACAGCAACAGACGGCACAGCGCCACGCGGCGCTTTTCACCACCGGAGAGCACGCCAATGTTGGCGTCCCATGGGGGCAGGCGCAGCGCGTCGGCGGCGATTTCGAGTTGGTGTTCGGAGTCGGTACCGGCGGTGGCAATGATGGCTTCCAGCTCGGCTTGCTCGGCGGCCAGTGCGTCAAAGTCGGCGTCTTCGGCGCCGTAGGCGGTGTAGACCTCTTCCAGGCGTGCCTTAGCGGCAAACACCTTGCCCATGCCGCTTTCCACGGATTCACGCACGGTGTGGGCCGGGTCCAGCTTGGGTTCCTGCGGCAGGTAGCCGATGTTCAGGCCGGCCATGGGGATGGCTTCGCCTTCGATTTCGGTGTCAACACCGGCCATGATCTTCAGCAGAGTGGACTTGCCGGAGCCGTTGGTACCCAGCACGCCGATCTTGGCACCAGGAAAGAAGGACAGCGAAATGTCTTTCAGGATATGCCGCTTGGGCGGCACGATCTTGCCGACGCGGTTCATGGAAAAAACGTATTGGGCCATGGATTTACCAATAAAAGGTTAGGAAAAAGTGGGTTTGCCAACCAGCTTTCAGTCGCATGGGGGCGCCATACGGCTCAGATGCCGGCGCCCATGCGAGTCGGATTTAGCGTTGGGATGGTGCCTATTATCGACTGGGACGCCCCCACCCGCCCAAACCTGGCTATTACGGCGACTGGGCCGCCCCGCCGGCCTTCTCGACATCGTTGCGCAGCGCCGCCTGGGCCACGGCATCCAGAGCATGGTCCACGACCCGCCCATCCGACACCAGGCGAATCAGGCCCAGGCCCCGTAAGCGGTCCATGGTGCGCCGCGACATGGAATGCGCCATGCCGCCCGAAGAGATGAACATGAACAGTGTCTTGTGTGGGCTGGCCCAGGTCAACTGGGCGCGCACCCACTGGCCGCCCAGTGCCAAGTCCACCCAGGAGCCGGTGATGAGGCTCTGCGCGCTCCAGGCCATCTGCGCCGCCGGGTCGGGTGTCTCGTCCTCTTCGACCTCGGGGATGCGCTCGGAGCTGCCCTGCAGGAAGCCGGAATCGGTGGCCTCGTCGTCAGCCATCCAGAACTCGTCGACCGGCAGGCCCACGCTGTCGATGGCAGAGATATCGGCCACCACCGACGACTTGTCGGTGGCCTCCACAGACTCGGCGGTGGGAGCAGGGCGGCTGCCTTCAAAGGCTTGCTCGTGGAAGGTGATCAGTTCGTCGAAAAAGGCCGGTATGCGTTCCTCGGGGTAGGCAATCAGCCCCAGGCCCTGGCGCATCTTGACCAGCATGCCCGGCACCATGTCCACCAAGCGCGACCGGTTGCGCCGGGCCAGCTTGAGCTGCACGCTCCAGATCAGATCGTCGACCAAGGCCAGATAGCCGTCGGCATCGGCCGTACCATCCGCACAGCGCAACTGGGATTCGGCCACGACCTGGGACCAGGGTCCGCGCAGGAAAGCACTGACGATGTCGGGCACCTTCTTGTTCTTGACCCGCTCGGCAAAGTCTTCGGCCAGGCGCAGTGCCAGCAGGTTGCGCTGCTCGGCATGCAGCAGGGCGCGTGCCGCCTCTTCGGCGCGCTGGCGCTGCTCCTGCTCTTCCTTGGCCCATACGGCCTCCAGTTTCTTCAAGACCTGGGCGAAGGTCGACGCGTCGCGTGGTCCATTGGTCAGAATGTTGACCGACTTCTCCAGCGTTTTCTGGAAATGCGCGAAGCCCGGCTGGTCTTCCGACGTGAAGGCCAGGCTACGGCTGGTCATCTTGTCCATGAACTGGCGGGCCGGGTGCTGGCGTTCGCTGAAAAAGCGTGCGTCCGATTGCGACAGCGTAATCAGCACTGGCTCCATCAGCTTGAGATTCTTGCGCACGCCACCGAGCATGCGGTGGTCTTGTGCCAGGTTCTCCAGCATCATGCGAACCACCTCTTCGCCGAGCTCGCGGCCGAGCTTCTTGTTCTTGGATTTGTCCTTGGGTTCAGCACGCTCTTCCAGCATGTCCTTGGGCTCAGCCTTGGGCGCCGCCGCGGCTGCCTGGCTGGCCCGCTCCGTCAGGCGCTTCATCATGGGCTCCATGAGCTTCATGTCTTCCAGCGCGACAAACGAAGCCGGTACCGTGTGCGTGAAGTCCTTGACGTTGCCGTTCAACGGCCCCATTTCCAATTCGCCGGACAGCAGGCGGCGCAACTTGTCCAGCGTCAACAGGGTACGGGTGACCGAGTTTTCGGTCGGCTTTTGCGCGCCATGGGCGGCGCCCTGTTGTATAGGCCCCACCGGCTCCACGCCCTGGGAACGCAGCCACTCGGAGACTTCCTTGTACAACTGGCGCATGGAAACGCCCAGCATGCCGGCGGCCGGCGTCATCAGGCTGGTGCGGGCCTCATCGCTGGGCACGTGCTCCAGCATGGCCTCTCGCAGGGCGTAGACAAAGGACTCGGGTTTCAGCGGGTTGGAGTGCGGCTGTACCGTCATCCAGCCCAACAGGCTGCTCATCAGCGCGTCCAGCGTCGGTAGCGCATCGTCGACGGCCAGTGCAATTTCCTGTTGGGTCAGCGCGAATTCGATGTTGGCATCGATTTGTTCTTCTTCCAAAAACTGGAAATCATCAAAGCGCAAGGGTTGGGACTGCGCTCTATGGGTATCGCCACCGTACAGGGCCAGGCGCAGTTTCTCGGCAAAGCTGGCCTTGAAGGCCGTGCCATTGGTGTACAAGCGCTCGATGGTGGGCTTGGCTGCGGGATTGGGAGTTACCTGTACCGACTTGCTGCGGGTTTGGGTCAAAGACGCCTTCAACCCCGATAGCACGTCGTCCACCAGGGCATCGCTTTGCTCCAACACAGCCTCGATGCAATCCTGCAAGGACGGCTTGAGACTTCCGGCTTCATGGGCCACGCCCAGCCTTCGCAACATGAACTTTTTCATTGTGAGCAGATTCTCCCAGTTGCCAGGCGCAATGACCAGCCTTTTGCCCGCATTGTCATGCCGAAGTCGCACCGACGAAACACTCTGTTTCAGCTTTTTGGACGGGACTGCGGCCAACGTGCGACAATACGGCTTGTTGCGGTGCTTCAGTTGCCCACAACGTCAGCACATTGCTGGGGACCGGATTGACATCCAACGTCCCGCCTTTGAATCCATCTGCCTTTGACTGATCTGGTACCCAGGTACCTGAACAGGCCGATATCCCAAGCGCTCTGGATGAGCGCCACAACCCATGACATTTGAAGAATTGAACCTGGCCGCGGCCATCGTTAAGGCCGTGCGCGAGCAGGGTTACGAAACCCCAACCGCGATCCAGGCACAGGCCATTCCCTTGGTCCTGCAAGGCCACGACCTGCTCGGCGGCGCCCAGACCGGTACCGGCAAGACGGCGGCCTTTACCCTGCCCTTGCTGCACCGCCTCACCATGAGCCGGAGCGCACAAAACAAATTTGGCGGAACCGGCATCCGCGCCCTGGTGCTGACCCCCACCCGCGAACTGGCCGCCCAGGTCGAAGAATCCATCCGCACCTACGGCAAGTACCTGCAACTGAGCTCCACCGTCATCTTTGGCGGTGTGGGCATGAACCCCCAGATCGCCAAGCTCAAGAAGGGCGTGGACATTCTGGTCGCCACACCCGGCCGTCTGCTGGATCTGGCCCAGCAAGGCATGCTGGACCTGGGCCAAGTGCAGATGCTGGTGCTGGACGAAGCCGACCGCATGCTGGACATGGGCTTCATCCATGACGTGAAGAAGGTGCTGGCCCTGGTGCCCAAGGAAAAGCAGAGCCTGCTGTTCTCGGCCACCTTCAGCGACGAAATCCGTGAACTGGCTGCTGGCCTGCTGAAAGATCCGCAAAGCGTGCAGGTCACGCCCCGTAACACCACCGTGCAGCGCATCACCCAGGTGATCCACCCGGTCGGCCGCGGCAAGAAGAAGGCCCTGTTGGCCCACATCATCAACGAGCACAAGTGGAGCCAGGTGCTGGTGTTCACCCGCACCAAGTTCGGTGCCAACAACGTGGCCGAGTTCCTGGAAAAGAACGGCATCACCGCCATGGCCCTGCACGGCAACAAGAGCCAGGCTGCCCGTACGCAAGCCCTGTCGGGCTTCAAGAGCGGCGATGTACGCGCCCTGGTGGCCACCGACATTGCCGCCCGCGGCATTGACATCGACGAACTGCCCCACGTCGTCAACTACGAGATCCCCAATGTCTGCGAAGACTACGTGCACCGCATCGGCCGCACCGGCCGCGCGGGCAACGAAGGCGCCGCCGTCAACCTGGTGTGCCTGGACGAAGAAGGCTTCATGCAGGACATCGAGCGCTTCACCAAGCAGACCATCCCGGTCCAGGTCATGGAAGGCTTTGGCCCCGAGCCAGGTGAAAAGGGCGAGCCCATCGCCATGGGTCGCCAGACCATCTGGGGCGGTGCCGGCAAGCCGCCGAGCCGCGACGTGATGCAGGCCGCCGCGAAGGCCGCCCGCACGGAAATGCTGCAACGCGTTCGTGACAACCGCGCCAGCCAAGGCGGTGGTGGCGGCGGCCGTGGCGGAAACGGCAACGGTGGCGGCGGTCGCGGCGCACAAGCTCCCCGTGGCAACGGCGGTAATGGTGGTGGCGGCAATGGCGGCGGACGCGGTGGCGAACACCACGCCCCACGCCCACAAGGCGCACGCGGCCCCCAAGGCCATGGCGGCGGCGGTCAGGGCCGTGGTGGCCAACATGCCCCCCGCGGCGACGCGCAGCCGCGCAGCCACGAAGGCGGTTTTGGCAGCGGCATGGGCGAGCGCCCTCCCCGCACAGCGGCAGGCGGTCAGCCCGACCCAATGCGCACCAGTGTCGATATGATGGCTGAACGCGGCGGTCGCCGTGGTGGTGGCGGTTATGGCGGCGGTGGCAACCGCAACGGAGGCGGCAATGGCGGCGGACAACGGTCGGGTGGTTATGGTGGCGGGGGCAACGGGCCTCGTGGGTCAGGAAATCCTCGCGGACCTTTTAGCCGATAAAACGGTTGCGGCGGTGCACTGCGTGGGCCGCCGCCCTCTTGAGCGCAAGCACCCCAAGCTCCAAAGCCATGTCGTGGATTTCACGGCATTGCCCAGCACCCTGCCCAAGGTCGATGAATGCTTCATCGCCCTAGGCACCACCATCAAGGTCGCCGGCAGCCAGGAGGCGTTTCGCGCCTTGGACCTTAAGGCTGTTGAGGCTGTAGCCCTCGCCGTTCGTAAGTCTGGCGCTACCAAATTAGGAGTAGTCAGCGCGATGGGGGCCAACACCCAATCTTCCGTTTTCTACAACCGCATCAAAGGCGAGATGGAGCTTTCGCTGGCGCGCATGGGCTTCCAAAGCCTGGTGATTGCCCGACCATCCCTGATAGACGGCGACCGTGCGGCTCTGGGCCAACCCGGCCGCGCCGGTGAAGGCCTGGGCCTGAAGCTGGCGCGTTGTCTGGGTCCGCTGATACCGTCCAACTACCGCGCCATTAAAGCCAGCGACATCGCGCATGCCTTGAAACGCCATGTAGAAGCCGGCGTGCCTGGCGTCGTCACGCTGATGTCGGGTGAAATGCAGGGCGGTTGAAAAAAGCCTCGGTCCAATAGTCCATTAGGACTATTGTGGTGGCGCATATGCCACCAGAAAATGCCTGTGGGAGCTGCCTCCCATCCCTTTACTCCTACAGGCTCACATTTCATGCAACACACCCTACGGCAATGGCCCGCCACGCTGGCACTGATCGCTCTCTCCTGCAGCACAGCCGCCATGGCGGCCCCTATCGCCCCGACCAGCTACAGCTTTGACAAGTCAACGGCTTGCGGCACCTGGTGCTACCACGATCCGTCGCTCACCAAATTGACCGACGGTGTGATTGGCAAGGCGGGCTGGGCGGCCAATGCGGGCGAAGAATGGGTGGGTTGGGTGTACCAGCAGCAGGTCAATATCGACTTCAGCTTTGCATCGGTTTCATCCATCGGCAGCGTATCCATTGGCTCTACGCAAGACTATTTGGGCGACGTGGCGCTGCCCACGTTCTCGGTATCCGCATTCGAGTCCGGCAACTGGGTTCTCAAAGGCACTTTGACCAATCCGCCATCCAGCGCGAACGACAACAACCCATACAGCACGGCACCGCACTCGTTCTACACGCTGTCCAACCTCGACATCACCAGCAACAAGGTTCGGTTGTCGGTTTATGCCAATGGGCCTTGGTCTTTTGTCGACGAAGTGCGCTTCACCGGCAATGTATCGGCAGTCCCTGAACCTGAGACCTATGCCATGTTTTTGGCTGGCTTGGGCTTGCTGGGAGCCGTGGCGCGCCGCAAGGGCAAAAAGAGCTGATCGCCCCTTACGATTCTCAGAAGAAAACGGGAGCTTCGGCTCCCGTTTTCATTGGCGCGGACTATCGGACAGCAAGCGCCCGGCCCTCAGCCCCGCACAAACAAGGTCACCAAGGGCTCATCCCCCACTTGGCGGCTCCTGTGGCCATGCACCGCGGGGTCAAACGTGGCACCCTCTGGCAACACGTCAGCCGAGTAGAAGTGCTCGCCCGGTTTGAAGACGCGCGACACGCCGCCTTGCAGGCCTATCTCCATCTGCCCACCCAGGATGAAACACCACTGCGGCGCGCCGGTGCAATGGAACTGGCTGCGAAAGCCCACCGGGCTGGTGCGCAGCTGGTAGCCGCCCGACGCAAATACTTCGGACAGCATGGACTGCGGGGTTCCCTGGGCCAGGGCTACAGCTTCTTCGCGAAATTTCGCGCGGCCATCGGTGTCGGTGAATAAGATTACTTTGGTGAAGGTGGTCATGGGTTGCAAGCTTACCTGGGTTGTTGGCGTTGGCGGGGGGCGATGTGGCAAAGCGCAGCGCCTCTGAGCCCCTCGCCATCCCGCCCAAGCTGACCCACCAACAACGAAGATTAAGCAGGAACAGCACGCGCCGGCAACTCAGCCTCCCGAATCGGCAAGTGAATCAACGCAGCCCCCACCGCCAACACAATGTCGGCGTACCAGATCCAGTTGTAACTGCCAGTCGCATCAAACACCTTGCCCCCCAGGAACGCACCGAGGAAACCACCCACCTGGTGCGTCAACATCACCACGCCAAACAGCGTAGCCATATGGGCCGTACCAAAAAACTTGGCCACCAGACCTGCCGTGGGCGGCACCGTGGACAAGAAACTCACGCCCATCACTGCGGCAAACACCAACACCACCGGGCCACTCTTGGGCGCCAGCAAAAACACCAGCACCGCCACCGCCCGCACCGCATACACCAGCGACAGCAGCGACTTCATGCGCCAGCGCCCCACGGCCCAGCCCATGGCGATGCTGCCCACGATGTTGAACAGCCCCAATACGCCCAAAGCCCAAGCACTCCACTGAGTAGGCAAGCCGCAAGCCGCAACCACGCCGGGCAAATGCGTGGCCAGAAACGCCACGTGAAAGCCGCAGACAAAGAAACCCGCTGCCAACAACAAAAAACTGGGCGTGCGCAAAGCCAAACGCACTGCATCACCCGTGCCCATGGATTTGGCGCCTTCTGGTGCTGCTACCGGGACATTGCTGCCCTTGAGCACCAGCGCCGCCGGCAATGCCAGCAGCACAATGCCCGCCATCACCTGCATCGCATTGCCCCAACCCACGCTGACCATCAGCGCGCCGGCAATCGGCGCCATAACAAACTGGCCAAACGAACCGCCCGCATTGACGATGCCGGTGGCCATGCCACGCTTGTCGGCCGGCAGCAAACGTGTGGTAGCCGCCATCAGCACGGCCGGGCCGGCCATGCCCGCGCCACCAGCGGCAAGCACACCAATCGCAAAAATCAGCCCGGCGGTTGTCGTCATGAAGGGGGTGATGAAGGTACCCAGTGCCACCAGCGCCACGCCCAGCAGCAACACGCGCCCAGCCCCCACGCGGTCGGCAAAGGCGCCGGCAAAGGGCTGGGTCAGCCCCCACCACAACTGGCCAAACGCAAAGGCCAGGCTGATACTGCCCACGCCCAGGCCGGTGGCGGTATTGAGTGAACTCAGGAACAAGCCCATGGTCTGGCGCACACCCATGGTCAGGGCAAAGGTGCCGGCTGCGGCCAGCAGCACCAGCCAAACGGCCAGCGACTTGCGCGAAGAAGAGAGGGGGCTTGCATCAGACATCGTCGGCTCCGGTTTCAGTGTCGGTATCGGTTTCTGGGTTGGCCAGCAAGGCCAGGGATTCCTGGATCAGGTCATGCAGCGCCTGCACCCGCTGCAAACCCAAGGTCTGGTTCAGACGCTCTTGCGCCAGCTTCCAGTGGCGCTGCGCCTGGGCGCGCTTCTCGCGCCCGGCAGGCGTGGCGTAGATGGAGCGGCTGCGGCCATCGTCGCCAGCGGCCAACTCCACCCAGCCCGCGGTGATCAACGGTTTGAGGTTGCGCGTCAACGTGGACGGTTCCATTTCCATGGCCTTGGCCAGGTCAGCCGGGCGTATGGGGCCCAGCTTCACCACATAGGACAGCAGCGAATACTGCGTGGTCTTGAGGCCCACACACGCCATCTCCGCGTCGTAGCGCTGGGACACGCGGCGTGTGAGCTGGCGCAGTTGCAGGTTGGTGCAACCCCGCGGCTTGGCCAGCGGCGCGGAGGTTTCTGTTACGGCGGTGACAGTGTTCATGTTTCAATTGTAGCTACAATAATTGCATATGCAACTATAATTGCAATTAACCCCTCAACCCGTGAAGGAAAACCATGAGCATCACCCCCAACCTACTCGACGCCTGGCTGACCCAGGAACACGCCGTGCGCAGCCTGCTGGACAAAGGCCCCGGGCCCGGCGTTGCCCAGCCCGAGCAGATCGCCGGCCTGAACGGCCTGGAAGTGATGCAAGCCATGCTGCGTGGCGACATCCCTTATGCCGCCATCGCCAAGACGCTGGACTTTCTCATCATGGAGGTCGAGGCCGGCCGCGCCGTGTTCCAGGGCACACCCGGCCCCGGCCACCTGAACCCCATGGGCACCATCCACGGCGGCTGGTACGCCACGCTGCTGGACTCGGCGCTGGGCTGCGCCATCCACACCCTGATGCCGCCAGGGCGCGGCTACACCACGGCCGAGCTGGGTGTGAACCTGGTCAAGGCCATTGGCCCCAAGGTGCAACGCATACGTGCCGAGGGCAAGGTCATCCACTGCGGCAAGCAGTTGGCCACCGCCGAGGCCCGCCTGTTCGGCCCCGACGGCACGCTGTACGCCCATGCCACGACCACCTGCCTGGTGTTTGAACTGAAGCAGCCTGCACCCAGCCCCACGACACCCCATACGCAGGCCCCGCAATGACCCAGTACACACAGCGCCGCCGTGTCGTCGTGACCGGCCTGGGCGTCGTCAGCCCGGTCGGCAACACCGTGCCGGATGCCTGGGCCAGCCTGATCGCCGGCCGCTCGGGCATCACCCCCATCACGCGTTTTGACGCTTCGGCACTGACCACGCGTTTCGCGGGCGAGGTCAAAGATTTCAACGTCGAGGCCTACATCCCGGCTAAGGATGCCCGCCATATGGACCGCTTCATCCACTATGGCATGGCGGCGGCCATCCAGGCCATGCAGGACGCGGGGCTTACCACCGGCGACGCACTGAACGAGGAGCAGGCCGAACGCATAGGCACGCTGATCGGCTCCGGCATTGGCGGCCTGCCCGCCATTGAAGAGACCCACCGCGAATACATTGAGCGCGGCCCACGCCGCATCTCGCCCTTCTTCGTGCCCACGTCCATCATCAACATGGTGTCGGGGCATGTGTCGATACGCTTTGGTTTTACCGGCCCCAACCTGGCCATCGCAACGGCCTGCACCACGGGGCTGCACTGCATAGGCCAGGCGGGAAGGCTGATCGAATATGGCGACGCGGATGTCATGGTCGCGGGCGGCACCGAGAGCCAGATCACGCCGCTGGGTGTCGGCGGCTTCGCCTCGGCGCGTGCCTTGTCCACCCGCAACGACGACCCCACCGCCGCATCGCGCCCCTGGGACCGGGACCGTGATGGCTTTGTGGTCGGCGAAGGCGCCGGTGTGCTGGTGCTGGAGGAATACGAACACGCCAAAAAGCGCGGCGCCAAGATCTATGCCGAGTTAGTCGGCTTCGGCATGACGGGTGACGCGCACCACATCACCATGCCCAATGTCTCCGGCCCCAGCCGCTCCATGCGGGCGGCGCTGCGCAATGCGCAGATCAACCCACACGATGTGCAGTACCTGAACGCCCACGGCACCTCGACACCGCCGGGCGACATCAACGAGACCCGGGCCATCAAGAATGTCTTCGGCGAGCATGCCCACAACATCGTGGTCAGTTCGACCAAGTCGATGACGGGCCACCTGCTGGGCGGTGCGGGCGGCGTGGAGTCGGTGTTCACCGTGCTGGCCCTGCACCACCAGACCGTGCCGCCCACCATCAACCTGGCCAACCCCGACCCGGAATGCGACCTGGACTATTGCGCCAACACCGCGCGCCGCATACCCATGGAATACGCTGCCAAGAACAGCTTTGGCTTTGGCGGCACCAACGGCACGCTGGTCTTTCGCCGCCACTGATGCAGTGTGATCAGGGGCGCGGTATGCTTGCCCGCTTGCCCCTGTTCGGCACTGCCCATTTGCACAGAAGAAAGACCTCGACCATGCGACTCCTCCACACCATGCTGCGCGTCGGCAACCTGCAACGCTCCATCAATTTCTACACCCAGATCCTGGGCATGAAACTCAACCGCACCTCCGAAAACCCCGAGTACAAATACTCACTGGCCTTCGTCGGCTATGGCACCAACCCCGACCATGCCGAGATTGAGCTCACCTACAACTGGGGCGTGGAATCCTACGAACCGGGCACGGCCTACGGCCACATTGCACTGGGTGTACCCGATGTCCATGCGGCGTGCGCGGCGATCAAGGCGGCCGGCGGCAATGTGACGCGGGAGGCCGGACCGGTAAAAGGCGGCACGTCCATCATCGCCTTTGTGACCGATCCCGACGGCTACAAGATCGAGTTGATCCAGCGCCCACAGATGGCCTGACGCAGGCCAAGCCCTGCAAAGGGTTCTTAAACTACCCAAATCGGGTTATTTGGCAAAACATTCAACACATTTCGGCCTGTACCCCTCGTCGAATATGAATAGTTAGCTACAAAATCAGTAGTATTCGGGAAGCAGACTTCAGGGTAGCTGAAAGGACGCCATGGACTGCACCAAGCGGTTCGACTGGTCCTTCATGGCGGCGGCGGCGTCGGCGGCCTGGGCTACCAGGGCGGCGTTCTTCTGCGTCATACCGTCCATCTGGGCCACGGCTTGCTCGATCTGCTCGATGCCCTGGCGCTGCTCGTCGGTGGCGCCCACGATCTCGCCCATGATACCGGTCACCCGCTTGACGCTGTCCACGATCTCGTCCATGGACTTGCCAGCGCTGCCCACCAGTTGGTTGCCCGCCTCCACCTTTTCCACACTGGTACTGATCAGGGCCTTGATCTCCTTGGCGGCTTCAGCCGAGCGGCCGGCCAGAGACCGCACCTCGCTGGCCACCACGGCAAAGCCCCGGCCCTGCTCACCCGCACGGGCCGCCTCTACCGCGGCGTTGAGCGCCAGGATATTGGTCTGGAAGGCAATGCCGTCGATGACGCTGATGATGTCCACAATGCGGCGCGAGCTCTCGTTGATGCCGCCCATGGTGCTGACCACCTCGGCCACGATGCCGCCACCGCGCACCGCCACCTCGGCAGTGCTGTTGACCAAGGTATTGGCCTGGCGTGCGTTATCGGCGTTCTGGCGCACGGTGGCCGTCATCTCCACCATGGCAGCGGCCGTTTCCTCCAGGCTGGAGGCTTGCGACTCGGTGCGTGCCGACAGGTCGCTGTTGCCGCTAGCGATGCTGTTGGCCCCGTCGTCGATCTCTTCAATGCCCTGGCGCAGCGCGCCCACCATGCTGGCCAGGCCATCGTTCATCGCGTGCAATGCCACCATCAATTGGCCGATCTCATCGCGGCGGTCGGCACCAAAGCGCGCCGTCAAATCGCCCTTGGCAATACGCTGCGCCACTTGCACGGCCTCGGCCATGGGCACGCTGATGGAGCGCAGTATGGAGCGCAACAGCAGCACAGCCAGCGCCAGCAGCAGGCCCAACGAGGCCAGCATCATCCAGCGCAGCGAACGCAGTTCCGATATCTTTTGGCTGAGGGACTGCTGCAGGTCCTTGTTGGCCGCGGCGTTCAGCGCAAACTGGGCGTCAATGGCCCGCGTCGTCAGCGCTACGTATTCCACACCGGAGTGCGTCAAGGTCTCGGCCTTGGCGATCTTCTCGTTGGCCACGGCCATGGATTCGTTGGCCAGGGCCTGGGCCTCGGTCATGGCGCTGCCCAGGCGCTTGCCGATGTCGGGGTTGCTGGCCACCGCCTTGCCATAGGCCGTGGCCATTTGCGCCAGCCGGTCGCCTGCACGGGCGATCAGCTCGGCCATGACCAGCTTGTCTTCCAGCGTAGCCTCTTTCTTGGCCAAGAGGCCGGCACCCTTGGCCCGCATCTTGCCCAAGGCTTCGGTGACATAGGGCTGGATGTAGAACATGGCCTGTATCAGCTGGTAGTTGTCGGCATCGGGGTCCAGGCTCAGGCCAAAGTGATCGCCTATCAGGTCGTTGACGACCAGCAGCTTGGGCACCAGGGCCGTGTGGGCCTGGTAGCTCTGCGGCACCGTCAGGCTGGCATTGCTGACATTGGTGCGCAGGGCGGCCCAGTCCTGCTTGGGTTGCACCCAGGCGTCGGCCACGCCCTTGTCGCCCATGGATTGGATCAGTTTGTCCAGGGACTCATAGGCCGCGTCGGCCTCCTTCTGCTTGGCGACGCGCTTGTCTTTCTCGCTGTCCACACCGCCCAGCACCAGGGCTGAGATGCCACGGTGCTGTTGCGTCAACTGGATAGTGCGCAGAATGGATGCCATGGGTGCCAGCCCGTCGCGCTCGAGCAGCGCGGCATCCCAGTTCTTGTCGGCTTCGCGGATGTAAAGGCCCACCGGGATCAAAACCGCCACTGCGGCCACGACACCGACGATGACGAATTTTTGCCACAGCAGCAAGCGATCCAGAAAACCTGAGGTATTCATGACATCCTCCTGCCGACGGCGCGGCAAATAGTGGGCCAACTCCCTTTTTTCTACTGGGTGCTTATTCGGCGCCTTTACCGTTCGCTGAACCCATGGTAATCCCGATACTGCGAGATGTCCATGCGGTGGTGGAGCCCCTTACAACTCCGTGGAAGTAGTCCCCTCAACGCACCCTTCAGCGCTTGCGCAGCGCCTGTGTATCGCGGGCCAACTGAGTCACACGCGCCCAATCACCCTGGACCAGCGCGTCGGCCGGCACCAGCCAGGAACCACCCACGCACACCACATTGGGCAGGGCCAGAAACTCGGGCGCGTTTTGCAGGCTCACGCCACCCGTGGGGCAAAACTTCACGTCAAAGAAGGGGCCACTCCAGGCCTTGAGCATGGCCGGGCCGCCGGCCTGCATGGCCGGGAAGAATTTGAGTTCTGTAAAGCCGTCTTCCTGCGCCATCATGATTTCGCTGCCAGTAGCCACACCGGGCAGCAAGGCCAAACCGACATCGCGACAAGCCTGACCTACCGCGCTGGTATAGCCGGGGCTGACGGCAAAGCGCGCGCCGGCCTGGGCCGCGGCCAGCGCGTCTGCTTTGGAGCGCACGGTGCCCGCGCCGACCACCGCTTCAGGCACGTCCTTGGCAATGGCCTCAATGCAGGCCAGCGCCTGCGGCGTACGCAGCGTGACCTCCAGCATGCGCACACCACCGGCCACCAGGGCACGGGCCATGGGCACGGCATGGGCCACATCGTTGAGCACGATGACGGGGATGACGGGCGCGTCTTGCATCACTTGCAGCGCAGTCCAGGAGGCTGTTGTTGGCATGGGTCTTCAGTCGTTAGCGGAATGGGTTACGGATGGTGCGGCTTCACAGCCAAGTGCAGGCACCTTCTTCGGCGGTCAGCGCGTTGCGGCGCATGCCGGCAAACAGTTCGCGCCCCATGCCAATGCCGTTGGCGGCGCGCAAGGCCTGGGGCATGGTCGCCAGCGGGCGGGCATCCCACTGGGCGGCGTCCACCAGCACCTGCAGCGTGCCGGCCACGGCGTCCAGGCGGATGATGTCGCCGTCTTGCACCTTGGCCAGTGGTCCGCCCGATGCCGCCTCGGGCGACACGTGGATGGCCGACGGCACCTTGCCCGATGCACCGCTCATGCGGCCATCGGTCACCAGAGCTACCTTGAAGCCCTTGCCCTGCAACACCGCCAGCGGCGGCGTGAGCTTATGCAGCTCGGGCATGCCATTGGCCTGCGGGCCTTGCCAGCGCACCACGCACACCAGATCGCGGTTCAGCTCGTTGGCGTGGAAGGCATGGTGCAGCTCGTCCTGCGAATCAAATACGCGGCATGGCGCCTCGATGACATGGCGGTCTTGCGGCACGGCCGACACCTTGATGACGCTACGGCCCAGGTTGCCCAGCAAGAGTTTCAAACCGCCGCTGGCGCTGAACGGCGTCGCTGCAGTGCGCACCACGGTCTCGTCCTTGCTGGCACCGGGGTCTGCCCACTGCAGGGCACCATCGGCACCCGCCGAAGGAATGCCGGTGTATTCGCGCAGGCCGCCGGCCCGCACGGTCAACACGTCGGCATGCAGGTAACCGGCATCCAGCAGTTCGCGGATCACAAAGCCCGGGCCGCCAGCGGCCTGGAACTGATTCACATCGGCGCTGCCATTGGGGTAGACGCGGGTCAGCAAGGGCACGACATCGGACAGGTCCGAGAAGTCATTCCAGTCGATGACGATGCCGGCCGAGCGGGCCACAGCCACCCAGTGGATCAAATGGTTGGTAGAGCCACCGGTGGCCAGCAGGGCCACCATGGCATTGACGATGCAGCGCTCGTCCACTTGCTTGCCAATCGGTGTGAAGCGCTTGCTCTTGGTGATGCCCAACACCGTGCGCACGGCCTCACGCGTCAACTCCTGCCGCACATCGGCGCCGGGGTTGATGAAGGCGGTGCCGGGCACATGCAGGCCCATGGCTTCCAGCAGCATCTGGTTGCTGTTGGCGGTGCCGTAGAAGGTGCAGGTGCCCAGACCGTGGTAGGCGGCGGACTCGGCCTCCAGCAACTCGGAGCGGCCCACCAGCCCCTGGGCGGCCTTCTCGCGCACCTTGGCTTTGTCGTTGTTGGACAGGCCCGATGTCATGGGCCCTGCCGGCACAAACACCGTGGGCAGGTGGCCGAAGTGCAAGGCACCAATCAGCAGACCGGGCACGATCTTGTCGCACACACCCAGCATCAACGCGCAGTCAAACACGTCGTGGCTCAGCGAGATGGCAGTGGCCATGGCAATGGAATCGCGACTGAACAGGCTCAGCTCCATGCCCGGTGTGCCCTGGGTCACGCCGTCGCACATGGCGGGCACACCACCGGCCACCTGGGCTGTGGCACCGTGCTTGCGGGCCTCTTGCTTGATGACATCGGGGTAATACTGCAGCGGCGCGTGGGCCGAAAGCATGTCGTTGTAGGCATTGATGATGCCGATGTTGGGGCCCTTCTCGGCCACCACGCGGAATTTGTCGATGCCGGTTACACGCGCCTTGTCGGCATCGGGCATGGCGGCAAAGGCGTGGGCCACATTGGCGCAACCCATGCGGTCCGCGCCGGGCTTGCGGTTGGCTGCCGCGTCCAACTGTTCCAGGTAGGCACTACGCGTGGGCTGGCTGCGCGCACGGATGCGCTCGGTCACGGCAAGTACAACGGGATGGAGGGCGGCTGGATTTGGCATAGGGCGATGTAACAATATTACAAATCCAATGGTAACTTGGTTACGTCTCGTTGGCACAACTTTAGTTACCAGCGTGGTACAAGTTTGTATGGTGCCGCACCGTGCTGGGTACCATTGCCCAACCCAACCCCCATCTGCCCATGCCCCCACGCCAGCCCCCTGCCCCGCCGCCGCCGGGCTTGCCATCGCGCCGCCAGTTGCTGCAGCTGATGGGCGCGGGTGCGACAGCCCTGGTCTTGCCCAGCAACGCCTGGTGCAAGACCCGCTTCACCGGTAACCCCTTCACGCTGGGCGTGGCCAGCGGTTTCCCTGCGCACGAGACCGTGGTGCTGTGGACGCGCCTGCTACAAACCGGGTTGCTGGGTGGCTCCACGCTGGGCAGTGAGCCGATTGCCGTGCGCTGGGAGGTCGCGCACGATGCGCAGTTCACCCGCATCGCCCGCAGCGGCCAGGCCCTGGCCCTGCCCGAGCTGGCCCACTCCGTACACGTGGAGCCCCAGGGGCTGCAGCCCGATCGTTGGTACTACTACCGCTTTCGCGCGGGTGATGCGGTCAGCACCACCGGGCGCACCCGCACCTTCCCGGCGCCGGATGCAGACGCCCAGCGCCTGCGCCTGGCCTATGCATCCTGCCAGCGCTGGGACCACGGTTACTTCAGCGCCTACCGCCACATGGCCGCCGAGAACCTGGACGCCGTGCTGTTCTTGGGCGACTACATCTACGAATACCCCAACTCCGCCCACGCCGTGCGCGTGCCCACCGGCGGCTGGGTCACCACGCTGGACGGCTACCGCGCCCGCTACGCCCTGCACCGCGGCGATGCCGACCTGCAAGCCATGCACGCCGCCTGCCCCTGGTTCACGGTCTGGGACGACCACGAGGTACAAAACGACTACGCAGGCACCCACGTCGGCGAAAACGGCCCGCTGGTGGCCGACTTTCTGGCCCGCCGCGCGGCCGCCTACCAAGCCTACTACGAGCACATGCCCTTGCCGGCCCGCGTGCTGACCCAGGGCCTGCAAGGCCTGGCCAGCGGTGCCGAGATGCGCATCTACGGCCGGACGCGCTTTGGCAAGCTCGCCACACTCTACTGGCTGGACGACCGCCAGTACCGCGACGCCCAGGCCTGCACGCCCGACAACCAGCCGGGCGCGGGCACGCTGCACCCTGCCGAATGCGCCATCTGGTCACAACCCCAACGCACGCTGCTGGGCACCGTCCAAGAGCAATGGTTGGACCAGGCCTTGGCCCAGGGCAGCACGGGCTGGAATGTGATCGCCCAGCAAACGCTGTTTGGCGCGCGCGATTTCCACAAGGCCGGCCCCGTGCAAACGCTGTGGAACGACGGCTGGGACGGCTACCCCGCCGCACGGCAACGCGTCACCACGTCACTGCAGCAGCACCAGGTGGCCAACCCGGTGCTGCTGGGCGGTGATGTGCACGAGAACTGGGTCGGCCACATCAAGGCCGACTACAGCCAAGCGGACAGCGCCACGCTGGGCGTAGAGTTCTGCGGCACCAGCATCACGTCGCGTGGCGGCAGCAGCAACAACAGTAAAACCGCGGAGCGCCTGGCCCGCAATCCGCATTTCATCTTTGCCGATGCCGAACGCCACGGCTATGGCGTGGTAGACATCACGCCCCAGCAGCTCACGACCACCTTGCGCGTGGTGGACGATGTGCGCACCCCGGATTCCCGCATAGAAACCCTGGCGCAGTTTGCGGTGCAAGCGGGCAAGCCCGCCGTGCAGCGCGTAGCCTGAATCAAAACCCGTTTGTGCTGATGAGACCTTTCACCCTTACCATCCTGTGCGCCGCACTGCTGAGCGCCACCACAGCGCCAGCCGTGCCCACGACGACCACTATCAAGGTATCCGGCCTGCAGCAGCCCGCACAGATTTTGGTGGACCGCTGGGGCGTGCCCCACATCTATGCCGCCAGCCAGGACGATGTGTTCTTTGTGCAGGGCTACAACGCCGCGCGCGACCGCCTGTTCCAGATCGACCTGTGGCGCCGTCGCGGCCTGGGTCGGCTGGCCGAAGTGTTTGGGCCGAGTTACGTGGAGCAGGACACGGCCAGCCGCCTGTTCCTGTACCGCGGCGACATGCAAAAGGAATGGCAGGCCTATGGCAAGAACGCGCAGGGCATTGCCGAACGCTTTGTCGCCGGCATCAACGCCTATATCGACGCCGTGGCAGCAGACCCGCAGAGGCTGCCCTTCGAATTCAAGCAGTTCGCCTACAAGCCCGAGAAGTGGCAGGCGCAAGACGTGGTGCGCATCCGCAGCCATGCGCTTACCCGCAACCTGACATCCGAGGTGGCACGCGCCTTTGTGGCCTGCCACGACACCGTCAAAACCGACGCGATGCGGGTGCGCCTGTCGCCACCGTGGGAAACACAGGTGCCCGAGGGCCTGGACCCCTGCCTGCCCCGGGACTTGCTCAAGGTCTTCCAATTGGCAACGCAAGGCGTCACGCTCGGCAAAGCAGGTGTGCTGACTGGCAGTGCGGCGCATGGCGACGGCACCAGCGCGTTAGCGATGGACGCAACGCCAGCCCCCAGCGAGGGCAGCAACGCCTGGGCCCTGGCCCCTTCCAAAACCACAACCGGGCGCGCCATGCTGGCCAGCGACCCGCACCGCGCCTACTCCGTGCCCTCGCTGCGCTACATCGCCCACCTGAATGCACCCAAGCTCGATGTCGTGGGCGCGGGCGAGCCGGCGCTACCCGGCATCTCCATCGGCCACAACGGGCAGATCGCCTTTGGCTTGACCATCTTCAGCATCGACCAGGAAGACCTCTACGCCTACGCGCTGAACCCGGCCAACCCGCAGGAGTACCGCTACAAGGGTCAGTGGGAAAAATTCACCGTGCTGCGCGAATCCATTGCGGTCAAAGGCGCCAAGCCAGTCGATGCCGAGTTGCGCTTCACACGGCACGGACCGGTCATCTACACCGAAGTCGCCAAGGACCGCGCCTATGCCGTGCGCTCGGCCTGGTTTGAACCCGGCATGGCGCCCTATTTCGGCAGCATCGACTACATGTTTGCAACCAACTTCCAGGAGTTCAAACAGGCCATGGCGCGCTGGGGTGCGCCCAGCGAGAACCAGGTCTATGCGGATGCCAAGGGCAATATCGGCTGGGTGGCCGGTGGCCTGGCACCGGTGCGCCCCAATTGGGACGGCCTGATGCCTGTGCCCGGCGACGGCCGCTACGAATGGGCCGGCTTCCTGCCCGGCACACAACTGCCCTCGCTCTACAACCCGCCCCAGGGCTGGTTCGCCAGTGCCAACGAGATGAACCTGCCTGCGGACTACGCCTACCGCAAGCACAAGCTGGGTTTCGAATGGGCCAGCCCCGACCGCTACCAACGCCTGCGCGAAGTCTTGTCCAAACCCGGCAAGCTGTCCCTGGAAGACTCCATGCGCTTGCAAAACGATGTGCTGTCGATACCGGCGCGACGCGTGCTGGCGCTGCTGAAGCACCTGACCTCACCGGACACCAAGACCCAGGCCGCTTTGAATGTGCTGCGCGGCTGGGATGGTGTGGAGCGTGCCGATTCGGCGGCGGCCGCGTTGTTCGAAGTCTGGTGGTCGCGCTACCTGGGCTATGTGTTCAAAGAGGTCGTGGTTCCCAAGAAGTCTTCGGCCGTGCTGGCCATGCCCGACACATCGGTGCTGCTGGAGGGGCTTGAAAAACCGGCCTCGGTGTTCGGCAGCGAGGCCGTGGCCAAGCGCGATTGGGTGCTGCTGACCAGCCTGAACCTGGCCTGGACCGACACGCACAAACTATTGGGTAGCGACCCGCAGCAATGGCAGTGGGGCAAGCTGCAACACGCCCTGGTGACGCACCCCTTTGCTGCGGCGGTGGATACCGCGCAGGCCGCCAAGCTGAATGTGGGGCCGCTGCCCAAGTCGGGCGGGGCCAGCACGCCCAACCAGTCCAGCTACGACCCGCGGGACTTCCGCCAGCTCAGCGGCCCGTCGTTCCGCGTGGTCATCGACGTGGGCAACTGGGATAACTCCCGCGCCGTCAACATGCCGGGCCAATCCGGCGACCCGGACAGCCCGCACTACAAGGACCTGGCCCCGCTGTGGCTGGCGGGGGATTACTTTCCGCTGCTCTATACCCGCAAGGCGGTAGAGGCTGCCACGGTGCAGCGCATCGACTTGCAGCCCGGTCCGTAGCGGCAGTTGCAGTGGCAGCCAGTCAGGCCGCCACGGTCTTTGCAGACGGCACGGCCGCACGCCGCATGGGGGGCGTGGTGCGGTAGGTGAAGGCGCGCCACACCCACTCCATGGGGCCAAAGCGGTAGCGCGACAGCCACCAGTGGCTGAAGGCGATCTGCAGCACAAAGATGGTGGCCACAAATACCACCTGGTGCGCACGGGGCATGCCCCAATGGCCCAGGCCATAGCCGTAGAAGTAGAACGAGCAGATGACCGACTGCAGCAGGTAGTTACTCAAGGCCATGCGGCCCACCGGTGCCAGCACGCGTATGCCGGAGAAGACCGAGCGGCTGTGCAGCATCAGCACCACCATGCCCACATAGCCCAGGCAGGCCGGCAGATTGCCCAGCACGGCCATGCCACGGGCCAGTTGGAAGCCGTCGTGCTCCGCGCCAGGAACGTGGTGCGTGGCAATCATGCTGCCCAACAGCCCCAGCCCTATGCCAAATGGCAGACCGTAGTAGGCCAGCTTGCGGAACAGCGGCAGATGGGCGCTGGTGTTTTCCATGGTGCCGGAGCGCACAAACCAGCTGCCCAGCAGGAACATGGCGATCAGCACGGTGGCAAAGCCCGCGTCACCGGCCAATTTTTCGGGGAAATGCCGGGCCCGTATCTCCACCACCTCCCGGTAGCTGCCGCTGGCCAGTATGCGGACTTCGCGGTCGCGCTCTTCCAGCCGATTGGCCAGGCGCTTGGCCTTGGCGGCCTTCTTCTCTGCGGGCGTTTCAGCCTTCTTCTCCGCGGCATTGCCAGAAGCAGCTTTGTCTGCAGCGGCAGGCGCGGCGGTTGCAGCCGTGGCCACCGCCGCTGTTGGAGTGGGCTCCGCTTCGGGCGGTGTCAGGTAGTCCACCGCGCCGAAGAAGATCATGATGATGAAGGACGTGATGTAGATGGTGGAGCCCAGACGCACCTCGCGCAGGTTCACCGGGTCTTTGTACTTGGCCGACAGCACCGCCATCACCGGCAAAATGACAGCGAACAGGCTGACCGGCAGGCGCGGCTCCTTGGGGCCATTGGGCAGGCACCACAGCACGATGGCAGCAATGGCCGCTGCCACGCCCGCCACACCCAGGATCAACGACAAGCGCGGCACGCTGTGGCCACGCACCATAAAGCGCTTTTCGTCCCGCACATACAGCGAGACCAGCGACACAAAGGCCAGCGAGCCCGCGATGCCAAACAGGGGCTCCACACCCGTGCCCGCACCAATGCCCACCAGCACCGCCAGGGCTACCACCAGCGGCTTCCACTGGCCGTAGAGCAGTATCAACAAGGCACCGGCGCCCACTGCATAGCTGAACAGGATGTCACCGGCCCACATGAAGATGTAGTGGGCGGCGCCAAAGGTGGCCAGCGCCAGAATGCGGCGCAGATACGGCCCCAAGAATGCACGCTGCGCGCGCTCGGCACGGGTCAGCATCACGGCAAAGCCCATGCCGAAGAGCAGCGAAAAAATGGTCCAGAACTTGCCCTGGATGAAGTACGAAATGAACCAGCTCGCAAACCAGTCCAGGCCCGTCAGGCCCTGGGGCATGCCCTCGCCGATGCCATTCATGGAGCGGTTGAAGAACTCGATGTTCATCAGGAAGATGCCCAACAGGGCAAATCCGCGCACCACGTCCAGCGCTTCGATGCGCGCCTCTGGAACCGTGGGTGCAAGTCCCGCTGCAGGGAGCGGGTTCTGCATGTCTTGTTGCATGGTGTCGATCTCCTCTATGTGACAGCGCGCACTCTACTCCTGCTCACCGGTCTGCTGCACATATTTGCGATGAAATGCGGATTTGCGAGACTGGCTGTAGGACGAGTCCTATACCAGCAACATTTGGTGGCATTTTGGCTATCGATGTTGCAATTCACCAAGGGTTTCCACTGAGGTGCAAGACTAGTATCAATTTCTCCATTTTTCAAAGGAACCCTGATGTCGATGCAACCTCCTTTCTTTGGTAAGCGCCCCGAGACCCCGGCCTCCCCCAACAACCTCAACACCCGCTCTCCCAACGGCCTGCAAGGCCAGCAGAATCCCCTGTCTGGCTCCACCAACGCGGGCGGCATGGGCAACAACAACGCCCCTGCCGCGCAGGCAGCCCCCGCTGCGGCCGCGCCGGTGTCGGGCGCTCCCACCAAAGAAGGCGGCAGTAAGCTGACCGTAGGGCCCAACATCAAACTCAAGGGCGTGGAGATCACCGACTGCGACACCCTGGTCGTGGAAGGCACGGTCGAGGCCACGATGGATTCGCGCGTGATGCACATCACCGAGATCGGCGCATTCAAGGGTTCGGCCGACATCGACTACGCAGAAATCCACGGCGAGTTCAATGGCGACCTGACCGTGCGCCAGAAACTGGTCATCTATGCCACCGGCCGCGTCACGGGCAAGATTCGCTACGGCAAGGTCGTCATCCAGGAAGGTGGCCAATTGATGGGCGACATCCAGTTTGGCGCCGCAATGGACAACAAAATCCTGGTGGCCCCCAAAGCAAGCCTGATGGCCGCACCCGCATAGGCATCACACCCTATGGGGTTGCAAGGCGCTTCTATACTGCGCCCATGACCTCTATTGCAGACCTTCGCAAAAGCTATGAGCGTGCCGAACTCGACGAGTCGGCCTCGCACACCGACCCCCTGCAGCAATTCGACCAATGGCTGAAGGAAGCCATTGCGGGTGAAGTGCCCGAGCCCAATGCCATGACGCTGGCCACCGTGGGCAGCAACCTGCGCCCCAGCACCCGCATCGTGCTGATCAAGGGCTATGACGCACAGGGCATCACCTGGTTCACCAACTACGACAGCCGCAAAGGCCACGAACTCGACGGCAACCCCTTTGCCGCCCTGCAATTCCACTGGGTGGAGCTGGAGCGCGTGGTGCGCATTGAAGGTGTGGTGGAAAAAGTCAGCGCCGAAGAGAGCGATGCCTACTTCAAAACCCGGCCCCTGGATTCACGCATTGGTGCCTGGGCGTCGCCACAGAGCGAGGTCATCTCGGGGCGCGGTGTGCTGGTGGCCAATGCGGCCAAGTACGCTGCCCAATTCCTGCTGCAGCCGCCACGACCACCCCACTGGGGTGGCTACCGCATGAAGCCCGATACTTGGCAGTTTTGGCAGGGGCGCAAGAGCCGCTTGCATGACCGGCTGCGCTATACGTTGGAGCCCAGTGGCGCGTGGCTGCGGGAGCGGTTGGCGCCTTAGACAAGCCCCCACGTTCGTTCGTTTCGTTGCGGGTGTGCGCCCGCACCAGGCATTGGGTGGCCGTTCTGCTCCGTGTCCCCCGCCCTTCGGGCTCCTCCTTTACCTGCGCAGAACGGCCACCCAATGCCTGCTGCTGGAGTCTTTGCTGGCAACGGTTTTCCGCCGGAATCACTTTCGGGCAGTTGATGCAAACGGGCTTTTGCCCAAGCTCCGCACAAACCAAAGCCGCGCAGTATCCATCGGGTAGTGGGTTTTGCGCAGGTAAAGGAGGAGCCCGCACAGCGGGCGGGGGACACGGAGCAAAACCCGCTACCCGATGGATACAACAGTCACGATGGCGCTACTATTTATATAGCAACACATCAAAAATCCACGAGGGCTATCGGCAATTTTTACTCTGAAAATGTGCAAAAACCTGCAAACAACCCCATATTGGGTATGTTAGACAGCTAGCTAGTGAGGCGGCGCAAACGCAAAGAGCTGTGAAAATTCGGCGCACATTGAGTTAGGCAAGGAATGCCCGTGTAGTCGTCGCAATGACCGCCTGGGCGGTTGCGGCCATGTTGTCGGTCTTGCGCCGTGTGCCGCCACCGCCCACTGGGAACGGCCACAGTACGCGTCGGCGGATGACTGGCGGTGCGCTTGACGGCAAGGTCGCCGCGCGTGCGGGTTGTACTGCCATGGATGGTGTCTGTTGCATAGGAACTCCTCTTTTGTCTTCTCGTTGTTGTTGTGCCCGTGCCTGCGACGGGTAGTTATGAACCTGCAAATGGGGGCATGCCCACCCATTTGCAAGTCAGTCAATCACGGCGGTGCGCCGCAAGACGCCACGACCAGCCTGCCCGCGGCGGCAGGCTTTATCCAATCAGCCAGACCCGAGGCGCGCCGTGCTATGGGCCGCATCCGGCTCAGGCTCTGAATACCGAAAACGCCTTCTCCAGCGGGGTTTCCGGCACCAGTAGCTCCTCACGCGATTCGTCAACGCGCACGGCCTCTGGATGCTCGCGCTTGATAGCCTCTTCGGTGAACCGTTTGTAGGTCATCATCCAACGCCCGGCCCACTGGATCTGCCAAAAATAGACGTCCTGCTTGATCATGGCTTTATATTTAACTGGACAAAACATCAGTATATATAAAAACCCAGTATTTACCTCAGATCGAGGGCCAACGTCCCTCTGCTTTGGTGGGGCATGTTCCGTGCGCGCGCGGGGCGGCGCTGGAGTAACACCTGACAAACGCGTCCGCAAACGCTGCGCCCGCGGCGGCATCAGAGAGCAAGACCTCACAGACCGCAATGCTCATCTGCGTGTCATCTGTGCAATGACCAGCTGGGATACCAAGCTCATGTTCAACATACGCAGCAAGCGTATTGAACCGCTCGTTTAACGCGGAGTCGAGGGGTAGCAGTAGCGAAGCATTGAGAACCCGAGTTGCCCTGGAGTCACTTGCGTTCGATCTCTCGCAGCTTGGCCAGCACCGCCTCGTTGGTGGGGTCTATGGCCAGCGCATCGCGCAGGACTTGCAGGCCTTGCGCCTTCCGACCGTATGCAAAATAGACGTTCGCTTCGGCGACCGGGTCAACGGGTCTGGCCTGCTTGCGCTGCTGCTTCAATAGCCAGGGCAATGCTGCAATGAGCAAAAGAATCACTACAGGCAAGGCAAACAATTTGAGCCATGCCAAATCTGCTGTCGGGTCCATCAGTCCACCTTCATCATGTACTAGTCTGCCTTGATTCGTCAGCCTTCACGTGTTGTAGCCGAGCAAGCAGCCCCTACTTCACCACCACCGCATCATCGATCCGGTAGTACAAGCCATACGGGTCATCCTTCAACACCGCAAACTGCCCTTCCACCACCACGGCTTCCAGCGAATACTTGATGGGGGTTTTGGTCTTGACCTCGACCATGCTCTCCGGCCCGCCGGGTACGCAGAACGAGCAGGTCAGCGGCACCGAGCTGATGAGGAAGTGCTTTTGCTTCTCGCCCGGCTCCAGCGGCATCATGAAGCCTTGCACGCGCTGATTCTTCTGGTTGAGCGCCAGCACCGGGGCGGGGAAGATTGGCAGCATGCGGTTCTTCTCGACCTTGGTTTTCACATCGGTCAGCACCGACCAGGGCACCACGTCGGCGCGCTCTTGCAAGGGCGCAAACGGGCTGTTGGGGCTGTGCACACCAGCCCCTGTGCCGGCCGGCACGCCCAGGGCCGCAGGCGATGCGGCCGGTTGGGACTGGGCTTGTGGTTGGGATTGGGCCGCCGCGTCCAGCGACGACAGTGCGGCCAACGGTCCGCCTACCGCTATACAAACAGTAGCAACATAGTTAAACAATACGAGGGCTAGAGGCCTTTTTTTCATATGCGTTCTCTTCAAAACCGTCTTTGTGAGACCTAGCGCGCCTGCAGAAGTTCCAGCACGCTGACGCGGTAGGCGCCCAGCGCGGGCAGCAGCGCGGCCCCCAAGGATACGCCCAGCGCCAGGGCTGGCACCACAGCCAGCGCGGGCGGCCAGACCATGCCGGCTATCAGCAGCGTGCTGTCGAGCTGCAAAAACCAGCCCAGCGCCGCGGCAAAGCCCTGCCCCAGCAGCAAACCCATGGCCGCCGCCAACAGACCTAGCCACAGCGCCTCGCACAGCAGCAAGGCGGCGATCTTGCGCGGTGGCGCGCCCAGCATGCGCAACAGCGCCAGATCGCCCCGGCGCTCGCGCACGGCACTCCAAAGCGCGATGAAGACGCTCAGGCCCGCGGTGAGCAGCAGCACACCGGCAAAGGCGCGCAGCACGTCGGTGCCCAGGCCCAGCATGTGCAGCATGCGCGTCACCTCCACGGCCGGCGCGGCGGCCTGCATGCCGGTGCTGGTGTTGACGTAGCGTGGGAAGCTGATGGCGGCCAGCGGCGTCTTGTAGCGGACCAGGGCCATCGTGACTTCGCGCTTGGCGTCGCGTTCGGCATCGTGGTCTGCGTCATGCTTGCCATCGTGATGGTCGGTGTGACCGCCCGTGTGCCCGTCTTTGTGGCTGTCTGGGTGGCTCGGCTTGTCATCATGCTCGCCATGCGCGCCCTCAGGTTCCGGCTTGCCTGCATCTTCATGCCGATCTTCATGTACATGCCAGACCGAGGCGGTATCGGTCAGCACCAGACGATCCAGCACGCTGCCGCTGGGCGCCAGTACGCCGACCACGGTGTAGCGGCTGTCGCCATGCGCATGGCCGCCAGCCCCCAGCCCGTGGCTGCCGACCAATTGGCCGCCCACAGGCAGACCGAGCTTGGCCGCTGCCGTGGCACCCAGCACCACCTGCATGGGCGCATCCCACAGCCTGCCCTGGGCCAGTGTGGCGTTGTACAGGCCTACATAGTCATGCGAGGTGCCGACGATGCGGTAGCCCTGCACGTTGTCGCCCAGGCTCAGGGGGATGACCTGGGCCACCAGCGGGTGTTTGGCCAGCGCCTGCACGGCCGGCAGCGGCACATTGCCGGGCGGCACATCGATGTGCAGCACACCGCTCAAAATCAGCTGCATGGGGCTGCCCTTGGCGCCGACAACCACATCCACACCGGCCAGGTCGCGCTCGAACGCCTGGTTGAGCTGGTAGCCGACCAGCAGCAGGAATGTGATGGACGCCAGCCCCAGGCTCAGCAGCAGCACATTGAGCGCCGCACCCAACGGGCGGGACCACAGATAGTGCCAGGCGAACGCTAGTGTTTTCATCGCGGCTGAGACAATGGATACGAGGGCTGGAGCACGATTTGCCTACAGGCCTCCGGTGAAATCAGCCTTGCCACGCGCGCATCGTGGGTGGCGATCACCAGCGTGGCGTTCTGCGCTCTGGCGGTGGCCAGCAGCAGGCCCACGGCGTCGGCCGCGGCGGCATCGTCCAGACTGGCGGTGGGTTCATCGGCCAGCAGCACCTGGGGCTGCAGCAGCACGGCCCGCGCCAGGGCTACACGCTGCGCCTGCCCGCCGGACAACTGGCCGGGCTTGCGCTGAGCGAGGTCTCGCACACCCAGCGCCTGCAGGGCTGTGTGGATGCGCGCGGCGTCTTCCGGCTGGCCGGCCGCCCACTGCGCCATCGCCAAGTTCTGGTAGACGCTGAGTGCCGCGCTCAGGTGAAGCCTTTGGGGTAAAAAGCCGATAGCCCTCGCCCGCCATTCGTCTGCCGCTACGGATTTAATAGCATCCAGCTTCTGGCCCGCCACCGTCAGGCTACCCGCCGTGGGTGCCACCAGCCCCGCCACCAGGGCCAGCCAGGTCGATTTGCCGCAGCCCGACGGCCCGCTGAGCAGCAGCACCGCGCCCTGGGCCACATCCACATCGGGGAAGGACAAGGTGGCGCCGCCCGGGTAGGCATACGCGAGGCTGGAGGTCTGGATCATGCAGAGGGGCGCAGCGCGATGGCGAACTGGCGGATTTCAGCCTCCTCCGGCTGCATGCGCACCATCTTCGCGAACACAAAGCCGATCTTTTCCAGCATGCGGCTGGACTCGGCGTTGTCGGGGTTGACGACGGCGATGACACGCTGCAGGCCGTGCACCCGCACCGCAGTCTCCAGCACACCGCGTGCGGCTTCGATGGCGTAACCCTTGGACCAGTATTCGGGCAAAAAGGCGTAGCCAATGTCCACATCGGCAAAGTTGTCGCGCTGGATCAGGCCGCACATGCCGATGGGCGTGTCTCCCTCCTTCAGCGCCACCCGGTTCAGGCCGAAGCCGTGCTTGGCATAGCTGGCGATGGGGCCGGTGCGCAGGTAGCCGCGGGCATCGTCCAGCGTGCGCACCTGCTTGTCGGAGATATTGCGGATGAAGGACGGCTCATTGAGCTGGCGCAGGATGAAGGCCGCATCGCCCTCCTCCGCAAAATGGCTGATCCGCAGCCGCGCTGTTTCGCACACCACCTTCTGGCCCATTGCTGTTGTGTCCCGTCGTCGTAAAAGACGGCCATAGTAACCGCAGCCCCCACGCTCGTCACTGCGTGTACTCGCTGCCCCCCGAGGGGGCTCAGCCTTGCTTGGGGCGGCCCAGCGCAGCGGCTTGGCCTGCGCACCCGCCAATGCGTGCGCTCGCTGCCCCAGTAAAATCACCGGTTCTGACCCAAATACCCCACCATGACCGACACCGCATCCACACCCATCGCACAACCCGGCCTGCAGTCCCTGTCCAAATCCTTTGAGCCCTCGGCGCTCGAAGCCCATTGGGGACCCGAGTGGGAGAAGCGCGGTTACGGTGTAGCCGGCTACCGCGGCACGCAGGCACCCAAGGCCGGCCAGAGCGCCTTTGCCATCCAACTGCCGCCCCCCAATGTGACCGGCACGCTGCACATGGGCCACGCCTTCAACCAGACCATCATGGACAGCCTGACGCGCTACCACCGCATGCTGGGCGCCAACACGGTCTGGGTGCCGGGCACGGACCACGCGGGTATCGCCACGCAGATCGTCGTGGAGCGCCAGTTGCAAGACCAGAAGCTCAGCCGCCACGACCTGGGCCGCCCCGAGTTCCTGAAGAAGGTCTGGGAATGGAAAGAGAAGTCGGGCAACACCATCACCAACCAGATGCGCCGCATGGGCGACACGGTGGACTGGAGCCGCGAATATTTCACGATGGACCCCAAGCTGTCCAAGACCGTGACCGAAACTTTCGTGCAGTTGTACGAGCAGGGCCTGATCTACCGCGGCAAACGCCTGGTCAACTGGGACCCGATTCTGCAAAGCGCCGTGTCCGACCTGGAGGTGGAAAACGAAGAGCGCAACAGCTTCATGTGGCACATCGAATACCCCTTCAGCGATGGCCCACAAACCGCCGCCGATGGCACGCCCCTGAAGGGCATGCACATTGCCACCACCCGCCCCGAGACCATGCTGGCCGACGGCGCGCTGTGCGTGCACCCCGAAGATGAGCGTTACCAGCACCTGATCGGCAAGATGGTCGACCTGCCGCTGTGCAACCGCAAGATCCCCATCATTGCGGACGATTTTGTGGACCGCGCCTTCGGCAGCGGCTGCGTCAAGATCACCGGCGCGCACGACTTCAACGACTACGCCTGCTCCCAACGCCACGGCCTGCCACTGATCACCATCTTCACGCTGGACGCCAAGATCAACGCCAACGGCCCCGCCGCCTACCAGGGCATGGACCGCTATGAGTGCCGCAAGGCCGTGCTGAAGGATCTGGAAGAGCAAGGCTTCCTCGAAAAGGCCGTGCCGCACAAGAACATGGTGCCCGTCTGCGCCCGCACCGGCCAGGTGGTCGAGCCCATGCTGACCGACCAGTGGTTTGTGGCCGTCAACAAGGTGGGCGAAGGGGATGCCACCGGCAAATCCATCGCGCAAAAAGCCATTGATGCCGTCCACAGCGGCCAGGTGCAGTTTGTGCCCGAGAACTGGATCAACACCTACAACCAGTGGATGAACAACATCCAAGACTGGTGCATCAGCCGCCAGCTGTGGTGGGGGCATCAGATTCCGGCTTGGTATGACCAAGAGGGCAATGTCTGGGTCGCACGCGACGAAGCCGAAGCCAAGCAAAACTGGCTGCGTGAAACCGAGAACAACCTACTAACGGCGCGCAACCTCAACCAGGCGTCGGACATCGCACGTCTGCAAAATCTGTTGGCCGTAGGCCCACAGCTGCGCCGCGACGAAGACGTGCTGGACACGTGGTACTCGTCCGCACTCGTGCCCTTCAGCACCATGGGCTGGCCAGAAAAGACCGAAGACTTTGACCTCTACCTGCCCTCCAGCGTGCTGGTCACCGGCTACGACATCATCTTCTTCTGGGTCGCCCGGATGATCATGATGACCACGCACTTCACCGGACGCGTGCCCTTCAAACACGTCTACATCCACGGCCTGGTCAAAGACGCCCAGGGCAAGAAGATGAGCAAGAGTGAAGGCAACGTGCTGGACCCGGTCGACCTGATCGACGGCATTGCACTCGCCCCCCTGCTGGCCAAACGCTCGGAAGGCCTGCGCAAGCCCGAGACCGCGCCCCAGGTCCGCAAGAACACCGAAAAAGAATTCCCCGAAGGCATACCCGCCTACGGTGCCGACGCCCTGCGCTTCACCTTTGCCGCGCTCGCGTCATTGGGCCGCAGCATCAACTTCGACAGCAAACGCTGCGAGGGCTACCGCAACTTCTGCAACAAGCTGTGGAACGCCACGCGCTTTGTGCTGATGAACTGCGAAGGCCAGGACTGCGGCCTGAAGGAACACACCAAGGAAGAGTGCGCTGTGGGTGGTTCTGCCCATGGCTACCTGGACTTCAGCCCCGCGGACCGTTGGATCGTCTCCATGCTGCAAAAGGCCGAGGCCGACGTGGCCCAGGGCTTTACCGACTACCGACTGGACAACGTCGCCAACACCATCTATGACTTTGCGTGGAACGAGTTCTGTGACTGGTATCTGGAAATCGCCAAGGTGCAGATCCAGACCGGCACGCCCGCACAACAGCGCGCCACCCGCCGCACGCTGATCCGCACACTGGAAGTGCTGCTGCGTCTGGCCCACCCCATCACGCCCTTCATCACCGAAGAGCTGTGGCAAAAGGTGGCACCCGTTGCCGGTCGCGAAGGTCCGTCGATTGCGATTGCCGCCTACCCCATCAGCCAGCCTGAGCGCATCGACGAAAGCTCCATCGCCCACGTCGCCAAGCTCAAGCAGTTGGTGGACGCCTGCCGCAATCTGCGCGGCGAGATGAATGTGTCACCCGCGACCCGCTTGCCGCTGTTCGTCGTGGCGCAAAGCGCAAGCGAGGCCGCATTCCTGAAGACCTCGGCCCCCGTGCTGCAGGCACTGGCCAAGCTCAACGAAGTGCGCCTGTTCGACGACGAAGCCGCCTGGCAAGCCGCAGCCCAGGCCGCCCCCGTGGCCGTGGTCGGCGAGGCCCGCATCTGCTTGCACATGGAAGTGGATGTAGCCGCCGAAAAACTGCGGATTGGCAAAGAGATTGCACGCCTGGAAGACCAGATCAACAAGGCCCAGACCAAGCTCGGCAACGAAGCCTTTGTGGCCAAGGCCCCCCCGGCCGTCCTGGAGCAAGAGCGCAAGCGCGTGGCCGACTTTACGGATACGCTGAACAAGCTGCGTGAGCAACTGAAGCGCCTAGGCTGAGCTGGGTCGTCTCATCACCGACCGGTCCAGCAACGGACCGGAGGTGGGTACCAAAGCGAGGTAAAGGAGGAGCCCGCGTAGCGGGCGGGGGACACGAGCGGCGGTATCCGCCTGCGGTCTGTTGCGGGCGCGTGCCGCTGTCGGAAGTTAGCGCCGACGCAGCACGTGCACAAACTCGTTGTTCACGGTCTCCTGCTCCACCAGCTCATTCCCCGTCTGACGGGCAAAGGCCTGGAAGTCGCGGATGGAGCCTTGGTCGGTGGACACTACCTTCAGCGTCTGCCCCGTGGACATATCCGAAAGCGCCTTCTTGGCCTTCAGAATAGGCAATGGGCAGTTCAGTCCGCGGGTATCGATTTCTTTGTCGGCTTGCATGGTGATGTGTTCGCTCAATCTCGCTTGGGGAATTCTATGAAGTTTGGCGTGTGCCCTTGTGCCGTGAGCCAATCTGCCAGCGCATAGCCGGTGCCAGCCGGCCAGCATTTGACATCCTGCGGTGCATAGAGCCGGTAGTCCACCAGCTCGGGTGACAAACGCACTTCACCCCGGCAGACCGCATGGTAGGCAATGATGATCTGGTTCATGCGCTGGAAGTCGTAGACACCAATCAGGTCCAGCGAATCCGTGGTCAAGTTGGTCTCTTCAGCAATCTCGCGCGCAATGCCTTCCTGGGGCGTCTCGCCGGCCTCCATGAAGCCGGTGATCAGCGCATACATCTTGCCCGGCCAGGCCGCATTGCGCGCCAGCAGAATCTGGCCGTCGTATTCAATGACCGCGGCCAACACCGGCACCGGATTGTTCCAATGCGTGTAGTCACAAGCCGGGCAGCGCAGACGCGTCTTGTCGCCACCGTCTTCGGCCCGTGCAATGAGGGCCAGCTCCGTGGCGCACTGCGGGCAGAACTTGAAGGCTTGCATGGTGCTCATGCGGGGAACACGCCGGTGGACAGATAGCGGTCACCACGGTCGCACACCACAAACACAATGGTGGCGTCCTTCTCGCGCTTGGCAATCTCTTGCGCCACCCAGCAGGCACCGGCCGCGGAAATGCCGCCAAAAATGCCCTCTTCGCGCGCCAGGCGGCGGCACATGTCCTCCGCGTCCGACTGGCCTACATACACCAACTCGTCCACATTGGCAGGGTCGTAAATCTTGGGCAGGTATTCCTGCGGCCATTTGCGAATGCCCGGTATGCGCGAGCCCTCCGATGGCTGGGCACCGATGATGCGAATGGCGGGGTTCTTCTCTTTCAGGAAGCGCGACACACCGGTGATGGTGCCGGTGGTGCCCATGGCGCTGACGAAGTGGGTGATGCGCCCGCCGGTCTGCTCCCAGATCTCGGGGCCCGTGGTTTCGTAGTGGATGCGGGGGTTGTCGGGGTTGGCAAACTGGTCCAGCACCGTGCCCTTGCCGTCACGCTTCATCTGCTCAGCCAGGTCGCGCGCGTATTCCATGCCGCCGCTCTTGGGCGTGAGGATCAATTCGGCGCCAAAGGCCTTCATCGTCTGCACACGCTCGACAGACAGGTCCTCGGGCATGATCAGCACCATGCGGTAGCCCTTGATAGCTGCGGCCATGGCCAAGGCGATGCCGGTATTGCCAGAGGTTGCTTCGATCAACGTATCGCCAGGCTTGATATCGCCGCGCTCCTGCGCGCGCTGGATCATCGACAGGGCCGGCCGGTCCTTGACCGAACCTGCGGGGTTGTTGCCTTCCAGCTTGCCCAAAACCACGTTGTTCTGGGCTGCGTTGTAGTCGGCGCCAATGCGTTGCAAAGCGACCAACGGTGTTTTACCGATCGCGTCTTCAATAGTTGGGTATTTCATGCCCTTAAATGTGCCATAATTTAGGTCTTGGTAAACAGCGTCGCCCGGGTGGTGGAATTGGTAGACGCAGCGGACTCAAAATCCGCCGCCGCAAGGCGTGCCGGTTCGATTCCGGCCCCGGGCACCATAGCATGCATGCTGTGGTCTTTCTAGCAGTTGGGTATTTCTGCTGCACTGCACTCCCCTTTTGAGTTTTTTGCATGTCTCCCGTGGCAGATGTTTTGCCCTGGACGCGCAGTATTTTGCTAAGCTGTAGCCGAAGGGGTCAGCAACAACAGCCCCAGCAAAGGCCGCCATGTCACACCAAGCCACGGTCCTGTCGTTCGCCCAACGCGCACTAACTGCGAGTGTGGTGCTGGTAGCCGCATTGCTGCTGCAGGCTTGTACGTCCATGCTGCCCAGGGCCCACACCGAGTCCCCCACTTTTCAGACCTTTGACGAGGCACGCCAGGCTATAGAGGCCCTGGTGCCATCGCGTAGCGGCATAGCCGAGCTGACCGAACGGGGACTCACCCCCGAAAAGCAACCCAATACCGTCATCCTGACGCAGGCCGATGTCGTGCGCAGGGTCTTCAATGGCGGCATATTGGGCAAGGACGATCTGGACCCCGGCATTGTGACCTGCATCAATGCGCGCAATGCCTGCCGGGGCTGGGAGCTCAACGTGGCGCGCATCACCAAGGCGCGTACCGGCGGCTTCTGGGCGGATTTTGTGAATTTCAAACGCCGCACCGAGACCACGGGCTGGCGCTTCAATGCACTGGTTCTGTTGGTCAACGATGTGGTGGTCTACCGCGGCTGGGGTGGCCAACCCGTCATCAATGAAGTGGAAGTCAACAGCAACCCGCTGGGCCCTTTCCAGGACATGGGTCCATCCACCATCACCAACAACGTGCGCTGAGCCCCAGGGGCTGCCGCCACGGCAGGACAAGGCTGCTTCAGTTGGTCTTCAGCAGGCGCGCCAACTGCTTGCCGTTCTCGTCCATCAGCACCAGTTGATCGCCACGCTCTATCCGCGCCTTGCGGGTCAGTTCCAGGGCCTTGAAAAACAGGTCTTCCTGCGAGCCCGGCATGCTCAAGCACGCCCTGCCGGTGGACGCCAGCGGACCCAACACCAGACTACCCGGGCTGGACGAGACGGAGGCACCTGTAAAGCCATTGCAACCGCCAGTACCAGCCACCTTGTCCGCGCTGAGCCAGCGCAGCTTGGGCTTTGGGTTGACGACCTCGGCCTTGCCATCGATTGCGAAGGCTGACCACTCCGTTCCAGCCAAGGTCAATGCCGCCGGCGCTGCGGGCGCCGATGGCACAGCTGCAGACGTGGACGGCGACGAGGAGGATGGGGACTTGCCCGATGGCGCCACGGCACAGGCGCTCAAGAGCGCGGCCACCGCAAACGAGCTCAATGTCAGGCGCAATTGCGGAGATACCATGGATGTGTTCCTTCTTCAGTCAAAAAATTTGGCGTTGGCCCAGGTGTTGCCCGCCGCATCCTTGGCCGACAGCTTGGGCGCCTCGCCCAGATCGGGCCACTGGATGTTCAGGAAAGGGTCGTTCCACGCGATGCACTGCTCGTGCGCGGGCGCGTAGTAGTCCGTGGTCTTGTACAAGAACTCAGCCGTTTCCGACAACACGACAAAGCCGTGGGCAAAACCGGCCGGCACCCAGAACTGGGCCTTGTTGTCGCCGGACAAGTGGGTACCCACCCATTTGCCAAAGGTGGGCGACGAGCGGCGGATGTCCACGGCCACGTCGTACACCTCGCCCGCCACCACGCGCACCAGCTTGCCCTGGGCTTGCTGGATCTGGTAATGCAGGCCGCGCAGCACGCCACGGGCCGAGCGGGAATGGTTGTCCTGCACGAACTCCGTTTGCACGCCAGTGGCTTCAGCAAAGGCACGTGCATTGAAGCTTTCGTAGAAGAAGCCCCGTGCGTCGCCAAATACCTTGGGCTCGATCAGGCAGACCTCGGGGATGGCTGTGCGGGTGACCTTCATGGGTGCTTGCCTTCCTTCAGCAGGCCCAGCAGGTACTGGCCGTAGCCATTCTTGGCCAGGGGCTGGGCCAGCTTGTTCAGCTGCTCGTCCTGGATGAAGCCATTGCGCCAGCAGATTTCTTCCAGGCAGGCAATCTTGAGGCCCTGGCGACGCTCCAGCGTGGCGATGAACTGGCCGGCTTCCAGCAGGCTGTCGTGTGTGCCGGTGTCCAGCCAGGCGTAGCCGCGCTGCATGATCTGCACGCTCAACTGCCCCATCTCCAGGTAGGCTTGGTTGACGGCGGTGATTTCCAACTCGCCACGCGCGCTGGGCTTGACGGCCTTGGCGATGTCGACGACCTGCTTGTCGTAGAAATACAGGCCGGTGACGGCGTAATTGCTTTGCGGTTGCTTGGGTTTTTCTTCGATGCTGCGGGCCTTGCCCTGGCCGTCGAAGGCCACCACTCCATAGCGCTCGGGGTCGTGCACATGGTAGGCAAACACTGTGGCGCCGTGATCCTGCGCGTGCGCGTTGCGCAGCAGGATCTGCAGGTCATGGCCGTAGAAGATGTTGTCGCCCAGCACCAGGGCGCTGTCGTTGTTGCCGATGAATTTGTCGCCAATGATGAAGGCCTGGGCCAGGCCGTCGGGGCTGGGTTGCACGGCGTATTGCAGGTTGACGCCCCACTGGCTGCCGTCACCCAGCAGTTGCTGGAAGCGCGGCGTGTCTTGCGGCGTGCTGATGATGAGGATGTCGCGGATACCAGCCAGCAGCAGCGTGCTCAGCGGGTAATAGATCATGGGCTTGTCGTACACCGGCAGCAACTGCTTGCTGATGGCCAACGTGGCCGGGTGCAGGCGGGTGCCAGAGCCCCCGGCCAGGATGATGCCCTTGCGGCTGGAGGAAGGGGAGCTAGTGGGTGCGACCATAGTCAATCTCGTTCAACATGCGGGTGACGCCTGCCTGCCAGTGGGGCAGTTGCAGGCCAAAGGTGGTTTGCAGCTTGGTGGTGTCCAGCCGCGAATTGTGGGGGCGTTTGGCCGGTGTGGGAAAGGCCGAGGTAGGAACAGCCTTGATCTCTTTCGCTACTATTTTGATAGCTGGTTGCGCAGATTCGGCGAGGGCTACAACATGTTTTGCATAAGCATGCCAGGTTGTTGTGCCACCTGCAACCAGGTTGTAGATACCGGCCAGCGCAACATCGCCACCGCCCTTCACCGCCTTGACCTGGCGCAGCGCATGGGCCGTCACGTCGGCAATCAGATCCGCACCGGTGGGGGCGCCAAACTGGTCGTCAATGACCTGCAACGTTTCGCGCTCCTTGGCCAGGCGCAGCATGGTCTTGGCGAAGTTGCCGCCGCGTGCCGCATAGACCCAGCTGGTGCGGAAGATCAGGTGGCGCTGGCAGCGGGCCACGGCCTGCTCGCCCTCCAGCTTGGTTTGTCCGTAGACGCTCAAGGGGCCGGTGGCGTCGGTTTCTTTCCAGGGCGTTTCACCGCTGCCATCAAACACATAGTCGGTGCTGTAGTGCACCAGCCAGGCACCCAGCTTTTGTGCCTCGTCGGCCAGCACGCCGGGTGCTTGCGCATTCAGCAGGCGGGCGAAATCGGCTTCACTCTCGGCCTTGTCCACCGCGGTGTGGGCGGCCGCATTGACGATGACGTCCGGGCGCACGGTGCGCACGGTTTCGGCCAGCGCATCCAGTTGCGTGAAATCACCGCTCAGGCCGCCCGGATTCGTGGCGCGGTCCAGCCCCATGACCACCAGTTCGCCCAGTGGGGCCAGGCTGCGCTGTAACTCCCAGCCGACCTGGCCGTCGGTTCCCAGTAGCAGAATCTTCATGCTACGGCCGCGGCGCTGCCGTATTGCGTTTTGACCCAGTCGCGGTAGCCACCGCTTTGCACATTGGCCACCCAGTCCTGGTTGGACAAGTACCAGGCCACGGTCTTGGCGATGCCGGTTTCAAACGATTCGGTCGGCTTCCAGCCCAGTTCGCGTTCGATCTTGCGGGCATCGATCGCGTAACGGCGGTCGTGGCCAGGGCGGTCGGTGACGAAGGCGATTTGGTCCTGGTAAGGCTTGCCATCGGCGCGGGGCTTCAGGTTGTCCAGCAGACCGCAGATGGTGCGCACGATGTCCAGGTTGGCCTTTTCGTTCCAGCCACCCACGTTGTAGGTTTCACCGGGCTTGCCGGCTTCCAGCACGCGGCGAATGGCGCTGCAGTGGTCCTTGACGTACAGCCAGTCGCGGATCTGCTGGCCGTCGCCGTACACGGGCAGGGTCTTGCCGGCCAGCGCATTGACGATGACCAGGGGAATCAGCTTTTCGGGGAAGTGGTAAGGGCCGTAGTTGTTGGAGCAGTTGGTGGTCAGCACCGGCAAGCCATAGGTGTGGTGCCAGGCGCGCACCAGATGGTCGCTGGCAGCCTTGCTGGCGCTGTAAGGGCTGTTGGGCTCGTAGGTGTTGGATTCGGTGAAGGCCGGGTCGCCCTTGTGCAGCGAGCCATAGACCTCGTCGGTGGACACGTGCAGGAAGCGGAAATCGGTCTTGGCAGCACCAGCCAGCGCGCTCCAATAACCGCGCACCGATTCCAGCAGGTGGTAGGTGCCCACGATGTTGTTTTGCACAAACTCACCGGGGCCGTGGATGGATCGGTCCACATGGGACTCAGCCGCGAAATTGACGACGGCACGGACCTGGTGTTGGGCCAGCAGCGCGGGGATCAGGCTGGCGTCGCCGATATCGCCCTTGACGAAGATGTGTTTGGGGTTGCCCTTGAGGCTGTCCAGGTTCTGCAGGTTGCCGGCGTAGCTGAGTTTGTCGAGATTGACAACGGCCTCATCGGATTGCGCCAGCCAGTCCAGCACGTAGTTGGAGCCAATAAATCCGGCGCCGCCGGTCACAAGAATGGTCATGGGAGAAGGTCCGCTTAAAAGGAGTCCAGATATTACCTGCCCATGATTTTCGCATCCAATCGCCGACACCCTTTGTAAGCAGGTGTTAGCCAGTTGGATGCGGTAAATCACCGACAATCACCCCCTCGCCGCCACACACCAGTCCATGCAAGCCGACGTTGAACCCACCCTGCCCGCCAACCCAACACCCCGTCTGTTTTGGTGGATAGTGGGAGCCTCCGTCGCCTTGGCGCTGGTGCCCACGGTGTGGACGGAGTTGGACTTGCAGGCGGCCGCGCAATTTCTCGGCCCCCAGGCCCATACCGAGGTGGCCCAATGGTGGTGGGTGGAACTGATCAATCTGTATGTGCCCGCCGTGTTCCGTGTCATCGTGGCAGTGGCCTTGGTGGCGTGGGTGGCCGCCAGCTTGCGACCACAGCTCCGGCACTGGCGGCTGGCACTGGCCTTTGTGGTACTGGCCGGGGCGCTAGGGCCGGGCCTGGTCGTCAACAGCGGCTTCAAGGACAACTGGCAGCGCTCGCGCCCCTACCAGGTGCAGGCTTTTGGCGGCACCCAGCAGTTCACGCGCGCCGCCGTCATCACCGACCAGTGCAACAACAATTGTTCCTTTGTCAGCGGCCATGTGGCCTGCGGCATCTTTCTGGCGTCTTTGCTGCTGGTGGACCGCAAACGCCGCGTCGTCTGGGCTGCCGCAGGCGTGGCAGCCGGGCTGACCATCGGTTTTGCCCGCATGGCGGATGGCGCACATTGGCTCAGCGATGTACTGTGGGCCTGGCCCATCACGCTGTTGTCCAGTTGGTTGGTGTGGAGAGCACTGCTGCGTATCTATCCCGACTGAGGGTTATCCCCCAATCCTGCCCGAAGGGTCAGCAATTTCCCACGTTGGATGCAATCTGCGTAGAATCATCCGAAGACCAATGTGCATTTCAAACACAGCAGGATTCGCCCCATGGATTTGATTTTTGCCGAGGAAGAATCCCCGTCGTCTGACAACGCAAAGAAAGCACAAAAGAAACCCTGGTGCATCCTGCTCGTGGACGACGACGCTGAGGTCCACGCAGTGACCCGTTTGGCGCTGAAGGGCTTCGAATTCCAGGGCAGTGGCCTGGAGTTGCTGAGCGCCCATTCCGGCCAGGCTGGCCGGGAGATATTTCACAACCGCGACGATATTGCGCTGGCCATTGTGGATGTGGTCATGGAAACCGACCACGCCGGACTGGACCTGGTGCACTATGTGCGCAACACGTTGGAAAACCACCGCACCCGCTTGGTGATGCGCACCGGCCAACCCGGCCAGGCGCCCGAAGACCGCGTCATCCGTGAATACGATATCGACGACTACAAAGAGAAAACCGATCTGACGATTCAGAAGCTGCGTACGCTGCTGTACAGCAAGCTGCGGGCCTACCGCGATCTGTGCATCATCGAATACCAGCGCGATGGCTTGGCTCGCGTGCTGGGCGCCACGGCCATGGTGCAAACGGCGGAATCATTGACGGTCTTTGCCTCAGCCGTGCTGGACCAACTGACATCGCTGCTGCACCTGGATCGCTCCGCGTTGTATTGCATCATCTTGCCCAACGCAGAAAACGGCGAGCATGAAACCAAGACCATTGCGGCCACCGGCGATTTTGTGCAATACAGCACCAACCAGAGCTGTGCCAATCTGCCGGATATTGTTACCCAGCGCTTCAAAGAAGTGTTTGAGAAAAAGTGTGGACAGCACTATGACGACGCCTACGTGCTGTACACCCATGCCAAAAATGGCGGCGGCAACCTGCTGTACCTGAAACACGCCGCCGAGCTGGGCAAAATGGACCAGCAATTGCTGGAAATCTATACGCAGAGCGTTGCCATCACCTTTGACAACATCAACCTGCAAGAGGACTTGCGAGAAACGCAAAAGGAATTGGTCTACACGCTGGCCGACGCGGTCGAGGCCCGTACCCAAAAGACGGGTGCCCATGTGAAGCGCGTCGCGCTGTCCTGTGAATTGCTCGCCCGCCTCTACGGCCTGCCCGAGGCGCAGACGCTGTTGATCAAGAACGCGTCCCCCCTGCACGACATTGGCAAGGTGGCGATACCCGATGCGATTTTGCACAAGCCCAGCAAGCTCAATCCCGAAGAGTGGGCTTTGATGCGGCAACACGCGCAATTCGGCCTGGAGATTCTGAAGCGTTCCAACCGCGCGTTGATGAAACTGGCGGCCGAAATTGCACTGTCCCACCACGAACGCTGGGACGGCTCGGGTTACCCTAACGGACTGGTGGGCATGGCCATCCCCGTCTCAGGTCGCATCACGGCACTGGCCGATGTGTTCGATTCCTTGGGCTCACGCCTGAGTTACAAGGAGCCCTGGTCGCAGGACATGGTGGTGCAGGCCATACGCGAAGGCAGCGGACGCCAGTTCGAGCCCGCCTTGGTCGACCTGCTGCTGGCCAATCTGGAAACCTTCAACGCCTTGCGCCAGCAATACCCTGACGAGTTGGACGCGGAATCGAGCGCGCCTGCTGCCGCCCAAGCCCAAGGCTAAAGCAAGCCGCTGTGCACCGTGGGATAGCGCAGCGCCATGCGCAGTTCGCGCTTCATACGTGCATTGACCATGCGGCGTGACTCGTTCATAAAGCTGAGCAAGGTGGGCGGTAACAGCGCGCTTGCCTCCTCCCGACTTATTCGGGGTGGGCGGGATAGACCATACAGGTCAGCCGCCAAGTCGAAATAGTCACCCATGCGCAGGTCACTGTCGTCGTTAACGTTGTAGACCCGCTGGGGTCTTCCGCGCCACAGCGCCAAGCAGCAAGCGTGGGCCAAGTCGTCGGCATGGATGTGGTTGGTGTAGACATCCTCTTCGGGCTGCAGCACCGGCGTACCCTTGATCAGCCGCGCCCGTGGTGTGCCGCCCTCCCGGTTCGGAGCATAGATGCCGGGAATGCGCAGAATGCTGTTGCGCACGCCGGTGGCCACGCCCCAAAAGCGCATGCTGGCCTCGGCATGCACGCGCCGGTGCGCCCGGGGCGTACCCGCCTGCAGGGCACGGGTCTCCGACACCCAAGCCCCCCTGCAGTCGCCATAGACACCACTGGTGGAGCCGTACACTGCGCTGCGCGGTGGGCTGCGCAGCCGCAAGGCACGCACCAGGTTCTGTGTGCGGATGTCCACACGACCGTCCGCAGGTGGCGGCGCCAGGTGTACAACCCGCGTAGCCAGCCCCGCTAGGCGGCGTAGGCTGGCGGCAGCATCCAGGTTGCCAATCAACGGCGTCAGCCCCTGGGCCCGCAAATCCACCGCACGTGCCGGTTGTGAAGTCAGCGCCATCAAGCGCACCCGGCCCTGCATTTGCCCTGCGACGCGCATGCCTACATCACCACAGCCGACAATCAGGACACGTTCACGCCGAAATCGCGCAGGCAAGGCGCCGAGGGGTGCTTGGTTTGAAGGCAAAATCGCTGATCCGTTTAAATATGTGTATGAGAGTTCCTAGGATACCGACAAGATGACTGCAAGCCATTCCGAAGCACCGCAATTTTCCGTCGTGGTGCAACCCAGTGGGCGCACGTTCAGCGTCGCGGCCGGCGAAGCGGTGCTCGCAGCCGGCATACGCCAAGGCATAGGCCTGCCCTACGGCTGCAAGGACGGTGCTTGCGGCTCCTGCAAATGCAAGCTCGTCAGCGGCTCCGTGCAGCATGGCAACCACCAGAAGTCTGCGCTCACCGCGGAAGAAGAGACCAATGGTTTTGTACTGACCTGCTGCGCTATTGCCCAGTCGGATCTGGTACTGGAGTCACGCCAAGTCACCGAGCTAGGTGCCTTGCCGATCAAGAAGATGCCAACCCGGGTGATTTCGCTGACCAAGAAGTCCGATGATGTGATGGTCTTGCAATTGCAGTTGCCCGCCAACGACAGCTTTGCCTACCGCGCAGGCCAGTATGTGGAATTCATCCTGCGCGACGGCGCACGGCGCAGCTATTCCATGGCCAGCGCTCCCAGCCTGGGCCCCAGCATGGAACTGCATATCCGCCACATGCCCGGCGGCAAGTTCACCGACCATGTATTTGGAGCAATGAAAGAAAAAGAAATCCTGCGCGTGGAAGGGCCCTATGGTTCCTTCTTCCTGCGGGAAGACTCCACCAAACCCATCATCCTGCTGGCCTCGGGCACTGGTTTTGCCCCCATCAAGGCCTTGCTGGAGCATATGCAGCACCTGGGGTCTGCGCGCGACACCGTGCTGTACTGGGGTGGGCGCCGTCCCGCGGATTTGTACATGCAGGACTGGGTCGCGGAGCAGCAAAAGACCATGCCCCACCTGCGCTATGTGCCCGTGGTGTCGGATGCAACCGCCGACGACAACTGGCAAGGCCGCAGCGGCTTTGTGCACCGCGCCGTGCTGGAAGATTTTCCTGATCTCAGCGCACACCAGGTCTATGCCTGCGGCGCCCCCATCGTCATTGAGTCGGCACGCCGGGACTTCTCGGCGCTGGCGCAACTGCCATCCGAAGAGTTCTTCGCGGACTCATTCACCTCCGAAGCCGACAAGGCTCGGGAATAAGAGAAAAAAGAAAAGCCACCGCAAGGGTGGCTCTTTGTTTGGCTGCTGGGCCGCGGGGCTTATTCGCCCAGGTAAGCGGCTCGCACGCGGGGGTCGGTCAGCATCTCGGCGGCATCGCCGGACATGGTCACAATGCCTGACTCCATCACGTAGCCCCGGTTGGCAATGGCCAAAGCACGGCTGGCGTTCTGCTCCACCAGCAACACAGTCACGCCTTGCGCGTACACGTCTTTCACCACCTCAAAGATCTTGTCCACCATGATGGGCGACAAGCCCATGGACGGCTCGTCCAGCAACAAGACCTTGGGGCGGCTCATCAAGGCGCGACCCATGGCCAACATCTGCTGCTCACCGCCGGACATGGTACCGGCCAGCTGGTCCTTGCGCTCGCGCAGACGGGGGAAGATGGTGAACATCTTTTCCATATCGGCCGCAATGCCGTCCTTGTCATTGCGGATGTAGGCGCCCATCTGCAGGTTCTCGATGATGGTCATGCGGGTGAACACGCCGCGGCCTTCCGGCACCATGGCCAGGCCCTGCTTGACCAGATCCCAGGGGCCTTGGCCGCGGATGCTCTTGCCCAGATATTCGATGTCGCCGGCGTTCAGCGGCAGCGTGCCGGTGATGGCCTTCATGGTAGTGGTCTTGCCGGCACCGTTGGAGCCGATCAAGGACACCAGCTCGCCTTCGCGCACTTCAAAGTCCACGCCCTTGACGGCCTGGATGCCACCGTAGGAAACCTTCAGTCCGGCGACCTTGAGCAAAATATTTTTTGTTGTTGACATTGTCTTGTTCTCCTGAAGCCGCCTAGTGGCCGCTGGTGCCCAGATACGCTTCAATCACTCGTTCGTTTTTCTGCACTTCAGCCGGCGTGCCTTCGGCAATCTGCTTGCCGTAGTCCAGCACCGTGAGGCGGTCGCACAAGCCCATAACCAACTTCACATCGTGCTCGATCAGCAGGATGGTGCGGTTGTCATTGCGGATGCGGTCGATGAGTTCGCGCAGCATGACCTTCTCGGTGGCGTTCATGCCGGCGGCCGGCTCGTCCAGTGCAATCAGCTGTGGATCGGTCGCCAGTGCGCGGGCGATCTCTAGACGGCGCTGGTCGCCATAGCTCAGCGTGCGGGCCTTGTAGGGAGCAAACTTGCCGATGCCTACATAGTCCAACAGTTCCTGGGCACGCTGCGCGATGGCAGCCTCCTCGGCCTTGAATGCACCGGTGCGAAAAACGGCACCCAGCAAGCCCGAGTGGGTGCGGATATGGCGCCCGACCATGACGTTTTCCAGGGCCGTCATTTCGGCAAACAGCCGAATGTTCTGGAAGGTACGCGCAATGCCGGCCTTGGCCACCGTGTGCACAGCCGTGGGGTGGTAGGTCTTGCCGGCCAGCTCGAAACTACCGCTGTCGGGCGTGTAAAGGCCGGTCAGCACATTGAAGAAGGTGGTCTTGCCGGCGCCATTGGGGCCGATCAGGCCGTAAACCTGGCCGCGCTCGATCTTGATGCCCACATCGCTGAGGGCTTGCAAGCCACCAAACCGTTTGGAAACGCCGGAGACGTTGAGTACTGTATCTGTCATGTTGGTGGTTACTTTCAGCTCTTGGCGTTCAGCAGGGACTTGCCATGCTCGGGCGATGGCCACAAGCCGCGGGGGCGGGACAGCATGACGGTGATCATGGCCAAGGCTGTCAGCAAACTGCGCAGGATGGAGGCATCCAGACGGCCGTCAGTCATGTCCTGCAGCGGGCCTGCAACATAGCGCAGCACCTCGGGCAAGGCCGACAGCAATACGGCACCCAGGATTACACCAGGCAAATGCCCGACGCCGCCCAGCACCACCATGGCCACAATCATCACCGACTCCATCAGGCTGAAAGACTCGGGAGAGATGAAGCCCTGGAAGGAAGCAAACATAGCGCCCGACACGCCACCAAATGTGGCGCCCATACCGAAGGCCAATAGCTTCAGGTTGCGGGTGTTGATGCCCATGGCCTTGGCGGCGATTTCGTCTTCGCGAATGGCCATCCAGGCGCGGCCCACGCGGGACAACTCCAGGCGATGGCAGACGATGACGCTGAACACCACCAGCGCCAGGAACAGGTAGTAATACAGGGAAACCGATGCGACTTCAAAGCCGAACACCGACAGCTTCCTGCCCAGGTTCACACCAAAGAAGTGGAACGAATCAATCTGGCTGATGCCCTTGGGCCCGTTGGTGATGTTGTACGGCTGGTCCAGGTTGTTCATGAACACACGGATGATTTCGCCGAAACCCAGTGTCACGATGGCCAGGTAGTCGCCGCGCAGACGCAAGGTAGGTGCGCCCAGCAGTACGCCAAACAGACCCGCCAAACCCGCAGCCAGCGGAATCACGACCCACAACGGCATATGCAGCCCTTCAGGGAACATGGCTGCCAGCGCCGGGAAGGTGTCGGTCAATTGGGGCGAGGCCATCAGGCCGTACGTGTACGCACCAATCGCGAAGAAAGCCACATAGCCCAAGTCCAGCAGACCGGCATAACCGACCACGATATTGAGCCCCAGGGACAGCAGCACAAACAGCAGCGCCATGTCGGCAATACGCACCCAGGCGTTACCAAAGCTTTGCAGCAACAGTGGCAGTATCAGCAAGCCAGCAGCGGCAGCCAGAAAAACCAGAATTTTTTGTTGTTGTTTCATAGGTGAATGCTCCTCAAGCCCGGTCCGCCACGCGTTCACCCAGCAGGCCGGAAGGCCGCAGCGTCAACACAATGATCAGGACGATGAACGCAAAAATGTCGGAGTAGTGACTGCCCAGGACGTTGCCTGTGAGTGCACCGATGTAGCCCGCACCGATCGACTCGATCAGCCCCAGCAGGATGGCGCCGACCACGGCGCCGGCCAAGTTGCCGATGCCGCCAAACACCGCAGCGGTGAAGGCTTTCAGACCGGGCAGGAAGCCCATTGCATGCTGGGCCGTGCCGTAGTTGGATGCGTACATCACACCGGCAATGGCCGCCAGCACGGCGCCAATGATGAAGGTTGCGGAGATCACCATGTCGGGCTTGACACCCATCAGCGCAGCAACGCGTGGGTTCTCAGACGTGGCACGCATGGCACGGCCCAACTTGGTATGGTTAACCAGCCACATCAGAACCGCCAGTGATACGGCGGTAAAACCAAGGATCACAATTTGCGTGGGGGAAATCAATGCGCCACCCACGTCAACGGGCGTATTGGGCAACAGGGTTGGGTAAGACTTGTAGGTGGGCTTCCACAGGATCATGGCCAGCGTCTGCAACAGGATGGACATGCCCATCGCGGTCAGCATGGGCGCCAGCTTGGGGCTGTTGCGCAGTGGGCGGTAGGCCACCTTTTCAATGGTGAAGTTGAGCACCGCACACACCACGCAGGCGATGAGCAACGAGATGATGAGAATGATGTAGCCCGGTGTTCCGGGCATGGATTCCTGCATCAGGGTGATGATGGACCAGCTCGTCAGAGCTCCAACCATCATGACCTCGCCGTGGGCAAAGTTGATCAAATTGATGATGCCGTACACCATGGTGTAACCCAGGGCGATGAGTGCATACATGCTGCCCAACACCAGACCGTTGATGATCTGTTGCAACAATATATCCATATAAGTTCTCCGATTTTTTGGCCGGTGCGTGGTTCACCCATTGGTTGAACGGCTATTTGAAGGCGACCGGTGTGGCCTTGTGGGCGGCACATGCTCGCTAGCAAAAAGCCTGCCATCTCCCAAGGTGCGACAGGCAAGTGTGTGGAATTGTAGCCAAGGGGATATGTGCATAGAGGCTAGTTACCCTTGGGTTTACCCCTAGCAAAGGGGGTGCATCAGTCGAATCACAGAGGCGTTAGAACCGCTAATACAGCGGCAGAAACATACGTTTCGCTTAAGCTGGATCGCCCGCACGGTCGTTCGCTGATTCCACATTGCGGGCCTTCAATTGCCGCATTTTTTCGGCGATGCGGATCTCCAGGCCACGCTCCACAGGCTGGTAAAGCTCAGGGGGCTCCATGCCATCGGGGAAATAGTTTTCACCTGCCGCAAAGCCATCCGCTTCGTCATGGGCGTAGCGGTATCCCTTGCCGTAGTCCAGTTGCTTCATCAGGCGGGTCGGCGCATTGCGCAAATGCAGGGGTACCGGCCGCGAGCCGTCTTTCTTGACCAGCGCACGGGCCGCATTGAAGGCCTTGTAAACAGCATTCGACTTGGGCGCCACCGCCAGGTAGACCACACACTGGGCCAGCGTCAGTTCGCCCTCCGGCGAGCCCAGTCGCTCGTATACGTCGGCCGCATCCAGCGCCAGGCGCAGGGCGCGGGGGTCGGCCAGGCCTATGTCTTCGCTGGCCATACGGATCAGGCGCCGCGCCATGTAGCGCGGGTCTGCACCGCCATCGAGCATGCGCACAAGCCAATAGAGTGCGGCGTCGGGGTCGGAGCCACGCACCGACTTGTGCAGCGCGCTGATGGTGTCATAAAACTGCTCGCCGCCTTTGTCGTAGCGGCGCATGCGTTCGCCCAGCACTTTGACCAGCCAGGCGTCTGTCACCTGCTCCAGGCGCTCCTGCCGGGCGGCGACAGCCAGGGTCTCCAGGGTGTTCAGCAGGCGGCGAGCGTCACCATCCGCATAGGCCACCAAACGATCGATTGCTACGTTTTCGATAGCGGGTAGTGCACATTCGACGAGGGCTACCGCCACAATCTGCTTAAGGTCTTCCGCCGTGAGCGGCTGCAGCACATAAACCACGGCCCGCGACAGCAAGGCCGAATTGACTTCAAACGATGGGTTCTCGGTGGTTGCGCCGATGAAGGTGAACAGACCGCTCTCCACATGGGACAGAAAAGCATCCTGCTGGCTTTTATTGAAGCGGTGGACCTCGTCGACAAAGAGGATGGTGCGCCGCCCCTGCCCCAGTGCGACCTGCGCCTGTTCGACCGCATCGCGAATGTCTTTGACACCGCCCAACACCGCACTGATGCTGATGAACTGCGCATCAAACGCGTCGGCCATCAACCGCGCAATGGTGGTCTTACCCACACCCGGCGGCCCCCACAGAATGCAGCTATGCGGCTGGCCCGACTCAAACGCCAGGCGCAGTGCCATGCCTTCGCCCAGCACATGCTGTTGGCCGATCACCTGACCCAGACTCTTGGGTCGCAGGCGTTCGGCCAGGGGCTGGTGGGGAGGTGGACTGGATGGGGGCACGGCAATAGGGAAGCGGGTAGCTGCTGCGCCCCAGTTTAAAGGCTAGCCGCTTACTCCACCCGCACCACGGCATTGGGCTTGAAGCCCAAGTCAGCGGCCTTGCCCTTGCGGCCACGCGCTGCGCGGGCGTTGTTCAGGCTGCGGATTTCCAGCGTCTCTTCGCGCTCCTTGCCGCCCCGGCCCACGCCGGCGATGCGGATGCTACGCGTGTAGGCTGCGGCGCCGGCCAGCGTGTCCTTGGCCTCCAGGTCGATCAGCATCAGACCGCGGCCCCCGTTGGCCATGGACTTGATTTCGCTGATCTCGAAGGTCAGGATGCGGCCACCTGCAGATGCGCAGGCCACATGCGTGGCAACCGGCACAACGGCAGCCGGCGTGCCCGCCACCGTGACCTTGCCCTGCGCGCCCGACACCAGCGAGGGGGCGCACAGGCTTTCGCCTTCGTTGACGGACACAAACGCCTTGCCGGCCTTCTGGCGCGAGACCATGTTGTCTACCGTGGCCATGAAGCCATAACCCGCCGTGCTGCTGAGCAACAGCGTGGCGGCCGCCGAACCAGCAAAGTAATACAACAACTGTGTGCCGCTTTCCAATTCGATCAGCGTGGTGACGGGCTGGCCATCGCCCCGCCCGCCCGGCAGCAGCGACACCGCCACCGAGTAGACCCGGCCGTTGGAGCCGAACACCAAGAGCGTATCGACGCTGCGGCACTCAAAGGTGCCATACAGGCCATCGCCTGCCTTGAAGGCGAACGACGTGGCCTCGTGACCATGGCCGGTGCGGGTGCGCACCCAGCCTTTTTGGCTGATGACCACGGTGACGGGCTCGTCCACCACCTTGATCTCCAGTACGGCTTTTTTCTCGGCCTGGATCAAGGTACGGCGCGGGTCGGCAAAGGTCTTGGCGTCGGCCTCAATCTCTTTAACCATCAGGCGGCGCAGCGCGGATGGACTGCCCAGAATCTCTTCCAGCTTGCCCTGCTCGGTGCGCAGCTCGGACAGCTCTTGTTCGATCTTGATGGCTTCCAGCCGGGCCAGTTGGCGCAGGCGGATTTCAAGAATGTCTTCAGCCTGGCGGTCTGACAGCTTGAAGCGTTCGATCAGCGCAGCCTTGGGCTCTTCAGCCTGGCGGATGATGGCGATCACCTCGTCGATGTTCAGCAGAACGAGCTGGCGGCCCTCCAGGATGTGGATGCGGTCCAGCACCTTGTTGAGCCGGTGCTGCGAGCGGCGCTGTATCGTGGTCTGGCGGAACTCGATCCACTCCATCAGCATCTGGCGTAGCGACTTTTGCGTGGGCCGGCCATCCAGGCCAACCATGGTCAGGTTGATGGGGGCGGACGTTTCCAGGCTGGTGTGCGCCAGCAAAGCGGTGATCAGCTCCTGCTGGGAGATACGCGAGGTCTTGGGCTCGAACACCAGGCGCACGGCGGCGTCTTTGTTGGACTCGTCGCGCACAGCATCCAGCACCGACAGGATACTGGCCTTGAGCTGGGTCTGGTCTTGCGACAAGGCCTTTTTGCCGGTCTTGACCTTGGGGTTGGTCAGTTCTTCAATCTCTTCCAGCACACGCTGGCTGCTGACGCCGGGTGGCAGCTCGGTCACCACCAGTTGCCACTGGCCGCGGGCCAGGTCTTCGATCTTCCAACGGGCACGCACCTTCAGCGAGCCGCGGCCGGTGCGGTAGGCATCGGCGATGTCGGTGGCGCTACTGATGATCTGGCCGCCGCCGGGATAGTCTGGGCCGGGCACCAGGGCTGCCAAGGCGTCTTCAGCCAGTGTGGGGGTCTTGATCAGCGCGACGCAGGCATCGGCGATCTCGCGCAGGTTGTGGCTGGGGATTTCGGTGGCCAGGCCCACCGCGATACCGCTGGCGCCATTGAGCAGCGTGAACGGCAGGCGCGCGGGCAGCAGACGGGGTTCTTCGGTCGAGCCTTCGTAATTGGGCTGGAAGTCCACCGTGCCCATGTCCAGTTCGTCCAGCAGCAGGCTGGTGATCTTGGCCAGGCGGGCTTCGGTGTAGCGCATGGCCGCGGCGCCGTCGCCATCGCGGCTGCCAAAGTTGCCCTGGCCGTCGATCAGCGGGTAGCGCAGTGAGAAGTCTTGCGCCATGCGCACCAGTGCGTCGTAGGCAGCCTGGTCGCCATGGGGGTGGAATTTACCCATGACGTCGCCCACCACGCGGGCCGATTTGACTGGCTTGGCGGCGGTGTTTCCGTTGGGGCCGCCGTAGCCAAGGCCCAACAGGGACATGGTGTACAGGATGCGGCGCTGCACGGGCTTCTGGCCATCGCAGACATCGGGCAAGGCCCGGCCTTTGACAACGCTGAGTGCGTATTCCAGATAAGCGCGTTGGGCGTAAGAAGCTAGGTTTTGGTCGTCATCACCACCACCATCACGGGGCGGCTCGGCTGTCAGATCAAGTGTGGCTTGGTCGGTCATGGATACAGGTTAATTCGACAATTCGGTAAGAGACGGGCTGGCCTTGGCGGTCTGACCCGAGCCAATGGCCATGTCGCCGGGTTGCAAGGGCTCACGGCCCACTTTTTTGGATGCGGGATCGGCATCCTGCGCGCCGATCAGCTCACCCCAACGTAGATTGACATTGGCGCTCGGGCCGTGAAACTGCCCTTGCACCCTGCCGCCGGAAGTGGCTGCGGGCGTCACGCGGGCTTGGGGGTTGAGGCGCTGGTAAAGCTGCATCACCGAGCGCACGTAATTCTGTGTTTCCTTGAAATTGGGGATCTTGTTGCCAGCCTTCTGCACGGCACCTTCGCCAGCGTTGTAGGCGGCCACGGCCAATTCCAACTGCCCCGGAAACATATTGATCAGGTCGCGCAGGTAGCGGGCGCCGGTTTGGATATTGGTCTTGGGATCCGTCAGCTTGGCGGATACGGTGCCACCTTGGTCATTGGCCAGACCATAGCGCTGCGCAGTCGTTGGCATCACCTGCATCAAGCCCACGGCACCCTTGGGTGACACGGCGGACGGATTGAAGCCGGACTCGGTGGCAATGACCGCATGCAACAGGGACATGTCGAGCTGGTTGGCGTCTGCCGCCGTGCGCATATGGGGTTTGACAGCCAAGAAGCTGGGCGCGGACTCCATGCTGGCCACCGTACGGCCGCCCCCACTGGAATAAGCCTCGCGCGCAACTGCCGTGGCAACGCCACCGTCAGGAGCCGCCTGCGCATCCGGTGCGGGCACGCCCCGGAACATCAGCTTGTAGCGCGGGTCCAATTGGCTGGAAGCGAAATGCTTGACGCCCTGCGCGTCGGTGTAGATCCACATATCGGCGTGGGCCACATGGCTGACCAGCAGCGCCAGCCCCGCCAATAGACTCTTCAAGCGGGCAGACATCAGACGTCCACCTCGACCGAGTCACCGTGCAACTCCATCAGTTCGCGCCGGGCAGCAGCCTCGCCCTTGCCCATCAATTTGGTGATCAGGGCCTCGGTGGCGCCAAAATCGATAGCACCCAGCGTAACTGGCAACAGACGGCGGGTATCGGGGTTCAGCGTGGTGTCCCACAGTTGCTCGGCATTCATTTCACCCAGGCCTTTGAAGCGGCTGATGCTCCAAGCCCCTTCGCGTACGCCTTCTTTGCGTAACTTGTCAAGAATGGCGATCAACTCTCCGTCATCCAACGCATACGCCTTGGAGGCCGGTTTCTTGCCACGGGCCGGTGCATCAACCCGAAACAACGGTGGCCGGGCCACAAACACATGGCCGGCTTCAATGAGTTTGGGGAAATGGCGGAAGAAGAGGGTCAATAGCAACACTTGGATGTGTGAACCATCCACATCGGCGTCGGACAAGATGCACACCTTGCCATAGCGCAGCCCGGACAAATCTGGCGTGTCGTTGGGCCCATGCGGATCTACACCGATCGCCACCGAAATATCGTGGATTTCGGTATTGGCAAACAGGCGGTCGCGGTCCACTTCCCAGGTATTAAGCACCTTGCCACGCAACGGCAGAATGGCCTGGTTCTCCTTGTCGCGGCCCATCTTGGCGCTGCCGCCGGCGGAATCACCCTCGACCAGAAACACTTCGTTGTGTGCGGTGTCGCGGCTTTCGCAATCGGTCAGCTTGCCGGGTAGTACAGCCACGCCCGAGCTTTTGCGCTTTTCCACCTTTTGGCCGGCTTTTTGTCGGCTTTGTGCAGCTTTAATCGCCAATTCCGCCAATTTCTTGCCATAGTCCACATGCTGGTTGAGCCACAACTCCAGCGTAGGGCGCACAAAACTGGACACCAGACGCACGGCATCACGGGAGTTGAGGCGCTCCTTGATCTGGCCCTGGAACTGCGGGTCCAACACCTTGGTGGACAGCACATAGCTGGCGCGGGCAAACACGTCCTCCGGCATCAGCTTGACCCCCTTGGGCAACAAGGCATGCAGTTCAATAAAGCTCTTGACGGCGGTAAACAAGCCGTCGCGCAAACCGCTCTCGTGCGTGCCACCTGCGCTGGTGGGGATCAGGTTGACATAGCTTTCGCGCACCGGCTGGCCATCTTCGGTAAAGGCCACACACCAGGACGCCCCTTCGCCTTCGGCAAAGTTGTCGCTCTGGCTATCGGCATAGCCTTCGCCTTCAAACAGGGGGATGACGGGGTCCGCGGTCAGCGTCTGCGTCAGGTAGTCGCGCAAGCCGCCCTTGTACAGCCAAGTCTGGGTTTCCTTGGTTTTTTCGGTGGTCAGCGACACACTGACGCCGGGCATCAGCACCGCCTTGCTGCGCAACAGGTGGGTCAGCTCACCGGCGGGCAAGACAGCGGACTCAAAGTATTTGGCGTCGGGCCAGGCGCGCACGGTGGTGCCGGACTTGCGATCGCCATCGCCGATCTTGCGGGTCTGCAGCGGCTGGGTCACATCGCCATGCTCGAAGACGATGGTGGCAACCTGGCCCTCGCGGTAGGAGGTGACCTCCAGGCGCTTGGCCAGGGCGTTGGTGACGGACACCCCCACGCCGTGCAGGCCGCCGGAGAAGCTGTAGGCGCCGCCCTTGCCCTTGTCGAACTTTCCGCCGGCATGCAGGCGGGTGTACACCAGCTCGATGACCGGGGCTTTCTCTTCCGGGTGCATGCCAAAGGGAATGCCGCGGCCATCGTCTTCAATGGCGACGGAGCCGTCCATATGGACCGTGACCTTGATCTTTTTACCGTAACCGCCCAGCGCCTCGTCGGCCGCGTTGTCCAGCACTTCCTGGATGACGTGCAGGGGGTTGTCGGTGCGGGTGTACATGCCCGGGCGCTGCTTGACGGGCTCCAGGCCCTTGAGAACCCGGATGGAACCTTCTGAATATTCTGGGGTAGCTTTGGCTGACATAGGCCGGCATTGTAAACGCCGCGCATTGACTATCTGTATATAAATACAGCCATCACTCCCAATGACTTTGTCATGGGCTGTGCAGCGGCACCTGGGATTGCGGACAATCCGGCCATGCAAAACGCCCCCAAACCCATTTCCACCACACAAGTTCTGGTCTGCGGTGCCACTATCGTCACGCTGTCCATGGGCATACGCCATGGTTTCGGCCTGTGGCTGCAACCGATTACCCAGGAACACGGCTGGACGCGGGAAACCTTTGCGCTGGCAATCGCCATCCAGAACCTGGCCTGGGGTGTTTTTGGCATCTTTGCCGGCATGGCGGCCGACCGATTCGGCGCCTTCCGCGTCATCATTGCCGGGGCGGTGCTCTATGCACTGGGCTTGGTGGGCATGGCCCATGCCAATACGCCGTTGCTCTTTGCGCTCAGCACCGGTGTGCTGATCGGCATGGCCCAGTCGGGCACAACCTACGCCGTCATCTACGGCGTGATCGGGCGCAACGTCAGCGCCGAAAAGCGGTCCTGGGCCATGGGTGTTGCGGCGGCTGCCGGATCATTCGGCCAATTCCTGATGGTTCCCAGCGAGGGTTTTTTGATCGGCCGATTTGGTTGGCAAGAGGCGCTGGTCTTGCTGGGAATGGCATCTCTGCTGATCATTCCCTTGGCATGGGGCCTGCGGGAAACAGGTTTTGGCGGCGGCACCTCTGCCCCGGTGCGTGAGCAAACCATTGGCCATGCGATGCGCGAAGCGATCCAATACCCCAGCTTCCAACTGCTGATGGCGGGTTATTTCGTATGTGGCTTCCAGGTCGTGTTCATCGGCGTGCATATGCCTAGCTACCTGAAAGATAAAGGTCTGTCGCCCCAGGTAGCCAGCTATGCATTGGCGCTGATCGGTCTGTTCAATGTATTTGGCACCTATGCCGCTGGCGTGCTGGGCCAGAAGATGCAAAAGAAGAACATCCTGGCCTTCATCTACTTCACCCGTGCCATTGCCATCACCGCATTTCTATTGGCACCCCTGTCACCGGCCAGCGTCTATGTGTTTTCCGCAGTGATGGGGTTGCTCTGGCTGTCCACCGTGCCCCCAACCAATGCCACGGTCGCGCAGATCTTTGGTGTGGCCCATTTGTCCATGCTGGGCGGCTTCGTGTTCTTCAGCCACCAAATCGGTTCGTTCATGGGTGTGTGGCTGGGCGGCTACCTGTATGACAAGACCGGTAGCTATGACATCGTCTGGTACATCGCAATCGCACTGGGGGTTGCAGCGGCGCTGATCAATCTGCCGGTCAAGGAAGCCGCCATTGCGCGGACCCTGCCGCGCAATGCAGTGGCTTCATGATGGCAATCGCCATGGGCAAGCGCATCACCATCCGTCTGCTGGCGCTCGCGGCGTTGGCCGCAGTCTTTGCACTGTATACGCAGGCAGACTTCATGGTGCAGATGGCCAATCAAGTCTGGGCCTGCTTTTGAACCCATCCCCTTGGATAGTCCGCTGGTCCCATCTGCTGGCGCCGGGCGCCAGCGTGCTGGATGTTGCCTGCGGGTCGGGCCGGCATTTGTCGTGGTTTGCAGAGCATGGTCACCCGGTCACCGGTGTGGACCGTGACACGGCAACGGCCCGTGAACAGGTTCCCGAAGCCATGCTCATCACCGCTGACATCGAGACCGGCCCATGGCCCCTGCAGTCTGCGGGTGAACTACAAACCTTTGGCGCCGTAATAGTGACCAATTACCTATGGCGCCCCCTCTTGGACACTATCGCCAGCAGCGTTGCGCAGGGTGGCGTACTACTTTACGAAACATTTGCAATCGGCAATGAAGCCTTTGGCCGCCCCAGCCGGCCGGATTTTCTGCTGCAGCCCAGCGAATTGTTGCGCGCCTGCGCATGCCTGGACGTAGTGGCTTACGAGCACGGCTACTTGGAGAACCCGCCCCGCGTGGTGCAACGCATTGCGGCCCTGCGACCAGCAGGCGATGGCGCCAAGCCGCTACCATCCAGCCGCTATGCTCTCTAGGTAAAATAGTCGATTACCGTTCAAATAACTGACATGAATCCATCTCAAGGCCCTCTTACCGGCAGCATCGTTGCACTGGTCACGCCCATGCAAGAAGATGGCTCCGTGGACTACCCGGCGCTGCGCAAGCTGATCGACTGGCATATCACCGAAGGTACTGACTGCATAGGCGTAGTGGGCACCACCGGCGAGTCGCCTACAGTGAATGTCGAAGAACACTGCGAAATCATCCGTGTCTCGGTGGAGCAGGCCGCAGGACGGGTACCCATCATGGCCGGCTGCGGCGCCAACTCCACAGCCGAGGCGATAGAACTGGCACGTTTCGCGAAAAAGGTGGGCGCCGACTCGCAACTGCAGGTTGTTCCCTACTACAACAAGCCCACACAAGAAGGCCAGTACCAGCACTTCAAGGCCATTGCCGAAGCCACTGGCGACCTGCCCGTCATCCTGTACAACGTGCCCGGCCGCTCAGTGGCCGATATGGCCCATGACACGGTGATGCGCCTGGCCCAGGTTCCCGGCATCGTCGGCATCAAGGAAGCCACCGGCAACATCGAGCGCGCGCAATGGCTGATCAAAGAAGCCCCCAAGGGTTTTGCCATCTATTCGGGTGATGACCCCACCGCTGTGGCCTTGATGCTGTGCGGCGGCCACGGCAATGTCAGCGTCACCGCCAATGTGGCGCCGCGGCTGATGCACGAGCTGTGCAAGGCGGCCGTTGCGGGCGATATCAAGCGGGCCATGGAGATCCAATTCCAGCTCTTGCCGTTGCATAAAGCGCTTTTCGTAGAATCCAACCCGATTCCCGTCAAATGGGCGGTTGCGCGCATGGGTTTGTGCAAAGACGCACTGCGCCTGCCGTTGACCGTTTTGACACCCGACAATCGTCCGGCATTGGAGCGCGTGATGCGCACCGCTGGCCTGATTTAAGCAGTTCTCCATCCAAAGGATTTTCGTGAACCCTTTCTTGAAATTGACGCTGGTTAGCGTAGCCGTCTCGCTGTCAGCATGCTCCGTTTTGGAAACCGACAAGGTGGACTACCGCAGCGCGAACAATGGCCCTAAAGTGCCCTCGCTGGACGTTCCACCCGATCTCACCCAGTTGTCCAAAGACACGCACTACGCCGTGGTTGGCGGCGCCGTGTCGGCGTCGGGCTACAAGGCCGGCCAACCCGTTGTATCCACTACGCCTGTGGTTGCAGCTGCCACACTGGGTGATGCGCGTATTGAGCGCGCCGGCAACCAACGCTGGCTGGTGGTCAATCGCCCCGCCGACAAGCTGTGGGAACCCGTGAAAGAGTTCTGGCAAGAAAATGGCTTCCTGCTGTCCCTGGACCAAAATACCCTGGGCATCATGGAAACCGACTGGGCCGAAAACCGGGCCAAAATTCCGCAGGACTTCATCCGCAACTCGCTGGGCAAGCTGTTTGACTCGCTGTACTCCACCGCCGAGCGCGACAAGTTCCGCACCCGCCTGGAGCGCAATGCCAATGGCGAAACCGAAATTTTCATCAGCCACCGCGGCATGATGGAAACCGTGCTGACCACTTCGGCCAAAGAGGCTGGCAATACGGTTTGGCAACCCCGCCCAACCGACCCTGAGCTGGAAGCTGAATTCCTACGCCGCCTGATGGTCAAACTGGGCGTCAGCGAGCCACAAGCCAAGACCGTGGTCGCCACGGCCAGCGCACCCAAGAGCATTGCCTCGATTTCCACCGAAAACGGTCAACCTGCCGTGCGCATCGAAGAAGGATTTGACAGCGCATGGCGCCGCGTCGGCTTGGCCCTGGACCGCACCGGCTTCACCGTGGAAGACCGCGACCGCAAGCAAGGCATCTATTTTGTGCGCTATGTGCCGCTCAATGCCGACAATACCGAGCCGGGCTTCTTTGCCAAGCTGTTTAGCGGCAGTAAGAACACCGATCCTGCGAAATACCAGATCGCGGTACGCAGCGTCGCCAATGTGACTACCGTATCCGTATTGGATACCAAGGGCGTGCCAGAGACCTCGGTCAACGCGCAACGCATCGTCAAGGTCATCGCCGACGACATCAAATAAGTACTAGGTTCACAGGGGCTGCGGCCCCTGTCCCCAGAAAGTACAGACGAAAAAAAGCCACCGCAAGGTGGCTTTTTGCTGGGAGCAAAAATGAGCTCTTAGCTGGCGGAAGCAGCAGATGCAGGAGCAGATGCGGGTGCTGCGGCAGGAGCAGATGCGTCAGCTGCGGGAGCGGAAGCAGGTGCAGCGGCGGGAGCAGCAGCAGGAGCGGGAGCAGCTGCGGGAGCGGGAGTTTCAGCGGGCTTGCTGCAAGCAGCCAAGGCAGCGGCAGCGATAACGGCTGCCAAGACGAGTGATTTGTTCATTTTTAAAACTAGAGTGAGTTAACGAAACAATTTCCGGAAATTGTCAAAGCAGCGCACCGCCCAGACTCAGACAAAAAGCATTCGATCTCTTTTTGCCTAACCCATAAGTATACAGGAATAGTCTTTCAACCCTCGGGAAAACCCTCTAACTGTCGCTATAGCCCCAAAGTGCTGGCCGAAAACCCCGGCGCACTTTGACGGCGGCATTCATCCAGTTCTTCTTTCAACAGCACGCGCCGTGCAGGCTCCAGGTCCGCAATGCCGGTGCTACGCACCAAATCCAGGCGTCGCATCGCCCAATGTGGGCTCCACAGCGCACTGGGCATTTCGCTGGCATCCACGGTTTTGCAGACACGGCATTCAATGATGTGGTCCCAGGTCCTGCGCCATGTCACAAACCGGGGCTGGTAGCGTTGGATGGAGTCATAGCTCTTGGCCAACAACAGCAATTGCCGGCCACTGCCGGCCCAGGCCTGCAAAGACTCGGTTACCACGCGCTCGCCCAAGGGCCATTCTTCAAATGTGGCGTCGCTCCACACCATGGCTGGCCAGCCCTCTTGCACCGCGCGGGCCAAGGCCGCACGCACTATTTGCGCAAACGCCGTGGGTCCGCTAAACGGGCCCTTCAGTTCTTCGCCGCCGCCACTATCACTGTTCGTCACCATGGATCCACCCCGCTTCCATCCAGTCTTGCACCAAATCCCGGGCCGGGCCACTGAGCCGTTTAACGCTAGGTGCGGTCAAGTGGCGCTCATCCGCCAGCAAACGCATCAAAGTTGCGTCGCGCCCCGAGGCCAGGAAACTTTCGCCATTGATGAACACGTGCTGTGCGTCATAGGCCATGCGGGTACGCCGGTCTAACACCAAGGCGCTCCAACCGTCATCTGCATCACCACCATCAAACTGCACATGGCCCTTGGGCTCGGTCAAATACTCCCCCAAAACCCGCTGCAGCGCAAGCGGATCCCGCAGCGCATCGTCCAACGCCTTGCGGGCGAATGCGATCAAGGTGTCGGGGATTTCTCCGCACTGGGCCAGCGCTGCCTGCTTGGGGTCGGCATATAAGCCGCTGCCCACGGCGTCACCCGCATCTTCGGCCAGGCGCTGAAGCAACTCGCCAGCCAGCTCGGCACGGCTGGGTGCCCGAAAGCCGATGGAATACGTCATGCATTCACCCACAGCAACACCATCGTGGGCATAACGGGGCGGAAGATACAGCATGTCGCCAGCATCCAGCACGAACTCCATTTCTGGCTCAAAGTGGGCCAGAATTTTCAGCGGCATGTCGGGCTGCAGGCTCAAGTCCTTCTGCCGCCCAATCCGCCAGCGGCGCTGGCCGTGGGCCTGCAGCAAAAAGACATCGTAGCTGTCGAAATGCGGACCTACCCCGCCGCCATCGGTGGCATAGCTGACCATCACGTCGTCCAGACGCGCGTCCGGCACAAAACGGAACTGGTTCATCAGCGCATGCACGCGCTCGTCGAGCAGATCGACGCCCTGCACCAGCAAGGTCCAGCCCGGTTGCTTGAAAGCCGGCAGCGCCTTGCGGTTGAACGGCCCGTGCTTGAAGCGCCAGGGCTGCTTGCCACCAGCGCTGGCCTGGATCACCAAGCGGGACTGCACATCATCCTGGGCGGCCAGTGCCAACAGATCGGTGCGATCCAGCGGGGCCTCAAAGCCCAGTATGGCCTGGCGTATGACCAATGGCTTCTTTTGCCAATGGCGTTGCATAAAGGTCTTGGGCGAAAGCCCGCCCAGGAGCTGCAGGGGTTGGTCAATGTTCATGGGACAATTCTCGTATGGAAATCACACCTCAATGCGTCGTTGCCCTCACTTGGACGCTGAAAGACACCTTGGGCGAGGAACTGGACGTTTTGGACGAGCCAGTGGAGTTTTTGGTCGGCGGTAATGACCTGTTACCGGCGATCGAAACCGCACTGCAAGGCCATGCCGCCGGCGCCAGCGTGCAACTGCAGATCGAACCCGAACAGGCCTTTGGCGACTTCAACGACAAACTGCTGTTCCTGGAACCGCGCCACCTGTTTCCCGCCGACTTGCAAGTGGGCTTGACGATGGAAGGCAGCGCCCTGCCCGCCGGCTGCAACCCCGATGTACCCAAAGACGCGCTGTACACCATCACCGACATCTACCCCGACCACGTGGTCATCGACGGCAACCACCCGCTGGCGGGCATTGCAATTCGCCTCAACCTGAAAGTGGAATCGGTGCGCGAGGCCACGGAAGAAGAAATCGGACGCGGCAGTTGCGGCACCGGCTTCTTCAAGCTGCACGTGGGCATCGACGACCACGTCCCGCCCAGCCGCACCCTGCACTGACGACTTTTAGAAAAACGGGCGCTAGCCCTCGTCGGATGGATATCTGTAGCTACAAATTTCGTAGCTACCATCCGATGTCTCAGTGTTTGCCCGTGGAACCATACCCCCCGGCGCCGCGCTCCGAGGCTTCAAAGTCATTGACGATATTGAACTGGGCTTGCACCACGGGCACGATGACCAGTTGCGCAATGCGCTCCATGGGCGCTATCGTGAACGCCACATCGCTGCGGTTCCAGGCGCTGACCATCAGTTGACCCTGGTAATCACTGTCAATCAGGCCAACCAGATTGCCCAACACGATGCCGTGCTTGTGGCCCAAACCCGAGCGCGGCAGTATCAGTGCAGCGTAGGCCGGGTCTTGCAAGTAGATAGCCATGCCGGTTGGCACCAGTTGCCAGGCATTGGGGGCCAAGGTCAGTGGCTCGCTCAGGCAGGCCCGCAGGTCCAGGCCGGCGCTGCCGGGCGTGGCATAACTGGGCATTTGCTCGTTGAGGCGGGAATCCAAAATCTTGACGTCGATCTTCATTTTTCTAGCGTTAGGTTGCAGGGGAGAGGCGGCCGGCAATTTCGGCAACGAGTTGCCGCGCCAGCGCGAGTTTGTTGTTGTGCGGTAATTCCCGCGTGCCGTTGGCATCGACCAGCAGCAGCGCATTGTCGTCTTTGCCAAAGGTGGCAGGGCCGATATTGCCGACCAGCAGCGGCACGCCCTTGCGGATGCGCTTGGCCGTGGCATGGGCCACCAGGTCGTGGCTCTCGGCGGCAAAGCCGACGCAATACAAGGCACCGCTTTGCGCACGGGCTGACTGGGCCACTGTGGCCAAGATATCGGTGTTCTCGGCAAACGCCAGCGTCGGCGTCTGGCCAGAGCCGTCTTTCTTGATTTTTTGCTCGGAAGTCTGCGCAGGCCGCCAGTCGGCCACCGCCGCCGTCGCTATGAATACGCTAGCGGCGTGCGCAGCATTCACGCAGGCTGCCAGCATATCGGCCGCAGACTGCACGTCGACGCGCTGCACGCCGCGTGGCGTAGGCAAAGACACCGGCCCCGCCACCAACATGACCTGGGCACCCGCCTCCTGCGCCGCACGGGCAATCGCAAATCCCATCTTGCCGCTGGATCGGTTGGTGATGCCACGCACCGGATCAATGGCTTCAAAGGTAGGCCCGGCCGTGACCAAAACATGTTGACCGGTCAATGCTTTGGGTTGAAAAAAAGCGATCACATCGGCCAGCAGTTCATCGGGCTCCAGCATGCGACCGTCACCCGTTTCGCCGCAGGCTTGGAAACCACTACCCACACCCAGAATCGTGGCACCGTCAGCCGCCAGTTGTGCCAGATTGCGCTGTGTGGCGGGGTGCGCCCACATCTCGCGGTTCATGGCGGGTGCCACCAACAGGGGCACGGTGTCGATGGGCCGCGCCAGGCACATCAAGCTCAGCAATTCGTCGGCCCCGCCGTGCAAGAGCTTGGCCATGAAATCGGCGCTGCAGGGGGCGATCAGGATGGCGTCAGCCTCGCGGCTGAGGTTGATGTGCGCCATGTTGTTGTCGGGGCGCGCGTCCCACTGGGAGTCGTAGACCGGCCGGTTGGAGAGGGCCTGCATGGTCACCGGTGTGATGAACTGAGCGGCCGCTTCGGTCATCACCACTTGGACCGTTGCGCCCTCTTTGATCAGGGCCCGGCACAACTCGGCAGCCTTGTAGCAGGCGATGCCTCCGGTGAGGCCCAGGACGATGTGTTTTCCAGCGAGGTCGTTCATGGGGGGCAATGTAGCAGAGGCTGTATTGCTCTTCTGATGGGACGGCGCCCTGCCCCCGGTATAATCTCGCTTTACCACCTCCCCGAGCGTACAAGCTCCCCCTGACATGACCAAATTTGTCTTCGTCACCGGCGGTGTGGTGTCTTCCCTTGGCAAGGGAATCGCCTCAGCCTCCCTCGCTGCGATACTGGAATCGCGGGGCCTGACAGTCACTCTCATCAAGCTGGATCCCTACCTCAACGTCGATCCCGGCACGATGTCCCCGCTGCAACACGGTGAAGTTTTCGTCACCGACGACGGCGCCGAAACCGATCTGGATCTGGGCCATTACGAGCGTTTCATCGAAACGCGCATGCGCAAGGCCAACAACTTCACCACCGGCCAGATCTACAAAAGCGTGCTCGACAAAGAGCGCCGTGGCGACTACCTGGGCAAGACCGTCCAAGTCATCCCCCATGTCACCAATGAAATCCAGGAATTCGTCAAACGCGGCGCGCGTTTTGGCGAGCCTGATGCGGTGGATGTGGCCATTGTGGAAATCGGCGGCACCGTGGGCGACATCGAGTCCCTGCCCTTCCTGGAAGCCGTGCGCCAGATGAGCCTGAAGCTTGGCCCCAACAACAGCGCCTTTGTGCACCTGAGCTATCTGCCGTGGATTGCTGCGGCCGGCGAGCTCAAGACCAAGCCCACCCAACACACGGCCAAGCAACTGCGCGAAATCGGTATCCAGGCCGACGCCCTGCTGTGCCGTGCCGACCGTCCGATCCCACACGAAGAGCGTTCCAAGATCTCGCTGTTCTCCAACGTGCCCGAATGGGGCGTCATTTCGATGTGGGACGTGGACACCATCTACAAGGTGCCGCGCATGCTGCACGAGCAAGGCCTGGATGGCCTGATCTGCGACAAGCTGCGCCTGAACACGCCGCCCGCGAATCTGAAGCGCTGGGACGACCTGGTCTACGAGACCGCCCACCCGCAAGCCGAAGTCAGCATTGCCATGGTTGGCAAGTATGTGGACCTCTCCGACAGCTACAAGTCGCTGAACGAAGCCCTGCGCCACGCCGGCATGAAGAACCATGCCAAGGTGACGATCGACTACATCGACTCCGAAACCATCACGCCCGACAGCGTGTCGCGCCTAGCCAAGTTCGACGCGGTGCTGGTGCCTGGCGGCTTTGGCAAACGCGGTATCGAAGGCAAGATCTGCGCGGCCCGTTTTGCCCGTGAGAACAAGGTACCCTACCTGGGCATCTGCCTGGGCATGCAAGTGGCCACCATCGAGTTTGCCCGCCATGTGGCCAACCTCAAGGATGCCAACAGCACCGAGTTCGAACCCGATTGCGCCAACCCGGTCATCGCCTTGATCACCGAGTGGAAAGATGCCGACGGCACCATCAAGACCCGCAACAAGAACTCTGACCTGGGCGGCACCATGCGCCTGGGCGCACAAAGCTCCGACGTGGCCAAGGACACGCTGGCGCACGAAATCTACGGCGACATCGTGACCGAGCGCCACCGCCACCGCTACGAAGCCAACGTCAATTACCTGGACGAACTGCGCAAGGCCGGTCTGGTGATCTCGGCGCTGACGCAGCGTGAGCAGTTGACCGAAATGGTGGAGTTGCCCAAGGCCACCCACCCCTGGTATATCGGCGTGCAGTTCCACCCCGAGTTCAAGTCCACCCCCTGGGACGGCCACCCGCTGTTCAACGCCTTCATCAAGGCCGCACTGGACCACCAGACTGAAGGCAAGAATTTGAAGGCGGTGGCATAAAAATGAAACTGTGCGGATTTGACATTGGGCTGGAGCACCGCTTCTTTTTGATCGCCGGCCCATGCGTCGTCGAATCCGAACAACTGCAGATGGATGCGGCCGGGACGCTGAAGGAAATCACCTCCAGCCTCGGTATTCCCTTCATTTTCAAAAGCAGTTTTGACAAAGCCAACCGGACCAGTGAGACAGCCTACCGCGGTCTGGGCATGGAGAAGGGGCTTGAAATTCTCGCCAAGGTCCGGCGAGAAATAGGCGTCCCCGTTCTCACGGATATCCACCGCGAAGACCAGATCGCCCAAGTCGCGCCGGTGGTAGATGTATTGCAAACGCCTGCCCTGCTGTGCCGGCAAACCGATTTCATCCATGCCGTGGCCCTGTCCGGCAAGCCCGTGAACATCAAAAAGGGGCAGTTCATGGCCCCCGGTGACATGAAGAACGTCATCGTCAAAGCCCGCGCCGCTGCTAAAGCCGCTGGTTTGAGCGAAGACAACTTCATGGCCTGCGAACGGGGTGCCAGCTTTGGCTACAACAATCTGGTCAGCGACATGCGTTCACTGGCCATCATGCGCGAGACCCAGGCACCGGTGGTGTTTGATGCCACCCACTCGGTGCAATTGCCCGGTGGTCAGGGCACCAGCAGCGGTGGTGTGCGGGAGATGGTCCCCGTGTTGGCGCGCGCTGCGGTTGCCGTGGGCGTCTCAGGCCTGTTCATGGAGACGCATCCCGACCCGACGAATGCGCTTTGTGATGGCCCCAACGCTGTCCCGCTCAAACACATGAAGGCGCTGCTGGAAACCCTGGTGGCGCTGGATGATGTGACCAAAAAGAATGGCTTTCTGGAGAACCGTTTCACGGCCTGACCCCACCGGTTACCAGCCGAGAACAATCGGCGAGGCCCCACGCTCCAGCGCACCCAGCCATGCAAAAATCGATCGCTACCGTTTTTTTAACTTAGGAAAAAGCCAATGAGTGCAATTGTTGATATCGTAGGCCGCGAAATCCTGGATTCGCGCGGAAACCCCACCGTGGAGTGCGACGTGTTGCTGGAATCCGGCACCATGGGCCGTGCTGCTGTGCCATCCGGCGCCTCCACCGGCAGCCGCGAAGCCATCGAGCTGCGCGACGGCGACAAGAAGCGTTACCTTGGCAAAGGCGTGCTCAAGGCCGTGGAACATATCAACACCGAAATCTCCGAGGCTGTGCTGGGCCTGGATGCTTCCGAGCAAGCCTTCCTGGACAAGACCCTGATCGACCTGGACGGTACCGACAACAAGAGCCGCCTGGGCGCCAACGCGATGCTGGCGGTCTCGATGGCCGTGGCCCGCGCCGCTGCCGAAGAGTCCGGCCTGCCGCTGTACCGCTACTTTGGTGGCATGGGCCGCATGTCCATGCCCGTGCCCATGATGAACGTCATCAACGGCGGCGAGCACGCCAACAACAACCTCGACCTGCAAGAGCTGATGATCATCCCCGTGGGCGCCCCCAGCTTCCGCGAAGCACTGCGCTGGGGCGCTGAAGTGTTCCACGCGCTGAAGAAAATTCTGCACGACAAGGGCATCAGCACCGCAGTGGGCGACGAAGGCGGCTTTGCCCCCAACGTGGCCAACCACGAAGCCGCCATCCAGATGATTCTGGAAGCGATCGACAAGGCCGGTTATGTGGCCGGTGAACAGATCGCCCTGGGCCTGGACTGCGCAGCCAGCGAGTTCTACAAGGACGGCAAGTACCACCTCGAAGGCGAAGGTCTGACGCTGAACGCCGAAGAGTGGATCAACATCATGGCCACCTGGGTCGACAAGTACCCCATCATCAGCATCGAAGACGGCATGGCCGAAGGCGACTGGGACGGCTGGAAGAAGCTGACCGACCGCTTGGGCAAGAAGGTGCAAATCGTCGGCGACGACCTGTTCGTCACCAACACCAAGATCCTGAAGGAAGGCATCGACAAGGGCATTGCCAACTCCATCCTGATCAAAATCAACCAGATCGGTACGCTGACCGAAACCTTTGAAGCCATCGAGATGGCCAAGCGCGCCGGCTACACCGCCGTCATCAGCCACCGCTCGGGCGAGACCGAAGACAACACCATCGCCGACATCGCTGTGGGCACCAACGCCGGCCAGATCAAGACCGGTAGCTTGAGCCGTTCGGACCGTATGGCCAAGTACAACCAGTTGCTGCGCATAGAAGAAGACTTGGGCGATGTGGCCAGCTACCCCGGTCGTGCCGCGTTTTATAACCTCCGCTGAATAGGTTAGTGGGCAAGCACATTGTTCCTGCAGCCTTGATCGCCCTGCTGGTGATCTTGCACGGCCAGTTATGGTTCGGCAGGGGCAGTGTGCCCAATGTCACAAAGTTGATGCGCCAGTTGGACGAGCAGCAGCAAGCCAATGCCAATGCCACGCGGGCCAATGAGCGCCTGGTGGCCGAGATCAACGATCTGCGCGAAGGCTTGGAGATCGTCGAAGAAAAGGCCCGCTCCGAGTTGGGCATGGTCAAGGCCAACGAAATCTACGTCCAGATCGCCAAGTAGTTCGCACACTACTCTGCGCGGCACACCTCTCCCGTATGAAGATCGCTGTTGTGGGAGCTCCGGGCACGGGCACATCCACCCTGGTTGCGGCCTTGCGCCTGGCCCTGGCGCCTGCCGCAAGCTCCGAAGAATCGCGCAATGACACCATGGTTGATGAAGGCTGGGCATTGGCTGAAGCCGTGCGGCAGGATGTTCTTGCACAAGACCGCTCGCACTACCCTTTGGCACTGGCCCAGCATCGCCGCTTCGACCTGACCCTGCTGATGGGCCTGGACCTGGCGCCTATGCCTGGAAAAGCCAGCGCGGTAACCGCACAACACGATGCGGCTCTGCGCCATGCCTTGGACAGCCATGCTATGGCCTATGCGGTGGTCTATGGCAGCGGGCAAGCACGCCTGGATTGCGCCCTGCAGGCCATTGCCTACCACCGCAAACCAAATGCTCGGCGGTCGTCTACGCCATCGGCCTGGCAGTGGTGCTGCGACACCTGCTCCGACGCGGCCTGCGAACACCGCCTGTTCACCGCTTTGGTGAACGGCCGAGGCTCAGTGCGGCCCTGAGCCGCCGGGATGCTGCTGCACCGGTGCGGTGAACAACTGCGCCGCATCGACCGCATCGAAGCGGTATTGCATGCCGCAGAACTCGCAGGCGACTTCAATGTCCGGGCGTTCGACCAGCACGTGCTCCACCTCCTCGCGGCCCAGGCTCACAATCATGCGGCCCACGCGCTCGCGACTGCAGGAGCAGGCGAAGTGCGGCGCGGTAGCGCCCTCCAGTGGCTCAAAGCGGGTCAGGGATTCTTCCCAGAACAAGCGGTGCAGAATAGTTTCCACATCCAGCGTCAACAGCTCTTCGCGCTTCAGGCTGCTGGCCAGAATGGCGATGCGGTTGTAGTGCTCGTTCACGCCGATCTGGTCTTCGTTTTCCCTGCTGACCAGGCTGCCCGACAGGTTGTCGGTGCCCTGCATCGGCAGGCGTTGAATCAGCAAGCCGGCGGCCACCTGGTCGTTGGCGGCTAGCACCAGCGTGGTGTCCAACTGCTCGCTTTGCAGCATGTAGTGCTCCAGCACCTCGCTGATGTTGTCGATCTTCTTGCGCTGGTCGTCAAACAGCGGCACCACACCCTGGTAGGGCTGCTGTCCGGGGAGCTTGTTTTTGGGGTCCAATGTGATGGCGCAGCGTCCCTCATTGCCCACGTTAACCAGCTCGCTCAGCGTGGTCGCGCCATCCAGCTCGCCCACCACGGTGGCGGTGGCGCGCAGGGCCAGATCCGGCTGCACCTCCACCACGGCCAACTTGACCGGGCCATCGCCAAAAATCTGCAAAACCAGTGAGCCATCAAACTTGATATTCGCCTGCATCAACGCAGCGGCGGCCACCATTTCGCCCAGCATGTCGCGCACCGGGGCCTCGTAGGGGCCGGTATTGGTGTTGGACGCACGCCGGCGCAAGATTTCGGTCCAGGTGTCGGTCAAACGCACCACCATGCCGCGCACGGGCAGGCCATCAAACAAAAACTTGTGCAATTCAGACACGCAGGGCTCCTAAGCAGTAACAACGGGCCACACCGGCAATGGCGGCCCCATGGGGTTCAATCGGCAATTTTCTTCAGCCCGCGCTTAAAGCGCTTGGCATTCTCGATGTAGTGGATGGCGCTCATCTTCAGCCCGTCCTGCTGGGCTTGCGAGAGTTCGCGCACGGCCTTGGCGGGGCTGCCCAGGATCATGGAGCCATCGGGGAATTCCTTGCCCTCGGTGACCAGTGCGCCAGCCCCCACTATGCAGCCCTTGCCGATCTTGGCGCCATTGAGCACCACGGCGCCAATGCCGATCAGCGCACCATCGCCAATAGTGCAGCCATGCAGCATGACCTGGTGGCCCACGGTGACGTTTTCGCCAATGGTCAGCGGCATACCGATGTCGGCGTGCAGCACGCTGCAATCCTGGATATTGGAGCCGCGGCCAATGCGGATGACTTCGGTATCGCCACGCACCACCGCGCCAAACCAGATGCTGGTGTCTTCGGCTAGCTCCACATTGCCCATGACCTGGGCGCTGTCGGCCACCCAGGCGGATTCGGCCAAGCGGGGGGCGATGCTATCGAGTTCGTAAATGGCCATGGGGGAGTTTCCTGATCAATCGAGAGGCGGGACTTGTTCCCTAGAATTGTAAGTATGGAACTTAGGACACGTGCCCTCGCGGTTTTTTGCCTGACCGACCCCAACGAAAAGGCCGCAGCAGCCATGGCATTAACACTGGGCGGCGAAACAGCGGGCGCCTTGGACTGCGCATTGCAACTGGACTACACCGGGCAACCCGGTCGCCCCGCTCAGCCCCATCTGGTGCATCCCCAAGAGGTGCCCCGCCGCTCGCCTTTCACCGCCGAGGGCCACTGCGCGCTGGTGCACTCCATCGCCCACATCGAGTTCAATGCCATCAATCTGGCGCTGGATGCCATCTGGCGCTTTGCCGGCATGCCGGCCGACTACTACACCGACTGGCTGCAGGTTGCACAGGAAGAGGCCAAGCATTTCACGCTCTTACGCAACCACCTGCTGGAGCAGGGTCGCGACTATGGCGATTTTGTGGCCCACGACGGCCTGTGGACCATGTGCGAGAACACCCGCCATGATGTGACCGCCCGCATGGCCCTGGTACCGCGCACGCTGGAGGCACGTGGATTGGACGCCACTCCCATCATCCAGGCCAAGCTGCGTAAGGTGGGCACGCCGCAGGCGCTGGCCGCGGTGGAGATTCTGGACGTCATCCTGACCGAAGAGGTGGGCCACGTCGCCATTGGCAACCGCTGGTACCACTGGCTGTGCCAGCGTGGGGGGCTGGACCCCTATGCCTTTTACGCCGAAGCGGCCGCCCGGCACGGTGCTCCGCGACTGAAACCGCCCTTCAACCTGCGGGCGCGCAAGCTGGCCGGCTTCTCGGACGCCGAGCTCGCGGCTCTGCCCCAGTAACAACTCGAAATCGCTATCAATAGCGTAGCGGCATACGTATATTTCACGAGGGCTAGAGGCCAATTTAGCCTATACTGTTTTGGCAGAAACCGGTATCTGCGGCGCACAATCCGACACAGGCGCGCGCGCCGCAGGCACAATGCCCAACAACACGTTCCACCACCTGCCATGGGGCCTTCGCCAGCAATGACCCAACCGGATACCGCCGCCGCACCACGCATCGGCCGCCCCCTGGCGGTGGCGTGCGTGGTGTTTGTGCTGGCTCTGGCGGCCAGCGCGACCGTGATCTGGCGGCTTGAGCAGCGCGGCATGGCCGCCGAGCGGATGCGCATGGCGGCCCTTGCCAGCGACCATGCGCATGCCATCCAGACCACGATGGAGCGGGCTCTGTCGGCCACCTATTCCATCGCCGCCATGGTGCGCCAGGGCAAGGGCAATGTGCCCGACTTTGAAGGCGTGGCCGCCGAAATGCTGCCCTGGTACCCCGGCGTTTCCATACTGGGCCTCAGCCCCAACGGCATCATCCAGCGCGTGGCGCCGCTGAAGGGCAACGAAAAGTCCATAGGCTTCAACCAATTGGCCGACCCCAAGCAGGGGCGCGAGGCCCGCATGGCCCGCGACACCGGCAAGCTCACGCTGGCCGGGCCGCTGAAGCTGGTCCAGGGTGGCCTGGGCGCCGTGGGGCGCCTTCCCATCTTTCTGGATGGCCCGGATGGCAGGCCCGTGTTCTGGGGACTGACCTATGCCGTCATCCGCTTCCCACAGGCCCTGAGCAATGTACGGCTGAACCAGCTGACTGAGGCCGGCATTGCCTATTCCCTGTGGCGCACCAACCCCGACACCGGCCAACGCGACACCATTGCCGGCAGCGAAACCGGCCTGGATGACCCGGTGGAGCGCAACCTGACCGTACCCAATGGCGAATGGACACTCAGCGTGGCGCCGATAGGAGGCTGGGGCGGTACACCGGAGCTGACCGCCAAAGCCGCGCTGGGTTTGCTCTTGAGCGCCATGCTGGCCTATGCCAGCAAGCTGCTGATGGAACTCAAGGCCCACGAACGCGGCCAAGACGAATTGATAGCCCAGCGCACGACCGAGATCGCGTCATCACAAAACCGCCTGAAGGCCACACTGGAGGCCATACCCGACGTGATGCTGGAGATGGGGTTGGACGGCACCTACCACGATTACCACGCGCCGCGCTCCAACACATCCTTCCCACCGGCCGAGTTTTTCCTGGGCAAGAAAGTGTCGGACGTGCTGCCGCCCGATGCGGCGCGCGCCGTGATGTCTGCGTTGCAAGAAGCCAATGAACAAGGCCACTCCGAGGGCCGCGAGTTTGCGCTGCAGACCTCCAAGGGCAATTTCTGGTTCGAGATCTCGTTGACCCGCAAGCAGGGCACGGGCGAGCCGCGCTTTATCGTGCTGTCGCGCAATGTGACGCAACGCAAAACCGCCGAGGAAGAGATCAACAAGCTGGCTTTCTACGACCCGCTGACCAACCTGCCCAACCGCCGGCTGATGGTGGACCGCCTGCGCCAGGCATTGGCCGTCAGTGGCCGCAGTGGCCGCATCGGCGCCCTGCAATTCATTGACCTGGACAACTTCAAGACACTGAACGACACCCAGGGCCACGACATGGGCGACATGCTGCTGCAGCAGGTCGCCATGCGCCTGAGTGCCTGCATGCGCCAGGGCGATACCGTGGCCCGGCTGGGCGGCGATGAATTCGTCGTGATGATCGAGGAACTCAGCGAAGACCGTGAAGAGGCAGCAGCCCAGGCCGAGATGATTGGAGAAAAGATTCTGGACACGATCAGCATGCCCTACAAACTGGCCGGACTGGAATACCAGATCACGCCCAGTATCGGTATCACGCTATACGCCAACCACGAGCAATCCACTGACGAGCTGCTCAAGCAGGCCGACCTGGCCATGTACCAGTCCAAAGCGGCCGGGCGCAACACGCTGCGCTTCTTCGACCCCGCCATGCAGGCCGTCATTACCACCCGCGTCAAGCTGGAGAACGATATCCGCCAGGGCATTCTGCAAGGGCAGTTTGTGCTGTACTACCAGCCCCAGATCGACCGCGACGGCCGCGCCGTGGGCGCCGAGGCGCTGATGCGCTGGCCCCACCCCGAGCGGGGCATGGTGTCGCCGGCCGAGTTCATCCCGCTGGCCGAAGACACCGGGCTGATACTGCCATTGGGCAACTGGGTGCTGGAGACCGCCTGCACACAACTGGCCCTGTGGGCCAAGGACACGGCCACGCAGGACCTGACATTGGCGGTCAACGTCAGCGCCCGCCAATTCCGCCAGCCGGATTTTGTGGAGTATGTGCTGGACCTGATCACCTATACCGGCGTCAACCCCCGCCGGTTGAAGCTGGAGCTGACCGAAAGCCTGCTGGTCAACGACGTGGACGAGACCACGCTCAAGATGACGGCGCTGAAGGCGCGCGGCGTGGGCTTCTCGCTGGACGACTTTGGCACCGGCTACTCCTCACTGTCGTACCTCAAGCGCCTGCCGCTGGACCAACTGAAGATTGACCAATCCTTTGTGCGCGACTTGATGACCGACCCCAACGACGCGGCCATTGCGCTGGCCGTCATCACGCTGGGCCACGCCCTGGGGCTGGCCGTCATTGCCGAGGGTGTGGAGACGCAGGCCCAGCGCGATCATTTGCACAGCCAAGGCTGCGACGCCTACCAAGGCTACCTGCTGGGGCGGCCTATGCCTCTGGCAGATTTTGAGAGCAGTCTGCACGCGGCCACCAGCACCTCATCTTTAGCAGCCCCCTCCCATGGCTGAAAACACCACTCCCTCACCTTTATCGCTTCAAGTTTCCGTGGCATCTGTCAGCTTTGCACACCAGGCCATCCTGGATCGCACCCAGGCCGTTGTGGCCTACGAATTGTTCAACCGCGCACCCCTGTCGCAGGGCCACACAGCCGCCACCGACGCGCAGCTGCTGTTCAATGTGCTCAGCGCCGTGGACAACCGCTCGCCCATCGGCGAGAAGACCGTGTTCATCAATTGCACCCACGACAGTCTGGCCGGCGGCCACCTGGACCTGATAGACCCCGAGCGCGTGGTGCTGGAGATACCGCCCATGCCGGTGTCCGAGGTCGACCAAATACAGACCCGCCTGCCCCACCTGCAAGACCTTCAGCGCCGCGGCTTTCGCCTGGCGTTCGACTACTCGGTGCTGACACACTCTTATGTGTCGTGGCTCGAGTTAGCCTCGTTCATCAAGTTTGACCTGGCGGTCATACGGCCCCAGTCCATCCCATCCTTCGTCAAGCTGGCACAGGCCAAGTCGCAAGCCCAGCTGGTTGCCGAAAAAGTGGAGACGCCAGCGCAGTACGCACTGCTGGCAGACCTGGGTGTGCAACTGTTCCAGGGCTTCTGGTTTGCCAAGCCGGTGCTGGTGCAAGGCCAATCCGTGCGGCCGGGACAGGCCATCATCTTGCAGCTCATCAACCTGGTGCGCCAGCAGGCCAGCACCGCCGACATTGAAGAAGTGCTCAAGCACGACCCCACGCTGTCCTTCAACCTGCTGCGCTTCATCAACTCGGCCGGCTTCGGCGCGCGCACCGAAGTCACATCGTTCAAGCACGCGGTCATGCTGCTGGGCTTGAACCGCCTGTTCAAGTGGGCGGCGCTGCTGCTGACCACATCCCGCAACGGCGACGTGCCCCCCGCGGTAGGCACCACCGCGGTTGTACGCGGCCGCCTGATGGAACTGCTGGCAGCCGACTCTGCGCTACCGCCCGAAGAGAGCGACAACGCATTTGTGGTGGGCGTGTTCTCGCTGCTGGACACCATGCTGGGCATGCGCATGGAGACCGCATTGGCTACCGTGTCCCTACCCGATGTGGTGACACAAGCCCTGCTACACCGCACCGGCCCGCTGGCTCCGTTCCTGGAGCTGACCATTGCCTGCGAGACGGGCGATGACGCGGCTTTTGCCAGCAGCACGACACTGCTGTGCCTGACCGACAGCCAGGTCAATTGGGCGCATGTGCAGGCTTTGGCTTGGGCTGAGACCATGGGTGTGTAGGCCGTGCCGCTGATCCTTCTTTCACCATTGACACCATCACCGCCATGACAACACTTCGAATCGCATCCTGCAGTTGCGGCCAACTGACCGCCAAGGTCACCGGAGACCCCATCCGCGTGTCCGTCTGCCATTGCCATGCCTGCCAGCGCAGAACCGGTAGCGTCTTTGGCACACAGGCCCGGTTCCCGCGGCAAGCGGTTGAGATCCAAGGCGAAGGCACAGACTACGTCCGTGTGGGCGACAGCGGCGGCAAATGCAAGTTTACGTTCTGCCCCATTTGCGGCACAACGGTCTACTACGTCATAGAAGGCCGAGAAGAAAACATCGCCATTCCCGTAGGGGTCTTTGCAGATTCAAACTTCCCACCACCCGTGTTCTCGGTGTATGAAGAGCGGATGCATGCTTGGGTCTCCATGCCGGAAGATATGGAGCATATGGCTTAGCGAGATGGTGGGTGCGGGGCATTTGCGCAACAAGCTTCAGCGACTGATTTCCAAAAGTTCCGTGAGGCTTGGTGGGTACGCGAGCGGCAGGTTGGGGCCAGTTGCAGGCATTGGACAACGGCTGCTTACAGGAACTCCAGCCTTAGACTCCCGGCTGACAGTTGCGTCAGCCAAAAAAGGAGAACACTACATATCCCAGTGAAGGAATGAGAATCAACTGTGCCTCCTCTTTCGTAGTGTAATAGGCGCCTTTTTCCTTCGCCGCAGCGACTATCTTTGCTTGGGCTTCGTTACTCAAACCGGAACACAACATCCACGATCCTTCGCTTAGCCACGATGGAGGAACTGGCGTCTCTTTCCACTCTTCATATTTGTAATAGTGCTCGTTCAGATGCCCTCGTGCTTGCGTAGCTCCGGAAAGAGCGTTGAGTCCACTTCTCTTGATGGTCTCAAGTGTTTCGTTCGATACTTTGAACACAGCGGTTCCACACCCTTCTCTAAACCCGCCTTCTTCACTGATGGATATTGGATAGGTGATTCCAATCTGCACGGGTAGAACCTTCGAAAACCACCAGTACTGAACCGCCTCATATGCAAAAAACGGCGCTATTGCCACTATGGTCAACACAAGGTACACCTGCTTCCGAAACAGCTTGAAGAGCAGCAACAGATATCCTGTAGACAACGGCAGTGTTATTGGCCAAAAGAAAATAAAAGCGAAAAGCATAGGTTATGAATGACTAACGATCTGCGTCTACAACTTTTGGAGTTGCAAGGTCTTCCCGGTCGTTAGCGGACCACAATGCCTTGTCAGTGGCGAAACAGTAGCGATTCCATTGATGGAACTCACAAACCGATCACTTTCTCCGAAAGGGAAACACTCGATTGATGTACTTGAGTTTCGGAGGATTTAGTCTGATCGCGGTCCGTGAGGTCTTGATGAACTATGTGAAGTTGGCGTGAAGTTGCCAGCTGGAAAACCACTTTGGGCTTAGCTGCTTGGTGCCACTCGCGGAAGTTGATCAGAGACTGCTTTCCGGAGGACAATCGCATCCACTTGTCAGACTCATGGATGAGAAGTCGCCTGTGGTCCACTCACGGCCAACGTTAGCGCGTGAAGTCGTGCTGCTCCAATGACCGTTGATTGGAATTCCGTAACACTGCTTCAAACCAAAATTCAAACTCAGCATCCGTTTCGACATGACATCAGACAATCAATTGAAACTAGCCCGACGCATGCTGGTTAGGCCCCCCACAAGCTGTAGCTGGGATGACATGCTCAATCATGAAGACGACCTGATCTGGCCCACTCAGTCGAGGCAACCGCATGTTGGGGAGCTTCGTTGTTGCGTCGACTCCATCGGGCTGACCTTAGCCTTTCTAGCATTGCCCCCTGCCGGATGGCGGCAGCTTGAGGACGAGTTCGGCAAGGCAGCGGTGGCGTTTCGCTTCATGATGCTGCCAAGCGACATTGATGTCTTTCTCAAATCTTCGGCTGCAGCGCGCCCGGTCCGTCTGTATGAGGATGGACCAGTAGTTCCTCCTGCGCCTGCGGCCGACCCGCTCGAGTCCGTGATGAAGTTAATAGAAGCTGCGGTCACCAAGGCGGCGGCTTCTGTTGATAGCAAGACGCGAGTGCGTCCGTTGATGAACAAGAGAGGGGCGCTTCAACTGTTGGTCATAACCAGCACCATCGTGACTCGCGATCGATTGCATCAGCTTCCTGCGTTCCGCTACGCGCTGGAGCGCCTGCGCGCCCAGTTGCGTACCGAAAAAATCAATTTGCACAGAGTGTCGATCGAAGCGCAGGAGGTCATCGATCGGGTTGATCACTTGATTACAGCGGAGGACATACTGAGAAAGGGGGAGGCACCGCAGTTGCACTTCGCTCGAGGACCATGGGACACCATTCGCCAGCTGTGGCCATTTGGCAAACGCTGATTCACGATCCGGGGATTTGCACTCGCGCCCAAGCCCGAACGAGTTCGTCAAAGGGACGCCAAAATACTACGCATTTTGGTTCCCTCCGCTACGCTCCGGCGCCCGTTACATCCAACGTTATCCGATGTCTGCTTCACGGCGCTGAATTCGAAACAGGCTACGCCCGCTCTCCCCAAAAACACCTCTCACCCCCGCGGATGGTGCAGCGCATGCAGCGTAGCCAACCGTTCCCGGGCGATGTGCGTGTAAATCGTCGTCGTGGAAATGTCCGCATGCCCCAGCAGCATCTGCACGGCGCGCAGGTCGGCGCCGTGGTTGAGCAAGTGGGTGGCAAAGGCGTGACGCAGGGTGTGGGGTGACAGTGGCACCTTGATGCCGGCGGCCGCGGCGTGCTTTTTCACCACCATCCAGAACATCACGCGCGACATGGCGGTGCCGGGGTTGGCGCCGCGCACAGTGATGAACAAGTCATCGGTCTGCTTGCCGGCCAATAGCTCAGCGCGCGCTGCGCCCAGGTACTGGCGCAGCCAGTCGCCGGCCACCTGGCCATAGGGCACCAGGCGCTCCTTGCTGCCCTTGCCCAGCACGCGCAGCACCTGGTCGTTGAGGCTGATGTTCAAGGTCTTCAGCGTCACCAGCTCGCTGACGCGCAGGCCGCTGGCGTACATCAGCTCCAGCATGGTGCGGTCGCGCACGCCCAATGCGGTGGAGGTGTCGGGTGCGTTGAGCAATGCCTCTACCTGCGCCTCGGTCAGCGTCTTGGGCACGCGCAGCGCCTGTTTGGCGGACTGCAGTTTCAGCGTGGGGTCTATCTGCAGCAGGCCCTCGCGCAGCGCCCAGTGGAAGTAGCGTTTGAACACCGTCAGGCGGCGGTTGGCGGTGGTGGCTTTGGTGTGGGCGTGGCTGTCTGCAAAATAGGCTTGCAGATCAAGCTCGGTAGTTTGCTGCAAGCGGTGGCTGGAGCGCTGGGCCAGCCACGCGGCGTACAGCGTCAGGTCGCGGCGGTAGGCGGCCAGGGTGTTTTTGGAGAGGCCGTCTTCCAGCCAGAGGGCGTCGACAAAAGCATCAATCTCTGCCTGGTCTGCTGACAGTGCCCCACCCTGCTCTGCATTCATTCCAGGCGCAGCTTGGCCGTGTCGACGACCTTTTTGTAGACCTCGTATTCGGCCTTGATCTGGGCAGCAAACTGATCGGGCGTGTTGCCCAGCACCAGCGAGCCGGTGTCTTCAATGCGCTTACGCACGGCAGGGTCTTCCAGCACCTTGCGCACGGCTGCGTTGATCTTGTCGACCACCTCCTTGGGCAGGCCCTTGGGGCCGTAGATGCCGTAGAAGGCCATGCGGTTGGCAGGCTCCAGCCCCACCTCTTTGAACGTGGGCACATTGGGCAGTTGCGACAGGCGCTGGGGCGCGGCCACCACAATGGGGACCAAACGGTTGGCGCTGATGAAGGGCATGGCCGATGGCATGTTGTCAAAGATCATGGGCACCTGGCCGGCCACGGTGTCGTTCAGTGCGGGCCCGGCGCCGCGGTAGGGAATGTGGGTGATGAAGGTGCCGGTCAGGCTTTTGAAGAGCTCGGTTTGCAGGTGGCCGATGCCGCCCGTGCCCGAGGTGGCATAGGAATACTTGCCGGGGTTGGCCTTAACCTCGGCCAGAAAGGTCTTGTAGTCCTTGCCTGGAAAGCTGGGGTGCACGGCGATCACATTGGGCGTGGCCGCCACGTTGATGATGGGCGTGAAATCGGTCAGCGGGTTGTAGGGGTTCTTGGGGTTGATGGCCGGGTTGGCCGCCACGGTGGACACCGTGGCCACACCCAGCGAATAACCATCGGGCGCGGCCTTGGCCGTCTCGTTGGCGCCGACCACACCGCCGCCGCCAGCCTTGTTTTCCACGATCACGCTCTGGCCCAAGACTTTGCCCAGTGGATCGGCAATGGTGCGTGCAATGATGTCGGTTGTGCCGCCGGGTGCAAATGGCACCTGCAGCTTGATGACTTTGTTGGGATAGCCCTGTGCCATGGCGGCGCCAGCCGCGAAGGCCAAGCCCAAGGTACATAGTAGTTGGTGGTGTCGCATGCGGGTGGTCTCCAGTGGGTTTGTAGTCGCTTCGCGCAGGGCAAATGGTAACCGCTGGTGCCGGCCAAACCAGAGCGGACGGCTGGTATTCTCAGACGGGTGAACTACGCCCAACTACTCTTCCCCGATTTCTCGCTCATCCTCTGCGGCTACCTGGTTTGCCGCTACACCGCCCTCAACCGCGCGGTCTGGCACCAGGTCGATGCGTTGGTGTATTTCTTCTTGTTCCCGGTGCTGCTGTTCCAGTCCATCGTCAAGAGCCCGCTGGATGTGGGTGCCGCGTCGCGCCTGATGGGTGCGGGCTGGGCCCTGGGCCTGAGCGGCATTGCGATGGCCTATGCGCTGCCCCATGTCCCGGTGCTGCGGCGCTGGATCGATCGGCGCGACCATGCCAGCAGTGCGCAGGTGGCGTTTCGCTTCAACTCCTTCATCGGCCTGGCGATTGCCGACCGCTTGGCGGGGGCGCAGGGGGTGCAGTTGTTTGCCGTGCTGATTGGCGTGTGCGTGCCGCTGTTCAACGTGGGCGCGGTGTGGCCCATGGCGCGCCATGCCCAACGCGGCTTTGCGCGCGAGCTGGTGCGCAACCCCCTGATCATCGCCACCGCGTCGGGTCTGGTGGCCAATCTGCTGGGTTTCACCATCCCCCACTGGCTGGAGACCTCGGTCAGCCGCATCGGCGCGGCGTCGCTGGCCTTGGGGTTGATGGCGGCGGGCGCCGGCATGCAGCTGGGCGCCATGGCGCGGGCCAAGGCGCTGGCGGTCTCGGTGCTGTCCATACGCCACCTGCTGCTGCCCATGGCGGCCTGGGGCATTGCCCGGTTGTTTGGCTTGAGCGCGGGCGAGACCACGGTGCTGCTGGTGTTCTCGGCCCTGCCCACCGCGTCCAGCTGCTATGTGCTGGCCAGCCGCATGGGCTATGACGGCGCCTATGTGGCGGGGCTGGTCACACTGTCGACGATGCTGGGCGTGGTCAGCCTGCCCTTTGCGTTGGCTGTTTTGCGCTAAAAAAGGCTCAAAAAAACCTATTTTGGGTTTGTTGAAGGGCCTTGCGATAAAAACCGGCCTCTAGCCCTCGTCGGATATGAATATATCGCTACACAAAAGATAGCAAACTACTCCACCACAGTAGCCGGGCTTGGCTGCATGGTGTGCCAGGACTGGCCGCGCAGCAGCAGCAAGGTCAGGCCCGCCAGCACCGCTACGGCCGTGATGGCGTTCTGCGCGCCGGCCACAAAGCTGGGGGCACTGATGCCATCGGGCATCCACTTGGCAATGCTCTCCAGGTAGTAGCGGGCATAGAGCAGCAGCAGCAGCGGCGCCATCCAGGTGCCCAGGCGCGCGGCCCAGCCACCGGCTTCGGCCAGCACGGCCCGGCTGGCTAGCAGGAACAAGGCAGAAGCGATGAAGACCACGGTGAACAGCGTGCCCATGATGGGCTTGGCCGCGCCGAACGACGCGCTCCAGTAGCTGTAGGGCGCCCAGGCCATGCAGGCCAGGCCCAGGCCCAGCGCCATGCGGCGGGCGCGCTTGGGGCCCAGGGCGTCGGCATAGCGGCTTGCTTCGCTAGCGGCTGCGGGCTTGAGCCAGGGTATGACCAAGATGCAGGCCAGGCCGAAGATGCCATCCACCAGCATGGTGGTCGGGTAGCCCCAGGCCTCGATGGCAATGCCCTGCCAGGTGGCGGAGTACGAGATGGCCAGGTTCATCAAGGCCATATAGGCGGTGAACTGGGTGGCAGCCACGGCGGGGTTGGTCACGTCCATCATGATGGCCGAGCGCGTGCCATACATCAGGCCCTGGGCGACGGAGTACAGCAGCGTGCCTATCCACAATGCCGTCACCAGCGCAACGGGAACCTGGGGCCGGTTCTCGGCGCCCGCAGGAACCGGCATGACCCAGCCATACTTGGACAGCTCATGCATCATGTAGAACACCGGCACGCTCATCAGCGCCAAATAGACCGCCAACGTGCGCCGGCGGCCCCATTTGTCGGACACATAGCCACCCAGTACGCAGAAGCCGGCGTTCAGGATCGACGACCACACGCCCAACGCGGCGACCTCGTCATCGTTCATGCCCAGTTCGACCGCCAGGTTGGATTGCAAGGCCAGCCCCATGCACATGGCACCCGCCGGCAGCAGAGCAAACAGCAGGCCGCCAAAAGCGCCGGGGCTGCCCAGGAAGGAGCGGAACGAGTCGACCGCAAAGGTGCGCATCTCGCGCCCGGCCTGGGCCAGCTTGGAGCCCACCACCGCAGCCCGCACGGGCCCGGCCGCCTCTTTCATCGGTAAGACCACGAACACCGTCACGGCGAAGATGCAGGCCGCCACAAAAAAGAACGTGGGCTGGAAGCCTGTGACACCGCTGAGGAACAGCACACCGCTGCCACCGACCATGCTGCCGATCATGGCGCCGGCAAACATCATGCCGTTGGCCAGGCCGCGCTCGTCCTCGTGCAAGGTGCTGCAGGCCAGCGCGTCGATGGCCACGTCCTGCATGGCGCCAAAGGTGTTGTGCACCAAGAGGATGATGGTGAACAGGCCCAGCTGCGCGGGCAGGTCCAGCATCACGGTGGATAGCAGCGTCAGCGCCATCATCACCTGGGTGATCAGAATCCAACCGCGGCGGCGGCCAAAGCGGTCGGAAGAAAACACGTCAATGACCGGGCCAAAGGCCCACTTGAAGGCCCAGGGCAGGTAGAAGGAGCCGACAAAGGCGCCGATCTCGGCCGGGCCCACATCCAGCCGCCGCAGCCGCGTGGCGACGGCTGTGGCCGCAAAGCCCAGGGGGATGCCCTCGGTCACATACAAAAGAAAGAAAGCCATCAATCGACCATTTTTGGTGGCCAGCAGGTTGGGGAGTCGCATAAGGTTGTGCCTCAAAGTTTCATTGCCGGGCCGCCCCAAAATGAAACACTGCCCCCTTGGGGGGCAGCGCAACACACGCAGTGGTGAGCGTGGGGGTCCGGTGCCGCGGGATCATCGCACAGGGGGTGGGTCGGCCTCCCCCACGTTTTCCCTCGTGGGGCTGTACGGAAAGCGATCGTTTTGCGGTGTTTAGCGCGCTTGCGCCAGCGCCCACTCCACATGCTCGCGCACCAACGCGCTAGGGTGCTGCACCTGGCTCTGCAAAAACGCCCCCACATCGGCCCCAGCGCGCAGCGCATTGCCCAGCGCCACAGCGATATTGCGTTGCCAGCGCTCGTGGCCTATGCGGCGTATGGGGCTGCCTTCGGTGCGGTGCAGGAATTCGGCTTCGGTCCAGTTGAACATGTGCTCCAGTTGCTGGCCGCTCAAGCCATCGCGCGGGTCGAAGTCTTTGAGCGGGCTGCGCTGGGCGAACTTGTTCCACGGGCAGACCAGTTGGCAGTCGTCACAGCCATAGATGCGGTTGCCCATCAGCGGGCGAAACTCTTCCGGTATCGGCCCGGCGTGCTCAATCGTCAGGTACGAGATACAGCGGCGCGCGTCCAGCTTGTGGGGCGCGACGATGGCCTGCGTGGGGCAAGCGGTGATGCAGGCGCTGCAGGTGCCACAGTGTCCTTGCACGGGCTCGCTGGTGGGCAGCAGCACGTCCACATAAATCTCGCCCAAAAAGAACATCGAGCCCGCTTCGCGGTTCAGCAAGAGCGTGTGTTTGCCGCGCCAGCCCTGGCCGCTGCGAGCGGCCAGCTCGGCCTCCAGCACCGGGGCCGAATCGGTGAAGGCGCGGTGGCCAAAGGGGCCAATCTCCTGCGCAATGCGTTCGCTTAAGCGTTGCAGCCGGTTGCGCAAGACCTTGTGGTAGTCCCGCCCCCTTGCGTACACGGACACGACGGCCTCACCGGGGCGCTGCAGGCGGTCCAGCTCCACCGTGGTCCAGTCCTCGGGCGTGTTGCGCGGCAGGTAGTCCATGCGCGCGGTGATGACGCTGAGCGTACCGGGCACCAGCTCGGCCGGGCGCGCGCGCTTAAGGCCGTGGCTGGCCATGTAGGCCATGTCGCCGTGGAAACCGCGCGCAAGCCACTGCATCAACCCGGCCTCGGCCGAGGTTAAATCGACAGAGGCCACGCCAATTTGGGAGAATCCCAATTCCCGGGCCCAGGCCTGCATTTGCGAAACCAGCTGGTTGCCATCGAATTGAGCGCTATTGATCGTCACGCCCCCATTGTAAAAACCCTGGACTGGCCCGATGAAACGGCCACGCAGCGCTTTGCGCAGGCGCTGGCCGCGTCACCCGACGCAGCGCATGCCTTCATCGCCCTGCATGGCGACCTGGGTGCGGGCAAGACCACGCTGGTGCGCCACCTGCTGCGTGCGCTGGGGGTGACGGGGCGCATCAAGAGCCCCACCTATGCGGTGGTGGAGCCCTATGAACTGCCAGACCTCAATATCTGGCACTTCGACTTCTACCGTTTTGCCGACCCGCGCGAGTGGGAGGACGCGGGCTTTCGCGATATCTTCGCCAGCCCTGGACTGAAACTGGCCGAGTGGCCTGAGAAGGCCGGCGCCATGCTACCCTGCGCGGACTTGGATATCACCATTCTGACCACGCCCGACAACGCCCGCCACGTGACCCTGAGCGCCAACACACCCACCGGCACCGCCCTGCTGCATGCCGCCAGCGTCCCGCAGGGGCCCCAAGCGTGAAGCGTCGTGCCCTCCTGCGCTCGGGTGGCGGCATCGTGCTGAGCCTGGGGCTGGCCGAGTTGGCGCATGGTGCCAACATCATCACGGTGCGCGTGTGGCCGGCACCCGAGTATTCACGGGTGACGATCGAATCCGACAGCGCGCTGACAACCAAGCAAACCTTTGTGCCCAGCCCGCCGCGCCTGGCGGTGGACATTGAAGGCATCACGCTGAACCCGGCACTCAAGGAGCTGGTGGCCAAGGTGCGTGCCGACGACCCCAATATTGCCGGCATACGCGTGGGCCAGTTCACATCCAATGTGGTGCGGCTGGTCGTGGATTTGAAGCAGCCTATTCGTCCGCAGGTGTTCACGCTGACGCCGGTGGCCGCCTACCAGCACCGCCTGGTGCTGGACCTGTACCCGACGCAAGAGACCGACCCGCTGGAAGCCCTGATCGCGCAGCGCCTGCAAGAGACGCAGGCCAACCCGCCACAGACCAGTAGCAACAGTGCGGCAAAGCCCCACCCTGCGGCCGACCCTTTGGGTGAGCTGATCACCCAGCACACACAAAAGCCAGCGACCGCCGCCAGTGGGAGCGGCACATCAAGCACTACACAATCCATAGCAGCCCACGCAGCATCCACGGGGGCTAGCGCCCCAAATTCTGCAAAGCCTCCCGCCAAAACCGAGGCACCGGAGCCTGCGGCGACCGACCGTCTGATCATCATCGCGCTGGACGCAGGCCACGGCGGCGAAGACCCCGGTGCCGTAGGCCCCGGCGGCACCCGCGAGAAGGATGTGGTGCTGCGCCTGGCCCACCTGATGCGTGACCGCATCAATGCCACCAGCGTCAACGGCAATGCTATGCGCGCCTATCTGACGCGCGATGCCGACTTCTTTGTGCCGCTCCAGGTGCGGGTACAAAAGGCCCGCCGCGTGCAGGCCGATCTGTTCGTCAGCCTGCATGCCGACGCCTTCTTCACACCCGACCCGCAAGGTGCCAGCGTGTTTGCACTCAGCCAAGGCGGCGCATCCAGCAGCGCCGCGCGCTGGATGGCGGCCAAAGAGAATAAAGCCGACTTGATTGGCGGCATCAACGTCCAAGCCAAGGACGCCACCGTGCAGCGTGCCCTGTTGGACATGAGCACCACGGCCCAGATCAATGACAGCCTGAAGCTGGGCAGCACGCTCTTGGGCGAGATTGGCCGCGTCGGCAAGTTGCACAAGGCCAAGGTGGAACAGGCTGGCTTTGCGGTGCTGAAGGCGCCCGACATTCCCAGCGTGCTGGTGGAGGCGGCCTTCATCAGCAACCCCACGGAAGAGGCCAAGCTCAACAGTGATGAGTTTCTAAACCAGTTGGCCGACGCGCTGATGCGGGGCATCGAGCGCTATTTCTCCAAGAACCCACCGCTGGCGCGTAATCGGATCAGAAGCTAGCGGCCCCCGCCCAGCGATGGCTTGGGCGAGATCATTGTGCCTGCGTGGCCGCTGCAGCTGCAGCCGCCTTGCGCTTGGAGCGCCAGGCCCCCAGCAGCACAAAGAAGCCGGGCACAAAAATCATCGCCCAGATGATCTTGTCCAGGTTGGCCTTGACCCACGGGAAATTGCCGAAGAAGTAACCCACGGTGATGATGCCCACCACCCACAGCGCGCCACCCGTCACATCAAAGAAGGTGAAGCGCGTGCGCGTCATCTGCGCCACGCCCGCCACAAAGGGGGCAAAGGTGCGCAGAAAAGGCATGAAACGCGCAGCGACGATGGTGATGCCCCCATAGCGTTCATAGAACGCGTGCGCCGAGTCAAAGGCTTTGCGGTTGAAGAAGCGCGAGTCCTCCCACTGAAAGACCCGTGGCCCTATGAAGCGACCGATCGTGTAATTGGACTGGTTGCCCAGAATGGCTGCGGCCAGCAGCAGGCCTACCGACAGCGGGTAGCTCATCAGCCCCACGCCGCACATGGCGCCCACGACAAACAGCAACGAATCCCCCGGCAAGAACGGCATGACCACGACGCCGGTTTCAACAAAGATGATGACGAACAACAGCGCATAGACCCAGGTGCCGTAGTTCTGCACAAAGGCTTCGAGGTATTTGTCTACGTGCAGGACGAAGTCGATCAGAAAGGCAATCAGTTCCATGCGGAAGCTCTAGGTGGTATGTGGCGGGTCGGGACAAGAAAAAAGCCGCCGAGTTGGTTGACTCGGCGGCCTTGATGCTAACGTATGGTGGAGCTGGGGGGATTTGAACCCCCGTCCGCAAGCCTTCTTCGAACAGTTCTACATGTGTAGCCATCTGGTTTGAGTCTCGCCTTTTACATCGCGCAGTGGCACGCTATGCAAAACGCCAGCAACCTATTTTCTCGACCTGCCCTAAGTTACCCAAGGCGGACCCAGCCGAATGAAATTACCCCACAGCCTGGACAGCTTGCGCTACCCTTGCCCAGCCTATCGGCTTGCTGTTGTGAGGCTCACGTGCAATTAAGCAGCGAGTGCGAAACGTTCGTCGTTTGCAGTTAGTTTTTTTCTGCTGTTTTACGAGGTAACAGAACCTCGACATGCCCTGCTGCGCGTCCGAACCCACGTCGAAACCAGTGCAGCCCCAAGTCTTCTATTTTAGGCGCTAGCCAGCAATTGCAAGAGCGCAAGCGGAGAATTAATCTCGGCATGTGCGCCCCAGGCTTGGGTTTCGGTCTTTTGACCCAGATAGCCATAGCTCGCCGCCACGGTCTTCATGCCCGCGGCGAGGCCAGCGACCACATCACGCTCATCATCCCCCACATACACGCACTGGCTGGGCTCAACGCCCAGGCGCCGCGCGGCTTCCAGCAGCGGGGCTGGGTGGGGTTTGGCATGCGGCGTGGTGTCGCCGCTCACGATGGCGCCGGCATGGGTGAACAAGGGCATGGCGCGGGTCAGCGGGTCGGTGAAGCGAGACGACTTGTTGGTCACCACACCCCAGGGCAATTCCCTTTGCTCGATGCGGGCTATCAGCTCCTGCACACCATCAAACACCACGGTGCGCTGAGTCATGCAGGCCGAATAGTTGGTGAAAAACTCTTCCCGCATGGCTTCAAAGCCAGGTGTGTCTGGGGTGATGCCGAAGGCCACGCCCAGCATGCCGCGCGCACCGGCACCCGCCATGTGGCGGTAGGCGGATAGGGGTAAGGACGGCATGCCACGCGCCACACGCATTTGGTCGGCGGCGGCGCCCAGGTCAGGGGCGCTGTCAATCAGGGTGCCATCCAGATCAAACAAGATGGCGGCAATATTGGGAAAAAGCACGGGATTTGGCAACACTAAAGGGGCTTTTGGGTAGCGAAAAGGTAATTGACGTCGGTATTGCGGCTTAACGAATAGCGGGTCGTCAGCGGGTTGTACTCCAAACCACTGGTCTGACGCACATCCAGATCGGAATGGCGGCAGAAGCTGGCCAGTTCGCTGGGGCGGATCATCTTGGCGTATTCGTGTGTACCGCGGGGCAGCATATTGAGCACGTACTCTGCACCCACAATGGCCAGCATGAAGGACTTGGCATTGCGGTTCAGCGTAGAAAAGAACACCCAGCCGCCGGGTTTGACCAGATTGGCACAGGCCTGCACCACGGACGACGGGTCGGGCACGTGCTCCAGCATTTCCATGCAGGTGACGACATCAAAAGAAGCGGGCGCTTCGGCCGCCAAGTCCTCTACCGCGACCTCACGGTAGGCAATATTGGGGGTTTGAGCCTCCAGGGCGTGCAATTGCGCAACTTTGAGTGCTTTTGTCGACAAATCGATGCCCAATACATCCGCCGCACCACGGCGCGCCATGGAGTCGGCCAAGATACCGCCGCCACAGCCCACGTCCAAGGCGCGCAAGCCGGTCAAGGGGCAAATGGAATGGATCCAATCCAGCCGCAGCGGATTGATCATGTGCAGGGGGCGGAATTCGCTGTCCATGTCCCACCAGCGGTGGGCCAGCTCGGAGAATTTGGCCAGTTCGGCCGGGTCGGCATTCAAAGTGGTGTTGCTCATGCTGCGATTATGTACACATCAGGTTGCGTATCTGCCTTCGAGCCGCCAATAGGCCATGCTGAGGCAGCGTTTGGGCAACAAAAAACCCGCCGAAGCGGGTTTTTTGTTGGGAGGGTAGAAAACCCTGCCGGATTACTTGGAAGTGCGTGTACCCACGACTTCGATTTCAACGCGGCGGTTCTTGCTACGGCCTTCTTTGGTCTTGTTGTCAGCAACGGGTTGCTTTTCACCCTTGCCTTCGGTATAGACACGGCTCTTTTCGATGCCTTGAGACACCAAGTAAGCCTTCACAGCTTCGGAACGTGCCACAGACAGCTTCTGGTTGTAAGCATCGGTACCGACGGAGTCAGTGTGACCCACGGCGATGATGACTTCCAGGTTGATGCCCTTGACCTTGCTGGCCAGATCGTCCAGCTTGGCCTTGCCTTCTGGCTTCAGCACGGCTTTGTCAAAGTCAAAGAATGCGTCAGCGGCGTATGTCACCTTGCTCACCACGGGAGCGGGAGCGGGTGCGGGCGCGGGTGCTGGAGCAGGTGCCGGAGCGGGAGGAGGTGTCACCACGGGAGCAGGAGCGGGTGCGGGGGGAGCGATGGCGCCGTCGCAGCCTTGGGCTGCAGTAGCTGGCGTCCAAGCGCTGTCGCGCCAGCACAGACCAAAATTGCTCTTCCACACTTCACCGGACGAGCTCCTCCAGTTGTGGATTTCCTGTGCACCTGCTGCAGTAGCAAGTACTGCAGCAGCGATGGCGATTGCTACTTTATTCAGTTGTTTCATGAGGTTCCTTTTGCGTAACAAGCTGCAGCATCGCTGCGAATAATTTTTAGGACGACCCAGATCAGGGACGTTCAGGACATTGTGCCATACCCAAATAGGGCTTAATGTGCGGCGTTGCACACAAAGTCCCAGAATGTTGCCATCTTGCGACATCTGGCGGGTCGTAGAATGCAAGGTTGTCTCCGACATTGCCTGAAGCCATTCCATGACCCAGTTCGCCAAAGAAACCCTGCCAATCAGCCTCGAAGAGGAAATGCGGCGCAGCTACCTCGATTACGCCATGAGCGTGATCGTGGGACGCGCCCTACCCGATGCGCGGGATGGCCTGAAGCCAGTGCACCGCCGCGTGTTGTTCGCGATGCACGAGCTCAACAACGACTGGAACCGCGCGTACAAGAAGTCCGCACGTATCGTCGGCGACGTGATCGGTAAGTACCACCCGCACGGCGACCAGTCGGTATACGACACCATCGTCCGCATGGCGCAGGACTTTTCCATGCGCCACATGCTGGTCGACGGTCAGGGTAACTTCGGTTCGGTCGACGGCGACAACGCTGCGGCGATGCGTTACACCGAAATCCGCCTGTCCAAAATCGCCCACGAGTTGTTGGCCGACCTGGACAAGGAAACCGTCGATTTCGGCCCCAATTACGACGGCTCCGAAAAAGAACCCCTGGTGCTGCCCACGCGGCTGCCCAATCTGCTGGTCAATGGCTCGGGCGGTATTGCGGTCGGCATGGCCACCAATATCCCGCCGCACAACCTGAACGAAGTGGTGGATGCCTGCCTGCATCTGCTGAAGAACCCCGAAGCCTCCATCGACGAGTTGATGGAAATCGTGCCTGCGCCCGACTTCCCCACCGCCGGCATCATTTACGGCATCAATGGCGTCAAGGACGGCTACCGTACGGGCCGCGGCAAGGTGGTGATGCGTGCGCGTTGCCATTTTGAAGACATTGACAAGGGCCAGCGCCAGGCCATCATCGTCGATGAGTTGCCCTACCAGGTCAACAAAAAAACGCTGCAGGAGCGCATGGCCGAGCTGGTCCACGAGAAGAAGATCGAGGACATCAGCCACATCCAGGACGAGTCCGACAAATCCGGCATGCGCCTGGTCATCGAACTCAAGCGCGGCGCCGTGCCCGAGGTAGTGCTGAACAACCTGTACAAGCAGACCCAGTTGCAGGACACCTTCGGCATGAACATGGTGGCCCTGGTCAATGGCCAGCCCAAGCTGTGCAACCTGAAGGACCTGATCGAGGTTTTCCTGGACCACCGCCGCGAAGTGGTGACGCGCCGCACCATCTTCAACCTGCGCAAGGCGCGCGAACGCGGCCATGTGCTGGAAGGCTTGGCCGTAGCGCTGGCCAATATCGACGACTTCATCCGCATCATCCGCGAATCGCCCACCCCACCGGTGGCCAAGCAGGAACTGATGAACCGCCCCTGGGACAGCAAGCTGGTGCGCGAAATGCTCACCCGGACCCGTGCCGACGGTGGCCTGATCAATGCCGACGATTACCGCCCCGATGGCCTGGAAAAAGAATTCGGCATGGGCAGCGACGGCCTGTACCGCCTGTCTGAAACCCAAGCCCAGGAAATTTTGCAGATGCGTCTGCAACGCCTGACTGGCCTGGAGCAGGACAAGATCGTTGCCGAGTACCGCCAAGTCATGGCCGAAATCGACGATCTGCTGGACATCTTGGCCAAGCCCGCGCGCGTATCGGTCATCATTGGTGAAGAACTGGGTGCCATCAAACAAGAATTCGGCCAAAACAAGCTGGGCACACGCCGCAGCCTGGTCGAGCATTCCTCGTTTGACCTATCCACCGAAGACCTGATCACCCCCACCGACATGGTGGTCACCATGAGCCACAGCGGCTACATCAAGAGCCAGCCGCTCAACGAATACCGCGCCCAGAAGCGCGGCGGCCGCGGCAAGCAGGCCACCGCCACCAAAGAAGACGACTGGGTCGACCAGCTCTTTGTGGCCAATACGCACGATTACATCCTGTGCTTCTCCAACCGCGGCCGCCTGTACTGGCTCAAGGTCTGGGAAGTGCCGCAGGGCTCGCGCGGCTCGCGCGGCCGCCCCATCGTCAACATGTTCCCGCTACAAGAGGGCGAGAAGATCACGGTGGTGCTGCCGCTGACCGGCGAAAAGCGCACATTCCCCGCCGACCAGTACGTCTTCATGGCAACCAGCATGGGCACGGTCAAGAAGACGGCGCTGGACGAATTCAGCAACCCGCGCAAGGCCGGCATCATTGCCGTAGACCTGGACGCTGGCGACTTCCTGATCGGCGCGGCACTGACCGACGGCAAGCACGACGTGATGCTATTCAGCGACGGCGGCAAGGCCGTACGCTTTGACGAAAACGATGTCCGCCCCATGGGCCGCAATGCCCGCGGCGTGCGCGGCATGATGCTGGAAGACGGCCAGGGCGTGATCGCCATGCTGGTGGCCGAAGACGAGCAACAGAGCGTGTTGACCGCCACCGAAAACGGCTACGGCAAGCGCACATCCATCGTCGAATACACCCGCCACGGCCGTGGCACCAAGGGCATGATTGCGATCCAGCAGTCGGAGCGCAACGGCAAGGTCGTGGCCGCCACCCTGGTCCATGTTGATGACGAAATCATGCTGATCACCGACAAGGGCGTACTGGTACGCACCCGCGTGGCCGAGATCCGTGAACTGGGCCGTGCCACGCAGGGCGTGACATTGATAGGCCTGGACGAAGGCTCCAAGCTCAGCGGCCTGCAGCGCATCGTCGAGAACGATGCCAATGCAACAGGCGAAGAGACTCCGAGCACCGACGGCGGTGAGACCGAGGCGCCATAAGCATAGCCGGCCTATTTCTGTAACACTATCCCGTAACTTAGCGCACACTTCCCATCCATGGCCCGAACGCTCGCCGAACTTCGCATCCAGATTGACGCAGTCGATGGGGAATTGCTGAAACTGCTCAACCAGCGTGCGGCGTTGGCCAACGAAGTGGGCGAGATCAAGCGCCTGGAGGGCTCTGCGGTGTTCCGCCCCGAGCGTGAGGCCCAGGTCATCCACCACCTGCAGGAGGCCAATGCCGGCCCGCTGAAGAATGCCAGCGTCTCCATGATCTGGCGCGAAGTGATGTCGGCCTGCCGGGCCTTGGAGGCACCGCAGCGGGTGTCCTACCTGGGCCCGACCGGCACCTTCAGTGAAGAGGCGGCGCTGCGCTTTTTTGGCTCCAGCATCCAGCACATCCCCTGCGCCAATTTCGACGAAGTATTCCATGCGACCACCTCGGGCGCGGCCGAGTTTGGCGTCATACCGGTGGAAAACAACACCGAGGGCGTGGTCACCCGCTCACTGGACCTGCTGCTGCATTCGCCGCTGCACATCGTGGGCGAGATCAGTCTGCTGGTGCGCCACCATTTGCTGCGCAAATCGGCGTCACTGGAAGGCATTGAGGTCGTTTTGGCCCATCCCCAGGCCTTGGCCCAGTGCCAGCAGTGGCTCAACACCCATTTGCCCAACGCCGAGCGGCGAGCCGTCTCCAGCAATGCCGAAGGCGCCCGCCAAGCCGCCGGCAACCCCGCCTGGGCCGCCATTGCCAGCGAACGGGCTGGCTCGGAATTTGGCTTGCACATCGCATCCCACGCCATCCAGGACGAGGCCTTCAACCGCACCCGTTTTGTCGTCGTCTGCCTGCCCAGCACCATGCCGGCGCCGCAGGCCACTGGCAAAGACTGCGTCAGCCTGGTCGTGTCGGTGCCCAACAAGCCAGGCGCCGTGCACGACATGCTGGTCCCGCTGAAGCTGCATGGCGTGTCCATGACGCGCTTTGAGTCGCGCCCCGCGCGCTCTGGCCAGTGGGAATACTTTTTCTACATCGATCTGCAAGGCCACCCCACGCAACCGCACGTCGCGGCCGCGTTGCAGGACTTGCAAAACCTGTGCGCTTTCTACAAAGTGCTGGGAACCTACCCACTGGCCGATTGATGGATGCATATTCTTTGGAATTCCTATGTTTGAACAACTCGGCTTGATCGGATGCGGCCTGATGGGCGGCTCTTTTGCGCTCGCCCTCAAACGTGCGGGCTTGGTCAAGCGCGTGGTCGGCTACAGCAAATCCCCCAGCACCACCGAGCGAGCCCGCCTGATGGGCGTCATCGACGTGGAGGCACCCTCGGCTCTGCTGGCAGTCTCGGGCGCCGACATCGTGCTGATCGCCGTGCCCGTGGCGGCCACGGAAGCCACCTTCAAGGCCATCAAACACCTGGTCACCGCCAATATGCTGGTCATGGACGTGGGCTCCACCAAGCGCGACGTCATTGACGCGGGCCGGCGTGCACTGCGGGAGCATGTGGGCTCCTTTGTGCCCGCCCACCCCATCACCGGCAAGGAAGTGTCGGGCGTGGACAATGCCGATCCCGATCTGTATTCCGGCCGCCAAGTCATTCTGACGCCCATCGAGCGCACGCTGACCGTGCAACTGCAAAAAGCCGTCGAAGTCTGGACCGCATTGGGCTGCCGCGTACTGAAGATGTCGCCCGAGCAGCACGACGCCGCCTTTGCCGCCGTCAGCCACCTGCCGCACCTGATTGCCTTTGCGCTGATGAACTCCATCTCGGGCCAGCCCCAGGGCGCGGATTACCTGTCACTGGCCGGCCCAGGCTTCCGGGATTTCAGCCGCATTGCCGCCAGCGACCCCAAGGTCTGGCGCGACATTCTGATCTCCAACCGCGAAGAACTGCTGGCCCAATCCAAGATCTTCCAGCGCAACCTGCATGCCCTGGAGCTGATGATTTCCAGCGGCAACACGGAGGCTCTGGAGGGCTTGATCGAACAAGCCAGCAACACCCGTGGCACCTGGAGCATGACCTCCAGACACAACCCCTGATTGATGTATTCCACCGCCTTCCTAGACCTCCCCCCACTGGCCGGCGCTTCGGGCTCCGTCACACTGCCAGGCTCCAAGAGCATTTCCAACCGCGTTCTGTTGCTGGCGGCCCTCAGCCAAGGCACCACCACCGTCCACGACCTGCTGGACTCGGACGACACCCGCGTGATGCTGGACGCCCTGCGCACGCTGGGCTGCGGTATCCGCCAAGACGGCAACACCGTGCAAATCGACGGATTGGCCGGTCAACTGGGTGCCAACACGGCTAAATTGTTTTTGGGCAACGCAGGCACCGCCATGCGCCCGCTGACCGCAGCACTGGCGGTCTTGGGTGGCGACTTTGAGCTGGGCGGCATCCCCCGCATGCACGAACGCCCCATTGGCGATCTGGTGGACGCGCTGCGCCAATTGGGCTGCCGCATTGACTACCTGGGCAACGACGGCTTTCCGCCACTGCGTATCGGCCAGCCAGCACTGCAACTCGATGCACCCATCCAGGTCCGCGGCGACGTGTCCAGCCAGTTTCTGACGGCTCTTTTGATGGCGCTGCCTCTGGTGGCCCGGAAGAATATCGTGATTGAGGTCGTGGGCGAGTTGATTTCCAAGCCCTACATCGAAATCACGCTGAACCTGCTGGCACGCTTTGGCGTACAGGTGCGGCGTGACGGCTGGCAGCGTTTCACGATTCCGGCGGGTTGCAAGTTGCAATCACCCGGCGATATCCATGTGGAGGCCGACGCATCATCTGCTAGCTATTTCATAGCGCTTGGTGCAATAGCGACGAGGGCTAGCGGCCAAAATTCCATAAGGATACTCGGCGTGGGAGCCGATTCCATCCAGGGCGACATCCGCTTCATGGATGCGGCCCAGCAAATGGGCGCCCACATTGCCAGCGGCCCCAACTGGCTGGAGGTCTCTCAAGGCGCCTGGCCGCTGAAGGCCATAGACCTGGACTGCAACCATATCCCCGACGCGGCGATGACGCTGGCTGTGATGGCCCTGTACGCCGACGGGACGACCACACTGCGCAATATCGCCAGCTGGCGCGTCAAAGAGACGGACCGCATTGCCGCGATGGCCAACGAACTGCGCAAACTGGGCGCCACCGTGGTCGAGGGCGCGGATTTCATCCAGGTGACGCCGCCTGGGCATGCACCGAGCGACGCCGGGCCGCCCCAAGGCGCGAGCGCCCCCTTGGGGGGCAGCGAACCACACGCAGTGGGGAGCGTGGGGGCAACATCCCAGTGGAAAGCCGCCAGCATCCACACCTATGACGACCACCGCGTCGCCATGTGTTTCTCGCTGGCCGCCTTCAATCCGGCCGGCATCCCGGTGCGCATTGAAGACCCCAAGTGCGTGGCCAAAACCTTCCCGGACTACTTCGAAGCCCTGTTTTCGCTGGCCCACGCGCCACAGGTGAACATTCCTGTCGTCTGTGTGGACGGACCCACCGCCTCGGGCAAGGGCACGCTGGCCGCAGTGCTGGCCGAGAAGCTGGGCTACCACTTCCTGGATTCCGGTTCGCTGTACCGCATCACCGCCTTGGCGGCCCAGCGCGCCGGTTTGGGGCTGGATGCCGCCCATGAAGCTGCCATCGCAGACTTGGTCAAGGGTCTGCACATCCACTTCACCAATGGCCGCGTGCTGCTGGACAGCGACGACGTCAGCGACACCATCCGCACCGAAGAAGCCGGCATGGCCGCATCCAAAGTGTCCTCCCTCCCCCGTGTGCGTGACGCTTTGATCGACTTGCAGCACAGTTTCCGCCAGTTGCCGGGCCTGGTTGCCGATGGGCGTGACATGGGCACCGTGATCTTCCCGGACGCCCCGCTCAAGGTATTCCTGACCGCCAGCGCCGAGCGCCGAGCCGAGCGGCGCTATAAGCAGTTGATTTCTAAGGGAATTTCAACTACACTCCCATCTCTTCGCGCGGACCTGGAGGCTCGCGACGCCCGGGACTCTTCCCGAGCCGTTGCGCCACTCAAGCCCGCAGGAGACGCCCAGTTGCTGGACAACTCGGATTTGACGGTTGAAGAATCGGTCGATCTGGTGTTGAACTGGTGGCAGGGCAAACAGCCTTTTCAAGCCGTTTGAGAAGACTGTCGGTCCACACAACTCCTCTCGCGCAGCAAGCGCACCGGTTGTGTGGTTCAACAACTTAACCCCGTGGTCTTTTGACCGCAAAGCAAATGTCAGAATCTTTCGCAGACCTATTTGAAGAGTCACAAAAACGCTCGGAAACCCGCATCGGTGAAGTCGTTACCGCTGAAGTCGTTCGCATCGAACACAACTTCGTCGTGGTCAATGCCGGCCTCAAGTCCGAAGCGTACGTTCCATTGTCCGAATTCAAGAGCGACAAGGGTGAACTCGAAGTTCAAGTAGGTGAATTCGTTTCCGTCGCCATCGTGGCCATGGAAAACGGTTACGGCGACACCATCGTCAGCCGCGACACCGCCAAGCGCCTGGCTTCGTGGATGTCTCTGGAAAAATCTTTGGAATCCGGCGAATTCGTCACCGGTACCACTTCCGGCAAGGTCAAGGGCGGCCTGACCGTTCTGGTCAACGGCATCCGTGCCTTCCTGCCAGGTTCGTTGGTTGACACACGTCCTACCAAGGACCTGTCTCCGTACGAAAACAAGACCATGGAATTCAAGGTCATCAAGCTGGACCGCAAGCGCAACAACGTCGTGTTGTCCCGCCGTGCCGTGGTCGAAGCCTCCATGGGCGAAGAACGCGCCAAGCTGATGCAGACCCTCAAAGAAGGTTCTGTGGTCCAAGGCGTGGTCAAGAACATCACCGAATACGGTGCGTTCGTGGACCTGGGCGGTATCGATGGCCTGCTGCACATCACCGACATGGCATGGCGCCGCGTCCGTCACCCATCCGAAGTGGTGACCGCTGGTCAAGAAATCACTGCCAAGATCCTGAAGTTCGACACCGAAAAGAACCGTGTCTCGCTGGGTCTGAAGCAAATGGGCGACGATCCTTGGATGGGCGTGAACCGCCGTTACCCCCAAGGTACCCGCATGTTCGGCAAGATCACCAACATCGCCGACTACGGCGCGTTTGTGGAACTCGAACCCGGTATCGAAGGCCTGGTCCACGTGTCCGAAATGGACTGGACCAACAAGAACGTTGCACCTTCGAAGATCGTTGCCCTGGGTGACGAAGTCGAAGTCATGGTTCTGGAAATCGACGAAGACAAGCGTCGCATCTCCCTGGGCATGAAGCAGTGCAAGGCCAACCCATGGCAAGAGTTCGCTCAAAACACCAAGCGCGGCGACCGCGTCAAGGGCCCGATCAAGTCCATCACCGACTTCGGCGTGTTCGTCGGTCTGGCTGCTGGTATCGACGGTCTGGTGCACCTGTCCGATCTGTCCTGGAACGAAACCGGCGAAGCTGCCGTGCGCGAATTCAAGAAGGGTCAAGAAGTCGAGGCTTTGGTCTTGGCTGTGGACGTGGACCGCGAACGCATCTCCCTGGGCATCAAGCAACTGGACTCCGATCCTTTCACCACCTTCGTGTCGATCAACGACAAGGGCCAGGTTGTGACCGGTAAGGTCAAGACTGTGGACCCCAAGGGCGCTGAAATCGACCTGGGCGACGACATCATCGGCTACCTGCGCGCTTCCGAAATCTCCCGCGACCGCGTGGAAGATGCTCGCAACGTGCTGAAGGAAGGCGACGAAGTGACAGCCGTGGTTGTGAACGTGGATCGCAAGACCCGCAACATCCAGTTGTCCATCAAGGCCAAGGACGCTGCTGACCAAAGCGAAGCCATGCAAACGCTGAGCCAGCAATCTGCCCGTGAAAACGCTGGCACAACCAGCCTGGGCGCACTGCTGCGTGCCAAGCTCGACAACAACAACTAAAAATCCGCAAGGGCAGCATGCAAAACCTGCCCTGCACGATTTTTAATATGCTGTTGAATTGAACAAACGGCCGTTACCCCAAACAGGTGTTGGGATACCGGCCGTTTTTCTTGGATAAGAATCTTCTCCCATGACACGCTCTGACCTCGTTGAAGAACTCGCCAACCGCTTTGCGCAACTCACGCACCGCGACACTGAATTCGCCGTCAAGGCCATTCTGGACGCGATGAACGACGCCCTGGTTGCTGGCCACCGCATCGAAATCCGTGGCTTCGGCAGTTTCTCCATCAACCACCGCCCGCCCCGCATGGGCCGCAATCCCCGCAGCGGTGAGAGTGTCGCCATCCCCGAAAAACGCGTCCCCCATTTCAAGCCGGGCAAAGCCTTGCGCGAATCCGTGGACCAGCGCACAGCCGAGTTGGAAACCAAGACCAAACCGTAGTACCCCGACTGGGCGTTCTGCCCTTGCAGGCTATTAGAATCTCCACACACCGGGGAGATCGATGAAACAACTTGTATGGTTCTTTAAGTGGATGCTTAAAGCAGCCATTTTTTTTACCCTTTTTGCCTTCGCGCTGAACAACCAGCACGATGCCACGGTGCGCTTTTTCTTCGGACAACAGTGGACGGCCCCCTTGGTCCTGGTCGTGCTGATAGCCTTTGCGATCGGACTGGTCATTGGCGTGCTGGGCATGGTGCCCCGCTGGTGGCGCCACCGCCGCGAAGCCGCACAGGCACGCCAGACGGCAGCCGCAGCCTCCACGGCCGCCGCGGCCATGCCGGAAAAAGCCCCTTTGCCCCCACAACAACCCCAACAGCCCCCGTATGGAATTTGATCTCAGCCTGATGCTGCTGGCGCTGCCAGTCGTCTTTGTGTTGGGCTGGATGGCATCGCGATTCGATATGCGCCAGTTGCGCATGGAGAACCGCCAAGCACCCAAGGCCTACTTCAAAGGCCTCAACTTCCTGCTCAACGAGCAGCAGGACCAGGCCATCGACGCCTTTATCGAGGCCGTGCAAAACGACCCCGACACCTCCGAACTGCACTTCGCACTGGGCAACTTGTTCCGCCGGCGTGGCGAGTACGAGCGCGCCGTGCGTGTGCACCAGCACCTGCTGTCCCGCGGAGACCTGAGCCAGGACGACCGGCACCGTGCCCAGCATGCACTGGCGCTGGACTACCTGAAGGCCGGTTTGTTGGACCGGGCAGAAGAGGCTCTGCTCAAACTCGATGGCACCCGCTTTGAAGGCCAGGCCCGATTGGCACTGCTGGCCAATTACGAGCGCTCACGTGACTGGGAACATGCGGCGCACATCGCGCAAAAACTGGAGTCCTCGGGCCAGGGTAGCTTCAAGGGGCGCCTGTCCCACTACCTGTGTGAACAAGCCGCCACCAGCGCGGCTGCGAACGACCTGACCCAGGCCACGGAATACCTGAACCAGGCCATGCACATCGCACCCGAAGCCCCGCGCGCGCGCATGGACTTGGCCCAACTGCAAAGCCAGCAAGGCCAGCACGCGCTGGCTTGCGAGACGCTGACCCAGGCCCTGACCACAGCGCCCTCGGCCACGGCCCTGATTGCGCCGCTGCTGGCCCGCAATGCCATTGCTGCCGGTCAAGGCGTGCGCACACTGGCCCGACTGAAGGCGGTCTATACCCATACCCCCTCTTTAGATGTGTTGGATGCCATCGTTGCGCTGGAGGCCGCCAGCGGCGCACCTACCGCCACTGCGCGTGAATGGTATGCCCGCCATCTGGAGAACGAGCCCTCGCTGGTAGCTGCCGCTAAATGGATTGCAGGCGAAAAGCTGGAGCACGAGCAATTCCATCCCCAGGTGCAACGCGCGCTGGACCAGGCCGTCAAACCCCTGACCCGCTACCGTTGCGCGGCCTGTGGCTTTGAGGCCAAGCAGCATTTCTGGCACTGCCCCGGCTGCCAAGCCTGGGACAGTTATCCCGCCCGTAGAGTTGAAGAGTTATGACAATTTCCAAAGAAAAAATGGCCACCGCCCAGGTGCTGGTGGTTGGCGACGTAATGTTGGACCGCTACTGGTACGGCGCTGTGGACCGCATCTCGCCCGAGGCACCCGTGCCCGTGGTGCGCATCACACGCGAAGAAGAGCGCAATGGTGGTGCGGCCAACGTCGCCTACAACGTGGTCACTTTGGGCGCGCAAGCCTCGCTGTTGACCGTAGTCGGTGACGACGAGGCCAGCCATAAGTTGGAAGCCCTGGTCGCGCAGACCGGCATCCAGCCCCATTTCGGCCGTGACGCCGACCTCAAGACCACCGTCAAGCTGCGGGTCATTGGCCGCCAGCAGCAGTTGCTGCGCCTGGACTTTGAAAACACCCCCAAGAACGAACTGCTGGCCTCGCAAACCGCCGCCTTTGAAAACCTGCTGCCCGTGCATGGCGCTGTGCTGTTTTCCGACTACGGCAAGGGTGGCCTGGGCCATATCACCGACATGATTGCCCGCGCCCGCACGGCCGGCAAACCCATCCTGGTAGACCCCAAGGGCAGTGACTTCATACGCTACCAAGGCGCCACCGTCATCACACCCAACCGGGCCGAGCTGCAACAGGTCATTGGCGCATGGCGTGACGAGGACGATCTGCGTAGCAAGGTGCACAACTTGCGCAAAGCCTCCAAACTCCAAGCCATCTTGCTAACCCGCAGCGAAGAAGGCATGACACTGTTTGACGACCACGGCGAGTTGCACGTCAGCGCCCAGGCGCGCGAGGTGTTTGACGTGACCGGCGCGGGCGACACCGTCATCGCCACGATGGCCGCGCTGGTCGCAGGCGGCACCAGCCTACGCGACGCCGTGCCCATCGCCAACCGGGCCGGTGGCATCGTGGTCGGCAAGTTTGGTACGGCCACCGTCAGCTACGACGAGTTGTTTGCCAACCACTGAACTGAGCAGCACAGAAAGAACCCAGCTATGACACGCATCGTGGTAACCGGAGCCGCAGGCTTTATTGGCAGCAACATCATCAAGGGCCTGAATGCACGCGGCATTGACGACATCATCGCCGTGGATGACCTCAAGCAGGGCGACAAATTCCGCAACCTGGCCGGCCTGCGCATTGCCGACTATGTGGATGCCGACACCTTCTACGAGGCTTTCGCCAATGGTGCCTATGGCCAGATCGAGGCCGTGTTCCACGAAGGCGCCTGCAGCGACACCATGGAGCTGGATGGCAAGTACATGATGGCCAACAACTACACGCTGTCGTGCCAGTTGTTCCAGGCCTGCCAGAAGCGCGGTGCGCGCTTGTTGTATGCATCGTCCGCCGCCACCTATGGCGGCTCCGACACCTTCCGCGAAGAGCCTGCCTTCGAGCGCCCGCTGAATGTCTACGGCTACTCCAAGCTTCTGTTCGACCAGCGCATGCGCCGCGAGTGCGGTAACCACTTCGAGCGCACCAAAGCCGGCAAAACCAACCAGGTCGTGGGCTTTCGCTACTTCAATGTCTATGGCCCGCACGAGCAGCACAAGGGCCGCATGGCCAGCGTGGCGTTTCACCAATTCCACCAGTTCCGTGCCGACGGCAAGGTCAAATTGTTTGGCGACTATGGTGGCTACCAGGCCGGTGGCCAGATGCGCGATTTTGTCTACATCGACGATGTAGTGGCGGTCAATTTGTGGTTCTTCGACCACCCGGCCGAATCGGGCATCTACAACCTGGGCACCGGCCAGGCCCAGCCCTTCAATGACGTGGCCATCACCGTGGTCAACACCTTGCGCGAGCAGGCTGGCCAAGGCGCTCTCAGCCTGCAAGAGGCCGTGTCCAACGGCTTGATCGAGTACATCAGCTTCCCCGATGCCTTGCGCGGCAAGTACCAGAGCTACACCCAGGCCGACCTCAGCGCCCTGCGCAGCACCGGCTGCCAGCATGTGTTCGCCAATGTGCAAAGCGGCGTGCGCTCCTATGTGCAGGCGCTGACGGCAGGCGTTTGAGGCGCGGGTCAACCACGGCGACAGACCACACGTTGTGCAGTGGACACCAGCTTCTGGTGCCACACACCTCCCCGGTTCACCCCCTCTTCCTGAAGGACACGCACATGTTGAAAAAGATTCTGGCCCTTATGGTCATGCTGTACGCCTCGCTCAGTTTCGCCGCGGTCGATGTCAACAAGGCAACTGCCGCTGAACTGGATGGCGTCAAGGGCATTGGCCCCGCCATCTCCGGCAAGATTGTGGACGAACGCAAGAAAGGCAACTTCAAAGACTGGAACGACTTCATCGAGCGCGTCAAAGGCGTCGGTGAAGGCAATGCCACCAAGTTCTCTGCCGAAGGCCTGACCGTCAATGGTGCCGGCTTCAAGGGCGCAGCCGCTGCACCAGCGGCACCTGCAGCTCCCGCCGCCAAGACCGAAGCCAAGCCCGCCGCGGCAGCCTCTGCCCCCGCAGCAGCAACACCCGCTCCTGCTGCCAAGGAAGAAAAGAAGGACCCCAAGGCCGAAGCCAAGATGAAGGCCGACGAAGCCAAGAAGGCCAAGGCCGAAGAAAAGGCAAAGAAGGCTGAAGAAGCCAAGGCCAAGAAAGAGGCTGCCAAGCAAGCCAAGGAAGATGCCAAGAAGGCCAAGACTGACGCACCTGCCGCTGCTGCCAGCACCCCCAAGAAGTAAGCCTTATTTGCGCTTTCACCCCAAAACCCGCTTCGGCGGGTTTTGTTTTTATCAAACTCGCCACTAACCCTCACCGTTACTGCGTGAGTTGCTATTAAAAATAGAGCAAATCAGGTATTGAGCAAGGCAATCAGATCCGTGGTCCCCGGGTCCACACCGGCCTGCATCAGCAAGGTCGTCACTTGGCCACGGTGATGGGTCTGGTGATTGAAGAAATGGGTCAGGGCCTGCCAAGCCGGGTGGGCGCGCTGCACACCCTTGGAATTGGCATAACGCATCGTGAACTGCGCATAGTCCTCGGGCATATCGGCCACCCATTGCACGATAGCCGCATCCATCTGTGCCCGCTTGACTCGCAGAGCGGTCCAATCCTCAAACAGCACCGTATTCAGCGTCGCACCTTCTGGCAGATCCAGCACCGCATCGCTCAGGCTGGGTGCCTGCCAACCGTGGTCCAACCCGCATTGTCGAAAGCGCTTGAGCCAGATCTGGTCACCCACCAGCACATGGTTCAGCGTGTGGTGGATGGAGCCGAAAAAGGCCCCGCGATCCTGCTTGCGCTGTGCATCGGTCAGCCGCTCGCAGGCATCGAACAGCCTGGCATTGAACCACTGGTTGTAGCGGGCCAGGAAACGGTAGTTGTCGTTGAAAGAATCGTTCATGCGCCGCATTGTGCAGCGTCAGACTTCTTCCGTCTGCACAATGGGGGATCCGCATCATGAGAATCAACCTCGGTATCAAGACGCATGCATGCGAAAAGCCTGAACCTCTGCTGCCACGTCTCTGGGCAACCGCTTGGTCTTCTTGGTTTCCTTGCCCTTCACCAGCACGAAATCCTTGGCCCATCGGTAGTGTTCGTCGTAGTAACGTACGTGAAACGCAGTCTCGGGATTCGAAAAGGATAGCTCTTTGAGAATGGGCTTGGGATATGCACCCGCGGTAACAAAGCTCAAGCTGATGCAGTCGGGCTCGATGAGCAGGCGAATTTCCTCAGCGTTCCATTTGGTGCCCCAGTGCGCGTTGCACCATCCGTACCAATCACCATGGCCGTGTTGCAAGACATTGCTGCGAAAGGCCTGCGCCGGAACAAGGTACATGTCAGCACAATCAAATGAACGCAAACACGCGATAACCTGCTCGCGAGACTCTAGTGGAAACGGGAATCCAAACTTTTCCGCCGGCTCCTTGAACATCCATCGCTGCGCTTCCAACTGCCAGTCTCCGTACAAAGCAGCATATCCCGTCTCCACCATACTGTCGGACTCAATCTGCAGCTCCGGCGGCATCGGCAAAACACTGTTGAAGTCAAAGCTGGCATTGAACATGAAACTGTGGCCTGATGAAGTGTTCGCGGAGAAGAAGAACGAACGCGTGGGTTCCCGCAAGGCGACAAATCAGGGCTCTCTACTCTGAGTATTTTTTGACGAGCCTGTCGTAGGCACCCGATTGCTTCAGCATCAACAGCGCCTGGTCAAAAGCGTCTCGCAGCGCAGTATGGTTGCGCAGCTTGGAAAAGCCCACGTAGGCCTGCACCACCTGGATGGGCTGCTTCAGCTCGCGCACCTTGCCAAACAGACCCAGGCGTTTGAGCTCATGGTGTGCGCCATCGCGGTTGCTGACCCAGATGTCGATGCGCCCATTGACCAGCTTGCGGATATTGCTCTCGATGGAAGCCGCCGGCTCGGTGCGCAAGAGCCCGTATTTGATCGCCGTGTCAAAGCGCTCGCCATAGCTGGTCTTGGGGGTGATGCCAAAGTTATAGGGTTGCAGCCGGGTCAGGTCTCCGTTGAATTCAATTTTTGTGTTTTTCAGCGTCCACAGCGCAATCGTCTGCGTCACCACAACCTCTTTGGAGAACAGCGTGAAGGCCTGCCGCTCTTCGTTCTGGAAGAAGGTGAAGATGCCATCCACCTCGCCGCGCTCAAACAAGACCTGGCAACGGGTCCAGGGCAAGACCTCGATGCTGGCCTCGTGGTTCATCAATTTGAAGGCCGCGCGGATGATGTCCACCGCCATCCCTTTGACCTCGCCGTTTTCGGTGTACTCATAGGGCGGGTACTCAAAGGTCACCAGCTTGAAGGTGTCGGCCCAGGCGGCCCCCGCAGTGGCGAGCGCACAGGCGAGCAGTAGCTTTGAAAACCACATGGTGATTCTCCGTTCTTGAAAACAATGGACAGCGGCACCTTGGCCGCCTGCGGTCTGCGCCTCTTGCGGCTAGGCCGCGCGCAAACGTGCGAGGGGTACCAGGGGCACAACGGGCGCGGCTCCCGATAGCCGGCTACCCGCCGGTACACCGCCCGGGGTATGGCCCGCACCCAGCTTGAAGGTCGCCATCACTTCGGCCATGCGCTCGGTCTGCTCGCGCATGCTTTCGGCGGCCGCCGCAGATTCCTCCACCAACGCCGCGTTCTGCTGCGTCATCTGGTCCAGCTGGGCCACCGCGGTGTTGACGGCATCGATGCCGTGGCTTTGCTCGGCCGATGCGGCCGTGATCTCGCCAATGATGTCCGATACCCGCTGCACCGATTGCACGATCTCGGCCATGGTCTGGCCTGCGCTGTCCACCAGTTGCGTGCCCACTTCCACGCGCTCCACGCTGGCGTTGATCAACTGCTTGATCTCCTTCGCAGCCTCGGCGCTGCGCCCGGCCAAGGACCGCACTTCACTCGCAACGACGGCAAAGCCACGGCCCTGCTCGCCGGCGCGCGCTGCTTCCACCGCCGCATTCAGCGCAAGAATATTGGTCTGGAAGGCAATGCCATCGATGACGCCAATGATCTCGCTGATCTTCTTGGAACTGGCGTTGATTTCCTGCATGGTGCGCACCACTTGGGTCACCTCGGCCCCGCCACGTGCGGCCACCTGACCGGCCGATGACGACAGCTGGTTGGCCTGCTGCGACGCATCGGCCGACTGCCGCACCGCGTTTGTCAGCTGGTCCATGTTGGAGGCCGTGCGCTGCAGGTTGATGGCGGTCTGCTCGGTGCGCACGCTCAGGTCCTGGTTGCCGGACGCGATCTCGGCACTGGCCGTCGACAGGTTGTCGGTGGAGTGGCGCACCTGGCCCACCAGATGGCCCAGTGCCAGGCGCATGGCCTCCAGAGACTTCAGCAAACCGGCCGCCTCGTCATTACCGCCGGTGTCAATGCCATGGTCCGTCAGATCGCCCTGGGCGATGGCCCGCGAGAACTGCAAGGCCCGGTCTATGGGCTGGCAGATAGAGCGCATATTGACCAAGGTGGCCGGCACCACCAGCAACAGGCCCAACACCACGGCCACCGCAAACAGGCGCTCCATCTGCTGCGCCACGGCGGCCTGCTCGCCCACGGCGTGCTCCACGTCCTGGCGCAGCGCGGTGTCTACCAGGTTGAGCGCCGCCTCGGCTTCGTCAAACTTCAGCAAGGCCTTGGCGCTCAGGCGGTTGGCGATGGTGGCCGTGTCGTAGCCCTGGGCCTCCAACTGGCGCGCGATGGGCAGGAACAGGTCGCGGTAGGCGTGCAGCGCGTCTGATACCTTTTGCACATTGGCCTTGCTCGCGTCCTGCAGGCCCGTCTGCAACTCTTGAACCACGCCATCGGCATGCTGCAGGCTGGCCTGCCACTTGGCCTGCGCGGCCTTCACGCCCTCTGCGCTCTCGTACTGGATGATCATGTCCTTGTCGTGCCGGCGGGCCATGTTCATGTCGGTGCGCAGCGCGTTCATCTGCCCTACCAGCACATTGGACTGGTGCGTGGACTGCTCGCTCATGCCGTAGATGCGCGCCATGCCATACAAGCCCGCCCCACCCAACACACACACCAGGGTTGTCACCACGCACAGTGTGGCCCACATCCGAAAACGGATCGTGAATCGGCGCATCCAGGAATGGGTTTGCATGGTGTTTCTCCTTCAAAGTGCCTAGGTATCGGGTGGCTCGCCGTGGGTCAGGTCCCGTAGCCCCCACCGCCGGGGGTGGCGATTTCAAACACATCGCCAGCCTGCATTTCGGCCTGGCCGATGTGGCCAATTTCTTCGATGCGGCCATTGGCCCGCAGCACGCGGTTGCGGCCGACCTCGCCCGCCCCCCCGCCAGCCATGCCGAATGCGCCCTGCGTGCGGCCGTTGGACAGAATGCTGGCCGTCATGGTCTCCAGGAAGCGCACGCGGCGCACACCGCCATTGCCGCCCCGCCATTGGCCCGCGCCGCCCGAGCCCTCGCGGATCTCGTAGCTGTCCAGCCGCACCGGAAAGCGGAACTCGAAGATCTCCGGGTCGGTCAATCGCGAATTGGTCATGTGCGTCTGCACAACGCTGGTGCCATTGAAGCCCCCTACGGCTTCGCCCGCTGCATTCAACACCGCGCCCGCGCCCGAGCCACCCGAGATCGTCTCGTAGTACTGGTAGCGCGCATTGCCAAAGGTGAAGTTGTTCATCGTGCACTGGCTGCCTGCCATCACACCCAGCGCGCCGTAGAGCGCATTGGTGATGCAGCTGGATGTCTCCACATTGCCCGCCACCACGGAGGCCGGCGGGTTGGGGTTGAGCATGGAGCCCTGCGGAATGATGACCTGCAGGGGCTTCAAGCAACCTGCGTTCAGCGGAATGTCGTCGTCCACCAGCGTGCGGAACACATACAGCACAGCCGCCATGCACACCGCGGTGGGCGCATTGAAGTTGTTGATCTGCTGCGGCGAGGTGCCAGTGAAGTCGATGACGGCGCTGCGTGCCTTGGCGTTCACCCGTATCGCAACCTGGATCTGCGCGCCGTTGTCCAGCGGCAGCGTGAAGGCACCATCCTTCAGGCGCGTGATGACGCGGCGCACAGACTCCTCGGCGTTGTCCTGCACATGGCGCATATAGGCCTGCACGACATCCAGCCCAAAGTGCTCCACCATCTTGCGCAGCTCCTGCACGCCTTTTTCGTTGGCAGCGATCTGTGCGTTCAGGTCGGCCATGTTCTGCTGCGTGTTGCGCGAGGGGTATTCGCCGCTGCTGAGCAGGGCCACCATCTCGGCCTCGCGCAGCACACCACGGTCCACCAGCTTGAAGTTGGTGATCTGCACACCCTCTTCTTCAATACGGGTGGAGAACGGGGGCATGGAACCCGGTGTGGTGCCGCCCACGTCCGCATGGTGGCCACGGCTGCCAACGTAGAAGGTCGGCTTGCCATCCAGATACACCGGCGTGATGACGGTGATGTCGGGCAGGTGCGTGCCACCGTGGTAGGGGTCGTTCAGCACATAGACATCACCGGGCTGCATCGTGGCAGCGTTCTCCTGCACCACGGTCTTGATGCTCTCGCCCATTGACCCTAAGTGCACCGGCATGTGGGGTGCGTTGGCGATGAGGTTGCCCTCTGCATCGAACAGCGCGCAGCTGAAGTCCAGGCGCTCCTTGATATTGACCGAGTAGGCCGTGTTCTGCAGTTGCAGGCCCATCTGCTCAGCAATATTCATGAACAGGTTGTTGAAGACCTCCAGCAGCACCGGGTCCACCGTCGTGCCTACTGCAAATTTGATAGCACGTTTTTCAGTGCGGACGAGGGCTAGATGGTCAAACTCCGTAAGCGTTGCCTGCCAGCCGGGCTCCACCACGGTGGTCGCGTTCTTCTCGGCAATGATGGCCGGCCCGGCCACCACATCGCCGGGGCGCAGGTCCTCGCGCACCACCAGCGATGCCTCTACCCAGTTCCCGCCCGAGTACATGCGCACACGCTCGCGCACGGCACCGCTGGCCTGCAGGTCACGCACCGGGTGCACGGTATGGCGGGGCTCTTCGGGCGCATCCCCGGCAATCACCGCCTCCACCGACACGGCTTCCACGACCAGGCCCTTGCCCTCCATCAGGAAGGCAAAGCGCTGGCGGTAGGCTGCCTCAAAGCCCGCCATGATCAGTGCCACTGTGCCCTGGGCGTCCGCACCACCCGCGGGGTAAGGCACTACCAGAGCCGAGTCGCTACCTTCGTAGCGCACATGCACGCGGTGGTGCGTGGTGATGGCTCCGTGGTTGACCTGCTGGCGTGTCAACTCGCCTTCGGCCTGTGAGGCCAGCCCATCCAGCTGGGCGGCAATAGTGGGCAGGGCCTCCGGGCTGAGCTGGATTTCGATGGCACGCTCCCGTATCACCGACTGGTCGGCCAAGCCCATGCCGTAGGCGCTGAGCACGCCCGCCAGCGGGTGCACAAACACGCGGGTCATGCCCAGCGCGTCGGCCACCAGGCAGGCATGCTGTCCGCCGGCACCGCCAAAGCACTGCAGCGTGTAGCCGGTCACGTCATAGCCCCGGGCTACCGAGATTTTCTTGATGGCATTGGCCATCTGCTGCACGGCGATGTTGATGAAGCCCTCGGCCACCTCTTCGGCGGGCAGCTTGGTCTGCTCGGCCAGGCGCGCAAACTGGGTTTGCACGGCGTCCAGGCTCAGCGCCTCGTTGGCGTGGGGGCCAAACACCTTGGGGAAGTAGCGCGGCTGGATCTTGCCCAGCATCACATTCGCATCGGTCACGGCCAAGGTGCCGCCACGGCGGTAGCTGGCCGGCCCGGGGTTGGCGCCGGCACTCTCGGGCCCTACGCGAAAGCGCGAACCGTCAAAGGTCAGCAGCGAGCCACCACCGGCCGCCACGGTGTGAATGCTCATCATCGGCGCGCGCATACGCACGCCGGCCACCTGGGTCTCGAACTCGCGTTCGAACTCACCGGCGTAGTGGCTCACATCGGTGGACGTGCCGCCCATGTCAAAGCCAATCGTCTTCTGGATGCCGGCTATGGCCGCGGTGCGGGCCATACCCACAATGCCACCGGCCGGGCCGCTCAGAATCGCGTCTTTGCCCTGGAAGCTGTGGGCGTCGGTCAAGCCGCCGGACGACTGCATGAAGAACAGCTTGACGCCTGGCATCTCACCCGCCACCTGCTCCACGTAGCGGCGCAGGATGGGCGACAGGTAGGCATCGACCACCGTGGTATCGCCGCGGCTGACGAACTTCATCATCGGGCTGGTTTCGTGTGAGGTGCTGATCTGCGTGAAGCCGATCTCCTCTGCCAACCGCTTGGCTGCCAGTTCGTGTGCGGTATAGCGGTAGCCGTGCATGAACACAATCGCAACGCTGCGCAGCCCTCGTCCGTATTGAGCCTGCAGCTCTTCTTTTAATAGCAACTCATTCAACGCCTCGATTTTCTCGCCGTGCGCACCGACCCGCTCCTGGGCCTCTACGACGGCGCTGTACAGCAGTTCGGGCAACTGGATGTTGCGGTCAAAGATGCGCGGGCGGTTCTGGTAGGCAATGCGCAGCGCGTCGCGAAAGCCGCGCGTGGTAACCAAGAGGGTGGGCTCACCCTTGCGCTCCAGCAGCGCATTGGTGGCCACCGTGGTGCCCATCTTCACGCAGGCCACGCGGTCGGGAGTGACCGGCTCGCCCTTTTTGAGGCCCAGCAGGTGGCGTATGCCGGCCACGGCTGCGTCCTTGTACTGCTCGGGGTTTTCGCTCAGCAGTTTGTGGGTGACCAGGGTGCCGTCGGGGCGCTTGCCCACGATGTCGGTGAAAGTGCCGCCACGGTCGATCCAGAATTGCCAGAGCTTGGAGTCCGATGGGGTGCTGCCGTTTTGCATGGTGCTGAACCTTTTGATGGAGAGTGACAGATAGAGCTTGTCTAGTTGAAGTAATAGGGCACAAAGATGTCGCTGGCCTGGTGGCCCACGGAGCGCACCCATTCGCGGGAGAAGCGCTCGCCTATGCGTTTGAAGTCGGTGTCCAGGTCGGTGGAGATGCGCTCCACCTTGATGCCGTTGGCCTGCAGTTCCTTGGTCGATGTCTGGGCGATGGATTCGCTGGCGATCCAGCCGCGGCTCTCCGCGTCGGCCGCGGCCTTGAGCACGGCGGCGCGCGCCTCGGGCGCCAGCGCATCAAAACTCTTGGTGCTGACGAAGACAATGTTTTTGGGGTACCAGGCACTGATCTCGTAGTAGTACTTGATGGGGCCCCAGACCTTGTTCTCCACACCGGTCACGGCCGAGGTGATCATGGCGTCCAGGCGCCCGCTCTTAACAGCCTTGTCCACATCCACCATGGCCACATCCACGGGCGTGGCGCCCAGCATCTCGGCGATGCGCACCGTAGTCTGGTTGTAGGTGCGCATCTTCATGTGCTTGAAATCGCTAACCGAGTTGACCGGCCGTGTGGTGTACAGGCCCTGGGGTGGCCAGGGCACGGCGTACAGGATCTTCAGGCCGCGCTGCGCGAATTCGCGCTCCATGCCGGGGCGCTGCAGCTGCCACAGGCGCTGTGCCCGCTGGTAGGAGCCCACGACGAAGGGCACCGAGTCCGCACCCGCAATGGGTATGTCCTTGACCATGCTGGTCATGATGGTCTCGCCCGCCTCCACCTTGCCGTCCTGCACGGCCTGGCGGATGTCGCCCAGCTTGAACAGGCTGCCGTTGGGCGCCACATCCACACGCAGTTGCCGGTTGGTCGCCGCCTCGACCGCATGGCCAAACTGCATAAGGTTTTCGGTGTGGAAGGACTCGGCGCGGTAGCCGGTTGCAAACCTCCATACCACCGCGTTTGGGGTTTGCGCTTGCAGTGTGGAGGCGTAGCTCATCCCTGCCGCGCACAGCGCAGCGATCCAAATGGTTTTCATGGCGTGCTCCTGCAGTGGCCGGGCCTAGAGGCCCAGATACGCTTTCTTGATGTGCTCGTCATGCAGCAGGGTCTGCCCGGCCCCCTCCATGACAATGCGGCCCGTCTGGATGACGTAGCCATAGTGCGCAATGTTCAGCGCCTTTTGCAGGTTCTGTTCGACCAGCAAAATAGAAACGCCCTTGGCGTTGACCTGCTGGATGACGTCCAGCACCTTGGTTACAAACTTGGGTGCGATACCCCATGAGGGCTCGTCCAGCATCAAGAGCTTGGGCTTGGCCATCAGGCCGCGGGCAATGGCCAGCATCTGCTGTTCGCCACCGCTCATGGTGCCGGCCAGTTGCGTGGCGCGCTCCTTCAAGATGGGGAACAGGCCCAGCATCTCGTCGATGCTGCTGGCCACTTCGTGCTTGTCCTTGCGGGTGAAGGCACCCAGCTCCAGGTTGCGCAGCACCGTCAGGCGCGGGAACAGGCGGCGGCCCTCGGGCACCAGCGACAGGCCCAGCGGCACCCGCTTGTCGGCCGCAATGCCTTGGATGGGTGCACCGTTGAAATGGATGCTACCGGCCGCAGCGGGGTTCAGCCCGGCCACCGCGCGCAGCGTCGTGGATTTGCCATTGCCGTTGCCACCAACCAGGGCCACGATCTTGCCGGTAGCCACCTTCAGCGAGACATCGGAGATGGCCAGCACGTCGTCGTAGCAGACCTTGAGGTTCTTGATTTCCAACATGTTCTCAATCTCCCAGGTAGGCGGTGATGACGGTGGGGTCATTCGACACCTGTTGCGGCGTGCCCTCGGCGATCTTGACACCACGGTCCAGCACCACGATCTTGTCGGCGATGGGCATGATGCCCTCCAGCACGTGCTCCACGATCAGGCAGGCCGTTCCGCGGTCGCGTATCTTCAGCACCACGTCCACCGCTTCGCGTACTTCAGAGGGGTTCAGGCCCGCCATCACCTCGTCCATCAGCAAGATGCTGGGCTCAATGGCCATGGCGCGGGCGACAGCCAGGCGGCGCTGCTCGCTGATGGTCATGCTGCCGGCTGGCTTGTCGGCGAACTGTTTCAAATTCACAAAGCCCAGCCATTCCATGGCCGACACACGGGCTTTGGCCACGTTGTGCTGGCGCAAGAGCGCACCGGTCATGACGTTCTCACAGGCCGTCATGCTGGTGAAGGTACGGGCGACCTGGAAGGTGCGGCCCACGCCGGCCCGGGCGCAGGCCTCGGGCGGCAGGCCGGCAATATTGCGGCCATTCAGCAGGATGCTGCCAGCCGTGGGGGCGAAGAAGCCCGCCACGCAGTTGAACATCGTGGTCTTGCCGGCGCCGTTGGGGCCGATCAAACCGACGACCTGGGCCTTGTCCACGGTGAATGACACGTCCTGGTTGGCGGTCAGCCCGCCGAACTGTTTGCTGACGCTGTTGACTTGTAGCAAGCTCATGCCGCCTCTCCCTTTTGTGGCTGCTGTGTGGCTGCATGCGCAGCCAACTGCCGTGATGCATCGGCGCGTGCCTGGCTGCGTTCCTTGAAGCTGCGCACCCAGCCCAGCAGGCCCGTGGGGTAGAAGACCGCGATCACAATGATCAGGCTCGCATAGATGATCACATCAGTGCCACGGCCGGTACCGCCAAACAGGATGCGGGTGAACTCCTCAATGCTGGTCAGCACCACGGAGCCCACGACGGGACCCAACAGCGTGCCCACACCACCCAGGATGGCGACCAGGGCCATCTTGATGGACAGCGCGGTGGACAGCACCGAGTTGGGGTCTATGTACAGCTCCTTCTGCGCATACAGGCTGCCACCCAGGGCGGAGAAGAAGGCACTCACCGACAAGGCAACCTGCTTGTAGCGGGCGATGTTGACGCCCACGCTGCGTGCGGCATCGGGCTCATCCTTGATCGCGCGGAAGTAGTAGCCCAGATAGCTGCGCTCGATCCACAGATTGGCCGCCAGGGTGATCAGCAGCAGGCCCAGGGCCAGCCAGTAGTAGGGCAGCTTGGTGGCAAAGTTCATCCACAGCCAACCCTGCTGGTCCATGGGCACATACAGGCCCACCGCGGTGCCACCGTATTCCCATTCGGTGAAGAAAATCTGCACCAGCTCGGCCACGGCGATGGTGGCCATCGCGAAGTAGTGGCCCTTGAGCCTAAAGCACGACCAGCCAAAGCCCAGACTCAACAGCGCGGCCACGGAGCCACCGGCCAGCACGCCGATCCAGGGGTTGATGCCGAACTTGATCAGCAAGAGAGTCGAGGTGTAGGCGCCCAGACCGACAAAGGCCGCATGCCCCAGCGACACCTGGCCGGCATAGCCGCCCACGATGTTCCAGGCCACGCCCAGTTGGGCGGCCATCAGCACCAGAATGACCATGTTGAGGTGGGACGTATCCAGTACCATGGGCAGCACCAGGGCCAGGGCGCCGGCTGCGATTGCGAAGAGAGTGTTTTTCATGTTCTTTGCTCCGGATTCAGGCCTTGCCCATCAGCCCTTGGGGACGGAACATCAGCACGCCCAGGAACATCACCAACACGATGGCCGTCTTGTACTGGGGCCCCAGCAACAGGCCGCCCATGACTTCGATCACGCCGACGATGATGCCGGCCCAGAACGCACCGGTGACGCTACCAAAGCCACCCAGGTTGACGACCACAAAGGCCAGCAAGATGAAGTTGGCGCCGACATCCGGGAAGATGGGGAAGAAGGTGGACAGCAGCACACCGGCCGCACCGGCACAGGCGGCACCAATGCCCCAGGCCAGCGAAAACATCTTGTGCGAATCAATGCCCATCAGGCGGGCGGCTTCCTTGTCGGATGCTGTGGCTTCCAGCGCAGCGCCCAGGCGGGTCTTGTTCAGGAAAAAGTAGATCAGCCCGGTGACCAGGATGGCACCGATACCGGCCACTAACTGGGGCATGCCGACCTGGATATCAAACAGTTTGACGGTGCCGCTCACGGCGGAGTTTTCGATGGAGCGGAAGTCAGGCTTCCACAGGAACTGGGCCACGCCGCGCAGCAGGATCATGATGCCAAAGGTTGTGAAGATCTGCGACAGCATGGGCGCCTGCATGATGCGCACAATGACCAGCTTGTACAGCAGTACACCAAAGGCAAACAGCATCAGCACGGTCAGCGGCAGCGTCAGCATCGGGTCCAGCGCGTACAGCGAGAACAGCCAGAAGCTGGAGTACATGCCCAGCATCAGGAACTCGCCATGGGCGAAGTTCACAATGTCCATGACCCCGAAAATCATGGTCAGGCCGATGGCAACCAACGCGTAAATCAAGCCAATCAGCACACCCGAGGCGAGTGTCTGCAACAGAATTTCGGTAGTCATGGTATTTCTCGGATCATTTCTCTGTGATCAAGCCTGTCTTACTTGCGCTGATCCCACTTCGGCATGGGCCACACCACATCTTTCGCAGCCATGTTGAAGGGCCACACGGTGTTGTACTTGCCGTCGATGATCTGCACCAGGATGCCGCGGCCCAGCGTGTTCTGGCCGGTGGCGTCAAACTTCACACCCTTCCACGGCATGATCAGGTTGTCGGCGCGGATATTGGTTTCGGTCAGCGCCTTGCGGATGGCTTCGGGCTCGGTGGAGCCGGCACGGTTGACCGCATCGGCCATGACCATCAGCCCCGTGAAGGTGCGCGAGCTGTTGCCAGTGAAGTTGATCTTGTACTTTGCGTTGTACAAGTCGTTGACCTGCTTGATCAGCGGGTTGCGTGCCGCCAGGTCCAGTGCCCAGACTTCACGGGTGATGATGTACTCGGCATCCTTGCCCAGCGTCTTGATGAAGTCGGTGTCGGTGAAGCCGGCGTTATTGGCCAGAATCATGTCCGGCAGAAAGCCCAGTTCCTTGTAGGTCTTGATGGACATGATGGCGTCCGCCGTGTACGACGACTGCAGCAGCAGGTTGGGGTTGGCCGCCTTCAGGGTTTGCACTTCCGAGGTGAGCTGCGTGGTCTTGGCCGCGTACGACACCTGCTTCACGATGTTCTGGCCAAACTCTGCCGCCAATTTGGTTTGCAGCTTGGTGGTCTCGGAACCCCACAAACCGTTTTCATTCAACGACGCAACGGTCTTGGGCTTTATGCCTTTCTTGGCCTCCAGCTCCTTCAGGAATTCAAACGCGTTGTGCACAAACAGATCGTCATGCGGTGTGGTGCGGAAGAACCATTTGAAGTTGCGCTGCGTCAGCGAAGCCGAGGACGACTCGGGGTTCAGGAAGGGAATGCCCGCGCGCTCAGCCACCTGGCTGGCGGTGGCGGTGACCGCGCTGTTGTAGGCCCCGACGATGGCGACCACTTTTTCTTGCGTGATCAAGCGCTCGGCTTCGGTCGCACCAATCTGCGGATTGGCCTGGTGGTCGGCAAAGACCAGCTTGATCTTGGCGCCCTTCAGGTTGGGCAGGCCCTTGCCGGCGGAGAACGGCAGGTCGGCAATGCCGGGTGCTCCGTTGTTGATGACGTCGGCCGCCAGTTCCAGCGCATTGCGCAGTTCGGCGCCCACGGCGGCACCCGGGCCGGTCAATGGGTAGATCACACCGATCTTCACTTCTTGCTGGGCCTGCACGCCCCAGCTGAGGCCCACGCCCACCGCGACGGCGGCCATCTTGATCCATAGCAGTTTCTTCATTTCTGTTCTCCTCGATTGAAAATAATTAGGGCTATTTGCGCACTACCGTACCAACACTTAAAAAGACGCCAACTGCTGGTTCAGCAGATCGGTGATCAACATCGCGCCCGGTGCGTGCGTGATGCAGAAAACGGGGCGGGCTTGGGCCAACGCCGCCTGGGGCGTGACACCGCAGGCCCAGAACACGGGCAGCTCATCAGCCATCACCTCGACCGCGTCCCCATAGTCGGGCTTGGCCAGGTCGCGAATACCGATCAGAGCCGGATCGCCCAGGTGCACCGGTGCGCCATGCACATTCGGAAAGCGCGAGGTGACCTGCACAGCGCGGATGGCGGCTGCCGCCTTCATGGGTCGCATCGACACGACCATGGGGCCGCTGAACACGCCGGCCGCATGGGTCTGGATATTGGTGCGGTACATGGCCACATTGCGGCCCTGCTGGATATGGCGCAGTGGCAGACCGGCTTCGAGCAAGGCCTGCTCGAACGAGAACGAGCAGCCCAGCACAAAGGTCACCAGGTCGTTGCGCCACAGCTTGGTAATGTCAGTGGGCTCATCGACCACATTGCCGTGGTGCCACACGCGGTAGCGCGGCAGGTCGGTGCAGATGTTGACGTCGGCACCCAGGCTAGGCAGCAGCGGATTGCCGGGCTCGGATACGGCCAACAGTGGGCAGGGCTTGGGGTTGCGTTGGCAGTAGCGCAGAAAGTCGGTCGCCATCACTTCGGGCAGTATGACCACATTGCCTTGCACATGGTCGCTAGCCAGGCCGCTGGTGTGTGAATGCCAGTCACCGCTGCGGATGTGCTTGCGCACCTGCTGCGCGTTTTTGGCCTCTTCAGCGCTGAAGACCGATGCGATGGATTGCGACACAGTACTCACTTGAAATCCTCAAATCACATGTCAATTGCATGACGATGGGCGGATTGTGGAAGCGCAAACCGTGTTTCGCAAATTCAAAATTTTTTGCTACTGGCATCGATTTTTTCGATGACTAGGGTTTACCCTTTGGAATTGTTTTTGCCGCCCGTTTTGGTGCGCGGCTTGCACCATCGACGAAGGCGATGGCCGACTTGACGACGGTCTCCACCGCCTGCGACGTGGGGTCGGTGCGGTAGCTGGCGTGTATGGGCAGGGCTTGCAATTTGGCATCGCAACTCAGCGGCTTCAGGCTGGCAAAGCCGGTCAGGCGCTGCACCGCCACGCGTGGCAACAGAGCCACACCAAAGCCCCCTTGCACCAACTGCACCATGGCCGATATCGACGAGATGGCATGCACCCTTTTGGGCTCCAACTGGTGTTGACGGAACAGGTCGAGCAGCGTGACATGGGGCTGCGAGCCCTTTTGGAAGGTCAGCAACTCCATTTCGGCCAATTCATCAAGCCGATATTTGCGCTTTTTATGCAAAGTCGGGTTGCCGACAAAGGCCATTTCCATCGTCGGCAGCGCGCGGTTGCGCACACCGTCGGCCGATGCCGGCATAGCCGCAAACACCAGATCCAGCGCACCGTGGCGGATATGGTCCATCAGAATGGGCGTGGTTTCCACCGTCAGGTCCAGCTCCAGGCCGGGCTGGTCGCGGCGCAGTTTTTCCAGCCACGGTATCAGCCAGGAGTGCAGCACCGACTCGATGGCCCCTATGCGCATGGACACGGCCATGGGTGCGTCCGAGCCCATCTCGGTCTTGACCTCGCGCTGCAGCTCCAGCAGCTTTTGGGCATAGACCAGGAAGCGCACGCCGGCCGTGGTCAGCTTGAACTGCTTGTCGCGCCGGTCCAGCAGCAACACGCCCAGTTCCTCTTCCAGCGTGGCGATGCGGCTGGACATGGCCGATTGGGTCAAGAACAATTTGTCGGCCGCACGCGAGATGCTCTTCAGCGATGCGACCCAATAAAAGGCTTCCACAAAACGCAGGTTCATGGCCCATTATGATTTGCAGCTAACCGATCCACCACCCAAAAGCGAGAACACACCACCATGCTGGCCGTCATTGCAATCAGTCTGGGCGCCAGTGCTGGCGCGTTGGCACGCTGGGGCCTAGGTCTGTGGCTAAGCCCGGGTGGGGTCATACCCTGGGGCACACTGGCGGCCAACCTGGTTGGTGGCTACCTGATCGGCATTTGCGTGGCCGTATTCCAGGCCATGCCCCAGCTAGACCCGGTGTGGCGGCTTGCCTTGGTCACCGGCTTCCTGGGTGGGCTGACCACTTTCTCCAGCTTCAGTGCCGAGGTGGTGACCATGCTGCTGGAGCAGCGCTATGCGCTGGCGCTGGGCACAGCCGGTGTGCACGTGGCGGGCTCGCTGCTGCTGACCGTGGCCGGCATCTGGACGGCCAACCATTGGCTGGCCAGCGCATAGCCATCTACGCCGTACGGACTTGGTCCGCACAGGCGCTTAGGGCACACTAAGACACTATGTCATTCCTCAAACGACTGCTGCGCGGTCTCTTCCACCTCACGGTAGGGCCAGCACTGGCCCTGGTATTGATTTTTGAGGAATGGGGTTGGGAGCCGCTGCAGCGCCTGATGGCGCGCCTGGCCCGCCTACCGCTGTGGGCGCGCATGGAAGCGTTCATCGTGCGCCTGCCGCCCTACCTGGCTCTGGCGGTCTTCTTTGTGCCAGCGCTGCTGCTGTTGCCGATCAAGCTGCTGGCCCTGTACTGGATCAGCCGCGGCCATGCGTTGATGGGTCTGGCCGTGGTGTTGGCTGCCAAGATGCTAGGAACGGCGGCGGTGGCGCGCCTGTTTGCACTCACCCAACCCGCGTTGATGCGCCTGGCCTGGTTTGCCCGGCTCTACAACCGCTGGAAGCCCTGGAAAGACGGGCTCATTGCCCGCTTGAAGGCATCCGTCACCTGGCGGACGATGGCGGCATCGGTGCGCGCCATGACTCAATCATTGCGCGCCCTGCGCGATTGGTTCCGCGACCTGATTCGCTCCAAATAAGGCGGGCTATGCCAGCTACTGTGCGCTAGAGCACAGTATTCCCGCACGCTTGGGGTCAGCATGCAGCTTTTGGAGAACGCCATGAGCCGCACCTACACCATCGCCGTCTTCGTGGGCAGCCTGCGCCGCGATTCTTTCAACCGCAAACTGGCCCATGCCATGGCGCTGCTGGCGCCTACGGATTTCACGTTTGAGCAGTCCCAGATTGACGATCTGCCGCTGTACAACCAGGATGGGGACACTGATCCCGCGCCCTGCGTGCAGCGGCTGAAGGCGGAGATCAGCAAGGCACAAGGCCTGCTGTTCGTAACGCCGGAGTACAACCGCTCCATTCCCGGTGTGCTGAAGAACGCCATCGACCATGCTTCGCGCCCCTATGGCCACAGCGCCTGGGCCGGCAAGCCGGCCGGTGTGCTGGGCGTGTCGGTCGGGGCCGCGGGCACGGCCATGGCGCAACAACACCTGCGCAATGTGCTGGCCTATCTGGACGTGCCCACGCTGGGGCAGCCCGAAGCCTTCATCCAGGCCAAGGACAATCTGTTCGACACCAGCGGGCGCATAGGTGAAAGCAGCCGTGCCTTCCTGCAGAGCTGGATGGACCGCTATGTGGACTGGATCAAGCAGCACGCGCTGCGCTAGCAAGCCGGCCACCATGAACGACGCACACACTGTGCCCATGACCGCACTACGGGTGCTGGAATCCCGCTGGACCACGTTCGTGGTCTCGCTGCTGGTCGTGGTGCTGCTGGCTGTTTTCTACCGTGTTGTCCACGGCGCCACGCAGGCCGGCGCGCTGCGCCAGCAAGCCTTGGCCCAACACGCAACGGCGATTGCACGCTGCAAAGCCCTGCCCCAATGGAGCGATAGCAGCGCCTGCCTACGGCAACTGAAAGAGCATCCTTCTGAAACGCTGGCGGCTAGCGCCACCGCGCCAAACCTATTGGTGGCCCAATAGGTTTTCAAAGAATCAGCCTCTAGCCCCCTGTGCATATTGATGGTTCAGCTATCAAATGCAGAGCAAAGCGCATACAACCCTATCCACCACCCTGCTGCTTCTTGTCAGCCGGCACCGACTGCTCCTGCGCAGCCTTGATACGTGGCGGCGGTGCAAACGGCGGCGGAAAGCCCACAAAGGCCAGTACAAAAAGCACCGGCAACAGCAGATAAAAGAGAGGCCGCCGCCAGTTGAGCTTGATGTTCATCTTCACCATCGTGCCCCACACCTGAGGGCGTTGACGGGCATTGCAAGGCACGCAATACTGGGTACTGCCGCGATCAACCCCTTATCGGGGCATGTCGTATTCCAGCTTCTCGATCTTGCCGCGCCAATAGGGCCAGCGGCCACCCGGTGCCGACCACGCCACTTCGGCCTCCAGGGGCACCAACATGCCGCCTAGCGTGTGGTAGTGGGACAGCCGCACCTCCCACGGCATGGGCACCATGGCGCCATCGAGCCAAGCGCTGCGCTCGGTGCTGCTGATGCGCTCCACCAGGCCATTGGCGTCGAAACTGAACAGCAGTGTGACGGTCAATGGGCCATCGCTGAAGCGGGCTTGTGCCGAGTGCGCATCAACTGCCTGCCACTGCATGCCCTGGCTGGGTAGCAGCACCGTGGGGTACCACACACTCTCGGCAACGTAGCGGATCAACTCGCTGCGCGCCATATCGGGATCACCGGCCTTGCTGCCCCCAAAGTCCAGCAAGCCAAACAACGAGGGCTGCAGACTGCCCGCACCGGCTGCATAGGTGTCGATAGCGCGCACGCTGATCCCGGGTAGGATGTCGACCGAGGCATCCCACACAAAGCCGGGCCGCTGCGTCGTCACCCGTTGCCGCGCCGTGAAGGGATTCCAGCGTGGGGCCTGCGGATCGCTACTGCGGTTGAAGCTGCCGGTCTGCTCCAAGTACAGCCCGCGCACCATGGGCTGGTAAGGGTTAAGCACCAGAGACAGGTAACGGCCCACCACGGGCGGCAGGGCTTTCAATTCATCGTCCTCGTAGCGCTGGGCGCGGGCGGGGGGGGATGCGGCTTCCAGCGCCTGCAAATGCGCATCCACGCGCCGGGCCCAACGGCCATTGGCCCCCACGCCCAGCAGGATGGCCAGTATCACGGTGGCTGCCACCCCACGCGCGGCCCACTTCATCACCACCCACTTGCGGTTGGGCTGGTCGGGCGCGTAGCTGGGGACTACATAGTCACCCAGCACCTGGGGGGCGCTCTGCTGGGGAGGCTGTGGCTTGGCTTCGTCGGTTGGCATGGGGGCGTGAGGTCGAGAACAAGGAAGACGTGCTCTCGATAATACCCAGAGCCCATTCCCGCGGCCACAGACCCTGCGCGCGCCGCTGATGTTGCCGCAGAAATGCGCGGCACCTACACCATGGTCTGCGGTCGCACCCAGGCGTCGAAGTCCGCGGCGCTGACCGTTCCCAAAGTCACCGCGGCGTCGCGCAAAGACGTGCCATGCTGGTGCGCGTATTTCGCGATCTCCGCCGCCTTGTCGTAGCCAATATGGGGATTCAACGCGGTCACCAGCATCAGTGAGCGGTCAACCAGTTCGGCAATGCGTGCGCGGTCCGGCTCCAGACCCTGAGCGCAGTGGTGGTCGAAGCTGGCCATGGCATCGGACAGCAGGCGCACGCTTTGCAAAAAGTTGTGGATGATCAGCGGCTTGAACACATTGAGTTCGAAGTTGCCCATGGCGCCACCTATGGCCAGCGCGACATCGTTGCCCATGACCTGGCAGCACACCATGGTCAGCGCCTCGCATTGTGTGGGGTTGACTTTGCCCGGCATGATGGAGCTGCCGGGTTCGTTCTCCGGGATGCGCAGTTCACCCAGACCACCGCGTGGCCCGCTGGCCAGCCAACGCACATCGTTGGCAATCTTCATCAGTGCAACGGCCAGGGTCTTCAAGGCCCCATGGGCATGGACCAGACCATCGTGCGCGGCCAGGGCGGCAAAGCGGTTGTCGGCGCAGCGCAGCGCCAGCCCCGATTCCCTGGCCAGGCGTGCAGCCACGCGGGCGCCGAACTCCGGGTGCGTATTGAGGCCCGTCCCCACTGCGGTGCCGCCCACCGCCAGCTCCAGCAGCGCATCCAGGCTGCGCTCGATAGCCTCTTGGCCCTGCACCAGTTGCGCCACCCAGCCAGACATCTCCTGGCCCAGCGTGATCGGCGTGGCGTCTTGCAAATGCGTGCGTCCCATCTTGACCACCGTCGCAAAGGCGTCGGCCTTGGTGATCAGCGTAGTCTGCAGCGCGATAAGGCTTGGCAGCACGTTCTGGGTCAGGCCTGCCAATGCGGCCAGGTGCATGGCGGTGGGAAAGATGTCGTTGGACGACTGCCCCATGTTGACATGGTCATTGGGGTGTACCAGGCGCCCCATGCCGCGCGGGCCGCCCAAAATCTCGGAGGCGCGGTTGGCCAGCACCTCGTTCATGTTCATATTGGTTTGGGTGCCGGAACCGGTCTGCCAGATTGACAGTGGGAAGGCGTCGGCGTGCTTCTCCGCCAGCACCTCCTCGGCGGCCTGCACAACCGCGTCTGCAATGCGTCCGTCCAGCAGCCCCAGTTCCCGGTTCACCTGGGCGGCCGCGCGTTTGGTGCGGGCCAGTGCGTACAACAAGGCCCGTGGCATGCGCTCGGTCGAAATGGCAAAGTGTTGTAGCGAACGCTGGGTCTGCGCGCCCCATAGGACGTCGCTGGCCACGGCGATATCGCCCATGGAATCGTGCTCAATGCGGTGCGGGTGCGGAGTCTTCATGGCGGCCTGCCTCCTGGCGCTACCGCCCTGCCAAACATGCGGGCAGGGGTGCGGTGGTCATTCCGATTGTGGCAAATCTTCCAGCAGGTCGGCAAGCTCGTCAGCGTGTTCTTCTTCCACTGCGAGTATGGTCTTGAGCATGTCGCTGGTGGTGGGGTCGTCGTGGCCCAGGTAGCGGATCATGTCCCGGTAACTGTTGATGGCGATGCGCTCGGCCACCAGGTCTTCACGGATCATGTCCACCAGTGTCTTGCCGGCCACATACTGCGCGTGGCTGCGGCCAGACAGGTTGTCCGGCGCCAGATCAGGTGCCCCGCCCAGTTGCACGATGCGCGCCGCCAGCAGGTCGGCGTGTCCCATTTCCTCGTTGGAATGGGCCAGAAACTCGGCAGCAATGCCACGGGCATGGATGCCGCGCGCCATGAAGTAGTGGCGGCGGTAGCGCAGCACGCACACCCACTCGGTGGCCAGCGCCTCATTCAACAGCTTGAGTACCGTGGCACGGTCCGCGCGGTAGTCGGCGGTCACCGCACCTTGGTCCAGGTGCGCGCGGGCATCGCGGCGCAGGGTTTCAACGGGGGTCAGGTCAGCTGTCTTTTGCATAGTGTTCTCGCCGAGTTGGTGTGCGGAAAAGGGTTGGAGGCGAAGCGAGGTGCCGCCCCGGCGCCAAGGGCTTCGCTGGCCAGCATGGCCGTGGAGGCGCTGGGCGCAGCGGTGCCGGGCCACATCATCCATTGGGCATCTGTGGCTATGTCACGCGGCAGCACGCAGGACCGCACGCTGTCCAGCGTGAACTGGGTGGCAAAGCGAAATTCCACCCAGCCCACGTCCTTGGACCAAAAGCCGGCGCCATCGCGCTCGGCCAAGGTGCTCGCCGAGTACAGGACAAAGCGCATGTCACGAGGGGTCTGGGTATTCATGGGGGCATGCTAGAAAATGCGCGCAAAACCGTCCGTGCGCTTGCATACGCAAGCTTGTTTTTCCGAGGGAACGCAAGGGTAAACACCAAGACGGCGTGTCAGGTTTTTCACAGGCATTTCAGGCACCATTGGCGCTCTGCATGTGACGGGGATGACCGTGCATGCCAAATGCAATTTGATGGATGGAGGTTTGCAGTGGCAGGACTATTGAAACTCGCGCTGGGCATGGACTGGATCAGCAAAAAATTCGGGGTGCTGGCATCCTGGACGGTGCTGTTGGCCGCTTTGATCAGCGCACTCAACGCCTTTGTGCGCTATGGCTTGGGCTGGACCTCCAACGCCTACATCGAGGTGCAGTGGTACCTGTTTGCCTACACCGTGATGGTGGGCGCCCCCATTGTGCTCAAGCTCAACGAGCATGTACGCGTGGACCTGGTCTACGGCAAGCTCAAAGGCAAAGGGCCGGTGTATGTGGACCTGTTCGGCCTGATCGTGTTCCTGCTGCCCGCAGCCGGCACGCTGCTCTACCTCTCGGTGCCCTACTTCCTCAACTCCTACACCATGCATGAGATGTCGGAAAACGCGGGCGGCCTGATCCGTTGGCCCGTGGTGCTGGCCATGCCCCTGGGCTTTGCCATGATGTTCTTGCAAGGCCTGTCCGAGGTCATCAAGCGCATTGGCTACCTGATGGGCCAGTACGAGATGGACACGCATTACGAGAAGCCCCTGCAATAAGCAGGCACGCAATCAGAGACTCAGGAACACAACACTATGCAATTGGAAAATTTTCCTCCCGTCATGTTTGCGGGCATGATCATCATCATGCTGATCGGCTTCCCGGTCGCATTCTCGCTAGCGGCCCTGGGCTTGGCCAGCGCGGCCTATGCCATCAATATGGGCTGGTTTCCATCGGCCTTCATGGGCAATCTGCCGATATCGATTTTTTCGATTCTGAACAACGATTTGTTGTTGGCCATTCCCTTCTTCACCTTCATGGGCACGATCCTGGAGAAGTGCGGTCTGGCCGAAGACATGCTGGACTCCATGGGTCAGCTCTTTGGTCCACGCCGCGGCGGCATTGGCTACTCGGTCATCATCGTGGGCTTCATCCTGGGCGCGATCACCGGCACGGTGGCGGGCCAGGTGATCGCCATGGCGCTGATCTCTCTGCCGGTGATGATGAAGTACAACTACAACATGCGCTATGCCACCGGCGTGCTGGCGGCATCAGGCACGATCACGCAACTGGTGCCCCCCTCTTTGGTGCTGGTGGTGCTGGCCGACCAGTTGGGCAAGCCCGTCGGCGATATGTACAAGGGCGCATGGGGCCCGTCCATCCTGCAAGTGGCAATGTTCGCGCTGTACACCTTCTTCCTGACGCGTGCGCGCCCCGACTACCTGCCCGCCATTCCTGTGACCGAGCGCACCCTGAACGGCTGGCCACTGTGGCGCAAGTGCCTCAAAGGCATCATCCCCTCGGCCGTGCTGATCTTCACGGTGCTGGGTTCCATGGGCGGCCTGCCCTTCCAGGACTCGGCCGTGGCCACCCCCACCGAAGCCGGTGCCATGGGCGTGGTGGGTGCGATGATTTTGGCCGCCATGTCCAAGCGCCTGACCAAGGCACTGCTGTGGGAAGCCATGAGCGGCACCATGCGCCTGACCGCCATGGTGGTGTTCATCCTGATCGGCTCACGCGTGTTCAGCCAGGTCTTCCAGGGTGTGGACGGCTCCAAGTGGGTGGAGCATTTGCTGACTGGCCTGCCCGGTGGACAGGTGGGCTTCCTGGTGGTGGTCAACGTGTTCGTGTTCTTCCTGGCCTTCTTCCTGGATTTCTTTGAGATCGCGTTCATCATCGTGCCCATGCTGGCACCCGTGGCCGCCAAGCTGGGTATCGACCTGGTGTGGTTTGGCGTGCTGCTGTGCGTGAACCTGCAAACCAGTTTCATGCACCCACCGTTTGGTTTTGCGTTGTTCTACCTGCGCGGCATTGCCGACACGCTGTTCAAGGACAAACGCATTCCCGTGCCGGTGAAATCCAACGACATCTACCTGGGCGCCCTGCCCTGGGTGGCGATGCAGATCATCCTGGTCGTGGTCGTGATCTTCCTGCCCCAGTCCGTCACCGTGTTCCTGGACAAGGAAGTGGTCGTCGATGTGGACAAGGTCAAGATCGACATGCCCACCGACGAGAGCAGCAACGCCCCAGCCCCAGCAGCCAGCGACGCCAAGCCTGCAGAGGGCGCGTCCGCCCCCGACGCTGCTGCTGCCCCCGCCAAGACCGAAGCTGCCAGCAAGGCCGCCGCCGACAAGGAAGCGGACGAAGAACAGAAGCGCATCGACGAGCTGTTCAAGAAATAGCAAATGGCTGAACCGCCGAAGTGACGCGCACGGTACTTCGGCCAGCCCCTGCCCCACCACCTGATCGTGTGTGGGGTATTTTTTTGCCAGAGGCCCCTATGACCACTTCAACCGACAACACACCGGCATCCGCAGCATTGCCAGCCGCCTTTACTTTCGAACCCACGGGCGGTGTGGTGCGCAGCCCAGCCTATTCGCCAGCCTTCAAGTGCATGGCGGTGGTCATCGTGACAGCGGCCGTGCTGTGGGGTGTGCAGCTGTGGAGCAGCGGCCAACTGGCACCCACATTGCAGTCCAGCGGCTGGCTGGTGGCGGCCCTGGCCATGATGGTCTATACCGAATGGCACATCTTGCGCGGCACCACCACGCTGGACGGCACGGCGCTGCAGCAGACTTGGGTATCGCACAAAAAGGTGGCCATTGGCGACCTGGCCTATGCCCGGTTGATGCGGGTGCGGGGCCTGGATTGGTTGATTGCACCGCGCCTGTACACCCGCACCTTCTCGAACAAGCTGACGGTGTTTTACGCGGCCTCGCCGCAGATGTTGCTGGAGTTTGAACGTCTGGCCAGCGCGCTGCAGGCGGCGCGTGAGCGGCGTTGATGGTGGTCACTCAGTGATCGGCATTGGGCACCTGGGTCTCTGGTTAACGAGGCCGGGTTTAAACAGCCAAACCGCTGGATAGCCGAATATCCGGACTCCCCACTCCCCCAACCCCTCGCCCCCGTCGGGCGAGGGGAGCCTTTAACAGCCGATTAGGTTACGTCGCGCCGGCTAAGGCGCTACTGGCGATGCGGCGCGGTACTTACTGGTACACCACGGCCCTGGCGCTGCGGTTGGAGTAAACGGCTGCCACTTGGGTGCACCCACACTGGCCGCTGCGCGCGCCAGCGGCTCCACGCCACCGTACACGAGGTCTCTAGGACAGTTGGTTCAAAGCCTATGTGCGCCAACCTGCAACGCAACCTCACTGCCGTAATGCCACAGCCGGAGCACAGAAGCAAAATCGGCTGTTGAAGGCTCCCTCTCGCCCGACGGGGGCGAGAGGGCGGGGGGAGAGTGGGGAGTCCGGCTATTTGGCTCTTTGGTTGTCAAAAAAAGCGAGGCCAGTCACCTAAAAAACCATGCCCCAGAAACAAAAAACCGCGCCGAGGCGCGGTCTTCTAATGCAACAAGCTGAATGGATTACAGCTTTTGCGACTGCATGAAGCGGTCGAAGGTGGCTTCGGTGAAGCGGAACCACAGGTTGGAATCGGCGCGGAACTTGGAGTAGTCGGCGTAAATCTTCTTCCAGTCTTCGTTCTTCTGGTTCAGCTCTTCGTACAGGGCCATGGCTTCCTTGAAGGCGGCTTCCATGACTTCCTTGGGGAACTGGCGCAGCTTGGTGCCGGAGCCGACCAACTGCTTCAGTGCCGCGGGGTTCTTGGCATCGTACTTGGCCTGCATGTCGGTGTGGGCATAGGCCGCAGCGTTTTGCACGATGGACTTGAACTCGGGCGACAGCGCGTCGTAGGCCTTCTGGTTGACGAACAGGTCCAACTGGGGACCGCCTTCCCACCAGCCGGGGTAGTAGTAGAACGGAGCAACCTTGTTGAAGCCCAGCTTCTGGTCATCGTAAGGGCCGACCCATTCGCAGGCGTCGATCGTGCCCTTTTCCAGCGCGGTGTAGATTTCGCCGCCAGGAATGTTTTGCGGGATCACGCCCAGGCGTTCGATGGCCTTGCCGGGGAAGCCGCCGGTACGGAACTTCAGGCCCTTCAGGTCCTGGACCGTCTTGATTTCCTTGCGGAACCAGCCGCCCATTTGCGCACCGGTGTTGCCCATGGGAAAGTTGATCATGCTGTACTTGGCATAGAACTCGCGCATCAGCGTCAAGCCATTGCCTTGGTACATCCAGGCTGTCATCTGGCGGCTGTTCAGACCGAAGGGGATGGCACAGCCCAGGGCGAATGCCTCGTTCTTGCCGAAGAAGTAGTAGGGCGCTGTGTGCGCGCATTCCACCGAACCCTGTTGCACGGCATCGACCACACCCAGCGCGGGGGAGATTTCACCCGCAGCGTGGACCGAGATTTCGAACTTGCCGCCCGACAATTCCTTGACGTGCTTGGCAAAGGTTTCGGCTGCGCCAAAGATGGTGTCCAAGGCCTTGGGGAAACTCGATGACAGGCGCCAGCGCACAGCCGCTTGCGCATGCACGGCTGGCGCGACACCTGCAGCCAACACACCGGCCATGCCAGCGTTTTTAATAATCGAACGACGATCCATTCCGTGTACTCCAAAAGAGGTTTGAAACAATCTCGCCGGCCAGCCAATACCGCCCAGCAAGGACTGCTATGAGTCACTGCGCATTGTAGGAACCGGTATTACCCCAACCCTGGGGGTTTTCCCTCGATAACAGCCCTGAAAAAGGGCTCTTCAGGATTCTGAAAGGATTGAAACGCGAGTGCTTGTTTTGGCACTCGCGCACACCGTAGACCGGTGCGTAGGAGCGGGTGGAGCCTTGCTTGATCAGGCCGCTCGCACGATGGGCGCCAACAGCGCTGCGAAGCGGCGCGCGATGGACGCCTGTATGCCGGCGGCGTCCAGACCTTGCAGGGTCAAGAGGCGTGCAGGGTCGCCGTGTTCGATGAATTGGTCTTTCAGGCCCAGTTGCAGCACGGGCAACTCCACCCCGGCGGCGTGCAAGGCCTCCAGCACGGCACTGCCGGCGCCACCCATCACACAGCCCTCTTCCACCGTCACCAGGGCATCGTGGCTGCGGGCAACCTGCAGTAGCAGTTCGGTATCCAGCGGCTTGGCCCAGCGCATATTGACCACCGTGGCGTTCAAGGCGTTGGCCGCCTCCAGCGCGGGGTACAGCAGCGTGCCAAAGGCCAGGATGGCAATGCCCTTGCCGGTGCGGCGCACTTCTCCCTTGCCGAATGGCAGGGTCTCCAGACCCGCCTGCACGGCTACGCCCGCACCGGCACCGCGGGGGTAACGCACCGCGATGGGGTGGTTTTGCGCAAAGGCCGTGCTCAGCAACTGGTGGCATTCGTTCTCATCGGCCGGGCAGGCCACGCTGACATTGGGAATGCAACGCAGGTAGGCGATGTCGTAGGCGCCGGCATGGGTCGCACCATCGGCACCGACCAGGCCTGCACGGTCCAGTGCGAACACCACCGGCAGGTTTTGGATGGCGATGTCGTGCACCAACTGGTCGTAACCGCGCTGCAGGAATGTGGAATAGATCGCCACCACGGGCTTGAGGCCTTCGGTGGCCAAACCGCCGGCGAAAGTGACGGCGTGCTGCTCGGCAATGCCGACATCGAAATAGCGTTCGGGGAAGCGCTGTTCGAACTCCACCATGCCCGAGCCCTCGCGCATGGCAGGAGTGATGCCGACCAGACGCGGATCGGCCTCGGCCATGGCGCACAGCCAGTTGCCAAACACCTGGGTGAAGCTTTGCTTGGGTGCCACTGCGGGCTTTTGCAAACCCACGCTGGGGTCGAACTTGCCGGGGCCATGGTAGGCCACCGGGTCGGCCTCGGCCAGCTTGTAGCCCTGGCCCTTCTTGGTGACCACGTGCAGGAATTGCGGACCCTTGAGCTGGCGGATGTTTTCCAGCGTGGGGATCAGCGAATCCAGATCATGGCCATCGATGGGGCCGATGTAGTTGAAGCCGAATTTCTCGAACAGCGTAGCCGGAACGACCATGCCCTTGGCATGCTCTTCCAGGCGCTTGGCCAGCTCAAACAATGGCGGCGCACCCTTAAGCACGGACTTGCCGGCATTCTTGGCCGCTGCGTAGAAACGGCCGCTCATCAACTGCGCGAGGTAGCGGTTCAACGCACCCACGGGCGGGCTGATGCTCATGTCGTTGTCATTCAAGATGACCAACAGGTTGCAATCGGACACGCCCGCGTTGTTCAAGGCTTCAAAGGCCATGCCGGCCGTCATGGCACCGTCGCCAATGACGGCGATGGCATGGCGGTCTTCGCCCTGTATGCGCGCGGCCAGGGCCATGCCCAGCGCAGCGGAGATGGAGGTGCTGGAGTGCGCCGTGCCAAAGGTGTCGTATTCGCTTTCGGCGCGCTGCGGGAAGCCGCTCAACCCGCCCAATTGGCGCAGCGTGTCCATGCGGTCGCGGCGACCGGTCAGTATCTTGTGCGGGTAGGTCTGGTGGCCCACGTCCCAGACGATGCGATCCCGCGGTGTGTTGTAGACATAGTGCAGGGCCACGGTCAGCTCCACCGTGCCCAGGTTGGAACTGAGGTGTCCACCGGTCTTGGCCACACTGTCGAGCAAATAGGCGCGCAGCTCATCACTCAACTCACGCAGTTGCGCACGCGGCACCTCGCGCAGGTCGGCAGGATCGTTGATAGTCTGCAACAGGGGATACTTGGTTTTTGACATATGCTATCTTTTTAGTAGCTGCTTACGCATATTTTTCGAGGGCTAGCGGCCATTTTTATATATGACACCTGCCGTCAATGGGCCCGGTTCACGACCATATCGGCCAAGGCGCGCAGCGCCTCGGTGTGGGGCAGGCCACTACTGTCCAGCGCCTGCAAGGCCTGCTCCAGCAACTGCTGGGCATAAGCTTGGCTGGCCTGCAGGCCCATCAGCGAGACATAGGTGGGCTTGTTGTTGTCGGCATCCTTGCCGGCGGTCTTGCCCAGCGTTGTGGAATCGGCGGTGACATCCAGTATGTCGTCCACGACTTGGAACGCCAGCCCCATGGCGGCGCCATAGGACTGCAAAGACGCCAGTGCCTGGGCCGTGGCCACGCCGCAATGGGCACCCATCACGACGCTGGCTTGCAGCAGCGCACCGGTCTTGAGCTCGTGCATCTGGCGCAACTGCGTTTCGTTCAACGGCAGGCCCACGCTGGCCAGGTCAATGGCCTGGCCGCCTGCCATACCGGCGCTACCGGCGGCGCGGGCCAGCAAGGCGCACAAGCGGGCCTGGGTGGCCGGCTGCACCGTGCCGTCTTGCGGGGTCAACAATTCAAATGCCAAGGCCTGCAAAGCATCACCGGCCAGCAAGGCGCTGGCTTGGCCAAACTGCACATGCACAGTGGGCTTGCCCCGGCGCAGCACATCGTTGTCCATGCAGGGCATGTCGTCATGCACCAGGGAATAGGCGTGGATCAACTCCACGGCGCAGGCGGCGCGCAGGGCCGCCTCGTACATGGCGTCGCCTTGTACGGAGCTGGCGCTCTCGCACACGGCCTCATGCGCCGCAAGCACCAGCAAGGGGCGCAGACGTTTGCCGCCATCGAGCACGGCATAGCGCATGGCCTCAACCAACTGGGCGGGGGCGCCATGGCTCAGGCCTTGGGGCACATCGGCAGTGACCCAGCGGTCCAGCGCCTGCTCGACCTGCTGCAGACGGGCGCGGCTCCAGGCGTCCAGATCGAAGCCGGTACGCGCCGGTGCAGCGGGTTGGCGGGCTGGTGGGGCCAAGGTATCGGTGGTCATCATCGCGCTCATTGTGGCTTCCATACCTTGAGCATGCCTTCATCCAGCACCTTGATCTGGTCTTCCACCGCCTGCAGCTTGTCGCGGCACAGCTGCAGCAACTGGGCGCCACGCTGGTAGCCCGACAGCAATTGATCCAGCGGCATGGTGCCAGACTCCAATTGGCCGACCAGTTGCTCCAACTCCTGCAGCGCGGCTTCGTAGGTGGCTGGCACGGGGCTGCTGGAGGTGGCGTCAACGGTCGTGTCGGATTTGGCGGGGGCCTTGGGCATGGGCGGCTTGGGAGGAGGAGTGGAATAGGGACAGAAAACTGTGAATCGCGATTTTAGGCCTTTGCAAGGGCTAGGGGCTTGTCGCCCCCGGGTACAATGCCCAACCCGCCCCCGGTAACCCCGCTTCACTGCGACCGGCCTTCCCTTTGTAACGCGCCTTATGAAGCGCATCTCCCTGTGGGGAGTCTTTAGGTCAGGACAACATGTCTGATTTAAGTCTTCAACTGCAGCAGGCTTCTTGCCAACTACCAGTTTCTAGCTATTTTGACACCGCGCTGTACCAGCGCGAGATGCAGACCATCTTCCAGAATGGCCCCCGCTATGTGGGGCATGCCCTGAGCGTCCCCAATGTGGGCGATTACTACGCCCTGCCCCAAGAGAAAGAGGGCCGGGCCCTGGTGCGCAATACCGGCGGTGTGGAACTGATCTCCAACATCTGCCGCCACCGCCAGGCACTGATGCTCAAGGGCCGCGATTCACTGATACACCCCAGCACCGACCACGGCCGCCAGGTGGCCAGTGCCGGCGGCAACATCGTCTGCCCGCTGCACCGCTGGACCTACAGCGGCGCCAACACCAATGGCGCCCCTTTCCAGGCCGGCACGTTGATCGGCGCGCCCCATTTCGACCAAGACCCCTGCCTGAACCTGAAGAACTACCCGCTGCAAGAGTGGAATGGCCTGCTGTTTGAGCACAACGGGCGCGATGTGGCGGCCGATCTGGCCGGCATGGGCCCGCGCGCGGCGCTGGATTTTGACGGTTTTGTGCTGGACAAGGTGGTCATGCACGAGTGCAATTACAACTGGAAGACCTTCATCGAGGTCTACCTGGAGGACTACCACGTAGGCCCCTTCCACCCCGGCCTGGGTGGGTTTGTGACCTGCGAAGACCTGAGCTGGCAGTTCGCCGACCACTACTCAGTGCAGACCGTGGGTGTGGCCGCCCAGTTGGCGCGCGCCAGCTCCAGCGCCGGTTCGCCGGTCTACGAACGCTGGCAAAAGGCCCTGCTGGCCTACCGCAACGGCGTGCCGCCCCAGCAGGGCGCCATCTGGCTGACCTACTACCCGCACATCATGGTCGAGTGGTACCCCCATGTGCTGACCGTCTCTACGCTGCACCCCATGGGGCCGAACAAGACCATGAACATGGTGGAGTTCTACTACCCCGAAGAGATAGCCGCGTTCGAGCGCGAGTTTGTCGAGGCCCAGCAAGCCGCCTACAACGAGACCTGCCTCGAAGACGATGAGATCGGTGAGCGCATGGACGCCGGCCGCGCCGCCCTCTATGCCCGCGGCGACAACGAAGTCGGCCCCTACCAGACTCCCATGGAAGACGGCATGCCCCACTTCCACAACTGGTACCGCCGCCAAATGGGCAATATCTAGTGCAAGCCCTCTGGATGGTGCTGGGCTCGTTTCTGTTTGCCACCATGGCAGTCGGAATCAAGTTCGCATCCGCCAGTTTTGGCACGCTGGAGCTGGTGTTCTACCGCGGCATCGTCAGCGTGGTCTTCATGGCCGTGGTGCTGCGCGCACGCGGCACCAGCCTGCGCACACCCGTGCCCATGATGCATGTGTGGCGCAGCACCATCGGCATCCTATCGCTCAGCGCCTGGTTCTATGGCATTGCCCATCTGCCGCTGGCCACGGCTATGACACTGAATTACATGAGCGGCGTCTGGGTGGCGGCCTTTATCGTGGGCGGTGCCCTGCTCTATGGACAGTCGCAACGCCAGGGGCCGCTCCTGGGCACGGTATTGCTGGGCTTTACCGGTGTGGTGATGACGCTGCGCCCCACGATAGACCATGACCAGTTGTTTGCTGGTGTCATCGGACTGCTGTCGGGCATGGGTGCCGCGCTCGCCTATATGCAGGTGACCGCCCTGGGCAAAGTGGGTGAACCCGAAGTGCGCACCGTGTTCTACTTCTCCATCGGCACGGCCGTCGTCGGAGCGGTGGGCTCTTTGTTTACCGGATTGACGCCGTGGTCCGCGGTGAGTTGGACGGCGGCGGCCTGGGTGATTCCCATCGGTGTGCTTGCATCGCTGGGCCAGTGGTGCATGACACGCGCCTACAGCCATGGCGCCACGCTGGTGGTGGCCAGCATGCAATACACCGGCATTGTGTTCGCCTCCATCTACAGCCTGACACTGTTTGGCGAATACATTGCGCCCATAGGTTGGGCCGGTATTGCAGTCATCGTGATCAGTGGCGTGCTGGCCACCGCGCTACGCGCCCGCGCCCTGCCTGATACCCCTGCCGAAGACCATTAGCATATGTGGCTGACCGGCAGCACCCAAGTTCTGCACCAAGGAAACCATTCATGGCCTACACCACCCTGATCTCCGTCGAGCAACTCCAGGCCCTGCGCACCAGCGGCCAGCCCCATACCGTGTTTGACTGCAGCTTCTTGCTGACCGACCCACAGGCCGGCGAGGCCATGTATGCCGAGGCCCATATCCCCGGCGCCGTCTACGCCCACCTGGACAAGCATTTGAGCGCCGCCAAAGACCCCGCCACCGGCAAACCCGCGCCCGGCACCAGCGCATCGGGCGGACGCCACCCGCTGCCCACGCGCGAAGCCTTTGCCGCCTGGCTGGGCTCGGTCGGCTTTGACAACACACAACAAGCCGTGGTGTACGACCGCCAAGGCGCCAACTACTGCGGCCGCCTGTGGTGGATGCTCAAGTGGGCCGGCCATGACAATGTAGCCGTGCTGGATGGCGGGTTGCAGGCCTGGCAGGCCGCTGGTGAAACAGTCGAAAGCGGCCCCCAAACCCAGCGCCATATGGCCAACTACGTGCTAGCCCCCGAAAAGACTGTACTAGTCACTATCGATTCAATAGCAAGCCAGGTGGGCAAGTCTGCCGCGCCCGGCGGCCAAACCGTCATCGATGCGCGCGCCACACCGCGCTTTCGCGGTGAAGTGGAGCCACTGGACCCGGTGGCCGGCCACATACCCGGAGCGCTGAACCGCCCGTTCAACCTCAACATCGCCGCCGACGGGCGCTTTCGCCCCGCTGCTGAACTGCGCGCCGAGTTTGACGCGCTGCTGGGCGGCCGCGACCCCGCCACCGTGGTGCACCACTGCGGCAGCGGCGTCAGCGCTGTGCCCAACATCATCGCCATGGAAATTGCCGGCCTGGGCCGCACCCAGTTGTTTGCCGGTAGCTGGAGCGAATGGTGCAGCGATCCGTCGCGGCCCGTTGCACAGGGCTGAAGATAGTGCCACGTCTTAACGACTCGCCCGCAACAGGGCTGGGGTAAGCGCCGCCGTTCGTGTCCTCCGGCCTTCGGCCTCCCCCTTTACCTCACTTTGGCGCTCACCCCAGCCCTGCCGCTGGAAGTGGCTCTGCAGAGCGACACAAACCACGCCACGCGGTATCAGTCGGGTAGCGGGTTTTGCGCAGGTAAAGGAGGAGGCCGAAGGCCCGGGGACACGGAGCAAAACCCGCTACCCGGCTGATACAACCAACAGCGACGCAAGCACTGGCCGCTTAATGCCCCCCGTGCGCCAGACCACTCATCACCGTCACCAGCCCAATCCCCAAGGCCAGCCAAGTGATCTGCGCCAACGTCTCCTTCAACGTCAACCGCTTCTGCAACTGCGGGATCAAGTCAGCCAAGGCCACATAAACAAAGCTGCTGGATGCCACAACCAAAAAGTAGGGCAGATAACTGTGCAAGGAGTCCACCAGCCAATACCCCGCAAGACCACCCAACGCAGTAACAGCTCCGGCGAGTGACACCTTGACCAAGGCCATGCGCTTGTTGCTGGTGCCGGAGCGCAGCACCATCAGATCGCCCATGTGGTGGGGCACCTCGTGAGCCAACACTGCCAAGGCAGCGATGGCACCCAGCCGCATATCGGCCATGAAGGCCGACGCAATCAGGATACCGTCGCCAAAGCAGTGAACGCTGTCGCCGGTCAGCACGGCCCAACTGCCAGGCTGCACCGGGCCATCATGCGCATGGTCATGCACATGAACGGCCGCGGCACCCTGGTGGCCATGGCTGTGCTTGTGGGGGTGCGCGGGAGCGTGGTGATGGTGGTGGTGCCCGTGGGCATGGTCATGCCCCGCATCCGCATGGTGGTGCTCATGGCCGTGGTGCCACAGCTCGGCCTTGTCCAGCAAAAAGAAAAACACCAGGCCCAGCAACAACGTCAAAAACAGGTCGTGGGCGGCAACGCGGCTCTCAAAGGCCTCGGGCAGCAGATGCATGAAGGCAGTGGCCATCAGCGCGCCGGCCGCCAGGCTCAGCATGTGCTGCGTGTAGCGGGCCAGGGCACCAAAGCTCAGGGCTGCGGCCAGCCAGACCGAGCCAATGCCGGCGACCAGGGTTCCGACCAAAATTGCTATCAATGTCATAGCTGCTTACGTATATTTCTCGAGGGCTAGCGCCCGAAATCATCAAACCGAAAAACAAAAAACCGCCCCGAAGGGCGGTCCTGCCATCAGGCGTCTGCGGTGGGTCAGACGCCGTGGCCCTTGAACCACTCCAGGGCCCGCTTGAAGCCGTCTTCTGCCGCTTCCTTCACATAGCTGGGGCGATAGTCTGCATGGAAGGCATGGGGGGCTTGAGAGTACACCACAAACTCCGAAGCCTTGGCGGCCTTGTTGCCTTTGGCGCCCGCCTCGGCCAAGGCGTCCTTCATCTGGTTGACCGTGGTCAGCGGGATGCCGCCGTCCTGCCCGCCATACAGGCCCAGCACCGGGGCCTTCAGACCTGCGGCCAGGTCGACAGGATGCTTGGGTGTGACGGCCGACGAAGCCCCAACCAAGCGGCCATACCAGGCGACAGCCGCCTTGACGTTCTTGCTCTGCTCGGCATACAGCCAGGTGATGCGGCCGCCCCAGCAGAAGCCGGTGACGCCCACGCGCTTGGTGTTGCCACCGTTTTCGCCGGCCCACTGCACCGCGCCGTCCAGATCGGCCATGACCTGGGCATCGGGCACCTTGGCCACGATTTCAGCCAGCAGCTTGCTGATGTCGGTGTATTTGCTGGCATCGCCCTGGCGGGCATAGAGGTCGGGCGCGATGGCCAGGTAACCGGCCTTGGCAAAGCGGCGGCAGGTGTCGGCAATGTATTCGTGCACGCCAAAAATCTCTTGCACCACCAGGATGATGGGCAGGTTCTTCTTACCCGCAGGCGCTGCGTAATACATCGGCACCGGGTAGTTGTCGACCTCGAATACCGGCGTGCCGGTGATCAAACCGGTGTCGGGCGTCTTGATCGCGGTCTGCGCCATGATGGGCATGGCAGTGGCGGCGTAGCCCACACCCAATGCGGTCTTGAGTGCGGTACGGCGCGTGGCGCCGGCCTCGGTGGACTTGCCGGGGAGCAAGGCGTTGAATTCGTCTTTTTGGTCTGCAGTCAGCATCGCTTAAGTCCTTCAATCAAGGGGTTGGGTGGGGGAAGAAACCGGCACAGTCTACGGTAATCAGTGGGCCTTGTCCCAGTTAGGACCAACCCCCACCTCGGCCAGCAGCGGCACTTTCAGCTCCGCCACACCCGCCATCAGGCGCGGAATTTCGGTCTTGAGCCAGTCGACCTCGGCCTCGGGAACCTCGAACACCAGTTCATCGTGCACCTGCATGATCATCTTGGTGGTGCGTTGCTCGGCATCCAGCACCTGCTGCACTTTGTTCATGCTGAGCTTGATCAGATCGGCCGCCGTGCCCTGCATCGGCGCGTTGATGGCGGCGCGCTCCAACCCCGCGAGCTGCGCGCCCTTGGCGTTCTGGATACCGGCCAGTTGCAAGCGCCTGCCAAACACGGTTTCCACATAGCCTTGCTTTTTGGCGAGTTCGCGCGTTGTCTCCATGTAGGTCTTGACGCCGGGATAACGCTCAAAGTAGCGGGCGATGTAGTTCTTGGCCGCCGTGTTGTCTATGCCCAGATTGCGCGCCAGGCCAAAGGCGCTCATGCCATAGATCAGGCCGAAGTTGATGACCTTGGCGTAGCGGCGCTGTTCGCTGCTCACCTGATCCACCGGCACGCTGAACACTTCGGCTGCCGTAGCACGGTGTACGTCCAGGCCGCTGTGGAAGGCACTGAGCAGGGCCGCATCGCCGCTGATGTGGGCCATGATGCGCAGCTCGATCTGCGAGTAGTCGGCACTGGCAATGACGCTGCCGGCAGGTGCCACAAAGGCCTCACGGACACGCCGGCCTTCGGGCGTGCGGATGGGAATGTTCTGCAGGTTGGGGTCGTTACTGGACAGGCGGCCGGTGATCGCCACAGCCTGCGCGTAATGCGTGTGCACACGGCCGGTGCGGGGCAGCGTCAACAGCGTCAGCTTGTCGGTATAGGTGCCCTTGAGCTTGGACAGACTGCGGTGCTCCAGCAGCTTGGCCGGCAAGGGGTAGTCTTCGGCCAGCTTCTCCAGCACCTCTTCGTCGGTGCTGCGGGCGCCGGTGGCGGTCTTCTTCACGACCGGCATGCCCAGCTTGTCGAAGAAGATTTCGCCCAGTTGCTTCGGTGACGAGAGATTGAAAGGCTGGCCCGCAATCTCATAGGCCTCGGTCTCCAATTGCAGGATGCGTTGGCCCAGCTCATGGCTCTGCTTGGCCAGCGTGGGCGCGTCGATCAGCACACCATTGCGCTCGATGCGGTACAGCGTCTCGCTGCTGGCCATTTCCAGCGCGTAGATGAATTGCAGCTTGGCGTCGGCGGCGAGCTTGGGCCACAAAGCGTTGTGCACATCCAGCGTCTGGTCCGAGTCTTCGCAGGAATACTCCGCCGCCTTGGCGATGTCCACCTGATCGAACGAAATCTGGTTGGCGCCCTTGCCACAGATGTCTTCGTAGCTGATGCCGCTGCGGCCCACATGGCGCTCGGCCAAGCTGGACAGGCCGTGGGGCATGTGCACCTCCAGCACATAGCTCTGCAGCATGGTGTCGTGGGCATAGCCCTGCACTTCGATACCGTGGTTGGCAAAGACGTGTCGGTCGTACTTGATGTGCTGGCCCAGCTTCTTTTTTGTGGCGTCTTCCAGCCAGGGCTTGAGCTTGGCCAATACCGCGTCGCGCTCCAATTGCTCGGGCGCGCCGGGGTAGCGGTGTGTCAGCGGGACATAGGCCGCCTCACCCGGTTTGACACTAAAGGAGATGCCAACGATCTCGGCGCGCATCTCGTCCAGCGACGTGGTTTCGGTATCCAGCGCCGTCAGCTCGGCCGCCTGCAGCTTGGCCAGCCAGGCGTCGAACTGGTCCCAAGTCAGAACGGTGTCGTAGGCCAGATTGCTGGTACGCGGGGCGGCGGCTGTGGCTTCGGGTTCATCGAACAAGCCGGGAGCACCGCCGGGTGGCTTGGCCCCAATTCCTGCGGCCCCATTTCCGCCTGCAGCCGCCTCCTGGGCTTCCAGCGATTTAGCCAGCCCCTTGAATCCATACTTTTCGCAAAAGACCCGCAGAGCCCTCGTATCTTGGGCACCAACCGCTATTGATTCCATAGCGGGCAGCCCCGAGACCCATCCTGTCAGATCACAATCGGTCTTGATGGTCAGCAGCGAACGACCCGTAGGCAGCCATGCCAAGGCCTGGCGCAGGTTCTCGCCGACCACGCCCTTGATGTTGGCGGCGTTGTCGACGACACCCTGCAATGAGCCGTATTCCTGCAACCACTTCACCGCGGTCTTGGGACCGACCTTGGGCACACCAGGCACGTTGTCCACCGCGTCGCCCACCAGGGTCTGGTAATCCAGCATCAGGCTAGCCGGGACGCCAAACTCGGCTTCCACACCGGCCAGGTCGCGGCGCTTGCCGTTCATGGTGTCTATGATGGTGATGTGTTCGTTGACCAGTTGGGCCAAGTCCTTGTCGCCGCTGCTGACGATGACCTCGATGCCTTGGCTGGCTGCGGCAGCGGCCAGCGTGCCGATCACATCGTCGGCTTCCACGCCCGGCACATCCAGCACCGGCCAGCCCAGCAGGCGCACCACTTCGTGGATGGGCGCGATCTGGCTGCGCAGATCGTCGGGCATGGGGTCGCGGTTGGCCTTGTACTGCGGGTAGATGGTGTCGCGGAAGGTGGGGCCCTTGGCATCGAACACACAGGCCACATACTCGGCCGGGTATTCCTTGCGCAGGGACTGCATCATGTTGACCATGATGCGGATCGCGCCAGTCTTTTGCACGGTGCCGTCGGGCAGTGTGATGCTCATGTCACCGCCGCCCGCAAAAAAGGCACGGTAGAGATAGCTGGAACCATCAACCAGCAGCAGTTTTTTCTTGTCAGTCATGGGTGCATTTTGCATTGTGGCCGGCCCTACAATCCGGGCACACATATTGTTTTTCCATCTCCCGCCCGGCCGGACCCCGTCTGGGGCACGGTGGGATTCTGACTCTTTCGGGCTGGCTGATACACATGGCGGTTTACACAGAGGTCTCTTTCGACGAGGCCAGCGAATTCTTGCAAGGCCTTCAATTGGGAACCCTCCAGACCCTGGCGGGTTGCTCGGGCGGCATAGAAAACACCAATTACTTCGTCACCACCGACCAGGCGCCCTATGTTCTGACGCTGTTCGAGCGGCTGAGCATGGAGCAATTGCCCTTCTATCTGCGGCTGATGAAGCACCTGGCCCACCACGGTATTCCGGTGCCTGACCCGGCCACCAACCGCGATGGCGACGTGGTGCATGCACTGAAGGGCAAGCCCGCAGCCGTGGTCAACCGCTTGCGCGGCAAGAGCGAGCTGGCGCCCACCGTGGCGCACTGCAAGCAGGTCGGCGCCATGCTGGCGCGCATGCACCTGGCCGGGCGCGACTTCAGCATGCAACAACCCCACCTGCGGGCGCTGGACTGGTGGAACGAGACGGTGCCCGTCATCCTGCCCTTTGTGACGCCCGAACAGGCCGCCATGCTGCACAGCGAGCTGGCCTACCAAAACCACGTGGCGAGCTTCTCCACCTATGGCGCACTGCCCCGCGGCCCCATACACGCCGACCTGTTCCGCGACAACGTGATGTTCGAGACGGCCGAGGACGGCGACACAGCGCCCGTGCTGACCGGTTTCTTTGACTTTTACTTTGCCGGCATCGACACCTGGCTGTTCGACATCGCCGTGTGCCTCAACGACTGGTGCATAGACCTGCCCACCGGCACCAGCGATCCGCAGCGTACCCAGGCCTTTCTGGAAGCCTATGCCAGCGTGCGCCCACTGCTGGCACCCGAGCGCCAGCTGTTGCCCGCCATGGCCCGGGCCGCGGCGCTGCGCTTCTGGATCTCGCGCCTGTGGGACCTGCACCTGCCGCGCGAGGCCTCCGTTTTGCAGGCCCACGACCCCGAGCACTTCCAACGCGTGCTGCGTCAGCGTATCCTCTACCCCCTGACCTATCCCCAACCCACCACTACTGCATGAAACTTCACATCGTCCCGGCCAGCAGGGGCATCCAATGGGTCAAGTTGGGCTTGCAAACGTTTTTCCGCCAACCCCTGGCCTTGTCGGGCTTGTTCTTTTTGTTTGTGGCCGTGATGTCGGTGCTGAGCATCGTGCCAGTGCTGGGCAGTGCCTTGATGCTCCTCCTCCTGCCCGGCGCCACCTTGGGCCTGATGGCAGCCACGCGCGAGGCTGCGGATGGCAAATTCCCGATGCCCTGGGTGCTGCTGACCGCCTTTCGCGGCGACCGCGCGCAGGTGCGCTCCATGCTGATGCTGGGCGTGCTGTACGCGCTGGGCCTGCTCTTGTTGCTGGGCTGCACTGCGCTGATTGATGGTGGCAAGTTCGCCAAGCTCTACTTATTCGGTGGTCCGGCCACGGCAGAGATGCTGCAGCAAAGTGACCTACAGTGGGCCGCTTTTGTGGCAGCCATTCTGTCGCTGCCGCTGACACAAATGTTCTGGCACGCGCCGGCGCTGTTGCATTGGCACGGCGTCCCCCCCGTCAAAAGCCTGTTTTTCAGCTTGGTGGCCTGCCTGCGCAACTTCGGCGCCTTCACCGTCTTTGGTCTGGCCTGGATGGGCATCTTCCTGCTGTTCATCATCGTTATGGCAACATTGGTACGGACATTTGGCAGCGCCGAAGCCTTTGCTACCGCGCTGTATCCGGCGGCGATGCTGATGGCCGCGATGGTGACCACATCCATCTATTTCACGTTCCAGGACAGCTTTGAGTTCACTTCAGGAGACGACACATGACACAACACAGCCTAGAAGGACGCACCGAGACCGAGGTACTGTGGTACCAGCGGCGCAGCTTTTTACAAGCCGCCGCCGCGTGGACGGCGGTGGGCGGTCTGAGCGCGGCCCATGCGCAGGCGCGCGGCAATGTCGTCGAATTGCGGGGGGATGCGACCGTCAACGGCCAGCCCCTGCTGCCCAACCAATCGGTGCAGACGGGTGATGAGATCATGACCGGCCCACGCTCCACGCTGATCTTCGTCGTCGGCAATTCCGCCTTCCATGTGCGCCAGAACTCGACGCTGACCGTCGAACGCGGTCCCAATCTGAATGCCGTCAGCCTGCTGCGCCTGCTGACCGGCGCTGTGGTCAGCGTCTGGGGCAAGGGCAGCTCCCGCCAGATCGCCACGCCAACGCTGACGGCCGGCATCCGCGGCACTGGGGTCTATACCGAAGTTTTCCCCAAGCAAGGAAGTCGCACCTATTTTTGCAACTGCTACGGCACCGTGGACCTGAGCTCCGGCACCGACCGCGAAACGTCCGAGTCCCAGTACCACCAGGCCATGTGGGGTGAGCCCCTTTTGGATGGTCGCGCCGCACTGACCCCGGCCCGGGCCATCAACCACACCGACGAGGAGCTGGAGTTCCTGGCCCGCCTGATTGGCGAGCGCACGGCCTGGCAGATCAGCGGCCGCAAGGGCACCAAGACGCTGGAACGGGAATACGGGGGCTGACCGGGCGGGAGGTGTTGCCAAAGCCACAACAAATCCCCCAAACAACATGAAAAAAGCGGTCGAAGGTATTGATTTGTCTTGTTTTTATGGTTCCGATCGGCTGATAATGAATCCCGTTGATGGCGCGAAAACGGCGTCTTTGTTTTAATAACCTTGGATAAAGGGGGCTACCTTGATTCCCAAAACTCTGATGCAGATGGCAATCGGTGCCGGCGCAGCGTTGCTGGTCGGCTGCGCTTCGTCGCCGATTCCAGTTTCTGCAAACTTTCCCCTTACCGTTGAGCCCAAAGTTCGATCTGCTGGCCACTGGGGCCTTTTGTCGAATGACGTCGTGAAGCAAACCCTGGACTCCCTGGGCAAGCTGGGCGTCAACGGCAATTTGTATGTTGCGCTTCCCGCCAACGCTACGGAGTTTGACAAGGCCTTCCAACAGTTTCTGATCACCGACCTGGTGAAAAGTGGCCGTGTGGTGCAGCAGTACCCAGACCGCGCCTTGGAAGTCAGCTACCAGACCCAAGTGGTTCGCCACAACAGCCCGCGTCCCCATTTTGTGCCCGGCCGCTTCACGATGATCACCACCGGCTTGTACGCCGCGTATGGTCTGGGCTTGGCCCCCGTGGGTGACAAGATGGTGGGTGGCTTGCATGCTGCCGTGGCGGCCGACTACATCGCCAGCGTCGACTCCGGCGGCCCCACCTCCACCGAGCTGATCCTGACCACCACGATTTCCCAAGGTGGACGCTACCTGGTGCGCAAGACCGATATTTACTACGTCGAAGAAGCGGATACGACCTTGCTGCAGTACAAAGCTCCCCAAATCATGAAAGTGGTGGGCCCATGAACTACAAACTGATCCTCTCCGCACTCGCAGCGGTGGCTGTGCTGGGTGCCTGCGGCACCCCCAGCAATGTCCGCACGGACCCCACCTATGACGAAGCCGCTTCCAGCAAGTTCGTCGCGCTGAACAAGGACGCGATCAGCCAGTTGATCGCCAACTACGGCCCCGGCGGCGAACCCGTTCTGGTGGCCACTATCGTCAACGTCAACGACATGCGCCGCACCGCTCCCCTGGGCCGCACGCTGTCCGAGCAATATGCCTCGCAAATGGCGACCGCCGGCTTCAATGTCAAGGAAATGAAGCTGCGTGGCGACGTGTTCATCCGCGAAGAAACCGGTGAACTGTTGCTATCCCGCGAGATCAAGGACATTGCCCGCAGCCACAACGCCAATATGGTGCTGGTCGGCACCTACTCGGCCGCCGCCAACTTCACCTATGTCAGCCTGAAATTTGTGCGCACCGAAGACAGCCGCATCATCCGCGCTTATGACTACGCCTTGCCCAATGACAAGGACGTCAACAAGCTGCTGCAAGTGGCAACCAACAACGGTCGCTAAAGCCTAAGCTGCTTTACAAACCCCAACAAAAAGCCCGCTCTGTGCGGGCTTTTTTACGTCGACTTCCTTTGTGCAGTCAGAGCCCGCTTCACTCGCACGCGTCGGGCATGGCTTGGGCGTTATGCGCAGGTAAAGGAGGAGCCCGAAGGGCGGGGGACACGGAGCAAAACGCACAGCCTCACGGATCTGGAGCGCGCAAAAGGAGGCCCCACGCGGGCGCACAAGGCCCTCTTTCAGGGCACCGGTGTCAGCTTAGCCACGCTAAGTGCCAGCCATTTGGTGCCATGCCGTGGGAAGTTGATCTGGGCCCGTGCATCGTCACCGGCGCCTTCCAACGTCAACACCGTACCCTCGCCGAACTTGGCGTGGAACACCAGCATGCCCAGACGCAGGCCATGCTTGTTGGTTTCTTCCTTGCGCGGAACGCTTTGGCCAAATGAGCCGCCAGCCCTCGTGAAACCTGAGTAGACCGCTCCTGATTGCATAGCAGTGTCCGCACCCCAACCGCGGTTGGCATTTTGGTGTTTGGGTGTCAGCCACTTCAGCGCGGCCTCGGGCAGCTCTTCAAAAAAGCGGCTCTTCATATTGAAGCGAGTCTGGCCGTGCAGCATGCGCGATTGCGAATGGCTCAGGTACAGGCGCTTGCGCGCGCGCGTGATGGCCACATACATCAGGCGGCGCTCTTCCTCCAGGCCGTCGCGATCGTTCAGCGAGTTTTCATGGGGAAACAAACCCTCTTCCATACCGGTGATGAAGACCGCATCGAACTCCAGGCCCTTGCTGGAGTGCACCGTCATCAACTGGATGGCGTCTTGGCCGGCCTCGGCCATGTTGTCCCCGGCCTCCAGTGCGGCATGGGTCAGGAAGGCGACCAAGGGAGACAGGGTCTCGCCAGTATCGCCCACCACATCGGGGGGTAAGGCGGGTGCATTCAAATCCAGCCCTTGGCTGGCCGGGCTCTGCCCTGCTCCTGCGGTAACGGCCATCGCAGCGGCGTCACGGCCAAAGCCTTCCTGCATCACAAAACTCTCGGCGGCATTGATCAACTCGTCCAGATTCTCCAGCCGATCGGCGCCTTCGCGATCAGCCTTGTAGTGCTCGATCAGACCGCTTTGGTCCAGAGTCTGCGCGATGATGTCGCGCAGGTTCATGCCGACGGTTTGCTCCCGCAGCACGTCGATCTTGGCGACGAAGCTGGCAATGGCAGTGCCCGCACGCCCGCTCAATGTGCTGACTGCATCGTGCAGCGAACAACCGGTGGCACGGGCCAGGTCCTGCAGTTGCTCCAGACTGCGTGCGCCAATGCCGCGGGCCGGGAAATTCACGACCCGCATGAAGCTGGTGTCGTCGTTGGGGTTCTCCAACAGGCGCAGATAGGCCAGCGCGTGCTTGATCTCGGCCCTCTCGAAGAAGCGCAGGCCACCGTAGACGCGGTAGGGCAGGCCCGCGTTGAACAGCGCCGTTTCGATCACACGGCTTTGCGCATTGCTGCGGTACAGCACCGCAATTTCCTTGCGCTCGAAACCGGCTTCGGTGCCGTTGTCGCGCACCAGCTGCTTCATTTCATCAACCATCCACTGCGCCTCGGCAAAGTCGGTGGGTGCCTCGTAGACACGCACCGGCTCGCCGGCGCCCTGATCGGTACGCAGGTTCTTGCCCAGGCGTTTGCTGTTGTGGCTGATCAGCGCGTTGGCCGAGTCCAGGATGTTGCTGTAGCTGCGGTAGTTCTGCTCCAGCTTGATCTGGTGCTGCACATTGAACTCTCGCACGAAGTCGGCCATATTGCCCACCCGCGCACCACGAAAGGCGTAGATGCTCTGGTCATCGTCACCCACCGCCAGCACGGCGCCACCGGGGGTATCCGGGCTGGCCACGCCGTCGCCCTGCCCCGCCAGCATCTTGATCCAGGCGTACTGCAGCTTGTTGGTGTCCTGGAACTCGTCAATCAGTATGTGACGAAACCGGCGTTGGTAGTGCTCGCGGATGGGGTCGTTGTCGCGCAGCAACTCGTAAGAGCGCAGCATCAGCTCACCAAAATCCACCACGCCTTCGCGCTGGCACTGTTCTTCATACAACTGGTAGATGTCGACCTTGCGCCGGGTTTCGTCGTCACGCACTTCCACCATATTGGGGCGCAGGCCATCTTCCTTGCAGCCACTGATGAACCATTGCAACTGCTTGGCAGGAAAGCGCTCATCGTCCACATTGTTCTGCTTGCACAGGCGCTTGATGGCGCTGAGCTGGTCCTGCGTGTCCAGGATCTGAAAGGCCTGGGGCAGGTTGGCGATCTTGAAATGGGCGCGCAGAAAGCGGTTGCACAGACCGTGGAAAGTGCCTATCCACATGCCCCGCACATTGACCGGCAGCATGGCGGAGAGGCGCGTCATCATTTCCTTGGCGGCCTTGTTGGTGAAGGTAACCGCCAAGATGCCGCCCGGCGAAACGTAGCTGTTTTGCAACAGCCAGGCAATCCGCGTCGTCAGCACCCGCGTCTTGCCGGACCCGGCACCGGCCAGTATCAACGCGTGCTCGGCGGGCAGCGTGACCGCGGCGCATTGCTCAGGGTTCAGGGTGGCCAACAGGGGGGATGGTGCGGAATTTGCGTGTGCAGGGCTTGAAAACATAAGCGATTGTAGAAAGACCGAAATAACTGGTATTTGCGTGCACTAGGTGTCTTCCCGGATGGCCGTAAAAAGTATGTAACAACCAGTATCATGACCCCGCTCCACCATGTTAAGGCACCGTGCTGAATGACTGCTCCATCCATGCTTTTCAAGTCACTTGTGGCTGTTACCGCAGCCCTGTTACTGTGCACGCATGCCATGTCCGCTACCCTGGACATCGGCGGCGTGAAGGTCGAAGACACGCTCACCATTTACAACAACACCCTGGTTTTGAATGGCGCCGGCTTGATTTCCAACGGCAAGACGCCATCCTATGTGGCCCAGATCTACGCCAAACAAAAGTTCAAGACCCAGGATGAGCTGTTTGCGATGCCCGGCCCCAAACGGCTGGTGCTGACGGCCATCAAGGAAGTGGACACGGGGCCCATCGTCAAGATGTTCAACCGCAGCGTCGACGACGTCGCCGGCAAGAGTGATCGCGCAAAGCTGATCCCCGGCTTGATGAGCATTGGCGAAATTTTCAAGGCCAACCGCATACTGAAACCCGGCGACGTGATGACCCTGGACTGGGTGCCCATCTCGGGCTTGGTCATTTACCTGGGCGGCAAGCTGCAAGGCCAGCCCTACCGCGAGCCCGAGCTGTTCAAGGCCGCCATGGGGGTCTGGATGGGTGAGTTTCCCGCCGACCCGAAGGTTAAAGACTCTTTACTCGGCCATATGTAATCGAACCGCACGCGATACGCCGAGTTTGTATACAATCAATCACCGGGCCCAAGCAATTGGGACCCGGTTTTTTTATGCCGGGTCCCGTCCAAGCGCCTATTCTTTTGTTTAGTGTTTTTGACGAGGAGCTTGGGCCATGGAAATTTTTGACTACGACAACATCCTGCTGCTGCCACGCAAATGCCGCGTGGAGAGCCGCTCGGAGTGCGATGCGGGCGTAGAACTGGGCAGCCGCAAATTCCGCCTGCCGGTAGTGCCGGCCAATATGAAAACCGTGGTGGATGAATCCATCTGCGAATGGCTGGCGCAGAACGGCTACTTCTATGTGATGCACCGTTTTGACCTGGACAACGTGCAGTTCATCCAGGCCATGCACGCGAAGGGGCTGTTTGCCTCCATCTCGCTGGGGGTCAAGAAGCCCGACTACGCCACCGTGGACCAGTTGGTCGCGCTGGGCGTTACCCCCGAGTACATCACCATCGACATCGCGCACGGCCACGCCGACAGCGTGCGCGACATGATCATCTACCTGAAAAAGCACCTGCCTGGCAGCTTCGTCATTGCCGGCAATGTGGCCACGCCCGAAGCCGTCATCGACCTGGAAAACTGGGGCGCCGATGCCACCAAGGTGGGTGTCGGGCCGGGCAAGGTCTGCATCACCAAGCTCAAGACCGGTTTCGGCACCGGCGGCTGGCAACTCAGCGCGGTGAAATGGTGTGCACGGGTGGCTACCAAACCCATCATTGCCGACGGCGGGATCCGCAGCCATGGCGACATTGCCAAGAGCATCCGCTTTGGTGCCAGCATGGTGATGATCGGCTCGCTGTTTGCAGGCCATGAGGAATCGCCCGGCAAGACGGTGGAAGTGGACGGCAGCCTGTACAAGGAATACTACGGCTCGGCCAGCGACTTCAACAAAGGCGAATACAAACACGTGGAAGGCAAACGCATTCTGGAACCCATCAAGGGCAAGCTGGCCGACACGCTGGTGGAGATGGAGCAAGACGTGCAAAGCTCCATCAGCTATGCCGGAGGCAAAAAGCTGATGGACATCCGCAAGGTCAATTACGTGACATTAGGCGGTGACAACGCAGGTGAGCACCTGCTGATGTAACCCACCGGTGCTTCTCCGCAGGGCCGCCCCAAGGAGAAGTGCGGCCCCTCGGGGGCAGAGAGCCACACGCAGTGGGCGAACGTGGGGCTCACACATCACCGTCAGTCGCCTGACAGCATTCCTGCCCCTTCGCTGCGGAAGCGGCGCTATTCTGGTGCCATGCGGAGGGAGACAGCATGAAAATTGCAATACTGGGTATCGGCCTGATGGGCTTCCCTATGGGGCGACGCCTGTGCGAAGCCGGGCACACGGTCCACGTCTGGAACCGCACACTGCACAAGGCGCAGCGCCTGACCAGCGCTGGAGCCGTCGTCCACACCCAGGCCGCCGACGCCGTGCGAGACGCCGAAATGGTCATCACCGTGCTGGACAACGGTGCCGTCGTCGGCCAGGTGTTGTTTGAACTCGGTGTTGCTGACGCCCTGCCCCCCAACTGCCTGGTAGTGGACATGTCATCTATCAAACCCGTGGAGGCCAGAGACCACGCGGCCCGCCTCAACGAACGCCACATTGCCTACCTGGACGCGCCTGTTTCGGGCGGCACTATCGGCGCAGACAACGGCACGCTGGCCATCATGGTGGGCGGCAAGCTCAGCAGCTTTGAGCGCGCGCTGCCGGTGTTCCACGTGTTTGGCAAGGCCACGCACGTTGGCCCCACTGGCGCAGGCCAGTTGACCAAGCTCGCCAACCAGATGATTGTGGGCGGCACGATTGGCATCGTGGCTGAGGCCCTGCTGCTGTGCGAGCGCGGCGGTGCCCATATGGGCAAGGTCAAGGAGGCCATCACCGGTGGCTTCGCCGACAGCCGCATCTTGCAGGTACATGGCCAGCGTATGGTCGAGCGCGACTTCACACCGCGCGGGCGCATGTCGGTGCAGCTCAAGGACCTGCGCAACGCCATGGCCACGGCCGCCGAAGTGGGTTTTGACGCGCCTATCACCGCGCTCTTCGAGCAGCTCTATACCCAAGGCATTGAGCATGGTCTGGCCGATCTGGACCACTCGGGTTTGTTTGTGGAGCTGGCCAGCCGCAATGGCATGGCTTGAATGAAGCACTTGCGTCCATAAAAAAAGGACCCGTTCGGGTCCTTTTCTTTTTCAGGAGTGCCAGCTACGGCACTCTTGGAAGCATCAGCGTCGCTCAATCAAACGTACGGGCCGTGCGCTTCTTGGCATCGCGGGGTACAAAAACCTTGCCAGCATTGCCGGGCTTCACGCCCATGGGCTTGCCAAAACCAGGCTTGCGGGCCGCGAAGTCACCGCGGGGTGCTCCACCACCAAAATCGCCACGGGGCTGGAAGTCGCCGCGCGGTTGGAAGTCACCACGGGGGGGGCGTGCGTCACCGCCACGGGGAGCGCCCTGGCCGGCAAAGCGGTCATTGAAACCACCCTTGCGCTCGTAGCTGAAGCCTTCACGGGCTGCGCCACCGAAGTCGCGTGTCTTGCCACCGAATTCACGGGGTGCTTGGGCGGGGCGATCACCGAAACCGCGTACTTGTCCATAACTGCCGCCACCTTCACGGCCGCCTTCGCGCGGGCCATTGCCAAACTTGCGTTCACGCGGCTGGAAGTCACCACCACGGCCGCGACCAGCAAAGCTGGGGCGCGATTCGGGTGCGCGTTGCTGGGGTTCCAGACCAGGGATGGTTTCGGCCTTGATGGGCTGGCGTGTATAGCCTTCGATGTCGAAAATCTTGCGACGGTCGCGCATCTCGGCAAAGGTGATGGCCAGACCATCGCGACCAGCACGGCCCGTACGGCCAATGCGGTGCGTGTAGTCTTCGGCTTTCATCGGCAGACCGAAGTTGAACACGTGGGTGATGGTGGGCACGTCAATGCCGCGGGCCGCCACATCGGTGGCCACCAGCACTTGCACATGGCCATTGCGCAGCGCCATCAGGCGGCGGTTGCGCAGTCCCTGGCTCAGGGCACCGTGCAGAGCCACGGCATCAAAGCCGTCTTGCTGCAGATCGTTGGCCAGGCCATCGCACTCGATTTGGGTGCTGGCAAACACAATGGCTTGGTTGATGCTGGTATCGCGCAACCAGTGGTCCAGTAGCTTGCGCTTGTGGGTGGCGTTGTCGGCCCAGAACAGCACCTGCTTGATGTTGGAATGCTTTTCCTGCGGGCTGTCGATGGTCACGCGCTGAGGCTCGCGCATCACGCGGGCGGCCAGTTGCTGGATGCGCGGCGCGAAAGTGGCGCTGAACATCATGGTCTGCTTGCGGTCGATGGTGAGCTGGTTGATTTCTGCCAAATCATCGGCAAAGCCCAGATCCAACATGCGGTCGGCTTCGTCAACCACCAGGAACTGCACCTGGTCCAGCTTGACTTGCATGGAGCGCTGCAAGTCCAGCAAGCGGCCGGGCGTAGCCACAACCAGATTGGCGTTTTGCAGCTTGGCGATTTGCAACTGGTAGGGCATGCCGCCCACGATGTTGGCAATGCGCAGGCCGCGGCAATGGCGCACCAGGTCGATGGCGTCGTTGGCCACCTGCTGGGCCAATTCACGCGTGGGGCACACGATCAACGCGCCGGGGCTGGGCGCCTTGAAGTTACGGGGGTTGGTGGGGTCCTTGCGCTTGGTGCGTTTGGGGGGGGGTTCGCCACGGGCCACTGCTTCAACGGTTTCACGCTCGAAGGCGGCGCGCTCGTCGGCTTCGGCCTGGGCTGCCTGTTTCAGCAAGGTGTGCAACACGGGCAGCAGGAAGGCTGCCGTCTTGCCGCTACCCGTCTGGCTGGACACCATCAGGTCGATGAACTTGCCGGCTTGGTCGCCGTCACCCGGCAAGGCCAGGGGAATGGTCTTGGACTGCACCGATGTGGGCTGGGTGTAGCCCAGGTCCTTGACGGCGGCAACCAGCTCGGGCGCCAGGCCCAAGTCCACAAAGCCATTGGGCTCTTCGGGCTGCTCAGTAGCAACGGGGGCATCGTTCTCCAGGCTGGAGTCGGCAACAGCAGCCGCGGTTTCGCTGGCGAAAGATGTGTTGGTGGAAATTTCGGCGGGCGCAAAGGCACCTGCCACTTCAAAAGCGTCAGTCATGGTTTTACTCACACGCGAGTGCCGCGCAATATGCGGCTACTCCGTCAATGGTTAAAAAACATCAACCATCAAACGGAACCTGCGTCTGAATACATTCCAGCGCTTGGGGCCCGACTTTGCGAACCCGGTGAATGAGGGGAGATGTGCAAATGCACTGCTGTTTGCAGCGCAGCCTTCGATTATGCCATGGATTCGGGTTTCTACCTAATCCTTTTTTCGGGATGGCGTTTAGTCGAGTTTCAACAGGTGCTGGCGGTAGTGCTCCAGCTCATCAATCGACTCGTGCACATCGGCCAGCGCGGTATGGCGCTGCTGCTTCTTGAACGAAGCATGCACCTCGGGCTTCCAGCGCTTGGCCAACTCCTTCAGCGTGCTGACATCCAGGTTGCGGTAGTGGAAAAAGGCTTCCAACTTGGACATGTACTTGACCAGAAAGCGCCGATCCTGTCCGATGGAGTTGCCGCACATGGGCGAGCCATTGGCGGGCACGTACTGCTTCAAGAAGGCGATCAAGGCGTCCTGCGCCTGCTCTTCGGTCACGGTAGAGGCTTTGACCTTGTCGATCAGGCCGCTCTTGCCATGTGTACCCTTGTTCCAAGCGTCCATCTTGTCCAGTTGGGCATCGCTTTGGTGGATGACCAACACCGGGCCTTCGGTGCGCTTCTCCAGGTTGGGGCCCGTCACGATGACGGCGATTTCAATGATGCGGTCGACTTCAGGGTCCAGGCCTGTCATCTCGCAGTCAAGCCAGACCAGGTTCTTGTCGGATTTGCCCAATGCGGGCGTCGTTGTGGTTGTGTTGGATGCGTCCATGGCAGCCATTGTCGCCTAGGGTCGCCCATGCCCGCGCCGAGCGCAAAACAGGCCCTGCTGACCGGCGGCGCTAAACTCCAGCCCCATGCATGATCCCTTCACCGGCAACGCCGCCTCATTGAATATGACTTTGGCCTTCGCGCTGGCCCTGACAGCCAGCCTGGTGCTGAAGTTCTGGTTGGCCAGCCGCCAGATCCGCCATGTAGCCCAGCACCGCAGCGCTGTGCCCACGGCCTTCGCCGAAAAAATCACGCTGGAGGCCCACCAGAAGGCCGCCGACTACACCATCACCAAGACCCGCTTTGGCCTGCTGGAGCTGGCCTGGGGCGCGGCCATCGGCATCGCGTGGACGCTCTTGGGCGGCTTGTCGGCACTGAACCAGGCCTTGGTCGGCTGGATGGGCCACGGCTTGGCCCAGCAAGTGGCCTTGATGGTGGCCTTTGTGGTGATTGGCAGTGTGCTGGATGTGCCGTTTTCGCTGTACCAGACCTTTGTCATCGAGGAGCGTTTCGGTTTCAACAAGATGACGGCCAAGCTGTGGCTACAAGACGCCGCCAAGTCGCTGTTGATTTCCACGTTGATCGGCCTCCCATTCATCACCCTGGTGGTATGGATGATGGGCGCCACGGGCCCGTGGTGGTGGCTGTGGGTGTGGGCGGTGTGGATGGGCTTCAACCTGCTGGCCCAACTCATCTACCCGACCTGGATTGCACCCTGGTTCAACAAATTCCAACCGCTGGAAGACGCCAGCGTCAAGGAACGGGTCACTCAGCTGATGGCACGCTGCGGTTTCACCGCCAAGGGCTTTTTCGTCATGGATGGCAGCAAGCGCAGCGCCCATTCCAATGCCTACTTCACTGGCTTTGGCAGCTCCAAGCGCGTGGTGTTCTATGACACGCTCTTGGCCCAGCTCAGCCCCGCCGAGGTGGATGCCGTGTTGGCCCACGAATTGGGTCACTTCAAACACCGCCACGTGACCAAGCTCATTGTCACGATGTTTGCGATGAGCCTGGCGGGCTTGTTTGCGCTGGGCTGGGTCAGCCAGCAAGTCTGGTTCTACACAGGCCTGGGCGTGCTGCCCAACCTGGGTGCACCCAATGATGCGCTGGCCCTGTTGTTGTTCATGATGGTTCTGCCACTGGTCAGCACGTTCATAGGCCCCGCATTCGCGCAGATGTCGCGCAAGCACGAGTTCGAGGCCGATGCCTTTGCCGTCGCCCAGACCGACGGCAAAGCCTTGGCCAGCGCCCTGCTGAAGCTGTTTGAAGGCAATGCCTCCACCGTGACGCCAGACCCGGTCTACGTGCGCTTCTACTACTCGCACCCGCCGGCCACCGAGCGCTTGGGGCACTTCCTGGGTACGGCGCGCTGAGCGTCGGCAAACATGGCAGCACCCGCCCCTCTGGAACCCGGCCTGGTCATTGCGGGCCATGGCCGCCACGTGTGGGTAGAGACGCCCGACGGGCGGCGCCTGATCTGCCACCCGCGCGGCAAGAAAAGCCAGACTGTGGTCGGCGACCGCGTGCTGTGGCAGGCCAGCGAAGACGAGGGCACGATAGAAAAGGTGGAGCCGCGGCGCAACCTGTTCTACCGGCAGGATGAAATCCGCACCAAGTCTTTTGCCGCCAACCTGGACCAGGTGCTGATACTGATTGCGGCCGAGCCCGAGTTTTCCGAAAGCCAGCTGTCGCGCGCGCTGATCGCCGCGGAGGCCGAGCAGATACGCCCCATCATCGCGCTGAACAAGAGCGACTTGGCCGAGCCCTTCGGCCGCGCCTGGGCCCGCATGGCCGTGTACCGCGACATGGGCTACACCGTGCTGCCCATGGCGCTCAAGCCCCGGGGCGACGAACACCCGCAGACCGAGCACCACCTGGATGCCGTGCTGGCTGGCAAGACGACCCTGGTGCTGGGGCCATCCGGCTCGGGCAAGAGCACCTTGATCAACCGCCTGATCCCCGATGCGCAGGTTCTGACCAATGCCATCTCCACCGCACTGAACTCCGGCAAGCACACGACCACCAGCACCACGCTGTACTGGGTGGACGCGGCCCGCACGACGGCCGTCATCGATTCACCGGGTTTTCAAGAGTTTGGCTTGAACCACATCGAGCCCATGGCCCTGGCCAGCCTGATGCCCGATATCAAGGCCCATGCCTCGGATTGCAAGTTCTACAACTGCAGCCACTTGCACGAGCCCGGTTGCGGCGTGTTGGCTGCTGTACAGAAGACAGAAGATGGCTATTCAGCCCCTAGCCCTCACGAAATAAGCGCAAGCCGCTACAAAATATATAGCAACCTGTTTGCAGAGCTGTCTGAGAAACGCTACTAGCCCAGCAATCGGGCCAGCGACAGCAGGGCCAGAAACACCATCCATGTCACCACGGTGCGCCAGACCAGGCCCACCACCGCGCGCAGGTGCACGGCCTGCGGTGTGGCACCGCTGCCAGGGCTGTCGGCGTCGCCCAATTTGACATTGACCGCGCCGGCGGTGGCGGCCAGCACCACGCCGTTGTTGTCACCGGGGAACTGGGCCTCGCGCTGGCGCCAGCTGTCCACGGCATCTTCAAAGCTGCCGACAAAGGCAAAGCCCAGGGCGGTGATGCGTGCTGGCATCCAGTCCATCACATACCAGGCTTGGCTGGCCGCAGTCTTGAGGGCATCGCTGAGCGGGGCGCTGGCAGGACGCGCTGGGCGATTGGTGTAGCTGGCCATGTACTCTGCAATGCGGTATAGCACGGCACCCGCTGGCCCTAGGCCCAGGGCCGCCAGCAGCGAGTACCAGGCAAAGACACCGAAGACATGGCGGTGGGCGTTCAGCACCGAGTGCTCGATGACATGGCGCACGATCTGGCTGCGTGGAAGGGCGCTGACATCCATGCGCATCCACGCTGCCAACTCCTTGCGGGCCACGTCCTCCTCACCGGCCAGCAGCGCGTCGCGGATGGCGGTGAAGTGGTGGCTGAACTGGCGAAAACCCAGCGTGGAGTAGAGAATGGCGATGCTCCACACGGCCGCCGCAATCCAGCCCATGGACCACACCAGCAACCAATGGATTCCAAATACCAGCGCGGCCGGCAACACCACCGCAATCCACCAGGCCAGCCAGCTATGGTGGGCCTTGCCGGTGTCCAGATTGCGGATCACCCAGCGCACCCAGGTGCGCACACCCAGGTGGATAGGATTGCCCTGCCCCAAGGGGCGCGCCTGCTCCAGCAGCAGTGCGAAAAGTATGGCGAGAAAACTCATGGGCCAATGATAGCGAGGCCTGCCGCGCCCGTGCTTGCCAAGCGCTGACTGCAAGGCCTGGTGCGATCAACCCAGCAGGAAACGGTAGAAATTACGCAACATACCGGCCGTGGCGCCCCAGATGAAACGCTCGGCAACCGCATCGGTATAGGGCATGGACAGCCATTCACGCCGTGCGCCCGCCCACTCCACGACATGGCGCCGGTGGTTGGCAGGGTCCATCAGGAAGGCCAGCGGCACCTCAAAGACGTCGGCCACTTCGTGCGGATTGGGTGTCACGCGGTGCGCCGCATTGACCAAAGCCACGACCGGTGTCACCAGAAAGGCGCTGCCCGTGGTGTAGATGGGCAACGTGCCCAAGACCTGCACAAAACGGCGCTCCAGGCCAATCTCTTCTTCGGCCTCGCGCAGCGCGGTGGCGACCGCGTCGGCATCTTCGGGGTCAGCCTTGCCGCCGGGAAACGCGACCTGGCCCGAGTGGCTGGACAGGTGTGTGGTGCGCTCAGTCAACAGCACAGTGAGACCGCTGTCGCGCACCACCAGCGGCACCAGCACCGAGGCATGCACCGGCGCCCGCTGCGAGAAGCGGGGCTCGGCCAACAGCTCGGGGGTCCAAGGCGGGACATTGGCGAATCGCTGCACCAAGGACTGCGCCTGCAGGGCCTCTGGCGGCACCTTGGGCAATTGCACGTCGACACCGGCCACCGGCACCTGGCGCGGGTCAAAGTTCAGCGGAGGGGAAGGCAGTTGGGTCATAAAAAAACCGCCACAAGCTTGCGCCGGGCGGTTTTGCTGAAAACAAAGGCTTGAAGAATTAAGCCGCTGTCTTCTTGGCTGGCAGTTTTTCCTTGATACGTGCCGACTTGCCGCTGCGGTCACGCAGGTAGTACAGTTTGGCACGGCGCACGTCACCACGGCGCTTGACTTCGATACCGGCGATCAGCGGGCTGTAGGTCTGGAACGTACGCTCCACGCCTTCACCGCTGGAGATCTTGCGCACGATGAAGCCGCTGTTCAGGCCACGGTTGCGCTTGGCGATCACCACACCTTCGTAAGCCTGCACGCGCTTGCGGTTGCCTTCAACCACATTGACGCTGACGACAACGGTGTCGCCAGGTGCGAATTCGGGGATGTTCTTGCCGATGCGAGCAATTTCTTCTTGCTCGAGGATTTGGATCAGGTTCATAGTTACCTCATTAGATCTTGCATGCGCCTGCACCGAATGGTGCGAAACCGTCGGGTCAATACCCGCAGTCTTGGCCGTACAGAGGATCTGGTTAGCCTTCTATTATAGCAAATTCAGTTCTTGGCACGCAATACGGCCTCGTCCTGCGGGCTGAGCAGGCCGGCATTGCGGGCTGCGTCGAGCACATCCGGGCGGTGTTGGGCGGTCAGTTTGAGCCGCTGGTCACGCCGCCAGCGCTCGATCTGGCCGTGGTGCCCCGACAGCAGGGTATCCGGCACGCGCTGGCCGGCCCACTCTTCGGGCCGGGTGTAGTGCGGGCAATCCAGCAGGCCGTCCAGCGCGGGATTGAAGCTGTCCATGTGGTGGCTATCGCTGTCCGACAACACGCCGGGCTGCAGGCGGGCCACCGCGTCCAGCAGGGCGATGGCTGGTACTTCGCCGCCCGACAGCACAAAGTCACCCAGGCTGATCTGCTCGTCTACATGGGTGTCGATGAAGCGTTGGTCTATTCCCTCGTAGCGGCCACATATCAGGATGGCGCCGCTGCTGCTGGACCAACGCTGCACTTCGGCATGGTCCAGGCGTTTGCCAATGGGAGAGAACAGCACCACGGGTGCAGCGTCGCTGCGCTGGGCGCGGATGTGGGCAAGTGCCAGCTCCAGCGGCTGGGCCATCATGACCATGCCTGGGCCGCCACCAAAGGGGCGGTCATCTACACGGCGGTAGTTGCCGGTGGCAAAGTCGCGCGGGTTGGTGCATTGCACATCCACCTGGCCGGACTCAAAGGCGCGGCGGTTGATGCCTACCGACAGAAACGGGGTGAAAAGCTCGGGGAACAGCGTGACAACGTCGAAGCGCATGCACACCACCCTTCAGTAGTCGGTCTGCCAGTCCACGCGGATGCGGCGTGCCTTCAGGTCCACATCGTCCACATAGGCAGATACGAACGGGATCATGCGTTCACCCGTCTTGCCGTCGTCTTGCAGGAATTCCAGCACCAGCACGGTTTGCGGGCCGGTGGACAGCAGTTCCTTGACGGTGCCCAGGGCTTCGTCCTGGCGGTTGACGACGTCCAGGCCGATCAGATCGACCCAGTAGTATTCGTCTTCAGCTGCGGTGGGAAAACTGGAGCGCGCGACAAAGATACGGGCGCCGCGCAAGGCCTCGGCAGCCGTGCGGTCGTCTACGCCATGGGCAGATGCAACAACAGAGTCGGAATGCTCCTTGGCTTCCTTGACGGACAGGCGTGCCACACCCGTGAACGTCTGCACACCGCGTTCGGTGGGCATCAGAAACCAGCGCTTGGAAGAGAAAAGCGCCTCAGGATCGGCGCTGTAGGGCAGGACCTTGAACCAACCCTTGATGCCCCACGCGTCCGCAATCCGTCCGACTTCAATGGCGTCTGCTGGCAATTCAGCAGCTTCGAGTCCGGTCAACATACGCGTAGGGTGTGCCGGTCAGAGGGCACAACACGGCCCTCTTTTCGGCACTATGGCTTGTTAAGCTGCCTTCTTGGCGGCTTGGTTGATCAGGCGTTCCACCGTGGGAGAAGCCTGGGCGCCAACGCCCTTCCAGTAAGTCAGGCGATCCTGCGCAATGCGGATGCTCTCTTCGTTGGCAGTGGCGATGGGGTTGTAAAAACCGATGCGCTCGATGAAGCGACCATCACGGCGTGTGCGCTTGTCAGCCACAACGATGTTGAAAAAAGGGCGTGCTTTTGCACCGCCACGGGCGAGTCGAATGACGACCATGATTTATCCTTTGGGTGGCGGAATGATTTCCAGCCGAATTTCGATTCAAAGTTGAGACACGCAACTGGCCACCCGGCCAGTGACACTCTGAATAGCTCTCCATTATAACCTGAACCCAATCCATGACAATGATCCGCCCCAGTCGGGATACCGACCTGCCCGCCATCACAGCCATTTACACCCACCACGTGCTGCACGGTACCGGCACCTTTGAAACCACACCACCCACCGAGCAGGACATGGCTTCCCGCCGGGCGGACGTGCTGTCCAAGGGGCTGCCCTACCTGGTGATAGAGACTGCGGACGGCGTGTTGGGTTTTGCCTATTGCAACTGGTTCAAACCCCGCCCGGCCTACCGTTTTTCAGCCGAAGATTCCATTTACCTCGCTCCCGCTGCCGCCGGCAAGGGCCTGGGCAGGCTGCTGCTGGAAGAATTGATGGCCCAGGCCGAGCGCGCCGGCGTGCGCAAGCTGATCGCCGTGATCGGGGATTCGAGCAACAAAGGCTCGGTGGGGGTGCACAAGGCCTGTGGCTTTCAGCATGTAGGCGTGCTGGCCAATTGCGGCTGGAAGTTCGAGCGCTGGCTGGACGTGGTGCTGATGGACCGCGTCATCGGGCTGGGCAGCACCCAGGCTCCGGCACAATCCGGGGCATGAAAAACAAAACCCTGGCCGCCTGGCTCACGTTCTTGGGTGGCCCACTGGGACTGCACCGCTTCTATCTCTTTGGCGCCACGAACCGTCTGGCTTGGCTGCTACCCCTGCCCACGCTGCTCGGCGTCTATGGCGTGCACCGCGCCCGCACCTTTGGTTTAGAAGACACGGCAAGCTGGGTGCTGATTCCCCTGTTGGGGTTCACCATCGCGGGCTGCGCCATCAATGCTTTGGTCTATGGCTTGATGGCGACGGAGAAATGGAACGCCCGCTTCAACCCTGGGGCGCCCACCGATGCTCCCGCGGGCCAAACGAGTTGGTTGACCATAGGCGCCTTGGTGGTTTCGCTACTAGTGGGCACCACGGTGCTGATGGCCAGCCTGGCCTTCAGCTTTCAGCACTATTTTGAATACCAGGTGGAACAGAGCAAGCTGATTTCGCAGCCACAGCTTGCGCGCTAGGCTTCCAGCGGCCGACAAGGGCCTTAGAAAATCTGCAGGCTGATCCAGTAAGCGACAGCTGCCACAAAGGCGCTGGCCGGGATGGTGAAAATCCACGCCCACACGATGTTGCCAGCCACGCCCCAACGCACGGCGCTCGCGCGCTGTGTAGAGCCCACACCCACGATTGCACCGGTGATGGTGTGCGTGGTGGATACCGGTATGCCCAAGGCCGTCGCCAGGAACAGCGTGATAGCCCCACCCGTTTCGGCACAAAAGCCACCTACGGGCTTGAGCTTGGTGATCTTCTGCCCCATGGTCTTCACAATGCGCCAGCCGCCAAACATGGTGCCCGCGCCGATGGCCGCATAGCAGCACAGAATGACCCAGGTCGGTGGCGATGCGGCGCCTGCTGCGGTGTAGCCCGTGGCAATCAACAGCATCCAGATGATGCCAATGGTCTTCTGCGCATCGTTGCCGCCATGGCCCAGGCTGTACGCGCCGGCCGACAACAATTGCAAACGTCGGAACCACTTGTCCACCTTGGATGGGCGGGTCTTGCGAAAGATCCAGGCCACCAGCACCATCATCAGCGAGCCCAGCACAAAGCCCAACAGCGGTGAAACGAAGATGAAGACCACGGTTTTCAGAATGCCGGCCGATACCAACGTGCCCGCGCCAGACTTGGCAATCACGGCCCCCACAATGCCACCAATCAGCGCGTGGGACGAGCTGCTGGGGATGCCGTAGTACCAAGTGATGACATTCCACGTGATGGCGCCTAGCAGCGCACCAAACACCACATGGGTATCCACCACACCAGGCTGCACAATGCCCTTGCCCACAGTGGCCGCCACGCTGAGCTGGAATATCAAAATGGCCACGACATTGAAGAAAGCCGCGAACAAAATAGCCTGGCCCGGCTTCAATACACCCGTGGACACCACGGTGGCGATCGAGTTGGCCGCGTCATGAAAGCCATTCATGAAGTCAAACAGCAATGCCAGCACCACCAGCATTACCACCACCCACAGGGTCGTTGGTACGATTTCCATATAGCCGTATCCGCCTGGGGAATCAGGAGTTCTCGAGGATGATGCCCTCGATCACATTGGCCACGTCTTCGCACTTGTCGGTAATGGTTTCCAACAATTCGTAAATCGCCTTGAGTTTGATCAGCTCGCGCACGTCGGGTTCTTCGCGGAACAGCTTGCTCATGGCGGTGCGCATCACGCGGTCGGCATCGGACTCCAGGCGGTCGATCTCTTCGCAGGTTTTCAGCGCCGCCTCGGCCGTGTGCGGCTCGGCGATATGGCCCAAGAGCTTGACCGCATCACGCAGGCGCTCGCAGCATTTCACGCTGAGGTCAGTCAGTCGGACGATTTCTTCGGTCATATGCCGCACGTCGTACAGCGCCATGGTCTCGGCCGAGTCCTGGATCAGGTCAGCCACGTCATCCATGGTGTTGATCAGCGAATGGATCTGTTCGCGGTCAATGGGCGTGATGAAGGTGATGTGGATGGCCTTGTTGCAATCGTGCGTCACACGGTCGGCCGCACGCTCGGCGTCGTCCACTTCCTGGTTGTACTTGGCGCGCAAATCCAGGTCGTTGTAATTGGCCACCAAACGGGAAAAAGCCTGCGCCGCCTCCACGATGCGGTCCGCGTGCTGGTTGAACATTTCGAAAAAATTGCCCTCTCGGGGCAGCAGTTTGCCAAACAGCATGGTGGTGGTTCCTAACGATGGAGTCCGTCAGTTCTCATGAAAATGACGTATTTATGACGGGGCGAAGTGTAACCGCACAGCCCGCCAGGACATTCCGGGTTTCCCGCAGTTCAGGCGCTGCGGAAGATGAAGTACACCGCCCCGACCAGGCACAGGCCGGCCCACAGATAGTCGGTCTTGAAAGGCTGGTTCAAGTAAATCATCGCAAACGGCACAAAGACGACCAGCGTGATGACTTCCTGCATGATTTTGAGCTGCGCGACCGAAAAACCGGCCTGCTGAAAGCCGATGCGATTGGCGGGGACCTGCAGCAGGTATTCGAACAAGGCGATACCCCAGCTCACCAGGGCAGCGATGTACCAGGGGGCGGTGGCCAGATTTTTGAGGTGGCCGTACCAGGCGACCGTCATGAAGATGTTGCTGGCTAGCAAAAGCAGAATGGTTTGCCAGGAGAGGGGGATGGTGCTGAGGAATTGCATGTTGTGCATTATCTTGGGCTTGTTTGCTTCACATTCGTGGGCTTTTAGCTCTCTCGCTCCGGATCGGATGGCCTGGACGTTTTGCTCCGTGTCCCCCGGGCTCCGCCCTCCTCCTTTTACCTGCGCAAAACGCCCAGACCATCCGATCCTCCGAGGTTTTTGCGCACCAGCGCTTAAAGCAATCTGGGAGTGCCACAACCCAGCTGCAGGGCGGGCGTGGCTGTTTTGCGCAGGTAAAAGGAGGAGCCCGGAACGGGCGGGGGACACGGAGCAAAGCAGCCACGCCCGCCCTGTAGCGTGCGAGAAACACAAAACACAACTGTCACAAAATAAAAAAGCCCCACAGCAAACGCCGCAGGGCTTCCGATGTAAAACGAATTAAGTCTTACGCGTTCACAGTAGCAGCAGACTCGGTGTAATCCTGAATCTTGTCGAAGTTCAAGTATTGATACACCTTGTCGCTGGCGGCGGTCAGCACGCCCATGTCAGCCAAGTACTCTTCCTTGGTCGGAATACGGCCCAGCTTGGAGCATATGGCAGCCAGTTCCGCAGAACCCAGGTACACATTCGAGTTCTTACCCAAACGGTTCGGGAAGTTGCGGGTGGAAGTGGAGAACACGGTTGCGCCCTCCTTCACCTGCGCCTGGTTGCCCATGCACAGGCTACAGCCCGGCATTTCCATACGCGCACCAGCGCCGCCCAGCACACCGTAGTGGCCTTCTTCCGTCAGTTGGTGCGCGTCCATCTTGGTCGGTGGTGCAACCCACAGCTTGACCGGGATATCGCGCTTGTTTTCCAACAGCTTGGAGGCTGCACGGAAGTGGCCGATGTTGGTCATGCAGGAACCGATGAACACTTCATCGATCTTGGCGCCGGCCACATCGGCCAGTGTCTTCACGTCGTCCGGGTCGTTCGGGCAAGCCACGATGGGTTCGTGGATGTCGGCCAGGTCGATTTCGATAACGGCGGCGTATTCGGCATCGGCGTCGCCTTTCAGCAGCTCGGGTTTCTTCAGCCAGGCTTCCTGTGCGGCAATGCGGCGGGCCAGTGTGCGGGCATCGGCGTAACCGTTGGCAATCATCCACTTCATCATCGTGATGTTGGAGTTGATGTACTCAATGATCGGTTCCTTGTTCAGGTGCACCGTGCAGCCGGCGGCAGAGCGCTCGGCCGATGCGTCGGACAATTCAAACGCCTGCTCCACCTTCAGGTCTGGCAAACCTTCGATTTCGAGAATGCGGCCGGAGAAGATGTTCTTCTTGCCCTTCTTCTCGACTGTCAGCAGACCGGCCTTGATGGCGTACAGCGGAATCGCGTTGACCAGGTCACGCAGCGTCACGCCGTTTTGCATCTTGCCCTTGAAGCGCACCAACACCGACTCGGGCATATCCAAAGGCATCACGCCGGTTGCAGCGGCGAAGGCCACCAGACCCGAGCCTGCGGGGAAGGAAATACCGATAGGGAAACGCGTGTGGCTGTCGCCACCGGTGCCGACGGTGTCGGGCAACAGCAGGCGGTTCAGCCAGGAGTGGATCACGCCATCACCGGGGCGCAGCGAGATACCGCCGCGGGTGCTGATGAAGTCGGGCAGCTCGTGGTGCATCTTCACGTCCACGGGCTTGGGGTATGCGGCTGTGTGGCAGAAGGATTGCATCACCAGATCAGCGCTGAAGCCCAGGCAGGCCAGATCCTTCAACTCGTCGCGGGTCATCGGGCCGGTGGTGTCTTGCGAGCCGACGGATGTCATCTTGGGTTCGCAGTAGGTACCGGGGCGCACGCCCTGGCCTTCGGGCAGACCGCAGGCGCGGCCGACCATCTTCTGCGCCAAGCTGAAACCCTTCTTGGTGTCAGCAGGGTTCTGTGGCAGGCGGAACAGCGTGGAGGGCTTCAGACCCAGGGCTTCGCGTGCCTTGGCGGTCAGGCCACGGCCGATGATCAACGGAATACGGCCACCGGCGCGTACTTCGTCGAACAGCACTTCGCTCTTGACGGTGAACTCGGAGATGACCTTGCCATCCTTCAAGGCCTTGCCTTCGTAAGGACGCAGTTCGATCACGTCGCCCATGTTCATCTGGTCCACGTTCAGCTCGATGGGCAGGGAGCCCGCGTCTTCCATGGTGTTGTAGAAGATGGGGGCGATTTTGGTTCCCAGGCAGATACCGCCAAACTTCTTGTTGGGGATGAACGGAATGTCTTCACCGGTGAACCACAGCACCGAGTTGGTAGCCGATTTGCGCGAGGAGCCGGTGCCAACCACATCGCCCACGTAGGCCACGGGCAGGCCACGGGCGACCAGGTCCTGGATGTACTTGATGGGGCCGCGCTTGCCGTCTTCTTCGGGCACGAAAGCCGCGCCATCGCGCTTGTTCTTCAGCATTGCCAGGGCATGCATCGGGATGTCGGGGCGGGTGGTGGCATCGGGCGCTGGCGACAGATCGTCGGTATTGGTCTCGCCGGGCACCTTGAACACGGTGAACGTAATGCTCTGGGGGACTTCGGGGCGGCTTGTGAACCACTCGGCATCGGCCCAGCTTTGCAGCACGGCCTTGGCGTGGGCATTGCCCTTGTCGGCCTTTTCCTTCACGTCGTGGAACTGGTCGAACATCAGCAAGGTTTTCTTCAGGCCGGCAGCGGCTTCGGCGGCCACTGCCGCGTCATCCAGCAGGTCCACCAGGGGGCTGATGTTGTAGCCGCCCAGCATGGTGCCCAGCAGCTCGGTGGCACGGGCGCGGCTGATCAGCGCGCACTTCTCGGTGCCGTGGGCCACAGCGGCCAGATAGCTGGCCTTGACCTTGGCGGCATCGTCCACGCCGGCGGGAACGCGGTTGGTGATCAGGTCCACCAGGAAGGTCTCCTCACCAACTGGTGGGTTCTTCAGGAGTTCAATCAGTTCGCCGGTTTGCTTGGCAGACAGGGGCAGGGGCGGGATGCCCAGCGCGGCGCGTTCGGCCACATGGTCACGGTAGGCTTTCAACATGGTATTCACTCCTTCTTATGCAACACAAATTACTCGCCAGCCCTCGTCAACAGGGCTTGGCCTGCTATCTATTTTGATTTCGGCTTGGTAGCCTTGCCTTTGGGGTTGGGCACCATTTCCTGCACCGCACCACCCGAGCCCACGGGCACCAGGGCGTCCTTGGGCGCGTCCAGCAAGCTCGGCACGGGGTTGCGCTCCATGGCCTGGGCCACGGCCAATTGGTCCGGGTTCATGCAGTCGTCGGCCAGACGCTTGCCTTCCTTCTGGTTCATCAACATGGATTTGTTACCCAGCTGCAACCACACAGCACCGCTGGACTCCTCTTCCAGGCGCACAGCGCCGGTGGTGGTGGTCACGGGCAGCATGGTGTAGCGCTTGTGGCCCATCTCTAGAAAAAAGCGTCCAGGGGATTGGGCATCTGGCGACACGGACACGACCGTGCCGAGTTCGCAATTGATCTTGCCCACCAGCACCTTGCTGGCCACGGCCATTTGTTCAGCTGACAGGGCCACGGGTGCCAAGGTCTCGGACTCGGCATGGGCCGCGGGCTTGGCGCTCGCATGGGCAGCCGCCTTGGGGGCCGCTTTGCTGGCGGCCTTGTCGGCAGCCACAGCTGGCAGAGCCATGGTCAAGGCCAGTAACAGCAAGCCCGGTACGCATTGTTTCATCATGAGAAAGTCAACCTCTTTGTTTTAGTGAACCCGCCGGGACGGGAAATACGGGCGCATGGTCTCAGGGACCACACACCCGGTTTGGTGGGCGCGTTCCAGCACCTGCCAAAAATAGCGAAAGCTGGCGCGGTCGTGCAATTTGCCATCGACCGATATCGGCGCCCACTCGGCCAGGCTGGCTTGTTCGATGATGCGCGCCGCCAAATCCACGTCTTCCACCGACGGCGTAAAGGCCCGCACAATGGGTTGGATCTGGGATGGGTGGATGCTCCACATCCGGGTATAGCCAAAGGACGCTGCAGCCATCTGCGCCGAGCGCTCGACCACCGAGGTATCGCGCAACTCCGTTACCACGCAGTGGGACGGGACCTTGCCCGCCGCATGGCAGGCGCTGGCGATATCCAGCTTGGCCCGCACAACCAGCGGGTGGTGGAACTGATCCAGGCCTGCGGCATCGCCTGCCGCACGCACACCCATGGCGGCATGGGGAATGGCGCCACCATGCGCCGAGACAAAGTCCATCAAGCCAAAGCTGATGGACTGCACGCGGGGATGGGCTGCGATCTCAAACGCGCGGTGTGCAGCAGCCGGGGATTCGATCAACACATGCAAGGGCAATGCATCAGCCCGCTGGCCAGGTTGCACCGCCGCATCCATGGCGGCCACGGCCATCTGTACGTCGGCGACAGATTCCACCTTGGGAACCATGACGTAGCTCAGCGACTGGGCCGCACCGCCGACGATGGTGTCCACATCGGCCGCAAAGGCCGGGTGGTCCACCGCGTGCACACGCACGCCGACGCGGCGCTTCACGCCGCTTGCTATCAATTGTGGAGCGACATGTGCAGCATTGGCGAGGGCTGCCACCATATTGGCCTGGTCCCTCTCGCCGCCGACCGGGGCTCCGTCTTCGCAGTCCAAAGTGACGTCGAAGACGCAGACCCCGAGTTCCGCCGTCATGTCGGCCTGCAACTGCAGGCTTTTGACCATCCGCGCTTCGACACCGCTGTAGTGGTCGCAAACAGGCAACATGCCTGCCGCGCCCTGGGCGCCTAAGAGTACGTCGCGCGGATGCATGGCCCCCACGCTTGCCATTCCATGTGCTGCGCTGCCCCCCGAGGGGGCTGTGCTTGCTCGGGGCGGCCCAGCGCTGCGCACGGTCTCTTTCCTTGGGGATTAGAGCAAGTGCTTGACGCCGTCTTGCTCGCCCTGCAGTTCGGCCAGGGTCTTGTTGATGCACTCTTGCGAGAAAGCGTCGATTTCCAGGCCTTCGACGATCTTGTATTCGCCGTTGGCACAGGTCACGGGGTAGCCGAACATGATTTCCTTGGGAATGCCGTATTCGCCGTTGGAAGGAATGCCCATCGTGACCCACTTGCCATTGGTGCCCAGCGCCCAGTCGCGCATGTGGTCGATGGCCGCGTTGGCAGCGGACGCTGCAGACGACAGGCCGCGTGCGGCGATGATGGCGGCACCACGCTTGCCCACGGTGGGCAAGAAGGTTTCGCGGTTCCAGGTTTCGTCGTTGATCATGGCCTTGACCGATTGGCCGCCGATGGTGGCGAAACGGTAGTCAGCGTACATGGTCGGCGAGTGGTTGCCCCACACGGCCAATTTTTCGATATCGGCCACGGCCTTGCCGGTCTTGGCGGCGATTTGCGAAGCGGCGCGGTTGTGGTCCAGGCGCAACATGGCGGTGAAGTTCTTGGCTGGCAGATCGGGGGCGGCCTTCATCGCGATGTAGGCGTTGGTGTTGGCAGGGTTGCCGACCACCAGCACGCGAACATTGCGCGAAGCGACGGCATTCAGTGCCTTGCCCTGGGTCGTGAAAATGGCGCCGTTGATGGCCAGCAGTTCGGCACGTTCCATGCCGGGGCCACGGGGGCGCGAACCGACCAGCAGGGCGTAGTCGGTGTCCTTGAAGGCTTGCATGGGGTCAGAATGGGCTTCAATGCCGACCAGCAAGGGGAAGGCACAGTCTTCCAATTCCATGATCACACCCTTGAGCGCGTTCTGGGCCTTCTCGTCAGGGATTTCCAGCAATTGCAGGATGACGGGCTGGTCCTTGCCCAGCATTTCGCCGGACGCGATGCGGAACAGCAGGGCGTAACCGATTTGACCAGCGGCGCCGGTAACAGCAACGCGAACGGGTTTCTTGCTCATGGTAAAGACTCCAGGAAGTGATGTAAAAACGGCGACGGTCCGGGGACCCAAAGGAGGGAGATTGAATCCTTCAGAATGCTCTAGAGTTTACCCCCGAAATTGCGGTAAAGTCAATTTGTCTTATGTCTTATATAAGATATGATTGCACCTCAAATCCGAGACTGAGTCCAAGCTGCCCTCCCAAAAGCCTTTTCATGTCCGCCACGCCCAATTTCCCAAACGACGCTGCCGCTGCGCCCTATGCGGACGCCAGCGAGCCCGTCGCTTTGGCGCAGCCCACGCCGGCCTTCAGCCCGCTGTACCAGCAGATCAAGGTCTTGATTCTGCAAAGCCTGCAGGCCGGCGAATGGAAGCCCAGCACGGCCATCCCCAGCGAGATCGAATTGGCCGCGCGTTTCAAGGTCAGCCAGGGCACGGTGCGCAAGGCTATTGATGAGCTGGCCGCCGAAAACCTGCTGGTGCGCCGCCAGGGCAAGGGCACGTTTGTAGCCACCCATGCCGAACGCCAGATCCAGTACCGCTTTTTGAAACTCATTCCCGACAACGGCGACCCTAATAGCGAGGGCCCCGCCCAGCGCCACATCATCGATTGCAAGCGCATCCGCGCGTCGGTGGAAGTGGCACGCGCCCTGGCCATTCGCGCCGGCGATGCCGTGCTGCAGGTGCGCCGCGTACTGTCGTTTGCGTCCACGCCCACCATTCTGGAAGACCTGTGGCTGCCTGCCGCGCCCTTCAAAGGCTTGACGGCTGAGCGCCTGAGGGACTACAACGGCCCCATGTATGCGCTGTTTGAAACCGAATTCGGCGTGCGCATGGTGCGCGCCGAAGAAAAAATTCGCGCCGTGCTGCCCGATGCGGAACAGTGCGCACTGCTGAAGACCGAAGCGCAAACCCCGTTACTCAGCGTGGAACGCATTGCCTACACCTATAACGATGCCCCGATGGAAATGCGCCGGGGCCTGTACCTGACCAGCAAACATTACTATCGAAATGCGCTAAATTGACGCCACTTTGACACCGACTTGGTGCAAGTCCGGCGTCAGCCTGTTGCAGTGCAATAGAATTTTGGTCCGCAGCGGAAAATAATTACATACGGTTACAACCAGAAAGCCCATCCATGTCTGAGCTCACTCCTCCAACCCGGGCCAAGCGGCCTGAGTTCCGTAACATCAATGCCTTCAAGGACTTGCCGACCTACCGCATGACCGTGGCAGCAATCGTGTCGATATTGCACCGTGGCAGTGGTTTGTTCATGTTTTTGTTGATGCCCTTCGTCATCTGGATGTTTGACACATCCGTCAGCTCCGAATATTCGTTTGCGCGGTTTACCTCCGCGTTCAACAACGGCATCGGTTTTGTTCCCGGCTTCATCGTCAAGCTGGCGGCTCTGGTGCTGATCTGGTCCTACCTGCACCACTTTTTCGCCGGCCTGCGCCACATCCGCATGGACCTGTTCCACACCGTCAGCAAAGAAGCCGGCCGCACCACCGCCCAGTGGACCTTGGGCCTGAGTCTGAGCCTGACCGTGGCCTTCGGCGCCAAGCTTTTTGGGCTGTACTAAGCCCGGCGCGCTCCCTCTTCAAAAACAATAAACAACAGGAACACCGATCATGTCTGTTAACTACGGATCCAAGCGCCTTGTCGTTGGCGCGCACTACGGCTTGCGCGACTGGCTGGCCCAACGTGTCACCGGCTTGCTGATGGCCCTTTTCACCCTCATCGTGCTGGCCCAAGTGCTGCTGCGCAAAGGCCCCATGGGGTACGACAAATGGGCGGGCATCTTCTCCAGCCAATGGATGAAGACACTGACCTTCTGCGTCATCATCTCCCTGCTGTACCACGCCTGGGTGGGCATGCGCGAAATCTTCATGGACTACATCCAGCCCGTCTATATCCGGCTGGCACTGCAAGTGTTTTCCATTGTCTGGCTCGTGGCCTGTGCGGGCTGGGCCATCCAAGTCCTGTGGCGCCTGTGATTGCACCGAACGATAAAGATTGAACCCATGACCTACTCCCCTACAACAAGAAAATTTGACGTCGTCATCGTCGGTGCCGGCGGCTCCGGCATGCGCGCATCGCTGCAACTGGCACGCGCCGGCCTGAACGTGGCCGTGCTGTCCAAGGTGTTCCCCACCCGTTCGCACACTGTGGCGGCGCAGGGCGGCGTGTCTGCCTCGCTGGGCAATATGAGCGAAGACAGCTGGGAATTCCACTTCTACGACACCGTCAAGGGCTCCGACTGGCTCGGCGACCAGGATGCGATTGAATTCATGTGCCGCGAAGCACCCAAGGTCGTCTATGACCTGGAGCACATGGGCATGCCCTTTGACCGCAACCCCGACGGCACCATCTACCAGCGCCCCTTCGGCGGCCACACCGCCAACTACGGCGAGAAACCCGTGCAACGCGCCTGCGCCGCGGCCGACCGTACCGGCCACGCCATGCTGCACACGCTGTACCAGGCCAATGTCGCGGCCCGTACCTCGTTCTTCGTGGAATGGATGGCGCTGGACCTGATCCGCGACGCCGAAGGAGACGTAGTCGGCGTAACCGCTTTGGAAATGGAAACCGGCGACCTGCACGTGCTGCACGCCAAGACCGTGCTGTTGGCTACCGGCGGTGCCGGACGTATCTTCCAATCCTCCACCAATGCCTTCATCAACACCGGTGACGGCCTGGGCATGGCCGCCCGCGCCGGCATCGCACTGCAAGACATGGAGTTCTGGCAGTTCCACCCCACCGGCGTGGCCGGTGCCGGCGTGTTGCTGACCGAAGGCTGCCGCGGCGAAGGCGCCATTTTGCTGAACAGCAACGGCGACCGCTTCATGGAGCGTTATGCGCCCACGCTGAAGGATCTGGCACCGCGCGACTTCGTCTCGCGTTGCATGGGCCAGGAAATCCTGGAAGGCCGTGGCTGCGGTCCCAACAAGGACTACATCCACATGAAACTGGACCACCTGGGTGCAGAGACCATCCGCAAGCGCCTGCCCTCGGTGGAAGAAATCGGCCACAACTTCGCCAACGTCGATATCACCCGCGAACCCATCCCCGTCGTGCCCACCATCCACTACCAGATGGGCGGCATCCCGACCAATATCCATGGCCAGGTCGTTCAACAAGTGGATGGCCAGGACAAGGCCATCAACGGCCTCTACGCCGTCGGTGAATGCTCTTGCGTGTCGGTGCATGGCGCCAACCGCCTGGGCACCAACTCGCTGCTGGATCTGCTGGTGTTCGGCAAGGCCGCTGGCGACCACATCATCGCCAACGTCAAGCCGGGTGCGGCACACAAGGATCTGCCCGCCGGTGCCACAGATGCCACCCAGGCACGCCTGGCGCGCCTGGATTCCAACCCCAACGGCGAATACGCCCAGGACGTGGCCAACGACATGCGCGCCATCATGCAGGCGCATGCCGGCGTGTTCCGCAGCCAGGAATCCATGGACGAAGGCGTCAAGAAGATCAACGCCCTGCGCGATCGCATGGGCAAGATCGGTCTGAAGGACAACTCCAAGGTCTTCAACACCGCGCGCATCGAAGCGCTGGAAGTCGAGAACCTGATGGAAGCCGCCCAGGCCACGATGACCAGCGCCGCCGCCCGCAAGGAGTGCCGTGGCGCCCACCTGGTGCGCGATTACGAACACGACGTGAACCACCCCACCTGCCCCTTGGGCCGTAACGACGCTGAATGGATGAAGCACACCCTTTGGCACAAGGACGGCAACAGCCTGTCCTACAAGCCCGTCCGCATGAAGCCGCTGACGGCGGAGACGGTGCCACCCAAGCCCCGTACGTTCTGATTAGGTCGAGAAAGATTAAGGAATCCCAAAAATGGCAAAACGCACTTTCTCCATCTACCGCTACGACCCAGACAAGGACGCCAAGCCCTATATGCAAACCATCGAGGTGGAACTCGATGGCAGCGAACGCATGTTGCTGGACGCACTGATCAAGCTCAAGGCGATCGACCCCACCTTGTCCTACCGCCGCTCCTGCCGCGAAGGCGTCTGTGGCTCTGACGCCATGAACATCAACGGCAAGAACGGCCTGGCCTGCCTGACCAATATGCGCACGCTGCCCGACGTCGTCGTGCTCAAGCCGCTGCCCGGCCTGCCCGTGGTGCGCGACCTGATCGTGGACATGACGCAGTTCTTCAAGCAGTACAACTCGATCAAGCCCTACCTGATCAACCACGAGCCCACGCCCGAGAGGGAGCGCCTGCAGAGCCCCGAAGAGCGCGAAGAGCTCAACGGCCTGTACGAATGCATCTTGTGCGCGAGCTGCTCCACATCCTGCCCCAGCTTCTGGTGGAACCCCGACAAGTTCGTCGGCCCCGCCGGCCTCTTGCAAGCCTACCGCTTCCTGGCCGACAGCCGCGACCAAGCCACCGGTGAGCGCCTGGACAACCTGGAAGACCCCTACCGCCTGTTCCGTTGCCACACCATCATGAACTGCGTCGACGTGTGCCCCAAGGGACTGAACCCCACCAAGGCGATCGGCAAGATCAAGGAAATGATGGTGATGCGTACCGTCTGATGACGGCGATGCTTATGGCTGAAGTTGACAACGAATTGCTGGACGAGCGGAGCTTAAGCAAGCTGAAGTGGCGGTGTCGCCGTGGGCTGCTGGAGAACGACCTGTTTATCGAGCGCTTCTTCAACAACTTCCAGGCGTCGTTGACGGTGCGCCAGGCCCACGCGCTGGGCCTGTTGATGGACTTGAGTGACAACGACCTGCTGGACCTGCACCTGGCCCGCAAGTCACTGGCACAGGTATCAGAGACATTAGACCGCGAAGACGGTGTGGACGAAGTTTTGAGTATGTTGAGAAAAAACTGTTGAAAGGTCGAAAATGAAACTAGCTGACAACAAAGCCACGCTGTCCTTCAGCAATGGCAGCCCCAGCGTCGAATTGCCTGTGTACCAGGGCAGCGTCGGTCCCGATGTCGTCGACATCCGCAAGCTGTACGCGCAAACCGGCATGTTTACCTATGACCCGGGCTTCTTGTCCACGGCCTCGTGCCAGTCAGCCATCACCTATATCGACGGTGACAAGGGTGAACTGCTGTACCGCGGTTACCCCATTGAGCAATTGGCCACCAACTGCGATTTCATGGAAACCTGCCACCTGCTGCTGTACGGCAACTTGCCCGACGCAGCCGGCAAGGCCGATTTCACCAAGCGCGTGACCCAGCACACCATGGTCAACGAGCAGATGCAGTTCTTCCTGCGTGGCTTCCGCCGTGATGCACACCCCATGGCCATCATGACCGGCCTGGTGGGCGCCCTGTCGGCCTTCTACCATGACAGCACCGACATCAACAATCCTGAGCACCGCGACATCTCCGCGATCCGCCTGATTGCCAAGATGCCGACCCTGGTGGCCATGGCCTACAAGTACAGCGTGGGCCAGCCCTTCATGTACCCCAAGAACGACCTGAGCTACGCCGGCAACTTCATGCACATGATGTTCGCCACACCCTGCGAGCCCTATGTCGTCAACCCCGTCATCGAGCGCGCGCTGGACCGCATCTTCACGCTGCATGCTGACCACGAGCAAAACGCCTCCACCTCCACCGTGCGCCTGTGCGGCAGCTCGGGCACCAACCCGTTCGCGGCCATCGCAGCCGGTGTGGCTTGCCTGTGGGGCCCGGCCCACGGTGGCGCCAACGAAGCCTGCCTGAACATGCTGGAAGACATCCAGAAGATGGGCGGCATCGCCAAGGTTGGCCAGTTCATGGAACAGGTCAAGGACAAGAGCTCCGGCGTCAAGCTGATGGGCTTTGGCCACCGCGTGTACAAGAACTACGACCCCCGCGCCAAGCTGATGCAAGAGACCTGCAAGGAAGTCTTGGCGGCCCTGGGCCTGGAAAACGACCCGCTGTTCAAGCTGGCCATGGCCCTGGAAAAGATCGCCCTGGAAGACGACTACTTCGTCCAGCGCAAGCTCTACCCCAATGTGGACTTCTACTCCGGCATCGTGCAGCGCGCCATCGGCATCCCCGTGAGCCTGTTCACCGCCATCTTCGCCCTGGCCCGCACCGTGGGCTGGATCGCCCAGTTGAACGAAATGATCGGCGACCCCGAGTACAAGATCGGCCGCCCCCGCCAGCTGTTCACCGGCTCGGTGAAGCGCGATGTGGCGCCTATCGCGCAGCGCTAAGCCACTATCCATCTAAAGAGCCCGCAGGCGGTAGACGCCGGCGGGCTTTTTTATTGGCCGAGCCGCTTTTTCTAAGACCCGTGGAGAATTGATTGCTATATATTCAATAGCTACATATTCATATCCGACGAGGGCTAGAGGCCATTTTTTCAATAAAGTGCCATTCAGCTTCTGTAAAAAACCCAAATTAGGTATTTTTAAACCCATTCTGCGGGTATCCGCCACCACTGGCGTGGCGCCTGCCCCACTTCCGTCTTCTTAGCGCTCCCACCCCCTGCAGACATGGCTTACCACATCTACCATCGCAAAACGCGATGTCAAAGCACACAATACCGTAGCAAAATGCGAACATTCATCGCCATCAGCGATGGCTTTCGAAAAAAATGACCACCCCCACCCGCAGCTTCGCCCGCCGCATCGACCTGACCTCGCTGCAGCTCTTTGCCGCCGTCTGCGAGCTGGGCAGTATCGGCCGGGCGGCGGAGCGGGAGTTCATTGCCCCCTCGGCCCTGAGCAAGCGGCTCAGCGACCTGGAGGCTGCTGTGGGCAGCGCGCTCTTGCACCGGCATTCGCGCGGCGTGCACCTGACACCGGCCGGGCAGAACCTGCTGCACCATGCGCGCAGCGTGCTGTTCAGTGTCGAGCGCATGCAGGCCGAGTTGAGTGAGTACGCCGACGGCGCGCGCGGTCAGGTGCGGGTACACGCCAGCATCTCGGCCACGGTGCAGTTTTTGCCCGAAGACCTGGGCGCCTTCGTCCACGCCCACCCGGGCATCAAGATCGATCTGGAAGAGCACTTGAGCAGCGAGGTGGTACGCGCGGTGCAAGAGGGGGCGGCCGACTTCGGCGTGTGCAACACGGCCGACGGTGCGGGCGAGTTGCAGACCCTGCCTTACCGGCAGGACCAGTTGGTGCTGGTCGTGCCCACAGGCCACACCCTGTCCGCGCAAAAAGAGGTGGCATTTGCCGACACGCTGGCCTATGACCACGTGGGCCTGCAGTCCAACAGCTCCATCTATGTGGCCATGCGCCAGGCAGCAGCTACGGCGGGACAGACCATCAAACTGCGCATCCAGGTGAGTGGTCTGGACGCCATGGGCCGCATGATCCGCAACGGCCTGGGGCTGGGCGTGATGCCGCTGCGCGCCTTCAGCTTGACGCACGGCGCCAGCGGTGGGCTCAGTGCCTTGGCGCTCAGCGATGCCTGGGCCAACCGCCGCATCGAACTGGTGGCCCGCGATTTCTCCACGTTGCCGCGCACCGCACGGCTGCTGGTGGACCATCTCAACACCTCCGCCTCGCCCGAGGCCGCGACCTAAAATTGCTTTTCACAAGGAAGACCACGCCATGGCACGCACGCTTTACGACAAACTCTGGGACGACCACGTTGTCCATACCGAAGACGATGGCACGGCCATCCTCTACATCGACCGCCACCTGGTGCACGAGGTCACCAGCCCCCAGGCCTTTGAGGGCCTGCGCGAGGCGGGCCGCAAGGTCTGGCGCGTCAGCTCCATCGTGGCCACGGCCGACCACAACACGCCCACCACTGGCTGGGAACGCGGCTACGACGGCATTGCAGACCCCACCAGCAAAGAGCAAGTCACGACGCTGGACGCCAACATCAAGGAGTTTGGTTCCGCGGCATTTTTCCCTTTCCTGTCCAAGCGCCAGGGCATCGTCCACGTCATCGGGCCCGAAAACGGCGCTACGCTGCCCGGCATGACGGTCGTCTGTGGCGACTCGCACACGTCGACACACGGCGCCTTTGGCGCGCTGGCCCACGGCATTGGCACCAGCGAGGTGGAGCATGTGATGGCCACGCAAACCCTGCTGGCCAAGAAGGCCAAGAACATGCTGGTCAAAGTGGATGGCGCGGTCGCCCCCGGTATCACCGCCAAGGACATCGTGTTGGCCATCATCGGCAAGATCGGTACCGCGGGCGGCACCGGCTACACCATCGAATTTGGCGGCTCGGCCATACGCGCGCTGTCCATGGAAGGCCGCATGACGGTCTGCAACATGGCTATCGAAGCGGGCGCTCGCGCGGGCCTGGTGGCCGTGGATGAAAAAACCATTGACTACGTGAAAGGCCGCCCCCTGGCCCCCGGCGCCAACGCCACCAGCCCCGGCGCGGCCGCAGTAGAGTGGGACCAAGCCGTGGCTTTCTGGAAGACGCTGCACTCCGACGCCGGCGCGCATTTCGACACCGTGGTGGAGCTGGACGCGGCCCAGATCGTGCCGCAGGTCACCTGGGGCACTTCGCCCGAGATGGTGCTGGGCGTGGACGCCCGCGTGCCCGACCCCGACAAGGAAAAAGACGCCAACAAACGCGGCGCCATCGAACGCGCGCTGACCTATATGGGCCTGGAGCCCGGCAAGGCGCTGGACGATGTGTTCGTGGACAAGGTCTTCATCGGCTCCTGCACCAACAGCCGCATCGAAGATATGCGCGAAGCCGCTGCCGTGGTCAAGAAGCTCGGTCAGAAGGTGGCCAAGAACATCAAGCTGGCGATGGTGGTGCCCGGCTCCGGCCTGGTGAAGGAACAGGCCGAGCGCGAAGGCCTGCACGAGATCTTCAAGGCCGCCGGCTTTGAGTGGCGCGAGCCCGGTTGCTCCATGTGCCTGGCCATGAATGCCGACCGCCTGGAGCCCGGCGAGCGCTGCGCCTCCACCAGCAACCGCAATTTCGAAGGCCGCCAGGGCGCCGGTGGCCGCACCCACCTGGTCAGTCCGGCCATGGCCGCAGCCGCCGCCATCCACGGCCATTTCGTCGACATCCGCAAGTTCGCCTGAGCCCCATACCAAGGACAGACACACCATGAAATCCTTCACCATCCACCAGGGCCTGGTTGCGCCCATGGACCGTGAGAACGTCGACACCGACGCCATCATTCCCAAGCAATTCCTCAAGTCCATCCGCAAGACCGGCTTTGGCCAAAACCTGTTTGACGAATGGCGCTACCTGGACGCGGGCTTTCCCGGCCAAGACCCGGCCAGCCGCAAACCCAACCCCGACTTTGTGCTGAACCAGCCACGCTACGCAGGCGCCTCCATCCTGTTGGCGCGCAAGAATTTTGGCTGTGGTTCCAGCCGCGAACACGCGCCCTGGGCCATAGACCAGTACGGCTTTCGTGCCATCATCGCGCCCAGCTTTGCCGACATTTTTTTCAACAACTGCTTCAAGAACGGCCTGCTGCCCATTGTGCTGAGCGAAGCACTAGTGGACCAGTTGTTCAATGAAGCCGCAGCCTTCCCCGGCTACCAGTTGACCGTCGATCTGGAGCGCCAGGTCATTGTCAAGCCGCAAGGTGAGACCATCCCGTTTGATGTGCAGGCTTTCCGCAAGTACTGCCTGCTCAACGGCTTTGACGATATCGGCCTGACCCTGCGCCACGCCGACAAGATCAAGGCCTTCGAGGCCCAACGCCTTGCGCAAAAACCGTGGCTAGCCCACGTCATGTCTTCGTAAGCAGCTATCAATTACAGAGCATTTCCACGAGAACCTAACAAATGAAAATCGCAGTATTGCCCGGTGACGGCATTGGTACCGAAATCGTGGCCGAGGCCGTCAAGGTCTTGAACACCTTGGACCTGAAGTTTGAAATGGAAACCGCCCTGGTCGGCGGTGCCGCCTACGAGGCCCATGGCCACCCCCTGCCCGAGGCCACGCTCAAGCTGGCCAAGGAAGCCGACGCCGTACTGTTCGGCGCCGTCGGCGACTGGAAGTACGACAAGCTGGAGCGCCAGTTCCGCCCCGAGCAGGCCATCCTGGGTCTGCGCAAGAACCTGGGCCTGTTCGCCAACTTCCGCCCCGCCATCTGCTACGAGCAACTGGTGGGTGCCTCCAGCCTCAAGCCCGAGCTGATCGCTGGCCTGGATATTCTGATCATCCGCGAGCTGACCGGCGACATCTACTTCGGCCAGCCCCGCGGCCGCCGCGTGGCCACCGATGGCCACTTCCCCGGTGCCGAGGAAGCGTTTGACACCATGCGCTACAGCCGCCCCGAGATTGAGCGCATCGCCCATGTCGCCTTCCAGGCCGCGCAAAAGCGCAGCAAGCGCGTCACCAGCGTGGACAAGAACAACGTGCTGGAAACCTCACAACTGTGGAAGGACGTGATGGTCGAGATCGGCCAGCAGTACCCCGACGTGGCGCTGGACCACATGCTGGTCGACAACGCCGCCATGCAGCTAGTCAAGGCGCCCAAGAAGTTTGACGTGCTAGTGACCGGCAATATGTTTGGCGACATCCTCTCGGACGAAGCCTCCATGTTGACTGGCTCCATCGGCATGCTGCCCTCGGCCAGCCTCAACAGCGCCAACCAGGGCCTGTACGAACCCAGCCACGGCAGCGCGCCCGACATCGCCGGCAAAGGCATTGCCAACCCGCTGGCTACCATCCTGTCCGCGGCCATGATGCTGCGCTTCAGCCTCAACCAGGCCGCCGCCGCCGACCGCATCGAAGCGGCCGTGCAAAAGGTGCTGGCCCAAGGCCTGCGCACCGCCGACATCTATAGCGAAGGCACGACCAAGGTCGGTACCGCACAGATGGGGGATGCGGTGGTGAAGGCGCTGGCCTAACGAGCCGCACGCGTCGGGTCGCCCACGGTCTGGTTCAGGTGTACTGCCTCCTGGACCAGCCGCAAGACCGTCTCACGCTCCACGGGCGTCTGCTCCAGGATCGTGAACGTGGCCAGCTCATACTTGCCGCCGGGTTTCAGGCGCGGCTCGATGTGGCGCAAGCGCTGCCCGCGGAAGAAACCAAACAACAGCCGCGTGGGTTCCGCACGGATCAGCAGCACCGGGCCGTTCGCGAAGTAGACCAGGTGCCCCCACTTGAGCCGCTCTTCCAATACGGGCGAAGCCTCTTGCACCGCGTGGCGCAGGGCCTCGGCGTAGCTTTGCGGCCAGCCGCTCAAGCAGGTGATGTATTCGTCGGGCGTGGTGGCGGGGGTCAGAATCATCTTCATAGCGGGCAGGCTCCTGCATGGATGGCGCGACCACTATAGCGGGCAACCAACAGTCCGTAACCCATTTGTCACCACCATGGCGGGATTTGCAGCCATCTCCGTTATACTGGCCTCATGTTTGCCGCCCGCCCGTTCCCTCTGAACACCGCTTCTGCCGCCCTGGCAGGCGTGGCTATGCGCGCAATCTCCACCAAAACCACGACCATTAAAGGCTGACACAGCCCGGTTCGTCGTGCGCCCTCCCCGGCCTGACGAGCCGGGCCAAACCAGTCTGGTCAGCATGCATTTCATTGTTTGTTGTTAACTAGAAAGGGCGTTGATATGAGCAAGTTGGTAGGTTTAGTCGGCTGGCGCGGCATGGTCGGCTCGGTGTTGATGGACCGCATGGTGCAGGAGAAGGATTTCGATCTAATCGAACCCCTGTTCTTCTCCACCAGCAATTCCGGCGGCAAGGCGCCCGCACAAGCCAAGAATGAAACCACGCTACAAGACGCGTTCAACATCGACGCGCTGAAGCGCTGCGACATCATCATCAGCGCCCAAGGTGGCGACTACACCACCGAAGTCTTCCCCAAGCTGCGTGGTGCCGGCTGGAACGGCCACTGGATCGATGCCGCCTCCACGCTGCGCATGAAGGACGATGCCGTCATCATCCTGGACCCGGTCAACATGCCCGTCATCAAGGACGCCCTGGCCAAGGGCGGCAAGAACTGGATCGGCGGCAACTGCACCGTGAGCTGCATGCTGATGGGCGTGGGCGCGCTGTACAAGGCCGGTCTGGTCGAGTGGATGAGCACCCAGACCTACCAAGCTGCATCTGGCGGCGGCGCGCAGCACATGCGCGAACTGCTGACCCAGTACGGCACGCTGAACGCCGAAGTCAAAGCCCTGCTGGACGACCCCAAGAGCGCCATCCTGGAAATTGACCGCAAGGTCATCGCCAAGCAGCGAGCACTAACTTCCGCTGAGACGGCCAATTTTGGTGTGCCACTGGGTGGCTCGCTGATCCCCTGGATCGACAAGGACCTGGGCAATGGCATGTCCAAGGAAGAGTGGAAAGGCATGGCCGAAACCAACAAGATCATGGGCATGGGCGAAGGCTTCAACAGCCCCGCCATCCCCGTGGACGGCTTCTGCGTGCGCGTGGGCGCGATGCGCTGCCACAGCCAGGCCCTGACCTTCAAGCTCAACAAGGACGTGCCTGTGGCCGACCTGGAAGCCATGATGGCGGCCGACAACGAGTGGGTCAAGGTCGTACCCAACACCCGCGAAGCCACCATCAAGGACCTGACGCCTGTGGCCGTGACTGGCACCATGACCATCCCGGTCGGCCGGGTGCGCAAGCTCGCCATGGGTCCGCAGTATGTGGGCGCATTCACAATTGGTGACCAATTACTGTGGGGAGCCGCGGAACCATTGCGCCGCATGCTACGGATTTTGCTGTCCGCGTAATTAAAATCAAACCCGGGAGCATCGACACAGATTACACTCCCGGGTCGTTGTCGCAAGGCAACAAAAGAGTACCTAGATCAAGGTCGGCTGACACCGCTTGCAAAGTTAAGCGCTTTCTTAGCTTGTCAGCCTAAGACATTGATGTTATGGTACTTTTTACGTTTTGAGAGTCTGGCTATTGGGCCGCAGATAAGCATAGTAATTGCGGCTCGCGAGCAGCACCGGAGGCATATAAATTGATAGCAAAGTCACATCGTTGGCAAAAAACCGCTGTAGCGGCTGCGGCCATTGCGCTACTCGGCCTTTCCACCCCTGGGGCTTGGGCGCTGTCGCTTGGCCGCATTACGGTTCAGTCAGCTTTGGGCGAGCCGTTGCGTGCGGAAATCGACGTACCCGACATCAATGCCGAAGAGGCCGCTTCGCTCAAGACCAGTGTCGCCTCACCTGAAGCATTCACTGCCGCCGGCCTGGAATACAACTCCGCCATGTCCAGCCTGCGGGCCACTTTGGAACGCCGCGCCGATGGCCGGGCCTATATCCGCCTGAGCAGTGACCGCCCGGTCAACGATCCCTTTGTGGACATGATCATTGAGGCCAGTTGGTCTTCCGGTCGCATCTTGCGCGACTACACCATGCTGTTCGATCCCCCGGTGACGCGCAGCAAGCCTGCCACGGCGACAGCCACATTGCCCCAAACTTCCGCAGCGACGTCCACGCCCCCCAGCGCACCGCGTGCGCCCGCAACGGCGCCGCTGTCCAACGAGCCTTTCCGCACCCAGCCCCCCTTCAAGTCGGCCGCACCCAGTGCCCCGCCCAAGCCTGCGGCATCGGCAGAGGATGCCAAGCGCATCGTCGTCAAATCGGGCGATACGGCCGGCAAGATTGCCGCCAACAACAAACCTGCTGGTGTGTCGCTGGACCAGATGCTGGTCGCTCTGTTGCGTGCCAACCCCGATGCATTTGTCCACAGCAACATCAACCGCATCCGCGCGGGCGCCGTCATGGACCTGCCCTCGACCGAACAGGCCCAGGCACTGTCGGCCGCAGAAGCCACGCAGACTGTTATTGCCCAAAGCAAGGACTTCAACGAATTCCGCCGCAACCTGGCCACCAATGCACCCACCGCAGCCGTAGCCGCACCCGCACGCAAGACCAGTGGTGCCATCGACACCAAGGTTGAAGACAAGAAGACCGCTGCAGTCACACCCGACAAATTGACGCTGTCCAAGGGCTCGGTGCAAGCCAAGTCGGAGGACGCCAAGATCGCCAAGGAGCGCGCGGACAAGGAAGCCGCCGTCCGCGCCAACGAGATTAACAAGAACATCAGCGACCTGAAGAAACTGGGAAGTGCCAGTGCAACAGCCCCCGCGGCCCCAGCTTCCCAGCCCAAGCCCGCTGCGGCACCTTCCATGCCCGCAGTGGCAGTGGCCGTAACGCCACCCGTACCGGCCGCTGCACCGTCCAAACCTGCAGCCCCAGCCTCCACTCCAGCACCCGCCGCATCTGCGCCGGCACCTATTGCGCCGGCTGCCTCGGCACCCGCTTCGGCACCCGCTTCGGCACCCGCATCTGCACCAGCCTCTGCGGCCCCCGCTCCGGCACCCAAGCCCGCCGTGCCCGCACCGCAGCCGCTGGAAGAAACCAGTTTCGTCGACGACCTGCTGGGTAACCCCTGGCTGCCCTATGGTGCTGGCGCCTTCATCGCCGCTCTGGGTGGTTTCGCGTTCTGGCGCACCCGCCAGCGCAAGAACAGCCAGTCCCACATGGACAGCTCCTTCCTGGAAAGCCGCCTGCAGCCCGATTCGTTCTTCGGCGCCAGCGGTGGCCAGCGTGTAGACACCAACAACGAGAATTCGGCCACTGGTTCCTCCATGGTCTACTCCGCCAGCCAATTGGATGCCGCAGACGATGTGGATCCGGTTGCCGAGGCTGATGTGTACCTGGCCTATGGCCGTGACCTGCAAGCCGAAGAAATCCTGCGCGAGGCTGTGCGCACCAACCCCGGTCGCCTGGCTATCCACACCAAACTGCTGGAAATCTTCGCCAAGCGCCGTGATGCCAAGAACTTCGAAGCCAGCGCCACGCAAGCCTTCCAACTGGCCGGTGCCAATAGCCCCGAATGGACCCGCATCTGCGAAATGGGCATGGGCTTCGACCCTGGCAATCCTTTGTACCAGCCCGGCGGTGCCCCCGTCCACGGCGCAACCCAGCCAGTGGCTGCGGCAGGCAATTCCGGCTTCGGTGGCAGCACCGTACCCCAACCCGCACGGGCGGATGCAGGCGAGTCCGTATCGGGCGTAGACCTGGACTTGGACCTGGACTTTTCACTCGACGAACCGGCTGAACCGGCCAGCGCGATCAGCGATATGGCTAAGGACAACTTCAGCCAGGTCAAGGTCGAACAGACCGTCAAGATGCCTGCGCCGGCCGGCAGCAATGCCCATGCCCCCATGGACATGGATATGGACTTCGAGATGCCCGCCGAGGAGCCAGCCCCTGCGCCCGCGCCGGCATACCAGCCCGAGCCTGTAGCCCATGTGGAGATGCCCGAAATCTCCTTGTCCATGGATCTGGACGAGCCCGCACCCGCACCTGCCCCATTGCCCGAGTTCAACCCCACGACACCCGCCCCCGTCGCCGCTGCAGCACCACTGCCGCCCGAGGCCCCTGACTCGGGCATGCTCGAATTCGACCTGGGCTCCCTGTCGCTGGACCTCGACGGCCCAACGACCGAGCGCCCCACCGACGGCCCGGACAGCGTAGGCGAAGACCCACTGGAAACCAAGCTGGCACTGGCCGAGGAGTTCGTGTCCATTGGCGACGAAGACGGCGCCCGCGCGCTGATCGAAGAAGTGGTTGCCGAAGCCACGGGCGAGATGCGCGCCAAGGCGCAACGTGCGCTGGCCAATCTGAGCTAAGCCCCTCTGCCCTCGCGGGCACGGCGGCTTGCTCGTGACAACTCAGACGCAGCAGCATTGTTGCCGTGCGGGTCGCATTAGGTATCAGCTACAACGGACGGGCCTACCAGGGCTGGCAAAGCCAGACCTCGGGCCTGACCGTGCAGGACAAGCTGGAAGCCGCGCTCAGCACCTTTGCCGCCCAACCCGTATCCACGCTGTGCGCGGGTCGCACGGACGCTGGCGTGCACGGCATCATGCAGGTGGTGCACTTTGACACACTGCTGGAGCGCGACACCTACTCCTGGATACGCGGCACCAATGCCAACCTGCCCAAAGACATTGCCGTGCAATGGGCAGTTTTCACCTCCGACGAATTCCATTGCCGCGCCTGCGCAACCTCGCGCCGCTATGCCTATGTGCTGTACGAATCCGTGATACGTCCCAGCATCGACCATGGCCGCGTGGGCTGGGCCTTCCGCTCGCTGGACCTGGATGCCATGCGCAAGGCTGCAGACATCCTGATCGGCGAACACGACTTCACATCCTTCCGGGCCTCGCAATGCCAGGCCCTGACGCCGGTCAAGAACCTGATGGAGATCGCCTTCAGCAAGCGTGGCGCGTACTGGCGTATCGAGTTCGAGGCGAATGCATTCCTGCACCATATGATCCGCAACATCATGGGCTGCCTGGTACAAATCGGCCAGGGCAAAAAGCCCCCCGAATGGATGGCCGAGGTGCTGGCCGCCCGCGACCGCCGCGCGGCTGCGCCAACGTTTTCGCCCGACGGCCTGTACTTCCTGGGCCCACGCTACGACGCCAAATGGGGTATCCCCGACCGAGCACCTGCGTATGATGGTTTGCCATGACACACCAATCCCGGACCCGAATCAAGATCTGCGGACTGACCCGCGAAGACCAGGTCGACGCGGCCGTGGCCGCTGGTGCCGATGCGATTGGCTTTGTGCTGTACGCCAAGAGCCCGCGCGCAGTCACGGTGGAGCGCGCGGCCGAGCTGGCCAAACGTCTGCCTGCCTTTGTAACCCCAGTGCTCCTGGTCGTCAATGCACCTGCTACAGAAGTGATAGCTGCATGCTCAATGATTGCGGGGGCTACCGTTCAATTCCACGGAGACGAGACGCCGTTAGACTGCCATCTGGCCACGCTGGAGAGCAAGCGCCCCTGGTTGCGTGCAGCCCGCATTCCGCTGGGCGATGGTGCTGCCAGCTTTGACCTCGTACAATTCGCCCACGATTACTCAAACGCCCAGGCCATTCTGCTCGACGCCCATGTCGACGGATTCGGCGGCGGCGGCAAGGCATTCAATTGGTCACTTCTTCCTCCAAGCGTCGACGCTCACCTCGTCTTGAGTGGTGGACTCACACCTGCAAACGTGGGCGATGGGATCGCGCAGCTTCGGCCGCGCTGTAAGACGCTGGCCGTGGATGTGAGCTCCGGTGTAGAAGCCGTGGACGCTCAGGGTAAGCCCCTCAAGGGCATCAAAGACCCCAACAAGATTTTTCAGTTCGTTGCCGCCGTGCGCGCAGCGGATCAGCTATTCACCTAACCGCAGGTCAGTCCTTTATTGTCGGTACTGGCCTCTCCGGAAAGAAGACCATGTACGACTACCAACAACCCGATGCCACGGGCCACTTTGGCAAATACGGCGGCAGCTTTGTCTCCGAGACACTGACCCACGCCATCAATGAGCTGAAAGACGCTTATGCGAAGTACCAGCACGACCCGGCCTTCCTCGCCGAATTCCAATCCGAGCTGGCCCACTATGTAGGTCGCCCTTCCCCGGTCTACCACGCAGACCGCATGAGCCGTGAAATGGGCGGCGCGCAGATCTTTCTGAAGCGTGAAGACCTGAACCACACCGGCGCCCACAAGGTCAACAACACCATTGGCCAAGCCATGCTGGCGCGCCGCATGGGCAAGCCGCGCGTAATCGCTGAAACTGGCGCTGGCCAGCACGGTGTGGCCACGGCCACCATCTGCGCGCGCTATGGCCTGGAATGCGTGGTCTACATGGGCAGCGAAGACGTCAAACGCCAAAGCCCCAACGTCTACCGCATGAAGCTCTTGGGCGCCACCGTGGTGCCCGTCACCAGCGGCAGCAAGACACTGAAGGATGCGCTGAACGAGGCCATGCGCGACTGGGTCGCCAATGTGGACAACACCTTCTACATCATTGGTACCGTGGCTGGGCCACATCCTTATCCGATGATGGTGCGCGACTTCCAGAGCGTGATCGGCAACGAATGCCTGGTGCAAATGCCCGAGATGCTGAAGGCCGCCGGTTGCAAGACCGAACAGCCCGACGCCGTGATGGCGTGTGTGGGTGGTGGCTCCAATGCGATGGGCATCTTCTACCCCTACATCCCGCACGAAAACACGCGCCTGATCGGCGTGGAAGCAGCCGGCGAAGGCCTGGACAGCGGCAAACACAGCGCCAGCATCCAGCGCGGCAGCCCGGGCGTGCTGCACGGCAACCGCACCTACGTGCTGCAGGACGACAACGGCCAGGTGACCGAAACGCACAGCATCAGCGCGGGCCTGGACTACCCCGGCGTGGGCCCGGAGCACGCCTTCCTGGGCGATATCGGCCGCGCGGAGTATGTGGGCATCACCGACAAGGAAGCGCTGGATGCCTTCCACTACCTGTGCCGCACCGAAGGCATCATCCCTGCGCTGGAATCCAGCCACGCCGTGGCCTACGGCATGAAGCTGGCCAAGACGATGCGACCCGATCAATCGGTGCTCATCAACCTCTCCGGCCGTGGCGACAAGGACATCGGCACCGTAGCTGATCTGTCGGGTGATGACGTCTATGACCGGCCGTCCATGCGCGGCCACGTGGTGAAGGGAGCCTGAACATGAGCCGCATCACTACTACCTTCTCGGCACTCAAGGCCCAGGGCCGCAAGGCGCTGATTCCCTTTGTCACCGCCGGCTATCCCTACGCGGATGTGACGCCTGAACTGATGCACGCCATGGTGGCGGGCGGAGCCGATGTCATCGAACTGGGCGTGCCCTTCTCCGACCCCAGCGCCGATGGTCCGGTCATCCAGAAAGCCGGCGACAAGGCCCTGGCCTTTGGCATTGGCCTGGTCCAGGTGCTGGCCATGGTGCGCGCATTCCGCACGACCAACAGCACCACGCCCGTAGTGCTGATGGGATACGCCAACCCGGTGGAGCGCTACGACCAGAGACACATGGCCCCCGGTGTCAAAAGCTGCTTTGTGCGCGATGCGTCAGAAGCCGGTGTGGACGGTGTGCTGATCGTCGATTACCCGCCCGAAGAATGCGAAGACTTCGCCGCCGACCTGCGCGCCCATGGCATGGACCTGATCTTCTTGCTGGCCCCCACCAGCACCGAGACCCGCATGCAGCAGGTGGCCCGCGTGGCCAGTGGTTATGTGTACTACGTGTCGCTGAAGGGCGTGACCGGTTCCGGCGCACTGGACACCGGTGCGGTGGAAGCCATGCTGCCCACCATCCGCAAACACATCAGCACGCCGGTGGGCGTCGGCTTTGGCATCCGCGATGCGGCCACGGCCAAGGCCATCTCCAAGGTGGCGGACGCGGTGGTCATCGGCAGCAAGATCATCCAACTGCTGGAAGACCAGCCGCGTGACAAAGTCGGTTTCATAGCGCAAAATTTCCTCACAGAAATACGGACCGCTTTGGATTCATAATGGCACCCTTGCGGAACCGGGGACGGTTCCGCCTCGCGATGAAGGAGAACCCATGAGCTGGCTCGAAAAATTACTCCCCCCAAAAATTCAGCAAACCGACCCGGCCGACCGCCGCAGCGTCCCTGAAGGTCTGTGGGTCAAGTGCCCTAGCTGCGAATCTGTGCTGTACAAGACCGATCTGGAGCAAAACCAGAACGTCTGCCCCACCTGCAGCCACCACCACCGTATTGGCGCCCGTGCCCGGCTCAATGTGTTCCTGGACAACGAAGGCCGTTTCGAGATCGGCCAAGAAGTGCTGCCCGTTGACCCGCTCAAGTTCAAAGACAGCCGCAAATATCCCGAGCGCCTGAAAGAGGCGCTGGAGAACACCGGAGAGACCGACGCGCTGGTGGTCATGGGCGGCGCCGTGCATGGCATCAGCCTGGTGGCAGCCTGCTTTGAATTCGACTTCATGGGCGGCAGCATGGGCTCCGTTGTCGGCGAGCGTTTTGTGCGCGGCGTAGAGTCTGCCATCGAACAAAAAGTACCTTTCCTATGCTTCACCGCCACCGGTGGCGCACGCATGCAAGAGGGCCTGCTCTCCCTCATGCAAATGGCCAAGACCAATGCGGCATTGACCCGCCTGGCCAAGAAGGGCCTGCCCTATATCAGCGTGCTGACCGACCCGACCATGGGTGGCGTCAGTGCCGGCTTTGCCTTCATTGGTGACATCGTGATTGCCGAGCCCAAGGCCCTGATCGGCTTTGCCGGCCCCCGCGTCATCGAGTCCACCGTGCGGGTGACTTTGCCAGAAGGCTTCCAGCGCTCGGAGTTCCTGCAGACCAAGGGTGCAGTGGATTTGATCTGCGACCGCCGTGATCTGCGCAAGACGGTTGCCAATTCGCTGGCAATGCTTCAGCGCCAGCCTGCCGACGCAGTGATCTAAAGCGCCACCAGCACGGCAGCCTGCACATTCCCCATCACGATCAACAGAATCTGCACGACCACCAGCAGCACCAGGGGTGACAGGTCGATGCCGCCTACCAGTGGCAGCACACGCCGAATGGGGTTGAGCACGGGCATCACCAGGCGCTGCAGCAGATCGCCCACCGCGGAGTCGTTTTGCACCCAGGACAGCACGGCAAAGGCGATCACCAGGATGGTGATGCCATACAGACACAGATAGACCAGCGCAAACACGGTGTAGACGAGCATGGGCAACGGGCTACCCGCCAAGCCGCTGATCAGCCATAGCAGGCCGAAGCGGGCCAATTCCACAAGGTAGGCGCCCACCAGGCTGGCCAAATCCCAGCGGCCCAGCGCGGGGATGACCTTGCGCAGCGGCAGCACCAGCCAGTCGGTCAGCGCAAAAATGAAGTTGCCCATGGGGTTGCCCGAGCGGGATGACATGGGGATGCGCTGATACTGCATGTAGAGGCGCAGCAGGCAGGTGCTGGCCACCAGACCGGCGGCCACTTCGAGCAAAAGCGAGATGATTTGGTACAGCATGGCGTGTCTTGGGAGGGTGCCAGGATCATAGCGGCTGCCACCCTCTTAGAATTGAGGGTTGCGGCCAAGTCCTTTGGCCAATTATTGTGATTTTCCGAGCCCACCTCCATGTCTGACCTCCAAGCCTCTGCTCCCGCCCCCGCACCCCAGGACGAAAACCAACTGATGCTGGAGCGCCGCGAAAAACTCAAGGCCATCCGCCAGCAGCAGACCGAGGGCAAGGGCGTGGCCTTCCCCAACGACTACAAGCCCAGCCACAAGGCCGAGGCTCTGTTTGCCGAGTTTGACGCCAAGACCCCCGAAGAGCTCGAAGCCCTGGGCACCACCGCCAAGGTAGCCGGCCGCATGATGCTCAAGCGTGTCATGGGCAAGGCCAGTTTCTGCACACTGCAAGACGCGTCCTTTGGCACCACAGGCGGGCGCATCCAGATTTATGTGAAGGGCGAAGACGTGGGCGCGGAGCTGTACGCCGCGTTCAAGCACTGGGACCTGGGTGACATCGTCGCCGCCGAAGGCAAGGTGTTCAAGACCCGTACCGGCGAGCTGTCCATCCACGCCACCAGCGTGCGCCTGCTGACCAAGAGCCTGCGCCCCATGCCCGACAAGTTCCACGGCATGGCCGACCAGGAAATGAAGTACCGTCAGCGCTATGTCGATCTGATGACCGACGTGGACGCCCGCAAGCGCTTCACCGCCCGCAGCAAGGCTGTATCGGCGATGCGCGAGTTCATGGTCGCCAACAGCTTTCTGGAAGTCGAAACACCCATGCTGCACCCCATCCCTGGCGGTGCCAATGCCAAGCCCTTCAAGACCCACCACAACGCGCTGGACCAGGAGATGTTCCTGCGCATCGCGCCCGAGCTGTACCTCAAGCGCCTGATCGTCGGCGGCTTTGACCGCGTGTTCGAGATCAACCGCAGTTACCGCAACGAAGGTATCAGCGTGCGCCACAACCCCGAGTTCACGATGATGGAGTTCTACGCGGCCTACTGGAACTACCAGGACCTGATGGACTACACCGAGGCCCTGATCCGCGACGCCGCCCAGCGCGCCACCGGTTCACTGCAGCTCACCTATGCCGGCAAGCCTGTGGACCTGAGCAAGCCCTTCGAGCGCCTGACGATCGTAGAAGCCATCCGCAAATACACCGACGCGGGCGACAACGTGAATGACCCCGTGTGGCTGACCAACGCCGTCAAGAAGCTGGGCCTGACCGAAGCCAAGAACCGCCTGGAAGGCCGCAGCCTGGCCAGCCTGCAGGTGCTGTATTTCGAAGAGACCGTGGAAGAGAAGCTGTGGAACCCCACCTTCATCATGGAGCACCCCACCGAGATCTCGCCACTGGCCCGCGCCAACGACGAGCGCCCCGAGGTGACCGAGCGTTTTGAGCTCTACATCACCGGCCGCGAATTCGGCAACGGTTTCAGCGAGCTGAACGACGCCGAAGACCAGGCCGCCCGCTTCCAGGCTCAGGTCAACGCCAAGGACAGTGGCGACGACGAAGCCATGCACTACGACGCAGACTTTGTGCGCGCGCTGGAATACGGTATGCCCCCCACCGGCGGCTGCGGCGTGGGTATCGACCGGCTGATGATGCTGCTGACCGACAGCGCCAGCATCCGCGACGTGATCCTGTTCCCGGCGCTGCGCAGGGAAGTCTGAAGGCGGTTCGGCGGGTAGCCGCCAGATCGCATTTGGTAAATCTATCCGCTAGCCCTCGTCGCACCTCGCAGTAGAGCTATGAAAAACGTAGCAAACCAGCAATGGAAGTTTCTGCAGGGCTACCCGGCCGACACGCTGGCCCAGGTGCAGAACATGCTGGACGGCCAGCGCATTGGCACTTGGCTGCGGCATAAATACCCGAGCGCCCACGGCGTGCGCACCGACCGTGCGCTGTACGACTACGTGCAGACGCTCAAGGCCGAACACCTGCGTGGCGCGGAGCCCGTGGCCAAAGTGGCGTTCGACAGCAAGCTGCAGATCGTCCAGCACGCGCTGGGCACGCACACCACCGTGTCACGCGTGCAAGGCAGCAAGCTCAAAGCCAAGCGCGAGATCCGCATTGCATCGCTGTTCAAGGACACGCCCGAGCCGTTTTTGAAAATGATTGTGGTCCACGAACTGGCCCACCTACGCGAGCGCGACCACGACAAGGCCTTCTACCAACTGTGCACCTACATGGAGCCGGCTTACCACCAGTTGGAGTTTGAAGTGCGCCTGTACCTGACGCACCTGGACGCAGTGGGCACGCGCTGCTGGTCGGCTGCCGACAGCAGCGCTTAAAGCTGCAACGCCCCGTCAGGGCTGCAGCAGCATATGGACAATCTCGTCCTTGAGCTTCAGGCGCTTCTTCTTCTCAATCTCCAACGCCTCATCCGTCATGGCGGCGCCAGCACCACCGGTGGTCTCGACCTTGGTGATCGCCTGGTTCAGTTGGTCATAGCTGTCAAATAGCTTGGCGAAGTGCGCATTGCTGGCCCGCAGGTTCTGGATCTTGTCCTTGAACTGGGGAAACTCGGTGGCGATGTCGTGTTTGAGCAGGTTCATGCGCATCCTTCGCAGAGAGTGGCAGGGGGTTGTGGGGGTGTGCACGCCAGGTGCCCACACCCCATGTGTACCACAGCCCCCGCATCCGGGCTACCGGTTCGGGCACAAAGGCCCGCCCCAACGGACGCCCTTTGCGTATGCCGGCAATTTTTCGCCGGGCCGCCCCAAGCTCTGAACCGCTTGGCGGTCAGCCCCGACAGGGAAAAATTAGCCCCCTTGGGGGGCAGCGACACGCGCAGCGGCGGAGCGTGGGGGTCAGATCACCATTTCATCTCGCCCTTGTTGACCTTGGCGCCAATGTCCAGCGCCACGCCCAGACCCGCGTCGGGGTAGGCCTTTTGCAGGCTGGTGATCAGTTCGGCGCTGGTCTTGCTAGCGGCCAGATTCTTCTCAAAGGCTTGCAGATAGGTCTTGGTGTAGGCAATGGCGCTGGCATCCAGGGCGGTGCCGGCGTTCATGTGGCCGGGCACTACCACCACGGGGTTCAAAGCCGCCATCTCGTCCAGCTGCGCCACCCAGGCGCTGCGCTCGGCCGTGGTCTGCGTGTCGGCGGTCCACACATGCAGCTTGCCAAACACGGCGATATTGCCCACGATGGCCTTGATGGACGGAATCCAGGCATAGGGTCGGTGCGCCAGCACGCCCGTGGTGCCGCGGATCTCGACCTTCTCGCCATCCACGGTCAGCGTGGTGCCGGCCAGCGGCTTGGGCAGCACCGGTGTGCGGGGTGCATTGGCGCCCATCTTGGGCCCCCAGAAGGCCACCTTGCCGGCTACCTTGGCGCTCAGCTTCTCCAGCACCGCAGGCGTGGCCAACACCTCGGCCTGGGGAAAGATTTCCTTCAGCGTTTCCACGCCAAAGTAGTAGTCGGGGTCGGCCTGGCTCACAAAGATGGTCTTGAGCTGTTTGCCGCTGTCCAGCACGTTGGCCGCAATGCGCAGCGCGTCGGCGCGGGTGAAGCCAGCGTCAATGACCATGGCTTCTTTCTCACCATAGACCAGTGTGGAGTTGACGTTGAAGCTATTGCCGTCGCCGTTATAGACCTTGATCTGCAAGGGTTGGGCAGCCTGTGCGCCCGAGAAGGCGATGGCCAGCGTGGCAGCGATGAGGGTGGTGCGGAACATGGTGTGGAACTCCTAAAAATAGAGGGGGTTGTGAACTAAAGTTCCGCCAGTTTAGTTTCCATAAACAGACAAATAAACCCCATAAAATGGCCATTACTGTTTCACTATTCGATCAAATACCGGAGCACGCACAACCATGGACCGACTGACTGCTATGCAGGTCTTCGCCGAGGTGGCCACAAGCGGCAGCTTCAGCGCCACTGCTGACAAGCTGGACATGTCCCGCGCCATGGTCACGCGCTACGTGGCCGAGCTGGAGCAATGGCTGGGCGCCCGCCTCTTGCAGCGCACCACGCGCAGCGTCACCCTCACCGACGCCGGAGAGGCCTGCCTGCGGCGCAGCCAGCAAATGCTGGCGCTGATGGAAGACGTGGAGGAAGAAACCGCCACCACCACAGACGGCGGCGCGCTGCGCGGCCAGTTGCGCCTGACCTGCTCCACATCGTTCGCCTATGCCCATCTGGCGGCTGTGCTGTCGGACTTTTTGGCCCTGCACCCACAACTCAAGATCGACCTCAACATCAGCGAAGGCGCGCTCAACCTGGTGGACGCCCGCATAGACCTGGCCATCCGCATCAGCGCCGAGCCCGACCCCATGCTGATCGCCCGACCGCTGGCGCGGTGCGATTCGCTGCTGGTGGCATCACCCACCTACCTGACCCAGCACGATACACCCCAAGCGCCGCAAGACCTGGCCCAGCACCGCTGCTTGAGCCACGCCAATTTCGGCAAAAGTTTGTGGCGCTTTGCACGCGGCACAGAGACCGCCCAGGTGGCCGTGGCCAGCCCCTTCAGCGCCAACGAGGCCACCGCACTGCTGAAGGCTGCCATGGCGGGTGGCGGCATCACCATGCTGCCCACCTATCTGGTCAACCCCGGCGTGGCCGCAGGTGCGCTGCAAGTGGTGCTGCCCGACTGGCAGGTGCCGGCGCTGACGATCTATGCGCTGTATCCGTCACGGCGGAATTTGTCGCCGGCGGTCAGGGCGTTGTTCGATTATTTGGTAGGGAGGTTTGAGGAGGTGCCTTGGTAAGCGAGTTGCTAACGTTGGCTATAGCGCGTTATGGCTAGCTGCGATTTCTCAACAGTTCGTTTGCATCAAGACTGACATGCCAACAATGCCGAGTCTGGGCAATCGAATACTAACTTTTCAAGTTGAACTGAAGGACTTCCTCAAACACTCTATTTCTTGCTCGTGCATCTTGAATGAGCGAATACACAGGCATTACATAGAGATGTAACGGGACTTCATCCTTCGAGCCAATCCGGAAGTCGTTATAGACAACTCGTTCCGTCAATGAAAAGACGTCCTTGAATCCTGTTTGCTTCAGGTCCCTATAAAACTCATTGTCAATTTCAACAATCGAGAAGGCGAACACTTCCCTAACGGTAGGTATCCTGTCTGCAAGTTCGCTCGCGTAAAGGCGACACTGCGTAAGCGCCTTGTTGTTGTCGAAAATATCTGCACCGGGCTTCTTGAACTCGATGATTACTAGCTTGTTCGGATGGTTCTCGCTGTCCTTAGAAAAGAAGGCGGCAACATCAGGTCTTCTTTGCTGCTTCGACTCCACGGAATCCCCGACTTCCTTAACGATTGCCGCTAATGTCTGATCGCTGTAGATGCTCGAATAGGACAAGAACTTGTCATCAACAAGCCAGACGTTGTTCTCACGGATTTCAGCGCCATTGCTCTTTTTCGGAAGAATCGCACTGTGGATTGCGTCTTCCGCACTCTCAGGAGGCATCTTCGCAAGCGAGTCGATTACTAAGGCTCGATGAACGATGTATCTGGCTAGGTCTTCACTGGCAAGGTGCGAGACGTCATCCCATGACACGGGTTTCCCGCTCTCAAGCGCTTCTACGATTTGGTCCTCTTTGCGTGCTTGCTGTGCCCTGTATGTTTTGACCACCTCATCAGCATCTAGGATGGCGGCATCTCCGTTCAACGACTCGATATTGATGAAGGGATAGTACTTCTTGAGCTTCTCGATGTTGTCTGTCTTGAACTGCTCAACGTCTCCCTCAGCGGACTCATTGATCATCGCCATGCATTCTTCGTGAACGCGTGGCATGAGTGTCTCGCGACTGATGGGGGAAACCATATCCACATCCTCGTCGGTCTTTGGGAGTTCCAGTCTCTGTCGCTCGATATTCGATCGCTTGTTGAAGTAGTCTGCTGTAATGAAAATCAGATGCTGACAAATATCGAATCGTTTGCTGATTACGTACTCTTCAATGCAGAGTTCATCAGCGCAGAGCATGGCCACAATGCCTCTTTTAGGAGGCTCATCCCTGAAAAGGTAACAATTGAATTTCTCGCCCTGAAATTCGAATTCTCTAGTTAGTTCAGCCTGAATGCTTTCACCCGAAAAGACATAGGCGTCATCAAACGGCTGTCTTGAATTGTGGGTGAATTTCAGGGTGATGCTTTGTCCGATCTGGTGCTTCAGGAAAAGCAATAAACGCAGATCATTACATATCGAATTCACCAGCTTGGTCACCTGAGTGTTGATTTTCTCTTTCAGACCGCTAAGCGTGATGCTGGTACTTGCTACGCCTGGCTTGACAGACTTCTTGACGTCGTCCGGATTGAAGTCCGGCGTGTACCAAAATTCGACGTACTCATTCGCGAGTTGACTGCTGATTTGGACCCTATTGGCGTACTTGAGAAATGCCAAGCGCCCCACGCCCTTGCCGCCTATGCTGTCTTTATGGCTTGTACAGATTTCATCGAAAAAATTCAGATTTTCGGAAGTGAAGCCTTCACCATCGTCAGTAATGGTGATTTGCTCTAGCGTTCTTCTTTCTTCGCTTCCGGGGGACAGTTCCTGTTGCCTCTCAGAAAAGTGGAGATCAACAGTAATGAATTTGCCGCCTGCATGAATGGAATTCGTGAGTGCTTCACGAATGACATCCCTGGCATTCACGCCTCCCTTGTAGTGTTCAGCGATGAATTTTCTAAGGTTAATCCTTGCCATGCGGTCAGTCTATCACCCGCAACGGTACGTGTTCTTTGCGTTGGTTGATCCGAAACCCATTGTTGTGAAGCTGGCACGGGTCGGGGGCTACCCCCTCCCCTCACCCACCCCGCAGCGGCCTCAACAAATCCTTCAACCCGTTGTGATCAATCTCCTGCATCAACGCCAGCAACCTTCCAATCTCCCCCTTGGGAAACCCGTTGCGCGCAAACCAGTTCAGATAGTCGCCGGGTAGGTCGGCGATCAGGCGGCCCTGGTATTTGCCAAAGGGCATTTCGCGGGTCACCAGCAGTTGGAGGTCTTGGGCTTGCATGGGGTCAAGCATACCGCCTAGTCACCTCTGAATTCGCTATCGTTTTGATAGCTATTCACACCCCATTCACGAGGGCTATGTGCCACAATGGCAAAGAGCAAAAGCGGCCGGGCCGCAGAGCGAAAGTAAGAGAAAAGGATTACCCCATGTCCCGTCCCCATGTTTGGGCCAGCAAGATTGTCACGTTGATCCAGGGTGGCAACACCCAGGCGGCGTTGGCACAGATCAAGGTGGCACCCTCGGTCACCGATGTGGAGCAGCTGCGCACGCTGCTGACCAAGGCCAATCTACTGGCGCGCAACCCAGTGCTGGACGCCGCTACGCAAGACCAGATTGCCGCGCTCAAAGGCTCGCGACTGCACCGTGCGCCCTGAGCACCGACGTCGTCACCACCACCCCACCCTGACCGGAGAAAAATTGTGAACATCCGTAACGCTCTGGTACTTGGCGCATCAGTCTTGGTCTTGCTAGCCTGCGCGCGTGACACGGGCTACCACCCGCCGCCGCCCTTGCCACCGCCCGACCTGGTCACCAGCATGCCACCTGGCAGTCTGGTGAGTCTGCGCGTGGTCGTGCAGTTCAAGGAAAGCGTGGCCTACAACGACCCTGCATTTCTGAACACTTTGCAAAAGCAGGCGCAGGCACCGGTGCAGTACAGTGCTTCGGTGTCGGTCGATACCCATATCTACACCCTGCAGATTCCAGCCAACCAAGACCCGGCCGGCGCCCTGCAGCGCCTGGGCACGCTGCCTTCGGTGGAGCGGGTGGAGATTGATGAAAAAGTAAAAGCCAATTAACTGGCAAAGTGAGCCATTCAATCAAGAGAACACTGGGATGCCCAAGTCAGGAATGCACATCTACGGCGTGGCGGCCACCACCACCCTGCTGGTGGCAACAAGCGTTTCGCTATATGCGCTAGCGCAAACCCAGAACCCGGCCACGGCCGTCAAGTCTTCCGCACAAGCCGAGCGGCGAGCTGTGTGGGCTGGCGCCCAACAGCCGCGCCTGAACCGGCTGATCGTCAAGTTCAAAGACGATGCGGGCACCGGCAGCAAGAACAGTGCGCACAGCGTGGCCTCGGCGCAGGAGCGTGTGAAGGCCTTGAACACCTTCTCGGTCTCCAGTAGGGCCGGCGGTGCAGCGCTGTCGTATCTGAAGTCGGTATCGGGCCACACGCATGTGGCGCGCACCAGCCAACCCATGACGCATGCCGAGCTGAGCGCACTGGCGCAGACGGTGGCGCAAGACCCGCGCGTGGAATACGCCGAGGTGGACGAAAAGGTGTATTCGCACTTTCTGCCCAACGACACCTTCTACACCGCCCAGCAAGGCAATCTGCAGTCGCCCTATGTGGTGGCCGGTGGCGCCAACCTGCCCAATGCCTGGGGCCGCAGCGTGGGCGGCGTGCCGGTCAGCGGTGCGGGCGTCACGGTGGCCGTGCTGGACACCGGCTACCGCCCCCATGCCGACCTGGCGGCCAATATCGTGGCTGGCTACGACTTCATCAGCCAGGACGGCTTTAACGACTTCACCACCGCCAACGACGGCAATGGCCGCGACGCCGATGCGCTGGACCCCGGTGACTGGAACACCAACACCAGCCTGTGTGACGCGGAAAACTCGTCATGGCACGGCACCCGTGTGGCCGGCATCATTGCCGCCGTGGGCAACAACAATGCGGGCGTCATTGGCATTGCCTACCGCGCCAAGATCCTGCCGCTGCGCGTGCTGGGCGTGTGCGGCGGCTTTACGTCCGACACCACAGCCGCCATGCAATGGGCCGCAGGCTTGGCAGTGCCGGGCGTGCCCGCCAACCCCAACCCGGCCAAGGTGCTGAACATGAGCTTTGGGCGCAGCGGCGCCTGCTCGGCCACCTACCAGGCCGCCGTCACCGCCACGCGCAATGCGGGCACCACCATCGTGGTGTCCAGCGGCAACGAAGGCTCGCAAACCGCCATCACCCAACCGGCCAACTGCGCGGGCGTGATCGGGGTGACGGCCCACACCTCCACAGGCGCCAATGCCGACTACGCCAACATCGGCCCCGGCACCAGCATCAGCGCCATGGGCAACAACATCTACACCACCAGCAATACGGGCACCACAGTACCCGCGGCGGATAGCTTTGATGCCCGCTCGGGCACCAGCTTCTCGTCGCCCCAGGTGGCGGGTGTGGCCGCACTGCTGATGCAGCTCAAGCCCGACGCCAGCCCGGCGGAGGTGCAGACCTACATCATGAATTCGGCGCGGCCCTATGCCGCTGGCACGCTGTGCGCCACCCGCACCGACTGCGGCGCGGGCCTGCTGGATGCGTTCCGGGCTGTGCACACGCTGCTGCAGGCCCAGGGCATTGCCAATGCCGCGCCGGTGATGAACCCCTTGCCCACACAGTATGTGCTGCCCAATGGCGCGCTGCAGTTCACCGCGACGGCCAGCGATGCCAATGGCGATGAGATCGCCTTCATTGCCACCGGCGTGCCCGCAGGCGCCACCTTCAATGCAGTGACCGGTACCTTCACCTGGCTCAAGGCCACGCCGGCGGGCGACTACACCGTGGTGATACAGCCGACGGATAGCGCGGTGCTGGGCGCAAGCATCTCAGTAAAAATTTCGGTGACGACAAACATACCCGCTACACCCGTGACACCGGTCGTACCAGACCCTGTCGTTGCCCCGCCCCTGACCTTGACCCCGATCGCCACGCCTAGCGGTGGTGGGGGCGGTGGCGCTTTAGGCTGGCTAGACTTGGTGGCCGGGCTGCTATTGCTAGCGGCTGCCGCTTGGGCCCGCAGCCAGCCTGCGCCGCAGATGCGCCAGGAGCACCGCTAACAGGCCACCCAGCGCCCCGGCCTCGTGCGCCGGGTAGTAGGTAGCCACACCCAGCCAGCCGGGCGCGGAAGCATCTGCCCCCCCGTGCTGCACCAGCAGCTTGGCGGCCAGGCCTAGTAACACCAGGCAGCCCAGGGTGCGGGCTCGTGTCCATGCTGCCGGCCAATGCCCCTGCGCAAGCACCAGCGCCAGCGCGCTGCCGGCCAGCAGGCCATGCAGTGCGCCCGAAGCGCCCGCGTAGTGGGTGCAATGGGCGTTCAGTGCCAGCACAGCGGCCACCCCCACGTAACCCCCCACCAAAGCAAGGGCCTGCAGCCACCCGGCAACGAGGTTTTGAAAAGCCAGCAACAAGACCACCAAGCCCGCCGCATTGGCAACTGCGTGCAGCATGCCCCAGTGCACCCATTGCGCGCTCAGCAGTTGCCACACAGCTCCTGCTTCATAAGCGCCGCGGTCAAACTGCCAAGCCCTTGCCAGGCCCAGCCACATCTGCGCCGCCAAGGTAAAGGCAACGAAACCCAGCGCCCACGCTGCCACTGCCGGGCGCAGGTGGGTGTGGGGGGCTTTCACCACGTCAGACGATCCAGTCCAGCGCGTGCATGTAGGTGCTCTGCACCATCAGCGCATCCCACTCCACCGCAGGGCTGGTGGGCAGCAGCGCGCGGCGGCGCAGTTCGCTGGCGTCGTTGGGCTGCCAATGGCCCTTGACCTGGGCCTCGGTCAGCCCGTCTATCAACTCGTCGATAGCGCTGCCACCGCCTTCGCTGCTGGCCAGTGATTGGTTGCACAGCAAGGCCATGTCGCAGCCGGCAGCCAGTGCAGCCAAGGCGGCCTGCGTGTAGCTCAGGCTCTGCCCTTCCAACTGCCGCGCGCCGGCCATGGACAAGTCGTCGCTGAAGATGGCGCCGCCAAAGCCCAGCTCGCCGCGCAAGATGTCGTTCAGCCACCGGCTGGAGAAGCCGGCCGGGCGCGTGTCCACCTTGGGGTAGATCACATGGGCGGGCATGACGCTGCGCACCGTGTTGCTGAGCCAGCGGTAAGGGGCTGCGTCGTCGGCCAGAATGGTCTTGAGGCTGCGCTTGTCCACGGGGATGGCGGTGTGCGAATCGGCCGCCACAAAACCGTGGCCGGGGAAGTGCTTGCCGCAGTTGGCCATGCCGCTTTGCAGCAGCCCCGTCATCACACTCTTGGCCAGCAGGCTGACCACGCGCGGGTCGCGGGCAAAGGCGCGGTCGCCGATGACGCTACTGCCACCATAGTCGAGGTCGAGCACCGGCGTAAAGCTCAGGTCCACGCCGCAGGCGCGCAGCTCGGCGCCCAGCACGTAGCCGCAGGCGGTGGCGGCATTGGTGGCATCCATGGGGCCGGTGTGGCCCTTGCCTTTGGGTTCCTGCATCCACATCTCGCCCAGCGCGCGCATGGGCGGCAGGTGGGTGAAACCATCGGTCTTGAAGCGCTGCACGCGGCCGCCCTCGTGGTCCACACAGATCAGCAGATCGGCGCGTATCTTTTTGATGTCGTGGCACAGAGCGGTGAGCTGGGCACGGTCTTGCCAGTTGCGGGCAAACAAAATCAGCCCGCCCACCAGCGGGTGCTTCAAGCGCTGGCGGTCTTGGCGGGTCAGTGCAGTGCCGGCGATGTCGATGATGAGGGGGGCGTGGAAGGTCATGGGAATAGACTGTAAAAGTGGCTTGCTACCAATTCAGTAGCTGAATACGCATATTGTACGAGGGCTGCAGCCAAACCAGCCAAATGCCTATGGCCTCAAAAAGACCTGCCCACCGGGTCGGGCTATGCCACTTGGTGCACACTGGGCAGTCAAGCCTGCAACCACCACCCCACTCCAGCCACACACTGCCATGACGCTGCAAACACTTCTGGGCATTGAGCTCCCCATCATCCAAGCACCCCTGGCGGGCGTGCAGGCCAGTGCGCTGGCCATCGCCGTTTCGGAGGCCGGCGGTCTGGGCTCTCTGCCCTGCGCCATGCTGAGCCTGGAGGCGCTGCACCAGGAGCTGGCGGCCATACGCGCCCGCACCGACAAGCCCTACAACGTCAACTTCTTCTGCCACACGCCGCCCGAGCCCGACGCGCAGCGTGAGGCTACCTGGCGCGCCGCATTGGCACCCTATTACGGCGAATACGGCATAGACGCCGACACCATTGCCCCCGGCCTGGGGCGTATGCCTTTTGACGACAAGGTGGCCGACATCGTGGCCGCGTTTGCACCGCCGGTGGTGAGCTTTCACTTCGGCCTGCCCAGCGCCGCGCTGCTGGCGCGGGTGCGCGGCTGGGGGGCCAAGGTCATCGCGTCGGCCACCACGGTAGAAGAAGGACTGTGGCTGCAAGAGCGGGGGGTGGATGCCGTCATCGCCCAGGGGCTGGAGGCCGGCGGCCACCGGGGGCATTTCCTCAGCGACGACCTGAGCGCGCAATTGGGCACGTTTGCGCTGGTGCCGCTGTTGGTACGGGCGCTCCAGGTGCCCGTGATCGCCGCCGGCGGCATTGCCGACGCCCAGGGCGTGGCCGCCGCCATGGCATTGGGCGCCGCCGGTGCGCAGGTGGGCACGGCCTATATGCTGTGCCCCGAAGCCACCACCAGCGCCGTGCACCGCGCCGCGTTGCAAAGCGATGCGGCACGCCACACAGCACTGACCCACCTCTTCACCGGGCGGCCGGCCCGCGGCATCGTCAACCGCGTGATGCGCGAGCTGGGGCCGCTGAACCCGGCCGCACCCGCCTTCCCAACCGCCACCACCGCCATCGCCCCGCTGCGGGCCAAGGCCGAAGCCAAAGGCTTGGGCGACTTCTCGCCGCTGTGGTCGGGCCAGAACGTGAGCGGCTGCAAGGCGGTACCGGCTGCGCAGCTGACGCGGGAGCTGGCCCTCGGCGTGGCAAAATCGCATCCTTTGCCATAGTAATCGCCTGCTTCGCCATTCCGGGGCTGCGCTAGTCGCAAAAAAACCCCGACTCGGCTCTCACTCCCCCTACCCACCCACACCATGTCTACTTTTGAAATCGAAGGCGGCGTTGCGCTGCGCGGCACCGTGCGCGCTTCCGGCAACAAGAACGCGATCCTGCCGATGATCGCGGCCTGCATACTGACCGACCAGGAGATGGTGTTGGATAACGTGCCCGACATCATCGACGTGCGCCACATGTTGGACGTCATCACCGCCATCGGCGGCAAGGTCGAGCGCAGCGGCCAGCGCGTCAGCATCCACGTGGCGCAGGTCAACACCCACGAGATCAGCCGCGAGCTGTGCAACAAGGTGCGCACCTCCATCCTGTGTGTGGCTCCGCTGTTGCACCGAACCGGCAAGGCCAAGCTCTACCCGCCCGGCGGTGATGTGATCGGCCGCCGCCGGCTGGACACGCACTTCTACGGCCTGCAGAAGTTGGGCGCCACGGTGGACTCCAACGGCAGCTATGCCTTCGACCTGCCGGACCGCCTGCGCGGGGCCGAGATGTTCTTTGACGAGCCCTCCGTCACCGGGACCGAACACATCCTGATGGCCGCGGCCGTCAGCGAGGGCCAGACGCTGATCCGCAATGCGGCCTGCGAGCCCCACGTGCAGGATCTGGCGGTGATGCTCAACGCCATGGGCGCCAAGATCAGCGGCATTGGCACCAACCAGCTCAGTATTGAAGGCGTGCCCTCGCTGAATGGCACTACGCACCAGGTCTGCCATGACCACATCGAGGCGGCGTCTTACCTGGCGCTGGCGGCGGCCACCGGTGGCGAGATCAAGGTCGAGGGAACGGACCTGCATTCCTACTGGATGTGCCACCGCGTGTTCGAGACGTTGGGCGTCAAGATCGAGCTGTACAAGGACCACATCTACCTGCCTGCCAACCAGGTGATGCGCATCACGCGCGACAACGACGGCACGATGCCGGTGATTGGCGACGGCCCCTGGCCCCAGTTTGCATCGGACCAGATGAGCTGCATGATCACGCTGGCCACGCAGGTGGAAGGCAATGTGCTGTTCTTCGAAAAGATGTTCGAGTCGCGCCTGTATTTTGTGGACCGCCTGATTGGCATGGGCGCCAACGCCATCGTCTGCGATCCGCACCGCGTGGTCATCAGCGGGCGCTCCAAGCTGCGCGGCACGACCATGGTGTCGCCCGACATCCGCGCCGGCATGGCCCTGATCGGTGCAGCCCTGTGCGCCACCGGCAAGTCCACCGTGCAAAACGCCAATATGGTGGAGCGGGGTTATGAGCGCATTGAAGAGAAGCTGACCAGCCTGGGTGCGCGCATCACGCGCAAGGCTTCATAGGACTAGGCACACTGCCCACTACTTAATCTATAGCATTACTGCTAGAAGCGACGGGGGCTAGCGGCCAGTTGATTCAAAGCGTGTCGGCGTGCTCGACCACGCAGAAGCTGGCCGCATAGTCGGTCTCGTCCGTCACGCTGATGTGGGCACTCAGGTGTTTGGCTTCGAACCACTCCTTCAGCACGCCATGCAGCACGATGGTCGGCGCGCCGCTGGGCAGCTTGGCCACTTCGCACAGCCGCCAGGTCATGGGCATGCGCATCCCCAGCCCCACCGCCTTGCTGAAAGCCTCCTTGGCCGAGAAGCGCGTGGCCAGGTAGCGGATGCCGCGTTCCGGCCAGCGGGCGGTGCGGGCCTTCCAAGTCTTGAATTCGCCTTCGCTGAGGATCTTCAATGCGAAACGGTCGCCGTGCTTGTCCAAGCTGGCTTTGATGCGGCGGACATCACAAATATCCGTGCCTATGCCGAAAATCACTTTAAACAGTCCAGGTAAGCCTTGACGGTAGCGGTGTAGCCCAGCTCCAGCGCATCGGCGATCAGCGCGTGGCCAATGGACACCTCGTCCAGACCGGGCACGGTGCGGGCGAAGGCGGCCAGGTTGTCACGGTTCAGGTCGTGGCCGGCATTCACGCCCAGGCCCGCATCCAGCGCCGCCTGGGCGGCCTGGGCGAAGCGCTGCAGTTGGGCGTCTTGATCGGGCGTGCCCCAGGCCGCGGCATAGGGCTCGGTGTAGAGCTCGATACGGTCGGCGCCCACGGCCTTGGCTGCGGGCATCGCGCTGGCATCGGCATCCATGAACAGGCTGACGCGCAGGCCCAGTGCGTGGGCCTGGTCAATCAGGGGCTTCAGGCGGGCGGCATCCTGCGGGAAGCTCCAGCCATGGTCGCTGGTGAACTGGCCTTCGGAATCGGGCACAAAGGTGACCTGGTGCACCGGCAGCTTGCGCGCCACGAGTTCGGCCACACAGTCCATCAGGTTGTGGAAGGGGTTGCCCTCGACGTTGTATTCGCGGTCGGGCCAGTCCTGCATCAACGTGGCTAGTTCCACGACATCGTCGGGGCGGATGTGGCGCGCGTCCGGCCGCGGGTGCACGGTGATGCCGGCCGCGCCGGCCTGCAGGCACAGCATGGCCGCCTTGGTGACGCTGGGAATGCCCAGGTGGCGCGTGTTGCGCAGGTGGGCGACCTTGTTGACGTTGACGGAGAGGTTGATGGTCATAGCGATTGAATGTCCACCATCATCTGGCGGGTGCGCAGGGTTTTGACACCGCAATGGTAGTGCAGCAGGGCCCGCAACTGGGGTTTGAGTTCCGTGGTGACTTCGGCGCAGGCACGCAAGGTGGTTGTGAACGGGGCGTTGTCCGCCAGCGCGGCCTGCAAGGCGGTCCACTGTGCTCCGCTCAAGCTGGCGCGGTCATCATCATGCGCCTGGCGCAGGCCGCCTTCGGGAACCAGGCAGTAGCGGGCTTCGGCATCCAGCGCACCCAGCGTCATGGTCTGGGCATTCAGCTCAGGCAACAGGCCGATTTCGCGCAACAACCACAATTCGTAGGTGCGTAATGCGGCCTGCAAGGCCTCGCCATGCTCGCTGGCCAGCACGCGCACGACATTGGCGTAGACATCGAACAGCCGGGGGTGCGGGTCGTCACGCGCCAGCAGGGTCAGCAGCAGTTCGTTAAGGTAGTAGCCCGACAGCAGCGCGTCGCCGGTGGGCATGACGTGGCCACCCTGCCATTCGGCGCTCTTGAGTGTGCGGATTTCGGCATCGCCACCATAGGCCACATGCAACATCTGCAAGGGCAGCAGCACGGGGCGAAAACTGGAACTGGGCCGTTTGGCCCCCTTGGCCACCAACGCGATGCGGCCGTAGTGGCGGGTAAAGACTTCCAGAATCAGGCTGGACTCGCTCCAGTCGTAGCGGTGCAGCACATAGGCGGGCTCGTCGGAAATCCGTTTATTCGTAGCCAAAGCTGCGCACCCGCGCTTCGTCGTCGGCCCAGCCAGAGCGGACTTTCACCCACAGTTCGATGAAGACCTTGGCATCGGCCAGCTTTTCCAATTCCACGCGGGTTTCCATGCCGATGCGCTTGATGCGCTCGCCCTTGTCGCCAATGACCATGGCCTTGTGCGTGTCGCGCTCCACGACAATGGTGGCGGCAATGCGCAGCAGGCGCTTCTGGCCCTTCTTCTGCGGCGGCTCTTCGTCGAACTTGTCGATGACCACCGTGGAGGTGTAGGGCAGTTCGTCACCAGTCAAGCGGAACAGCTTCTCGCGCACCAGCTCGCTGGCCAGGAATTTCTCGCTGCGGTCGGTCAGCTCGTCGGGGTCGTACCACCAGGCTTGCTCGGGCAGGAATTTCTCGCACAGCTTGAGCAGGCGTTCCACGTCCTTGGCGTTCTTGGCTGAGAGGGGAATCAGCTCGGCAAACTTACCGCGTGCCTGCATGGTCTGCAGCCATGGCGCCAGGCTGGCGCGCTCTTTGACGTTGTCCAGCTTGTTGGCGACCAGCACCACCGGGATGCCCTCGCCCAACAGCTTCACCACCTTTTCGTCGGCGGGCGTGAAGCTGCCCGCTTCCACTACAAACAACACCAGATCCACATCCGCCACGGCGCCCTGCACCGCCTTGTTCAACGACTTGTTGAGTGCGTTGCCATGGATGGTCTGGAAGCCGGGGGTGTCGACAAACACAAACTGGGTGGCGCCCTCGGTGCGCATGCCGGTGATGCGGTGGCGCGTGGTCTGCGCCTTGCGCGAGGTGATGCTGATCTTCTGGCCGACCAGCGCATTCAGCAGCGTGGACTTGCCGACATTGGGCTTGCCAACGATGGCCACCAGGCCACAGCGCTGGTCACCGGCTTCAGCCTGCGTGCCGGGCTGTGCCAGCTTGGGCGTGCCCTTGAGCAGGCCTTCGAGCATGCTGTCAAGATCGGGTTGCACGTCCGATGCATCGCTAGCCCTCGTCGGATCTGATTGATGCGCTATGTTTTTTGTAGTATTCTTCTTGGACGTCATGGTTTGACCTTTGCCTTGATGGTGAGCAGCATCGCGGCAGCTGCGGCCTGTTCGCCCGATCGGCGAGAGCCGCCGATGCCCCGCTCGGTCAGTCGCAATTCGGGTATCTCACATTCCACATCAAAGCTTTGCTTGTGGGCCGCACCGATGGTTCCGACAACCTTGTACTGCGGCAACTTCATTTTGCGGCCCTGCAGCCACTCTTGCAACTCGGTCTTGGGGTCCTTGCCAATGGCCTCCATGCGCGGGTTGATCTCCACCCCCTTGAAGAGCCGCTGCACCAAGGCCTGCGCGGCCGCGAAGCCTGCGTCCAGGTACACGGCGCCAATGACGGCCTCCAGCGTATCGGCCAGGATGGAGGGACGTTTTTGGCCGCCGGAACGCATTTCGCCCTCGCCCAGCCGCATGACATCGGGCAGGCCCAGGTCAACGGCCAGTTGGTGCAGGGTATCCTGCTTGACGAGGTTGGCCCGCACGCGGGACAGGTCACCCTCGGGCAACGCGCCCAAGCGGGTGTAGAGAAGATCGGATACCGCCAAATTGAGCACCGAGTCGCCCAGGAACTCCAGGCGCTCGTAGTGGTCGGCCGAGAAGCTGCGGTGGGTCAGTGCCTGGGTCAGCAGCGCAGCGTTGGAAAATTCATGTTGCAGACGGCGCTGCAACTCCTGCAAACCAGAAGATGCCACGCTTATTTGGAGCGACCGGCGTACTTGAGCGTCAGCCAGGCGGGGCCGGTCAAGTGGATTTCGCGTTCGTACTTGAAGCTGACCACGACCCTGTCACCCTCTTTGGTGATTTCCAGGTCCCGGCCGGTGATGGCCTTGAAGTCGTCAATGGCCTGGGCGCGGTCAAAATTGGCCCGGATCTCAACCACCGATCCGCCCTCAACCGCCACCTTGTTGACGGCCTTGTTGATCGCCTGGTATTCCACCAGCGTAGGAAACACCTGCGCTGCGATGACGCCCGACACCGCCAGCACACCACCGACGAAGACCAGACCAAAGAAGGTAATGCCACGCTGCTTGGACCGGGTTTGCACCTGCTTCATGTGTACGTTCCTTTCAATCAATCAAACGAGCCGATACGCTTGGGGTTGCTGAAGTTCATCCAGACAAAGAAGGCCTTGCCGACAATATTCTTTTCCGGCACGAAGCCCCAATACCGGGAATCCAGCGAATTATCGCGATTGTCACCCATCATGAAATAGTGGCCTTCGGGCACCTTGCAGCGCACACCTTCGACCGAATACAGGCAAGCCTCGCGGCCCGCGAAATTGTCGGCGCCCGGTACGAAGGCGGGGCGTGTGTCGTCGTTGAGCAACCTGTGTTTCTTGTCGCCCAGGGTTTCTTCATATTGTTTGAAGTACTGGGTCAGGCTTTCGTCCAGGAACTCCGGCAACGCCGATGTCGGCATGGCCTGGCCATTGATGGTCAGCCGCTTGTTGATGTATTCCACCTGGTCGCCCGGCACGCCCACCACACGCTTGATGTAGTCCTGGCTGGGTCGGGGGGGGTATCGGAACACCATGACATCCCCCCGCTTGGGCGGAGTGCCTTCCGTGATCTTGGTATTGAGCACCGGCAAGCGCAAGCCGTAGGTGAATTTGTTGACCAGGATCAGATCGCCGACCAGCAACGTGGGGATCATGGAGCCCGATGGAATCTTGAACGGCTCCACGACAAACGAGCGCAGGAAGAAAACGGCGATGATGACGGGGAACAGGCCAGCGGTCCAATCCAGCCACCAGGGCTGCATCAGCAGGGTGTTCTTGGCTTCCGCAATATTGCCGTCCACGTGGCTGATGCCCATCTTGCCGAGGTCTTCGCGGCGCTTGGCGTCTGCGGCTTCCAGCGCGGCGGCGGCTTGCAGCCGCTGTGGCAGGAAATGAAAGCGTTCCGCCAACCAGTAGGCACCGGTCACCACCGTTGCCACAAACAGCAGCAGGGCGAAGTTGCCCTCGATCGCACCAAAATACCAGGAGGCCGCATAGGCCACAAACGCCGCCAAAACGGCCGAAGTCAGCGCCTGCATCAGTCTTCCACCTGCAAAATAGCCAGGAAAGCTTCCTGAGGAACTTCAACGGAACCGATTTGTTTCATGCGTTTCTTACCTGCTTTTTGTTTTTCGAGGAGCTTGCGTTTGCGCGAAATGTCGCCGCCATAGCATTTGGCCAGCACGTTTTTCCGCAGGGCCTTGATTGTCTCACGCGCAATGATGTTGGCCCCAATGGCGGCCTGGATGGCGACGTCGTACATCTGGCGGCTGATGATCTCGCGCATCTTGGCAACTACAGCCCGACCGCGGTAGGCCGACTGGCTGCGGTGCAACATGATGGATAGCGCATCGACCTTTTCCGAGTTCAGCAGGATATCCACCTTGACGACGTCAGCTGCGCGGTACTCCTTGAAGTCGTAGTCCATGGAGGCGTAACCGCGGCTCACACTTTTGAGCTTGTCAAAGAAGTCGAGCACGATTTCGGCCAGCGGCATTTCGTAGGTCAGCACCACCTGACGGCCCTTGTAGGCCATGTTCATTTGCACGCCGCGCTTCTGGTTGGCCAGTGTCATGACCACGCCCACATATTCCTGGGGCATGTACAGGTGCATGGTGACGATAGGCTCGCGGATCTCAGCCATCTTCCCCACCTCAGGCATCTTGGAGGGGTTCTCCACCATGATGACTTCCCCGTCGTTCTTCATGACCTCGTAGACCACGCTGGGCGCGGTCGTGATCAAGTCCTGGTCAAACTCGCGCTCCAGGCGCTCCTGCACAATTTCCATGTGCAACAGCCCCAGGAAGCCGCAGCGGAATCCAAACCCCAGCGCCTGCGAAACTTCGGGTTCGTAATGCAGCGAAGCGTCGTTGAGCTTGAGCTTCTCCAGCGCGTCGCGCAGCGAGTCGTATTCGCTGGCTTCGGTCGGATACAGGCCGGCAAACACCTGGGGCTGGATTTCCTTGAAACCTGGCAACGGCTCAGTGGCCGTTAGCGCCGCGCCACCCGTTCCAGGCTTGATCAGCGTCACGGTGTCCCCGACCTTGGCGGCCTGCAACTCCTTAATGCCGGCGATGATGTAACCCACCTCGCCCGCTTCCAGCGACTGGCGCGGCTGGTTGGCCGGCGTGAACACGCCTAGGTTGTCGGCGTTGTAAGTGGCACCGGACGCCATCATCTTGATGCGCTCGCCCTTGGCCAAGCGGCCATCCACTACGCGGACCAGCATCACGACGCCGACAAAGCTGTCGTACCAGCTGTCGATGATCATCGCGCGCAATGGGCCGTCGGGATTGCCCTTGGGCGCAGGAACCCTGGCCACAATCATTTCAAGAATGTCGTCGATACCGAGGCCGGTTTTGGCGGAGCAAACAATTGCGTCCGTCGCATCGATGCCGATCACATCTTCGATTTCACTGCGCGCGTTGTCGGGATCCGCATTGGGCAGGTCGATCTTGTTGAGCACCGGCAGCACTTCCACGTGCAGGTCCAGCGCGGTATAGCAATTGGCCACCGTCTGTGCTTCGACGCCTTGTGACGCATCCACCACCAACAGTGCGCCTTCGCATGCGGACAGCGAACGGCTCACTTCGTATGAGAAGTCCACATGCCCCGGTGTGTCGATCAGGTTGAGGTTGTAGATCTGTCCATCGAGCGCTTTGTACTGCAGCGCAGCTGTCTGCGCCTTGATGGTTATCCCACGCTCTTTTTCGATATCCATCGAGTCCAGAACTTGCGCTTCCATCTCGCGTGCTTCGAGTCCTCCGCAACGCTGGATCAAACGATCCGCGAGTGTGGATTTACCGTGATCAATGTGCGCAATGATCGAAAAATTTCTGATGTGATTCATCAACGAGAACGCTTAAGTGGTTGAATTAATTTAATTCAGACAAGAAAAAAGGGCGCGTCGGATAGTGACGCGCCCTGAACCAACAATCATTGGCAACTGCGATAGTTGGAGCTTCATTGTAGGCAAAAAGCCCCGAAAGCAAAGCCCCAGAAACACCAGTTTGGCGTCGTTGCGACTCAACAACAGTTATCTTATTCACAGCTTGTCAACAATTTAAATGGAGATCTTCTGCACAACTTGTGGGTGATCTGTGGATCAGCTGTGGGGGACTTGCCGGCATCCCATATGATGGATTTTTCTCAATCCATATACTCAGAAAGCCCTTTGCAGGGCCTATATTCTAACCAATTTTCGGACGCAGCCGAAAAGTTAGTGGCCGCAAACGTATCGAGCAGGCATTTGCCCGATTAAAAAAATCTATGGAAAGGCCGCCAAAACAGTCCAAAGACCCAGCATGGTCAGGGGTTGTTTGGCGGCCGGAGTGGATTACTTGGCAGGTTTGATCAGAACGTACGATGCCAAGTCATCGCGCCGGATTAATACGCGCAGCGCCTTGCTCTTGTCGTGCTTGGTCAGCGCGGCCTCGAATTCCTTGACTGAGGCGACCTCGGTGTCGCCCAACGCAACAATGACGTCACCTTCGCGCAGGCCAGCACGTGCTGCAGCATCGGCAGCACTGTCGACCTTGACACCACCCTTGATCTTCAGTTCTTTCTTTTGCGCGTCGCTCAACTCGCTGACGGCCAGCCCAACAGCCTGGCCCGCGGTTGACGCCTTGGGTTTCTCGTCGCGCGAAGAGGCCTTGGCCATGGGCTTGTCGGCTTCAGCTTCCGCCACAGTGATGCTCAAGTCTTTGGACGCACCACGGCGCAATACCGTGATGGTGCTCTTGGTACCGGGCTTGGTGCTACCCACCATGCGCGGCAGATCGGTGGATCGTTCGATGGCTTTGCCATCGAAACGGGTGATGACGTCACCTGCCTCGATACCTGCCTTCTCCGCGGGCGATCCGGCCACTACGCTGCGCACCATGGCGCCCGTCGACTTGCCCAGCCCCAAGGACTCGGCAATGTCCTTGCTGACCTGTTCAATTTGCACGCCAATGCGACCGCGGGACACGCGACCGGAGCTGCGCAATTGGTCGCTGACGCGCACCGCTTCGTCCATGGGGATGGCAAATGAAATTCCCATATAACCGCCGGAGCGCGAATAGATCTGGCTGTTGATGCCCACCACTTCGCCACGCATATTGATCAGCGGGCCACCCGAGTTACCGGGGTTGATCGCCACGTCCGTTTGAATGAGTTGCAAGTCGCCACCCGTATCGCGCTGCTTGGCGCTCACAATGCCGGCCGTGACAGTGTTTTCCAGGCCGAAAGGTGATCCGATGGCCATGACCCACTCACCCACGCGCAGGCGGCCGACATCACCCACCTTGACTGCCGGTAAACCGGTGGCCTCAATCTTCACAACGGCCACATCGCTGCGCTTGTCGGCGCCGATGATCTTGGCCTTGAATTCACGCTTGTCCGTCAGCGTCACCAGGACTTCATCGGCACCGTCCACCACGTGGGCATTGGTCATGATGTAGCCATCGGTGGTCAGAATGAAGCCTGAGCCCACACCGCGAGGCTGCTCCTCTTCCTGCTGAGGCCTATTCTGACGCGGTGCCTGCCGTGGGTTGGGCATATTGGGCGTTGGAATGCCAAAGCGCCGGAAAAACTCCAGCATGTCATCATCCCCCGAACCACCCTGCGGGGACCGAAGAACGACCTTCTCCATCGTGCGGATGTTCACCACGGACGGCCCGACTTGGTCCACCAGGTCGGTAAAGTCAGGCAGTGCACGGGCCTGGGCCATGGCCGGTTGCAAGGGAGCGGTTGCTACAAATGCGCCAGCTGACATCGTCAAAACCAGCAAGAAAGTGCGCAAAGTCTTGTGCATGAAAATCTTCATCATCGGGAATCTTCCATTCAAAAAAACGGTACTGTCATAGAGTGGGACGCGCAGGCAGCGTTCCCCAATATGGCATCATTTTTTTCGTTCAAGCGCCTGCGTGAATGCGTGCAAGGTGTTCAGCGGAACCTCTCCAACGGCGGTAGCCCACCAGTTGTCGATACGGCGCGTCAAGGTGTGGGTAGCGCCCCCCATGTCCGTGGCACCTTCACGTGCATGGCGGCGTGGATCGAATGCCTCGACAAACAATGACACCGTCGCAACCCCGTCCGAGAAGACCCATTGCATGGTGTTCTGCGCACTGCTGCCCTCGGGTCCGGCCTGAACCACCGCGGGGCGCTGGTAGCAGCCCATGGGTTTGAAGCCCTCGACCGGGCGCAGCAGCGTCCATCCCTGCGCCTCCGCCGTCGTCTTTTGCAGGTCAGGGCGTACCACGCGGTAGCCATCGGTATTGCCGGAGCGAGACAGTTTGGCGACATTCACAACCGCCCCCAATTGCAGCTCGGAAAATGCGGACTGTTCCAGCACCCGCCCGTTGACATCCAGTGTTTGCAACTGGATGATGAGGCCGGTTTTTTTCTCACTCCACACCCGGTAGCCATAGCGCAATTGGTCCTTGGGCGCCAATTGGGAGACTTCTGCATCAAAGCCTGCGATGCGCTCATTTCCCAAGGTTTTCAGCTGGTAGAAGTCACCAATGGCTGTGTCGTTGGACTTCAATAGATTGGGGAACATCCCCAGCGACTCGCGCACCTCGGCAATGGCAATCCGGGATTGTGGAAAAAAGGTCACCACCTGGTCGTTGTGGCGGAAGATGGCTCTGGGGGTGCCACTCAATGTCTCTACCCGTTCGAGTTGCTGTGTGCCATCGCACACATGCCAAATGCGGGCGCTGGCCATGCCGCCACTGGAAGACACCACAAAGGTGCCGGTATAAACGCTTTGCCGCGCCGCCTGGTGGATGCGCATCAGCCAGGCATTCAGCGGACTGTCCCCCGCAGCTGCCTGTGCCAGAGCCACACCAGGCGCCAGCAGCAAAGCCAGCACCAGCGCGCCCGTACGGACCAGCAAGCCCCGTCGATTTGTCACCGGGCTGGTCCCTCATAGGTTGCATTGCGCAGGAAGCCTGCCGGCACTTGCAAGGCAGAGTGGCCGCCCAACTGGCGGTGAGCCGCCATCAACTCGTCCAGGCGCGCGTCGCGCAGCATCGCGCCGGCATTGGTGTCAGCCACCGTCAGCGGAGCGGACGCGCGGGGTGTGATGGGCGTCTGAGCCGCCATCTGTTGGGCGCCGCCCGCAGGTGCTGTTTGCGTCCATTGGCTTAGGCCCACAACCCCCACTAACGCGACCCCGGCCACACCTGCCAACATCTTCCAGCGGAACACCGACGCATTGGCACTGTCCAGCCTCGTATCGGACGGTGGGTTTTGGACTTGCACCGCCACCGCAACGGGGCGTTGGGGCTCATCCGCCAACCGGCGCTCCAGACGCTGCCAAAACGCTTGGTCGCCCTCCGTAGGCGCCAGTTCCGCGCTGCGCAGCACGTCGCCAATCACATGGTAGGTGTGCCAGGTTTGCATGGCTTGTTCATCCGCCAACAGGGCTTCGAAGTCCTGCGCGGATTCACCATGGGCCACATGGCCATCCATCAAATCACAGACACGTTCGTTGGGTATTGAATTCATTCTCTTCACCTGCAATCCCTCACCACCGTTTACCCGTTTGCTTTTCCAATAGCGGCCGTACCCGTGCAGAAATGGCTTCCCGGGCCCGAAAGATACGGGAGCGCACCGTTCCTACAGGGCAATTCATGGCGGAGGCAATTTCTTCGTAGCTCAAGCCTTCAATCTCTCTGAGCACCACAGCCTGCCTCAGATCCTCGGGCAGATCGTCCATGGCCGCATTGACCACGGCGGCGATTTCCTTGGCAGCCAGAATGGATTCCGGTCCATCGTCGGCTATTGGTTCATTTTTCTTCCAGGAAGTTTCATCATCGTCCCCATTTGCCAAAAAACTCTCGGAAACCGTGGGCTCGTGCTTGAGTTCCAGCAAAAATTTCTTTGCCGTGTTGACAGCGATGCGGTACAGCCAGGTATAAAACTGCGCGTCACCGCGGAACTGGTGCAAGGCCCGATAGGCCCGGATGAAGGTCTCCTGGCAGATGTCTTCGACCAAATCCACGTCGCGCACCATGCGGCCGACCAGACGCTGTATGCGCCGCTGGTATTTCATGACCAGCAACCCATAGGCACGCTGATCCCCAGCCACCGTGCGCTGTACCAGCTCCAGATCGCTGTCCTGGGGGTTTGGGGGCGCTGCGGAACTCATGCCATATCGCTTTCGGGCAAACGGGCTGCTGCGGTGCGTGTCGCTTCGCCAGCCATCGTCTGGCTGGACACCAGCGCACGGCGCAAGGGCTTCCACAGCGGATCGCCAAAGGCCCTGGCCTCCAACCACAGGAAGGTGCGGGCCTTCTGGGAGTCTGCGTGGAGCGACACAACAAGCACCTGCTGAAAGTCCATCAGCAATAACACATGGGCGGTGGCGCCATCCGTAAAACCGGACCAATGCCACTGCTGCCCATCCCAGCGCAAACTCCCTTGGGGAGATTGCCGCCAGCCTTGGAGCGCCCAACTACTGCTTGCCACAACAGCCAAGGCGACTGCCAGCGTGCGGATGTCCCACTCGGCTTGCTCTCGTGCAAAGATGCCCAAGATGGCGATTGCGAATAGGCTGGCAGATGCAATGAGCCGCGCTTGCCAACGGGAGCGTGTGACAGGGAAATTGACCGCGGGGGCCCGGTGCATGTAGGGTGACTAAAGGCCCGCGATGGCTAAACGCGCTTGAACACCAGGGACCCGTTGGTCCCGCCAAAGCCGAAGTTGTTTTTGACGGCCACGTCGATGCGCATATCGCGAGCAGTATTGGCGCAATAGTCCAGATCGCACTCGGGATCTTGGTTGAAGATATTGATGGTCGGCGGGCTCTTCTGATGGTGCACAGCCAGCACCGTGAAGACCGACTCAATGCCGCCAGCACCGCCCAGCAGGTGACCGGTCATGGACTTGGTCGAATTGACGACAATTTTTTTCGCGTGGTCACCCAACGCGGCTTTGATGGCATTGCTTTCATTCAGGTCGCCCAAGGGAGTAGACGTGCCGTGCGCGTTCAGATAGTCCACTTGGTCGGCATTGACGCCGGCGTTGCGCAGGGCGCCCAGCATGGCGCGGCGTGGGCCATCCATATTGGGGGCGGTCATATGGCCCGCGTCGGCGCTCATGCCGAAGCCTGCCAGTTCGGCGTAAATCTTGGCGCCACGCGCCTTGGCGTGCTCGTACTCTTCGAGCACCATGACACCACCGCCCTCGCCCAGTACAAAACCATCGCGGTCTTTGTCCCAAGGGCGAGATGCGGTTGTCGGATCGTCGTTGCGGGTGCTCAACGCCCGCATGGCCGCAAAGCCACCAATGCCCAATGGCGATACGGTGGCCTCCGAGCCACCCGCCACCATGACGTCGGCATCGCCGTATTCGATCATGCGGCCGGCTTCGCCGATGCAATGCAGGCCGGTTGTGCAAGCCGTCACGATGGCGATATTGGGGCCTTTGAACCCGTACTTCATCGACACATGGCCTGCGGTCATGTTGATGATGGTGGCCGGAACAAAGAACGGAGAAATGCGGCGCGCACCCCGGTTGGTGTACTCCGAATGCATGCTCTCGATCAGCGGCAAACCGCCGATGCCGGAACCGATCACGCAACCGATGCGGGTGGCTTCTTCTTCGCTCAAAGCCTCACCCGTGGGCAGGCCAGCATCTGCAACGGCCTGCGCCGCCGCGGCAATGCCGTAGTGGATGAAGGTGTCCATGGTCCGCGCTTCTTTCGCGCTGATGTAGGACTCTAGGTCGAAGTTACGAACTTCGCCGGCAATCTTGCAAGCGAAAGTCGATGCATCAAAACGGGAGATCGCACCAATGCCGGACTTGCCGGCAAGCAGATTGGCCCACGCCTCGCCCACCGTATTTCCAACGGGGCTGATGCAACCCAAACCAGTGACAACAACGCGACGACGGGACATAGCAATCAGTTTTCAGCTTTGGTCAAAAAAAGGCCGATCGAGTCGGCCATGTTTCAGATCGGCAGGACCGCAGCCCCATTGCAACGCCAGTTGTACCGACCCGTGCAGCACCGCGATGCTGCAAAAGCCCTATCAGGCCTTCTTGTGCGTAGTAGCGTAATCGACGGCGTTTTGCACAGTCGTGATCTTTTCAGCATCTTCGTCAGGAATTTCAATTCCGAATTCGTCTTCCAACGCCATCACCAATTCAACGGTGTCCAAAGAATCCGCACCGAGATCGGCCACAAAGGCTTTTTCGTTGGTGACTTGGGACTCTTCCACACCGAGTTGTTCGGCAATAATTTTTTTGACGCGGACTTCGATATCACTCATGGCTTCCCTCTAAGGGTTGTAAAAGAATCCGTAATTTTACCCGGGCTTAGAGTCTCAACTCCAAACGGGTCGCCGAACGGACAAATCGGCTGAACTTCTGCCCTTTTAGGCCTTACATGTACATGCCGCCGTTGACGTGCAATTCCTGGCCTGTCACGTAAGCGGCTTGCGGGGACGCCAAGTATGCAACAGCATGGGCCACATCGGAAGGCTTGCCCAGGTGTCCCAGGGGGATCTGGCTGAGCAAGGCCTTTTGTTGGTCTTCGCCTAGGCTGGCAGTCATGTCGGTCTCGATAAAACCAGGGGCCACGCAATTGACGGTGATGTTGCGTGAGCCCAGCTCACGCGCCAGTGCGCGGGTCATTCCGGCCACTCCGGCCTTGGCTGCAGCGTAATTGGCCTGACCGGGGTTGCCGGATGCGCCAACGACCGAAGTGATGTTGATGATGCGGCCGTAGCGTTGCTTCATCATGGTGCGCATCACGGCGCGGCTCATGCGGAAAACGCCTTTGAGATTGGCTTCGATCACGGCGTCCCACTCTTCATCCTTCATGCGCATGGCCAGGTTGTCGCGGGTGATGCCGGCGTTGTTGACCAGTACCTGCAGGCCACCGTGCTCTTTGACCAGGGCATCGACCAACGCCTCGCCAGCGGCGCCTTGGGTCACGTCAAGCGTGCGCCCTGCACAGCCGGGAAAAGCGGACAAGGCGTCGGCAATCTTCGCGGCGCCCGCATCGGTGGTTGCGGTGCCAATCACCTTGACGCCCTTGCGCGCCAGCTCCAGCGCGATCGCGGCGCCAATGCCACGCGAGGCGCCTGTCACCAAGGCCACTTGGCCTTCAAATTTCACTTCAGTCATGCCACGGCATCCTTCAACGCTTCTTTTGTATCTTGCAATGTAGCGGGATCAAACACCGCCAAACCGGTCAACTCCGCATCAATGCGTTTGACCATGCCGGCCAGCACCTTGCCGGGACCGCATTCCACGAGTGTAGTCAAACCCCGTGACTTGATGGCCTGTACGCACTCCACCCAGCGTACAGGGCCGAATGCTTGGCGGTATAGGGCATCGCGGATGCGGTCTGCGTCCACTTCCAGCGCCACATCGATATTGTTGACCAGTGCGATCTGTGGAGCGGCGATGTCCAAGGTTTCCAGGTGCGCCTTCAACTTTTCGGCAGCAGGCTTCATCAAACTGGAATGGAAAGGGGCCGACACCGGCAGCGGCAGCGCACGCTTGGCACCGTTGGCCTTGAGCACTTCACACGCCTTCTCGACCGCAGCTTTGCTGCCGGCAATGACGGTCTGGGCCGAGTCATTGAAATTCACGGCTTCCACGACTTCGGCAGAACCGGCGCCGAATGACTGGGTCACTTCCAAGCAGCCAGCCTTCACCTTGGCGGCATCCATTCCCAGGATGGCGGCCATGGCCCCCACACCAACCGGAACAGCCTCCTGCATGGCCTGGGCACGCAGGCGCACCAGCGGAGCCGCTTGCCGCAGGGTCAGTGCGCCAGCAGCGACCAACGCCGTGTATTCGCCCAAGGAGTGGCCGGCAACCGCAGATGGCGCCACGCCGACTTCCGCCATCCAGACCCGGTAAGCGGCCACGCCAGCGACCAGCATCACGGGCTGGGTGTTGGTGGTCAACGCCAAGGCCTCTTTGGGGCCTTCGTGGATCAGCTTGGCGACATCTTCACCCAGCGCGTCCGACGCCTCTTGCAAGGTTTGGGCGACGATGGGGTTGTCGCCCCAGGCGTCCAGCATGCCGACCGACTGCGATCCTTGTCCCGGAAATACAAATGCAAAATTCTTCATAACCGTCAATTGTCAAAAATTAGTGCTAGCCCTCGTGCAATCTACACGAGGCGCTACAAATTGAGGAGCACCGCGCCCCAGGTGAACCCGCCACCCACGCCCTCGAGCAGCAGCGTCTGGCCGGGCTTGACCTGACCAGAACGCACGCCGGCGTCCAAGGCTAGCGGGATGGACGCGGCCGATGTGTTGCCGTGCTGGTCCACCGTGACCACAACCTTGTCCATGGACAGCTTCAGCTTGCGGGCCGTGCCTTGCATGATGCGGATATTGGCTTGGTGGGGGATCAGCCAATCGATGTCGGCCTCTGTCAGCTCGGCCTTAGCCAATGTTGCGCGGGCCGCGCTCTCCAGCACACCCACCGCCAGCTTGAACACCGCTTGGCCGTCCATTTTGAGCAGGGGGTCGCCCAGGACGGCTCCGCCGGAGACGTGGCCCGGCACACACAGAATGCCCACATGCTTGCCATCGGCGTGCAAATCGCTGGACAAGATACCAGGCGTCTCAGATGCTTCCAGCACGACAGCGCCGGCGCCATCACCGAACAGCACGCAGGTGGTGCGGTCGTTGAAGTCCAGCAAGCGGGAAAACACTTCGGCACCAACGACCAGTGCGCATTTGGCAGCCCCGGTTTTAACCATGGCGTCGGCCACTGTCAGCGCATAAACAAAACCACTGCACACGGCCTGCACGTCAAAAGCTGGGCAGCCGTTGGCACCCAACTTGTTTTGCAAGATACAAGCGGTCGAGGGGAACACCATATCAGGGGTGGACGTGGCGACGATGATCAGATCCACGTCTTGGGCGCTGCGGCCCGCAGCCTCCAGCGCGCTCCTGGCGGCCTCTAAACCCAAATCGCTGCTGAACACGCCGTCTGCAACAAAGTGCCGGGCGCGAATGCCTGTGCGTTCCACAATCCATTCGTCCGAGGTCTCTACGCCTTTGGCAGCCAATTCGGTCACCAAATCAGCATTGGTCAGCCTGCGCGGCGGCAAATAGCTGCCCGTGCCTGTAATTCGCGAATATCGTTTCATGGTGGGGTTGGTGACACCCAGTCAGGTTTTAGGTTGCGCTGTCAGCCGTCGCCAAGAGCGGCGCTGCGTGCGCGATGCGGGCCTGAACTCGGTCAAGCAAGTTGTTTCGGGCTGCATCATACGCCCGGTTCAGTGCGAATCCAAAACCTAGCGCATCGGCTGATCCATGGCTCTTGAATACCAAGCCGCGCAGGCCCAACAAGGCTGCGCCGCTGTAGCGACGATGATCCATGCGCGATTTAAACGCATTTAGAACCGAGTAAGCAGCAATTGCAGCAATTTTTGTGAAAGCATTGCGTGAAAACTCGGCCTTCAAAAAGTTGCCCATCATCGACGCCAAACCTTCGCTGGCCTTCAATGCCACGTTGCCGACAAAGCCATCGCAGACGACCAGATCGACTGTGCCTTTGAAAATGTCGTTGCCTTCGACGTTTCCAAAAAAGTTCAGATCGCCAGCTTTAGCAGCAGCTCGCAGCAGTTCGCCGGCTTTTTTGATCGTTTCGTTACCTTTGATGATTTCTTCACCAATATTGAGCAAGCCCACGCTGGGCGAGGGTTGATCGTTCAACACGGAGACCAAGGCAGAGCCCATGACGGCGAATTGCAGCAGGTGCTCGGCCTCGCAATCCACATTGGCGCCCAAATCCAGCACCGTGGTGGCGCCGCCCTTGGCATTGGGTAACTGAGCGGCCAGCGCGGGACGCTCAATACCGTCAACCGTCTTCAGGATATAGCGGGAGATGGCCATCAATGCGGCCGTATTGCCGGCCGATACGGCGGCTTGGGCCTTGCCTTCCTTCACTTGCAGCACGGCGACCCGCATCGACGAATCTTTTTTGCGACGGAGTGCAATTTCCAACGGGTCGTCCATGGTGACGACCTCACTGGCGGGCACGACCGTGGCGCGGGGGTGTGAAAAACCCGCCAGCTTGTCGGCCAAACCCACCAGTACCAGGGCCGCATCAGGATGCTGCTCCAGAAATTGCGTGCAGGCAGGCAGCGTGACCTGGGGGCCATGGTCGCCTCCCATACAGTCAACAGCGATTGTGATCATGGGATAGGCGCCCCAGAAGAGAAGAGATCAGACATTGGCCGCAAAGGCCAAAAACGACAAAAGCCCGACGCTACAGGTTTTGTAGCTCCGGGCTTTGGTTGAAAAACCTGGGTCAGGCTTCAGATTTGGTCTTCAACACCTTGCGACCACGGTAGAAACCGGTGGGGCTGATGTGGTGGCGCAGATGGGTTTCGCCGGTTGTGGGTTCCACGGCGATACCGGGCACCACCAAGGCGTTGTGCGAACGGTGCATACCGCGCTTGGAAGGTGACTTTTTGTTTTGTTGAACGGCCATGACGAGGCTCCTCAGCTGGGTGCTGCGCCATTGCTCAATGCAAAATGCAACACTGGGGGTTAGTTAAAAACGCGGCAGTTTTTACACGCGAAGCCTTAGATTATAGCCCAAAGTGGCAACCTGGGCTAGTGCTTGTTTTTAAGCTGCTGCAAAACGGCAAAGGGATTGGGTTTGGCGTCCTCTTCTTCGCTGAAGTCCGCATCGGCCACCTGCAGCTTGATATCTCCAGGGCAAACCGTGTGCTTGGGCACGACCGGCAAGGCCATCAGCAACTCGTCCTCCACCAGTTCCAGCAAATTGAAGTCACGGCTCAGGACCAGCACGTCTTCTTCGGATTCTTCGTCCTCCGCAGCGGCTACGTCCTCGGTTGCCACAAAACGGAATTCCCGCTCAAATGTCACCGGTACCTCTACCGGCCCCAGGCAGCGCTGGCAAGTCTGCGGCAAAGCCACTTGCGCGCGCAGCGTCAGCCAAATCTGCTCGGCGGTGCTCCCGTTGGGGCGCGTCATGCCTTCGGCGCTGAAAAGCACGGCATTGTCGCCACCCGCCCCCTGCGCCTCTTCCAACAAACGGTCAAATTGCGCCAGCTGCTGCGTGCCAGAGAGGCTTTCATTCGCTTTGGCAAAAGCCTCGATGTTCAGGTGCCGGGCATCGTAGTCGTGTTTCATGCGCGCAGTGTAAGAGAATCGGGCCATGCCAGACATTCCCAACCGCAAACTGATACTCGGATCAACTTCCGCCTACCGGCGCGAATTGCTAAACCGGCTGAACATCCCTTTTTCCGTGGAATCACCGCTGGTAGATGAGACACCGCTACCGGGCGAACACCCCGCCGACCTGGCCCGACGACTGGCGCTGGCCAAGGCCCATGCGGTTGCCGCGCGCTTTCCCGATTGCGTGGTCATTGGCTCAGACCAGGTGGCCGATCTGGGTGGCCTGGCGCTGGGCAAGCCCGGCACGCACGAACGGGCCACTATGCAGTTGCGCCAGATGCGCGCCAAAACAGTCATTTTCCAAACCGCGGTGGCCGTGGTGTGCCTGGACACAGGCTTCAGCCAGCAGTCACTGGCGCCAGTCAGGGTTCAGTTCCGCGACCTGACCGACACGGAAATCGAAAACTACCTGCTTCTGGAACAACCCTACGACTGCGCCGGCAGCGCAAAGAGCGAGGGCTTGGGTATTGCGCTGCTGGATGCCATTGACAGCGATGACCCGACCGCCCTGGTCGGCTTGCCGCTGATACGCACCAGCCGCATGCTGCGCGCAGCGGGCATCCAATTGCTGGCTGGCCCGCGGACCACCCCATGACCACGGGTACGCTCTACCTCGTCCCGGCCCCGTTGGACTTTGGCTGTGACAGCCAGGTCGCGCTGGACCGCAGCATGCCCGCTGCAACCCTGGAGGTGGCGGCTTCGCTACAGCACTGGATCTGCGAAAACGCCAAGTCCACACGGGCCTACCTCAAACGCATTGGCGAGACCCATCCGCTGTGCCAACCGCTGCAGGCCATGCAATTGCAGGAACTCCCGCATGCGGTGCATAAAAAAGGCGACCACCAGGGCCATTTCGACGCGCGCTACCTGCTGCAGCCTGCACTGGACGGCAACCACATGGGTCTCGTCAGCGAAGCAGGCATGCCCGCCATTGCCGACCCGGGCTCGTCGGTGGTCCGCGCCGCGCACGATCTGGGTTTGCGTGTGGTACCGCTGGTGGGCCCGGTGTCTCTGCTATTGGCCCTGGCCGCCAGCGGGCTCAGCGGTCAGAGCTTTGCTTTTGTCGGCTATCTGCCCAGCACACCGGCCGAGCGCAGCCAGCGCATACGCGAATTGGAATCTCTGGCGCTAAAGACCGGGCAAACACAAATTTTTATCGAAACACCTTATCGCAACCAAGCCATGCAGCAAGCCTTGCTGCACACCCTGCAGCACAACACGCGCCTAGCCACCGCCAGTGGGCTCACGCTGGAATCGGCCGTCTGCTACAGCGATGTGGCGAAGAACTGGAAGCACAAACCCTGGACCCTGGCCAACACGCTGCCCACAGTGTTCGCCATAGGCCGCTAGGGCAGCAACTCAGTGCAGGGCGGGCAGCGCGCGCAAAGCCCGCACGCTGCCTTCACCGATGGAGGCGCCAAAGCGCTTGACCAGGCGCTCAGCCACGTTGTCTTTGCGGGTGTAGTCGATCAACTCTTCGGCCTTGACCACCTCGCGTGCAACGAAGTCCAGGTTGCCCAACTGGTCGGCCAAGCCCATGTCGATGGCTTGCTGCCCCGTCCAGAACAGGCCGCTGAATGTCTCTGGCGTCTCCTTCAGGCGGGCACCACGGCCGGCCTTCACGACGCTGATGAATTGCTGGTGGATCTGGTCCAACATGGCTTGGGCATAGACGCGTTGCTTCTCGGTCTGGGGGCTGAAGGGGTCCATGAAACCCTTGTTCTCGCCGGCCGTCATCAGGCGGCGCTCCACGCCCAGCTTGTCCATCAGGCCCGTGAAGCCAAAACCGTCCATCAGCACACCGATACTGCCGACCACACTGGCCTTGTCGACAAAAATCTTGTCGGCGCCGGCAGCGATGTAATAAGCCGCAGAGGCACAGGTCTCTTCGACGACGGCGTAAATCGGCTTCTTGTGCAAGGCCTTGAGGCGCAGGATTTCGTCGTTGATGATGCCGGCCTGCACCGGGCTGCCACCCGGCGAATTGACCAGCAGGACCACGGCGCGCGCACCCTTGTCCTCAAAGGCGCTGCGCATGGCAGCAACGATCAGCTCGGCACTGGCTTCCGAGCCCGAGGCGATCTCGCCCTGGATCTTGACCAGGGCCGTGTGCGGTGTTGTGGTGTCCGTCGTCGGATTACCCCGATCCACGCCCACCCACACCAACACCATCAAAAACATCAACCAGGCGATGCGGATGGCATTGCGCCAGCGGCGGGCCGATCGCTGCTCGGCGATGGCGGCCAAAGCCACGGTCTCCAGTGCGCTGCGTTCCCAGCCAGGCGCCGGGTCTGTGCGGGGTGCGGCCGCGGATGCTTCGTTTTTAATAGCAGCATCAGTAATATCTTCGGGGGCTTGGGGTGAATTCGGCATCATGGAGAAGTCGTGGGGGTTGTTCGAGGCAAATATTTCAAAATTCGATGGCTTGCAAGTTGGGACCAGTATGCCAGTGCACAACGCCATCGCGTTCGGTCATGGCTATCTTGACCAGCCCGCCACGGCAGGGGCCGCCTATGCAATGGCCGGTCTGCGGCCGGTACATGGCGCCATGGGTGGCGCACATCAGCCACTGGCCACTGCTATCAAAGAAGCGGTTGGGTTGGTAGTCCATTTCCATCGGCACGTGGGCACATTGGTTCAGGTAGCCATAGACCTGGCCCTGAAAGCGGATGGCGAAGCCCCGCGCCGTGCGCCCGCAGTAGACCACGTCGAAGGGCACGGCCTCGCCGCTATCAACCAGATCGCGGGAGTTGCACAGCGCAATGGGAGGGCCGTAGGCTTCTTCGTGCATGGCGGACCGCGTGTACACGTCAGGCCTGTTCGGCAAACCAGGCACGCAGCTCGGCGACCGTGTGTGCAACGAACAAAGGTTTCAATTCGGCAAAAGCGGCCGGTTCATGGGCGCCGTAGCTGACGCCCACACTGGGGCAGCCGGCGTTCAGCGCCATCTGCAGGTCGTGTGTGGTGTCGCCCACCATCAGCACGCGGTGGGCAGGCACGCCAAACTCCTGCATCAGCTCCTGCAGCATCAAGGGATGGGGCTTGCCGGCGGTCTCGTCCGCCGTGCGCGATGCGTCAAACACACCCTGCAATTCCGAGGTCTTCAACACCTCGTTCAGTCCTCGGCGGCTTTTGCCCGTGGCCACGGCCAGCACATGGTTGCGGGCTTTCAGGTCCGCCAGCATAGGCAGCACGCCGTCAAACAGACTGATGTCGTTCTGGTGGGCTGTGTAGTGGTGCTTGTAGCGTGCGCCCAGCTCCGCGTATTTGCTGGGCGGCACATCGGGCGCGGCGTGGGCCAAAGCCTGCATCAGGCCCAGGCCGATGACATACGACGCCTCCTGGTCGCTGGGCCTGCGCCCGCCCACGTCAACCACGGCGGCCTGGATGCAGCGGGTAATGATGGCCGTGGAGTCAAACAGGGTGCCGTCCCAGTCAAAGGCAATCAAGTCAAAAGGGCGGGAGGGGCGGGTCGGCATGGATATGGGCGTGGAAAGGTGAAGGCAAACGTTAATCGTGTATTAGAGCGCCTGTGGCAAGACCTGATGCATGAATTGGACCAGCTCGGGCGCCAATTCGGCCCGCAACTCCATATCTGCACCGGTGGCCGGATGCCTGCACTGTAGCCGCCACGCGTGCAAAAACATGCGTTTGAGCGGCGTAGCGCTACTGGCGCGGGCCAGCGCTTTGTTGAGGTCAAAGTCACCGTACTTGTCGTCGCCCACAATGGGCAGGCCCTCCGAGGCCAGATGCACGCGGATCTGGTGGGTGCGTCCGGTCTTGATGGTCACTTCCAGCAAAGAATAGCCCCGGTCACTGGCAACGGGCACTTGGTGCGCCCCCGGCACCACGCCACCGGCCGCACGCACCTTGACCAGGGTCAGCGAGGGCATGCCATCCGGGTCATCCTTGGCCACTACCTTGACGCGACGTTCGCCATCGGCCAGCAGGTATTTGTGCAAGGGCTTGTCCAGCACCTTCTTGTTGGCGGGCCATTGGCCAATGACCAAGGCCAGGTAGGTCTTGCCGGTTTCCCGCTCGCGGAATTGGTCTTGCAGGTTTTTCAGCGCGCTGCGCTTTTTGGCTACCAGCAGGATGCCACTGGTTTCGCGGTCCAGCCGGTGCACCAGCTCCAGAAATTTGGCCTGGGGGCGCGCCATGCGCAATTGCTCAATGACGCCAAAACTGACGCCGGAGCCCCCGTGGACGGCCACTCCAGCCGGTTTGTTGATTGCCAGCAGGCTGTCGTCCTCAAACAACACGGCGAATTCCTTGGCCGGCGCATGGCTCGCTGCGTGCTCGGCCATGGCTTGGGCTTTTTCTGCCACCCGCTCCGAAATCCGCACCGGGGGCACGCGAACCACGTCACCCAGGTTCAACCGCATCTCGGCGGTCGCCCGCCCCTTGTTCACCCGCACCTCACCGCTACGGATGATGCGGTAGACATGGGTCTTGGGCACACCCTTCAGGTGGCGCATCAGGTAGTTGTCCAGCCGCTGCCCGGCCCCATCCTCGTCGATGGTCAGGGTTTTCACCTGGGGGGCAGCAGGGGCGGACGGGGGCTTGGGATTGCCCCCTATAATGTGTTTCACTAGCGATGCGCTGTAAGTGGTTGATTTGTCTGGAGTTTAGTCCACACGCCATACACAGACGCGCTGGAAGGTCGATGCCGCCGGGTTGGACCCGCAAACAAACCACACGCCAAATGCCTGTGGTGGTTTGCAAACAACACGGTCAAGACTGCGAATCGAAACACTGATACGGAATACCCACAGTTTGCAGACCCCTCGTCTGCAAACGGATAGAAGCGAGATGTTTGTGCTGATGTGCCTGGTGTGTCTTTGCCTACGGAGCGTTCTCGCTCCGTTGCTTGGCATGAATCGGCCTCTAGCCCCCGTCCAACGGGCGCAACAAGCTATGCAATTGATAGCTAACCCACAAACGCATCCCCTCGCTCCCCTCCACGCGCCTACGCTTCGTCGCCTCATTTGAGTCGAAGTTCTCCGGCAATTCCTTTTCGCTTCGATTCGTCTGTTCAGGTATCAATAGCCCTAGAGGGCATGTAAAACTGAAGAAGAAGGACGCAATCCCATGAAACGGATGCTTATCAACGCCACGCAGGCCGAAGAACGCCGCCTGGCCATTGTCGATGGACAAAAACTCCTCGATTACGAAATCGAAATCGAAGGACGCGAACAGCGCAAGGGCAATATCTACAAGGCCGTCGTCACCCGCGTCGAACCCAGTCTGGAAGCCTGCTTCGTCGATTACGGCGAAGACCGCCACGGCTTCCTGCCATTCAAGGAAATCTCCAAGCAATACTTCCAACAAGGCGTCTCGGCCAGCCAGGCCCGTATCCAGGACGCCATCAAAGAAGGCCAGGAACTGCTGGTCCAGGTCGAAAAAGAAGAGCGCGGCAACAAGGGCGCTGCCCTGACGACCTTCATCTCGTTGGCCGGCCGCTATGTGGTGCTGATGCCCAACAACCCGCGCGGCGGTGGCGTTTCGCGCCGCATCGAAGGCGACGATCGCGCCGAACTCAAGGAAAACATGGACCAGTTGGAATACCCCAACGGCATGTCCATCATCGCGCGCACCGCCGGTATCGGCCGCAGCGCGCCCGAACTGCAGTGGGACTTGAACTACCTGCTCAAACTCTGGACCGCCATCGACGGCGCGGCCAAGGGCGGCAAGGGCGCCTTCCTGATCTACCAGGAATCCAGCCTGGTGATCCGCGCCATCCGCGACTACTTCAACCACGACATCGGTGACATCCTGATCGACACCGACGACGTGTACGAGCAGGCCCACCAGTTCATGGCCCATGTCATGCCCGAGCACGCCGCACGTGTGAAGCGCTACCGTGACGACGCCCCGCTGTTCAGCCGCTTCCAGATCGAGCACCAGATCGAATCGGCCTATGCCCGCACCGTGAGCCTGCCCTCCGGCGGCGCCATCGTCATCGACCACACCGAAGCACTGGTGTCCGTGGACGTCAACTCGGCCCGCGCCATCAAGGGCGGCGACATCGAAGAGACCGCGACCCGCACCAACCTGGAAGCCGCCGACGAAGTGGCGCGCCAGATGCGCCTGCGCGATCTGGGTGGCCTGATCGTCATCGACTTCATCGACATGGAAGAGTCGCGCAACCGCCGCGAGGTGGAAAACCGCCTGCGCGACGCGCTGCGCCAGGACCGTGCCCGCGTGCAGTTCGGCACCATCTCCAAGTTCGGCCTGATGGAAATGAGCCGCCAGCGCCTGCGCCCTGCTCTTTCCGAAGGCGCATCGATTCCCTGCCCGCGTTGCGGTGGTTCCGGCCACATCCGCGACACCGAATCCAGCGCGTTGCAGATCCTGCGCGTGATCCAGGAAGAGTCACTGAAGGACAGCACCGCATCCGTGCTGTGCCAGGTGCCCGTCGACGTCGCATCCTTCCTGTTGAACGAAAAGCGCTCCGAGATTGCCAAGATCGAGCTCAAGCAGCGCATCAACGTGCTGCTGGTGCCCAACAAGACGCTGGAAACCCCCAACTACCGTCTGGAGCGTCTGAAGCACGACGACCCTCGTCTGGACAATATCGAAGCCAGCTACAAACTGGCCGACGAGATCGAAGATCCCACCGGGGTGACCCGCCGCTCGCAAGAGCCCACCAACAAGCAGACACCCATCATCAAGGGTGTGCTGCCGGATGCACCAGCCCCCGTCGCGGCACCCCGCCCCGTGGCACCGGCCCCATCAGCCGCCAATGCAGCAACCCCGCAACGCGGAGCCCCGGCACCCGCAGAGGTCAAGCCCCCCGTGGCGGCAGAAAAGGGCTTCTTTGGCTGGATCAAGAGCCTGTTTGGCGCGGAGCCACCCGCACCTGTGAAGCCGGCTGCTCCCGCTGCCACACCCAAGGCCCCCGAAGGCCGCGAAACACGCGATGGCCGCAACCGCGACGGCAACCGTGGAGGCAACAAGTCCGGTGAAGGCCGTGGTGGTGAAGGCCAAGGTCGCAACGAGGCCCGTGGCGAAGGTCGTGGGCCCCGCGGTGAAGGCCGTGGTGGTGACGGACGCAACAACCGTGGCGGGCGCGGCGGCCGTGGTGGCGAACGCCAAGGCGGCACACAGCGCGAGCGCTTTGACGCCGAAGGCAAGCCCATGGCTATGGACGCCAACCTGCAGGCTAGCGGCCAACCCGCTGGCACCGACGGAAACCGCCAGGAGCAACGCCCGGATCGCGGTGCTCGCAACGAGCGTGGAGAGCGCGGCGGCCGCGGTGGTCGCAATGGCGAACGCAACAATGAGGGCGGTGAGCGCAACGAGCAGCAAACCCGTAGTGAAAGCCGTGCCGAAGGCACAGCCGAAAGCAGCCTCGACAACGGCTCGCGCAACGAGGGCCAGAGCCGCGAGGGGCGTGAAGGACGCGAAAACCGCGAAGGCGGTCGCAATGGTCGCGGCGGCCGCAATGGCCGTGGTCCCCGCCCGGATGGCGAAGGCCGCAGCGCAGCTGGCGACAGCAACCAGCAGACCCAACTCGGCTTTGCTGAGGTCGACAACGTGCCAAACGCGGCGTCTGCCAATGCCCAAGCCGATGTTGGTGTGGATGCCAACGGCCAAGCACCCACACCCCGCAACGAAAACGGTGAACCCCGTGAAAAACGTCAGCGCGACCGCTATGGCCGCGACCGGGGTCCGCGTGGAGAGCGCGGCGGCGAACGTGGTGGTGAACGTGAAGAGCGCCCCGACCTGCGGGTGCCGACCCAGGCATCCGTGCCGTCGGGTGAGGCGGATACCGCAGCTGTCGATGCTGTTGTAGCCCCCGTGCCTGTTGCTATGGTGGCGCCAACCGCATCCCCCACTGCCGCACCGGTAGAGGCTGTTGCCGTTGTGCCGGCTGCCCCAATGCCCACCCCCGCAGCACCCGTGGAACGCATGCCCAAGGTCTCGACCTACAGCTTGCCCACGGAAGCCCTGCTCGGTGTGGCGCAAAGCTCTGGCCTGCAGTGGGTGAACTCCGATGCGGACAAGATCGCCGCCGTGCAAGCGGCGATTGCGGCCGAACCACGACCCATCCATGTTCCCCGCGAACGCCCGGAACCGGTCAGCCTGGAGACCGGCCCGCTGATCCTGGTGGAAACCAAGCGTGATCTGCGCAACATGACACTGCCATTCGAGCAGCCACCGGCGGCCTGATGACCCGGTAGACATTCGGCAACCCTGCATTCCAGGGTTGCCGAATACAAAAACAAAGGGGCCCATTGGGCCCCTTTGTTTTTTGGTGAACGGGTACTCAGAACAGATCGACTGCGCCTACCTTGACCGCATCGCCAAAGAAGCCTTTGCGAACCAGATCATCGTGGCTATAGACTTGGTTGCGCCCGTTGCGCTGGGCATAGTCCACAGCACGTTCCGCACGCTCCAGCGTCGTGCTGGGCGAATCCTCGGCCGTGACGCGGGTGAACCCGGCGCAAGCGGTAACCCGACCCACTTGGGGGAAATTGAACTTCTCCATGTTGGCGCGGAAGCGTTCAAACGCCGCCAGCACCAAGGCCTCGTCCGGGCAGTGCATCAGCACCGCAAACTGCTCACCACCCAAACGGTAGATGCGGTCATAGGTTCTGAACGTATTGTTCATGATGCGGGCCACCAGCAACAGCACCTCTTCGGCAATCAGGTGGCCGCTCTTGTCGCTGATGGTACCGAAGTTGTCGACATCCACCGTACCCAGCCAGTAGTTGGGCGGCACGCGGTGCCGGCGCTCGGCGACCGGCAGCACCGAAGCTTCCAATACAGCGGTCTCGCCCTCCAGGCCATGGTCCATCTCCTCCAGTACGGCACTATAGAAAGTGTCGTCCAGAGACTTGCGATTGAGCAAGCCGGTCAGCGCATCGCGGTCGCTGTAGGCCAGCAGCTTGTACATGTTGCGAAATACATGGACCATGTCGTCAATGACTTGCAACTGGCCCTGATTCAACGCTGCGCCGGAGTGCACTTCGATAACACCCTCGTCATCAGTGGCCGAATCCGCATACAAGGGGATAAAGCTGATGCGGGGACCATCCTCACCCGCCCAGGCATACTCCACCAAGCCCCGGGTTTGCAAGCAGCGCAATCGGTCTTTTTCATCAGCCAGTTCGCGCAAGGAATTAAAGTCCACGCGCAACGGGTCCACGACCTTGCCACCACCCCGCACGTCCAGCGACGTAACCTCCAGCCATCGCTTGACGCCTTCTTCACTGACGACGCGCGCGACGACCACCCGTTCTATGCGCAACAAGTCAATCAATGCCTTGGAAAGGGTCAACTCCAGAAGCTCCCGATCCCGGTGATCGGTCAGCTTGATGATGTGTTCGGTGAGTGTTGCCATGGCCGCATAATAGCCCTGAATCCCGCTCCCGTCACCTATTCGCAGCCTCCCGGTAGGCCTGCGCGGCGGCCTGCGTATCTTGGCGCTGTTCGGCCATACGGGCCAGGGCCAGCCAGGTGTCCCGGGCCAATTCGGAGTCCTGCAGCATGGCCAGGGATTGCTTGAAGAGCTGTTGGGATTTGCCCCACAAGCTCAGCCGCATGCACACCACGCCGGCTAAATACTGCAGCACCGCGTCGCGGGGGTTGCTCATTTGCGCCGTCTCGATGCGGCTCAGCCAAGCGGCGTCGGGTGCCCCATCGGGCGTGGCAAAACCCTGCTCCAGCACGCGGGCCATGCGCACACGCTGCGCCAGTGTCAGCGCGCTTGGGGTTTGCACCATGGATTCCCAGATGGGTAGCAACCACTGCCGCGAAACGACCACGGAACCACTGTGGGCCAAAAGGCGCTCGGCCGCCTCGAATGCGACTTCGGGCACCAGTTGCTCGGGCGTGTCCAAGGCCTCCCAGGCCCGCTGGATCTGCACACTGTCGTGCGCGGCGCGTATGAGCTCAATTGCCAGGCCCCGTGCAATGCTCTTGCCCGCGGCTTCGGAAAAAGCGCGGTGCTTGGTCAGCAACCGACCGGTTTCCAGTGCCAACGGCAGTTGGCCCGTTTGCCGGGCCGCCCGGAAGCGCAGGCGCAGGGCCAGCGTGCGACGTGAAGCACCCTGTGGCAGTTGGTCGAGCCACTGCATCGCAGCAGCGGCGTCGCGGTCATCCAGCGCCCATTGGGCACCGCGCAATTGCACACCTTCGCGGGCGTCCTGGGCTTCGCGCCCCTCAGACTCCTGCAGTGCCAGCGTGAAATGGGCATCGCGCACGCTGCGATTCTGCAGGGCGTGGGCGCTCTCGCCCGCCAGCACATGGGCCAGTGTGCGCAAGCGCGGTCCATACGGCACGCGTTCGCCACTTCGCTGCACCGACTCTTCGAGCGAAATCACCAACTCTGCCGCCTTGCGGGCTCTGACAAAGCGCCCCGCCACCAGGTGCGCCAGGGACTCCAGCAATGCGGTGTGCATGCCACGCTCTTTTTGCAGCAAGCGCCAATGGCGTGCCTGCTTGGGGATGCTGGTCAGCGCCGCCAGGGCGCGCATGGCCAGGTGCAGGGTCAGAAAACCGCCGGCCAGCAGCAGCAAAAACAGATTGAGCGACAAGTCCACCCGGTGGGGTGGAAAGAACAGCGTCACCGTGCCGTGGTTGTCCCCCGCGAACAGGGCACTGGCCACCGCAACGGCAAACAGGGCCATCAACCAGAGTGCGACCCGCATGGTGTCAGCGTCCTGCGGCTGCAGTCGCCAGCGCCGCAAAGGTGTCATCTACGCGCGGCAATTCCAGCGCCTTCATCTGGCCGCGCACCTGCTGCAACAACGCACTGGCGGCCTGGGTCTTGCGCGAGGACGCATCGAAATAACGCCCCACTGCGGCGGAAGCAGCCCCCAGATCGGAACGCACCGATTCGATTTGGCGTGACAGCAAACCCAGGCGGGCATTGAGCAACTTGAGCTTCAAGTTCTCCCGCAAAAAATAGGATTGCTCGGGTGACAGGAGGGCCGCATCCGGATCCTCGATGCGGCTGACTCGCACCAGGTTGCGCACCTCGTCACGCACCAGCAAGCCCATGCGGACCCACCAGCTGGTGACGGTCTCTTCGGGTTTGCGCTTCAGTGTGTCGTTGGAGCGCGGCGTGGGCAGAGCATTGGCCACCGGCAACTCGTCAGCCAGCAGCACCAACTCGTCCAGCTTGACCAGCAGCGCCGGTGTATCGGCCAACGCCGTGGCCTTGATTCGGTTGATATCCCGTGCAATGGCCCGCTGCAAGGGGGTCAAGCGTGGCTGGGCGGCGCGGCTGACGCGCAAATCCGCGCTCTTGAGGGCTGCCAACAAGGGCTCCAAACTACCGGTCAATTGCGCCTGCTGCTGTGCAAGACGCAGCGAGGACTCGATGTCGACCACCAGATTCTCGTCCCGCGAGCGCGAAAGGCTTTGCATCAGCTCTTCGAGCTGGGTGCGCTGCAAGGAGACTTCGCTGAGCCTGGCCTCAGTCACAGCCAGTTTGGCGGCGGTTTCCATCGCCAGTTCCTGGGCTTGGCGTGCCGTGACTCTGGCCTCAGCCGCTTGGCTACCCGTGTCGGCGCTCTGACGCGCCAGTTGCTCCTGGATCGCGCTCAGTTTTTGCCACAGCAGCACGCTCACCACCAGGGCCAATATGGCAACAGCTGCGATGATCCACTGCAGGCGCTGCAGAGTAGTGCCGCCGCGGCGGCTGGATGGGAAGACGGGCAAGGGAGTTGGCGAGCCTTCCGTAGGCGCATTCGCCGTGGTCAGGCTGGGCTCGGTGTTCATGCCACCGATTCTATAGACGCCATCAGGGCGGCCAGCGTAGGGCGTGACTCGCAAACAACAGAAAAACCTGCCTTGTGGGCCGCTTGTGCGATGCGGCTGTGCGTGACCACCGCTTTGGCCTGCGCCCAGGACTGGTCCGCACAGGTGGCGACCAAATTGCCGATGGCCTCAGAGCTGCTGAACAACCACACAGAACCATCGGCAGCGGCCTGCCGAACCAGGGCCTGGTCGCTATCCGACAGCGCGGGCGGGCGCCGCTGGTAGGACACCACAAACTCCACCGTGCCACCTGCGGCGCGAACCTGCTCGGCAAACCAGTCCCGGCCTACGCCATCGGCGGCCTTGTCTGCCACAGGTGCGCCATCCACACTGGCGCTGCCACGCACGATCAGCACCCGGTAGCCCGGGCGCACACGCGGCGCGACCACGGCCCACAGGGCTTCGGAATCAAATTGCTCGGCCGCACGGTCCGGCATATCGATGCAGCGGACGTCCACCTGGGCCCGTTTCAAGGCCGAGAAGCTGCCGGGCCCAGTCACGAATGCTCTTATATTCGTAGCACCAGGCATACCAAATACGGGGGCTACCGGTGGCTTTGACGCAAAGAAGTGGTCCACAGCGTTGCCGCTGACAAACATCACGGCGTCAAATTCGCCGATGCGTGCCCAGGCCGCAGCAACCGCCGAGGGGTCGGGCGGGGGCAGCACGCCGATCAGGGGCAATGCCAACGCATCGAAACCGGCATCGTTGAGCGCGTGGACCCATTGCGCGGCTTCCTGGATCGGTCGGGTAACGATGACACGCATGGCATTAACTCCCGTGGCTGGTCTGCGAACCGACTTGGGCCTGCAGGGCACGAGCAACCTGTTCGCCCAATAGCGTTGCAGCGGCGGTGTCTGGTGCCAAACCCTGCGCCTCAGCATGCACCAAGGGCAGCTTGCCCTCGGGGTCGCCCCAGGTGGCCCGAATGCTCAGATGGTCCCCCTGCACGGTGGCGTAGGCCGCCAAGGGCATGGAGCAGCTCCCGCCCATGATACGGCTGACCGCCCGCTCAGCGGACACCGCACGCCAAGTGGGCGCATGCAACAGGGGCTGCAAGACCTGCAGCAGTTCCGCACGGTCCGATCGCACCTCGATGCCCAAAGCCCCCTGGCCTGCGGCTGGCAGCATCTGCTCAGGCTCAAAGGTGGCGCGGATGCGCGACTCCAAACCCAGGCGCTTGAGCCCTGCGGCCGCCAGCACGATGCCGTCGTACAGGCCATCGTCCAGCTTCTTCAAACGGGTGTCCAGATTGCCACGCAGGCCTTCGATCTTGAGGTCGGGACGCAGCGCGCGCAGCAGCGCCATGCGCCGCAAACTCGATGTGCCAACCACGGAGCCCTGCGGCAAGTCCGCGAGCGTCGCGTAACGGCTGGAGACCCAGGCGTCACGCGGGTCTTCCCGCTCCATGACGCAAGCCAGACTGAAACCCTCCGGCAACTCCATAGGCACGTCTTTGAGTGAATGCACGGCCAAATCGGCCTGCCCCGCCTCCAGCGCCACCTCCAGTTCCTTGACAAACAACCCCTTGCCACCGACCTTGCTCAGCGAGCGGTCCAGAATCTGGTCACCGCGGGTCGTCATGCCCAACAGGGTCACCTTATGCCCTTGCTGCTCCAGCAGTGACTTCACGTGTTCGGCCTGCCATAGCGCCAGGCGGCTCTCGCGGGTGGCGATCGTTAAATTGTGTGCAAGCATGGCCTGTGCGTCGTAACCCATTTGTAATCTATTGCGAGTGGGCAATGCTAGCATGGGCCTCATGAAAAATGTATCCGCCCCAGCCCCCAACAAGCGCGCCAAAGACAACGAACGCCCCCTGGTCGAAGACATACGCCTACTGGGCCGGATACTGGGCGACGAGATCCGCGAACAGGAAGGCGACGCGGCATTTGAACTGATCGAAAAAATACGCACCCTGTCGGTCGCATTCCGCCGCGACGCCGACCAGGAAGCCGACAAGGCCTTGAAGAAGCTGCTCAAGGGCCTGAGCGGCGACCAGACAGTGAGCGTGATACGCGCCTTCACCTACTTTTCGCACCTCGCCAATCTGGCCGAGGATCGCCACCATATCCGCCGCCGCGCCGTCCACGAGCGCGCCGGTGACACGCAAGAAGGCAGCGTAGAGGTAGCCATGTCGCGCCTGCGTTGGGCCGGCATTGCACCCAAGACCATTTCCAACATGCTGGCGCAAAGCTATGTGTCGCCGGTGCTGACCGCCCACCCGACCGAAGTGCAGCGCAAGAGCATTTTGGATGCTGAGCGTGGCATTGCCCGCCTGCTCAGCGAGCGGGACGAAATCAAAATGCGCGGCGCTTTTTTTGAGAGCAAAAAAGATGCTCTCACCGCCCGCGAACTGGCCAACAACGAGGCGCAAATACGCGCTCGGGTGATGCAGCTCTGGCAGACGCGGTTGCTGCGCTTCAACAAGCTCACCGTGGCCGATGAAATCGAGAATGCGCTCAGCTACTACGAATCCACCTTTTTGCGCGAGATCCCCAAACTCTATGCCAATCTGGAACAGTTGCTGGGCAACAACCAGCCGGTGCACAGCTTCTTGCGCATGGGCCAATGGATTGGCGGCGACCGCGATGGCAACCCCAACGTCAGTGCACAGACGCTGGATTACGCGCTGCGCCGCCAGGCGGAAGTGGTGTTGCGCCATTACCTGACCGAAGTGCACTACTTGGGTGGCGAATTGTCGGTTTCGGCAATGCTCAACGAATGTACGCCAGACATGCGGGCCTTGGCCGAAAGTTCGCCGGACCAGAACGTGCACCGCATGGACGAACCCTACCGCCGCGCACTGACCGGCGTTTACGCCCGCCTGGCCGCGACCCTGCGCGAACTCACCGGAACCGAGGCCGCACGCCATGCCATCGCGCCGCAGAATCCGTACTCACGGTCCCAGGAATTTGCCACCGAATTGCGAACCATTGAAACCTCGCTGAAAGCGAACCATGGCTCGGCACTGGTGGCGGAGCGCCTGCATCCGCTGATACGGGCGGTCGAGGTCTTTGGTTTTCATTTGGCAACGGTGGACCTGCGCCAAAGCTCGGACAAGCACGAAGAGGTCGTCGCCGAACTGCTGGCCACCGCCCGCATCGAGACCAACTATTCCGACCTGGACGAGGTCGCCAAGCGCAGCCTGCTGATGGGCCTGTTGGGTGATGCCCGCTCCCTGCAAGTGCACGGCATCAGCTATTCCGCCCACACGCAAAGTGAACTGGCGATATTCTCCGCCGCCAAACTCATGCGTGAGCGCTTCGGCACCGATGCGATCCGCCACTACATCATCAGCCATACCGAATCGGTCAGCGACTTGCTGGAAGTGCTGCTGTTGCAAAAGGAAGTGGGCCTGATGCGTGGCGTGCTGAACGGCAACAGTAGCGCGCGCCCGTCGGCTGCGCCCGATCCGCTAAGCCCGGTCTGTGACCTGATCGTCGTCCCGTTGTTCGAGACCATTGAAGACCTGCGCAATGCCGCCCCCATCATGCGCGAGTTCTACGCCCTGCCAGGCATCGCGGCGCTGGTGCAGCGCAGCGGTGGCGAGCAGGACATCATGCTGGGCTACTCCGACAGCAACAAGGACGGCGGCATCTTCACCAGCAACTGGGAGCTGTACCGGGCCGAGATTGCACTGGTGGAGCTGTTTGATGAATTGACCAAAACGACACCCATCCGCTTGCGCATGTTCCACGGCCGCGGCGGCACCGTCGGCCGCGGCGGCGGCCCCAGCTACGAGGCAATTCTGGCTCAGCCCCCCGGCACAGTACGCGGCCAGATTCGCCTGACCGAGCAGGGTGAGGTGATTGGCTCCAAATATGCCAATCCCGAAATCGGCCGGCGCAATTTGGAAACCCTGGTGGCCGCTACGCTGGAGGCCACACTGCTCCAACCCACCAAATCCGCCACCCAGGCCTTTCTGGATGCCGCGGCCGAGCTGTCGCGCAACAGCATGACGGCCTACCGATCGCTGGTGTACGAAACCCCCGGCTTCACCGAGTATTTCTTCAGCGCCACGCCGTTACGCGAAATTGCGGAATTGAATATTGGCTCGCGCCCGGCTTCGCGCAAGGCCTCGCAACGCATCGAAGACCTGCGCGCCATTCCATGGGGCTTCAGCTGGGGGCAATGCCGTTTGACGTTGCCAGGTTGGTACGGCTTTGGCTCGGCGGTGCAAGCCTTCATCTCATCGGGCACTCCTGCCGAGCAGAAGGAGCGCACCGCCCTGCTGCAGAAGATGTACCGCCAGTGGCCGTTCTTCAAGACCTTGCTATCCAACATGGACATGGTGATGGCCAAGAGCGATCTGGCCCTGGCCTCGCGCTACTCGGAGCTGGTGGCCGATGCGCGACTGCGCAAGAAGATCTTCACGGCGATTGAGGCCGAGTGGCACAGCACGGCCCAGGCACTAGCCACCATCACCGGTGACAAGAATCGTTTGGCGAATAACGCGGCGTTGCAGCGCTCGATTCGCCATCGGTTTCCGTACATTGATCCTTTACACCATTTGCAGGTGGAGCTGGTGCGGCGTTACCGGGCGGGGCAGGCGGATGAGAGGGTGCAGCGGGGGATTCATATTTCTATCAACGGGATTGCTGCGGGGTTGCGGAATACCGGCTAGTTAGGGTCCTGGTTGGGAGGAGTGGGAGCTGGAAGTTCGGAAGCTAGCGCGAAACCAGTTCCCGCACCGCGGCAAGTTGGCGCCGCGACACAGCCAGCAGTTCATCAATACCGTTGAGCCGCACTGCCCACCCCTCCCCCTCTTCCGCATCAAAGTGCTTCTCCAGCGCCCGCACCGCACTCCGGGCAATCAATGCGTTGCGGTGTATGCGTACAAAATCAGCGCGGTGCTTTTCTTCCAGCTCGTTGAGCGAGCCGTCCAGGATGTAACTGCGGCTGGCCGTGCGTACGGTCACATACTTCAGCTCGGCCTTGAAGTACAGAATCTGCTGCAGGGGCACGCGCTCGGTTCGGCCACGCTCCTGAATGATCAGTACATCGGCTTTGGTCGATCTGGCCTCTAGCCCTCGTCGGGCCTGCATCAAACGCTCTACTTTTTGTAGCGCTTGTTGGAGCCGCTCCAGACGAACCGGTTTGGTCAGGTAATCGGAGGCCTCCAATTCAAAGGCTTCCACTGCATGCTCGGCATGGGCCGTCACAAAGATCAGCGCTGGGGGCTGCGGCAATGATTGCAATGAACGCGCCAAAGTCAAACCGTCGGAGCCGGGCATGTGGATGTCCACCAAGGCCACGTCAACCTCCTGGTGTTGCAGCAGCGCCATGGCCTGCACCGCATTGGCCGCCTCGCCCACGCAATGCACCGCGGGGCTCTTGCAATCGGACAACAGCGTGCGCATGCGCGCCCGCGCCAGGCTCTCGTCGTCCACCACCAGGGCTTTGAGCACGCCATCGCTCATAGCGGCACCTCGATGCGCACCTGGTAGACACCGTCCTTGAGGCCGCTCTTGAACTGCCCCAGCACGTCGTGCAGCAAAGCCAGGCGCTCGCGCACATTGCGCAAGGCCAGCCCTTGGCCCTGCTCGCCCTGGCCGTTGGGAACGGTATTGGTCACTTTGATCACCACAATGGAACCCCTGCGTTGGGTGGATATGCGCACATCGGCACCGGAAGCACTGGGCTCCACACCGTGGCGCACCGCATTTTCCACCAAGGGCTGCAACAGCAGGGGCGGCAATTGGGCTTCGTCCGCTGCTGGATCCAACGACCACTGCACACGCAGGCGGTCGCCAAAACGCACCTGCTCAATGTCCAGGTAGCGCTGGGCCAGCTGGATTTCCAGCGCCAGACGCACCGGTTCACCGGAATCCTTCAAGGCTTCGCGGAAGAGGTCGCTCAAGTCCTCCAGCAAGGCCTCCGCCTTGGCGGGCTCGGCGCGCACCAGCGCAATCGCGCTGTTCAGCGTGTTGAACAGAAAATGGGGACGGATGCGGGACTGCAATTCGGCCAATCGCGCCGACGTGTCAGCCGGCATACGGCCCTTGCTGCGCATGACGAGGGCAGCTACCAGAATGCCCGACAACAACAGGCCGGCAAACGCGCTGGCAATCCAGGGCGGCCCTGGCAACAAGCCCGACCAGGCCAGCATCGAACAGCCATACAAACCGGCAGCCCCACCCATGGCGACTGCAAGCGTGTACTGCAGCAGCGGCTGCAAACGTGCGAGTACACGCTTGCTCACGCAGGCCAATAGCAGCCAGACCAATGTCGCCGGAAGTGCCGCGCCCGTAACCATCGCCAATCGGACGACCCAGTCCTCCACATTGAACGAAAAAAAGCCAACACCGACCCCGGCGCACACCTCCACAAACAGCACCGCCCGCAGCACCACACCGGTTTGGCAGGCATCAAACACCGAAGAGGCCTCCACGGGCCTCGCACCAGGGGCCGGCGCATCCGCGGCCGCAGCCGCTTCGTGGAACGCCGATAATATTTGGGTGTCTTTCATGAATCCGGATTTTGACTCCATTACCCGCCCTGCCCACCATGTCCAAAAACCAACTCGATAAAAAGTCCCAGGCGTGGTCCGCGCTGTTCTCCGAACCCATGAGCGATCTGGTCAAACGTTACACCTCCAGCGTGTTCTTTGACAAGCGCATGTGGCAGGCCGACATCACCGGCAGCTTGGCCCACGCCGAGATGCTGGAAGCCCAGGGCATCATCAGCGCGGAAGACCACGCCGCCATCCAGCGTGGCATGGCGCAGATCACCGGCGATATCGAATCCGGCAACTTCGAATGGAAGCTGGACCTGGAAGACGTACACCTGAACATCGAGGCCCGCCTGACCCAGCTGGTGGGCGATGCCGGCAAGCGCCTGCACACCGGCCGCAGCCGCAACGACCAGGTCGCCACCGATGTGCGCCTGTGGCTGCGTAGTGAAATCGACCTGATTGGCGAACTGCTGGTGGACCTGCAAAAGTCTTTGGTGGATGTGGCCGACAAGAATGTCGACGTCATCCTGCCCGGCTTTACCCACCTGCAAGTAGCCCAGCCGGTCAGCTTTGGCCACCACATGCTGGCCTACGTGGAAATGTTTTCCCGAGATGCCGAGCGCTTTGCGGAAGTGCGCCGCCGCACCAACCGCCTGCCCCTGGGCGCCGCAGCCCTGGCTGGCACCAGCTACCCGCTGGACCGCGAACGCGTGGCCCGCACGCTGGGCATGGTCGATGAAAAGGGCAATCCCCAGGTCTGCCAGAACAGCCTGGATGCGGTCAGCGACCGCGACTTTGCGATTGAATTCACCGCTGCTGCAACCCTGTGCATGGTGCACATCAGCCGCATGAGCGAGGAGCTGATTCTGTGGATGAGCCAGAACTTCGGCTTCATCAAGATCGCCGACCGCTTCACCACCGGCAGCTCCATCATGCCGCAGAAGAAAAACCCCGACGTGCCCGAGCTGGCGCGCGGCAAGACCGGCCGTGTGGTCGGACACCTGATGGGCCTGATCACGCTGATGAAGGGCCAGCCCCTGGCTTACAACAAGGACAACCAGGAAGACAAGGAACCGCTGTTCGACACCGTAGACACCTTGAAAGACACGCTGCGCATCTTCTCCGAGATGGTCGGCGGCCAACTGAACCCGGCCACCGGCCTCAAGGAAGGCGGCATCACCGTCAACCCCGTGCCGATGGAACAGGCCGCGCTGAAAGGCTATGCCACCGCCACCGACCTGGCCGACTACCTTGTCAAGAAGGGCCTGCCCTTCCGCGATGCGCATGAGATCGTGGCCCACGCCGTCAAGGCAGCCACCAGCCACCAAGTGGACCTGTCCGAATTGCCTTTGGCCGTACTGCAAGAATTCAACCCGACGATTGAGAAAGACGTGTACGAATGCCTAAGTTTGCGCGGCTCGCTGAACGCCCGCAAGACTCTGGGTGGCACGGCCCCCGCGCAGGTGCAGCTGCAGATTGCACGGCACCGGGCGCGCTTGGCGTAGTCAGGCCCCATCCAACGACGAAGCGGCATGTCACGCGAAGGTGGTCTCATGCGGCAAGCTTTCAAGCGCGTCCTTGCGCCCGCAGTTGCACAGCTTGGCTTTGTCGCGAACGGCTCCGTCTATCGACGCAGTGCTGAAGCGTTGGACCTTCTGGACGTCCAGTACTGGAAGTATGGGGGGGAATTCATCCTCGAGTTCGGACGGCGCCAGCGCGGCGACCTGCTGACGAGCTGGGGAGAGACTGTGCCAGAAGAGAAGATCAAGGTGACGCATCTGTCCCCACTTCGCCGGGGACGCCTGGAGCAACGTGGCCCCTTGACCGGTGACCACTTGCGGGGTTTTTCGTTTGCCGGCTTCGGCGAAGACCGCCAGAAGTATGAATCCCTTGCGAATCAAGTTGTTTCTCTGCTACCGCAGGTAGACGATTGGCTCCGGTCGGGCACTATGGGATCTCATATTCATACACTTGGAACGCGAGAAAAGCAGGACTAACGTCTACCGCGCTAATCGACACGGGCGTCCGACAGCACCTGCCATCGTCAATTCAGCCACATGCCGAGCACTATGTGTTTGGCGCGTGTCACAGACCTAGCAGGCCGGGTCCCGCATCTCCAGACGGATGGCATCGATAGCCGCCAGCACTTCGGGGCTTAGCGTGGTGCCAAAGGCCCGCATATCTTCATCCAGTTGCGCCAGCGTGGTCACGCCGATGATGGTGCTGGCCACCTGCCACTTGGTGTAACAGAAGGCCAAAGCCATCTGCGTGGGAGTCAGGCCGTGGGCCTGTGCAAGCGCGTTGTAGCGGCGCGCCGCAACCAAAGATTCCGGGCGACCCCAGCGCTGTTTGCGCACCGACTCGTAGCGGGCGATGCGCGCGTCCTTCGGTGCGTTGGGTCCATCAATGCCACTGGCATCGTATTTGCCGGTCAACAAGCCAAAGGCCAGTGGTGAATAGGCTAACAGTGACACACCCAATCGGTGCATGGTTTCGTCCAGACCATTTTCCAGCCCCCGGCTGACCAGGTTGTAAACGTTTTGCACCGTGGCCACACGCGGTAGGTTGTGCTGAGCGGCCAAGTGCACCATTTCATGCACGCCATACGGCGTCTCATTGGACAGGCCCACGGCACGCACCTTGCCGGCCTTGACCAGTTGACCCAAGGCGTCGAGTTGCGCATGCAAACTGGTCACCACGCGGTCATCGGCAGGCTTGTAGTACATGGAACCGAACATCGGCACCGCGCGGTTGGGCCAGTGGATTTGGTAGAGGTCGATCACATCGGTCTTGAGCCGGCGCAGGCTGTCATCGCACGCGGCAATGATGTCTTCGCCCGACAGGTCGGCCTTGCCGCCCCGCACCCATGGCATGCCGCGTGATGGCCCGGCCACCTTGGTGGCGATGACCAGTTTTTGGCGCAGCCCCGGGCGGGCTGCAAGCCAATTGCCAATGATTTTCTCGGTGGCGTTGTAGGTCTCGGCACGGGGTGGAACGGCGTACATTTCGGCCGTGTCCAGAAAGTTGACGCCCAGTGCAACCGCGCGGTCCATGATGGCGTGGGCGCCGGGTTCGTCGACCTGTTCGCCAAAGGTCATCGTGCCCAGGCAGACCGGGGTGACATACAGATCGCTGCGGCCCAGTTGAATGGTTTTCATCAAGTGAATCAGAAGATGGAAAGAAAGGGTTGAATCCAGGCTCGGCTGCAATGCTGGGCTTGGCGGCACGCCAGTTTAGCCAGGCTCATGCAAACTCGCTGTCGCCTATCGTGCAGAATACAAAAATGTGGGCGATGCCCACCGCCGACCCGCGCAGAACCGGGCGCGCCACAACGAATGCATCTGTAAGCCCAGCCACACCGGCTGATCATCAAAAGGGGAGATCGACAACATGTACCTTCTTGCGAGATTTCGTTTAACACTGGCTGTCGTACTGGCACTGGCCAGCACAGCTGCTCTGGCCCAGGCTTCGGCGCAGGCTGCGGCCACAACCGCGACCAGCCCCTGCGGTGGTAAACCGCTGGTCACCTATACCTTGGGGCCCAAGTCAGATATCGACACGCTCTACCCGGTCATACAGACCGCATCCGAATCCGCCTACGACCGCTCCATGGCCGTGGCCAGCAGCATACTGCTCTACCTGCAAAACTCGCTGCACCGCGACCTGATCAACGATGCCTGCAGCCTCAAGGTCGTGCCCCAAGGCGCCAAGGGTTACCAGGTCAGCTTCTACTCCAGCGCTCCCCAGGCCAGTGCCTATGGTGCAACCCAGAGTGCATGGTTGCAAAAAGCAGCCCTGGGGCTCAAGGGCATCAAGGCCTGCCAGGCCAGCAAAGACCCGGCCTGCTGGGAACCCACCGGGGCCAACATGACTTGCGCCGGACCCTGGCAGTTCTACCTGCCGCTGGGCCTGCCCATGCTGTCGCAAAAGATAGTGATGCTGCTGCACTACCCACCCTATTCGGCCATGCAGCAGTCCGATTACCTGAATAACGCGACGCTGAATCGCTGGCAGCGGCTGCTGACCACGGTGGGCGTGGCATCCGCGGATTGGACGCTGTACACCACGACGGTGGACATTTTCCCCATTGCCGCCCCGGGCAGCGGCGAGACTGGCTGCTTCCCCACCGCCAATGCCATGCGCTTCTTTGGCGCCCAAGGCTCGGCCTATATTCCGACGATGCTGCAAAACCTGGTCAGCCCTGCTGGCTCGGCCGATGCGCAGAGCACAGTGACACGCCCCGTCATCGTGTTCGGCTCGGAAGCCATTGGTTACTGGAACGCTGCCTACCCCAATACACCCACTGCTGTGCTCAAGGCTGGTCGCGCCCCGCTATCGCCCGCCACGCCCCAGAAGCTGACGGCCTACATGGGTGCCAACCACCCCATTGCAGCGGTCTACCAAAGCTGCACGTCCACGCCGGGCATAGTCACGATGGCAGCGCAAGATCTGGCCACAGCATGCTTTGCCAAGACCATGGGCGACAAGCAGGATGGTGATCCGGTGGCCGTGGCCGCAGCCTGCTGGGGTGCTTACGACAACCCCAAGCCGGAATCGGAGCAGGCCGCCCAGTTGTGCACGACCGCCGTCATCGACAAGAGCCCGCAGTTCGCGCCGTGGAACAAGCCACAGGCCATGGCCTGGTGCGCGCAGCACAACAACCAGGTCTGCCCGCTACCGGACTACAACGCCAAGCCCTGACAGCCGAGGCTGTTAGATGCCAAACACCTGGCTGAAGCGGGCCTGAAACGCCTCTTTGGCCGTATCGCGCAACGGCACACCGTGGCCGCACAACGCGTGGCGGAATGGCAGTGCCTGCAGGCGCAGAAAATCCTGCGCCTGGGGCTCGTTGACCTTCATCCACACCGGACCGATGTTGGCGCTTTGGAAGAAGCCCATCTCGGTCATCATCTTGCGCGATCCGTCGGAGAAGAAGGCATCCGGCCCCACCCAGTTTTGCAGGGCATCGCAAGCCACCAGAATGCCGCCTTCCCGGTCTATACGCACAATGGCCTCGGGCAATTTGGTACCCTCAAACACAAACGCGCTGGCACCCGTGAATGGCATCTCACCACCGGGCGCCAGCAGCTTGTCCGCGGTCAAGCCATGCTCGTGCGGCATGCCAGCCGGCGCCCACAGCGTGGCGCCGTAGCGGTCCTTGTAAAAAGCATCATCCAGCCCATGCAGAGCGCCGATCTTGACTATGTGTTTGACGGTTCCCAGTGCATCCAATTGGGCCAGGCCCGCAGCGTCCAGCCGCACGGTATTGATCAGCGTCAGCGCGGTGCCATCGCGCACGATGCTCATGTTGCGGCTGAAGTGCCAATGCGCGCCCATCAAGACCGTCTGCATGGTCCCGGTGACGAAGAACACATCGGGAAAGACTTGCTGGATGGCTCCGTGCGGCAAGGCGGGGGCAAAGTCTGGCATTTTGGATTCTCCCTGGGGTCGAAAAAAAACACATGGGACCCGGAAAACTCTACCATACTGTGCACAATTTTCCGTGTCTATTGACGCACCAGGGAGACAGTCGGCATGAGCACAACAGCAACACCCATGGATGACTATGTCATCAGCCGCGACAGCCATAGCGATGCCTATGGGCTTTGGCAACTAGACTTGGACTCCGCGCAGCTGCTGCGCCCCATTCCCCTAGGCCCCAAGGCCCTGTTCGACCGCACCCACACCATCGCCCCCATCGGACGCTACCTGCTGGAGTGGGGGCCCATGACGCTGAAGGAATACCAACCCTGCTTCCCCTACCGGCTGTTTGCGTTCGACCCCACGCTGGACAACCCGCTGATGGCACCCGCGTTGCAAAAAGGCCTGTGGACCAAGGCCAAATTTTGGAGCTACCGCGCCGATTTCGGCAACCCCAACGGAGCCAAGGAAAGCTACGACTCGGGTGAGCAGTTGATGCTCTTGCCGCTGGGTGGCTTCATGCTCAACGTCATACCCACAATGGGTAGGGGCACCTTCCAGCTGTGGAACTTCGACCCCAACCCCGCGCAACTCAACCCCAACAGCCCGCAGAGCATTGACCCCCTGCCCCTGCCCTTCACGCCGCAGGGCTCCTTCGACTCCATCGACTTCGACCACGAGTTGCTGCCCATGGGCGACTATGTGCTGGACCGGCTGGCCGACACCGGCGAGTACTGGCTGTGGAGCTTCGATCCCCAGGCCATCATGCCGCTGGGCCTGCCGGCGCTGCAGCAGGGCTATTGGAAGCACATTGGCCCCGAGCACAAGCTGACCCCCATGGGCGACTACGTGCTGGACTGGGTACCCACCAGCGGCCAATACCGCCTGTGGAAATTCGACCCCACGTCGGCCGATCCGCTGGTCGGCCCGGTGCGCGAGGGCACACTGCCGCCCGGCTTTGACGCCACAACCACGCTGACCCTGGTGCAGCAACCGCGCTCGATCAACCCGGCCCAGGCCCAGGTGCCGGGCACCATGGACTTCATGCGGGACAAGATCAAGCACGTGGTCTACCTCATGCTGGAGAACCGCAGCTTCGACCATGTCTGCGGCTGGCTGTATGGCAAGGGCGACACCGGCATCAACTTCATCGGCAGTGACGCACCCTTCGATGGCGCCAGCACCGAGATGTACAACATTGACCCCTGCGGTGGCCCCGACCATAAGACCCCCACCAAGGTCATGCTGAGCCAGTACCAGGGCGGCCAGCTCAGCGAACAATGGGACTTGGACTTTTTGCCCAACGACCCCTTCCACGACAAATCTGATGTGCTGCGCCAGATGTTCTGGGGACAGAAAGACGGCTACCTGAAACGCGAAAAACCGGGCATGGCCGGTTTTGTGTGGAACAACGGTGTGCACGAGGTCATGCAGACCTATGCGCCCAAGCAGTTGCCCATCCTCAATGGCCTGGGCCGCAACTTCGCGATATCCGATGCCTGGTACTGCTCCATGCCCAGCGCCACCGACCCCAACCGCGCCTTCGCCTTCACCGGTTCGGCCTTGGCGCAGTTGAACAACTTCCAGAACGGCACGACCTACCAGTACTGGCCCACCAACCCGCACCGCCAGTCGATCTGGAAGGTGCTGTGGAGCAATGGCTTTACCGACTGGAAGCTGTACCACTCGGTGGAGTGGATGAACTTCGTCCACACTTACCATCTGTACCTGCAAGGCACCATTCCCTCGGTAGACAACGCCATCGCTGCGGACCCCACGACCTTCTTGCAAACGGTAGACCAATTCAAGAAAGACGCGCTGGCCGGCACGCTGCCCGCCTTCAGTTTTTTGGAGCCGATCTGGATTGCGATGACCGGCACCACGTCCTACCATCCCGGTGCGGACCCGCTGGCTGGCGAGATTGCGCTCAATGAGATTTACGACGCGATACGCAACAGCCCCAAGTGGAAAGAGACGCTGTTCATCATCACCTTCGACGAGCACGGTGGCATCTTCGACCACGCGCCGCCGCCCTATGCCGTCAATCCTTGGCCCAATGATGCCAACGACGGCTTCCAGTACGACCTTATGGGTGTGCGTGTACCCACCATTCTGGTCTCGCCGTGGATCCAGGAGCAAACCGTGTTCCGCTCCACCACCCCCACCGCGTATGACTCCACGTCCATCCTGGCCACGCTATTGCATTGGGCCGGTGTGCCGCAGTCGCGCTGGTGCATGGGGGCTCGCGTGCAAAATGCCCCCACCTTCGAGGGCGTGCTGCAGCGGGATACCCCTCGCGCCACCTCGCCCAAACTGGAGCGCAGCTACGACAAGTCCTACCCGCAAACCGGCACCGCCAACCCGGCACCGGCCCGCCTCAATGACCTGCACACGCTGATGACGCCGCGCATCATCGCGGCCATGGCCAAGGGCAAGCTCAGTGACGACGAGCTGCAGCGCGTCACCGAAAGGGTGCTGCGCGAGGCGCATGACGCACCCAGTCTGCACAAGCAGTTGGAGCGCCTGGCCAAGCAACTGGCCTAGAGCGCCACGCCCCCATGTACACCAAGACTTCAGGGCAGGGCTGATCGCAAGTGGAGATGCTGACATTTTCCATGGGCGTAGTGGGCGTGGCGGCTTGGCTAGTCGCCGGAGCCACCGCCCTGCGCAACCGGCGGCTGCAGCGCCAATTGGCCTCCGAGCAGGAGGCTCTGCGTGCCGAGACTGCGCTGCGCCAATTGGAAGCCAAGGAGGCCTTGGCCCAGCAAACGGCCACGGCTTCGGTGCTGCATGTCATGGGCAATTCCATGGCAGATGCCAAACCGGTCTTTGAAAAAATCACGCAGAGTTGCTTCCAGCTGTTCACCGGTCTGCATGGCGGCATCTTGTACATGACCGAGGGCGACATCGTTCACCTGGGTGCTCACCAAGGCCCCGGGGCGCAAGAGCTGGCACTGGGCCTGCCCAGCAAGCTGGTTGCCGGATCAGTCACTGGCCAGGTCATCAAGGAGATGCGGGTCATACAGTTTGCCGACGTGCACACCGACCCGGGCGCCACCGCCGAACTGCGGCGCAACAGCCGCACCACGGGCACCCACTCCATCCTGTTCGTGCCCCTGGTATCCGATGGCGTGGGAATAGGCACTATTTATGTGGGGCGGGATGCGGTGGGTGCCTTCTCGCCCAAGGAAGTGTCCCTGTTGGAGACCTTCGCCGACCAGGCCGTCATTGCATTGCAAAACACCCGCCTGTTCAGCGAAACGCGCGATGCCTTGGAGCAGCAAACCGCCACCGCCGACATTTTGAAGGTCATCGCCCAGTCGCGTGGCGATGTGCAGCCCGTGCTTGACGCGATTGTGGAAAGCGCCAGGCGCCTGGTCAACGGCTATTGCGTCAGCATCCAGCGGATCGTGGACGCACAACTGCACCTGGCCGCCTGCAGCACGGCTGATACAGACCATGCCCAGGCATTGCGCTTGCACTTTCCCACCGGCATGGACGAGCCTATGGCGACCAATACCCTGACACTTCAACAACCCCAACAGGTCCGTGACGCCCAAACCGCACCCGAGCTGAGCGAGGCTGCACGCCGACTGGCCCAGCGCGGCAACTACCACGCCTGCCTGATGGTGCCCCTGCTGCGCGAGGGCCAGGCCATAGGCACCATCAGCGTGGTCGGTAGCCAGACAGGCTTGTTTCCGCCACACCAGTTGGAGCTGCTGCAAACCTTTGCGGACCAGGCCGTCATCGCCATCGACAACGTGGCCATGTTCAATGCCGTCACGCAAGCCCGCGCAGCGGCCGAGGCGGCCAACCAGCACAAGAGCGATTTCCTGGCCAATATGAGCCATGAAATCCGCACACCGATGAACGCCATCATCGGCATGGGCTACCTGGCCATGGGCACGCAGCTGACCACGCAGCAGCGCGACTATGTGCAAAAGATCCAGCAATCCGGTCAGCACCTGCTGGGCATCATCAACGACGTGCTGGACTTCAGCAAAGTCGAAGCCGGCATGCTGCAGATCGAGCAGGGCGACATGATGCTCGAGGGCCTGATGGACGATGTGGCCACGCTCTTAGCCGAGAAGGCCGCCGTCAAACAACTAGAGTTCGTCATTGACGTGGCGCCCGATGTGCCGCAGGCCCTGGTGGGCGACGCGCTGCGCCTGCGCCAGATCCTGATCAACTTCGCCAACAACGCCGTCAAGTTCACGCATGCGGGCGAGGTGGCCATTGTGGTGCGGGTGGCCGAGCGCACCGATACCGACGTTCTTTTGCACTTCTCGGTCACCGACACCGGCATCGGCCTCACGCCTGAGCAAATGGGCCGCCTGTTCCAGAGTTTCCAGCAGGCCGATGCGTCCACCACCCGCAAATACGGCGGCACCGGCCTGGGCCTGGCCATCTCCAAGCAACTGGCCGAATTGATGGGCGGCAAGGTGGGCGTGGAGAGCACCATCGACCGGGGCTCCACATTCTGGTTCACCGCGCGCCTGGGCCTGGGCACTGCGCCCCAGGCCCTGCGCAAACCCATGCCCGACCTGCGTGGCAAGCGCATTCTGGTGGTGGACGACAACGACCACGCCCGGGCCGTCATGCATGGGTTGCTCCAGCAAATGGGGTTTGACGCCACCGAAGTGCCATCGGGCCAGGCGGCGCTTGACGCCCTCAGCGCCAGCAAGGTCCCGTTCGACACCGTGCTGCTGGACTGGCAGATGCCCGGCATGAGCGGCTTGGAAGCCGCTGGCCGCGTACGCAGCCTGCCCCTTGCCAAGACGCCCCACCTGGCCATGGTCACCGCCTACTCCCGTGAAGACCTGCTGGGCCAAGCCACGGCCATGGGTATCACCGAGGTGCTGTCCAAGCCGGTCAACCCCTCCGTGCTGTTTGACGCCCTGATCCGTTTGATGACCGACGATGCGCCGTCCGTCAGCGCACCGGCAGGCCTGGCGCGGGGCGTCAAGCCGGCGGTGGGCCTGGAGGGCCTGGCCGGCGCGCGCGTGCTGCTGGCCGAAGACAACCTGCTGAACCAGCAAGTGGCCTGCGAACTGCTGGCCGATGTGGGCGTGCAGGTCATGGTGGCCGGCAACGGGCGCATCGCCGTGGAAATGGCCCAGTCCCAGACCTTCGACGCCATTCTGATGGACATGCAAATGCCGGAGATGGACGGTGTAGACGCAACACGCACACTGCAGGCCCTGCCCGGCTGGGCCGGCCCCCCCATCATCGCGATGACGGCCAATGCGATGAACGCGGACCGCAAGCGCTGTCTGGACGCGGGCATGGTCGATTTTGTAGCCAAGCCCATCGAGCCCGAACAATTATTCCAAACCCTGCTGCGCTGGACCTGGAAAGAGGGCACACGCAATACGCCTGGACAAGCTCCGCAACGCGAAGACGAAAACACCACCGCAACCAGCAGCCTCTTACCCTCGCACATCGACGGCCTGGACATGCACGCCGGCCTGCGCCGTGTGTTGGGCCGCGAAGACCGTTATCTGACCCTGCTGCGCAGCTTTGTCGCCGAGCAGGCCAACGCCACCGTGTACATCACAAAAGCCCTGGCAGAAGGCCGAACGACCGACGCTCGGCGCCTGGCACACACACTGCAGGGACTGGCCGGCACCGTGGGTGCCCGCGCCCTGCATGGCGCGGCCCATACGCTGGAGGAAGCCATTGCCGCCGGTAGCCTGGACGCGGCCAACAACCACCTGCCCGATGTTGCGCACGCGCTCAACCGGCTGATCCAGGCCCTGCAGCCCGTGCTGCAGACCAGCGGCGCCGCTACGCCGCCCGCCCCGCAGACCGCCGCGATAGACCCAGCCCAACAACGCCAGGCGATGGAGCAGTTGCTCAAGTTGCTGCGCAACGACGATGCCAAGGCACAGCGCCATTTTGCAGACCATGCCGCCTTGTTCAGCCCCCTGATGGGCGAATACTACCCCCGCATACGCAACTCCATTGACAGCCTGGCCCTCGACGAAGCATTGGAGCTGGTCGAAGCCCTGCCCCCACAAACTTAATCCGCCACCAGAAAGCACACCGACTGACCATGGACATCGACCCCACCGCCAACGAAGACCGCCAGACCGTGATGGTGGTAGACGACACCCCGGCCAATCTGGTGCTGATGAACGACCTGCTGCAAGACCAATACACCGTCAAGGTCGCCTCCAGCGGCGCGCGGGCCCTGAAGATTGCCCACGGCGGCAAGGCGCCCGACCTGATCCTGCTGGACATCATGATGCCCGACATGGATGGCTACGAAGTCTGCCGCCAGCTCAAGGCCGACGCATCCACCCGCAACATACCGGTTATCTTTCTGACCGCCCGTACCGAAGAGCATGATGAGCAAATGGGCCTGGAACTGGGCGCCGTGGACTACATCACCAAGCCCATCAGCCCCGCCATCGTGCTGTCACGGGTCAGCACCCATTTGACGCTCAAGGCCTCGGCCGATTTCTTGCGCAACAAGAATGACTACCTGGAACAAGAGGTGCAACGCCGCACCGCCGAAATCCAGCGCCGCACCGCCGAGCTGCGCGACCTGCAAGACGTCACGATACTGACCATGGCCTCATTGGCGGAGACACGCGACAACGAGACCGGCGACCACATCGTGCGCACCCAGCACTATGTGCGCCTGCTGGCCGAGCAGTTGCGCCACCACCCCCGCTTCAGTGCCTACCTGGACGACGAGATGATCGACCGCCTGTTCAAGTCTGCACCGCTGCACGACATCGGCAAGGTCGGCATTCCAGACAGTATCTTGCTCAAGCCCGGCAAGCTCACCGCCGAGGAATTCGAAGTCATGAAGACCCACACCACACTGGGCAAACTGGCCATCGAGAGCGCAGAGGCCCGATTGGGCAAGAGCGTGCCCTTCCTGCTGTGCGCCAAAGAGATCGCATACTCCCACCAGGAGAAATGGGATGGCAGCGGTTACCCCGAAGGCTTGGCGGGCGACGCCATCCCCATCTCCGCACGGCTGATGGCCATTGCCGATGTCTACGACGCGCTGATCAGCAAGCGCGTCTACAAACCTGCTTTCACGCATGCGCAAGCGATGGGCATCATCCAGGAAGGCCGCAGCCGCCACTTCGACCCGGATGTGCTGGATGCCTTTGTGGCGATTGAGGCAGCCTGCAAGGCGATTGCCGAGCAGCATACGGATGCATAAACCCCCTGCAAGCGTTTCTCTGGCATGCTGCATGCATGGGGACTGAAAAAGCATGACCGCCGCATCACCGTTTTGGCACCGCACGATTTGGGATGGCATTGAGTCTGCAGTGACCAATCCGGAGTTGCTGGCACTGCTGTACACATGGCAGGCACTGCCACGCAAGGGCTCTTCGGACCTTCCCGACCTCGCCGACTTCGCGTTGCACGACGCGCAACTGGCACCACCATCCCTGCAGCGCTTTGTACCCAAGGTCATGGTGCTGGAGGCGCTAGACAATGGCGATTTCCAATACCTGCACTACGGCATAGAGATCAGCCGCCACAGCCAGACCAATATGACGGGCAAACGGGTGTCCGAATTCGGCGGTGTCCTGGCGCCTTTCTTCCTGGATTGCTACCGCGGCGTGCAGGCCCGGCGGCGGCCGCTGTACACGCTGCACTACTCGGACCGGGCCTCTTCGGTCTACACCTGGGAGCGCCTGATATTGCCCTTGCAGCGCGCCGACGGAACGCTGGCCATGGTCGTGTACAACCAGCCCCTGGAAATGCGGGCGCACCTGCTGGAGGCCGTGCTGGATGGCAGCCACGACGCCATTCTTGCATTGCGGCGGGTGGTGGGCGAAACACCGGGCGAAACCGACTGGATGGTTCTGGTGGCCAACCAAAGCATGGCCCGCCTGGCCGGCGCAAGAGACGCCAAAGTCGAAGGCCGCCCGGTGGCCCAAGCCTTCGCGCGCTGGCACGAACTTGGCCTCTCGGACCTGTGCCAGCGCACGCTGGCCTCCGCCCAGGCTCGCGAAGAAGAGCGTTGCCTCGCAACAAGCCCGCAGCAAGGCGTGGAGCGCTGGTTCTCCGTCCACTGCGCGCCCTTGCAGGAGGGCTGTCTGGTGCGCCTGAGCGACATCACCGAGGCCAAGGAGCGCGAGCAGCAACTGCGCCAATCCATGCAATTGGGCCAGGAGCTCAATGAGAACTTGGAGAAGCGTGTTGCGGAGCGGACGCTGGAGCTGAGCAATATGCTCACGCTGCTGAAGCAATCCCAGCAAGAGCTGGTGGAGTCCGAAAAACTGGCTTCGTTGGGTTCGCTGGTGGCCGGCGTGTCGCACGAACTCAATACGCCGATCGGCAACGTGCTGATGTTGTCCAGCACCTTGCAGGACCGTGTCCGCGAATTCAACAACACCCTGGTGTCCGGCGGGGGCCTTCGGCGCGCCGAGCTGCAGCGCTTCTTGGGCTTTCTGGCCGAGGTCAGCGAGTTTCAAGTCAGTGCCAGCCGCAAGGCCGCCGACTTGATCACCAGTTTCAAGCAGGTGGCGGTGGACCAGACCTCGCAACGGCGGCGCGACTTCACACTGGATGGCGTGGTCGAAGACGTGCTCAATACTTTGGGTCCCACATTGAAGAAGCCCGTCACCGTGCAGATACGCAACCAGGTACCACCCGGCATTGCCTGCGATGGCTTTCCGGGTCCCTTGGGCCAGGTCATTTCCAACCTGGTCCAAAACTCCGTGGTCCACGGCTTTGCAGAGGGCGCACCCGACGCCAGCGTCACGCTGCAAGCCGCCAGCGATGCAGCCACCGGCCAGGTTCACCTCAAGGTTGTGGACAACGGCGTGGGCATGGAATTGGCCGTGCTGACCCGCATCTTCGACCCTTTCTTCACCACCCGGCTGGGGCAAGGCGGATCGGGCCTGGGCCTGGCCATCTCCCACCGCATCGTGACCTCGCTGCTGGGCGGCAAGTTGACGGTCGAATCCGCACCTGGACAGGGTACTTGCTTTACCGTGTCCTTCCCGGCCAAGGCGCCTGCGCAGTTGTAGTGCGCAGAGCCAGATGCGGGAGAATGTTTGCTATCAATAAAATAGCCACAAACATCCACTTCACGAGGGCTACAGCCCTTTTCTTGCAGGATCTCCCAGTAACATACCTGAATTGGGTATTTTTGAATCCCAAACAGGAGCAGGGCCCCATACCCCCGTGTTAGCATGCGCCCCGCCTGCCCCGCCTGCCCCACCGCCCCCCACGCCGTCTTCCCCTCCACATCCCATGCCCCCACCGCTGAACCGCGACGACAACCGCTTCGACATCCTGCGTCTGCTGGCGGCGTGGCTGGTGCTGTTCAGCCACTGTTACCCGCTGAGCGGGCGAGGGCACAGCGAGCCGCTTGCCAGCACATGGGGAGTCGACACGCTGGGCGGCGTAGGTGTGGCGATTTTCTTTGTGCTGAGCGGCTACCTGGTGACACTGTCTCTGGAACGCAGCCCGCACATCATCGAATTTGCCCGGCGCCGCGCGCTGCGCATCTACCCGGCATTGGTGACCTTGTGCCTGCTGTGCATGCTGGTGCTGGGGCCGTGGATGACGGTACTGCCGCAGGCCGCGTACTGGCAGCACTATCTGACCTTGGACTATCTGAAGACGGCCAGCGCGTGGTTTATCCAATACCCGCTGCCTGGTGTATTTTGGGACAACCCCCTGCCGATCACTGTCAACGGCGCGCTGTGGTCGCTGCCGTATGAGATCACCTGCTATGGCGTGCTGGCGCTGGCCAGCCTGTTGCCGGGGCCGTTGCGGTTCAAAGTGCCGCTACTGGGTGCCGGCTTGGTGCTGCAGTTCTTGATGCGCCCGTCGGCCATGGTGATGGGGCCGTTCGACCTGTTCATGGGCCTGGACTATTACCACGGCAAGCTGGGTGTGCTGTTTGCGCTGGGCGCTGTGTTTGCCTGCTGGCGCACGCACATCCGCCCCCTGCTGTGGCCGGCGCTGTTGCTACTGGCCGGCACGCTGTTCCTGCCGCACGGCGGGCGGCAGACGCTGCTGTACCTGCTGGGCGCCGGCACGCTAACGCTATGGCTGGCGCTGTATGGGCGCTGGCTGCCACGGGTGCCCGCGCGCGTGGGCGACTGGTCGTATGGGGCGTATCTGTACGGCTTTCCGGTGCAGCAGGTGCTGGCGCACTACAAGCTGCATGAGCTCAGCTTTGTCGGCTACATCGTGGCCAGCACGGTGCTGACATTTGGGCTGGCCGGATTGTCGTGGCACCTGGTGGAAAAGCAGGCCATGCGCTGGAAGTAGCCAGTTCAGCCAACGCCACCACCCGCAGAACGCACGCGCCCCAAAGCCCTCTCCTCTTCCTGCAGCCGCAGCACGCGGCGTTGCACCTTGCCGGTGGTGGTCATGGGCAATGCGGCTACAAACTCAATCTCTTTGGGGTACTCGTAGGGCGCCAGAAGACCTTTGACGTGGGTCTGCAATTCGCCAGTGAGCCTTATATGCAACTCGTCCATAGCCCCCGTATCGTCTGCACATGCCGCTATCAAGTCAGGAGCAATGACGACGTAGGCCTTGACCAGCGCACCGCGCTCAGGGTCCGGCTTGGGCACGACCGCGGCATTGGCCACGGCCGGGTGTTTGACCAGGCAGTTTTCAATCTCACCCGGGCCGATGCGGTAGCCGGCGGACTTGAACACGTCGTCGGATCGGCCCTGGTACCACAGGTAGCCGTCGGCATCGCGCACGGCCATGTCGCCGGTGCGGCACCAGTCACCGGTGAACTTGGCCTTGGTGGCGGCTTCGTTCTTCCAGTAGCCCAGAAAGAAGATGGGGTCGGGCTGGCCGTGCACGTCCAGGCGGTGCAGGGCCACATCACCCGGCACACCCACAGCGCATTCCTTGCCCGCCTCGTCGATGACGCGCACATTGTGGCCCGGATACGCCATGCCCATGCTGCCGGGCTTGGAGGGGTACAACGCGTTGCAGTTGCCAACGATGTAGTTGATCTCGGTCTGGCCGAACATCTCGTTGGGCTTCACCCCCAACTGCTGCTCGCAATAGGCAAACACGGCGTCGCCCACCGCTTCACCCGCGCTCATGATGGCCTGCAGTTGCAGCCCGAACTGCTGGCGCACGCTCTGCTGGGGCGTGCCGGGGAAGGCCTTCATCATGGCCTTGAGCGCGGTGGGAAACAAGAAAGTATGCGTCACACCGCAAGCACCCATCAGCTCCAGCGCGGTCTGTGGGCTGAAGCGGCCGTTGTAGGCGACGATGGGACGACCGAAGTAGAGCGTGGGCAAGAGCGCGTCCATCAGCCCGCCCGTCCAAGCCCAGTCAGCCGGAGACCAGAACACAGCCTGCGTGCCGCTCGGCCCCACTGGATCAAAGCCAAACCAATTCTGGCTGGCCACAAATCCCGGCAGGTTGCCGATCAGCGCGCGGTGCGGCAGCAGTGCACCCTTGGGGTTGCCCGTGGTGCCACTGGTGTAGATCAAGATGGCGGGGTCCTCCGCCAAGGTATCCACCAGCGTGAAGTGCGTGCTGAACTGGGCCAGTGTGTCCGCATACTCGCAGTCGGCCATGCGCTGCACGGCGTCGGGGGCGCCCACGCCCACCACGGTGCGCAGCAGCGGGCAGTGCTTGCGCGCCAGTCGCAGGTCCGGTAGGGCCGACTGGTCAGCAATGGCGACCACCGCTTCGCTGTCCTGCAGGCGGTATTCCAGCGCGTCCGGCCCGAACAGCAAGGACAGCGGCATAGCCACCGCCCCCATTTGCAGCACGGCGATGTAGGCCACGGCGGTCTCAAAGCACTGGGGCATGACGATGGCCACGCGGTCGCCGCGCGCCACGCCCTGGGCCAGCAGTGCGTTGGACAGACGATTGGCCTGCTCCTGCAGCAAGGCATAAGAGTAAAAAGTGCTTCTAGCCCTCGTCGAATATGACTGGACCGCTATTTTTTTAGTAGCATCCGCTTGGGCGACCCAGCGTGCACAGCAGACGTCTGCGATGTTGAAGCGCTCTGGCACCGCCCAGATGAAGCTGCCATGCAGGCGCGCATACGCATCGGGCACACCTGCACTGGGCATGGCGCCCGGCTGGGGTGTTGGTTGCGTGGCTTTGTCCCTGTTTTGACTGACTGGCATCCCGTGGCTCCGTATGATTGAGCAAATGTACCAAGTCAAAAGAAATTTCCGCAGCGAGTTTGTCCCTATACGTAATCTGCAATACCACGTGCAGATCTGGGGCGAACCATCTCCCGACAAAACCCCGCTGGTCATGGTCCATGGCTGGATGGATGTGGCGGCCAGCTACCAGTTCGTCGTCGACGCCTTCCAGGATGAACACTACATCATCGCGCCCGACTGGCGCGGCTACGGCAAGACGCCGTCGGGGGAAGTCGATAACTACTGGTTCCCCGACTACATGGCCGACCTGGACTTCTTGCTGGACCACTACTCGCCAGACCGCCCCGTCAACCTGGTCGGCCACAGCCTGGGCGGCAATGTGGTCATGCTGTACGGCGGCGTGCGCCCCGAGCGCATCCGCCGCCTGGTCAACCTGGAGGGCTTTGGCATGCCGGCCACCACGCCCGACATGGCGCCCGCACGCTATGCCAAGTGGATGGACGAGCTGAAGAAACTGCACCGTGGCGAGATGGACCTGCGCGCCTACGACGCCGTCAGCGGCGTAGCCCGCCGCCTGATGAAGACCAACCCCCGCCTGAGCCAGGACAAAGCGGATTGGCTGGCCCGCCATTGGGCCGAAGAAAACGCAGAGGGCAAATGGACCATCCTGGGCCAGCCCGCGCACAAGGTCATCAGCGCCCACCTGTACCAGGCCGAAGAGGTGCTGGCCCTGTACCGGCGCCTGAACATGCCGGTGCTGGCGGTAGAAGCGTCGGACAACAGCTTGAACCTGTGGTGGAACGGCAAGTTCACGCTGGAGCAATACCACGAGCGCATCAAAAACGTGCCCAACGTGGAGATAGGCTTCATCCCCGATGCGGGCCACATGATGCACCACGACCAGCCGGAGATTCTGGCCGGCTTGATCGAGCGCTTTATCGCGTAATCATTCGACTGCGACGGGTCAGCCCAGGGCCAGATGGCGGCCTGCAGCGCGATGGTGCACGGGCTGCATCTGGTCTACCTTGAACACCGACACGGTTCCGACCAGCTCTTGGGCCTGGCCCTTCAGGCTGGAGGCCGCGGCCGCCATCTCCTCCACCAGCGCCGCGTTTTGCTGGGTAACCACGTCCATCTGCTGCACCGCCTCGCCAATCTGCGCCACGCCCTGGCTTTGCTCGCCGCTGGCGGCGCTGATCTCACCCATGATGTCGGTCACGCGTTTGATGCTGTCCACCACTTCTTTCATCGTGCTGCCGGCCTGGTCTACCAGGTTGGTGCCGTGTTCGACCCGCTCCACGCTGGCATTGATGAGTTGCTTGATCTCTTTGGCTGCTTCGGCACTGCGCCCGGCCAGGGACCGCACCTCGGTCGCCACCACCGCGAATCCGCGACCCTGTTCGCCAGCGCGGGCCGCTTCGACCGCGGCATTGAGCGCCAGGATATTGGTCTGGAAGGCGATGCCGTCGATGACGCTGATGATGTCGGATATCTTGCGCGATGACTCGTTGATGCCCTTCATGGTCTGCACCACCTGGTCCACAACAACGCCACCTTGCACCGCCACGCTGGACGCACTTTGGGCCAGCTGATTGGCCTGGTGGGCGCTGTCGGCGTTCTGCTTGACGGTGGAGCCCAGCTCTTCCATCGACGCGGCGGTCTCTTCCAGCGCGCTGGCCTGTTGCTCGGTGCGGGCCGATAGGTCGTTATTGCCCTGGGCTATCTCTGCACTGGCGGTTGCCACCGATTCGGACCCGCCACGGACCGCAGACACCACCTGCGCGAGCTTGCTTTGCATCTCGCGCATGGCGACCAGCAGTTGCGTGGTCTCGTCGTTACCCCGTGCATCGATGCGGGTAGACAGGTCGCCGCCGGCCACCGTCTGCGCCAGTAACACGGCGTTAGAAATGGGGACCACGATGGACCGCGTGATGACCGCGGCGGCCGCAATGCCCAGTACCACCGCCAGCGCACTGAGCGTGAGCATCAGCGTGATAGCCGAGTGGTAGGTCTGATCGGCCGCATTCGCAGCCTCGTCGTTTTGTGTTGCCTCCAGATCGGCCAGCTCCCCCAATGTGGCCAGCCAGGCCCGCTGGGCAGGCAAGACCTCTTTCATCAGCAACTTGGTGGCCTCTTCATTTTTGTTTTCCAAACCCAGGGCGACCACCTTGTCGAACAAGGGCAAGGTCTGGCTTTTCAGCTCCCTGGATTTGGACAGCAATTCCTTTTCCTTGGGCGCGGTGCTGGGCAGCGTGTCGAACATCTTGCCCAGGCTCTCTTCCTTGGCGTCGTAGTCCAGGCGGATCTTCTTCAGGTCTTCGCTCACGGCCTTCATCTCGGCCGGGTCGGACAGCAGCACGATGTCACGCACGGCAGCACCGACCCGGTTCACATCGATGCGCATGGCCACAGCCAGCTTGCTCTCAGGGTCATTGACGCGGGTGATTTCGTCCGTCGCCTCATGGAGCTGCGCCATGCGGCTGATGCCCAGGCCCGCCACCAGGACCAGCAGCAACAGGACTGCACCAAAACACAACGCAAGGCGGGGACCGATCTTGAGGCTCTTCAGAAAGTTCATGGTTCAATCGCTTTGCATGAAAGAAGGCGGATGGCAGCGAACCGGCTTTTCCAGCGAAATCGATGCAGCAAGATACCGGCCCAGTTCAGTATAAGTTGACCCCTCGGGTGTTGTGCCCAGCGTTTGCTTATCTTTACATGGACCGGGCGCCAGACCCTCCCGGCTTGTTACCCTAGAGCTATGCATACCCCATCCGACCTAGATCCTCCACCCAATAGCCCACCGCGCGTCAACCTGGCGTTGCAAGGCGGCGGTTCCCACGGCGCCTTTACCTGGGGTGTGCTGGACACGCTGCTGGACGATGGCCGTGTGGCCTTCGAGGGCCTGAGCGGCACCAGCGCCGGTGCGATGAATGCGGTGGCCTTGGCGCACGGCTTTGCACAGGCCCAGGGTCGTGGGGCACTGGCCCAGCGTGAGTCGGCCCGGGCCTCGCTGGCGGCATTCTGGAATGGCATTGTGGAGATGGGCGCGCTGGGCGCCTCCATCACCCAGGCCCAGCGCGCGCCATTTGATGCGCTGTTTGGTGGGCTGGGTAACCTGGTGGGCGACGCCATGACCAGCTTCTGGTCGCAAACCGTGTCGCCCTACCAAAGCAACCCGCTGGACATCAACCCCTTGCTGCGCTTCCTGGAGAGCCAGATCGATTTTGAGCAACTGACGGCCTACAAGGCCTTGAAGGTCTTCGTGGTAGCAACGACGGTGACCACCGGCAAGGCCGAGGTGTTTTCCGGCAAGCGGCTCAGCGCCAAGGCCGTCATGGCCTCGGCCTGCCTGCCCACCGTGTTCCAGGCGGTGGAGATTGAGGGCGAGCACTATTGGGACGGTGGCTACGCCGGCAACCCGGCCATCCACCCGCTGATCTACCAGTGCGACAGCCGCGACGTGGTGCTGGTGCAGATCAACCCCATCAAGCGCGACAAGCTGCCCACCACGGCCGCCGACATCATGGACCGACTCAACGAGATCACCTTCAACGCGGCGCTGATCGCCGAGATGCGCGCCATCGATTTCGTCAAACGCCTGCTGGCCGAGGGCAAGCTGGACCCCAGCCGCTACAAGAACCTGCTGATGCACCGCATCGACGGCGGCGAGATACTGGAAGGCTTCGCCGCCTCCACCAAATCCTCCACCGACGCCCGGCTGATCCACACACTGCATGACCTGGGCAAAGACTGCGCCAAGCAGTGGCTGGCCAAGAAATACGCCCATCTGGGCGTGTCCTCCAGCATCCAGATCGCGCGGGACTACCTGGACGACCTGCGCGTGCCTGGCAGATAGGGAATAGCCCATCTAAAATGCTGGGTTATTCCCAGAATTCACCGGATAGAGGACAGCAGCACCATGGAAGCAGAACGCATCAACCTGATTGGCACCCAACTCACGGACCTGTCCGCCAGGACCCAAGAGTTACGGGGGTATCTTTGACTACGACGCCAAACACGAGCGTCTGCGCACCGTCAATGCGTCACTAGAAGACCCCAGCGTCTGGAACGAACCCAAGAAAGCCCAGGAACTGGCCAAGGAGAAAAAAGCGCTGGAAGGCGTGGTCCTGACCATTGAAAACCTGGAACGCGAGCTGTCCGACAACCTGGAGTTGTTCGAGATGAGCAAGGAAGACGGCGACGAAGCCGGCCTGGTGACGATTGAAGGCGAGACCGAGAAGTTGACCGCCATCATCAAGGACCTGGAATTCCGCCGCATGTTCAACAACCCGGCCGACCCCCTGCCCTGCTTCCTGGACATCCAGGCCGGCGCTGGCGGCACCGAGGCGTGTGACTGGGCCAGCATGCTGCTGCGCCAGTACCTGAAATACGCCGAACGCAAGGGCTTCAAGACCACGATCGAAGACGAAACCGCAGGCGACACCGCCGGCATCAAGGGCGCAACCATCAAGATCGAGGGCGAATACGCCTTTGGCCTGCTGCGCACTGAGACCGGCGTGCACCGCCTGGTGCGCAAGTCACCGTTTGACTCGTCCGGCGGGCGCCACACCAGCTTTGCGTCCATCTTCGTCTACCCCGAGATTGACGATTCCATCGAAATCGAGATCAACCCCAGCGACGTGCGTACCGACACCTTCCGCGCCAGCGGCGCCGGCGGCCAGCACATCAACAAGACCGACTCGGCCGTGCGTCTGACCCACATCCCCACCGGCATCGTCGTGCAATGCCAGGACGGACGCAGCCAGCACAGCAACCGCGATGTGGCCTGGAAACGCCTGCGCAGCCGACTGTACGACCATGAGATGCGCAAGCGCCAGGCCGAACAGCAAAAGCTGGAGGACTCCAAGACCGATGTGGGCTGGGGCCACCAGATTCGCAGCTACGTGCTGGACAACAGCCGCATTAAAGACCTGCGCACCAATGTCGAGGTATCTGCTACGCAGAAGGTTTTGGACGGTGACCTCGATGTGTTCATCGAAGCCTCTCTGAAGCAGGGCGTCTGAGCCCAAGCCCCCACAAGAATCTCTGGAGAACAACATGCTGCAATTCCGCGATAACGAAGGCGCCCCCACCGTCATCCAGCGCGCCGACTACACGGCCCCGGCCTACCACATCGACACGGTCGAGCTGACCTTTGATCTGGACCCGGCCAAGACCCGCGTGCTGAACAAGATGACGCTGCGCCGCAATCCCAACGTGCCGGCCCAGGCGCTCAAGCTGGACGGCGAAGAGCTGAACCTGGCCCGCGTGCTGGTCAACGGCCAGGGCACATCCTTCAAGATGGAGGGCGAGCGCCTGGTGTTGGAAAACCTGCCCGAAGGCCATGAGCCCTTCCAGCTGGAAATCTTCACCACCTGCGCCCCGGTCAAGAACACCAAGTTGTCGGGTCTGTACACCAGCAACGATTCCTTCTTCACCCAGTGCGAAGCCGAGGGCTTCCGCCGCATCACCTATTTCCTGGACCGCCCTGATGTGATGGCCAGCTACACGGTCACACTGCGTGCCGACAAGGCCAAGTACCCCGTACTGCTGTCCAACGGCAATTTGGTGGACGAAGGCGTGCTGGAGGACGGCCGCCACTTCGCCAAGTGGGTCGACCCGCACAAGAAGCCTTGCTACCTGTTCGCGCTGGTGGCCGGCCAATTGGTGGCGCGCGAGCAGCGCATTACCTCCCGCGCTGGCAAGGACCACCTGCTGCAGGTGTTCGTGCGTCCTGGTGACCTGGACAAGACCGAGCACGCGATGAACTCGCTGATGGCCAGCGTGGCCTGGGACGAAGCCCGCTTCGGCCTGCCGCTGGACCTGGAACGCTTCATGATCGTCGCCACGGCCGACTTCAACATGGGCGCCATGGAGAACAAGGGCCTGAACATCTTCAACTCCAAGTACGTGCTGGCCAACCAGGCCACCGCCACCGATGTGGACTTTGCCAACATCGAAAGCGTGGTCGGCCACGAATACTTCCACAACTGGACCGGCAACCGCATCACCTGCCGCGACTGGTTCCAGCTGAGCCTGAAGGAAGGCCTGACCGTGTTCCGCGACCAGGAGTTCAGCCAGGACATGTGCGGCGAAGCCAGCGCCCGCGCCGTCAAGCGCATCGAAGACGTGCGCGTGCTGCGCACCGCCCAGTTCCCCGAAGACGCCGGCCCCATGGCCCACCCCGTGCGCCCGGACAGCTACATCGAAATCAACAACTTCTACACCGTCACCATTTACGAAAAAGGTGCCGAAGTGGTGCGCATGATGCAAACCCTGGTGGGCCGCAACGGCTTTGCCTTGGGGCTGAAGCTGTATTTCGAACGCTTTGACGGCCAGGCCGTGACCTGCGACGACTTTGCACAGAGCATGGCCGACGCCAACCCCGGCTCCGCGCTGGCCCAGTTGCTGCCGCAGTTCAAGCTCTGGTACAGCCAAGCCGGCACACCCCGCCTGGCCGCTACGGGCAGCTACAACGCAGAGGCCCAGACCTACACGCTGGATTTCAAGCAAAGCTGTGCCGCCACCGCCAACCAGCCGGTCAAGCAGGCCTTTGTGATCCCGGTGTTGATGGGCCTGGTCGGCAGCAACAGCGGCGCGGCCTTGCCGCTGACCGTGCAGGGCAGCGCGGATGCGTCCGCCAGCAACCATTTGTTTGTGATGACCGGCGACACGGCCAGCATCACCTTCACCCATGTGGCCGAGGAGCCCGTGCCCTCCATCCTGCGCGGCTTCTCCGCACCGGTGGTGCTGGACTTTGACTACAGCGACGCGCAATTGCTGACGCTCTTGGCCAACGACCCAGACCCCTTCAACCGCTGGGAAGCTGGCCAACGCCTGGCCCTGCGCAGCGCTATCAATGCGATAGCTGCACAAGCAGATTCCACGAGGGCTGGTGTGCTAAATGACGCATACCTCTCCGCCATGCGCAACGTTCTGCGCCACTCCACGCTGGATGCTGCCTTCAAGGAACTGGTACTGACGCTGCCCAGCGAAACCTACATCGCCGAGCAGCTCGACGTGGTAGACCCCCAGCGCATCCACGCCGTGCGCGAAGCCATGCGCCTGCAGATTGCCACCGGCCTGCAGGCCGACTGGGAATGGGCTTTCGACGCCCACCAGGAAAACGGCGCCTACAAGCCCGATGCCACCTCGTCGGGCCGCCGTGCGCTGGCCGGCATGGCGCTGAGCTATCTGTGCCTGGCCGCCACCCAAAGCGGTGATGCGGTGTGGCCCGGCAAGGCCTTGCAGCGCTTTAAAGACGCCGGCAACATGACCGACCGCGCCAACGCACTGCAAGCCCTGGTGGGCAGCGGCCACGCGCTGGCCACGCCCGCCCTGGCCCGCTTCCATGCCCTGTTCAAGCACGAAGACCTGGTGTTGGACAAATGGTTTGCGATGCAGGCCGGCGCACCGGACCGTGGCGGCAATGTGCTGCCCATCGTGCGCCAGTTGATGACGCATGCCGACTTCAGCATGCGCAACCCCAACCGCGCCCGCAGCGTGATCTTCAGCTACTGCAATGCCAACCCCGGCGGCTTCCACCGCGCGGATGCGGCGGGCTATGTGTACTGGGCCGAGCGCGTCATTGAGCTGGACGGCATCAACCCCCAAGTGGCCGCCCGCCTGGCGCGCGCGCTGGACCGTTGGAAACGCCTGGCCGAGCCCTACCGCAGCGCCGCCCGCGAGGCCCTGGCCCGCGTGGCCGCCAAAACCGATTTGAGCAACGATGTGCGCGAAGTCATTGACCGCGCTTTGGCGGACTGAAATTAATATGGCACAAAAAATATCCCTGACCCGCTATCTGGTCGAAGAGCAGCGCGTAGACGGCTCCATCCCCGCCCAACTGCGCCTGCTGCTGGAGGTGGTGGCCCGCTCGTGCAAGAGCATCAGCCACGCCGTCAACAAGGGCGCCCTGGGTGGCGTGCTGGGCACGGCCCAGAGCGAAAACATCCAGGGTGAAGTTCAGAAGAAGCTGGACATCATCTCCAACGAAGTACTGATCGAAGCCAACGAGTGGGGCGGCCACCTGGCCGCCATGGCATCGGAAGAAATGGAAGGCATCTACCTGGTGCCCAACCGCTACCCGCAGGGCGAATACCTGCTGCTGTTCGATCCCCTGGACGGCTCCAGCAACATCGACGTGAATGTCAGCATCGGCACCATCTTCAGCGTGCTGAAGAAGCCGGAAGGCGTGGGCGTTTCGGAACAAGACTTCTTGCAGGCCGGCGCCAAGCAGGTGGCCGCCGGCTACTGCGTCTACGGCCCGCAAACCACGCTGGTGCTGACCGTGGGCAATGGCGTAGCCATGTTCACGCTGGACCGCGAGCAGGGCTCCTTCGTGCTGACGCAAGAGAACGTGAAGATTCCCGAGGACACCAAAGAATTCGCGATCAACATGAGCAATATGCGCCACTGGGATGCGCCGATCAAGCGCTATGTGGACGAATGCCTGGCCGGCAAGGAAGGCCCGCGCGCCAAAGACTTCAACATGCGCTGGATTGCCAGCATGGTGGCTGACGTGCACCGCATCCTGACCCGCGGCGGCATCTTCATGTACCCCTGGGACAAACGCGAACCCGAGAAACCCGGCAAGCTGCGCCTGATGTACGAAGCCAACCCCATGTCCTGGATCGTCGAGCAGGCCGGTGGCGCCGCCACCAATTGCAAGGAGCGCATCCTGGACATCCAACCCAGCAAACTGCACGAGCGCGTCAGCGTGTGCCTAGGCTCCAAGAACGAGGTGGAACGCGTGACCCGCTACCACCTGGAGGCATAAAAAAAGACCCCGCAATCGCTATAATTGCGGGCTTAGTGCCGGTGTAGCTCAGTCGGTAGAGCAGCTCATTCGTAATGAGAAGGTCGGGTGTTCGATTCATCTCTCCGGCACCACAACAAGCAAGGGTTCATTGCCATGAAGATGGTGGTGAACCCTTTGTCATTGGTGACCACACCCCACAGAATCCTTATGCATTCCTGATACCGCGATTCGCAGAATCCAGTTTCACACAACTGCTTTGCAGGTAGGAAACGCATATGGATATCTACGGCAATTTCGGCCCAATTCTGGCCATTGTCATCGTGGTCGCATTGGCCGCCGCGTACAAGTGGGTCTTTCGCCTTTTCGGCATTGTGATCGTCCCCGACAACGCGGTGGGGACCATCACCAAGAAGTTCGTGCTATTCGGCACCAACCGCGAACTACCCGCGGGCAAGATCGTGGCGCTATTGGGTGAAGCGGGCCTGCAGGCCGATACCTTGGCACCGGGTTTGCACTTTTTTCTTTGGCCTTGGCAGTACACCGTTGACTTGGTCGAGTTCACGACGGTGCCCGATGGCAAGATCGCCGTCATCGAAGCCTGCGACGGCATGCCCTTGCCAGATGGCCGTGTGATTGCGCGCCAAGTCGAGTGCGACAACTTTCAGGACGCAAGGGCCTTCTTGGTCAATAGCGGCGAGCGCGGCATGCAGATGTCGGTCATCCCGCCGGGCACCTGGCGCATCAACACGCTGCTCTTCACCGTGCACCTGGAGGACATGACAGTGATCGAACCCGGGAAGATCGGCGTGGTCGAAGCGCGCGACGGGCGTCCGCTCTCCGGCGGCCGCATCATCGGCAAGCAGGTCGCCTGCGACTCGTTCCAGGACGCACAGGCTTTCATGAGCGCCGGTGGCGAGCGTGGCCCGCAAATGACCATCATCCCGCAGGGAAAGTACCGCATCAATCCGCGGCTCTTCAAGGTCTCCATGGCCGATGTACAGGATGTGCCGGACAACAAGGTCGGCATCGTGACCACCCGCGAAGGCGCACCGCTGAAAACCGGTGAAATCGCTGGCCCCGAAGTGACGGGACACAATTTGTTCCAAGACCCGCAAGCCTTTGTCGACAACGACGGTACCAAGGGTCTGCAAGAGCAAGTGTTGCTGGCGGGCCGTTACTTCATCAACCCGATGTTCGCGACGGTCGAGATCATTGAAATGACGGAGGTGCCGATTGCATCGGTCGGTGTGGTCGTGGCCTTCGTGGGCAAGGCGGGCGACGATGTGACCGGTGTGGAATTCAGGCATGCCAACATGGTGCGTCGTGGCGAGAAAGGCGTCTGGGTCGATGTGCTGGACCCCGGCAAATACGCCATCAACACCTACACGCACAAGGTGCGTGTCGTACCCACGGCCAACGTGGTGCTCAACTGGGCAACCGGCAAGACCGAGGCCCACAAACTCGATGCCAATCTGTCCACCATCACGGTGCGATCGGCCGACGGCTTCACCTTCAACCTGGATGTGAGCCAGATCATCCACATTCCGCGCAACGACGCGCCCAAAGTGATCGCCCGTTTCGGCAGCATGGAAGCCCTGGTCACCCAGGTGCTGGAGCCCACCATTGGCAACTACTTCCGCAACGCGGCGCAAAGCTCGGACGTGATTGATTTCCTGAAGCAACGCACCGAGCGCCAGGCAGAGGCCAAGGAGGCCATCGCCAAAGCCTTGAAGGACTATGACGTGGGTGCGGTTGAAACGCTGATTGGCGACATCAGCCCACCCGCAGATCTGATGAAGACGCTGACAGACCGCAAGATTGCGGAGCAGGAGAAGGTCACCTACAACACGCAGATGGAGGCCCAGGGTGTGCGCCAGCAGTTGGAGCAAGCCACCGCCTTGGCCAACACCCAGGCGCAGGTCGTCGATGCCGAGCGCAAGGTGGCGATCGCGGAGTTTTCTGCCCAGGCCGCCGTCAAGACTGCGGACGGCACGGCTCGTGCCAAGAAGATCAACGCCAATGCCGACGCCGAAGTGATACGTGTAACCGGCGTGGCCGAAGCCGACAAGACACTGGCGGTTGGCCAAGCGGAAGCCACGGTCATCAAGCAGAAGATCGATTCCATGGAGTCGGGCAATTACGCCATTGTTCAGGTGGCGCAGGCCTTGTCCTCGGCCGGAGTCAAACTGGTACCGGAGGTGCTGGTCAACGGCGGTGCACAAGGCGGGGCGCAAGCCAGCGGCGGAACGTTGGTTGACGTGCTGCTGGCCGGGCTTGTCAGGGACCAGCATGCGTCCAACCGCATACCCGCTGTGCCAGAGGCCGTGAACTAGACGAGCCAAGGTCAGGCAGTGCGGGAGGGAGCTGCCTGGTCAGCTAGTCCAAATGGACTATTGCCGCTCTGCGGCCTGCCTGTTACCTTTACAGACCGTCGGGGCAGTGCGGCTGTTGTAGCCCCTCTCTCCAATGGTCTCCTCAATTTCCAAGGTACATGTGATGAAGATTTCCAAGCTGATTCAGGCACTTGCGGCAGTTGCCGTGCTCTACGGCAGTGGCGCGGCCGAGGCCACCATTCCACTGGGATCAGAGTATTCGCTGACCTCCTTCGCCAGCGGCGTAGGCGCAAACGCTTGGCAGTTCGACTACACCGTGACCAATAACGACCAGAGCCTGGGTGGTTATACGGGTCTGGATGGCTTCACCATCTTCATCCCCGAAACCGCGACCGTATTGAGCTCCACATCGCCAGCGTCCTACCACGGAGCCCCGGGCTTTTGGTCCAGCTCAGTCGGCAATGGCCTGGACTTGTACGGCAATGGCTCGGCCAGTCTGAGCGCGCCGACGGGTTTCAAATCCTTTACTTGGTGGGGCAGCGACCCCAGCTCCGTTTACACACTGGGCTCTACCGCGACCTTCAGCGTGACGCTGGGCAATGTCAGCGTTGGCACCAAAACCGTTGGCATCACCAGCTACTTTAGTAGTGCGGTGCCCGCACAAGAGTATGCGCAAAACCAATGGGGCAACTACTCCACCTTCATCGCCAAAGCTGTCGCGCCCGTGTCGGCTGTGCCAGAACCCGAGACCTTTGCGATGCTGCTGGCGGGTCTGGGCCTGATGGGTGCGGTCGCGCGCAGGAAGCAGCGCGCAGCCTAAGCCCGGTTCAACCTGGCTGAACACCAAGGCGACTTCGGTCGCCTTTTTTGTGCCTTGCGCGTGATGCGCAGTCTGTGGCTACAATCTCCGTCCGGGTCCGCAGTTCACCCAGGCGTTGCCAGAGTCTCACCAAGATTCACGCTAAACCTGAATTGGTAATCGCTAGCACGCATCAAAAAATCAATTTTTGTGCGCCTACGCTGCAAGTGGCAACCCCAGCACTCTGTACAGAGTTCATGGCGCACGAGGAATTGTTGATGATGACTCGCATGCTCTTACCCCTGTCCGTCTCGGACATTTCTTCCTTTGCGAAGAAGCTCAAATCCTATCTCGACGCACGCTCTGCCGAAGGGCTATTGCCGCCCAGCCACCTGGAACTGCTCAACCTGCTGGCCCGTGCCGCTGGTATGCGCAATTTCCAGACATTCAGGGCGTCGCTGGAAGGCCGGCTTGCTGCCCTGGATGCAATACCACCGGATGCGCCAGATGCCCCGGATGCGGCGTTCAATGAGGTAAATCTCCCCCACGCAAGCAATGAAGCCGTCGTGAACCATGGTGCCTTGTCGCCCACGGTGCGAAAGACGCTGATGCAGTTCGATGCCGCCGGCCGGCTCATACGGTTACCTAACAAGCTGTCGGTGCAGCAAATGGCCATGTGGTGGATGTGGACGCAGTTTTCCATTCGACGCAAGTACACCGAGAAAGAAATCAACCAGATACTCAATGCCCACCACACTTTTGGTGACCAGGCTACGCTGCGGCGTGAGTTGGTCAACATGAAGCTGCTGGGCCGCAAATCCGATTGCAGCGAATACTGGAAAGAGCCGGTGCGCCCCAGTGCGGATGTGCAAGACTTCTTGCGCGCTTTGCGCCAATCGGTGTCCGAGGCACAATCCACGCGGACCGTTTCCCATCGACCCCAGCGCACAAAGGCCATCCATGCAGCGACGTGATTTTGTAGAACTCATGCTATTGACAGGAGGCTCGGCCATGACCGCCCATGCAAGCACAGGCGACACGACTTTCGACGTCGCTGAAAAGACGGTCACCGAGTTGCAGGCCGCCATGGCTTCGGGCAAGACCACGGCCCAGCAGTTGGTCAAGCTGTACCTGGCGCGCATTGCCGCCATTGACAAGGCGGGGCCCAAGCTGAACTCGGTCATCGAACTCAACCCTGATGTCATGGCGCTTGCCGCTGCGTTGGACGCTGAGCGCAAGACCAAAGGCGCGCGTGGCCCCTTGCATGGCATACCGGTTTTGCTCAAAGACAACATCGCCACCGCTGACAAGATGCAGACCACGGCCGGCTCCCTGGCCTTGGTGGGCGTCAAGCCACCGCGCGACGCCGCCCTGGTCACCCGCTTGCGCGAGGCCGGTGCGGTGATCCTGGGTAAGACCAATTTGTCGGAGTGGGCGAATATGCGATCAACGCGATCCACCAGTGGCTGGAGCGCGCGCGGCGGACTGTCGCTAAACCCCTATGCGCTGGACCGCAACACCAGTGGTTCCAGTTCGGGCTCGGGCTCCAGCATGGCGGCCAGCTTGGCGGCGGTGGCCGTGGGCACGGAGACGGATGGCTCCATCACATCACCCGCCTCAGTGGCCAGCCTGGTGGGCATCAAGCCCACGGTGGGCTTGGTCAGCCGCGCCGGTGTGGTCCCCATCGCCCACTCGCAAGACACAGCCGGGCCTATGACCCGCACCGTGGCCGATGCGGCGGTGCTTCTGACCGCAATGGCTGGTAGTGATGCGCGTGACCCCGCAACCACCCAAGCCGACCAGAAGAAGGCCGACTACACCCGATTCTTGAGCCGCAATGGCCTGCAAGGCAAGCGCATAGGTGTGGTTCGTTCGCAATTGACTGGCGCGGGCGATCTGGTTGCCGCCCTGGTCGAATCGCAACTGGCCGTGCTGAAAGCCCAAGGCGCCACACTGGTAGAGGTGGCCGAAGTACCCAATGTCGCCAAGTACGCGGACACCGAGCTCACCGTTTTGCTGTACGAATTGAAGGCCGACATCGCCGCCTACCTGGCCGACTACGGGCCCGGCGCACCATTAAAGACACTGGCCGACGTGATCGCCTTCAACGACCAACACCACGCACAGGAGATGCCGTACTTCGGGCAAGAACACTTTGTGAACGCCCAGACCAAGGGCGGGCTCGATAGCAAGGAGTACATCGACGCGCTGGCCAACAACCACCGCTATGCACGTGAAGAAGGCATTGACCAGGTCATGAAGGAGCACCAGTTGGATGCCCTCGTCGCCCCCACCTGCGGCCCGGCTTGGCTAACCGACTTCATCAATGGCGATGCAGCAGGCGGCAGCTTCACGACACCGGCCGCTGTGGCCGGTTACCCGCATATCACCGTGCCTTGCGGCTTTGTGCACGGCCTGCCCTGTGGTCTATCGTTTGTGGCTGGGGCCTGGGCCGAGGGGCCTTTGATTGCCATGGCCTACGCCTACGAGCAGGCCAGCCAGCAGCGGCGCCCACCTAGCTACGCCAAGTCACGCAATCTGCAGGCTGTAGCGCCCAGACGCAAGTAGACAATCGCAGGCTTCAGTCGGCGTACAGCCATTGGTCCTGCGGCAAGCCGCGCAAGAAGGCGGCCACGGCCTCCAACGCGCCGTGTTCTGCGGCCCATTCAATGTGCTCCGCAAGGCGCAGGGTTTTCAGCGGTGCCGGTGTGCTGTCCCAGGCCTCCAGAATCAAGGGCAAGGGCGGCTCCCAACCCAAGGCCGTGCGCTTACGGTTGGGCAGCATTTCAAACAGCGTGTTCCAGCTCTTGGGTAAGGGGCATACCCGCTTGTTGTCCCGGCAAAAGGCAATCAGACTGTGCGTGGTTTCTGCCATGGCCCCAATTCCCGCAAGCTAAAACTGCTTTATCGGCCTACTGCCCCGTGCTGGGTATTGCTGAAAACCCTCATCACGCTGGTAGCACCGGCACATGCAGTTCGATGATGTCGGCGGCCGCTTGTGCATCTACACCATCGCCTAGTCCGCAATAACGCTCAAAAGGCGGCAGGCGTTGGTCCGGCTTAGCGTCTTGGGCCACCATGCGCTGCATGGCCAGGTACCAGGCAATCTCCAAGGCTGCGGGGTCGCCATGCAGGCGCACCGTGTAGGCATTGTGAGCAACCAGTTCACGCACGGGCAAATCGCCCGCCGACGTAGCGCTGCCTATGGGAATGCCGATGTGGCAGGCTGTGGTGCGCAGCTTGATATTGGTCTTGAAATAGACAGCCATTGGCCGGCCCGTGGCTTGCACGCCCGCATCCGACAGCTGCTGACGCAATTCAGCCAGCGTGGTGCGCATGGCCTGCTGCAGGCCGTTGATGGGGCCCTGGTAGCTGCGGTAGGCGTAGTGGGCAGCCTCTACTGCCTGCACCCCTACATGCTCGATTGCATAGCGGCTGGCCGTTGGCGGCTCCAACAGACTGGCGAGTTGGTCCAGGCCATAGCGGCAGTCCAACGCCAGCGCGCCCTTGACGGTACCCGCAAAGGCCCGCATCGTGAAGGCAACGCGTCCGCGCAAACTGCAATGCACCTCGGTCTGGCCATTGCGCTCCTGCAGCGTCCAGACACAGCGCCCCGCCACCGTAAACGGCTGGTGTAGCCGCAAGCGCTGCTCCACACGCTGCCGTGGCAATAGGCGCACATGCTCGACGAAACCCGCACCACGGGTTTCGCTGCTCCAGGTGCAACGGCTGCCTACTTGATCGGCAGGAGTGGAGAGCGTGGCCCCCTTGGCAGCCTGGGGGTCCAGCCAGGGGTTCCATTGCTCCCATTGCCCCAGGTCCGCCAGCCTGGCGTAGACGGCATCCACCGGTGCGTCTATGAGGCGGGTGTGCTCCACCCGCACGCGGCCGCTGTAGCGCGCCATGTAGACCAGCACGGCGACGATGCAAAAGCCGGCAACAAAAACAAGTGTGCTCATCATAGGTGTCTATCCAAGGGGTCAGAAAAAAGCCCGGACGGATCCGGGCTTTGCGTATTGTGGTGCTATGTGGCAGAGGGCTACAACATGCCCATCATCTGCGGCACCACCAGGGTCAGCCACGGCCAGTAGGTCACCACAACCAGGAACACGATCATAGTCAGCAACCAAGGCATCACTGCCTTCGTCAACTCCGTGATACCCAGTCTGGAAATACCCGAGGCCACATACAGGTTCAGACCCACCGGGGGGTGGCACAGGCCCACTTCCATGTTCACGTCGATCAAGATGCCGAAGTGCACTGGGTTGATACCCAACTGCATGGCGGCCGGGAAGAAGATGGGCGCCATGATCAGGATGATGGACGAGGGCTCCATGAAGTTGCCTGCCATCAGCAAGATGATGTTGACAACGAACAGGAAGCCTTCTTTACCCAGGTTCATGCTCAGCATCCAGTCCGCCAGGCGGTGTGGCAAATTCTCATTGGCCAGCACAAAGGAGAACAGCACGGCATTGGTGATGATGTACAGCAACATCGCCGACATATTGGCCGAGTCACGCAAGACCTTCGGCACATCCTTCATCTTCATGTCCTTGTAGACAAAGACCGAGACAAAGAACGAGTACACCGCAGCCATGGCCGCCGCTTCCGTCGCCGTAAAGATGCCGGAGTAGATGCCGCCTACGATGATGACCACCAGCATCAGCCCCCACACGCTGTGGCGGAAGAAGGTCAGGCGTTGCATCCAGGTGGCCTTGTCCATGCGGGGGTAGCCGTTCTTCTTGGCGATGTACCAGGTCACGCCACCCAGCATGATGGTCAGCAAGGTTCCGGGCAACAGGCCAGCCACAAACAAGGCACCAATAGAGGTGTTGGTAGAGATGGCGTAGATCACCTTGGGGATGGAGGGCAACATCAAGATGCCCAGCGAACCCGCCGTGATGATGACGCCCGCACCGAACCGCATGGGATAGCCGTGCGCCACCATGGCTGGCAACACGATGGAGCCAATCGCCACCACCGTTGCCACGCTGGAGCCACAGACCAGGGCAAACATCGCGCATGCCAGGATGGAGGCCAATGCCAAGCCGCCATGCCAATGCCCCACCAGCGAGGTGGCGAAATTGATCATGCGCCTTGCCACGCCGCCGTGTGTGAGGAAGTTACCGGCCAGGATGAAGAAGGGAATCGCCATGATTTCCCACTTCTCGATACCGGTAAACAGCTTCAGTGCCACCGCCTCCAGCGGCACCTGCGTCATCGTCAGGATGAAGGTCAGTACGGTCAAACCCAGGGAAATCGAGATCGGCATGCCGGTCAACATCAGCGCGATCAATAGCCCGAAGAGAATGGTTGCATTCATGATCAGGCTCCCCCGTCTTTGCGTGTGTTGTGGTTATCGACGGGTGGTGGCGCGTCCTCCACGCCTTCAACGTGGGCATGGTCGTGGTGCGGGATCTCTCCGGTTCGTACGAAGGTCCATGCCACTTGCAGGAAGCGGAACGACATCAGCGAAGAGCCGAACGGAATGGCGCAGTAGACCAACCAGGTGGGCCATTCCAGGTCCGGGGTGGTCGGGCCTTCGGGCAGGTCACCCACGTTCATGCCAAAGAATTTCAGCACCGCATGGTGGGCACCGTTTTCCCACACAAAGTGACCACCCAGGTAGGCGATGCAACCGGTGAACAACGCACCGGCCAGCAATGCAAACAGAATGAACTTGGCGCGGGTCTTCTCTTCCAAACGGTTGACGACTACGTCCACACCCACGTGGATGCCGGTGCGCACGCCATAAGCGGCGCCAAACTTGGCCATCCACACGAACATGATGATGCACAGCTCTTGTGCCCAACTGAAGTTGAGCGTCAGCATCCAGTCCTGCAAATAGGGAATGGGTGCACTGGCCAGGTAGCGGTGCAGCACCGCGAAGAAAATGATGAGCGTGGCTCCGCCCATGAGGAAGGTGATGATCCATTCCTCCAGGTGGTCTAAGAATTTCATGGTGAAAGTTCCGTAAGTGGCAAACCGGTGGTTGCGATGCGCGCGCTGGGTTTACAGCTTGTTCGGATCGAAGCCAGTGTCCTTGTAGATCGCGTCCAGCAATTCCTTGCCCACGCGGTCCGCCATCTTGGCGTGCACGGGCACCAGCACCTTCTTCAAGGCCATGCGCTCTTCTTTGGTGGGTACATAGACGGTGGTCTTGCCCGCCTTCTTCACGCCATCCAGCGCGTGGTCATTTTCTTCCTGGGCAATCTTGTTGGCCAAGGTTGTAGCCTCTTTCATGGCCTGTTCCAGTTGGCCGCGCACATCGGCGGGCAGGCCATCCCAGAACTTCTTGTTGACGATGACCGCATAGCCCAGGTAGCCGTGGTTGGTGATGGACAAATGCTTTTGCACTTCATGCATCTTCTGGCTGTAGAAGTTGGAGATGGGGTTTTCCGTGCCATCCACCACACCGGTTTGCAGGGCCTGGTAGACCTCAGAGAAAGCCATCACCTGGGGAATGCCACCCAGGCTGCGGATCTGCTCTTCCAGCACCTTGGAGGACTGGATACGGAACTTCTTGCCCTTGAAATCGGCGGGGGCCTTCAGTGGCGTGTTGGCCGAGAACGACTTGAACCCGTTATCCCAGAATGCCAGGCCCTTGACACCCTTGGGCTCCAGCTTGGCCAGCAGACTATTGCCGACGGGACCTTGTGTGATCTTGTGCAGATCGGCCGTGTCGTCAAAGATGAAGGGGAAGTCGAACACTTCGAATTCCTTGACGCCCAGTGGGCCGAACTTGGCCAGGGAAGGAGCGAGCATTTGCACGGCGCCGATCTGCAGCGCCTCCATCTCTTCCTTGTCCTTGTACAGCTGGCTGTTGGGGTAGATGTCGACCTTGACCTTACCCTTGGTCAGCTCCATGGCGCGCTTGGCAAAAAAGTCCGAAGCCTTGCCCTTGGGCGTATCGGCTGCCACCACGTGGCTGAACTTGATAACAATGGGCTGCTGGGCATAGGCAAGCATGGACATTGTCCCGACAACCAGACCCAGTGCAATGGCGCGAATTTTCATGGTGTGTAATCCTTGAGTGGAGATGGATGCGAGTGTTAATCGAACACCCTTTGGTCACAAGTGTGGTGTTCCACTAGGGGTTAACCCTTGGCGCCAAAACCTGGCCTACGATCGCTCCCTTTGTACCCCTTCGCAGCATCGTCAACCGTGTTCATCGCCACCAAAATCTTCGCCCTGTTGACCCAACCCTTGACCTGGGTCGCGACCCTGCTGATGGCCAGCCTATGGGTACGCCGCAAACCCGACAAGGCCCGCGCCCTGGTGGGCGCTGCGTTGGCTTTGCTGTTGCTGCTGGGCTGGCTGCCGCTGCCCGATTTGCTGATACGGCAGTTGGAGAGCCAGTATGCGGAGATGCCACCGCAGGCCGATCTCAAGGGCTACGTGGGCATGGTGGTGCTAGGTGGCTCCACCGAATCCAGCTATGTGGCCCAAGCCCATTTGCAGCCGCTGTTCAACGAAGCGGCCGAACGCATGACGGCACCGGTGGTGATGCTGCGGACCAACCCCCACCTGCGCCTGCTGTACACCGGGGGGGACCCCAATAACCTGCCAGCAGACGCCATCAGCGAGGCACGCCGCGCCCAGATGTACTTCGATAGCCTGGGTATCTCAGGGCCAAACGTCTTGTACGAGTCGGCGTCCCGTTCCACCTATGAGAATGCAGCGCTGTCGGCCCAGTTACCGGGTGTGGACATTGGCCAGCGCTGGCTGCTCGTCACGTCGGCTTGGCACATGCCGCGCTCGATGGCGACCTTCGCCAAGGCGGGTTGGAATGTCACAGCCTACCCCGTGGACTATCGCACCGGGTCGGCCACACCGTGGACCGAATACTCTTTGGGCTCAGGGCTGCGCAGTTGGCAACTGGTGCTGCATGAACTAGTGGGCTGGCTGGCCTACCGCATGGCAGGCCATCTGTAGAACGCGTACTCAGGCCACGGCCAAGCTGCGCGCCAGTACCTTGTCAATGCGCTTGCCCTCCACAGCCGTCACTTCAAACTGCCAGTCTGCACAGTCAATACGCTCACCCACAGCCGGCAAATCACCGCTAACGGCCATCAGCAGACCCGCCAACGTGTTGTAGCGGCCCCTGTCCTCTTGGGGCAAGGCGTCTATGCCCAGGCGTGCCTTGAGTTCACCCACCGGCATGGAGCCATCCAAGGCCCAGGAGCCATCGGTCTGGTGTGTGGCCCAGGCCTGGGTCTGAGCGTCGGGTTTGAGCTCACCGGTGATGGCCTCCAACAGGTCATGGGGTGTCAACAAGCCCTGCACGACGCCGTATTCATCGACAACAAAGACCATGCGGCCGGACTTGGCGCGGAACTGCTCAATCAGCTCCATGCCGCTGAGGGTTTCTGGTACGTAGACGGCGGTCTCTGCCAAGCTCTCCACCGTGCCTTCATGCTGGGCTCCGACCTCCAAGAGGCGCGCCACGCTGATCAGCCCTACGACCTGGTCCAGAGAGCCGCGGCACACCGGGTACCAGGAGTGCGTACCCTTGCTGCCGCCGCTGCTGGCCTGTGCCAGGCATTGGGCGACCGTCGCCGATGCATCCATCCACTCGATGTCGGCGCGCGGCAGCATCATGGACGCGAGGCTGCGGTCATCCAGGTCAAAGACATTGCGCACCATCTGGTGCTCGTGCTGTTCGATGATGCCGGCGTCCACCCCTTCTTCCAGGCTGGCCGAAATTTCTTCCTCGGTGACCGCGCGGTTGTCGGTGGTGTCGATGCGCAAAATCTTCAGCGTGCCATGCGTGCACACCGACAGCAGGCGCACAAAGGGCTTGGCGCCGGTAGCAAACCAAGTCATGGGGCGCGACAGCACGCGGGCTACCGGCTCGGGATAGAGCTGGCCGATGCGCTTGGGCACCAACTCGCCAAAGAGAATCGTCACAAAGGTGATCAGCGTCACGACGAGAGCAGTCGCCGAGATTTCGGCTGCGCGGTGGGAGATCGGAAGCATGCCGGCCAACCAGCGCGCAACGCCCTCGCTGAAGGCCGCCTCGCCCACGATGCCGTTGAGCATGCCAATGGAGGTGACACCCACCTGCACCGCCGACAAGAACTGCGTGGGGTTTGCCAGCAGGGCCTGGGCTGCCTGCGCGCCCTTGTCGCCCTCGTCTGCCAAAGCTTGCAGGCGCACCTTGCGACTCGCAGTCAACGCCAGCTCGGACATGGCAAATGCGCCATTGAGCAGCGTGAGCAGCACGATCAGAATCAATTCCATGAAACCCAAGCGAGAATGAAAACCATGGCACTTTACCTGATTGGCGATATTCAGGGCTGCGACGCGGCCCTGTACGACTTACTCCACACCCTGGATTTCTCTCCCAGCCGCGACACGGTGTATGTGCTGGGCGACCTGGTCAACCGCGGGCCAGACTCTGCCGCCGTGCTGCGCCGCCTGATGGGCTATGGCCAGGCCGCGCAGTGCCTGCTGGGCAACCATGACCTGAGCCTGCTGGCCACGGCCCACGGGGCGCGCAAACCCCACCGCAAAGACACGCTGGACGGCGTGCTGAACGCGCCCGACCGCCACGCCATGCTGGACTGGCTGCGCCACCAGAAGCTGGCCATGCAGTTGCAGCGCGGTGACACGCCACTGCTGATGGTGCATGCCGGCGTACTGCCCAGTTGGACCGCCAACCAGACACTGGCGCTGGCGCAGGAGGTGGAGACCGTGCTGCAGGGTGAGCACGCGGTCGACTTCTACCAGGTGATGTATGGCAATACGCCAAATCACTGGAACGATGCATTGCGCGGCATGGACCGCCTGCGGGTCATCGTCAATGCGTTGACGCGGCTGCGCTTTTGCACCGCAGAGGGGGTGATGGAATTTGAGACCACCGATGGCGCCGATAGCGCCCCAGCGGGTTATCTACCGTGGTTCGCCGTGCCGGGCCGCAGGACCGCCGACATCAGCGTGGCCTTTGGCCATTGGTCCACATTGGGCTGGCTGGATAGAACCGATGTGCTGTCGCTGGATACGGGCTGCGTATGGGGCGGCAGCCTCAGCGCCTTGCGCTTCAATCTGCAAGACCAAAGCCAGGAGTTGATTCAGGTGCAATGCCCGATTGCGCAGCAACCGGGTAAAGACTAAAAACGTTCTTATGCTGCCTTGAACAGCGCTGCGACCTTGACCTTGGGCTTGATATTGGCCGATATGCCGCGGGCTTGCGGGCGAGCCGTGGCTTCCCAAGACGGTGCCGCAGCCACAGGAGCGCTGGACTCCTCATAAGGCTTGTCAAAGAAAGGATCGCGGGGTGCAGACTGTGCAGGACGGCCGTAGTCGCCACGGGGTGCGCGCGGCGTGCGCGGGGCATAACCGTCGTCACGTGCACTGCGGCGTGGCCCACGACCGTTGTCGCTTTCGCCATCTTGCGCATACATGCGCCGGCCATCGTTGATACGACCCTGCTTGCGGATGTCGGGAGCATCTTCGTCGTACTCCACGGCCTCCAGCTCGATCTTGGTCTTGATCAGCTTTTCAATGTCGCCCACCAGGCGCGCATCGTTGTTGCCGCCGACAAAGCTCACCGCCAGACCGGATGCACCCGCGCGGCCGGTGCGGCCGATGCGGTGGATGTAGTCCTCTGCGTTGAAGGGGATGTCAAAGTTGAAGACCGCGGGCACATCCTTGATGTCCAGTCCACGGGCGGCGACGTCGGTACAGACCAGTAAGTCGACCTCACCCTTTTTGAACGCCTCCAGGGCCTTCAGGCGCTCGTCCTGGCTCTTGTCGCCATGCAAGGCAGTAGTCTTCAAACCTTCGCGCTCCAACGACCGTGCCAGGCGGGCGCAGCCGAGTTTGCTATTCACAAACACAAAGGCCTGCTTCATGCCGCGGGTCTTCAGTATCTGGTGCAGTGCGTGGCGCTTCTCGTCTTCGGGCACACTGTAAAAATGTTGCTCCACGGTAGAGGCCGTGGCATTGGGCCGGGCCACTTCGATAGTGACCGGGTTTTGGAGATAACTATTGGCCAGGCGCTTGATCTCGGGCGAGAAGGTCGCACTGAACAGCAGCGTCGTGCGCTGTTTGGGCAGGTAAGAAAGGATGCGCTGCAGGTCCGGCAGGAAGCCGATATCCAACATGCGGTCGGCCTCGTCCAGCACCACATACTCCACCTGGTTCAGCACTGCGTTCTTGGCTTCAATATGGTCCAGCAGACGACCTGGCGTGGCCACCAACACTTCGACACCGGCTTTCAGCTCCAGGGTCTGGGGCTTCATGTCCATGCCACCAAACACCACCGCGCTGCGCAGGTTGGTGTACTTGGCATAGAGCTTGACCTGCTGGGCCACCTGATCGGCCAACTCGCGCGTGGGCAACAGCACCAGGGCGCGCACGGGGTGGCGTGCGGGGGACGTGGAAGCGTTCTCGTGCTTCATCAGGCGGTGCAGCAAGGGCAGCGAGAAGGCGGCCGTCTTGCCGGTGCCGGTCTGGGCGGCGCCCATGACATCCTTGCCGGTAATGACCACGGGAATGGCCTGGGCCTGGATGGGCGTCATGTTTTCGTAGCCCATCTCGGCCACAGCACGCTTGAGCGGCTCGGCAATCGCCAACTGGGCATAGGCCATCAGAGGCGCATCCGCGGGCTTCGCAGCGGTCGGGGTTTCGGTAGGTTCCGGGGAGATCAGTTCAGTATTCAAATCAAACACGCATAGCAAAAAGATGTGCTATCGGTCCGATAGCTGAATGGCGCCCAAGACTGGGAGCACCTCGTATTATCCCCTAGGTTTCTCCGGAGGGCCACCCCGGGTCTATGCCGGGCCCTCTAGCGGAATAGGAAAGCCACCCTAGAGTTCGCGCGCGGAGAAGGTGTCACAGGCCTTCACACTGCCGGTTTTGATGCCATTGCTGAACCAGCGTTGTCGCTGGGCGCTGCTGCCGTGGGTAAAGCTTTCCGGCACCACGGCGTGGCCGCTGCCGCGCTGCAGCGCATCGTCCCCAATGCGGGCGGCTGCGTTCATGGCCTCTTCCAAATCCCCCCGCTCCAGCAGTTGGCGGGCATTGTTGGCGTGGAAAGCCCAGACCCCGGCCAGGCAATCGGCCTGCAGCTCCAGGCGCACGCTCAGGGCGTTGTATTCGGCCTGGCTGACTTGGCCGCGCTTTTGGTCCACTTTGTTGCTGATACCCAACAGATTCTGCACATGGTGGCCCACCTCGTGGGCAATCACATAGGCCTGGGCAAAGTCGCCCGGCGCACCCAGGCGGCTCTTCAGTGTCTCGTAAAAGCCCAGGTCGATATAGACCTTTTGGTCCGCAGGGCAATAAAAAGGCCCCATCGCGGACTGCCCCTTGCCACAGGCGGTGGGCGTGCTGTTGCGGAACAAGACCAGCTTGGGATTTCGGTAAGTGGCGCCGCCCTTGGCGAATACGTCTTTCCACACGTCTTCGGTGTCGGCCAGGATGGTGGACACAAACTTGGCCATGTGGTCGTCGCTGGGCGGCTTGTGGGCCGGCGCGGGGTGTTGCTGCACCACGGCGCTGGGAGCGCTACCGCCCCCGCCACCGCCGCTCAAAAGCCCCAGGATGGTCAAGGGATTGATGCCAAACACCCAGCCGCCCAGCAAAGCGATAACGATGGTGCCAATGCCGATGCTGCGTCCACCGAACATACCGCCGCCACTGCCACCGCCTCCTCCGCCATCCTCATCCCGGCGGTCTTCCACATTGTCGGATTCGCGGTTGCCTTCCCATTTCATGTCACACCTCCAGAGGTTGAGCGTCGCCGGGCCGCCCCAAGACGTGAAGGCCCCCATGGGGGGCAGCGACCCGTGCAACGGCGGAGCGTGGGGGCAACATTTTCAGGCCTTCGGCAAAGTCACACCCGATTGACCTTGGTACTTGCCGCCGCGGTCCTTGTAGCTGACTTCGCAGACGTCGTCCTTGTCGCTTTCGAAGAACAGCACCTGGGCGCAGCCTTCACCGGCATAGATCTTGGCCGGCAGTGGCGTGGTGTTGGAAAACTCGAGCGTCACATAGCCTTCCCATTCGGGTTCGAACGGGGTCACATTGACGATGATGCCGCAACGGGCATAGGTGCTCTTGCCCAGACAGACGGTGAGCACATTACGGGGGATGCGGAAGTACTCGACGGTGCGGGCCAGCGCGAAGCTGTTGGGCGGGATGATGCAAACTTCGCTGTGGATGTCCACAAAGCTTTTTTCATCAAAATTCTTGGGGTCGACCACGGTGCTGTGGATGTTGGTGAAGACCTTGAATTCGGGTGCACAACGGATGTCGTAGCCGTAGCTGCTGGTGCCGTAGCTGATGATCTTCTTGCCGTCTGCCAGGCGGACTTGACCCGGCTCAAAGGGTTCAATCATGCCGGTCGTTTCGGCCATGTGGCGAATCCACTTGTCGCTTTTGATGCTCATGGGGTCTGCTCTCCTAGTGTGCAGGGATTGTAAGCAGGGGAGGCGACAGAAGCGGAGGCAAGCTCTCGTTCGGCAGCGATGCGTGGTAGTCCACTACCGCTGGATACAGGACAGCCACGTCTCGCCGGCACTCCCCTCACCGGCAGGCAAACATGCCAGATCAGCTATAAAAACAGAAGCGATACATGTAATGCTGACGAGGGCTAGAACCTCAAATGGCTTGAGACACCACCGTACGCTCGACCAACCGGTCATCCCCCAACACAATCATCGAGAACAACAGCTCGTCCAGATTCGCAGCCAAAGAGGTCTTGCGCGCCAGAAGAGGCGTTGCCTGCGGGTTCAACACCACAAAATCCGCCTCGCACCCCGGCAGCAGATTGCCGACCACCCCCTCCAGCCCCAGCGCCCGGGCAGCGCCGGCCGTGTGCTGCCACCACAAGTGCTGCGGATTGAGCGACAGCCCCTGCTTGGTCTGCCCCTCGCGTCCCACGTAATAGGCGCCCAGCATGGTGTGGAAGGGGCTGAACGAGGTGCCGCCGCCCACGTCACTGGCCAGCCCGTACTGGAAGCCCACCCGGTCCGCACCGGCGTAGTCAAAAAAACCGCTGCCCAGGAACAGATTGCTGGTCGGACTGACGGCCGCTGCCGTGCACGTCTCGCGCATCAGCGCGCGGTCGGCGTCGTCGAAATGGATGCAATGGGCATAGACGGCACGTTCGCGCATCAGGCCAAAGTCGTTGTATGTGGCCAGGTAGCTGCGCGATTGGGGGAACAGCTCGCGCGCCCAGCTGATCTCGTCCTTGTTCTCGGCCACGTGGGACTGGATCCATACGTCCTTGTACTGCTTCGCCAATTCACCAGCGCCGCGCAACTGCGCTTCGGTGCAGGTGGGGGCAAAGCGCGGCGTGATGGCGTAGCCCAGACGGTCTTTGCCGTGCCAGCGCTGGATCAGCGCCTCGGTGTCACGCAGACTTTGCTCGGTGCCGCTGACGCCACCCTGCCCTTGATTCAGCAGCTCGGCGGGTGCATGGCGGTCCATCAGGCACAGGCCGGTGATGATGCGCATGCGCCGGGCCTGGGCCTCAGCAAACAGGGCATTGACTGACTCGGTGTGCGACGTGGCGAAGGTCAGCGCGATGGTAACACCGTTGCGCAGCAGCTCTGCTACGAAAAAAGTAGCTGCCTGCGCACTGTATTCGAGGGCTGCAAAGCGTTTTTCCTCAGGGAAGGTGTAGTTCTCCAGCCAGGGCAGCAGCCCTTCGGCCGGAGAGCCAATGACATTGGTCTGTGGGTAGTGGATGTGCAAGTCCACAAAGCCCGGGGCGATGATGCGGCCAGGGAAATGCTCCACCGCAACGCCCGGATACTGGTCCACCAGGTCGCGGTACGCGCCCACGGCCTGCACGACCTGCATGCCCTTGGTATCAGGGCCGACAACCAGCAAGCCGTCTTCTTCGAACAATGCACGAATGGGGCCCTCGGTGTGGGGGGCAAACCAGAGAATGGAGGCGCGATAAGCTTTCATAGGGACTAGCTTAAACCGGGAGCCTGGGGCAGGTATATGGCCCCCGGCATAAACCCTATCGTCCCCCGCCACGTGGCCCGGGCCGTGTCGGCGCTATAGGCGTTACCAATGCTTGCAATTCGTAGCCGCGGACTGGGCTTTTGCCCGGCTACAGTGGATACCACCATGCAAACCAGCACCCCATTCAAGCTACTCTTGGCAGCCTGCACTCTGCTCGGCACAACCGCCTGGGGCGATGACCACTTCCCCGCTGCCGGCAATCCCCTGGGCAGTTGTACCGTGCCGGCGGCGGCACAGGCGGAAGACGTGTCCTCGCCCACCACAGTCATCGGCAACGGCACACCGGCTAGTTGCACGGGTGCTGCCGTCGTCCAGGGCGTTGCCCGGGGCGGCATCATCACCTTCAATTGCGGGCCGGATCCGATCACGATCACGCTGACGCAGCCGGCCAAGATCGTCAACAACACCGGGCCCAAGATCGTCATCGATGGGGGCGGCAAGGTTGCGCTCAGCGGCGGCGGCACGAGCCGCATCCTGTACATGAACACCTGTGACGCCGCCCAGGTGTGGACCACCTCCCATTGCCAGGACCAGGACCACCCGCAGTTGACGGTGCAGAACCTGACGTTCATTGACGCCAACTCCATTGGAGCAAACCCAGATGGCGGCGGCGCCATCTGGGCGCGCGGCGGCCGGCTGAAGGTGGTCAACAGCCGGTTCTTCCGCAACCAGTGCGACGCAACCGGGCCGGATGTAGGTGGCGCCGCCATCCGCGCCTTCAGCCAGTCGCAGAACCTGCCGGTCTATGTGGTGGGCTCCACCTTTGGCGGGCGCACCGACCTCGGCAATGTGTGCTCCAACGGCGGCGCTTTGAGCAGCATTGGCGTGTCGTACTCGGTCATCAACAGCCGCTTCACGCACAACCGCGCCATCGGCGTGGGTGCCAACCCTGCACGCGCGGGAACGGCCGGTGGCGGCAGCGGCGGCGCCATCTACAACGATGGCAATACTTTTCAATTGCAGGTGTGCGGTAGCCAGATCGACAACAACACGGCCAAGGAAGGCGGTGGTGCCATCTTCTTCGTCAGCAACGACCGCAGCGGCACGCTGGCCATCAGCAACTCCGTGCTCAGTGCCAACCCCAGCGCTGGCTTTGAAACCACGGGACTGCCCGGCATCTTCTACCTGGGCAGCGGCAGTGCGCAGGTCAGCACATCCACGCTGGACCGCGGCAACACCACCACATCGGCCGACTGCGTTTTCAACTGGGGCGAGCACCACTACGCCGAGCTCTTGACCCCCGTCACGGGGCGTTCGCAAACGCTGGCACCCTACTACTACCGCCACTACCCCGGCACCAATAGTTATGTCGGCATTTCATCGCAAGACGACAGGCTGCGCTACATGGGTAGCGCCAGCAACAACCAGATGCTGGACCTGGGCAGTATGGCTACCTGGAAGCAATCCGCAGGCTGCCAATAGCGCCCATTGCAGCGTTATCTTTTTGCAACACACGCACACGCCAACCGCAAAAATCGCTTGAGCTTGGGCAACAAGCTCTGACAGAATCGCGGCTTCGCTGAATCGAGACCGCTGCGCAACGAGTGTCCTTGCGCAGTCAACCCCTTGAAAGGCCCACACCTATGTTGTTCCAAACCTTCACCTAAAACGCACCTCTGCCGCCCCGGCTGGATGTGTGCCACATAACCGTCCAGCCAGTGCCCGTGCCGCATCCGCAGCCGCAAGCCCTGGTAACTACAGCCGGGGCTTTTTGCTTTTGGAGTGTGCACACATGAGTGCCAAGGTTTTCTCGCGCGACTACGCGCAAGGCAAGGTCAAAAAGCTGCAGCGCATGAAGCAGCCTTTGGCCATCAAGGTAATGCTGGATTCCCCGCCGGGCCGCCCCAAGGGGAATCAAGGCCCCCTCGGGGGGCAGCGACCCACACACAGTGGGGAAGCGTGGGGGCTCAATCGTCCGCCACGCAACCCCGTGGTCTTCGCCATGGCGCACCGCGCTGCATCGGCGGGCGCGGGCAAGCACGTTCGCAGCCAGGGGGCTGCACGCCGCGCGGAGAAGGTGACGTTGCAAAAGCTGGTACGCCAGCTGGAGCAGTGAACAGAACGACATAGAACTATGAACAACATCAACAACGAAATGCACACGCATATCGCCGAGCGCAGCGCGCGTTTGGCCGAAATTGCAGCCGAGCTCAAGACCGAGCTGTTCGGCATCGACACGGTCATCGACCGCGTCATCGAATCCCTGCGCGCCTGGTACGTGATGCCCGAGCTCATCAAGCGCCCGGTCATCATTTGCCTGTGGGGCTTGACCGGCACCGGCAAGACCCAGCTGACGCGCTTGATCGCACAGAAGCTAGGTTTCTACGACCGCTTTGTCGAGGTGCAGATGGATGGCTTCAGCAACAGCACCGGCTACCGGCCCAGCACCATCTCGGGCATGCTGGGGGAGTCCGGCATCGTGGAAGGTGCACCCGGCATTCTGGTGCTGGACGAGTTCCAGCGTTACCGCACGCTGGACAAGGACGGTGACGACATCAAGGTCGAGCGATACCAGGATGTGTGGACGCTGCTGTCGGACGGCCGTCTGGCGCCGGCTTTGTCCTTCATGTCCGACATGGAGTACTCGCTGGGCAACGCGCAATACGACCAAGAGCGTGAAAAGAAGGATGACAAGGAGGCCAGCAAGTTCAAGCTGCACCTGTCGCCCTACGAGGCACGCGACCTGAAGCAGGCGCTCAAACTGCAGGAGCCCTTGCTGGAGATCATGCGCTGGACCTCCGACCAGATCCAGGCCCGCATGCAGGCCTTCCAGAATTCGCCCGAAGCCTGGGAGACGGATTACAGCAAGCTGCTGATCTTCGTGGCCGGCAACCTGGACGAGATGTACCGCCACACCGCCGCGCGCGTGGAAGACTGCGACACCGATGCCGACATCTTCCATGCGCTGACACAAAAGCTGTCGCTGATCGATGTGAAGAAGGCATTGGGCAAGCGCTTCAAGCCCGAGCAGATTGCACGCTTGGGCAACAACCATGTCATCTACGCCAGCTTCAGCCGCGCAACCTACCAGCGCCTGATCGCCAATATGTGCGACGGCTATGTGCGCGATCTGGCCGAGTCCTCGCAACTGCACTTCCGCTTGGACCCGGCACTGCTGGACGAGATCTATGCCAACGCGGTGTTTCCGGCGCAGGGCACGCGACCGCTGTTTTCGTCTATCCACGCCATCGTCAGCGCACCACTGGTCGATGCCACGCTGTGGGCCATTGAAAACGGTGCCACGCCGGGCGACGAGCTGCAGTTGAACCTGGGCGCCGACAAGCGCCATCTGTTGGCACAGTTTGGATCGCACAGCAAGGCCTACCCGGTCAACTTCGAACTCAACCGGCTCAAAGCGCGCGCCAACCCGGACTTCCGCGCGCTGCTGGCGGTGCACGAGGCGGGCCACGGCCTACTCTACGGTGTGCTGTTTGGCCATGTGCCGCAGGAGATCAAGATCAATGTGGCGTCGTTTGACGGTGGCTACAACAGCTACCAAAGCCTGCGCTCCGAATCGCGGCGCAACCTGCTGGATGCGATCTGCGTCAGCCTGGGTGGCCGTGCGGCGGAGGCCATGGTGTTTGGGGTCGAGGCCTGCACCACCGGTTCCGAGCAGGACCTGAAGCAGGCGACGGCCGATGCTGCGCAGTTTGTACGGCACTTCGGCTTTGCCGGACGGTTGAGCCGCACCGATGTGACGCACGAGATGGACGACGATGTCAATACCGACATCACGCCCACCAACGAGACGATCGAGGCACTGCTGCAAGCACAGTACCAGCGCGCCGTGCGCCTGCTGCAGGAACACAGTGCCGTGTTCCTGCGCGTCACCCAGGCCCTGACCGACGAAGGCGAGGTACCGCGCGGGGCCCTGGCACGGTGGTTGGGCCTGGAGGTGGCCGCCAAGCCCAGCGTGCTGGAGCCCTATGCCGCGCACCTGGCGGCATTTGCACAGCAGCAAGCGGCATTGGGCCAGGTGGAACGGCAGTTGCGCACCCTGCCCGCGACAGCACCGGTGGATCCGGTCGAACTGGCAGCCTAGGGCGGCGCCAGGGCCGCGACCCTGCTCCCGTTGAACCGCCCCATGTAACGGTTCAACGGGCGGAATCGACCGTTCACTGGCTTGGCGGTTTACGCCGCCGCATGCGGGCGCTGAAATGGCGGGCGTGCCTTCCATAGCAGATGGAGGCACACGATTCCCTATCTGTCACAACAAGGAGCCCGCCATGCGCCAATTCCGGCCGTATCGAAAGCAATCCCCCAACATCCTGTTGCTGTCACTTGCCGCCGCCCTCACTGCCTGCGGTGGCGGAAGCGGCAGCGACGGCAGCATGGCAGCAGATGCGGCCGGGGCCGAGCCCCCCCTGCAAGCCCAGGGCAAGGCTGCTGGCGGCTCCACCGTGGAGGATGCAGCAAAGACCCTGCGCGGCACCGTGCTGAGCACCACAGCCACGCAGAACCTGGGCAAGAAGTACATTGACAATTCGGTCAGCGCCGCCGAAGCGCCCTTGGTGACCAACAACAAGGACGCCACCAGCGCGGCGGGTAATGCCAAGTGCGATGTAAAGGTGCTGCGCCTGACCTACAGCACCATCAACCCCCAAGACGCACCCAAGTCGGTGCAAGCCACCGCCAAGGCCAGCGCAGCCTTGCTGGTGCCGTCTGGTACTGGCTGCCCTGGTCCCTGGCCCATGCTGTCACAGCAGCATGGCACCAGCATCGGAAAGGACGGTGTGGGCCAAGAGGGCGTGACCAGCATGGCCGCCTACTACGGCTCACAAGGTTATGTGGTCGTCATGCCCGACTACCACGGTTACTCCGACTCCTCGGTACCCTACCACCCCTACCTGCAGGCCGAACCCAGTGCGGCTGTCGTCATCGACGCAGTACGCGCAGCGCGCAACTGGCTGAATGCCAATGGCTACGGCGCATCCTTGGGACCCAAACTGTTCTTAGCCGGAACCTCGGAGGGCGGCTATGTGACCATGGCCACCCAGCGCAGCATGGAGCGCTTCTTCCCCACCGAATTTGCCATCACCGCCGTGGCCCCCACATCGGGCCCCTACCAGGTGCAGGCCACGTTTGACCAATTCATGAGCCTGCCCGATACCGCAGAAGAGTCTAAGACCGTCGGCGCCACCTTCATCATCGAGGGCTTCTACCAGCGCTACGGTGATGTGTACGCAACGCCCGGCGAGGCCTACCGCGCCCCTTGGGCTGGTGAGATGGGCAAGCTGCCACCGCTACTGCCCAGCGCCACCACATCGAGCGACGGCGTGTTGCGCAAAACCTGCCAGTTGCCCTACAACCTGAAGGATCCTGCGACACCCGATACCCCAACCTACCCCGGTTGCAGCACCGAGCCCTTGCTGGCTGCGGAATACGTCACGAGCTACCTGAGCCCAACCAGCACGAGCGGCGGCGCCAAGGTGCGCTTGCACGCTGGAGAGAACAACCTGCTGCAAAACTGGAAGCCCAGCAGCAAGACCTATGTTTGCTACGGCAGCCTGGACGACATGGCCACCCCCAATGCCCAGGCCGCCAACGACTACTTCCAAGCGGTGGGCTCGGGTGCGCTGCTGACAGTGGAAGACCTCGAAGCAGAAACCCAGCCAGTCATCGCGAACTGGATGGACACACAAACCAAGATCCACAAGCCCGGCGCAGGCTATCACGGGCAGGTGGAAGCACCGGCTTGTACCTCCTGGTCGCGCCACACGGTATTTGACCCTTTGCGCTAAAGCGCACCCTCAATTTCCCCAGCTGAATCCAGCCGGGGGAATTTCTCCGTTGTTGTATTGCATAACGAAACATTATTGGGAGTGAATGATGTACAGAAACTTAAGTCGAAAAAATGTCGCGGCCATGCTGCTCGTAAGCCTATTGCAGGCCTGCGGTGGCTCCGAAGACGCGGCCCGCAAGCCCGAGGAAGCGGAGACCCGCTTGACTGCGCAGGCCGCGTCCCTGCCCAAATTGGGCGTCGAGGATGTGGACACCGGCAAACCGCTCAGCAGCACTAGCACGCTACTGGTCGATACCTCCAGTAGATTGCCAGCCCACCAGAGCGGCCTGGGTATGAATCTGGAGGGGTTTTCGTATTACTCTGGTGATTTTCCAACCATTGATGTGTTCAAGCGTGCGAACAATTCAGCCGGTTGGGTACTCTCTAAGGGTCCTGGCGATTGGGGGCTTGAAAACCTTTCATATTTACTATCATTGGATGAAAATGGTTGGATTAAGCAACTACCCGTAAAAGATGCAGATGGCAATCTGCGTTACGCACGGGCTTTCATGTTCCACAACGACCTAAATGCCCACCCGCTGGGGGATTACACCGTGGTGTATGAAGGTGAAGGTGAACTTATCTTTGAAAATATGGTCGGCGAGGCAAAAACTTTGCCAGACCAAGGTGACGGTAAACACCGCGTGCAAGTGACCATTGGCAAAGATGTAGTTTTCTCCATCCTTATCAAGGCGACACAGCCTAGTAATTACATTCACAATATTCAGATGCTTGCACCGGGCGGCGTCTGCGCGGCGGCCAAGCTCAATGTTGTCAGCGATGCAGCCCAGTGCGGTGGCTTGCTGGGCAAATTCATTTCCATGGAGACCTTATCCAAGACCCAAATGTGGTACCCAACTTTCCTGAAGGACTTAACGGGAACACGTACCCTGCGCTTCATGGACTGGGGAGTGACCAATTCCAATACATTGGAACACTGGTCAGATCGCCCCAAATGGGATCATGTGTTCTGGGGGTCCAACAAAGGGGTACCGCTGGGCGCCATGATCAGTCTAGCAAACACGCTGAATGCGGATGCGAGGATTAATATTCCTTACAAAGCGGATGACGATTATGTTCGCCAGGCGGCACGTCTGATCAAAAACAATCTAAATCCGAATCTAAAGGCAGTGATCGAGTACGGTAACGAGCCATGGAATGGTGCCGGTCCGTTCGGCACGTTTCATTATGCGAACGAACAAGGAGATAAAGTATTTGAGGGACTTGGACAATCTTGGGATCGTACGATTCAGTGGTCATCCATGCGTGCCGCCCAAGTATGTCAACTCGTCAGGACCGAATTTGGAACAGAAGCGAAACGCCTGAACTGCACAGTCAATGGAATGGCCAGCAGTGTGTGGACAACGGTAAATCAAGTCTTGCCTTGCCAATTTGCAATCGATAAGAAACTTCTACCAAAACCATGTGGCGAATATTTTGATTCGGTAGCGATTGCCCCGTATTTTGGCAACTACATCGGCGAAAATCCCTCATCGAGAGAGTTCATGCTGAGCCATTGGTTTAGTCAGGGAGATGCCATTGCACTTCGCGAGCTATTTAAAGAAATTCGTGCAAAGGATGATGCTGGTAACGACCTGGCAAATACACCATTTGAAGGCAATGTGAAAGACGCCCCAAAGGGGGGGGCACTAAAACAAGCAGCAGGATGGACTACAGAATATGTTGAGCAAATAGCCAAGAGGGCCATTCACCCTCTACCTGTCATGAGCTACGAAGCGGGTCAGCACTTGGCTGTGCCAGCAAATAATTGCACATCCGACGATAAACCATCATGCATTGATGATTACAAAAAATTCGTGCCGCAGTGGGCAAAATTATTCAAACTGGCCAATCATGACGAGAGAATGGGTTACAGCTATCAAACCTATATGTCAACCTGGACACAATCAGGTGCTCAATTGATCAGCATGTTTAACAATACTGGGGCATACAGTGATTCCGGTGCTTGGGGACTGCGTGAAAACTACCTGCAGCCCATGAGCGAGACGCCCAAATGGCAAATCGTTGCGCCCTATCGCACAAGCGCCTGCTGGTGGGATGGCTGCAAAAACTAACGGATGGCAGCAACAGCGGCTAGCGGGTTTACTCAGTGATCTCGCGTAGTATCGACTTCCGCCCGGCCGGAGCCAGTTTCCGGTCGGGCGGACTTTACTTTCACAGGCTCAGAAACCCGTAAACCCCTGCACAGCATGCCAGCCAGCAGCCAGCCATCCACCTTGGCGACGCCCCATCTCCCCTTCAAGGACTACGCCGCCGTGCTGGCCTGCCTGAGCCTGGGGCTGACCCTGCTGGTGGTGGTGCTGGTGTCGCAGCAGCGCGCCCGGGTCGTACTGCTGCAGGTCCTGCCAGCGGTGCTGACCACCATGGCCTGCAGCAGTGCCACCGGCCTGTGGCTACTGGCCCGCACACGCCTGCGGATCTGGACGCTGCTGGCAGCGCCCGCCGCAGCGGGCACGCTGGGCATGGCATCCGTGATCCTGCTGCTGGCAACCGCCAACGGCCGCGCACTGCCCGAGCTCTTCAACCGCTATCTGGTCATCAAGGGTTTGCTGTCCGCCCCACTGCTGGGCGCCATGGTGGGACTCAGCCTTTATGTACTGGCCCGTTCACGCCAGAGAGAACTGGAAGCCTGGAGCCAGGAGTTCAACAACCGCCTGGACGTCGAACGCCTGCAGCGCGAGCGGGCCTTGGCCGACCTGCAATTGCTGCAGGCGCAGATCGAACCCCATTTCCTGTACAACACACTGGCCAATCTGCGCCAGTTGATACGCATGGACAGTGCCCGCGCGCTGGCGATGCTGGAGCAGTTGATCAAATACTTCAAGCTGGTGCTGCCCAGCTTTCGCAGCGAACGCCTGCCACTGCAGGACGAAGTTGCCTTGGTTCAAGCCTACCTGGGACTACTGCGCGAACGCCTGGACCGCGGCATGCACCTGACGCTGCAGATACCACCCGAATGGCATGCGGCCATTGTGCTGCCCGGCGCCCTGCTGTGCCTGGTCGAAAACGCCATCAAACATGGCCTGCCTGAGGATGGCGCCGAACTGACTCTGCACATTGCGGCAGCGCGCGAGGGCGATAGGTTGCTGCTCAGCGTGCAAGACAATGGCCCGGGCCTGTTCGCCAAGACCCATGCTGAATCAACCGGCACCGGGCTGCGCAACCTGCGTGAGCGCCTGCGCCTACGCTATGGTGACCACGCGCGGTTGCGCTTGCAAGACAATGGCACAGGCTGCAAAGCCATTTTGGAGTTGCCATGGGAAGCACCATAACCAAGACTTTCACCGCCATCGTTGCCGACGACGAGCCCCTGCTGCGGGCCGAGCTGTGCGATCTGCTCGCCCACACCTGGCCTGCCTTGCAGATCGTCGACCAGGTGGGCGACGGACGCGCCGCCGTGGCCAGCGTGCAGCGCCACACACCCGATGTGGTATTTCTGGATGTCAGCATGCCACGCCTGGACGGCATGGCCGCCGCACAGCAGATGCGCAAGCAGGGCTATATGGGGGAGATCGTCTTCGTCACCGCCTACGACCAGTACGCTGTGCCGGCCTTTGCACAACGCGCCATCGACTATCTCGTCAAACCGCTGGAAGAGGCGCGGCTGCGCGATACCGTGGCCCGGCTGCAGGAACGCTTGGCAAGACCCGACCACGGTGCTGCAGGCCCAGACCCCGCCGCCTTGATCCAGGAGCTGCAACTGGCCGTAGCCCAGTCGGTAGCCCAGGCCATGGCCCGCCAGCCTGCGATGATCGCGCCTGCAACACCACCCGCACCCGAACCCATGCCCTGGGTCCGCGTGGTCAGCGGCAACCAGATCCAGTTGATACCAGTGGACGACATCGCCTGCCTGCGTGCTGTGCCCGGCTACACGCAGATCACTACCTGCCAAGGTGAGCACCTGATCAACGAGCCGCTGGCCAAGCTGCTGGAGCGGCTCAACCCGCAGACTTTTGTGCAGGTACACCGCGCCAGCATCGTCAACCTGCGTTTTGTGGCCAAGATCCACCGTGAGCGGCCAGGCCGCTTCATGGTGGAACTCAAGCACGGCCTGGGCAAGGTCGAGGCCAGCCGGGCGCGGGCGGACTTTTTCCGCGACCTCTAAGCATCCCAGCCTGCCTAACGCTCGCTGGCAAATCCCTGCATCACGGCGTCCAGCGGCAGCGATGTGGCAACGGCCAATTCGGCATTGGCCACCATGGCACTGGGGGAAGGCTTGAACCGCTGGACCAAGCCTTGCGCCGTGGCGCCCTCGCCGGCCTCCAAGCCCACCCAGCCGTTGCGGCCTGCGCGCTTAGCGGCATACAGAGCCGCATCCGCAAGCTCGATGGCCGCCTCCCAACTGACCGCGCGTGGGGCCTGCGGTACAAAGGGAAACGCCGCAAACCCTATAGAGCAGGTTTTGTGCAAACGCACGCCCCCGGGTAGTTCGAATTCAGTTTCGGCCACCGCCGCGCGGATGCGCTCGGCGCGCTCGGCGGCGCTGCTACGCGAGGTATTGCGCGCCACCACCAGAAACTCTTCGCCACCCCACCGCACAAAATAGTCGGTCTCGCGGAACACACTTCGGATGCGGGCTGGCAATTGCACCAGCACTGCATCGCCGCCGGGGTGACCATAGGCATCGTTGACCTGTTTGAAGTGGTCCAGGTCAATCAGGTAGAACACCAGATCGATGTCGCCGGGGGGCACTGATTCTGCGCCACTCGTCTCGTAGCGTCGGATGGCCTGCAAGGCGTCCGCCTCCAGATGCTGGGTCAAGAAGCGCCTGTTGCGCAGGCCAGTCAGCGGGTCGGTCAAACTGGCTTCCTCCAACGCGCGCGACGCGGCTTCCAGTTGGGCCGTGCGCTCGTTGACTTTACGCTCCAGCTCGCGCTGGCGCTGGCGCAGCACGGCCGTGCGCGCCGCCACAACCCCATACACGACAGCTAGGGCCAGCAGCCCCATGGCTGCGCGGAACCAGCCGGTCTGGTACCAAGCCGGAAGCACGGTGAGAGGCATACGCAGCTCTGCTGGGCTCCACTCGCCATTGCGGTTGCTGCCGCGCAGCCGCAACGTGTAATCACCCGGCGCCAGGTTGGCGTAGTTGGCCACGCGGCGAGTGGCATCGGTAGCTATCCAGTCAGCATCGACGCCGTCCAGTCGATAGGCGTAGCGGTTGTGCTCGGGCGCCGAATAGTCCAAGGCGGCAAACTCCACCGCGAGGCTATTGGCTGCCGGAGTGATCTCCAGTTTGGCGACGGCGTCGGTGCCCGCTGCGCGGACAGGCACAGGCATGCCGCCCACTCGCAAATCGGTCACCACAACCGGCGCCACATACTGCCACTGCGAAGCCATGCCGCTTTTCACAATGGTCAGGCCACCCAATGCGCCAAATACCAGATCTCCTTGTGCCGTGATGGCGCCCGAGTCGGCCCAATAGCCGGTGGTGAAGGCGTCCCCGTCGGCGCGGCCCAGCGTGCGAATGGCCAGCGACTGCGGATCAACGGAGATCAGGCCGCCATCGGTGCTGGCCCACACTATTCCGTTGGTATCCTGCAGCAGCTTGTCGATACCCCGGCTTTGCGAGCCGATATTGCGCACGCGCTTCAGGCTGGCGGTGGTCGGTGCCGAACCGGCATCCAGTATCTGCAGGTCCCCGGCATCGGTGCCGATCCACAGACGGCCATTGCGCTCGCGCATCAACGAGGTGATGCCGCTCAAGCCCGCCGCAGCGGCCGCATCATCATCCGGCGCCAGTGGGGTGACGCGTTCTGCCGATGCAGTCGATGTGGCGGCGGGAATCCAGACGTCGAACAGATTCCCCGCCGTGGCCACCCAAATGCGCCACCCAGCCTCCGAGCTGGTGCCCAAGGCCAGGGTCATTACGCGCTGATTGGCAAACGCAGCAGCACCAATGGGTCGCGCCCGCCCCGATGACCTCTCCAACGCCCACAAACCGCCGACCGTGCCCCCGACAAACAGAGTGTCGCCGTCAAGCAGCAGGGTCTGGGTGTTTTCCACCGGGTTACGGCCAGCCAGGGTCAGGCGCTCAACCTTCTGGGCCTGCATGTCACTGCGGTAGAGGCCGCGGTTGGTCCCGAGGTAGACCGCACCGTCTGGCGCCGCGGCCAGGCTCCACACGCGATCCTTGGGCAGCGCACTCAGTGGCTTGCCGGGGTCCGGGCGGAGCTGTGCGACACGCGCCCGACCCGGGTCCACGATGTCCACACCATTGGAGCCCAGCCCTAGCCATACACGACCGTCGGCCGCTGTGGCCACGCTGAAGACTTCTGAATCGGTGACGCCGTCCTTGCGGCTCGAATCGGCGAACGCAGAAGCCAGCATGGCTTGCGTGGGGTTTTGCACGCTGACGCCGCGGTTGCTGCCCGCCCAGACCAGGCCCGAGCGGTCGCGCAACAAGGCCCACACATTGTCATCGGCCAGGGAGCGTGGCAGGGTCCGATCACGCCGTATGCGGTGCGTCTGGCCGGTTGCAGCATCCACGACCAGGATGCCCCGGCCAAAGCTACCAATCCAGATGGTGCCGGGCGCAGCCTCCACCAAAGACCCGATGTTCTCCACCGAAAAATCGGTGGCCTCGGGCGTGCCTTCGCGCACCGCAAGCGCTGGGGTGCCATCGGCGCCCAGCCGGAAGGCCCCGTGGCGCCTGGTGCCCACCCACAGATTGCCCACGCTGTCTTCCAGCAGGCGCTCCACGCTGACTGTCTGACCAGCGGGCAGCGGCAATGCAACAGGTACGAACTGCTGCGCGTTTGCGTCCCGCCGGTACAGGCCGTCGCCAGCACCGGCCCACAGCCTGCCCGCTCGGTCCCGCAGCACGGTGGCGATGCGCCCGGCCGGCAGGCCGCTGTCCGCCCCGCCCGAGATATGCGCAACCGCACCGGTGCCGCTCAACAGATGGTCCAAGCCGCCGGCGCTGGCCACCCACAATCCGCCCGCGCCGTCGTCCGCCAGCGCAAGCACGGACGGGCTGGCGAGTTTGTGAGAGCCCGTTGGGTAGGTGGTGAAGCGGTCGGTATCGGGCTCGTAACGGGCCAGCCCGCCGCTGGTGCCAACCCACAGCCGCCCGGTGGCATCCACGCGCAGGGTCTGCCCAATGGGGTTGGGCAGGCTGCCCGTGTCACCGGCCTGCGGCTGGTAGCTTTTGAAACGGTAGCCGTCCCAGCGAGCAAGTCCACTTTGGGTACCGACCCAGATAAAGCCCTGCGCGTCTTGGGCCAAGGCTGTGGCGATGGTGTTGGGAAGCCCCTGGTCTGCGCTAAGGTGTTGAAAAACCGTGTCGGTGAGTTGGGACCACCGCGCCTCGGGCGTCGCCGCACTGACCCAAGCACAGACCAGAAATGCCGCGGCGCCGGCGCATCGGGCCAAACGCTTGCGGATCGGGTGGGCTTGCATCAGCGCACTTTCGCGGCCCTGGCCTAAGCACCTGAATGGGCGGTGGGCGCTATCAACGTTTTCTGGCCCATGGCAAAGGACGCCTTCTGGATGCGCCCATCGGCCACTTCGTAGACGCACAGCAACTCCACGTTTCCCAAGCCCTCGGGGAAATTGCGCGTGATCAACTCGGTGTCCACCACGACATTGCCGACCACCGTGCGGGATACCAGCTTGGCATACAGATCGGGCTCGGCAAAGCGGTCCAGAAAGCGGGCGCGCAAGGCCGCATGGCCCTTGGCCAACAGCGCGCCGTGCAGTGTGTACTGCTCGGCGTTCTCGGCATAGGTTGCCAGCAGGGCCGCCATGTCTTTGGCGTTGTAGGCGTCCAATTGGGCTTGAACCACGGACAAGGGTGTGGCGTGGGGCATCGCGGTGCGGTCCAATGAGAAAGGAAAAATGAGAAGGGCTCTAGGTGCTGTCGCAGCGGCTGCGCACCATGGGGTAGGCGAAGCTCTTGACCTCGCCATTGCGCGTGCCCTCTATGCTGGCCTGTAGCCGGGTGGGCGACTCTAAACGGTAGATGATGCGCTGCGGGAACGGGTGCTCCAGGTTCTCAAACACCACTTCATTGGGGGTTTGCTTGAGCACCGAAAAACTGGCCGGCGGTTTGCCGGAAGGTTGAGCGAAGAACGTCAGCTTGCCGTCCGGCGCAGTGGCGATACGCATGAACTCGTGCGCTACGGTGTTGCCACTGCGTATGGTGCGGCTCATGCCCAGCAGCGTATTGCCCGCCAGCGGCATCCACTGCTCGCCGGAGCCCGGCTCGGCATCGGTGGTGCTCCAGCAGCCAGACAACCAGGTCAGCCCCGCTATCGGCGCGTCGGCGGCATGGGCCGGGAGTGCGGCGATGGCGCAGGCTGTCAACACCAACGCCACCAACCCCTGTTTCGATGCGTTTTGCATACTTGCTCCTTCCGCCGCAACCAGCGCAGGACCGGCAAAGCCCGGTCTATTTACTTCTTGGAGTAGACGATCTTTTGCTTGCCGCCGTCGCAGCTGCCCACGACCTTGGCCTCACCCGTCTTATCGCTGGCCACCACGGTCAGCTCGTAGCCTTTGACGCCTTTGCCATCGAGCTTGGCGGCAATCTCGGTCTTCAACTCTTCACAGGCCTTTGCGGCGTGGGCTTGGCCAAAGGCGGCCAACAGAGCAAAGAACAGAACGGTGGTTTTCATGAGCGGTCTCCCAAATGTGACAAACCGTGATGGTACAAAAGAATGAGACAGTAGTGTATGTAAAACGCGACAGGGCGGTGATCTATTTTTATGGTTGCTATGTTTTCAATAGCTACCTAGGTATATTCCACGAGGGCTATAGGCCATTTTTATAAAAATCCCGCCTGAATCCATTCCATAAAACCCAATATGGGGTTTTTAGCCTTCTTACGAATCGCTATGCAAAGGTCTCAAACACGCCCTCGAGCTGCTGCACATAACGCGCACGCAGGCTGGCGTCTATGAAGCTGGCGTCGAAGCTGTTACGCGCCAACTGGTAGGCGTGGGCCGACGTCATGCCCAGCGCGGCAAAGGTCTGCGTGAAGTTCTCGTTGATGTAGCCGCCAAAGTAGGCCGGGTCGTCGGAGTTGACGGTGGCCATGATGCCGGCATCCAGCATGCGCTGCAGGTTGTGCTGCGCCAGTGTGGGGAACACACGGAGCTTCAGGTTGCTCAGGGGGCATACGGTCAGCGGGATCCGGTCCTTGGCCAGGCGTTGCATCAGTGCGGCGTCGTGTATGGCCTGCACGCCGTGGTCAATGCGCTCCACTTTCAGCACATCCAGTGCGCTCCAGATGTAGGCGGGGGGCGCCTCTTCACCCGCGTGGGCCACCAGGCGGAAGCCCAACTGCTTGGCCCGCGCATAGACCTTGGCAAATTTTTCGGGTGGGTGGCCCACCTCGCTGGAAGCCAAACCGATGCCGACGATCTTGTCGCGCAGCGGCAGCGCCTGCTCCAGGCATTCGAAAGCTTCTTCTTCGCTGAGGTGGCGCAGGAAACACAGGATCAGCGAGGCCGTCATGCCGAACTTGGCCGGCGCATCCGCACAGGCGCGGTGCAGGCCGTTGATGACGGTGGCCGCATCCAGGCCATGGCCGGTGTGGGTTTGTGTGTCGAAGAAGATTTCGGTGTGCAGCACGTTGTCGGCCTGGGCGCGGGCCAGGTAGGCACAGGTCATGTCGTAGAAGTCCTGCTCGGTCTTCAACACCATGGTGCCTTCGTGGTAGATGTCCAGAAACTCTTGCAGGTTGTTGAACACATAGGCGTCGCGCAGCGCCTGTTCACTGGGGAAGCGCAGGGCCACGTTGTTGCGTTTGGCCAGTGCGAACATCAGCTCGGGCTCCAGCGAGCCTTCGATGTGCATGTGCAGCTCGGCCTTGGGCATGCGGCGCAGCAGTTCGGGCAGGCGCTCGGCGGGTACGGGCTTGTGGTTCATCGGTCTATCTCCTCAAAAGGCGGTGTTCTATTTCAAATGCTCGGCCAGAAAGCGCAGCACGCGCTGCTGCGCATCGGCACGCGCTTGCGGGTTGGGTGCCGTGGTCACACCCGCGCCCGGGTTCACGCCATTGGGCACGTCCTTGCGCAGGCGCTGGGCCGTGAGCGCGGGGTTGTCGAAGTCATGGTAGGTGTCAGGGTAGGTGACGATCTGCATCGGCTCGCCGCGTGCGGCCACGGTCGCAGCCAATGCCTTGCAGGGCGCGGCTGGCGTCCAGTCGTCAGACTCACCGATCAGCAGCAACAGCGGCGCATAGGGATGGAAGTGCTCCGGCTTCTTGTTGCGGTTGGTGCAGCCGGGGTAGAAGGATATGGCCGCGTTGAATCCCGCCGCATCGGCCGGGCGGTGCGTGATGGTGTCCAGCGTGACGCCCCCACCATGCGACCAGCCCAGCATCGCAATGCGCTGGACATCCACATCCGGCCGCTGGCGCAGATAGGCCAGAGCCGCATAGGCATCACCCACGCGATCCGACTCCTTCAGCGTGCGTTCGCTGTGCTTGGTAGTGCACAGCTCTTTCACGCCCCGGGCACCAAAGCTGTCCAGCATCAGCGCCACATAGCCTTGCGCTGCCAAGTACTCGCCCCACATGGCGTGGCGGGCATTGAGCTGCCCGTCGCGGCCATAGGCTCCGCCACAGCCATGCACCATGACCACGGCCGGGTGTTTGGCCACGGCGTCGGTGGGGCTGAAGACAAAGGCGGACAGCGGTGCCGGCGCCGAAGAAATGCCCGCCGTAGGTACCTGTACCGCTTGCGGCGCAGCCAGCGCCTGGGCAGCCCACACAGATAAACAAACGGTCAGGATGGCGAGCGGCTTCATACAGGTATCAGCGGATCTTGGCCGCTTCTGCTTCCATCTGCGAAACCAGCTCTTGCATCTGGTCTACAACGGCCTGCACGGTTTCGCGTTTGGACAAATCTACACCCGCCTTTTGCAACTGCGCCATGGGGTGGTCGTTGCCGCCACTGCGCAACAGCTCCAGGTAGCGTGCGGTGGCCGCGGCGCGGGCAGCGGGTTCACCCGTGGTCATGTCCTTGAACAGCTTGGCCGACGAAGCAAAGCAGGTCGCGTACTGGTACACGTAGTACGGCGAGTTGTAGAAGTGGGGAATGCGGGCCCAGGTGTATTGGTAGGCCTCATCCACGGTCACCGCATCGCCGTAGTAGTCTTTCAGCAGTTGCAGGTAGATGCCATTGAGCACGGCGGCGGTGATGGGCTTACCCTCTTCCACCAACTTGTGCGCCTGGAGTTCAAAGTTGGCGAACAGCACCTGGGTGTAGAAGGTGCCAACGATGGAGTCCACCGCATGCTGCAGCAGCAGGAATCGCTCTTTAGGGTCCGTGGTGCTGGCCAGCAACTGGTTCAACAAGAAGCGTTCGTTGGTGGTGGAAGCCACCTCGGCCACAAAGATGGTGTAGTCCGCCGTCACATAGGGCTGGGCCTCGGCTGACAGGATGGAGTGCATGGCGTGGCCGCCTTCGTGGGCCAGCGTGAACAGCGCGCTCTGCGTGTCGTTGTGGTTGAGCAGCATGTAGGGGCCCACGCCATAGAGACCACCCACATAGGCGCCCGAGCGCTTGCCTTCGTTTTCATAGACATCGATCTGCTTGCCGGACAAGAATTTCTTGTACTTGGCCGTGTACTCCACACCCAGCGGCGCAACCGACTTCAGCACGGTTTCCTTGGCGTCGTCAAACGGGTAAGTGGCCGTGGTCTTGTAGATGGGGATGGAGCCGTCGTACAGGTGGTAGCTGTCCAGACCCAGCAGCTTCTTGCGCAGCTTGGCATAGCGCTGCAGGGGCGCGGTGCCGGCACGCACGGTGTCCACGAGGGTCTGCACCACGCTGGTGGGGACCGCGTGCGTATCCAGCGCGGCGTCCAGCACGGTGGGGAAGTTGCGCGCCTGGGCGTTGAACCAACCCTGCTGCATGATGCCGTTGTAGACCGCAGCATAGGTGTTGGCCGTGGCGGCATAGGTGGCCAGGAAGGCCTCAAACGCCTTGGCGCGGTCGGCCTGCAGGTAGTTGGTCTGCAGCAGACCCTGGTAGTTGCCGGGCGTCAGCGTGATGTCTTTGCCATCGGCCAGCTTGATCTTGGGAAACTTGATGTCCGAGGTCGACAGCTCTTGGAACGTGGCTTTGGGTGTTTGCCGGAAACGCGTGGCCAGGGACAGCAATTTTTCACCCTGCTCGTCCAGCACATGCTGCTGCTGGCGGTAGTTGTCCAAGATGGTGAACTGGTACGGCACCAGCGCCGGCGTGGCACGGATCCACTGCTCCACCGTGGCTTGGGGGATCTTTAGCAGTTCCGGCGTAAACCACGCGGTGGCCGTGCCAAACTTGGCCGACAAGGCCCCCACGCGCTGGAACTTGCCCGCCACATTCTGGTCGCGCGTTTGCACGTCGCGCTGCAACTGGGGGTAGCGGTACACGCGGTCTTGCAGCATGCCGATTTCGTCAAAGGCCTGGTAGGCACTGAGCAGCGCGGCGGGACCATTCTTCAGCGTGCCCTTGCGTGCAGCAAAGGCGTCCATCTTGGCCTCGGTGTCCTTCATGGCGGCTTCCCATGCCTCCCAGCTCGGATAGATGGGTGAGAAATCCCAACGGTATTGGGCAGAAATATCGGCGCGGTTTTGCGTGGTGGGTTTGGGTGCACTGGCGGCCAGGGAACCGGCGGCAAACAGCAATTGAACGGAGGCAGCCAGAGTGCCAAACAGTAGTTTTTTCATGGTGGGCGTGCGTGTGGTGTTTGGGTGCTATTTGATGCTCAGGCCATCCATGAACTTTTTGCACTCGGCTTCGTATTTGAAGTACAGCGACTGCGCGGTGTAGCAGGTGACTTGCACATTGCCTTCGGGTCCGCCAAAGTAATAGACGGAGAACACGAACTCCAAGCCCTTGGGCGCAACGGCAAACCGGATGGATCCCACGGAGTTGCCACCAATATCGGTCTGCTGGTCCAGCAGCACCGTTGGCTCTGCGCCAATGGCACGGGCGTTGTACAAGATGACGTTTTTCATCGACGCGGTCGATGCCGGTATTTCATCGGATATGACCATGCCATACACCGGCAAGCTCTTGTGCGTGAACGTGCGCTTGTTGGGCGAGTCCCCTTCCTTGGGTGGAGCCAGGGTCCATGTGTCGCTGTTATAGGCCACGCTGAATTTTTTGACGGCAGGCTGGTAGGTTTGCATACCACCAGCTGCAGGAAGTTCCATGCGCCCCACACTGGTGTCAAAACGCCATTTGCCATTGGGCGACAGTATGACCTTGCGGCCATCCTCCACCACGGCGCGCAGGTCTTGCGCATAAGCAGTGGACATGGCCAAACCAATCATCGCCAGGGAAACCAATCGTGTGGATAAGCGCATAGTTGTTCCTAAGGGTTTTTTACGTTTTGGCATTCTATTGATTGGATTGGCGGGTTTGCGATCGATCGCCTCCGGCAGGGCTTGGGTATTCTGCTCCGTGTCCCCCGCCCGTTCCGGGCTCCTCCTTTACCTGCGCAGAATACCCAAACCCCACCGAAGGCTGGAGAAGTTAGCGCGCGAACAAGGGCATTCACCATTGCAGGCATGCCAGCACCTCACACAAGATCAGCCGGGCTATGCGTTTTGCGCAGGTAAAGGAGGAGGCCAAAGGCCGGGGGACGCGGAGCAAAACGCATAGCCCGGCTGATCCAGACACAAACGGACCCACAAAAATAAAAGGCCGCCCGAAAGCGACCTTCAAACACATGGAAGAAGGATTACTTGCCCCCAGGAATCTTCCCTTCCACGCCCTTGACGAAGAAATTCAACCCGCCCAGGAACTTGTCATCGGCCACGGCATCCTTGGCGATCTGTTCCTTACCGGTGTTGTCCAGAATGGGACCTTTCCAGATCATAAAGCTACCATCCTTCAGGCCGGCCTTGACCTCGTCCACCTTGGCCTTGGTCTCGGCGGGCACGTCATCGGCAATCGACACGATGTCAATGGCGCCCTCTTTCACGCCCCACCAGCTTTGCGTGGGTGCGTTCTTGCCTTCCAAGGCATCTTTGGTGGTCTTGATGTAGTAGGGACCCCAGTTGATGATGCTGGACGCCAAGTGGGCCTTGGGGCCGTAGGCCGTCATGTCAGAGTCCCAACCAAAGGCGCGCTTACCCTTGTCTTGGGCGGTCTTCAGCACGGCGGGGGAATCCGTGTTCTGGAACAGCACGTCGGCACCGCCGTTGATCAGGCTGGTGGCGGCTTCAGTTTCTTTGGGTGGGTTGAACCACTCATTGACCCACACCACTTTGGTCTTGATCTTGGGGTTGCTGCTCTGTGCGCCCAGCGTGAAGCTGTTGATGTTGCGGATCACTTCTGGAATTGGGATGGAGGCCACCACGCCCAGCGTGCCGGTCTTGGTCATCTTGCCGGCAATGACGCCGGCCATGTAGGCGCCTTCGTAGGTGCGGCTGTCGTAGGTGCTCATGTTGTCGGCCGTCTTGTAGCCGGTCGCGTGCTGAAAGTTCACACCCTTGAAATCGGGCGCGACCTTGAGCATGGGTTCCATGTAGCCGAAGGTGGTGCCGAAAATCAGCTTGTTGCCCTGGCCGGCCAGATCGCGGATCACGCGCTCGGCGTCGGCAGACTCGGGCACGTTCTCCACCTTGGAGGTCACGACCTTGTCGCCAAATTCCTTTTCCACTGCCTGGCGGCCGCGGTCGTGTGCAAAAGTCCAGCCGCCATCGCCCACGGGGCCGACATAGGCAAAGGCGATCTTCAGCGGCTCGGCCTTGGGCGCAGGGGCCGACGCAGCTGGTGCGGGTGCAGAGGCCGGTGCGGCCGCCACGGGCTCTTCCTTCTTGCCGCAGCCAACCAGCGCAGCGCTTGCCACGGCGGTCAAGGCTGCAATTTTCAGTAATGCGCGTTTCTGCAAATCTGTCATGTCAGTTCTTTCTAAAAAAACGTGGGGTTGCGGAAAAATCAACGGGGCCGAGAAAACAATCAGGTGCCAGGGTAAAACGGCTTACCAATGGAAGCTGGCATGTTAATCCGTATCCAACCCTGATCCCGCGAGATCAAGGCCAGCACGACGATGTTGGCCACAAAGGGCAGCATATTCAAAAACTGTGACGGGAAGTCCACACCGATGTTCTGCAGGTGGAAAGACAGCATCATCGTGCCACCAAACAAATAGGCACCAAGCAATACACGTGCCGGACGCCAGGTGGCAAAAGTGGTCAAGGCCAAGGCGATCCAGCCCTTGCCCGACACCATGCCCTCGACCCACAAAGGCGTGTAGATGATGGACAGGTAGGCACCCGCCAAGCCGCACAGGGCGCCACCAGCGACCACAGCGCCCAGGCGTATCCAGCGCACCGGGTAGCCCAAGGCATGGGCCGACTCGGGGCTTTCACCCACGCTGCGCAGAATCAGGCCGGCCCGGGTGCGGTACAGGAACCAGATCAGTGCAAAGGCAAAGATAACGGTCAGGTAGACCAGGGGGTGCTGGCGAAAGACAGCAGGCCCAAAGAAAGGAATATCCGACAGGCCGGGAATGGCGAAGCTGGGGCGCTCGGGCAGGTTCTCCTTCACGTAGCCAGACCCGACAAAGGCTGACAAACCCGTGCCAAACAGGGCAAGTGCCAGGCCCGTGGCGTACTGGTTGGTGTTGAGCCAAATGACCAGCGCGGCAAACAGGGCCGCCATCACAGCGCCCGCGCCCATGCCGGCGGCAAAGCCCATGGTGTCGCTGCCCGTATGCACCACGGTGGCAAAGCCGGCGATGGCCGCGCACAGCATCATGCCCTCGGCCCCGAGGTTGACGATGCCAGCCTTCTCGTTGATCAGCAGCCCCAGGGATGCGATGGCCAAAACTGTGCCCGCGTTCAGCGTGGCGGCCAATAACAGTGCGTAGGATTCCATTATTTCGCTGCTCCCAGTGCCAGAGATTGCTTCGCGCTGCTGTGTACCCAGCGCAGCCGGTAGTTGACCAAGGTGTCGCAGGCCAGCAGCGTGAACAGCAGCAGCCCCTGGAATACACCGGTCAGAGATTTGGGCAGGCCCAGGCGAGACTGCGCCAACTCACCGCCGATATAGAACATGCTCATCAGCAGCGCCGAGAACACCATGCCCACTGGGTGCAAGCGGCCCACAAAGGCAACGATGATGGCGGCAAAGCCATAGCCTGCCGGCAAATAGATCGTCAGTTGGCCAATGGGACCTGCCACCTCCAGCGCCCCAGCCAGACCGGCCAGACCACCGGATACCAGCAGGGCCGTCCACAGTGCCCGGCGCGACGAGAAGCCGGCATAGCGTGACGCCGCCTTGGCCAGGCCACCCACTTGCAGTGCGAAACCAGCCCGTGTGCGGAACAGGAACACGGCGGTACCGATGACCCCCAGCACGGCGAGCACTGCGCCTATGCTGACACGCGAACCTTCGAACAGGCGCGGGATGCGCGTGACGGCCTCAAAGGTCTTGGTCTGCGGGAAGTTGTAGCCCTGCGGGTCCTTCAGCGGGCCGGCCACCAGATAGCCGAGCAGTTGCAGCGCGATGTACACCAAGAACAGGCTGACCAGAATTTCATTGGCATTGAAGCGGTCGCGCAACACGGCCGTGAGGCCACCCCATGCCATACCGCCCAGCACGCCGGCCAACAGAATGGCCAACACAATCCAGCCACCGGTGGTCTTGTCCGCCATCAGGGCCACTGCACTGGCCGCAATGGCGCCAAAGATGTACTGCCCTTCGGCGCCAATGTTCCACACATTGGAGCGGAAGCACACCGCCAGCCCCAACGCAATGATCAGCAAGGGCGTGGCCTTCACCAGCAGCTCACCCAAGGCATAACCACTCTTGATGGGTTCCCAGAAAAAGACCTGCAGGCCGCTCATCGGGTCTTTGCCCAGCATCGCAAACAGAATCACACCAATCACCACGGTGCACAGCAGCGCCAGCAGCGGAGAGCCATAGCTCCAGTGGCGCGAGGGCTGGGGACGGGCTTCGAGCTTAAGCGTGGGCATGCTGCACTCCTTGCATATTGGCAGGCGCTACCGACTCGCCCCGCGTGCCGCGGTCCGCACCGCCTGCGGGCTTGGCCGCGGGCTCCCATAGGCCACTCATCCATTCACCGATCTTTTCCACTGTCGCCTCCGCAATAGCTACCGAGGGCGACAACTTGCCACGCGCAATCACGTGCATGCGGTCGCTGACCTCAAACAATTCGTCCAACTCTTCGCTGACCACCAGCACGGCACAACCCGCATCGCGCAGCGCCAGGATCGCACCGCGGATCTGCGCGGCAGCGCCTACGTCTACCCCCCAGGTCGGCTGCGACACGATCAGCAGCTTGGGTTTGGCGTCGATCTCGCGGCCCACAATGAATTTCTGCAGGTTGCCACCCGACAAGGACCGTGCCACCGCACCGGGGCCGTTGGCCTTGACCTTGTACTCCTGGATCAGGCGCGTGGCATGGGCCTCCAACTGGCGCACACGCACCCAGCCACCGGCAAAGCGGGGCATGGAAATGGATTCGGTGCGGGTCAGCAATAGATTCAGCGCCAGGCTCAGTGTGGGCACGGCACCGCGGCCCAGGCGCTCTTCGGGCACAAAGTGCAGGCCCAGGGCGCGGCGCTTGCCGGGGTGCAGACCTGACACATCGGTATCGCCCATCAGGATGCTGCCGCGGGGTGCGCGGCAGTCTTCGCCCGACAACGCGTACAGCAATTCCTTCTGGCCATTGCCCGAGACACCGGCAATGCCCACCACCTCGCCGGCGCGCACCTGCAGCTCTATGCCTTCCAGGTCCACACCAAACTGGTCATCGCGCGCTAGATTCAGGCCCTTGACGTGCATTACCGGTGCACCCGCCGTGCGTGTGGCCCGCTCCAGCAGCGGCGGCTCGGCGCCAATCATCAGGCGCGACAGCGACGCGTTCGATTCTTCTTGCGGGTTGCACACCCCGGTAACCTTGCCACCGCGCAGCACGGTGCAGGCGGTGCACAGTTCGCGGATCTCGTGCAGCTTGTGGCTGATGTACAGGATGCTGCAGCCTTCGCTGGAGAGCTTCTTCAACACCACAAACAGCTTCTCCACCGCCTGCGGCGTCAACACCGATGTAGGCTCGTCCAGAATCAGCAACTCGGGGCGCGTCAACAGCGCGCGGATGATTTCCACACGCTGCATCTCGCCCACGCTGAGGGTGTGCACCGGGCGCGCGGGGTCGATGTCCAAGCCGTACTCGGTGGCCTTGGCGACGATGCTTGCGGTTACCTCTTGCAAGGTACTTCCGCTCAGGCCCAGCCACACGTTCTCGGCCACGGTCATGGTGTCGAACAGGTTGAAATGTTGGAACACCATGCTGATGCCGATAGCCCGCGCCTCCTTGGGGTTGCGGATGTGCATCTCTTGGCCGTTGAACAGCACACGGCCCGCATCGGGTTTGACCGAGCCATAGATGATTTTCATCAGCGTGGACTTGCCGGCGCCGTTCTCGCCCAGCACCGCGTGTATTTCGCCCGGCATGACCGTCAGAGCAACATCGCTATTGGCTATGACGCCGGGATAGGCCTTGGTTATGCCTGTCAATTGAAGTCTGGGTGTGGTCATGTCGTCGTTTGTCTCACTCTTTTTTTAAGGCTGCCGCAACGGACTTCACGCAGTCACGCAGCCACCGGCTAGAGGCCGAGGTGTGGGTGCGTTCATGCCAAAGTTGGTAATACTGGATGCGAGGAAACTCCATCGGGCACGGCAATATCGTGACCGGCAGGGAGTCGGTAAACCGTTCGCAATACTGGCGACCTGTTGTCAGGACCAGCAAGGTTGATGCCACCATGGCCGGTATCTGGCCGAAGTAGGGGCAGCGCGCGGCAATGTGGCGGCGCAGGCCCAGGCTTGCCAGGTGTTCGTCGATGACACCCTTGGCGCCGGGGTGCGTGGCACCGGGCGCGATGTGGTCGGCCTCCAGCCACGCCGTCTGGTCCCAACCACGGCGCACGGCCGGGTGTTTGTTGGATACCAGGCACACCACATCGTCGCTGAACAAGCGGCCCAGGTGCAATTCGTCCGGTGGAGTTGGCCAATTGCCAATCACTACATCCACGTCGCCCTGCGCCAATTGCGCACGGTAATCGGAACTGCCTGACAGTGAATGGATTTCGATGTCGGCCAACGGCGCATGGGTCTTGATCTGTGCCACCAGGTGGGGCAAGAAGACCGGGTCCAAGTAATCACTGGCCGCCACACGGAAGGTGTTGCGCGCGGTGGCGGGCTCAAAGCCCTTGGCATCGGTAAACAGCATCTCGGCGGCACGCAAAATGCTGGCGCTGGGCTCCAGCATGCGCAGCGCCACATCGGTAGGCACCATGCCGGAGCCTGAGCGCACCAAGAGGGGGTCTCCCGCGAAATCACGCAAGCGTTTGAGCGCACTGCTCACCGCCGGCTGGTGCATGCCCAGACGGATGGCGGCTTTGGAAACGCTGCGTTCAGTTAACACGGTGTGAAGGACCCTAATCAGATGAAGGTCTATCTTGTCAAACAGGGAATGGTTTCTCATACGGTGTTATCAATTTGTGTCATATCCTAAGGAATATGGTGTGGTGCTGCCACCCGATTTACCCTCACGGACTAGGAAATGCCCATGAAGCCCATGCACACAAAACCCTTGAGATTTTTCCGGCGCGGCGAGATTGTCAGCCTACCCGCCGTAGACAGCAACCGTACTTTGTTGGAAGTGTTGCGCGAAGACCTGCACAGCTGCGGCACCAAAGAAGGCTGCGGCGAAGGCGACTGCGGTGCCTGTACCGTGGTGGTGGCAGAAGCCGATGGCCCCGCACTGAAGTACAGCGCCATCAACAGCTGCATACGACTGGCCCATTCCATAGACGGCATGGCCCTATGGACCGTGGAAGACCTGACCGCGGCCGACGGCACGCTGCACCCCACACAGCAAGCCATGGTGGACTGCCACGGCTCGCAATGCGGTTTCTGCACACCGGGCTTTGTGATGAGTTTGTTTGGCCAATACCAAAACAAGACGTGCAAGGGCCAGACCATTACACGCGCAGACGCACAGGGTGCGCTGTCGGGCAATCTGTGCCGCTGCACCGGCTACCGCCCCATATTGGATGCAGCAGAAGCCATGCAAGCGCTGCCCGTTGCGCGCGTCAACGAAGCCGAAGTGCTATTAACTTTGCAGCAGCTAGCTCAGGAACCACGAGGGCTAGAGGCCCATTCTTCATACATGCTCCCCCAGAGCCTGCCCGAGTTGCTGGCCCAGCGCGCGCAGCACACCGACGCGCAACTGGTGGCCGGTTGCACCGATGTGGGCCTGTGGGTCACCAAGATGCACATGCAGTTTGCCAAAGTGCTGGACGTGACCCAGGTGGCCGAGTTGCGCCGTGTGGAGCACTACCCCCACCACATTGCTATTGGCGCAGCCGTGTCGCTGACCGACGCTTACAACGCACTGGTGGCGAACCGTCCCCACCTGGCCGAATTCGCCCACCGTTTCGCCGGCCTGCCGGTGCGCAACAGCGGCACGCTGGGTGGCAATGTGGCCAATGGCTCGCCCATTGGCGACTCCATGCCGCTGCTGATTGCACTGGGTGCCAACATCGTGCTGATGCGCCAAGCCGGTAAGAAGATCGCACACCGCGAACTGCCGCTGGAAGACCTGTACACCGGCTACCGCAAGAACATCATGGCACCCGATGAGGTGCTGGCGTGGATCAAGGTGCCCAAGGCGACCCAACAAGAGTTCAGCCGCGTCTACAAAATTTCCAAGCGTTTTGAAGACGATATCTCCGCCGTGTGCCTGGCCATCCAGATCGAAGTGGTAGATGGCCACGTACGCCGCGCGTCCATCGGTGCAGGCGGTGTGGCCGCCACGCCCGTACGCGCACGCAAGACCGAGGCCGCGTTGCGGGGCCAACCCTGGACGCCCGCCACCATCCACAGCGCCATGCAGACCCTGCGTGAGGAGTTCACGCCCATATCCGACATGCGCGCCACAGCGGCCTACCGCAGCACGGTGCTGGGCAATCTGCTGGAGCGTTTTTGGCTGGAGAGCCAGGGCACGACGCGCACCGACGTGCGCAGCCTGGACCTGGATGCGCTGGCGCAGGAGGTGACCGCATGAACACGCTCAATACATCCGTCAAGCCCGAGCACCTGCAAGGCCTGCCACCGCACAGCCGGCCCGATGTGACGGCCGGCGTCAGCCGCCCGCACGAAAGCGCAGCCGCCCAGGTGGCCGGTGGCGCCACCTACATTGACGACATTGCCGAGGTGCGGGGCACGCTGTATGCCGCGCCCATACTCTCCAACCTGGCCCACGGCCGCCTGCTGGGTGTGGATGCCGCAGCCGCACTGGCCATGCCCGGCGTGCGCGATGTCATCTTGTCCGGCGACATTCCCGGCGACCCCATGTTGGCCGCCTTTGCCGGTGACGAACCCGTGTTTGCCATCGACACCGTGCAGCACATCGGCCAGGTGGTCGGCGTGGTGGTGGCCGACACCGTGATGCAGGCCCGCCGCGCCGCACGCAAGGTCAAGCTCAACATCGAAGCCCTGCCCGCCATACTGACTGTGAAGGACGCACTGGCCGCGCAGAGCTATGTGTTGCCACCGGTCTATGTGAAGCGCGGCGATGCCACGGCCGCCCTGGCCCGCGCGCAACACACGCTCAGCGGCAACCTGGAGGTGGGCGGCCAGGAGCACTTCTACCTGGAAGGCCAGGTGGCCTATGTGCTGCCGCTGGAACAAAACCAGTGGTGGGTCTACTCCAGCACCCAGCACCCCGGTGAGGTGCAGCACTGGGTGTCGCACGCGCTGGGCATAGACAACCACTCGGTCAAGGTCGAATGCCGGCGCATGGGCGGTGGCTTTGGCGGCAAGGAGACCCAGGCCGGGCATCTGGCCGTGTGGGCTGCGATTGCTGCGCACAAGCTGCAGCGTCCCATCAAACTGCGGCTGGACCGCGACGACGACTTCATGGTCACCGGCAAGCGCCACCCCTTTTCCTACGAATACCAAGCCGGCTTTGATGACAGCGGCCGCCTGACCGCCCTGAAGTTGATGATGGCCGCCAACTGCGGCTTCAGTGCCGACCTGTCCGGCCCCGTGGCGGACCGCGCCATCTTCCACAGCGACAACGCCTACTACCTGCAGGATGTGGACATTGCGTCCTTCCGCTGCAAGCTCAACACGCAAAGCCACACCGCCTTCCGCGGCTTTGGCGGACCACAGGGCGTGATCCTGATCGAGACCATCATGGGCGACATCGCTCGCCACCTGGGCCTGGACCCGCTGGATGTGCGCATGCGCAACCTGTACAGCGACGAGGCCATCCCCGGAACCGAGCACAAGCGCGACACCACGCACTACGGCATGCGGGTGGAAGACAACATCCTGCAGCCACTGTTGTCGCAGTTGGAAAACACGTCGCACTACCGCCAGCGCCGCAAAGCCATTGCGGAGTGGAACAAGAGCAGCCCCATCGTCAAACGCGGCATCGCCATCACGCCAGTCAAGTTCGGCATCAGCTTCACGGCCACGCTGTTCAACCAGGCCGGCGCGCTGGTGCATGTCTACACCGATGGCAGCGTGCAGGTGAACCACGGCGGCACCGAAATGGGTCAGGGCCTGAACACCAAAGTGGCGCAGATCGTGGCCGACGAATTGGGCGTGCCCTATGAGCGCATCCTGTGCACGGCCAGCGACACCAGCAAAATACCCAACGCATCGGCCACGGCCGCGTCCGCTGGCACCGACCTGAATGGCCGCGCCGCCCAGTTTGCGGCCCGCCATGTGCGCGACAACCTGGCTGCCTTCGTCAGCGGGCTCGATGGCTGCGGCGCGGGTGCCGTGCGCTTTGAGCATGGGCAGGTGCTGTCGCCTACCGTCACGCGCAGCTTTGACGACGTGGTGAAGATGGCCTATGCCAACCGCATCCAGTTGTGGAGCGACGGCTTCTACCGCACACCCAAGATCCACTACGACAAGACCACACTGACCGGCCGACCGTTTTACTATTTTGCCTATGGCGCGGCCTGCACCGAAGTGGCCATCGACACGCTGACCGGCGAGAACCGGGTGCTCAAAGTAGACATATTGCATGACGTGGGCCGCTCCATCAACCCGGCGCTGGATGTGGGCCAGATCGAAGGCGGTTTTGTGCAAGGCATGGGCTGGCTCACCACCGAGCAACTGGTGTGGAACGACAAGGGTTACCTGAGCACCCACGCCCCTAGCACCTACAAGATTCCCACAGCGGGCGATGTACCCAGCCACCTGAAGGTGGCCCTGTGGCACGAACCCAATGTTGAGGACAACGTCTTTGGCTCCAAGGCCGTGGGCGAACCCCCTTTCATGCTGGCCATCAGCGTCTACGAGGCGCTACGTGAAGCCATTGCCACGGCTGGACGCCGTGGGCCCGTGCGACTGAGTGCACCAGCTACCGCTGAGAACGTACTCGCCGCGCTGGGTGAATCCAGTCGCCACGCCTGACGGTTGTTGGTGCAAGCAGATGGCCCGGTTTATGCGTTGCTGCATAGGCCGAAACCCGTCCGCCGATTTTTTTGCCAGAAAGATTGAAGACCCAGGGTTCCTGCAAGGACAACGCACGCTCAAACAAACCTAACTAACGATATATACAGAAAGATCCCATGACCCATCATCTACCCAAACTCAGCCTACTGCTATGCGCGTTACTGGCCGGAACCGGCGCCATAGCCGCCGACTGGACCAGCAACTCGCTGGGCTACCGCTACGCCCCCAGCCAATCCGAGCCAGGGGTGTCGGACAAGGTGTCCAAGAACATCCTGTCTTTCACCCATGTCAGCGGCGACTCGGCTGGCAGCAACTTCTTCACGATTGACCTGCTGAAGTCTGACAACAAGGACCCCAACAACGGCGGCGCGGACGGTGCACAGGAGTGGTACGGCTTCTACCAACGCAACTTCTCCATCAGCGCTATGACCGGCAACAAGACGGGCTACGGCTTTGCCAAAGACCTGAACCTCACCGCGCGCATTGACGCCGGCAGCAAAAACACGACGTTTGCGCCATCACCGCTCAAACTGCAGTTGGGTATTTCCGCCGCCATGCCAGTCAGCGCCGGCTTTTGGGACATTGGTTTGGCCGTCTACAAGGAAAGCAACAACAACGGCATCGTCGGCAAGACGGTGTCGTTCGACGCAGCACCAGCCCTGAACACCGCCTGGGCCATTCCCGTGGGCGGCGTAGGTACCTTCACCGGCTTTGCCAGCATCGTCGGCCCCAAGGGCAAGGATGGCTTTGGCGAAGAGACCAAGACCGAAACCCTGATCCGCGCCAGCTTCATGTTTGACATCGGCGGCCCCAAGAGTGGCCTGACGGCTGGCCTGGGTGTCGAATACTGGGACAACAAATTTGGCTGCGACAACGGTAAGTCGTTCGTCCGCAACTCTTGCACTGCCACCACGCCGCTGCTGCTGGTGGAGTACAAGCTCTAGGCACTGGTGTAACAACGCGTGCACACCGTCGCTCGATGTGAGCGATGGGCGGCCAGATGGCCGGCTAGCTAGTGAGTGAGCTAGTGGATTGACGACAATTTCGGGTTAGACGACAGCCAGTGGTAAAACACTGGCTGTTTCCATTTGGGGGTTGCCCCCATACAGCCCCGCGTCCCCGCCTGCGACAATCGCCACCCACCATGACCCTTCACCCGACTTCTACCCTCTCCCGGCGCTTCCTGATGGGCACGGCGATCGCCCTGGCCGCAGCAAGCAGCCTTCCTGCAACCGCGCAGCAGACCAAGACCGTGCTGCGCATCTCCACCCCGGCCGTGCCCGATGCCTGGCACGCCAAGATGTGGACCGTCTTCAAAGACGCGCTGGAGAAGAGCGCGCCCGGTGAGTTCGATGTGCAGATCAACCTCAATGCATCGCTGTTCAAGCAGGGCGCCGAGCCTGCTGCCATGGCCCGCGGCAACCTGGAGTTGACCTCCATGTCGGCGGCCGACATTGCCAAGCTGGTACCCGAATTCTCTGTCTTTACCGCCGGCTACATGCTGCGCGACCCGGCCCACCAGCAAAAGGTTTTTGCAGGTCCCATTGGGGCAGAGTTGTTCAAGCGTGTGTCGGAAAAGATGGATGTCACCGTGCTGTCCACCTGCTACCTGGGCACGCGCCAGGTCAATCTGCGCGAAGCCCATGCCGTCAAAACGCCGGCCGACCTCAAGGGCATCAAGCTGCGCATGCCGGGCTCCAAGGACTGGTTGTTCCTGGGCAATGCCCTGGGCGCCACCGCCACGCCGCTGGCCTTTGGCGAGGTGTACCTGGGCCTGAAGACCGGCACCATCGACGGCCAGGACAATCCCCTGCCCAGCGTGCGTGCTGCCAAGTTTTACGAGGTGACCAAGCAGATCGTACTGACGGGCCACTTGGTCGACAGCCTGTTCATTGCCATCTCCAATAAAAGCTTCAACGCGATGAACGCGGCGCAAAAGCAAAAGGTGACTGCCGCGGCACAGGCCGCAGCCGCCTACAACAACGACAACACTGCGCAGGAAGAGACCCAGTTGGTGGACTTCTTCAAGAAAGAAGGCTTGCAGGTCACCACGCCCGATGTGGCCGCCTTCCGCAAGACCGTGCAGGCCGCCTATCAGGCATCGGATCTGGCCAAGACCTGGCCGGCTGGCCTGGTTGACCGCATCAACGCCACCCACTGAACGACAACGACAACGACAACGACATGATGATGACCATTGCACGCTGGGCGCAACGCTGCGCCAACGCGGTTGGCGGTCTGCTCTTTCTGGCGCTGTTTGGTGTATTCCTCATCCAGATCACCGCACGCTTCGCCTTCGACAAACCCCTGCCCTGGACCGACGAGCTCGCCGTCATCTTGTACATCTGGGTCATCCTGTGGGCCGCCGCACTGGTCGTGCCCGAACGCGAACATGTGGTGTTTGACCTGGTGTGGAACAGCGTAGGCCGCCGCACCCGCCAAGCCATGCAGATCGCGGGCAACCTGCTGTTCGGCGGCCTGGCTCTGGTGGGCCTGCCCGCCAGTTGGGACTATGTGCATTTCATGGCACGTGAAGGCACGCCGGTTCTGGAGGTTCCGCTGATGTGGGTGTACATCCCGTTTGTACTGCTGATGGTGGCGCTGGTGGTGCGCAGCGCCTGGGGAATCTGGCGGGCGGTGAAGGGGGTGGGGTTGGAGGCGGAAGTGTGGGTCTGAGAGACCCACAGTTGAAATCTCTCAAGATCGAGTGACGGATAATTTGCCCCCTCTACAGAGACAATCCACCCTTTCAATCACATTAGGACTTCTACCCCATGCGCCTTCTTCTTGCATTTCTGACCGCATTTGTTTTAGTGGGCTGCGCCACTGGTCCGGTCACCCTCCCCGTAGAAAACCTTGCTACGTCGGCCAAGACCCCAGTCGAAGATTTGCGCCCGAAGAGCGAGAGCACTCGCGATATATTTAGTTTGATCATCACCAATGATCGCTACGGTTACACCCGTTTGGCCGAGGACATCATTACTCCGACTGGCCCTCGACTATTCGCCCACCATTTGCAAGAGCAGTACGGGTCTCAACCTGTTCCACCGACAAAGTTGCATCACTTCGCGGTGTATCTCAACAATCGTGCTGCACTCAAACGCGTTGCACTCGGTTCTATGTTCGGCGGAGCTATCGGTGCGGCAGTTGCAAACGGTACGATCAAGCATGAGGGGGACATAGCCCACACTATGGTCGATGCGGACAATTTTGCAGCCTTGTCTGGAGAAGACGAATACAAACGCGCCTTTTACTCAGAAACGGAGCTCAAAGCGGGCACATCTGCATTGGTCATTTTTATTGAAAGTGAATCACAAGGAAAGCGCCGTTTCACTCGCACTGTTTCGCCCATCAAGACGGTTGAAGCTGGGCAAAAAATCCCTCTGCACCAAGCCCTGGACGCAGCTATTGAGTTTCACCTGAAATCCTGAGAGTCTGACGAATAACGTTTACACCGGGTTGACCGTGCTGTATGAATTGAGTCGATGCGCTAAGTTCTTGTGACCGTTTTTCCAGCACAGTCAGCACTGGTTCAGCCATCTCACGTATGACCCCAGCCATCACCACCCTAGCCGCCGTCCTAGTCATTGGCATGCTCCTACGCATGCCCATTGGCATCTCCATGCTGGTCTCCGGCTTTGCCTATCTGCTGGTCAAAGGACAAGACCTGGGCCTGGTCGCCGAGCAGGTTGGCAATGGTCTGTACAACAGCTATGTACTACTGGCCGTGCCCTTGTTTGTGTTCGCGGCCAATATCATGAATGCGGGTACGGTCAGTGAGCGCATCTTTGACTTCTGCCGCATCCTGGTGGGCCGCATGCGGGGCGGGCTCGCCCAGGTGGATATCTTAGTCAGCGTCGTCTTCTCGGGTATGAGCGGCAGCGCCATTGCGGATGCGGCCGGGCCTGGGCTGGTGACCATCCGCCAGATGCTCAAAAAACCGGAGTATTCGCGCGGCTTTGCCGGTGCGGTGGTGGTGGCCAGTGCCACGCTGGGGCCCATCATTCCGCCGTCTATTCCGATGGTGATTTATGCACTGGTCTCTGGCGCGTCGGTCGGTGCGCTGTTTCTGGGCGGCGTGGTACCGGGCTTTCTGATGGCAGTGCTGATGATGGTAGTGGTGCATGTGATTGCCACGCGGCGCAACATGCCGCGCGAAGCACCCGTGCCATTGCGCGAGTGGCCGGCCATTTTGTTCCGTGGTGCACTTCCCCTGTCGATGCCCATCGTGCTACTTGGTGGCATCTACTCCGGTGCCTTCACACCAACCGAGGCAGCGGCGGTGGCCGCCCTGCACGCGCTCGTACTAGCAGGGGTGGTTTACCGCGCGCTCACCTGGCGCAGCTTCTGGGGCGTGGTCATGGAATCCACGCGGGGCAGTGCCATCATCACACTGATTCTGGCCGGCTCCTTCATGCTGAACTATGCCTTCACCGCAGAGGGTGTGCCGCAGGCTATGGCGCAGTGGGTGGACAGCATGCACCTGTCGCAGATCAAGTTTCTGCTGCTGGTGAATGTGATGTTCCTGGTGCTGGGTTGTTTTCTGGATGTATCGGTACTGCTGCTGGTTTTCGTGCCCATGCTGCTGCCTGCTGCCAAGCTCTTGGGCGTGGACCTGGTGCACTTTGGCGTGCTGGTGGTGCTGAACATGATGATCGGACTGATCCACCCGCCCTTTGGCATGCTGCTGTTTGTGATCAAGGCGCTGACCGGCATACCGATTGGCGAGATGATGAAAGAGGGTTGGCCCTTTCTGCTCATGCTGCTGTTGCTGCTGCTGGCCATGACCTTTTTCCCGCAGATCGTGCTGTGGCTGCCTCAGACCATGGGTTACAAGACGCTGTAGTGCCTGCCACGGGCCGCCGTGGCATATGGAGGCCCAGCTAACGGCTATTGGCAAATGCCGATAGGCGCGCAATGGTGTCGTGGTGAAATGCGGCCATGCTGTCCACCGCCACAACTCCGCCACCAAGCCTGCTGATCCACAACGCCCGTTGCGTGGCCACGCAGGACCACACCGAACCCACGCGGGCACGCGAGCTGCGCAATGCATCCATCTACATACGCGGCCACCGCATCGCCTATGTGGGGCCGGCCGCCGAATTGCCACCCGACATGCAAGCGGCGGACGAGGTCATAGACGCGCGCCAGCACCTGGTGACGCCCGGCCTGGTTAACACCCACCACCACATGTACCAGAGCCTCACGCGGGCCATCCCGGCCGTGCAGAACGCCGAGCTGTTCAGTTGGCTCCAAGGCCTGTACCCGATCTGGGCTGGCCTGACGCCCGAAATGGTGCAAGTCAGCACCCAGGTGGCGATGGCCGAGCTGATGCTGAGCGGCTGCACCACCAGCAGCGACCATTTGTACATCTACCCCAACGGCGTGCGCCTGGACGACAGCATCGCCGCCGCCCAGCAGATTGGCATGCGCTTTGTGGCCACACGCGGCAGCATGAGCGTGGGCCAAAGCCAGGGCGGCCTGCCGCCGGACAGCGTCGTGGAGCGCGAAGACTTCATTCTGAAAGACACACAGCGGCTGATCGAGCAATACCACGATGCCGCGCACGGCGCGATGGTCAATATCGCGGTTGCCCCCTGCTCGCCGTTCAGCGTCAGCCGCGACCTGATGCGCGAGTCGGCCGTGCTCGCACGATCGCTGGGTGCGCGCCTGCACACCCACCTGGCAGAGAATGACCACGATCTGGCCTATTCCCGCGAGAAGTTCAACTGCACACCCGCAGAATACGCGCAAGACCTGGGTTGGTTGGGGCCGGATGTATGGCACGCCCACTGCGTGAAGCTTGACGATGCCGGCATCAGCCTGTTTGCCGCCACCCGCACGGGCGTGGCGCACTGCCCCTGCAGCAATATGCGTCTGGCCAGCGGCATTGCGCCGATACGCCGCATGCTCAATGCTGGCGTGCCAGTGGGCCTGGGTGTGGACGGCTGCGCGAGCAACGACGCCGCGCATATGGTCAACGAGGCGCGCCAAGCCCTGCTGCTGGCCCGCGTGGGCCGTGCCATGCAGCCACCCGAAGTGCGCGGCAACCAAACCTTCTTTGGCTGCGATCTGGGTCCGGCGGAGATGACGGCCCGCGATGTGCTGGGCATGGCCACCCGCGGCGGCGCCCGGGTGCTGGGCCGCGGACACGACATCGGCCACATCGCAGTGGGCATGTGCGCCGACCTCGCCCTGTTTGACCTGGACACGCTGGGCTTTTCCGGTGGCGCCGTGCATGACCCCGTAGGCGCGTTGTTGCTGTGCGCCAGCCCGCAAGTGGACTACACGGTCATCAACGGGCGCGTGGTGGTCCGCAAGGGTCAGCTCACCACCCTGGACCTGGGGCCTATCGTGGAACGGCACAACGCTTTGGCGGTTGAACTGGCATTGGGTGTATAACCGAGGCCCTCTCAAGACAACTGATCAAGGAAAACCAGAAATGGGTGCGCAATGGAAAGCAAAGGGCAAGGCCCTGGTGGCCGATGCCAGAGGCCGGCTGTTTACCAAGCTGGTGAAAGAAATCACCGTGGCCGCACGCGGCGGTGCCGATCCGGCCTCCAACGCCAAGCTGCGCCTGGTGGTGGAACAGGCCCGCAAAGTCTCTATGCCCAAAGACACGCTGGAGCGTGCCATCAAGAAGGGCGCCGGCCTGACGGGTGAAGTCATCCACTACGAGCATGTCATCTATGAGGGTTTTGCGCCCCACCAGGTGGCCGTGATGGTGGAATGCCTGACCGACAACGTCAAGCGCACGGCGCCAGAAATGCGTGTGCTGTTCCGCAAGGGCCAGCTCGGCACGTCGGGCTCGGTGTCGTGGGATTTCGACCATGTGGGCATGATCGAGGCCGAGCCCGCCGCAGCGGGCGCTGACCCTGAAACCGCAGCCATCGAAGCGGGTGCCCAGGATTTTGAACCCGGCGAAGAAGGGGCCACCGTCTTCTTGACCGACCCCACCGATCTGGACATCGTCAGCCGCGCGCTGCCCGCCCAGGGTTTTACCGTGCTGTCGGCCAAACTGGGTTACAAGCCCAAGAACCCCGTGGACCCCGCCAGCCTGAGTGCTGCGGATTTGGAAGAGGTGGAAACCTTCCTGGCTGCCATCGACGGTAACGATGACGTGCAGAACGTCTATGTAGCTTTGGCCGGTTAGCCTTGTTGACGGGGGCGGCTCAGCTGGTGACCGCCAGCGCGATGGCCGCCTCGTCTACCCGGCCCATGCCCAGGCTACCTGTCTTGAGCACGGTACCGGGCTGACTGAACCCCACCAAGTGCAGACCAGATTCCAACGCCAGTGCCACCTCGCCGCCAGATGCCGAGCGCGATGCTCGGCTGACACGGCCCGGCAATAGATTGACCCCATCGCCCGGCTCAAACGCCGCGCCCATGCTGACCGCAGTCGCCTTGCACAGGGCCAACACCGCCAGCCCCGGTTTCAGGCCCAAGAGTTCCGCACTCTCGCGCGTGACGCGCGACCATAGCGGTGTCTGGTCAGGCAGGCGCAGTTCCACACGGATGGCGCCTGCGCGTGGCTTGAGGGCATGCACCGTGCAAGGCAACTGGTTGCGCATGCTGGTGCGCAGCGCCAATGCCGACAGATTGGATACAGCGCCGCTGCCACGTGACTCCGCGTCGATCTGCTGCAATACATCCAGCCGCGCCTTGTTGATCCGATCCGCTGCCAGCAAGACACTGTGACCGGCGGGTGTGAGCCGTGCGCCACCACCACCGGCCCCACCCACCGCACGCTCCAACAAGGCCACGCCAGCCAGATTGCTCAGCGTGTCGATGGCCTGCCAAGCCGCCTTGTAGCTGACGCCAGCGTCGCGCGCCGCCTCGGATATCGACCCTACCTGGCCTATGCGCCGCAGGATGTCGATGCGCTTGTCCGTGGACTGCTGCCCCAGGGCCTCGGCCAACTGCAGTGGTGGTGCTTTCTTCATGCGGGGATTGTCAGCGCAAAGTGGTCGCGTTGCTATACTTGCGCTATCCCTTTTTGGAATAGCGAGAGTGCATGAACAGCTTGATCAAGAGTCTTGGCCTGGCCATCGGAATTGCCACTACAGCCGCATGGTCGGCCTTTGCCGCGGAAGTCAGCGTGGCGGTAGCCGCCAACTTCACGGCACCCATGCAAAAGATTGCGCAAGGCTTTGAACAGGACACCGGGCACAAGGCTGTGCTGGCCTTTGGGTCGACCGGCAATTTCTATACGCAGATCAAGAACGGCGCACCTTTCCAGATTTTGCTGGCCGCAGACGACGAGACGCCCGCCCGCATTGAGAAGGAAGGCCTGGGCGTGGCCAACTCCCACTTCACCTATGCCACCGGCAAACTGGTGCTGTGGAGCAAGCAGCCTGGCCTGGTGGACGACAAGGGCGAGGTGCTGCGCAATGGCAAGTTCGAGCGCATCGCCATCGCCAACCCCAAGCTCGCACCCTACGGTCTGGCCGCCATGGAAACGCTGACCAAGCTGGGCCTGCTGCAAAACCTGCAACCCAAATTTGTACAAGGCGAAAACATCACGCAGACCTACCAGTTCATCGCCACCGAGAACGCCCCGCTGGGCTTTGTCGCGCTGTCGCAGGTCTATGCCGATGGCCGCGTCAAAGAAGGCTCGGCCTGGATCGTGCCCGCCAACCTGCACCAGCCCATCCAGCAAGACGCTGTGCTGCTGCAAAGCGGCAAGGGCAACCCGGCTGCAACAGCCCTGCTGAGCTACCTGCGCACCGACAAGGTCAAGGCGTTGATCAAGACCTTTGGCTACGATCTATGAGCCAGGCTGCCCCGCAGAGCCAAGTCACCTTTCGGCAGGCACTGCTCTGGGCCTTGCTCACCACAGTGTGCGCCAATCCCGCTTTGGCAGACGGCGCAGTAACGGCGCTGAGCATCCATGGGATAGGTAACACACCCAGCACCATGCGCAACCTGGCGGAACTGGCGCGGCTCCCCAACAAGACCATCACCGTTCAGTCCGAAAAAGGCGTAGCGACACAGTACCGGTGCACCACCGCGGCCGCTGCTTTGGCCAGTGCAGGCGCGGAGATGGGCACCGCGATCCGCGGTCAGCGCTTCATGGAATATGTCAAAGCCTCGGCACGCGACGGATACGAAGTGGTCTTCGCTCTGCCCGAGCTGGACCCTGCGTTCACCGATACACCGGTCCAGTTGTGCTTTGAGAAAAACGGCGCACCCATTCCCGAAGACGAAGGGCCATTGCGGCTGGTCGTTGAGAAGGAACTGCGCCACGGACGGTGGGTGCGCCAGTTGAATGCATTGACACTGGTTCACAAAGGCGTTTGAAGATTTCCGCACGGAAGTACGCAAGGAGGATAGTCACCATGCAAAAACCAACGACAGCGCAACGCGTGGCCTCGTGGAGTATTGCGCATGGCCCGACCGGCGATGCCATCGTGCTCAACTTCACCACCCAGTCCGGTGAAACGATTGCACTGGAGCTTCCCGAGCAGGATTTTTCCGAGGTTGTCAATGCGCTGCAAGACTATGAGGTGGAGGCCTTCGCGTTGGGCATGGCCACGCACTGAGGCGGATACCGGATGGTGGATCCGCTATGCCGTGCCAATTGCATAATCGACCGGCCATGTCCATCCCACTGTTTGAACCCGAGGCCCTGCAGGCCATCAAGCTCACACTGCAGCTGGCCAGCCTGACCACGTTGTTGCTCTTGCTGGTGGCCACGCCCATTGCCTGGTGGCTGGCACGTACGGCATCCTGGTGGCGCGGGCCGGTGGGCGCAATCATCGCCCTGCCCTTGGTCTTACCACCCACTGTGCTGGGGTTCTATCTGCTGGTCACGCTGGGACCCCATGGCCCAATAGGCCAACTGACACAAGCCTTGGGCTGGGGTCCCCTGGCCTTTACCTTCTGTGGCCTGCTACTGGGGTCGGTGATCTATTCCATGCCCTTCGCCGTGCAACCCATTCAGCATGCGTTTGAGGCTATGGGCGAGCGCCCTCTGGAAGTGGCCGCCACGTTACGCGCCAGACCGCTGGACGCCTTTTTCTCTGTCGCGCTGCCGCTGGCACTGCCGGGCCTCTTCAATGCGGCCATCATGAGCTTTGCCCACACTGTGGGCGAGTTTGGCGTGGTGCTGATGATTGGCGGCAATATCCCCGGCAAGACGGGCCTGGTTTCAACGCAAATCTATGGCCATGTGGAAGCATCGGAGTACACCCAGGCCCACTGGCTGGCGGGCAGCATGCTGCTGTTCTCTTTCCTTGTGCTACTAGGCATGAACCTACTGAACCGCAGAGCCACGCGGGGCATGGCATGAACGCCACCGACCGCAGCCACATCCGCCTCCAGCTCACCCGCCCGGCCTTCACGCTGGATGTGAACTTGGACTTGCCGGGCGAAGGCATCACCGTTCTGTTTGGCGCATCAGGCTCGGGCAAGACCAGCCTGCTGCGCTGCGTGGCCGGACTGGAGCGCACGCCCGGTGCAAAGGTATCCATTGCGGGCCAGACCTGGCAAGACGATGCGGCCGGCATCTACCTGCCCACCTGGCAACGCCCGTTGGGCTATGTGTTTCAAGAGGCCAGCCTGTTTGCGCACCTCAATGTGCGCAAGAACCTGCAGTTTGGACTGAAGCGGTCTCACGCACCGGCCCAGGCCGCCGCCTTGGATGCCGCTATCGAATTGCTGGGCATAGCGGGCCTGCTGGATCGCAACACCAGCGCGCTATCGGGCGGTGAGCGCCAGCGCGTGGCCATTGCCCGCGCTTTGGCCACCCAGCCGCGCCTGTTGCTGCTGGACGAGCCGCTTGCCTCGCTGGACGCGGCACGGCGCCAAGACATCTTGCCCTGGCTGGAGCGGCTGCGCGACGAGCTGAAGATCCCCATGTTCTATGTGACACACGCCTCCGACGAAGTCGCCCGCCTGGCCGACACCTTGGTGGTGCTGGATGCCGGCAAGGTCCGCGCCTGCGGGCCGGTGACCGAAGTCTTGGCCTCTGCTGACGCCACGATGGTGCTGGGCGACGATGCCGGCGCCCTGCTGGACGCCACTGTGGCCGAGCGCGACGCGCGCTGGCACATGGCACGGCTGGCCTTCCACGGCGGCAGCTTGTGGCTGCGCGACACCGGCTTGGCCCTGGGACGCACAGCACGCGTGCGCGTGCTGGCCCGCGACGTCAGCGTGGCCACGCAGGAGCCACAGCAGACCAGCATCCAGAACCTGCTCCCCTGCGTGGTGCAGTCCATCGCCGCCGACACCCACCCATCACAAGCCCTGGTGCGCATGGCCTGTGGTGACAGCACGCTGCTGCTGGCCCGCATCACGGCGCGGGCTGTGGACGCACTGCAACTGGCGCCCGGCATGGCGGTGTGGGCGCAGGTGAAGGCGGCGGCCTTGGTCGAATAGCGAAGCGCCAGCACCCGCCTCCCTGGCATCTTTATCCCCAGATTCCGGGTATTCATCCCCGTCACAACCGGTTTCGTCCATGTCCGCCCCTAGCGGCACGGTGCTCCTCATACGCTTGTCGGTCATTTTCGATCAACGCAACGCATAAGGTAGCCCGATGACGACGGTCAACACCATTTGTTCTATGGCACTCACAGGTGCCCTCTTGTTCGGTCTCTCAGCCTGCGGGGGTGGCAGCAGTGGTGCCAACTCCACGGCCCCTGCCACTCCCGCAGTGGCTCCGACCGGCCCTTCCGCATCCTCCGACAGCCCCTATTGGGACCCGGTGGGCTATTCGGATGCGGCCGGTGCCAGCCTGCCAAGCGCTACTGAAGCTGCCGCGGTCACGCACCACCAGATCACGGTCAACGGTCAATTGATCAAATACACGGCGACAGCGGGCCACCTGACGGCGACCAATCCCAAAACCGGTGCACCGGAAGCGTCTTACTTCTACGTCGCCTACACGGCCGACAACGCCACCGCGGCCAAGCGGCCGCTGACAATTTTCCTGAACGGAGGGCCAGGCAATTCGCAGGCCGTGCTGCATATCGAATCCTTTGCACCCCGGCGCCTGGTGACCAATGTGCCCAGTCTGGACGAGCCCACGTCGCCACAGTTGGTGGATAACCCGGACAGCCTGCTCGACATTACCGACATGGTGTTTCTGGATCCAGTGGGTAACGGCTATTCCGAGGCAATTGCCCCCAACACCAATGCCACGTTATGGGGCGTGGACGCCGACGCAGCCTCGCACAGCAACTTTGTGACACGCTACCTGACGGTGAACCAGCGCTCCAGTTCGCCGCTGTATCTGTACGGGCATTCGTATGGAACGGCACGCGCCGCGCTGATGGCGAAGATACTGGCCGGCTCCGGTGTCCAGGTGGCCGGGCTGGTGTTGAACTCAGCCCTGCTCAACGCCAATACCAGCTGCCAGTACTACGTGCTGACCCAGGGCGCAGCGGGCAACTGCGGTGGAGAACTGCCCACCTTCGCGGCCATCGCTGCGTACCACAAGGTGACGACGCCAGCCACCGCAGACCTGCCGGCCTATTTGCAGCAAGTTCGCACATTGACCGCAGCGAGCTACATTCCGGCAGTCACCGCTTTTGCCACTACGCACACGGCGCCAGACCAGAGCTTGACCACGCAACTGGCGAATTACACCGGTATTGCCAGTTCCGTGTGGCAGACCCGCATGGGCCTTGCCGGGATCGACTTCACCACCCTGCTGCTGCCCAACCAGGTGATCGGTTTACACGAATCGCGCGTGGTTGTTCCACTGGCCAGCCCATTGGCCAGCAATGGTCAAGACCCCTCGCAGAACTACCTCAACGCCACGTTCGGAAATTCCTATGCCAACTACGTGAGCCAGGAACTGAAATACAGCAGCGTCAGTGCCTCCGCCGACAGCCTGCCGAATGTGCGGGCTTGGAACACCAGCCACAACGGCAGCCCGGTAGCAGACGCAGTTCCTGATTTGGCTAGTGCCCTGGCCCAAAACCCCTCGCTCAAGATACTCGCGCTCAACGGCTACTATGACCTCGTCACACCGTTCTACCAAACCGAATTGGACATGGCTCGCCTAGGGGCCAACGCAAACATCCTGTGGAAATACTACGCAGCAGGCCATAACACCTTCCTGGACAACACCGCCAGACCGCAGATGAAAGCAGACATGGCGTCCTTCTACCAACGCAGCGCGCAGTAGACCGGGAACCCCCTTAGCCCATGCCGCGCGCAGCGCGCGCCGGCTCGGCTATGATGCCCGGCGCGTCCGTATTGAGAAGCGAAAAAAGGCAAGCAGGGACCATGCTACAGCGCAAACGCACACAGGCGGGTCCCCGGCGATCGCTGCTGCAGTTGCTGTTAGGTGACCCTGGGTCACCGTGGCGGCTCATTGTGTTGGGCGCCGTCGTACTGCACCTGCCTGGCTACCTTGGAAACCTGCTGTTCAACGAACATATCGGGGATTGGACCCGCCATGGCATCGGCTATGTCTACTTTATGGTGGAGGGCTGTGTAGCCTGGGCCTGCATCCGCTGGCTGAACCCATGGCTGGAGCGGTGTGGGCTTGTCTCGCTGCGCATGCGGCTCCCTATCGGCCTGCTGGCCATAGGCCTGGGCAGCACAGCCAATTTTTTCATGGTGTACAGGGGAGTTTTCCCTTTGCTCATGGGGCGGCCGATCAATCCTGCCGCCGTTTTTCCATGGTGGTTTCACGCTACTGCGATCACTGCAGCTGTCTATGTGTGGCTGCTGCTGGGTTCTGCATCTGCATCTCAAGCGGGCCGCATCAACCGTGCATTGCAAGACACCGACCAATTGGCGGCGGACCTGGCCCAGGCCGAACTCGCCATGGTCGAGGCCCAGATCGAACCCCACTTTCTCTTCAACACCTTGGCGCATGTCAAGCGGCAGTACCGGCTTGACCCCGACGCCGCCAACCACATGCTCAGCGATCTGATCGAGTACCTGGACCGCGCTCTACCTGCATTGCAGCGCACGGATTGGACCCTGGGCGACGAGCTGGATCTGGTCCAGGTCTATCTGGAGATTCTTTCGCAGCGCTTTGGTCAGCGTCTGCGCTTTGAGATCACCACTCCCGCTGCCAGCAGAACCTTGGCCCTGCCAGCGCTCACCATCGCCACGCTGGTGGAGAACGCGGTGCGCCACGGTCTGACGCCCAAAGCCGGGGTTGGTACGGTTTGCGTAGCGGTGAGCCACGGTGCAACCCATCTGGAGATTCAGGTTCGCGATGACGGCCTGGGCCTGCGCCAAGCATCGGGCAGCGGTCTGGGTCTGGCATCGGTGCGGGCACGCTTGAAGAACACGTTTGGCGACCGCGCTCGCTTGACCGTGGAGCCCCGGCACTCTGGTGGCGTGCTGGCTTCCATCCACGTCGCCACGACCTGAGATGCACTCGATCACTACGCCATCCGTGCTGTCGTCGGCATGGCAATTCACACGAAGCCGATTCCAACGGCTTCGATACGGTGCAGCGGCGGCAGTGTTGGTTCTGGTGTTTGCCGTTCTGTGCAACGACATGGAGCAAACGCCACAGCACTTGCAGCGCCTGAACGCGCTGGGCGTCGAAGCGTTTCTTGTGCATTGGTTGGGAAAAAGTCTGTTCCCGAGCCTTGTTATTGCCACGGTCATCCTGCTGGTGCTGCGCATCAGCGCGCCCAATGGCAGGAGCATGACGCAAAAGCCCATGCGCTTCCTTGCCTATCTGGTGGTTGGCACGGCGCTGGGCGTACTGGTGTCTTGGCAGCTTAGCGTGTACCTGGGGCGGCTTCCGTCCTTTATTTCCGACGACATGGATTGGCTCAAGCTGTACAGCGGCTGGACCGATTCCATGCTCTGGGGCGGCCTGTTCGGCTGGATGTACTTTCTCTACCTGCGCCGCCAGGAAGACCAGGCTCGGTTTGGCATGCTGCTGGCGCGGCGAGCGCTGCTGGCACGCCAACTGGCACAGTCGCAGATCGTGGCGGCACGCGCGCAAGTGGACCCGGCGATGGTGGTGCGCATTCTGCGCGAAGTGCGCACGCGCTATGACCACGACGGCCAAGCGGCGTCTCGCTTGATGGATCACATGATTGACTATCTGCGCTTGGCCTTGCACCGCGTGCGTGAACCGCAACCCCGGCTGACCCAAGAGCTGCCGCTGCTGCAAGCCTACCTCGCTTTGCGTGGTGCAGAGACCGGGCGGCAGCTGCACCTGCGCAGCGGTCTTTCGACCGAGAGCCGGCCCGCTGGGCCGGTATTCCTGGTCGCGCGGGACATGCTGGAAGCTGTCATCCAAACCACACAAACCGGCATTGAGATGCAGATCAGCCCAGCCGCAGACCATACCGTCGTGGCATTGCACACAGGCGGCGAATCCCTGACGCCAACGCAATGGGAGCGTCTGCTGACAAATCTCCAGGCGCGAATAGCCGGGGGTGCCAACATGCTGCAATACCAAACCTTAGCAGGTCAACACACTTATACCGTCTATGTCCCCACCGTCTAACGCCTCTTGCCAGGCATTGATTGTTGAAGATGAACAGGCCCTGGCTGATGAGTTGCAGGACGCGCTGGCGCAGCTGTGGCCCGATCTGCGCATTGTGGATACCGCGCCGGATGGCGCCAGCGCCCTGCGCCTGTTCGAGCGCCACGCGCCCAGCATCGTGTTTCTGGACATCCAGATACCCGATCCCAACGGCCTGGAAGTGGCGCGCCTGATTGGTGACCGCGCCCACATCGTCTTCATCACCGCCTACGACGCGTTTGCAATCGAAGCGTTCGAGCGCGGCGCGGTGGACTATGTGCTCAAGCCCATCAGCCTGGAGCGGCTGGGCACCACCGTGCGACGCTTGCAGTCCAAGCAGCAGCAGGCTCCCGCCAACCTGATGCGCACCGTTGAGCAGCTCCAGCCACACACCACGCGCAAGCGGCCGCTGCGCTGGATCACCGCCAATGTAGGCCGCGCCATGCGCCTGATCGCCATTGACGATGTGGTGTTTTTCCAATCGGATGCAAAGTACACGCGGGTGGTGCTGGCAGATTCGGAGGTTTTGGTCAAGAAGACGCTGAAAGAACTGATGGCGGAGCTGGACCCCGACCAGTTCTGGCAAACCCACCGCTCGACCGTAGTCAACGCGCTGGAAATCGCCGCCATGGAGCCCAACCTTGCAGGTCAACTGACCATACAGCTCAAGCGGCGGCGTGAGCAGTTACCTGTGTCGGAATCGTTTGTGCAGCGGTTCAGGCAGATGTGAGGTGCGACTCGACTCTCGACAACGCCAGCCCGCCGCAGTGCGGCCTGATGCGCCACAGTCCGTCGATCACCACACCTTGCACGGCTTGGCCACCGTCATTGCCGCACCGGGCTTGCAAGCGAAGGCCTGACCGAACTCGGGCAGGTTGACGACCACGCCATTCACACGGTACTTGCCCGGCGAGTGTGGGTCGGTCGCGGCCTGTACGCGCAGGTCTTCGGGGCGGTTGTTCTCGCAGGCCCATTGGGCAAAGCCGATGAAGAAGCGCTGTTCGGGTGTGAAACCATCGCGGCTTTCAGGTTTGACGAGGGTGGTCTGCACCTTCCATGCCGTCCAGGCCAGCACCATGCCGCCCAGGTCGGCCATGTCTTCGCCCAGCGTCAGCTTGCTGTTGATCTTGATGTCGTCGACCACGGTGTACTTGGCGTACTGGTTGACGATGCACTGGGCACGCTGCTGGAATTTGCTGTTGTCTTGCGGCGTCCACCAGTTCTTCAGGTTGCCCTTGGCGTCGAACTGGCGGCCTTCGTCGTCAAAACCATGGATCAGCTCGTGGCCTATGGTGCCACCGGTGTTGCCGTAGCCGGGCGCATCGTCCATCTTGGGGTCAAACAACGGGGGCTGCAGCACACCAGCCGGGAAGTTGATGTCGTTCATCTGCGCACTGTAGTAGGCATTCACCGTGGGTGGCGTCATGCCCCACTCGCCGCGGTCCAGCGGCTTGCCGATCTTGTTGAACTGGCGGCGCACTTCGAACTGCATGGCACGGCTGACGTTGCCGTAGAAGTCATTGCGGTCAATCGACACGCTGCTGTAGTCACGCCATTGGTCGGGGTAACCGATCTTGTTGACAATGGCCTTAAGCTTCTCGGTAGCCTTCAGCTTGGTGGCAGGGCTCATCCAGTCCAGGTGCTGCAGCTCGTCCTGCATGGCCTGTTCGATCTGCTCGGTCATCACCAGGGTCTGTTTTTTCAGCTCGGGGCCAAAGGCGCGGTCCACGAACTCCTGGCCCAGGGCTTCACCGAGTTGTGCATCCACCAGCGCCACACAGCGCTTCCAGCGGGGTTGCTGCAGCGGTGTGCCACGCAGGGTCTTGCTGAAGAAGTTGAAGTTCTCGGTGACAAAGGCACTAGACAGCGCCGTCGCCTGGGCGTGGGCCACATGCCAGCGCAGGTAGACCTTGATGTCGTCCAGGCTCGCGGACTGCCAGTGGCGGGCCAGGACTTTGTAGAACTTGGGCTCGGTCACGTTGAGTGCGCCATCGCGCTGCAGGCCCACGGTTTGCAGATACACGTTCCAGTCAAAGCCGGGCGTCAGCTTTTGCAGCTGGGCTACGTCCATCTTGTGGAACAGCTTGTAGGGGTCGCGCTTGTCCACGCGCGACAGTGTGGCGCGGGCCAGCGTGGTCTCGGTGCGCAACACCAGCGCGGCGTGCTGCTGGGCCAACGCGGGCGCTTCGCCCATCAGCTCGAACATGCGGGCCACATGGGCTGTGTATTGGGTGCGCAGATCCTTGGACTTGGCATCAGTCTTGGTGTAGTAGTCGCGGTCCGGCAGGCTCAAGCCGCCGCCGGTGGCAAAGGCGATTACGTTGGAGGACGCAGAGAAATCCTGGTCCGAACCAAAACCGAAGTACAGGCCGTTGTCGGCAATGGACAAATGCAGCTTGGCCAGCACGGCGGGCAGGTCGGCCTTGCTGCGCATGGCGGCAATGCTGTCCAGCACGGGCTGCATCGGCGTGGCACCGCGCTTTTCGACCGCTTCTTCATCCATGCAGGCGGCGAAGTAGTCGCCGATCTTCTGCTGGTTGGCGGTGTTGCCCGCAGTCTTGCGCGACAGCGCATCCAGAATGCCCCACAGGAAGCGCTGGTTGTCTTGGTAGAGCTTGCCGTACACGCTCCAGCGCGCCTGGTCGGCAGGGATGGGGTTGTTCTTGATCCAGCCACCGCAGCTGTATTGGTAGAAATCTTCGCAGGGGTTGGCGGTCTGGTCCATGGCCGACACATCCAGCCCTGGCGTGTAGGGGAACTCGGTCAGCGGCCTGTCTTGTGCCTGCGGCGGTGGGGGCGATGCGCCAGCGGACGCGCTGGTCTGCGCGGCACTGGGTAGGCAAACCCACAGGGCTTGGGAGATCAGCAAGGCAAGGAGGCTGCGGCGCATAAATAAGTACCCAATGTGTTGGATGTTGATGTCAGCGGCTGATTATCCAGCGGACAGACTGGCCAGTAGACCTTGCAGCATGCTGCCGCGGCGGAAGGTCGTGCGGCTGCGCAACTTGCGCTCCAGCACGGTGTTGGAAAACTTGGACTTGCTTTGCAGCGACTGGCAGATCCAGTACAGCTCATGCCCATTGCACTCGAAGTCGTCCTGCGCATTGCGCAGCGGCGCGATGGCAGCATCGTCCTCGACCGTCCAAGCCCGCTGCAAAAAGGCGACGTTGATATCGCCCTCTGGCCCTACGCGGCTGCGCAGTGCGTCGGCCTGGGCCGCAATGGCTTGCAACTGCGGCACGGAACGCACAAACACCTCGGACCGAAAACCTAAGAGCGGCTCCAGCCCCTCTTCCAGGCTGGCGGCCAGGCGCTCGGTTGACAGCTGGCGTGACTGGAACAGCACATTGCCGCTATTGATGTAGGTCTTGGCGGTGGCATGGCCCAGGCTGTGGAAATGGGCGGCCAGGTCCACCATCTTGATGAAGCGGCCCGTGACATTGATGGCCCGCAAGAAGGCGACGTATTGCGGCATCGCAAGGCCCCTAGGTGGCAGCGGGCGCTGCGGATGCAGCCGCACGCACGTAGTAGTTGTCAAACTCGGCCCGCTCCACCAGCACAAAGCCATGGCGGGCATAGAAGCGGTTGGAGTCGCTGTCGCGCAGCGCGCCTACGCGCAGCGGCAGGCCCTGGGCGTCGGCCTCGGCAAAGACGCGTGCCAGCACTGCCGCCCCCACACCCTGGCCCTGGTGGCCGGGCTGGATGTACAAATGGTCCAGCGACAACTGCAGCCCGTCATCCGAAGGTTTGAGCACGTAGAAACCAATGCGCACGCCGTCTTGCAGGATGTGCTGCGTGGCCTCGGGGTCAAAGCCGGCCAGAAAGCGGTCGCGCGCCCGCTGGGGGTCGAAGCGGCCTATGCGCTCCAGGCTTTCGCGCATGGCGGCAATGCGCAGTGCGACCAGGGCCTCGGCATCGTCTGCCGTGACGGATGCGAACGAGAGTGTGGGATGCATGCTGTGTCAACAGACTTACCAGGTCTTGGCAACCGCCACCATGGTGATCTCAACCACCTCGCCGTTGGGGTGCTTGAGCTTCATGCGTACAGATTCGCCAATGTCCTTCTCGATCAAGGCCTGGATCTCCTTGCCCTTGGCGCCAGCCACCACTTTGCCCGCGACCTCCAGCACCATGTCGCCCTGCTGCATACCAGCAGTCTCAGCCGGCGTCTTGGGCGTTACCTTGGCAATCTTCACGGCGCGCAGCGTGGGGTTCCAGAAAGCACCTTCTATGTCGAGTTCGGGGCTGAAACCAAAGTAGCCGCGTTCACCGGCCCAAGCGGTGGCCGATGTCAGCGAGAGCAACAGCGCGAAGACCGCGGCGAAGAGTCGTGTTTGCATGGTGAATAGCGTCCCCAAAAAAAGTGCCGCTACTGTACCAGCCGAGACCTTGGCCTCGGCAGCGCTCAGTTCAGCGCCGCGCCACTTTCAAACCATTGCTTGATAAGGCCGCGCTCGGCATCGGTGATGGCCGTAGCATTGTTCAGCGGCATGGCCTTGGTGACCACCGCCTGCTGGTAGACCGCCTGGGCGTGGAGCTTGAGACCCTCGGGCGAATCCAGCCGCACATTCTTCATCTGCGTCTGCGCACCGTGGCACATATAGCAGCGCTGCTCCAGCACCGGCTGCAAAGCCTTGTAGTCAATTTTGGCGCTAGCCCCCGTAAAATCTGATTGTGCCGCTACTGAATTGGTAGCAGTCGCTGCAACCACTGGTGCGGGCTTGAGCCACACGACCAGGCCCACGATGGCCACTACACCGGTCAATGCATAGGGCCAGGGGTGGCTATTGCGCCCCAGCTTGAAGCCATGGCGCAGCACAAAGAACTGGCGGATGGCGGCGCCGGCAAACATCATGGCCACCAGCACCAGCCAGTTTTGCGGGTGCGTGTAGGTGAAGCTGTAGTGGCCACTGAGCATGGCGAACAGCACGGGCAACGTGAAGTAGGTGTTGTGCACGCTGCGCTGCTTGCCGCGCTTGCCGTGGATGGGGTCCACCGACCGGCCGGCCTTGATATCGGCCACCACGGTCCGCTGGCCAGGGATGATCCAGAAGAACACATTGGCACTCATGCTGGTGGCGATCATCGCGCCCACCAGCAGGAAGGCCGCACGCCCGGCAAACCAGTGGCAGGCCAGCCAGGCCGCCACGGCCACCAGTACGGCGACCAGCGCGCCCACAATCGCGTCGCCGTTCTTGCGCTGGCAAAAGATGCGGCAGATGCCGTCATACGCCAGCCAGAACACCGCCAGAAAGGCCAGCGCCACGGCAATGGCCGCATTGGGCGACCAGTCCATCACCGATTTGTCGATCAGGTAGGTGCCCGCGCTCCACAGGTAGGACACGGTGAACAACGAGAAACCGCTGAGCCAGGTGCTGTAGCTCTCCCAGTAAAACCAGTGCAGGTGCTTTGGCAACTGGGGCGGCGCGCCGAGGAACTTGACCGGGTGGTAGAAGCCGCCGCCGTGCACGGCCCACAGCTCGCCGCTGACGCCCTGGCGTTTCAGGTCTTCGTCCTCGGGCGGCGTGAGGCTGCTGTCCAGGAACACGAAGTAGAAGGAGGAGCCAATCCAGGCAATGGCGGTGATGACGTGGACCCAGCGCAGCAGCAGATTGGCCCAGTCGAGGTAGTAGCTTTCCATTTCGGTCTTACCCTTTGCGGTGCAGGTGTTCTGCACCGGTTGCATGCAAGCTGCTCACCACTGCGGGCGCTGTAAGCAGAAATGGGTCGCGAACTAAGGCAGTTGGAATTTGCCCCGCTCCGCTGCGACGATGGATCAAAGTGTATACAGTTTTTGGAGATATTGGCGATGGCATGGTGCGGGTCCGGCCTAGGGATTACCCTGAAGGGCCCCGCAAACCAAGCAATATCCGGGCCCTCAGTCCTCCGAAACCACGGGTGGCTGGGCCTCTGCCACCCGCATCCACTCCATCACCGCAGGGCGCGCCATCAAGCGCTCAGTCCAAGCCCGGGTGCGCGGCCATGCGGTCAAGTCGGCACCGTGCGTCAGCAAACGCCGGACCACCGGCACAAAGGCCAGATCGGCCAGCGACAAGTCACCCATCAGGTAGGGCCCGCCGCTGCGCGCCAGCTCGGCATCCCACACGGCGTACACGCGCTGGGCCTCGCCGATCTCGGCCTCGGCCAGGGAGCGCTTTTCCGCATGGAAGGAGCTTTCAAACGAAATGTCCGAGCAAAGGCCCGACATGCCCGAATGCACCCAGGCCACCAGGCTGCGTGCATGGGCGCGCTGGCGCATGTCCGCCGGCAGCAGCGTGCCGCCGCCCAGGTCGTTGGCATATTCCATGATGGCCAGTGAGTCGAAGATGACGACATCGCCATCCACCAGCACGGGCACGGCGCCGGGTGGTGAAAAGGCTGCGATCTTGGCCAGGTTGGCAAAGCGTTGCGGGCGGCGGATGTCGACCACCTGCTCCTCAAAAAAGATGTCCTGTTCACGCAGCGCCAGCCATGCGCGCATGGCCCAACTGGAAGCGTTCTTGGTCCCTGAATACAGTATCCGTGTCAAGCGGTGGCTCCTTGGTCGAAATCGTGTTGGCCTGGCCCGCACGGGCAGGCCATGCGGGGAGAAGCCGGCTATTGTGCGACTGTCGGCAGCAGCCCGTGTTGCAGTGGGGCGATTACTGTCCGGCGGGTGGCTGCCACAGCTCCACCTTGTTGCCCTCGGGATCGATGACCCAGCCAAACTTGCCGTATTCCGAGTCGTCCCGCTTGTCCAGCACCTGGCAGCCCTCGTCCCGCAGGGCTTGCAGCAATGCGTCCAGGTCATCAACGCGGTAGTTGACCATGAAGGGGGATGTGCTCGGCGCGAAGGCCTCACCATCCGCAACACCGATGGACCATGCGGTTGTGCCGCCGACCGGTTTGCCGTCTGCATCCGCCCAGCGAAATGCAACACCACCCCAGCTTTGGACATTGATACCGAGATGGCGCTTGTACCAAGCCTGCAAGGCGGGCGCATCCTTGGCCGTGAAGAAGATGCCGCCTATGCCTGTCACGCGTTTCATGGAGTCCTCTCTTCCTTTCTTATCTCTGCCCTGTTAAACAGCGATCTCGTCCTCGCGGGCCAAGTAGAACAAACTGCAATCCAGGGCGGCGAGCAACTGCAGTTCGTCCCGAGAAAACTCCTCATTGCACGGCCCCATCAGGATGCGGTGCATGTGCAATACAAAGCGGGTTGCACCAGCTGCCCGCAGGGTGTCCACCAGGGCGCGCAGGTGCAGCAGGGCCGCGGCCAGCACACTCTCGCGTTCACCCTGCGGGGTGTCTTTGGGGACTTCATACAGGGCACTGCCGAACGCAGCCACCTGGCCCCGGCTCCCACCAAATGTGGCAACGGTGCCCGGCTCGAAGGCATGCAAAAAGCTGATCCCCGTGTCGACAGGCCGGAAGCCCGCACCGGTTGCTTGAAAGTACAGTTTGCGCCAGTGGTCCATTGCTTTTTGCTTCCTGCTCAGAGCAAAACGCGCCCTGTAAATGGCTTGTGAGCCATATGGATGGAATGCCTGCGCCAACGGCGCAGGCAGGGCACCCACTATAGCCGCGCTGCGCAATAGGTCTGAGCAACGGCAGGCCCAGGGCTTTTATGTCGTTGTGGTGTACACGCTTTGCAAGAGCTGGGCGGCCACCGCCACTGCGATAACTTCAGGCTCCTTGCCGCTGATGCCGGGCACACCTATGGGGCAGGTGATGTGGGCCAGTTCCGCCGGGGTACAGCCCCGCGCTTCCAAGCGCCTGCGAAACGAGGCCCACTTGGTCTTGCTGCCGATCAGGCCCACATAGGGCAGATCGCCATGGGCGCGCTGGCGCGCCAGGCAAGCAGTCACCACGTCCAAATCCTCGGCATGGCTGAAACTCATGATCAGCACGCGCGAGCCACTGGGCAGATCTGCTACAGCGGCATGCACGGGGTCGGAATGCTCGCACTGCACATTGGCCGGCAACTCGGCAGGGAAAATTTCGTCGCGGCTGTCTACCCAGGTCAGCGCCACCGGCAAGCGCGCGAGCACCTGCACCACGGCGCGGCCCACATGGCCGCCGCCAAACAGTGCAATGGGCACATGGTGCTGGGTCAGCCGCTGACGCAGCCCAGCCACGTCGGCCGCACCAAGCCTTTCAAAATGTAAAACCATTTCGCCACCGCAACACTGGCCCAAGTTGGGGCCCAGCGCATAGCGCACCACAGCGTCACCACTACCCTGCTGCAACAACCGACGGGCATGGGCTATCGCATCGAACTCCAGGCGCCCTCCCCCTACAGTTGCCACGGTGTCGTTGGCGAACACGGCCATCCAGGTACCCACCTCACGCGGTGCGGAACCGCGTGTGGATTGCACGGTGACCAGTACCCCGGCCTCGTGGCCCAGGCGGTCCAGCAAGACCGGTAGCAAGCTCACATTCAGATACCTTTTTCACAGTTTGTGCGCAGACGTCCACGACACAATGGACGTTAAGCAGTAGCGAAGAGTATGCATCCGCCTGCCCGCCCACCACAGTCAGAATCCATAACCATGCTATTCAAAAAGTTATATCGCGTTGGTCTGTGTAGCAGCTTAGGTAGCCTACTATTGGCGGCCTGTACCAACCCGCCCCCATCGGCGCCACCCAGCAGCACCACGCAAGCGCCCGCCAAGGCGCCCAACACCCCCACCGCACGCCCGACAACACCTCCAGTGAGCAGCAATACGAAAATTTCTGATGCGCAGACACCGCGCGAATACCGCCGCGACGGTGCCTCGCACCTGTACACCGTCCATGCCAAGCGCATCTACCCCGGCAAGATGCCCCCGCTGCTGCATGCCATTGGCGTGCTGCAGGTAGACATCAACGCCCACGGCGGTATCACCGGTATGCACTGGATGCGGGCACCCAGCCACGCACCCGAGGTGGTGGCAGAGATTGAGCGCTCGGTGCGCGCCGCAGCCCCCTTCCCCGCCCCGGTGAAGATGGGCCGCGTGACCTACACCGACACCTGGCTGTGGGACAAGAGCGGACGCTTCCAGCTCGACACACTGACCGAAGGCCAGTTGTAAGCCACATTCCGGCGAAGTGAGGGGCGGCGCCCCCTCCCCCGCAGCGGCGAAGCGTGGGGGCCCAATACTTTCGCGAAGCCCGGCAGCATTTCGCGCCGCTGGCGGTCATTTCGTCTCAAACCGGCTGCGTCCGGTGCGATGGATTCAGACACTGCACTCCTCAATCAATTTTGCTAGGAGTCAGCCATGCAGCAGCGCACCACCACCCTTATCCGCAATCTTCGCCACTTCGCCCTGGCCGCCAGCGTGGCCTGCCTGGGCCTCGCAGCCATCGCCGCGCCTGAGGCGCAATTCCAGACCGCCTTCCAGCAATTCATGCAAGCCAGCGCAGGGGACACAGCCGCCATTGAACAGGCGGCAGAGGCCTTCTCGGGCCTGCTCAAGGGTGAACCGGCCAACCCGGTCCTGATGGCCTACGCCGGCGCATCCACAGCCATGAAGGCATCGACCACGATGATGCCGTGGAAGAAGATGTCGTTTGCCGAAGATGGTCTCGCCCAATTGGACAAGGCCCTGGCCATGCTCAACCCCAGCCACGACGCACCGGTGCAACGCGGAACCCCCGGCGTGCTGGAAGTGAAGTATGTGGCCGCCAACACCTTTCTGGCCGTGCCCGGCTTCATGAACCGCAAGGAACGCGGCACCAAGCTGCTGGGCGAGGTCGTCAACAGCCCGCTGTTTGCGACAGCACCCCTGGGCTTTAAGGGCGCGGTCTGGCTGAAGGCCGCCGGCGAGGCCAGCAAGGCCAACAACACGGCGGAAGCCAAGCGCTACCTGGATCTGATCGTGGACCAGCAAGCGCCCCAGGCCGCCAAAGCCCAGGCGATGTTGAAGGGTCTGTCGTCATGAGCACAGCCACCCAAAACAACGGCAGCAGCCAGCCGGTGATCGCGATGCACGGCGTACACAAGACCTACCGCTTGGGCCAGCACGTGATCCCCGCGCTGCAAGGCGTGGACCTGAGCGTGCAACGCGGCGAGCTGCTGGCACTGACCGGCCCCTCGGGCAGCGGCAAGAGCACCATCCTCAACCTGTGTGGCTTGATCGACACAGCCGACTCCGGCGACATCGCACTGGGCGGCCAGTCCATCAACGGTCTGGACGAAAACCAGCGCACGCTGCTGCGCCGCGACGCCCTGGGCTTTGTGTTCCAGAGCTTCAACCTGGTGCCGGTGATGACCGTGGCCGAGAACGTGGACTACCCGCTGTTCCTGACCGGCGTGCCTGCCGCCGAGCGCCGTGAACGCGTGGCCGCACAACTGGCCGCTGTGGGTCTGCAAGACCACGCGCACCACCGCCCCGACGCCCTATCGGGCGGCCAGCGCCAGCGCGTGGCGATTGCCCGCGCACTGATCAAACGCCCCCGCTTGGTGATTGCCGACGAGCCCACGGCCAGCCTGGACTCGCACACCGCCGACCAGGTGCTGGACCTGATGCGTGAACGCGGCCACGCCGAGGGCGCAGCCTTTGTCATCGCCACGCACGACAGCCGATTGACCAACCGCTGCGACCGCGTAGTGGCCCTTTTGGACGGGAGAATCCAATGAAGACTGACGTACCCCCAAGCTCGCCCGCAATGCGCGCGCCCCTTCCCCCTGCAAAGGCAGCTGTAACCCTGGGACGGCCCGTCGGCCAAACCTATACGTGGCTGAAGTTCGCCGTACAAAACACGCTGCGCAACCGGCGCCGCTCGCTGGTGACGGTGTCGATAGCGGCACTGGGCACGGCGGCCATTTTGCTGGCCGGCGGCTTTGCGCTCTACACCTACCAGGCCCTGGCCCAGGCGGCGGCACGCAATACCGGTCACCTGATACTGGGCACGCAAGCCCACTTCACACAAGACGAAGACACGCCGCTGCAGCATGGCATGGACAACGTCGCCGAACTGCGCACCGCTTTGCTGGCCGACCCCGCAGTGCGCCAGGTGCTGCCCAAGGTGGAGTTCAGCGGCCTGATCAGCAATGGCGACAAGTCCACCATCATGTTGGCCGCCGGTGTGGACCCGGATGGCGAGTTCGCCGTCAAGGGCCCCTTCCTGACAATGACGGCCGGTAGCGTACTGGTCTCGGGCAGCACCGAGGCGGAAATCATGCTGGGCGAAGGTTTGGCCCGCAGCTTGAAGGCCACGCCCGGCAGCGGCCTGACCCTGCTGGCCAGCACGACGGACGGCGCGATGAACGCGATGGATGTGCGCGTCAAAGGCATCTTCTCCACCGGCGTGCCCGATATCGACAAGCGCCTGGTCTACACCGACATCGTGACCGCGCAGAAGCTGTTGGTGACCCAGCGTGTGTCCAGCCTGGGCATCTTCCTGGACCGCATGGAATCCACCGGCCCGGTGCAGCAACGCCTGGCCGCGCAGTTCCCGCAAATGACGGTGCAGACGTGGATGGACCAGGCCTTCTTCTACAAGTCGGTGCGTGATCTGTACAACCGCATCTTTGGTGCGCTGGGGCTGATCATTGGCGTCATCGTCGTGTTCGTGGTGACCAATGCCATGGCCATGGCCATCATCGAGCGCACCCGCGAGATCGGCACGCTGCGCGCCATGGGCACGCTGCCCGGCCAGCTATTGCGCACGCTGGCCTTGGAGGGCATGGTGCTGGGCGGTGTGGGGGCTCTGGCTGGTGCAGCCCTTTCGCTAGGCATCTCGCTGATGCTGTATGTGGTGCCGGTCACCATGCCACCGCCACCGGGGCGTTCGGTGGGGTATCCGCTGAACATTGCGATTGATCCGCTGATGTATGTGGCGACGCTGGTTGCGATGGTGTTGCTCACCATGCTGGCTTCTAGCTGGGTGGCTCGAAAGACGGTGCATATGCCGGTGGTGGATGCGCTAGCCCACACCTGAACTTCCGACTTCCAACTACCTGGGATCCTTGCCCCCACTCCCCCCAAGCCCCCTCGCCCCGCCGGGCGAGGGGGAGCTAAAGCGGACAGCCGATTTGGTTACTGCCAAGCAGTAAAGCTTCTACGACTCAACTGCCTACTTCTAATAGACGCTCTATTTTTGATAGCTACATATTCATATTCGACGAGGGCTACATCATGTTTTCTCAAATACCAACTCTGTCTCAAGTCACCCAAAACGAAACACCTTCGCGTCGAAACGGCCTCACTTCTCGGCGCGGTCAAATGTGGCTGCTGGGTGCCCTGACCCTGGCCCTCCAATTCGGAGCAGCCCACGCCGAAGACATCACGCCGCTGCTCAAAGACGCCGACCGCTACCGCATGAGCGCCGAAGATCTGCAGGTCGACACCCAGGTCACGGTGCTTAACACCGACGGCAGCCAGGACAAGGAGCGCCGCTACACGGTATTCGCCCAATCCGACCGCAAGTCGCTGGTGCTGATGCAAAGCCCTGTGGAGAAAGGCCAGAAGGTGCTGATGCTGGCCGACGATTTCTGGCTGCTGATGCCCAACACCCAACGTCCCATGCGCATCACGCCCATGCAGAAGTTGCTGGGTGATGCCTCCACCGGCGACATCGCGACCATGCGTTGGGCCGGCGACTACACCGGCACCGTCGTGGGTGAAGAGCCCTGCGCGCCAGACAGCAACAGCAAGGCCACCTGCCTGCACCTGAGCATGCAAGCCAACCGCAAGGGCGTGACCTACCAACGCATTGAGTTGTGGATTGGCAAGCCCCGCCACGAGCCGGTGCGTGCCGATCTGTTTGTGCAATCCGACAAGCTGGCCAAGCAGGCCCGCTTTGTGATGGACAAGCCCTCTTCCCCCACTATCGTTGCCGAGATGGTGCTGACCGACCAGTTGAGCAACAAGAAGGAGACCCACATCAAGTACCTGGCCCGCAAGGAACGCACGGTATCGGCCGAGTGGCTCAACCCCATGTTCCTGGCTCGCAACCCGTCCTTGGAGTAAATCCAGTATGGCCACCGCTTTCCTTTCGCTGGGCACATGGACCCGGCTGTGCGCAGTGCTGGGGACCAGCGCCCTGCTGTCGGTCGGCGCGAATGCCGAGGGTGTCGATCTGTCTGGACAATTGCGTGCCTATGGCTTTGACCGCCAGGCAGCGGACACCGGCCCCTTGGCCCAGGCCAACCGACTGCAAAGCGGCACGGCGGCCACCACGCCGTCCGTCGCTGGCGTGCAGGCGGAGCTGCGCGCCGGCGGTGCGATTGAGGGCATCACACTGAACGCCATCGCCACGGTGCAGGCCCGCAGCCTGCAAGGCAGCGGCAATGACAGCGATGGCTGGATCAACGAAGCCTTTGCATCCGGCAAGGCGCTAGGCTGGCAGTGGAGTGCGGGCAAGAAGGTGGTGTCGTGGGATGTGGGCTATGGCTTCAGGCCTAACGATGTGGTGCAGCAGGAGGTGCGGCGCACACTGGCGGCCGAGGCCTTGACCGGCCGGCCCTTGTTAATGGCTGAACACTTTGATGCCGATACGGCTTGGTCCCTGGTCTGGGTCAACCCGGCGGAACCACAGGCCAATACCGGAGCACAAGAGACCGCGTTGGCAGCCCGCGTGTACCGGCGCGACGGCGCCGTGGACTGGCATGGCTTTGCCCGCCAAGGCGAGCACACGGGCACCAGCATCGGTGCAGCCGTGGCCTGGGTGGCCAGCGATGCGATTGAGTTGCATGCCTCGGTGCGGGCTTACCAGCATGTGGACAGCAACGTCAGCACCAATACCGGCGCTGGCCTCTCCACGGCCAACCCCTGGCAAGCTACGCTGACCGGCGCGGGACAGCAGATCCTGGTGGGCGGCACCTGGACCAACGAGGCCCAGGTCAGCCTGCTGCTGGAGGCCTGGCACGACGACACCGCACTGAGCGACGCCCAGTGGTCCAACTGGACCGCACGCAACCAGGCCCTGCCGCTGTGGCTGACCCGGCGCGTGCCCGCCAGCGCTGTGGCTGGCAATCTCGCGTGGCAGGCCAATGCCTTTGGCGTATCCAGCAGCCTACGCCAAGATAACATCTTTGCGCGCCTGAGCTGGCAGCATGACCGTTGGCAACCGGCGCTGGATGTGCTGTACACGCCAGCGGACCAGGCGGCCATGGTCACGGCTTCTGTGCTGTGGTCAGGTGAACGCCTCAAGCTGGAAGCCGGCTTGCGCGCCCACTACGGACCCGACGATGCCGTGCTGCGCCAACTGCCGGTGCAGCGCCAGGCTTATGTGGTGGCGACCTGGGCCTTCTGATCAATCACAGCACCGTCACCCGCTTGCTCAAGTCCATCATGCGTGTGGCCAGCAGCGTGCCCAGCGCCATGCTGACGGCCAAGGCCACATTGGCGTTGTTGTGCGACAGACGCTCGAACTCTTCGGGCGTCAGCATCCAGACCTTGCAGTCGCTATAGGCCGAGACCGCAGCGAGGCGGGGTTGGTGGGAGAAGAAACTGCCCTCACCTACGACGCTGCCCGGCCCCACAATGGCCAAGTGAATGATGCCCTTGTCAGTGTGCATGTCCACCTTCAAATCGCCAGATTCCACAAAGAACAGCTTGCGGTCCAGCTCGCCCTGGCCTATCAGCAGCTCACCCCGCAGGTGCTTGACCGGGCGTATGTAGTCGGCCAGCACGCGCCAGCGGTACAGCTCCAGAAACTTCCGCAGCCCGCCGGCCTCGGTGTTGCGCGCCACGGCGGCAATCAGGGCGGTGACATCGGGCGGGTTCGATGACAGTGTGGTGGTCGTGGGTGCAGCAGGACTGGAGATGGTCATGGCAGTCTTTCAGGGGCGCAACAGGTGCGCAGACACTGCCATCTTGCCCCCTATGGCAGCAAATTGCAACCGACCACGAATCAGCCCTCGGCCGGTATGGCGCCCACGCAAAGCGCCGGAAAAAAGGCCGTTGAAAAAGGCCGTTGCTCAGGCCGCCACGCGCTGGCCGGCACGGGCCAATGCAGCATCTTGCAGCGCCAGGTTGGCCAGGGTCACGGCGGCCTGGGCAGCCAGGGCTTCCACCAGAGCCACGAGTTCCTGGGGGAAGGCGATGACCGCACCGGTGGCGGGGTCCAGCTTGTTGATGAACTGCAGTACGCCCAGTACATCGCCGCCGCGGGGTATCAGCGGCACGGTCAGTGTGGAAACGGTTTTGTAGCCGCTGGCTTCGTCAAAACCGCGGGTGCCGCTGAGGTCGAACCGCGTCTCCTCGTAGACGTTGTCGATGCGCAGAGAGCGCTTGTTCACCGCGCACCAGGTGGACGCAAAGCGCTCGTTGGGCAGGCCGGTCGCGTCGTAAAGGGGTATCTCGCGCTCGGCCAAATCGTCATCCCGGGTGCGCATGCTGAAGCGCAAGGTGTTCCGATCGGTGCGCAGGTAGAGCGTGGCTGCGTCGCAGTGCAGCAGGCGCCGGCCTTCATACAGGGTGTGGCGAATCAGCAGCGTGCGGTCCTTCGTTGCCGACATCAGCAGCCCGTTTTCGATCAGCATGTTGAGCTTGGCCGTGCGGGCCTGCACCTCGCGCTCCAAATTGTTCTGGATGTCTTGGCTGGTCTTGTAGATGTCGCGGATGGTCAGCAGGTTGCGCACGCGCAAGGCCACATCGATGGGGTCTATGGGGCGCACCACATGGTCGTTGGCACCAGCCAGCAAGCCCGCATTGCACAGCTCGGCCAGGCCGTCGTCGCTTATGGCCAGGATAGGCAGTTCGGCGGCGGAGAAGGTCTCGCGTATCAGGTAGATGGCCTTCAGCCCGTCCAGGTGGGGCATACGCAGATCCACCAGCATGGCGTCAAACGGGGTCGCGCTCAACGTGGTCAGCAGGTGGCGCGGGTCGGTGATCGCGGTCACAGCCCGGTAGCCCATGCCTTCGAGCAGGTTGACAACACTGGCCACGTCAACTGGAGAGTCGTTGAAGACCAGGATGCGGCAGTGGGCGTGTTCAGGTGTGGCGGTGTATTTCTTCTTGGTCAGCACGTGCGGAGTCCCTGTGTGGCGCTATACCCCTGCATTGTCAGGCTTTCCGGCGGGGCTTGCGTGCGGGTTTTGTCACAGATACCTCGACTTGTTGCAGGCTGCGCCGCATCTGCTGTGCGGATTCCTGCAACTCGTCACGCATCCAATCGCGCAGTGCGCGCATCGGCGGCCAGTCGGTCAACTCCGGCGGGTGGACCAGCCAATAGGTGTCGGAGCCCGGTTCGCTGAGGGCCAGTGGCGACAAGCGTACCAAGCGGCCATCACGCACCGCATCGGCCGCCACCAGTTCGCGGCACAGCGCGACGCCCATGCCCTGCTCCGCAGCCTGCACCAGCATGCCCATGTCACTGAACACGGCCACCGGGTTGGTGTGGCCGGGGTGCCCCGCCAATGCAAACCAGCGGTCCCAGCGGTCGGCGTGACCCAGCAAGGGCTCTTGCGCCAGTACCGCGGGTGTGCAACCGGCCAGGCGCCGTGCCAGCGTGGGGCAGGCGACCACGATCAATGGGGTGTCGATCAGGCAGGTGCCCTCCAAACCTCGCCAGTCTCCACGGCCCTGACGCATGGCGGCGTGGAAGCCATCGCGCTTGAGGTCCATCACCTGGTGCGAGGTGTGGATCTCGATGTTGATGTCGGGATGGCGCTCGCGCCAGCGGGGTATGCGGGGCAGCAGCCAATGCTGGGCAAAGGACGGCAGCATGGTGATGCGCAGACGGTGTTCAGTGCCAGTGGCGTTGGTGGCGGCATGCACCGCTTCATCCAACTGTGCCAGCGCCGATTCCACGGCCGTCAACAGCACGGTTCCCGCGGCGTTCAGCACCACGCGCCGGCCACGCCGGTCGAACAATTCAAAGCCCAGTTGCTCTTCCAGCAGGCGGATCTGCTGGCTGATGGCACTGTGGGTCAGGTGCAGTTGCTCGGCTGCCGCCCGCAAATTGGAACGCTGCGCCACCGCGCGGAAGGTAGGCAGGGTCTGTAGCGGGATGCGGCTCATGACTGGTAAGTATATCTAACCAAACTGCACAGAAATGACCGATATACACGCCAAAGTTGGATAGATATGCTACCCAGATCGTCACCAAGGAGTTCACCATGACCACTACCTGCACACACCCCTGCGCCGTTGTGAACCACGACCGCCCCCCGCTGCGTTTGCCGGCATTCAATGTCTGGCATGGACTGGCCAGCCTGGGGGCCTGGGCCTCCCATTGGGTCCACACGCAGCGGGCCACGCGGCGCGAAACCCAGGCGCTGCGCAATATGGACGCGCACCAATTGCAAGACATTGGCGCGCCCTACTGGTTGCAACAGCGCGCACAGTCACACCAGGCGCTGGAATGCTATGAACACTTCAAGGCGATATCGCGCCTGAAGTACTAGGGCACGACGGGGCCGGGGTCCGCGAGGGCCCCTAGTGATCAGTCGCCCCAGTCAGCGTATTTTTCGCAGAGCTTGTTGATCTTCTTGCCCCGGGGGCTATCGGCCAGCTTGGCGAGGTTGCCCTTGAAGTCATCCGGGGTTTCGTTCCACATGCAGGTGCAAAACGCCTGCACCTTGGTTTGTCCCTTTATAGGGCTCTTCTCGTTGCCACCTTCCCAGCCCAGCTTTCCGGCATAAACAATGCACTGCTTGTACTGCGGGTCGCCCGCGGGAACCTCGTTGTATTCCTCGGCAGCAAACGCGGAGCCGGCTGAACCAAAGCACAGCGCGGCGGCAACGAACAACAAACGTTTCATGGCAAGTGTCCTTCCTTGGGTGGGTGGATCGGAACCGGGAGCCGGCCCTGCGGCAGGCTGGCAAATGGTAGTCGTCCCACCCGCGGCTGGCAAGGAAAAGAGAGGGGTCAGCCCCAAGGGACCTTGGTCTCAGGAGCCGCGGTAGGTCGAATAGCTCCACGGACTGACCAGCAGGGGCACGTGGTAATGCTGGTCTGCATGGGCCACGCCAAAGTCCAGCGCCACCCGGTTCAAGAAGTTGGGCTCGGGCAGCGCCACGCCTTGGGCCTTGAAGTACGCCGCCACATCAAACACCAGCCGGTAGGTGCCGGCGCGCAGGCTGGCATGGTCGTACAGCATGCCGTCGGGGTTGCGGCCGTCCGCATTCAAGACAAATGATTTGACCAGCGTGGCCTCTTCGCCCCGCGTGGTGTACAGCGCCACCTGCATGCCGGCAGCGGGTGTGCCATGCATGGTGTCCAGTACGTGTGTGCTCAAGCCCATAACGGCATCCTTGTGGTTGGTAATCCAGTCGATACCGCAAAGTGTATACACTTTTTGGATTTGCCGCTATGATGACCGCATGGACTCCACAACTACCGGCTTCATCGTCGAAACGCTGACCCGCTCCATCATCGAGCACCGGCTGCAACCGGGCGCCAAACTCGTGGAGCAGACGCTGGCCGACCAGTTTGGCGTGTCGCGCACGCTGATACGCCAGGCCCTGTTCAAGCTGTCGCAAAACCGACTGATCCGCATGGAACCGGCCCGTGGCGCCTTTGTGGCGGCACCGTCGATCCCCGAGGCGCAGCAGGTATTTGCCGTGCGCCGCATGCTGGAGGCTGGCATGACCCAGGCCTTTGTGCGCCAGGCCACCCAGGCCCACCTGGATGCGCTGAAAGACCACATCGCCGAGGAAGAGGCCGCCGTGATGCGCGGCGACGTGCCGGGCCGTACCTCACTGCTGGGCGACTTCCACGTGCGCATGGCGCAGTTGATGGGCAACGAGGTGCTGGCCCATCTGTTGATGGACTTGCTGTCGCGCTGCGCGCTGATCACGCTGATGTACCAAAGCGCCGGCGCCGCCGAGCACTCGCACGAAGAACACCGCGAGATCGTGGAAGCGCTGCAGGCGCGCGACGAGGCCCTGGCCCTGCGGCTGATGGACGAGCACCTGCAGCACGTGGAAGCCTCGCTGACGCTGGCACCTACAACATCCGCACCATGAAACACTACGACTCCACCGCAGCCTACCCCCGCGACCTAGTGGGCTATGGCAAAGATGTACCCCACGCGCAATGGCCCAACGGCGCTCGCATCGCGGTGCAGTTTGTGCTGAATTACGAAGAAGGCGGCGAGAACGCGGTGCTGCATGGCGACGCGGGTTCGGAACAATTTCTGTCCGAGATGTTCAACCCCGCCAGCTACCCCGAGCGCCACATCAGCATGGAGGGCATCTACGAATACGGCTCGCGTGCCGGCGTGTGGCGCATCCTGCGCGAGTTTGAGCAGCGTGGCCTGCCGCTGACCGTGTTTGGCGTCGGCATGGCGCTACAACGCCACCCCGAACTGACCGCCGCCTTTGTGGAACTGGGCCACGAGATCGCCTGCCACGGCTGGCGCTGGATCCACTACCAAAACATCGACGAAGCCACCGAGCGCGAGCACATGCAGCTGGGCATGGCGGCCATTGAAAAGCTCACCGGCAACCGCGCCCTGGGCTGGTACACCGGCCGCGACAGCCCCCGCACGCGCCGCCTGGTGGCCGACTACGGCGGCTTTGAATACGACAGCGACTACTACGGGGACGACCTGCCCTTCTGGATGCAAGTGCAAAAGAGTGATGGCACGGTAGTGCCGCAGTTGATCGTGCCCTACACGCTGGACTGCAACGATATGCGTTTTGCGTTGCCACAAGGCTACTCACACGCCGACCCGTTCTTCCAGTACCTGAAGGACACCTTTGACGTGCTGTATGCCGAGGGGGACCCGGCGGGCCATAACCGCCCGGCCATGATGAGCATTGGTATGCACTGCCGGCTGTTGGGCCGGCCCGGACGCATCACTGCGCTGCAACGCTTTCTGGACCATATCGGTCAACACGCCAACGTCTGGGTGGCACGCCGCGTGGACATTGCACGGCACTGGAAAGCCACCCATCCCTTCACTGAATAAATAAATAGATAGAGACTTCATGGCACTGACTCTTTCCCAACTGAACCAGGCCCCGCTGGACGAGGCCACCCAGTGGCTGGCGGGCCTGTACGAACACTCCCCGTGGATTCCGCAGGCTGCGTTGGCCCAGCGCCCCTTCGCCAGCCTGGCCCAACTCAAGTACGCGATGGTCGGCGTGCTGAACGCCGCCGGCATAGACCCCCAGTTGGCGCTGATACGCGCCCACCCGGAGTTGGCTGGCAAGGCCATGGTGGACAAGAGCCTCACCGCCGAGTCCACCAACGAGCAAAGCAAAGCGGGCCTGACCCACTGCACGCCGCAAGAGTTTGAAAAAATTCAGCAGCTCAACCGCGACTACAACAGCCGCTTTGGCTTCCCTTTCATCCTGGCAGTGCGCGGTCCGCGCGGCACGGGCCTCTCCAAGGCCGAGATCATCGCCACCTTTGAGCGGCGGCTGCAAGGCCACCCGGAATTTGAGCGCCAGGAGTGTTTGCGCAACATCCACCGCATCGCCGAGATCCGCCTGAACGACCTGTTTGGCTACACGCCCGAACTGGGCAATACGGTCTGGGACTGGCAAGAGGCCTTGGCCCAACATACCGACCCCGGTTATGCCGAACTCGGCCAGCTTACCGTCACCTACCTGACCGACGCCCACCGCGCTTGCGCCCAACGCATCAGCATGGACATGCGCCACGCAGGCTGCGACACGGTGCATATCGACGCCGTCGGCAATGTGGTCGGATGTTATAAAAAAGATAGCGTAATAGGTCCATCCAACGAGGGCTATGGCCAAATTCACCATAAGGCATTGCTGACCGGCAGCCATTACGACACCGTGCGCAACGGCGGCAAATACGACGGCCGCCTGGGCATCTATGTGCCGCTGGCCTGCGTGCAGATGCTGTCCCAGGCCGGCAAGCGCCTGCCCTTCGATCTGGAGATCGTCGCCTTTGCCGAAGAAGAAGGCCAGCGCTACAAGGCCACCTTTTTGGGCTCCGGGGCGCTGACCGGTGACTTCAACCCCGCCTGGCTGGACCAGGTGGATGTGGACGGCATCACCATGCGCAGCGCCATGCAGCACGCCGGCCTGTGTGTGGACGACATCCCCAGCCTGAAACGCAATGCCGACGACTACCAGGGCTTCATCGAGGTGCATATCGAGCAAGGCCCTGTCCTCAACGAGCTGGACATTCCGCTGGGTATCGTCACCTCCATCAACGCCGGTGTGCGTTACCAGTGCGAGGTGGTCGGCATGGCCAGCCACGCCGGCACCACACCCATGGACCGCCGGCGCGATGCGGCGGCAGCCGTGGCTGAGCTGATGCTGTTTGTCGAACGCCGGGCTGCCGCCGATGGCGACTCGGTCGGTACGGTGGGCATGCTGCAGGTACCCAATGGCTCCATCAATGTAGTGCCGGGCCGCTGCCTGTTTTCACTGGACCTGCGCGCGCCCAACAACGCGCAGCGTGACCGCCTGATCGCCGATGTGCTGGCCGAACTGGCCGCCATCTGCACCCGACGCGGCGTGCACCACAGCGTGCTGGAGACCATGCGCGCCAGCGCCGCACCCAGTGCGCCCGAATGGCAAACCCGCTGGGAAAAGGCTGTGTCTCTGCTGGGCGTGCCGCTATACCGCATGCCCAGTGGCGCTGGCCACGACGCAATGAAGCTGCACGAAATCATGCCCCAGGCCATGCTGTTTGTGCGTGGCCTGAACTCCGGCATCAGCCATAACCCGCTGGAATCCTCCACCAACGACGACATGCAACTGGCGATCGACGCCTTTGCCCATTTGCTGGCCGACCTCGCCCAATCGCCCGCGGACTGAACCCAGTCGCCCCCTTTCCAACACGACCCACAGTATGAACACCTACGAACAACTCGACGCCTGGATAGACGCCCACTTTGACGAGCAAGTCCGCTTCTTGCAAGAATTGATACGCGTGCCCACCGACACGCCCCCGGGCAACAACGCACCGCACGCCGAACGCGCTGCCGAGTTGCTGCACGGCTTTGGCTTGGATGCCGAAAAGCACGCCGTGCCCGAAGCCGAAGTGCGTGCGGCCGGGCTGGAAACCATCACCAACCTCGTCGTGCGCCGCAAATACGGGGCAGGCACCACCGTGCTGCTGAATGCCCACGGCGACGTGGTGCCGCCCGGCGAGGGCTGGACCAAGAACCCCTATGGCGGCGAGATTGAAGACGGCAAGATCTACGGCCGCGCCGCAGCGGTCAGCAAGTGCGACTTCTCTACCTACACCTTTGCCGTGCGCGCACTGGAAGCCGTGGCCAAGCCGACCAAGGGCAGCGTGGAACTGCTGTTCACTTACGACGAAGAGTTTGGCGGCGAAGTCGGCCCGGCCTGGCTGCTGCAACACAAGATCGTCAAACCCGACCTGATGGTGGCGGCCGGCTTCAGCTACCAGGTGGTCACCGCGCACAACGGCTGCCTGCAGATGGAAGTGACCGTGCACGGCAAGATGGCGCACGCCGCCATCCCCTCAACCGGCGTGGACGCACTGCAGGCCGCCAACCGCATCCTGACGGCGCTGTATGAACAAAACACGCTGTACAAGAGCATCACATCCAAGGTCGAGGGCATCACCCACCCCTACCTGAACATCGGCACGATTGAAGGCGGCACCAACACCAATGTGGTGCCCGGGCGCGTCAGCTTCAAGCTGGACCGCCGCATGATCCCTGAAGAGAACCCCACCACCGTAGAGGCCGCGCTACGCCAGCTGATACAGGACACCGCGACTACCCTGCCCGGCATCACGGTAGACGTCAAACGCATCCTGTTGGCACGGGCCTTGCAACCCTTGCCTGGCAACCGTCCGCTGGTGGACGCGATCCAAAAGCATGGGGAGCAAGTATTCGGAGAACCCATTCCCGCGCTGGGCACACCGCTGTACACCGATGTGCGCCTGTTCTGCGAGGCCGGCATCCCTGGTGTGATCTACGGCGCCGGCCCGCGTACGGTGCTGGAGTCGCACGCCAAGCGGGCGGACGAACGGTTGGACCTGGAAGACCTGCGCCGCGCCACCAAGGTGATCGCGCGCACGCTGAACGACTTGCTAACTTGATACTTTGCGGGACAGTCCGCAGCCGCGAAGCGGCAAGCTCTGTCCCCAACACTTTAGGACAGCCTGATGACCACTCCCCCTGTGCACCCGGTTGACGAACGCCTGCCCACCGGCAAACTCGCCGCGCTGGGTCTGCAGCATGTGCTGGTCATGTACGCCGGTGCCATCGCCGTGCCGTTGATCGTGGGCCGTGCGCTCAAGCTCAGCCCCGAGCAGGTGGCCATGCTGATCTCGGCTGACCTGTTCTGCTGCGGCCTGGTCACGCTGATCCAGTCGCTGGGCGCCACGCAGTGGTTTGGTATCAAGCTGCCCGTCATGATGGGTGTGACCTTTGCATCCGTCGCGCCCATGGTGGCCATGGCCAATGCGACGCCCGGTGCGGCCGGCGCACAGCTGATCTTTGGCTCCATCATCGGCTCCGGCATCGTGGCCATCCTGATTGCGCCGGTGGTCAGCCGCATGCTGCGCTTCTTTCCACCGGTGGTCACGGGCACCATCATCACGGTCATCGGCGTCAGCTTGATGCGCATTGGCATCAACTGGATTTTTGGCAACCCCGTGGGGCCTACCGCACCCAGCATCGTCAACCCCGAGCATGCCAAGTGGCTGGCCGATGCAACAGCGGCCGCCAGTGCCGCGGGCTCCGCCTTGCCAGCGCCACCCAAGGGCCTGGCCCTGGTGGGCAGCGTGCCCAACCCCAAGTACGCGGACCTGGGCGGCGTGGGTGTGGCGGCCCTGGTGCTGGTATCCATCCTGCTGATTGCCAAATATGCAAAAGGTTTTGTGGCCAATATCTCGGTGCTGCTGGGCATTGTGATCGGCGCCGTGGTAGCCAGCGCCATGGGCTTGATGACTTTTGACAAGGTGGCCAACGCGGCCTGGTTTGGCGTGGTGCTGCCCTTGCAGTTTGGCATGCCGACTTTCGACCCGGTGCTGATACTGACCATGTCGCTGGTCATGGTGGTCGTCATGATCGAGTCCACCGGCATGTTCCTCGCGCTGGGCGACATGACCGGCAAGACCGTCACGCAGCCCGACCTGGCGCGCGGCCTGCGCACCGACGGCCTGGGCACGCTGATCGGTGGGCTGTTCAATACCTTCCCCTACACCAGCTTCTCGCAAAACGTGGGCCTGGTCGCACTGACCGGTGTGCGCAGCCGCTTTGTCTGCGTAGTCGGCGGGGTGATCCTCATCGTACTGGGCTTGCTGCCCAAGATGGCGGCGCTGGTGGAATCGCTGCCCACCGTGGTGCTGGGCGGTGCGGGCCTGGTGATGTTTGGCATGGTGGCCGCCACCGGCATCCGCATCCTGGCGGGGGTGGACTTCAAGACCAACCGCTTCAACGCACTGGTGCTGGCCATTTCGCTGGGCATTGGCATGATCCCGCTGATTGCGCCCAACTTCAAACAGTGGATGCCACACGGCATCCACCCGCTGATCGAATCGGGTATTCTGCTGGCATCCATCAGCGCTGTGCTGCTGAATCTGTTTTTCAACGGCGCGGGTGCCAATGCCAGCGATGCCATCGCGGCAGCCAAGCAGGCCGACGCACACTAAGCCCCCCTCTTCAGATTTCACTCCCATATGCCATGGCACGCCCAGCTGCAGCTGGACTACACCCTTGAAGCCGGCCGCACCGTGGCCCGCCACAGCCACAGCGGGCCGCTGCGCATCCTGCAAAGCCTGTACCCCGAGGGCGACAGCGTCTGCCACAACGTGCTGGTGCACCCGCCGGGCGGCCTGGTCGGTGGCGACACGCTGGACATCCGGGTACACGCCCAGGCCGGAAGCCATGCGCTGATCACCACACCGGGCGCCAGCCGCTTCTACCGTTCGGACGGCCCGACGGCCTTGCAACAAACCCATTTGCGGGTGGACGCCGACGCGCGGCTGGAATGGCTGCCGCTGGAAGCCATTTGCTACAGCGCCTGTCTGGCCGAAAACCGGCTGACGATGGAACTGGCACCCGGCGCCGAGTTGATGGGCTGGGACGTCACCGCGCTGGGCCTGCCCCATGCCAATCAGCCATTCGTGTCCGGCCACCTGCGCCAGCACCTGGAGGTGCCCGGCGTCTGGCTGGAGCGTGGCACCCTGGACGCGGGTGACCTGCGCCTGATGGACAGCCCGGTGGGGCTTGCGGGGCACAAATGCCTGGCCACATGCTTCTTCATCGCTGGCCAGCCGCTGAGCCGCGCGCGGCGGGAGCATGCCCTGGACAGCGCCCGCACCCTGCTCGCTCAGCATGCGCTAGCCGCCACAGCCGGCGCCACCAGCCCACACCCACAGGTGCTGGTCGTGCGCATGCTGGCACCCGTCGTGGAGCCCGCCATGGCGCTGCTGCGGGTTCTGCGCAACACCTGGCGCCAGGAGCTCTGGGAAATATCGCCGTCCAGCCCTCGCATTTGGGCCATGTAGTGCTATCATTTTCATAACAAGGTGCATCGGCTCGCGTGGCCAGGGTGCACACCACAATGATTTGGAGCACACTGTGCCAATCTGATGGCCATACTGGAAGACGATTTTTCGGCTTGCTCTGCCCTCGTGGTGGACGGGAATCCAACGTCCCGCTCCATTCTGGTTTCGCAGTTGCGCGACTTTGGCGTGGGCACCATCGTCCAAGCGGCACGTGCTGTGGATGCACGCCGCCAGCTTGAATTCCGCGCCTTCGATTTTGTGCTGTGCGAATTGCATTTCGCCAATGAATCCAGTTCTGGCCAAGACCTGCTGGACGACCTGCGGCGCAACCAGTTGCTGCCCTTCTCGACCATTTTCATCATGATCACCGGCGAGGCCACCTACGCCAAGGTGGCCGAGGCGGCCGAATCGGCGCTGGACGGCTACCTGCTCAAGCCCCACAAGGCCACCCACCTGGGCGAGCGGCTGCGCCAGGCCCGCGTACGCAAGGTGTCGCTGCAAGGCATTTTTACCGCGATCGAGAAGGAAGATTTTGAAGAGGCCGCACGCCTGTGCATGGAGCGCTTTGAGACCAAGGGCAAGTTCTGGCTGTACGCCGCCCGCGTAGGCGCCGAGCTCTTGTTGCGCGTGGGCCGCCCCGGCGATGCGCAAAAGCTCTACCAGGCCGTGGTGGCCGCCAAGACCCTGCCCTGGGCCAAGCTAGGCGTGGCACGCGCGCAATTGGACGCAGGCCAGATCACCCAGGCCACCAGCACACTGGAGAACCTGATCAGCGCCGACCCCAATTACGGTGATGCCTACGACGTCATGGGCCGCGCCCAGTTCGAGCTGGGCAAGTTCGACAAGGCCTTGGAGACCTACAAGATGGCTTCCACGCTGACACCCGCCTCCATCAGCCGCCTGCAAAACCTGGCGATGATGACCTATTACGCCGGCGACCATGTGGAGGCCGAGAAGTTATTGGACCGCACGGCCCGCATGGGTCTGGAATCGAAGATGTTCGATTGCCAGAGCCTGGTGCTGCTGGCGTTCACCCGTCTGGAAAACGGCGACCGCAAGGGCCTGCAGCGCTGCCACGACGACTTCAACCGCCTGCTGGAACGCATGCCCGACAGCCCCCGGGTGAAGCGCCTGTCCGAGATCGTGGTGGCGCTGAACCTGATCCAACAGCACCAGTTCGCCCAGTCGGTAGAAGCCGTGCGCGGCTTGGCCAAGACCCTCAGCAACAGCGAGTTTGACTTTGAATCGGCCAGCAATGTGCTGGCCCTGATCTCGCAATTGGCCAGCAAGGCCATACAGCTGGACGAGGTGGAGTCCATGGTCGACACCATAGGCCTGCGGTTTTGCAGCAACCGTTCGCAGACCGAGTTGCTGGCCGCCTGCGCCCTGGCCCACCCGCCGTTCGCCGAACGCATGCGGGCCTGCCAGACCAAGGTGCTGGAAATGGCAGAAACGGCGATGTCCTTGAGCATGTCCGGCAACCCGACCGCCGCCGTCAAGAACTTGATCCTGCATGGCCGCGATACGCTGAACGCGCGCCTGATCGACAACGCCCACCAATTGCTGCTCAAACACACGGGCAAGATACCCAACGCCGCAGAGTTGTCGGTTGACCTGCAGGAGCTGCGGGCCAAGTACGGGCTGCAGAACGTCAAGGCCTCGCTGGGTGAGCAGAAGCGACAGGCCGGCGGGCTGGTGCTGCGAACGGGTGCTGCGGGCCCCAACAAAGGTGCTGATCGGTTGACGGTTCCACCCAATCAGGTCGCTTAGATCGCCACCAGCTTGCGCACGCCGTTGGCTTCCATGTCCTTGCCCAAGCCACTGGCCACGACTGCGCCGCGCTCCATCACGACATACTGATCCGCCAGTTCCTGCGCAAAGTCGTAGTACTGCTCCACCAGCAAGATAGCCATATCGCCGCGGTCTGCCAGCATGCGGATCACGCGGCCGATGTCCTTGATGATGCTGGGCTGAATGCCTTCGGTAGGTTCATCCAGGATCAACACGCGCGGCTTGGCGGCTAACGCGCGGGCAATCGCCAGTTGCTGCTGCTGCCCACCCGACAGATCACCCCCGCGGCGGCCCAGCATCTGCTTCAGCACAGGGAACAGTTCGTACAGCTCGGGCGGTATGGGCGTGCTAGCACTTTTGTAGGCCAGGCCCATGCGCAGGTTTTCCTCTACCGTCAGGCGGCCAAAGATTTCGCGGCCTTGGGGCACGAAACCGATGCCGGTGCGGGCGCGCTCGTAGGGTGTGGCCTTGTGGATGGACTTGCCGTCCAGTTCGATGGAGCCAGTCTTGATGGGGACCAAGCCCATCAGCGATTTAAGCAGCGTGGTTTTGCCCACGCCGTTGCGGCCCAGGATGACGGTGACTTTGCCGAGTTGGGCTTCCAGGCTGACATCGCGCAGGATGTGGGAGCCGCCGTAGTATTGGTTGATGTTTTTGGCAACTAACATTTTCAACGGCCTAAATAGACTTCGATCACCCGCTCATCACTTTGAACCTGGTCCAGCGTCCCTTGCGCCAACACCGACCCATCACACAGCACCGTCACGATGTCGCTGATGGTCCGGATGAAGCCCATGTCATGCTCCACCACCATCAACGAATGCTTGCCCTTCAGGGACAGAAACAGTTCGGCGGTGCGCTCGGTCTCCTCATCCGTCATGCCTGCCACCGGTTCATCCAACAACAGCAACTTGGGGTCCTGCATCAGCAACATGCCAATCTCCAACCACTGCTTCTGCCCATGACTCAGATTGCCGGCCTGCCGCCCCACGCTATCCGCCAAATGGATGGTGTGCAACACCTCGGCCAAGCGGTCACCCTGGGCTGAATCCAGCCGGAAGAACATGGATGACTTGACGCCCTTGTTGGTGTGCAGCGCCAACTCCAGGTTTTCGAACACCGTCAATTGCTCAAACACCGTAGGCTTCTGGAACTTGCGCCCAATGCCCAGTTGCGCAATCTCGGGCTCGGTGTAGCGCAGCAGATCTATCGTGCTGCCAAAGAACACCGTGCCACTGTCCGGCCGCGTCTTGCCGGTGATGATGTCCATCATCGTGGTCTTGCCCGCACCATTGGGGCCAATGATGCAGCGCAACTCGCCGGGAGCGATATCCAGCGACAAACCGTTGATGGCCTTGAAGCCGTCGAAGCTGACGTGGACATCCTCCAGATACAAAATGCGGCCATGGGCAATGTCCACCTCTCCCTGGGTCACCACGCGTGAGAAGCCAGCCTTGCGCCCACCTGATTCAGTTTGTCCCTTGCGTGCGGCCAGCGCCGCCCTATGGGCCTCTACGCGCTTGGCACCTTGTTCCAATAGATCGGGAGTCATCCTCTACCCCCTTTCAACTTCTTAACCAGTCCCACAACGCCATCGGGCAGGTATAGCGTGACGCCTATGAACAGCGCACCCAAAAAGTACAACCAGAACTCCGGGTAGGCCACCGTCAACCAGCTCTTGGCGCCATTCACGATAAAGGCGCCGACGATGGGGCCGATCAGCGTGGCGCGCCCGCCCACCGCCGCCCATATCGCAATCTCGATCGAATTGGCGGGACTCATTTCACTGGGGTTGATGATGCCCACCTGCGGCACATACAAGGCCCCCGCCACGCCGCACATCATGGCCGATACCGTCCAAATGGTGAGCTTGTAGCCAATGGGGTTGTAGCCGCTGAACATGACACGCGTCTCGGCATCGCGCACCGCCTGCAGCACGCGGCCAAACTTGGAATTGACGAACCAGCGGCCCAGCAGAAAGAACAGCAACAGCGTCACAGATGTCATCACAAACAGCGTCATGCGCATGCTGGGTGTGGCAATCGGAATACTCAAGATGCGTTTGAAGTCGGTGAATCCGTTGTTGCCGCCAAAGCCGGTCTCGTTGCGAAAGAACAGCAACATCGCGGCGAATGTCATGGCCTGCGTGATGATGGAAAAGTACACGCCCTTGATGCGCGAGCGGAACGCAAAATATCCAAACACAAAGGCCACAATGCCCGGCACGGCCACCACCAGGAACAGCGTGGCGACAAAGCTGTCGCTGAAGGTCCAGTGCCAGGGCAGAGCCTTCCAGTCCAGGAACACCATGAAGTCCGGCAGATTGCTTTTGTAGTTGCCGTCGGTGCCGATCTGGCGCATCAAATACATGCCCATGGCATAGCCGCCCAACGCGAAGAACAGACCATGGCCCAGGCTCAAAATGCCGGTGTAACCCCAGATCAAATCCATGGCCAAGGCGCAGATCGCGTAGCACATGATTTTGGCCACTAGCGCCACGGCAAAGTCGCTGAGGTGGAAGATGCTGCTCGCAGGCACAGCCAGGTTCAGCACGGGCACCAGCGCGCACAGCACGATGAGGGCTACCAGCCAGGCACCCCAGCCGGTGCGGGTCAGCAGCGGTGCCTGGGAGGGAAGTGTCAGCGTGGTGCTCATGCTTCGGCACTCCGCCCTTTCATCGCGAAGATGCCCTGTGGGCGCTTCTGGATGAAGATGATGATGAAAACCAGCACAGCAATCTTGGCCAACACCGCACCGGTCCAGCCCTCCAAGAACTTATTCAAGATGCCCAGCCCCAGTGCGGCGTAGACCGTGCCGGCCAATTGGCCCACACCACCCAGCACCACCACCATGAAGGAATCCACGATATAGCCCTGGCCCAGGTCCGGCCCCACATTACCCACCTGGCTCAGCGCACAACCCGCCAAGCCTGCAATACCGGAACCCAGCGCAAACGCATAGGTGTCGATGCGGGCGGTGTTGACGCCCATGCAACTGGCAATGGGCCGGTTCTGCGTGACGCCGCGCACAAACAGGCCCAGCCGCGTCTTGCTGATCAGAAAGGCCACACCACCCAGCACCGCCAGTGCGAAGCCGACGATGACCAGGCGGTTGTAGGGCAGAGACAAATTTCCCAGCACCTGCACACCACCGCTCATCCAGCTCGGATTTTCCACACCCACGTTTTGCGCGCCAAAGATGCTGCGCACTAGCTGCATCAACATCAGACTGATACCCCAGGTGGCCAGCAAGGTCTCCAGGGGGCGGCCATACAAGAAGCGGATCACGCTGCGCTCCAGCGCAGCCCCCACCAGCGCGGACGCCATGAAGGCCACTGGCACCGAGGCCAGCAGATACAAGTCAAATGCGCCGGGAAAATATTTCTGGAACACGCCCTGCACCACGTAGGTGGCATAGGCGCCAATCATCATCAACTCGCCGTGAGCCATGTTGATGACACCCATCAGACCGTAGGTGATGGCCAGGCCCAGCGCCACTAGCAGCAGGATAGAGCCCAGGCTGACGCCGCTAAAAATGGCGCCCAGCCGGTCGCCCCAGGCCAGGCGGGACTCCACCTTGCCCAGGCTCAGCTGCAACGCGCTTTTGACCTGGGCATCCGTCTCGGCTTGCGCGCGTTCTATCAGCAGGGTCTTGGTAGCAGCCTGCGCGCTATCAGCGAGCAACCGGGCTGCCTCCAGGCGCTTGGCCTTGTCTTCGCTGCCCAGCAGGGCGGCAGCACGCAACAAACCCAACTGTTCCTTGATATCGGCAACAGACTCCTGCGCAAAGGCCTTGTCAATCAGCGACAGCTTGCTTTCATCCACGTCGCCCTGCAAGGTCTTGACCGCTTCGCGGCGTGTGGCCACGTCGCCCGACAGCAACTTGAAAGCGGCCAGCGCCGTGTCCAGTTCGCCGCGCATGCGGTTGTTGTTCATGACATCTTCCGCTGTGTCTGGCAAAGCGCTTTGAGCGCCGCTCACGGGGTCGACGGCCTTGTCGTCCTTCACGATGACGGGCTTGCCCGCCACAAGCTTGACCGCATCGTCCGACAAGGCTTGTATGAAGACCTGGGTCTTTTCGTCAGCACCGTCCACAGCGGCGCGCAAGGCCGCAATGCGGTCTTCACCCTCGCCCACCGCCAAGGCCTGCGCCTGCTGCGGCGTGAGTGCGTGCGCGCTGGCTGCCAGGCACAGAACGGCTGTGCACAGCAACTGGTGTAAATGTGTTGGCATGCGCCACGATCCCCATCAAATTGAAGAAAGCCGCCATTGCCCCGAATGCAATGGCGGCCAGGCCCCTGCCTGTTTAGACCTTGCTGTCCCTGTCTGGCTTACTTGGTGACGGGCTCATCCGGCTTCTTGTCGTTGCCTTCAATGAACGGAGACCATGGCTTGGCTTTCACAGGGCCCGGTGTCTTCCACACCACGTTGAACTGGCCGTCGGCCTTGACTTCGCCAATGAACACCGACTTGTGCAAATGGTGGTTCTTCTCATCCATCTTGCTCATGATCCCGCTGGGCGCTTTGAAGGTCTGACCGGCCATGGCGGCGATGACCTTGTCGGTATCGGTGGACTTGGCTTTTTCAACCGCCTGTTTCCACATGTTGATGCCGATGTAGGTTGCTTCCATCGGGTCATTCGTCAGCGGCTTGTCGGAGCCGGGCAGCTTCTTGGCCTTGGCGTAGTCGGACCACTTCTTGATGAAGGCCGTGTTGTCGGGGTTCTTGATCGACATGAAGTAGTTCCATGCCGCCAGGTGGCCCACCAGAGGCTTGGTGTCCACACCGCGCAGCTCTTCTTCACCCACCGAGAAGGCCACCACAGGCACGTCCTTGGCCTTGAGGCCGGCATTGCCCAGTTCCTTGTAGAACGGCACGTTGGAATCGCCATTGATCGTGGATACCACGGCGGTCTTGCCGCCGGCGGCGAACTTCTTCACGTCGGCCACGATGGTCTGGTAATCGGAGTGGCCGAACGGAGTGTATTTTTCGTCAATGTCGCTCTCTTTCACGCCCTTGCTCTTCAGGTAGGCGCGCAGGATCTTGTTCGTGGTGCGGGGGTACACATAGTCGGTCCCCAGCAGCACCCAGCGCTTGGCGCCGCCGCCCTCTTTGCTCATCAAGTAGTCCACAGCGGGAATGGCCTGCTGGTTGGGCGCGGCACCGGTATAGAACACGTTCTTGGACAGTTCTTCACCTTCGTACTGCACGGGGTAGAACAGCAGGCCGTTCATTTCTTCCACCACCGGCAGCACCGATTTGCGCGACACCGAGGTCCAGCAGCCGAAGATGACGGCAACCTTGTCCTGGCCCAACAACTGCTTGGTCTTTTCGGCAAACAACGGCCAGTTGGACGCGGGGTCCACCACCACGGGTTCCAGCTTCTTGCCCAGCACGCCACCCTTGGCGTTGATCTCGTCAATGGCCATCAGCACGGTGTCTTTCAACACGGTTTCCGAGATGGCCATGGTGCCGGACAAGCTGTGCAAGATGCCGACCTTGATGGTGTCGGCCGCATAGGCGGGCAAGGCCGTCAGTGTGGACAGCGCGACGGCAGCGGTCAGCGCCTTGAGCGCAAAGCGCCTGGGATTGGCTTGGTATTGCATGGGTAACCTTCCGAAGTGAATAAGGGGAGAAAACCGACTTCGCCGCGCCTGGCTTGCAGGCTCCAACAACGCCCATGCGCAACGATGGTTTGACTGTAGGGAAGGACGCACCAAGGCGAAATACGCCGAGTGGCGTATGGGGCGAGAGCGGGCTGCTCGCTGCTGGCTGGCTGGCAGGCAGCGTGGGCGCTGCCAGGGGGCTACTAGCCAGTCTGCTCCATAGTGCTGGGCGGTTTGTACTGTGCTAGCCAATCGGGCAATTGCTCGGCCGGCATGGGCCTGGCGATCCAGTAGCCCTGGGCCAGGTCACATCCCAGGGCAGCAAGCTGGTCCCAATGGTCCTGGGTTTCCACGCCTTCGGCCACGGCCTTGCGGCCCAGGTCGTGCACCAGGTCGATCGTGGAGCGCACGATGGCCAGCGATGATTTGTTGACCGTCATGTCCCGCACAAAGGACTGGTCGATCTTGATGTAGTCCACCGGCAGCTTTTGCAGATAGGTCAGCGATGAATAGCCGGTGCCGAAATCGTCGATGGACAGTGGAATGCCTTCTTCGCGCAGGCGGTGCAGCACGTTGAGTGCATATTCGGCATCGTCCATCACCGTGCTTTCGGTCAGCTCCAGTTCCAGCAGACCTGCGGCCGTGCCCCAGGTGGACTTGAGCGTGCGGATCTTGTCGACCAGCTTCTCGTCGCGCAGGTTGCGCGCAGACAAGTTCACGGCGATGGGCAATGCACAGGCCTGGAGTTCCCAGGCCTGGTTCAGCCGCAGAGCGGTTTCGATCACCCATTCGGTCAGTGGCCGTATCAGGCCGGTGTGCTCGGCCAGGCCGATGAATTCCACCGGCGGGATCAGGCCGCGCTCCGGATGCTTCCAGCGCACCAGGCCTTCCACGCCACACACGGCGCCACTGCGCATTTCCACTTTGGGCTGCAAGTACAGCTGCAATTGGCCCCCGTCGATGGCGCGGCGCAACTCGCCGACGGCATTGAGGCGGTGGGTCTGGCCCCGACTGCGCCCCGGGTCGTAGACATAGTGGCTCAGCCCCTTCTTCTTGGCCAGGTTCAGCGCGCTGTCCATGTGGCGGAACAGGTCGTGCGGCGTCTCGCCGTGGTCCGGATATAGGGCCATGCCAATGGTCGCCGACACATCCATCGCAATGTCAGCCAGCGGAAAAGGCTGGGCCAGCATACCTTCCACGCGCTTGGCCAGGTCCAGCGCGCCGTCGACGCGGCTGTCGGGCAGCAGGATCGCAAACTCGTCACCGCGCAGGCGAGCCACCACGGCAGGCGTGGGGGCTGCAATACAGAGGCGGTTGCCGAACTCACGCAGCAACTGGTCGCCATGGCTGAAGCCCATGATGTCATTGATCTCGTTGAGCCGACCCACATTGGTCTGCAACACCGAGAAGGGTTTGCCGGACGCAATGGCCGCAGTCAGGAACTCTGTGAACTGCGTTTCGTTGGGCAAACCGGTCAGCAGGTCGTAGTGGGTCAGGCGGTGCATGGCCGCCTGGAATTCCTGCCGCTGCTGCCGTGCCCGCAGTGTCGCGATACCGAAAGCCAGATCATCTGCCATCTCGGCCAGCAGGGACTCTTCGTCCGCGCCCAGCGCATGGGGGTCCTGCGCGTAGATGGTCAGGGCGCCAATGGTTTCGTCGCCCAGGCGCAGCGGGCACGCGATGCCCGAGGCAATGCCTACCAGAAACTGCCGCCGGTCCGCGTAGTGCGGGTCGTTCAGCATGTCACGCGCCACATGGGTTTGCCCTGTGCGGATGGCACTGGCCAGCATGCCCTGGCCGCCCACCCCTTCTGCCCAACTGGCTTTCAGCTGGTACAGGGCCGCCAGACCGTCCGCCGGCCCCACTCCCGCCATGGGACGTACGGATTTGTTGGCATCCTTGCTGCGGTACCAGACGACGGCCACGGCATAGCCACCGGTCTCGACAATGGTGCGGCACATGCTCTCCAGCAGCTCCATTTCATCGGTGGCGCGCAGCATGGTGCGGTTGCCAGCGCTGAGGGTGCGCAGAATGCGGCTGGTGCGCTCCAGGTCGCGCACATGGCGCTCCAACGTGCCATTGAGCGCCTGCACGCGCTGCTCTGTGGCCTTGCGCTCGGTGATGTCGGAGCCCATGACGTAGTAGCCCACCACACGTTCGTTGGCATCGAACTTGGGCAGGTAGTTGATGGCCTGCCACACGCCGGGAAAAGGTTCCCAGTCGTAACTTTGCGCCTGGCCGGCCAATGCGCGCGTAATCAAAGGCTCCGCTATCGCATAGCGCTCCTCACCCAGAATCTCCCGCACGCTGCGGCCGCGTATGTCGTCCAGCTCGGGCGCGAAGCGCTCGCTGTACTGGGTATTGACGTACACATAGTGCCGTGTGGTATCCACATAGGCGATCAAGGCCGGCACACTGTTGATGACACTGCGCAGGTGCTCAGCGTTTTCCACCATCCGCGCGGTGCGCTCCTGCACGCGCTGCTCCAGCAGGCGATTCTGGTCGCGGGCCAACTGCTGCAACTGGTGGGCGACCGATACGTCGCGAAATACCAGCACCACACCGCGCACCTCACCGCTGGCGTCGCGTATGGGCGCGGCGCTGTCGGAGATGGGGAGTTCACTGCCATCGCGCGCGATCAGCATGGTGTGGTTGGCCAGATCCTGCACCTCGCCGGTTTCCAAGGCCTTGGACACCGGCACCTCGGCCGGCTCGCGGGTGTACTCATTGACGATGTCGAAAACCTTTTCCACCGATTGACCCTCGGCCTGCGCCTGGGTCCAACCCGTCAGTCGCTCAGCCACCGGATTCATGCGCGTGATGCGGCCCTGCGTGTCGGTAGCCAGCACGGCATCGCCAATGGAGTACAACGTTGTGGCCAGGCTCTCTTCGCTCTCCACCAGGGCTTGGCGACTGGCCTCGGCCATGCGCACCTGACGGCGGATCAGCGCGTAGCTGACGAGCAGCACCCCAAACAACAGCAGCGAAACCGCCGAGCCGATGCACAGCACGGTAAAGCGCGTACGGGCCTGCTCGGCGATGCGCAGCTCGAGCAGGCGCCGCTCTTCCTGGTCCATCTCGGCAAGCAAGCGGTTGGTCAGGTCCCGGGTGGCCTGCAGGGGCGCCTTGGCGGCAAAAGCAGAGGCGGCCTCCTGCCCCTGGGTCTTGCGCAGGACCTCGACCTGGCGGGATATGGCCAGCCGCTCGTCGACGACGGCGCGCACCCGCTCCCATTGGGCTTGCTGCTGGGGGTTGTCCGACGTCAGGCTGCGAATCTGGAAAAGCAGGGCCTCGCGCCGAGCCACCGCGTTGTCGCGCTCCACCAGGCGTGCGGGGTCACCCGTGATACGGAAACCCTGGGTGCTGAATTCGATCTGCAGCGTCTCCGCGCGGACCTCGCCCACGCGGCCCAACACTTCATGGGTATGGGCCACCATGCGTGTGGCCTCGTCGGCATTGCCCGCCAGCATCCAGGTTGCACTGGCCAGTGCCGCCACGACCAGCGCCGCCGCCCCATAGGCCAACAATACCTTGCGCTCGAATCGGGAACCGCCACTCACCACAGAATTTCCTCCCTGGCTCTTACCGTTGTCCGCAGATGCTGGAGCACCCGAGATCCCTGGCCATGGTCGTACTGTGCACGCTGGCTGGGCTGGTACTGCGCGTGTTTACAAGAAATTGCATTTCAACATGGTTTTGACACTGTAATCCAGCCACCCTGGTTTACCCTTGATATCTGCCTGTTTGCCCCCACCATGGATTGGGCATTGCCACACGGCGCAGCCACCATGCCCGCACCACGTGCGCGCACCGGCTTTTCGGAGGAAGAAAAAGACATGCAAGCCCGCCAACATCCCCACCTGCCTGCGGCAAGCACCACGGCCACCCTGGACGGCACCGCCACAGAGGCCACGATTGCCAACCTGGTAGGCCAGGTATATGCCATAGCGCCCCCCGCCGAACGCCGGCGTCTGCTGGAACACCTGCTCAAACCCCTGGGCGTTCTGTCCGTGGTAGCGGTGGCCAACGGCATCTTTGCCAATATCCGGCTTCGCAGCGCCTGGTCCGACCTGCAGGTACGCGTCGAAGATGCGCAAACGGTCCAACCCGGTGATGTCATCACCCTGGTGAACTATGTGCAGCAGGTCAGCCTCCACGCCGTCGATGGACTGGCCGATATGCTGGCCGCCTCTCCAGTGCTGACCGGCTCGGCCGCTGCCGCCCTGTTGATCACGCTGCTGGTGCAGCGCGCGCGCAAACGCCGCGCCGAAGACCGCCTGGAATAAGGCCACCGCCCAAGCTCAGGGCTTGGCGGTGCCTGCACCCCACTGCGCACGCAGCAGCTTGAGCGCCTGGGGCAGCGTATGGGCCGAAGGCACAAAATGGTCCAGCGTGGCCCCCAACGTGACCGCACAAACCAGGGCACCGGCCAATGGCTTCCAGGTCAGGCGCACTGCGGTTGACATCCAGCCCGCACGCTCCACCCGCACGGTGGCACGGGCAGCCGCGTAGGAGAAGGCAAGCTCCACCGCCACTGCCAGCAACACCTCCCAGCCAAAGTACAGCAGCGCCAGGGCCCCTGCGCCAAAAATAAGCGCACAAGCCATCAGGAAGACGGCCACGACCGGCACCACGACGATGGCCGCTTCGTCGCTGGCCGCGGCCACCTCTATGGCACCGCCCGCCAGATCGGCTACGCCACCGCCATCCGGCAGGTCCACGGAAAAGTCCGCCGAAGCGCCGCCACCACCAAAGTCGCCACCGCCGCCGCTATGCAGCGGGGGCAGGCCTGCCCCATCACCCGACGAGCCCGAGCCCGGCCAGCCGCCCGACAAATCCGGCATATCGCCATGGCCGCGCCCCAGCAAAGCCGCCGCCCACATGCGCAATACCAGCAGATACACAAGGTAGCCCGCGCCCAGCGAAACCAGGTAGCGCAGCGCCATCGACGACGACAGGCCCAACTGCACCTGCAGCGCCGACACCCCCCAGGTCACACCGAGGGTGATCGCCCCTATCCACAGGCCGTGCAACCACAGCATGCGCCGCTGGCGCAGATCGCGCACCACGCGCAGCTCCCACATCCGAACGGAACGCCAATTGGAAAAAGTGGTGTTGGTCATCTGGTGTTCGTCAAAATTGCAAACATCAACCGGTTCAACCGGGCTGTTGCAGCCGCAGGCTGCCATCCACACCCAAGGTCACGACATCGCCCGTGCGCAGCAGCTGCGTGGCCCGTGCCACGCCGAACGTGGCGGGCAGGTCTTTCTCCCGCGCCAGGATAGCCAGATGGGCCAGCCAACCGCCAACCTCGGTCACCAGACCTGCCGCGCGGTCAAAGGCGCCCAGCCACACCGGGTCGGCCAGAGCAACGACGGCAATCTCACCGGCGCGCAGATGCACCAGGTCATCGGCATGGCGCAGCACCCGCACCGGGGCGGTGACGGTGCTCCGGCCGGACACGCGCAACCCTTGAAGCGTGTCGGGCGTTGCCGCGCCAGCCGCAGCCTGCGGCACAAAGGCTGTGGTCCAGTCCGTGCGGCGCTCCAGCTCGCGCACCGACAGGCTGGAGCCCACCACCACATGGGCAAAGGCCTGTACCTGGGCGCGGCGGTGCCGGGCGCGCTGGCGTAGTCCGTCCGCGGCCGGCCCCAGCATGGCGGGCAGTTCCGACCACTCCAGGTAGAACACCAGGCCATCGCCAGCCAGGCGCTGGTCCAGCACCAGCAGCAGGCGCCTCAGCTGGGCCCATTCACGCAGCAGGGCGTGCTTGGCCTCTTCCTTGAGCCGGGCGAAACGCTGGGCCCGCTGCACGCTGGAGTCCAACAGCTTGCGGCCGGTGCCGGGCGACGGCGCTGCGGACAGCGTTGCGGCCGGAGCCACGATGGGCGCCGTGCCGAAGTGCTGCTGCAACAACGCCGGGTCTTCGCCATAGCGCGGCTCGCTCAGCTCCCAATCGTGCACAGCCCGGTGGCCGTGTGTGGCCAGAGTGGGCGCAGCAGCATGCGTGGCGTGTCCGCTGGCATCGGATGCCAATAGCGCCAGCGACAGCCCCTGTGCCGCCAGCGCCTTGGCGCTGGCCTGGACATAGAACTCGGCCGCAATATTGATGACGTCGGCCTCCACATAGTGGACCTCGACAAACTGGCGCACCCAGGTTTGCAGCGTAGCCATCAACTCGGCATCGGACAGGGCCTGCAAGTCCATGACTTCGCGCCAGCGCATGGCCTCCTGGTGGCCAGGCAGAAAGTCCTCACAAAAACGGGCTTCGATGGCTGCCGCGCTGCGCGACAAGTAGAACGACGCCAGCATGCCCATGGGCGGAACCTGGGCCTGGGCTTGCAGCACATAGGTCTGGCCAAAGGCGCTTTGCACGGCCGCCGGTGCGTGCGGCCCGCTGTGTTGGCCAGGCTCCCAACGCAGACCCAGGCGCTCAAACGCGCGGTCGATGGATCCGCCGTCGCCCCGCAGGCGCTGCACCAGCGACAGGCTCAGGGGCGTGGGCCGGGGCAGGTCGGCCGTCATATCGGTCTGCAGCAATGCCGGTGCGTCGGGGCCCAGGCCATGGTCGCCGGCCAGCAGTTGCAGCAGGCGGGCACGCTCCGCCTCGATCACCCCATGGGCATCCCACGCCGCTCCGGGCTCGGGCAGCGGCGCAGACACGATGTCGCGCGCCTGCAGAATCCAGAAGCGGCCTTGGGCATAGGCCCACTCGATGTCCTGCGGGCGGCCAAACAAGCGCTCTATGGTCTGTGCCAAGGCGACCAGGGGCGCCATGTCCACGGGGCACGGCATAGCCGTATCCAGCGGCAGGCCCGAGACCCGCCCCACGCGTAGCGCGCCGGGCGTGGCGCGGCCGCTGGCCAGTGCCTCACCCAGACCGGCCACCCATTCGATCAGCATGGCGCCAGCGTTGCCGGGGTCGCAGGTGAACAGCACGCCAGCGTACTCGGCCTGCACCATGGTCTGCACGATGACGCCGCCCTGGTGGGCACCATTCGCCCCCGCCGCGGCCCGGTAAGAAGCCCGCACGCGCTGCATCGCGGCGGGCACGTCGGACAGCGACACCTGCAATTCGCTGCGGAAGATACCCGCCATGCTCTGCGTCGCCGAGTCTTCTGCAATGCCGGAGCTGCGCACCGCGTAACGGGCCTGACTATCCAGCCCCAGCGCGTCCAACTCGGCCGCGACCTGCGCATCGGTGGGTTCGCTGTCATGAGCGGGCCAGGCCCAACCCGGCGGCACCGGCAGACCGGCCAGGCGCATCTGGCCCTGGCGCAGGGCCTTGTTGCCCACCGCCGTGGCCTCGGTGCAATGCTCCAGGGCGCGCGCCACACAGGACCGGTCGCGCGTCCGCAGCGCACGCGCCGTCCACCACACCCGCAGTTGGGCCGCGCGCTCGTGCCAGGGCCGCTGCTGCAGCCACAGCAGGGCCATGGAGGCCAGCAGGTACAGGCTGATGGCGGCAGACAGGCCCCAACTCAGCCACAGCATCAACAAGCCGGCCACCCCTGCCAGCGCGCCCTTCAGTGCTGGCCGCATCGTGCTGCCCACCAGCAGGCGCAGCGTCAATGCGCTGGCCATGGCGGCGATGGCCAGGGCCAAGACCTGCAAGGGGTCGGGCTCGCGCAGCAGCTCCAGCCACAAGAAGGATTCGTCGCTCCACTGCGCGGCCGCGCGCACGGCTGCAAAGCAGATCAGAAACACGCCCATTTGCAGCAGGCTGACCGCCAGGTTGCGCCACGGCGTAAGCCCATGCTGGCGGCGCAATTGCAAGACGGCACGCTGCAGGCGAAAGGCATCGTCCGCATAGTGGCTGCGCAGCCGCGCGGTCTGGTCGGCGATCGCCTGCAGCGCCAGCCGGTCGCGCTGTGCCTTGGCCGCCAAGGGCGCCAGTGGCAAGCGTGTCAGCAGCAGCAACACCAGCATGGTGGGCACCAGGCCGCCCAGGTGTGCGCCACCCCAGGCCAGGCCGCGCGCCAGCGGCTCCACCGCCTTGTCGATGGCGGTGGACAGCACGCGCTGCACGCGTGGCCAGGTGCCACCAGCGGCAATCTGCGGGGGCACCGGGTACTCCTGCGGCACGGTGTAGCGGCCGCGGAAATCCCGGCCCAATCGCGTCAGCTTCAGGCCCAGCACGCGGGCATGGAAGCAGCTGCGGTTGTCGTAGCAGGCGGCTACCAGCGGCTCGGGTGGCAGGTGGGCCAGCGCCTCGGCCAGCGGGTCGGAGGCCATGCCGCGCATCGGTAGGTTGATTGCATCGGGCAGGTGGCCGCGCGCGAATTCGTCTGGGCTGCGCACATCGACAAACCGCGCCTGGTCTTGGTGGACCAGCTCACCCACTTCAGGGGTGTCCAGGTAGACCGTGTCGCGGGCATAGCGCGGCAGCGGCGTGAAGCGTGGCCGCCAGGCGCCGTAGCTGGGTGTGGAAAGGGGGCGGTCCTCACGCACCCACTGCGGGTAGCCGCCCTCCAGCACCTGGCAGGGCAGGCCCCTGCGTGCGCGCTGCTCACAGACCTCGCCGCTGCGCTTGCCGGAGTCACACACAAAGACCACGGGCACTCCATCGCTCGGTGGATTGCGCGCGCCCAGCAGCAGATCGGCATAGCGCATATTGACGGCGCCGGGTATGTGGGTGACTTCGAATTCCTCGGGCTCCCGCACGTCGACAATGTGCAAGGGCTCGGCACGGGCCATGCGGGCCGCCAACTCGGAACCGGCCACCAGGGGCGCGGCGATGGGGCGGTCCCAATCGGCGGGCTTGCGCCACAGATTCGTCTCCAGCCGCCGGCTGTCGGCTCCTACATGGCGGGCGTACTGCCAAACATTGAGCAGTATGGCCAGCACCGCCACCACCCCAAATACCAGTTGCCAGCGGCCGGCGTGCGCCTGGGCAGCACCCCCCTGGCGCTGCCACCGCAACCAGGCCGCACCCGACGCTGCGGTCAGCAAACCCGCAATCTGGGCGGCTGATGCCAGGGCATTGATGACCAGATCAGGCGAGGGAATGGCATAGGCCGGCGCCGCAAGGGCCAGCAGGGGGAATAGCAACAGCAGTTTCAAGCGCATGCGCGCAAGTATCGACGGAGAACTCAGCTGCGGCGCTCTTGGGCCAGTGCCTTGGCGCCGCGCGCCTGCAGGCCCTTGGCCAAGGCCAAGCCTATGCCCGAGGCCGCACCGGTAACCAGCGCACTTTTGTTGGACCACCACGATACTGCCGCCATTGCACGCTCCTGCCAAGAGGGTCACCGGACACTCGGTTGGGGCAGTATATAGGCAGCGTTACTACTATATTGATAGCAAACATGGTAGATTACACGAGGGCTAGAGGCACTATTTTCTTAGGGCACTTCAGCCCAGGGCATAGTCGTAGCGGATAAATCCATGGTGTTTGGCGACCCGGTCGTACAGGCCCCGGGCACGTGCATTGGTGGTGTGGGTCAGCCAGTACAGCTTGGGGGCGCCACAGGCCTTGGCCACCTGGGCCACCTGCTCGATCAGCGCCTGGGCCAGGCCATGGCCACGCGCTGCCTCGTCGACAAACAGGTCTTGCAGGTAGCAGACATCGGCCGTCCAGACGCTGGGCTGGAAGAGGTAGTGCGTGATGCCCAGCAACCGCCCATCGACCCGCGCGGCAAAGCCGTGGATGCCATCACCACTCATCAAGCGTGCCCAGGTGCGCTCGTAGGTGGCTGCGGGGAACTCCCGTTCGTAAAAGCGGTTGTAACCCTCGGCCAGGCGCTGCCAGGCGGCGTAGTCCGAGGGCTTCAGCGTGTTGACGGTGATGGCCGCCTGTTGCGTTGAAATTTGCGCTGTCATGCCTTGATCCTTTGTTGTACCAGTGCGGCCATCTGCGCGGCCGCTTCGCCGCTCTGGCCTGCCAGGCCGGCGGCCACGCCCTGCTGGTCGGCTGCCGGGCGGTTCTGGCTGACCTTCCACTTGCCGACCCAACGCTGCACCGGTATCTCGATGCCTACGATGACGCGCAGCAGCTTGGTGATGAAGTCGGCCGGCGCGTCGGACACCTGCCAGGGCAACGCCTGGCCGGCCTCGTGCGTCTGGGTCAGCCGGGTGACCACATCGAGCACGCGTTCGGCATCCTCAAAGGCCTGGGGTACGCCGTGGGCGTGCACAGTTGCGTAGTTCCACGTCGGCACGGCCATGCCGTTGGCATGTTTGCTGGGGTACCAGTTGGGCGACACATAGGCTTGCGCACCGGTGAACACGGCAACCGATGGCGCACCCGCGGCCAGCGCCTGCCACACCGGGTTGGCGCGGGCCACATGGCCGACCAGCGTGCCGTGTTCGCCACGGTCGGCGTCCAGCAGCATGGGAATGTGGTTGACCAGCAGCTCGCCCTCGTGCTGCACCACCCAGGTGGCCAGCGGGTTGGCGCGTACCAGGGCGTGCAGCGTAGTGGTGTCGGTTTCGGCGAAGTGTGGGGGCAAATAGGTCATCGTCGTTGGGGCCTCGGTGTTATGGGGTCAGAGAATGGGCTCGCACAGCACCTCGGTCTTCACCGAGTTGGCGATAAAGCAGGCGGCATGGGCGCGGTGGTGCAGGGCCAGCAACTCCTCGGCCGTGGGCGCTTTGCCGGGCGCAAACTGGACGGCCGGGCGCAATACGACCTGGGTCATGGCCTGTTGGCCTTCGGCATTGCGGGCCAGCGTGCCGATGGCTTCGTCGCGGTAGCTGTCCACCACCCAAGCGGCGCGGGCGGCAATGTCCAGAAACCACAGCATGTGGCAGCTGGACAGCGAGGCCACAAAGGCCTCTTCGGGGTCTACGCCTGCGGGGTCGGAATAAGGCAGCGGCACCACATGGGGCGACGACGAGCCGGGCACCACCGTACCCCCGTCAAAGCTCCAGGTATGGCGGCGGCTGTAGCGGTGGTCGGAAAAAGCTGCGTCACCGCGTTGCCAAAAGATGGTGCTGCTGTAGTGGGACATGGTGGGGTGCGTCGGTTGTCTGCAAAAGTGGTTCCTCAGTTTATGCGTCCTTTCGAACATCTGAGGTACCAATTTGCGTGGACGCAAAGAACCATTGCGACCCAGCGGGTCAACGCATGCCCGCACCACGCCAAAAAGTCGAAAAGGCGCCGCACACCACCCTGCGGCGCCTGAGGCCCCAGGCCTGCTCTACAGTGCGGCCGCTACACCGTCGATACGGTCTATGCGCACGACGATGCGGGTGGCCTGTTGGCTGCGGCCCACCACATAGTGCTCGTCCATTGCTGTGACCAGCATGGCAATGGTCGCGCCGTGGGTGTAGATGGTCACACCACGGTTCTTCTCCTTGCTCTCGGCGAGCACGGCGCGCAGGGCGTCTTTCTCGGCGCCAGCCACAGGTTCGGCCGCGCCAGCGGCGCTGGCGGCAACGATGGAAGACGCCAGCAGCAAAGGGAATAGACGGGTTAGCTTGATCAGCATGGTTCAGTTCTCCAGTTGGCTATGAGCAGGTGTCAGCGCGGTTTGGCGGACAGGTCGAGTTTGCCAGAGCCCGCAATGCCCACCGTGTTGCCGCTGGGTGGAGCACCTGCACTTTGGGGATGGGGATTGACCACCTGCACCACCACCGTGAACGGGCCTGCACCGCCGGTCTTGCAATTGCCGGACGGCGTGGCACTGGCCGTATAGTTTTTGAAGGCTTCAAACGATGTCATGGACCCACTGCTGTAGAAATGCGTAGCCGTGAAGGGCAGATCGCCCTTCACCTCGGTAACGGAGCCATCCCCGCTGTTGAGTGCAATCTTGCAATAACCGGTGCCGGCAAAATTGAAGGTCAATGTCGTGTTCATCTCGATGCTGGCCGGGGCCTTCATCGCTGTCAACGTGCCGGGACCTGCTTGCGCCACCGTGAAGGGCATGCTGGGTGCTGGCCGCGCCTGGGTGGCCACCGGCGCAGCGCCCGGCTGTGCGGCCAAGGCGTTCAGTGTGGTCATGGCCATCAACAGGCTCGTGGCCAAGCCTACGCACAGCAGTGTCAAGGCCCTCTTCTCCAATCGGCTGATCTCGCGCTCTTCCTCTTCGCAATCCACTACGCCGATGTTTTGCATGGGATGTGTTTTCATGGTTCGTCCTGTGCTGTCGATCCGAAGGGATCAATACGCTGGCTTGAGGTTGGCAACGCAACCCATGCGGTTCCAGCTTTCCTTGAAGTAGGTGGTGCCCCACTGCCAGTCCTTCGTGGCCTTGGGGCAGTTCAGCATGGGCTGTGGGATCGAGTTGAAGACAAAGGCCGCTTGGCCTTGGCCAGGCATCCAACCCATGGGTGCAGCCGGTGGCGCGGCGGGCGTGCAAGTGAGTTGCCCGGTCTGGTCATTGCGCTGGCTGACGTAACCGTCGGCGCAGGTGCCCGCGGTCTTGATGCACTGGTATTCGCCCTTGGAGACGTCATAGCCCGCGGTCGATTTGGTGTAGGGAGCTGGGCACGTTGCCTGGTCGGGCATCATGGGCATCATGATGGGGGGGTGTGGCGTCATCGTGGTGCCAGCACCGACTGCCGGGCCGCCAGCCGCAAAGCTGGCGCCCATATTGCCCAGCAGGCTCAAAGCGATGGCGCAGGGGATCAAATTGATTTTCATAAAGTCTCTCCGTTCGTTAGGTTGGGTTGTGCAATACAGCGTTAAGTCGTTCACCGGGGGCCAAGGGTTCAAACCACTTTGGGATCCCTGTGCGCACTTCACCCAGCTAGCTATCCAATATGCGTGCCACAAAAAATAATCAATCAAATCAAAGACTTAGATGAATTTCGACAACACACGGTGTCGGAATTCGCAGACAGCCTTGGGCACCTGGGAAAAAAGGCCATTGAAATCAAGGGCTTGCGTAGTCGCTGGCTGCAGACACTTGCCAACGGCGCCGCGTTGCTGCTGCGCAGGGTTTTAAATACCCAATTTAGGGTTATTCGAGTAGGCCGCGATACAAATCGCCCCCTAGCCCTTGCCAGTCATGGACGTACAGCTACCAAAAGCGTAGCGCCCGTGTGCTCCTTGGGAACACACGGGCGCCTGGGTGCTTACATTCCGCTGGGCCGCCATTGCTGCACCAGCTTGGGCTCGCCCGGATCTGGGGGCTCGCCGTCGCCGTGCTGCAGCGCGGGGCTGTGGGGTTCATGCACCGGGCCGGTAACTGCCGGATCCGGGTGCATGTCGTCGGGCGTAGCGTCTCCGCTTGGCATCGTCGTCGCCATCTCTGACCGCCTCACATCACCACGGGTGGGAATTTGGGGTTGTCATGGACGACGATGGACTTGGTGATCGATCCTTCGCAGGCAGAGCCCGTGGCCTTTTCGATGTCGCCTGCCTCAATCGTCACCTGCACATTGGTGGTGTCCGCCGAGAACACTTGCACCGGCTGCTTGTCCGACACGCCAGGCATGTGCACGCGTGGCCCGGCAAAGGGCGCCTGCCCACCGTTGATGAGCTGCGTGATGCGGTAGAGGCACTTGGGCCCTTCAATGATGGGGGTGATCCGCAATACGCCGTTATCCGGTGTCAAGGCATTGGCGATCAATGCTGGCGCAAACAAAACATCGGCCGCAGTGGTGTTCATGGCATTGGCAATGTCGGAGCCGCTGCCGTGCACGCCGCGGGCCTCCAGCTTCAGGCCCTTGATCTGCCCCGGCACGGCGACGATGGCGATGGTCTTGCTCGCGGCTCCCAGGCAGGAGACCTTGGCCAGGCTGTCGTCACCCGGAGTGGACTTGGCCGTCAACGTGTAATTGCCGGGCTTGAAGGCCGCAAGGTTCGCAGTGATCGGCATCTTGAAGAAGGTGCCGTTGCCCAGTGGGGTCGATTGGCCATTGCCTTCCAGCAGCACGGTCCAGCCGCAGCGCTTGTCCGCATTCTGGGGCGCCTGGTTATCCACGCTGCCCTGCACGGCAAAGCCCAGGCTTTCGTCGACGCGGTAGGTATTGGGTGCGGCGGATTTGCCCGGTGTCAGCGTGAGGTCGGTGATCTTGGGCCAATCGGCACCCACATTGATCTTTTGCCGCTCGATCTTGAAGGCCGTGTATTCGCCACCGCCCTGGCAGGCCATGCCGGAGGCCTTGTCGCTGCCCCAGGCCAACGCCGCGACCTTGTAGTGCCCGTGCGCGAACTGGTCCAAGGGCAGGTTGGCATGGACCAGCGCAGGGAACTTGCTGGTCTGCGGGAAATAGGATTCCTTGCCGGTATCGGTATTGATGACCACCAGGTGGTATTGGCACAGCTTGCCGGAGCCCATGACATGCACGGCCAGCTTGGGGTCACTGACCAGGGTCGTGGTCGGCACCATGATGGAGAGGATGTTGCCGGGCTTGGCCTCCACCCCCGACAGCATGGGCATGGCCGGCGCTGCCGGCAGATGCGCTGCACCGGGGCCGGTTCCGGGGGCGGCTGCGGGTGAGCCTATGGTCTGGGCAAAGCCCGGTAGGCAGGCCGCGAGGGTCCATGCGGATGCCCATAGGGCTTTTTTAAACGTGGGTAATGTCATTGCTGTGCTCTCGCTGTTGGTATCTGGATGGATAGGCAACAGTGAGTCGCGGCATACCACGCAGGGGGTCACGTGAAAGTGCGCAGAAACCTCTGCGCACTTTCACACGGGGAAGTGGACGGTTCTTAGCCGTTCACCGAAAACGTCGTGGTCGCAGCGCCGGTGCAATTGCCGGTGCCCTTGGCCGTCCACAGGTGAGAGCCCAAGGGCGCGCCCTGGATCTTGACCTTCATGGGGAAGGGCTTGGCCGCCGAACTGGCAAACATCTGGGGACCGAGACCGCCGCCTTCTATCGTGTAGTTGCAATGGCCGGTGCCCTGCACCTCGATCCAGGTCTCGGTGCCTTGGTCGGTATAGGGAACCTGCTTGATTGAGACCAGTGTGGCGGGCTGCATCACGACGCCTTGCTTCAGCGCGGACTGCGCGGCCGGGTTCAGCGCGCTGGGGTGGGCGTTGGGATTGGGCGCGGCTGCCATCGCCGCAAAGCTGGCGCCGAACAAGACCAGTGCAATGGCGCGGGCGGTGGTTGTAGATTTCATCAGGATTCTCCGGTGGATTGGGATGGGTTGTGGGTTGAAGGTTTGGATGTGTGCACCAGGCATTGCGTGCTGTGTACCCGGCGTTACCGGGGTATGTCGGCGACTTCGATCACCGCGTTGTCGCCGGGGATGCCGCTGGTCCCGTACGAGTAGTGGAAGCCGCAGGCCTGCTTCTCGGCCTCGCTCAGCATGGCCGACTCGGTAGCCAGGTTGCGCACCAGGTACTGGCCGGGCTCGGTCAGTACAAAGGTGCTGACCCGCGGCCAGCCGCCGGTGCCCACTTTGTCGCTGACCTTGTAGTAGTTGTTGCCCTTGTGCGCAATCAGCACCGTGGTCGGGCACTGTGTTTCTACGCCGGTGCCATACATGCGCACGGTCAGCGTATCCCCGACCTTCAGGCTGGTGCTGGACACCTGCATGCTGGTGATACGCGTATGGGGCACGGTAAGGCCCGGGTTGTTGCCGACCGGCCGGCTGGGCGCGCCCATGGTCGGTCCGGCCGGGTTCACCGGCGTGGCGGCTTGGGCCAGGCAGGCCAGCCACAGGGCGGCGGCCAGGGCGACGGGGGCGTAGCGTGTGTGCATGGGAACGTCAATCCTTGTTGGTGGGGTGGTGGTGCATACCCGTTATGAAGCTGTGTCGGAGCGCGCCAGCAAAAGGTTCACTCGCCCTGTGCGCCATCACACGGCGGCGGCTTGCTGCGACTGCCCTTCATGGGCGCCGAACTGCATGACATCAGCCAGCAGCTCATAGGCCTTGGTCCAGGCTTGGCGCATGGCGGGTGTGAACTTGTCGCCCAGGCCCTGCTCCAGCGTCCAGATCAAGGCGCTGCCCACCGTGGCGTAGTGCTCGGTGCGCACGCCGTAGTTGACGTGGCGCGCGCCCAGCTGGCGCACCACCGGCAACAGGGCTTCCAGGTTGGTCAGGCCGTTGACGGCCGCATTCAACATGGACATCAGCATGCGGCCCTGGTGCGCCATCTCTCCCTTGAACATCGGGCGCAGCGAGGGGTCCAGCGTGAACAGGTGGTGGTAGAACAGCTCGGCCGCCACAACAGCAATGGGCCGCACTTCGGCGAAGGACGATTGCACCAGGTTGATTTCTTCGGAATTCATCGACAGGTTTCCTTGTGAGTAGTCGTGATAGGTAAATGGATAAGTACAGGCATTACCCAAGATGCGTGCCAGCGTGCAAGCCCTTATGAATCAACAACTTACGTAGCCTTTCCCACTGAGCTGTGTCGGCTTTCTCCGACAGCTCTGGCCGCGGGGAACGGCAACTCCAATGGAATCAAGGGTTTGGCGGTGTCCGCCAAAGCCGACACCACAGCATCAGGGCGCCGCGGCTGGCCCCAAACGCACCGTGAAGCAACTGCCATGACCCACGCGGCTGCGTACCTGCACCGTGCCGCCATGCAGGTCAACCGACTGCTTGACGATGGCCAGGCCCAGGCCGGTGCCCTGTATCGCGCCCACATTGCTGGCGCGCTGGAACGACTCGAACAAATCGTCCAGCTCGTCCTCGGGAATCCCCATACCCTGGTCCGTCACTTCGAACACCGTGTCTGCGCCCTGCACGCCTACCGTCAGGCAAACCTCGCCCCCGTTGGGCGAATACTTGATGGCGTTGGACAACAGGTTGCCCAGGATATGGCGCAGCAGGTTTTCATCCAATAGACGGTGGCCGGGCTCCGGCGCGCAGACCACCCGCACGGTGCACCGGCTGTCGGGCTGCAGACTCTTGGCTTCACGTGCCAGGCTCTCGCACAGGGCCATCAGATGGAGCGACTGGGGTCTGAACTCCAGCATGTGGGCCTCGGCCTGGCCGAGCAGCAGAATGCGCTCCAGCATGCGCGTCATGCGGGTCACGCTGGCGCGGATCATGTTGAACAGCTCCGCCTTCTCATCGGGAGGCAAGCGCTCCCCGTAACTCTGCAGCAGTTCCTGGGCGGACAGTATCGTGGCCAACGGCGTCCGAAACTCATGGCTGCTCATGGCGATGAAGCGCGAGCGCAGGGCGTTGAGGTTTTGCTCGCGCTCCACCGCAGCACGGGTTGCCAGTTCGGCGTTATGGCGCTCGGTGACATCGAGAAAGTAGACCAGCAGGCCCTGACCTCCGTCCCAAGGAACGATGTTGTCGCCAAACTCCAGCCACTTCATCGGCCCACTGGGCAAGGGCACCCGGGCGTGGCGGTGCGCTGGCGCATCCTGACCCAGCAGGCGGGAGTGGATGCGCTGCGCCAGCGCAGGCCTGTCGTCCACATGCAGGCGGCTTACCAGCCCTGCTTCAATGATCTCGGCCTTGGTCGCCTCCAGTATTTCGGTAGCCCGGTAGTTGACGAACACCACGCGGTCGTTCTGCAAGACCACCAAGCCCTCCCCGATGTGTTCGATGACGGAGGGTACTGGCATCGTCGCCGGCGGTAACAGGGGTGGAGTGGCTGGACATGGCATGTTTCGTATCGCGGGGGCAGTCTGTGGGATAACCAAAAAACATGCCACGCAAAATATGCAATGGAATCAACACACTAGCGCCCGGGCGGTGGTGGCCCCTGTCGGGCTTTGCCGACAGATTTCGCAGCGAACGGCGCAAAGCCTCTGGAATCAGGGGCTTAGGCTGTCGGGCAATGCCGACAAGCCGGCATCCATATAGAAAACTTGGCGTCAGCCCTCGTGGGATATACGTATGTCGCTACTATTTTTGCAGCACACACATTTCCACAGGGCTCGCACCCACGCGGAATCAGGCCTTGAAGCTGGCGGACTCCAGCTGGTGCCGGGCCAGCAGGGCGTAGAAATCCGTGCGGTTGCGCTTGGCCAGCTTGGCCGCTTGCGCCACATTGCCCTTGGTGATTTTGAGCAGCTGCGTCAGGTAGTCCCGCTCAAACTCCTTGCGGGCATCGTCCAGCGGCAAAAGCTCCGCGCCCTGGCTGGAGAGTGCACTTTGCACCAGGGACACCGGTATCAGCGTGCCGGTGCACAGCACTACGCATTTCTCGACCACGTTTTGCAACTGACGCACATTGCCGGGCCACGACGCGGTGCTGAGCTGCTCCAGCGCGCCGGGTGCAAAGGCCGTGATCGATTTGCCGTAGCGCTGGGACAGGCTGCGCATGAAGTGGTGCGCCAGCAGCGCAATGTCTTCGCGGCGCTCGGCCAGCGGTGGCAGCGACAGGCCGACCACGTTGAGCCGGTAGTAGAGGTCTTCCCGGAAGCGTCCGGCAGCCACCTCGTCTTCCAGCTTGCGGTTGGATGCGGAGATGACCCGCACATCCACCTTGTGGGACTTGGCGGCACCGACCGGGCGCACTTCACGCTCCTGCAGCACGCGCAGCAATTTGACCTGCATCGCAATCGGCAGGTCCGCAATCTCGTCCAGGAAGATCGTCCCGCGGTGGGCGCTGGTGAACAGGCCTTCGTTGTCGCGCACCGCTCCGGTAAACGCACCCTTGACGTGGCCGAACAGCTCCGACTCGACCAGGTTCTCGGGAATGGCGCCGCAGTTCACCGCCACCAGCGCTTCCTGGCAGCGCGCGCTGGATGCATGCAGTGCCCGCGCCAGTAGTTCCTTGCCGGTGCCGCTTTCGCCATGGATCAATACGGCCGCGTCGCTTTGGGCCATCAAACGCGCCTCGGCCAGCAGCTTCTCCATGCGCGGGCTGCGTGTGATGATGGCTTCGCGCCAGGATTCACCGGCTTCTTCGCCCGGCATGTCGGCACCCAGCGCGGATGAGACTTCCAGTGCACGGTCCACCTCGCGCATCAGGTCGGCGCCTTCGAATGGCTTGGTGATGTAGCCGAAGATGCCTTTTTGCATGGCATCGACGGCGTCCGGTATCGTGCCGTTGGCGGTCAGTATCAACACCGGCAGCAAAGGAAAGCGCCGGTGCACGGCCTTGAACAACTGCAGCCCGTCCATGCCCGGCATGCGCAGGTCGGTGATCATGATGTGTGGCACTTCGCGGTCCAGCAGGGCCAGCGCGGCGGCGCCGCTATCGGCTTCTATGGCAATGTGGCCTTCGTAATGCAAGCGCAAGGACAGCAGTCGCAGCAGTGCGGGGTCATCATCAACAATCAGGATACGCGCCATATTTTTTCTTCAGTCAGGTTCAGCGGCGACCACCCTGCACAAGCGGTCTCCAACGGGTTTTAGCGGAATTGTCCGCAAGCATAACGTCTACAGGGCTGTAAAACGAGGTTGACAGGGCCTCAGGAGCGGTCCTCACGCAGTGCCGCACCGATTTGCACCAGTCCGCAGCCAAACGCCGTATCGGCGCCGCGCGCGCCCAGGTCCCGAGCGCCGCGGCACAGCCGGGTGGCCATGCTGCGTGCTGCAGGCCGGGGGTTCTGGGCGATCAACAATGCGCTGGCACCGGTCACTACCGCCGCCGAGAACGAGGTGCCGCTGACATAGCGGCCCGATTCGCCATCGGGCACCCACAGGTCCACACCGGGTGCGGCCAATGTGATGTAGCTGCCGCGGTTGGCCTGTACATACAGGCGGTCGGCCGCATCGGTGGCGGTCACGGCGATCACGCCCGGGTAGGCGGCGGGGTAGGCTGGCGCAGCATCCGGCCCACTGTTGCCCGCGGCCGCGACCACTACAACGGCCTGTGTGGCCAGCTTGGCAAAGGCTTTCTCCATCACCAAGTCCGGCGGGCCGCCCAGGCTCAGGTTGATGATGTGTACCTTCTCGGACAGCAGCCAATCCAGTGCACGAACCAGGGCCGCACTATTGGTCAGGTCATCCGGTCCCAGGCTGCGCATGATCTCTGCCGAGTACAGCTGCGCCTGCGGTGCGATGCCGACAAAGCCCGTGCCCGGTTCACGCCCCGCGATCAGTGCGGCGATGGCCGTCGCATGGGTGGTGGGTGCCGGGGTATCAGAGGCCTGCAGAAAGCTTTTGCGGCTGACGCTGGCACCCGCCAGGGCTGGGGCGCGGGCCACCGGGCCATCGACGATGCCAATGCGGATGCCTGCGGTGTTCGGCAGGCTGGATGCCGGCAGGGGTTGGTCCACCTTCTGCGGCAAATAGATGCGAGCCGGCGATGTGGACTGCAACAGCGGGCGGTAACGCATGTGGAAGTCAATCACCGCGTCCGGGAACTCCTTGCGCAACTGGTCGCGCATCGCCGCTGCTTCGGCAGGGCTTGCCAGCTGGAAGACGGCGATGACGCCACCCAGGTGCGCCAGCGCCGTGGTGTCCGTCGGCTCCAACTGGTGGCTCTGACGCAGCGTGGCCAGTCCTGCCTCGGCTTGCGTAGCCGTGGTCCAGTAGATGATGAGTTGCCCCGGCTCACGCAGCTCACGTGTCGGTTCGCGCGGCGCAATGGGGGGTGGCAGCGGCGGCGCGGCAAGGGGGCTCAACGCGTTGCCGCTTGCCATCCATTCACGTGGACGTACTACCGGTGCGGTCAATGGCGCTGGCAACCCAGGCTGCACGGGTAACGCGGTCGGTGTCGGTGGCATAGGGCCAGCACCCGGCGGCGGATTGGGTGGCACCACAGCGCCCACAACCGGCGCAGCCGGTGCCGGCGCTGGCGCCATCGGGGTCGCCGGTGGCAAGCCAGGCGTCGGCGGCAAGGGCGTTACCGCAGTGGGCGCGGCTGGCGCGGGCGCAAAAGGCGACGCTGTCGCACCCACCGGGGGCGGCGTGCGTGGCGGCACCGGGGCGCTGGCCGGGGCGGTCGCAACCGGTTCGGGGGTACGCGCGGGCACCAGCGCGGCGGGGGTTGTGAAGGCGGGCCGCAAAGCCGAAGGGTTTGGCGTTCTTCCACCGGCGGGAGCCGTGGGGCACGGCAAACCTGCGGCCCGGTAACGCGCGCAGTCGGGCGGATCGTCCGCCCACGCGCGCACGGCAATACCCAGCGCCGCGAGGAGAACACAGGATCGGATGCGGTGCGCCATCATCTTCAACTACAAGGCGTGGGTCGGCCGCGCTACCGGCCTGGCAACAGCGTCACCGAGTCGACCACCGCTACGGCATTGCGCAGTGCCTCCAGGGCTTGCTGGCCCTGGCGCTCGGGCACCCGCACCGCGTAGACACCTAACGCACCCGGCCCGGACACGATGTCGCCCTGCACACTGGACAAGACCATGCGGATCTGGCTTTCGGTGGCGGTGGGCCTGAAGGTGACTTGCAGGATAGCGCCGCTCGCAGCGGTACCACCCGACAGCGTTGTTAGCTGATCGGGCTTGGGCTGGTCGAGCAAACTGCCAATGACCACCGCCTGCGCCAGCACCACGGCAGCGGCGATGCCCATGGATCGTGGTACCCGGCTTGCAGCCGCCATCCACTGGCTGGCACGCCGGCGCAGCGGCGTCAGCTTGCCGGATTGCTCAGCATGGATCTGCGCCATCAGCGTGTCCAGCCCCGCGATGGCGGACCGCTGCCCCAGATCCGCTGCGGTGGATTCCTGCACCTGCTCGCGCACCCGCTTGAGCCATACCACCTCGGCCCGCAACGGTGCGGACTGCTGCAGTTGCTCTTCCACAGCTCGCCGGGTATCAATGTCCAGCGTGCCGTTGACATACCAGGGCAACAAGGCCCGCAGCGCCTGTTCTTGTTCTTGTTCGTGCTGGCTTGGCATCACACACGCTCCATGCGTCGGACTTGCCGCTCCAGGCACTCCCGCATTTTGCGGCGCGCATGGAACAAGCGGGTCTTGACCGTGTTCTCCGGGCACTGCTGCAGCGTGGCGATATCTGCCAGCGGCGTGTCCTCGTAGAAGACCAGGTGCAGGCATTCGCGCTGGGCGTCCGGCAGGGCCTCCATGCACAGGGCGACCTGCCCCGCGCTCTGGCGGCTAGCGATCAGGTCGAACACAGACGGGCTTTCGTCCGCCACGGCCTCCGCTTCATCACCCAAAGGGTCCCAGTGCTCGCCCCCGCGGGCACGCAGTTTATCCATCGCCTTGTGCCGGGCAATGCCCAGAATCCAGGTGGTCACCAAGGATTTGCCGGCGAATCGCGCAGCACCTTTCCAGACTTCGTACATGGTCTCCACGACTACCTCCTCGGCCGCGTCTGCAGCATTCAGGCGGCGCAAGGAGAAGGCGTAGATCATCCGGCTCATCCGCTGGTAGAGCGTGGCCAGTGCCGCCTCGTCTTGCACCGCCACCTGTTGCATCAGGCGGCAAAGCTCAATGTCCTGCTGCTGTGCAGGGTTCAGAACAATTTCCATAGGGTCATCACACCCCGGAACCGCCGGTCGGTCGGCTGCTGGCCTCCCGTTCCGTTGCGCATGAGTCGCTGCGGACCCGCAGGCGGTTCAAAGGATGGAAGAGATAGTTGTCGAAGGGTGCCACCTGTTGAAGCGCTCTTTTGAAATTAAGGGCAGACCAACACAGTGCCGCGCATGGTGCAGGCGGCCGGGTTGCGGATGCTGGCGCAGGAAACGACGCGGCCGCCGACCGTGCAAGAAGTGGGGGTGGTGGGGCTACGGGGGGTCGTAGGTGTTGTGGGTGTAGTGGGCGTTGTTGGGGTCGTCGGTGTGGACGTGCAGGGTACGGGTGCGCCTGTGACCGAGCGGCAGGTGGTAGGCGTCGTAGGCGTCGTAGGCGTGGTGGGGGTCGTGGGGGTCGTTGGCGTCGTGGCCGGAGGCGTTACCGGTGTGGTTCCCGGCGTTGTGGTCACAGGTGTTGTGCCAGGCGTGGTACCCGGTAGGGTGGGGTCCGTGGTCACGGGCGTGGTGCCGGGTGTGGTGGGGGTTACCGGTGTCGTGCCGGGCGTAGTCGGCGTGGTGGTGGTCGGGCGGGCGGCGGGGATGACCGGCGGATCGGCCCGGTCAAACATATTGCCGGCCGTGATGGCCGCGAATGTCCAGCCGCTGGGCTCCAGGTGCATCAAGACCGTTGCGTGACCCGACTTGAGGCGGGGCGTGAATGCGGGCAGCAGCAGGCAACGCTTTTCCCAATTCGTTTGCAGCACGGCCAGATCGGGGCCGGCCTGCACCTGCGTATTGAACAGGTTCACCCGCGTCTGCTTGCATTCGTTGTTGCCCAGCGTGATGTTGTCCAACAACTGCTGGTAGCCGATCATGGTCGGATTCAGGCGTTGCCGCACTTGTGAGACATCACCGGCCTCAAACGCGCGCAGGAAGTTCTCGAACGCCGCCAATGCCTTGCGTGCATCTTCGGGGTTGCCAATCTTGGCGGCGCCGTCCTTGCCACCGCCGGCCCTTTCGTTCTCCCGTTGTTTTTGCTGCAAGCGGCTGTCGCGCGACTCTTCCAAGGCCTTTTTGCTGCTTTCGATCAGCTCTTCATTTTTGCTGGGCACAAACAGCGCTGGAATGCTGGCGAGCAGTTTGGGCGCTTCGGTCCCGCCCTTGGGCGCGAAGGCCGAACGCCCCGGCAAGATGGCGACCTTGCCGTACCGGGTCTGCAACTCGGTTTCGCCGGTATTGACCTTGTCATAGGTGCCTGCGTCCGCGCCGCCCTCTACGACCAGGGTCTCATGGTCGGTACCGCGGATGCCGAGCGTGGCTGTGGGGGTGTTGACGGCATACCGCTGGGGATTGTTCTTGCCGATCCACCCGGTGATGGACCGAAACGACCCGCGCAGCAGGCGGAATACAGCGCTGTCATCTGCCTTGCCCTCGGCCTTGTAGGCCTCGATTTTCAGAAAGGTGTTGGAGCGCAGGGCGATCAGCGCGTTGTCATCCATGTGGACATGGATTTCACCGCCCTTGCCGGTGGCAATGGTGTCGCCCGCCTCGATGCGCTCCCCTTTGCCGGGAATGCGCAACTGGCCGGACGCAGTGGTTACGCTAACGTTGCCCTCCACCAAGTCGATCTGGCCGGCTGCGTAGGCAGTGTGCAAGAGCAGCATGCTGGCGGCAAATGCGAAGAGGCTACGGTGAATCTGTCGGGTGTTGTTCATGGAGGTGTCTCGGGATGTCCGCGGGAATATCCTGCGTGGACCTGCTGCTGGGTCGTGCGTCAGTTTAGTGGGGTTCAATTTTTCAGACATAAGCATCATGGGGTCCGCTAGAAGGGGGGGGGGCCTCAAAAGGCATAGATCAGTTGCACGCCAAAGGCGTCTTCCTGTGCGGACAGCAGCGGATCTTCCATGTAGCGCCGCGTGGTGCGCGCAAAGAGTTTGAACATGCTTTGCCCTTTGAACGGAAAGACCGCTTCCAACTGCGCGCTACGCAAATGCAGGCTGGGTCCATCGGGTTGTGTGGTTTCTCCCGCGCTCAACAGCAGATTGAGGCTGCCCCAGCCGACCATCTGGCCGGTCAAGGCCAGCGTGTAGTTGGCATTGTTGCTGGTTCCATCGGTTGCCAGCAGACGCTGGCTTTGGGACACGGCGAAGAAATTGACGCCAGCATTCCAGGTGGCCGCCATGTCGGGCTGCGCATTGGAGAAGTTGCTACCAATATTCAGCGACCAGTTGCTGGTGGCCGAGTCGTAGTAGGGGTACGCCTCGCTGCTGATTTTTCCCTGGCCCAAACCCAGGCCCACGGTCACAACGGGCGAGGCATAGTTGAGCATGATCGCCGCGTCGCTGCGGCGGGATGCCTGTGCGGAGGAATCTACGGACTGGGCCTCCACGTTTTGCAGTGACAACATCCAACCGGGATAGTCCGGGCCAAAATTGACGTTGGCGCGCAGCGTGACGGCATCGGTGTCCACAAAGGTGGCCTCGCTATAGGCATTGGCCAGCGTCGAGTTCTTGGATTTTCGAATATCGGTCGTCAGCGTCAGCCAGGGCGCAGCCATCCAGTCGGCGCCCACATAGGCCTCGTGCACACCCGGTTGGGCGAACAGCGACAACGATGTGAATTCGCTGTCCAGGTGGTGGTAGCCGCCGCGCAAGCCCACGCTCTCGCCGCGCCAAGCCGCATCAATGACGGTGGCGCGACCCTGCCGATCCGAATATCCGTTGTCCTCAAAGCTGCTGGCGGCCGTTTCGCCTGCCAGGCTCCATTGGTCTTTCTGGTACTGGAAGCCCACGCTCATGGAGCGCGAAGCCCCCACGGGCAGGTAGCCGGGCTGGGCCATGGTGGGAGCCTCGCGCTCGGCGAACGACTGCGCGGTGGCATAGGTCCGCAGGTTGCTGCCGAACACGGTCTCCACCTTGACGCCATGGACCTCGCGGATGTACTGGTTGGCGGGGACAGTACCGGACAAGGCCTCCCAACTCTCCGCCACCTGGCCGGAAAACCCGTGGATGGTGGTATCGCCCACTTGGCGTTGGCCGTAGGCACCGCGCACGGCCAGTGCCGAACTCAGGTTGGAGAAGTTCGGCGCAATGTCACCCACTGCCACCTGGTAGCCCGCCCCGGTGCGGCCCAGTTGGAGCTGGTTGATCTGATAGGGGTTTTGGCTGAGCACAGCGCGGTCATCGCTTTGGGTTGCGGCCAACTGGAAGTGGGCAATGCCATCGTCATCCGTCAGCCCGCGCAGATCGCTGGTCACCACGCTTCTGTAGAAGTTGCCCGAACGCAGGGGCGTGTTGGCACTGCCGCCCGCCGACTGCACATCGTTGGTGTACACGTCCAGCGTGACACCACCGCGCCAGTCCAGCTTGGTAGAGCCATCTTCAGCACGGGTCAGGGTCGGCACAGCGCCACCCAGGTTGTTCTGCTGCCAGGTCTTGAGAACCTGCTCGTTGGCGGCGCCACGCGCGGTTCCGTTCGGCCCGGTGGTATTGTTGTTCGTGCCCGGGGTATTGGTGCCTGGCGTGGTCATTCCCGGAGTGGTCATGCCAGGCATGGGCAACCCAGGTGGATTCAGTTGGGCGTGCACATAGCCGTGGCAAAGCAGCATGCTGCCGAGCAGGCCAGGGCCGGAGAGTCGCCGAAATACATTCTTCTGTGGCATGGTGATCCGCTGTCAATAGATTGATTCGCCCCGAATCACTCAAATTGCGTGCCACATGAAATAGTCAATGAATTCAACGGCTTACGGTTTTTGGACCACCAAGCTTTGTCGGCCAATCCCGACACCGACCCTGGGATTGTTAAAAAACGTAACAACATCATTGCTTTAGCGTGTCGGCCAATCCCGACAGTTGGGTGGCGGCGTACTCAGGCCATCCAACAGCCCGGAGCTGGGTAGTAACCGTATGATCAAGCGCCTGCCGGTCCGGCGCGGCATCCATCTGTTCACCCCAATCCACCAGTCCCATTGCGACGCCAAGCCCGCCCATGATGTTGTCCACGACCCGCGCCCGTCTGACCGTCTGGCAGCGCCTGGCCTGCCAATGCATGGGCTTGTTGCTATTGCTGGTGGGGGTGCAGGCGACGATGGCCCAAACCGGTTCCATCGTGATTGGAATGGACGACAGCTATGTGCTGTCACGTTCATTCATGTACTTTGAAGACCGCAGTGCCAAGCTGACACTGGAGGACATCGTGCTACCGGATGTGCAACGCCAGTTCAAGCCCGTGGTGCAAGGCGCCCTGGCCAAGAATTTTGGCGTGACGCGCTCCGCAATCTGGCTGCGTGTGCAATTGCAGACGCAGGCCGATGCGCCCGCGCAATGGATGCTGGAAGTCAGGAACCCGCCGCTGGACCGCCTTGACCTCTACGTCTCCAAACTCGACGGTGGTTTTGTGCACAGCAGCGGCGGCGACTCCCTGCCGTTTGCCGAACGCCCCGTGCCACACCGCAACCATGTCCAACCCGTTGAGCTGTTTCCGGGCAGTGCGTCCACGCTGTACCTGCGCGCGCAATCCGAGGGGAATGTCACGGCGCCCATGACGCTGTGGCAGCCCGCGGCACTGTGGCACAGTGACCAGCACACCTACCCTGTCTTCAGCCTGTACTTCGGGCTGCTGATCGGGCTGGTGCTGTACAACGCCTTGCTCTTTGTGTCCGTGCGCGACAGCGCCTACCTGGTGTACGTGTTGTTTGTCGTTTGCATTGGCTTGTCGCAAGCCGTCAACTCGGGACTGGCAACCCAGTTCCTGTGGCCCGGCGCGGTCTGGTGGAGCGATGTCGCCATCAACGTCACCTATGCGGCCAGCGGTACCTTTGGCATATCGTTTGCCCGCAGTTTCCTGACCAGCCGCAGCCAGATGCCGAGGCTGGACCGGCTCCTGCGCGCCACGGTCCTGGCGTGGATGGCGACGGCCTTTCTGTCTCTGGTGATACCCCACCGCGTGGCCATCTTGCTGGTCACGGTATTGGCACTGGTCGCCGTGCTGGCGGTGGTGCTGGCGGCAGCTATCAGCATACGGCAACGCCACCCCGGTGCGCCCTACTTCGGATTGGCCTGGAGCGCGCTGCTGGTCGGTATTCTGGTCCAGTCGTTACACAACTATGGCGTGCTGCCAGCCAATCCGGTGTTTGGCAACGCTGTGCTGATCGGCTCCGCATTCGAAATGGTTCTGTTGTCGTTTGCATTGGCCAACCGCATCAATGTCACCCGCCGCGAAAAGGAAGTGGCCCAGGCCCAGGTCGCCTCCAAGCAGCAGAGGGTGCAAGTGCTGCAGCAATCCCAGCAGCGCTACCAGGCGGTGATAGAGCATGTCGGCGAGGGCATGGTGGTGGTGCAGGACGGGCGCACTGCGTTCGTCAACTACCGAGCCACCGAGATTCTGGATGCGACCAAGGCCGCCATCATCGAACACGGGCTGGAGAGCTTTGTCCATGCCGAAGACCGTGCACGGCTCGCCGAGCACCTTCAGAGCCGTCAGCCTGGAGAGCCGGCCGCACCAGAACGCTGCCTGGTCCGGCTACAGCCGGGGGAGCAGCCATTGAAATGGCTGGAATTTGGGCAGGCCCTGGTCCCATGGGATAACGGCCAGGGCTTGCTGGTGTCCTTCCTCGACGTTACGCAGCGGCAAACAGCGGAGCTGGAAATCCGTACCGCTTTGAACCAGCAACAGGAATTGAACGCTCTGCGCTCGCGCTTTGTGGCCATGACCAGCCATGAATTCCGTACACCGCTGGCGGCGATATTGTCTGCGCAAGACCTGCTCAAGAGCTTTGGCAATCGCTTGCCACCCGCGCAGAAGATGGAAATGCTGGACATGATCGAATCGGGCGTGCACCGCATGACCACGATGCTGGAGCGGGTGCTGCTGCTGGACGAGGGAGAGGCCCACATGCTGGAATTCAAACCACGGCAATTGAACCTTCAGGTGCTGTGCAAGGAGCTGGTGGCCGACGCCATCAAGCAGCAACCCGGCAATGCCTGCCAGGTGGAACTGGAGTTCCTGGCCGTGCCGGTGGAGGGCCTGTACGACGACAAACTATTGCGCCATATCTTTGGCAATCTGCTGTCCAATGCCATCAAGTATTCACCCCAGGGTGGCGAAGTGCGCCTGCGGGTCTCCACCGAGGGCCCGCAGACGGTGTTTGCGGTCTCCGACCAGGGCATTGGTGTCCCCGAGGCAGAAACCGCCCATTTGTTTGAAACGTTTCACCGAGCCAGCAATGTCGGGGTGATCCGCGGAACTGGCTTGGGGCTGGCCATTGTGAAGCAATCCGTGGAATTGCATGGCGGGACCATTGCCGTGCAGAGCCAAGTAGGCCAGGGAAGCTGCTTTATCGTGCGCCTTGGTGCCGTGACCTAGACAGGTTGGTGCAAGCGCACGGAGAAGCAACTGCCATGTCCCGCACGGCTTCGGACCTCAATCGTTCCGCCATGCAATTCCACGGATTGCTTCACAATGGCCAGCCCCAAGCCGCTGCCCTGGATATCACCCACATTGCTGGCCCGATGGAAAGACGCGAACAAGGCATCCAGCTCGTCCGCAGGAATGCCTATGCCCTGGTCTGAAACCTCGAACACGGTGTGATCTCCCTGCCCATGCACCTTCAAGCGCACTTCGCCGCCCTGGGGTGAATACTTGATGGCATTGGACAGCAGATTGCCAAAGATATGGCGCAGTAATTTTTCGTCGTACAGCGCTTCGCCGGTGGTGTGCTGAAACTCCACCACAGCATGGCACTGGCTGCCTTTGTGTTGGGCCATGGCTTCTGCAACGAGGTCGCGGCACAGGGCCTCCAGATCCAGTTTTTGTGGTTTGAATTCCAGCATGTGCGCGTCCACCTGGCCCAGCAACAGCACGCGCTCCAGCATGGAGGTCATGCGCTTGACGCCGGCTTCGATCAGGCCCAGAAGCTCCAGCTTCTCGGGCTCCGCAATACGGTCACCATAGGTCTTCAACAGGTCCTGCGAAGACAGAATGGCCGCCAGCGGCGTGCGGAACTCGTGGCTCGTCATGGCCACAAAGCGCGAGCGCAGGGCATTGAGCTCCTGCTGCCGCTCCACCGCGGCGCGGGTCTCCAACTCGGCCGCGCGGCGCTGCGTGACATCGAGAAAGAAGACCAGCAAGCCCTGCCCACCGTCCCAGGGCACCATGCTGTCGCCGAACTCCAGCCATTTGCTGGACTTGCCGGGCAGTTCAAGCCGAACCTGCGAGCGCTCCGGGACATCCTGGTTCGCCAAGCGCCGCTGCGCACGCGCCACCAGCATGGCGCGGTCGTCGGGGTGGACCCGTCGGACAACGCCTTCAGCAATGATCTGGTCCTTGCTCGCCTCCAAGATTTCGGTGGCACGCATATTGACGAAGACGATATGGTTGTTCTGCAAGACCACCATGCCTTCAGCAACGTGTTCGATCACGGCGCGGTAGCGCATTTGCAATTGTTGCAAGGCCTGCACCGTGGCCTGCTCGGTGCTGACTTGCACCAAAGCCAGTTGCTTCTCCCGCTTGGCGACGTTGATGCGGTCCGCCAGGGCCAGCGACAGCAAGACCATCTCAAACACCGAGCCTATTTCGACCGCATTGGCGGCCAGCACACCCGAGGGCATCAACCCCGTGTTATGTACGACCTGTACCAGCACGCCCAGCAAGAACGCGGTCCACGCCAGCGCAAAGTAGGGAGCGCCGGGGTGCCGCCGCCGAACGCTGACCACCAGCGCTGCTACCACCGCAACAATGCCGACAAGACTGAGCAGGGCCAGCAGATCACGCCCCAGCTTGTAGGGCCCGCCCAGTGCGATTGCAAAGGTGATCACCCACAGGCCAACCAGTATCCGCATGCACACGTCCAAACGGGGAGCATTGGACTTGCTGGCCAGGTAGCTGCGCACAAACAAGAGGCTGAATGCGCCGCTACCGGTTTGGAAGACCAGCGGCGAGCGGTTGTTCCACGCGATGGAATCCGGCCAAAGGAATTGCGCGGCCAGCCCATCAGCCGAGGCGACACCCAGGCCGATGCAGGCCACCATGCCGGTGTAGAACAGGTACGCCGGATCACGCACGGAGACGAACAGCAAGAGGTTGTACAGCAGCAGACCGATCAGCAGGCCCAGGTACAGGGCAAACACGGAGTAGGTTTGCTGGTCGCTTTGCCATAGCGCCGCAGGGCGCCACAACGTGGCCGGGACCGCGACGACGCCTTGCGAGGCAACCCGCAGATAGAGGGTCACGGTTGTGCCCGGAACCAGGTCCAGTGCCTTGACATGGTTGTGGTGCGCAACGCTGCGCGCGACAAAAGGCAGAGAATCGCCTCCCACCTGGTGGTCATAGCTGCCGTCGGCGCGGGATACAAAGGTATCCAGGCGGTCCATGGGCGCATTCGCCACTTCCAGCATCCAGCGCTGAGGCGCATCGGCAGCCACCTGCAAAGACATTCTGAGCCAGATGGCCGAATCCGTGGCACCAAAATTGGTCGACGTCGGCCCCTGCGCTACCGGTTTGAACTGGGCCTGAATGTCTGGCGTGAGGATGTCGTCCAGGGTCTTCGTGGCGGACTTGTCCTCAAAGACCGCAAAGTGGTTGGACAACACATAGCTGCTGCCCGTGCCGATGCTCAGCGCGGGTGTCTCTGCGCTCCGGCTCGGCAGAGACCAAAACAAAAGCAGCAGCACCAGAGTAATGTGCATGTGGCAGTTCAGCAGGCCGACCCAGCCGCCTGTACGCGCATGGAGTGGCCTCATCGGCACGAACATGGCCGTTGCAACAGCATCTCAAATAGTCTGAGTGTTCTTCATAGCCAACGAGCATAACGGCATTTGACAGACTGAAGTGCCTGCCCCAGGCGTTTGCTGCTGCTACAGTGGTTCCTTCATTTATCCATCTATGGCAAGTTTGAAGGGGCCAATCAGAGATGATGCGAAAAGCCATGGAGGCCACCACCGATAGATCCCGTGGCGAGACCGTGCGCCAGCAGGTGTATCTGGAACTACGCCGCGCCATCGAGCAGGGCACGTTCAAGCCCGGCACCCGCCTGCCTGCGTCACGCGAACAGGCGGTCACATTGGGCGTGTCGCGCAATAGCGTGCTGTGGGCGCTGGAGCGGCTGCAATCCGAGGGCTATATCGTGGCGCGGGTGGGAGACGGCAGCTATGTGGCCGACAACCTGGGCACGCTGGTCTCTTCCAGCCGCTCATCCAAGGCGCTGCGCCCGCCCGTTGCAGCCGGTTTGTCGCAACGCGGGCAACTGGTGGCCGACACCGTGTCGCGCTGGAACCCGCCGTTGGTGGCGGCCCATCCCTTCCGCATCGGCGCCCCCGAAATCGCCACGTTTCCATTTACCGTATGGGACCGGCTGGCGCGGCAAGCTTCCAAGGAGCAGCGCATGGCCCAGGCCCAGTACCTGGACCCTGCGGGCTCCCCTGCACTGCGTGACGCGATTGCGCAGTGGCTGTGGGTGTCGCGCGGCATACGCTGCGAGGCGGCGCAGGTGGTGGTGTGTTCGGGCTCGCAACAGGGCATAGATCTGGTCGGGCGGCTGCTGCTGGATGTGGGTGACGAGGCCTGGGTAGAGGACCCTGGCTACCCCGGCATACGCGCCAGCTTGGTGGGCCACGGTGTGACCGTACGACCGGTGCCGGTCGATGGCGAAGGCCTGGTCGTGGAGCACGCCGCAGCCCAATGGCCCACGGCCCGACTGGCCGTGGTGACGCCCACGTCGCAATTCCCCACCGGGGTGCGCATGAGCTTGCAGCGTCGCCTGGCCCTGCTGGACTGGGCCAACGCGCAGCAGGCCTGGATTGTGGAGGACGATTACGACGGCGAATTCCAGTACGGCACGCACCGCCTGCCCGCGCTGTGCAGCCTGCCCCATGCGCAGCGCGTGCTGTATGTGGGCACCTTCTCCAAGACGCTGCACCCCGGTCTGCGCCTGGGCTTCATCGTGCTGCCGCACGCATTGGCCGGCGCCTTTGCAATGGCCCGCGCATTGACCGACCGCCACGCACCGGGTGATACCCAGGACGTGCTGGCCCGCTTCATCACCGAAGGCCACCTGCTGCGCCACCTGCGCCGCATGCGCGAGCTGTATCCACAGCGCCAGCAGGTGCTGATCGAGGCTTTGGCCAAGGCCAGCAAGGGCCAGTGGGCGCTGCAGCCCAGCGAACAGGGCATGCACCTGCTGCATGAATTGCCGGCCGGCCAGGATGACAAAGCGCTATCGGCCCGCGCACAAGAGGCCGGCATCCTGCTGGCTCCGCTGTCGCGCTACACCATGGCGTCACGGCGGCGGGGGTGGTTGTTTGGCTACGCGGGGTATGACACGGCGGCACTACGCAGGGCGGCTGCAGCCTTGGGCAAGCTATTGCAGCAAGCTGGGGCGTAGGGCGGCACCGTGTTACAAACTGTTAACATTTAGGGCTAAGAAGGAAGAAAGCGAAGGGTGTTGTGCGAGCTGTATTTGCCATTGCATGGGCTGTGACGTGGATTGCCACCGATGCGGGAGCACAAGTGCCCAGCCGCTACATGGGACAGCCGCCGCCGCATCTCAAATACCTGAGCGCGCGCTGCGCCTCCCTCAACGACGCGCTACGCACGGCCGGAACACGGGGCCTGAAGTACGACACCGTCGTCCAGATGCAGCGGGAGTACATACAGGAATGCGCCGAAAGTGAGAGCGAAGCCCAGACCAGGCTGCTGCAGGAGCGCAGGGACAAGAGGGACCAGCTCATGACGGCCAAGAGGGAAGAAAACCTGGACAAAGAGCGTGCCCTTCTTCATGCACAGCAATGCGGTGAATCCAAACGCATCCTCTACAACAAGCGCGCCCGCACGGATTTGACCGAAGGCGAAAAAGCGGACTTGCAGCGCTTCGAAGAAACCTACCGTAGCCGTTGCGGCGGCTAGGCCTGGCCAGCAAACGGCCGCTGCCCCACTAGCGGCAATTTAGCGGTAGATATTCCTTGGGGATGCTGGTCTTGTTCTCACCCTTGACCGTCATCTTGTCCGGCACGCTGGCTGCGGCGCACACCCAGGCCACCGGCACCATCTGCGCATCTTCGACCACAGCGGGGCGCAGCGTCAGGATCTTGTCCTTGATGTTGCTATTGGCGCGGTTGCCATAGGTGATGTGGATGGCACCGTCTTGCACGGTGACGGCGCGCACCAGATTGCCCACGATCTTCTCGGGAACCGGTAGGCCGATGGCGGCATTGTCGGCCGGCATGGTCTTGGTGGCGGCCCATAGGGCCGCAATCGGGCTCTTGGCGAGAGTGGCCAAGGTGCTGCCTTCGACGATCTGGTCCCGGACGATTTTGCCCTGGTAGCTGGGCATGGCGATCAACGCCAAGATGGCGACGATGGCCACCACCACCATCGTTTCGATCAGCGTGAAGCCTGGGTTGCGTGTTTTCATGCGTGGACTGTGGCAATTGTGCTGCCCTATTGTCGCCCCACTATGACCCCACTGACCGAACTCTTGTCGCAACGCGATCGCTTGTCCAGCAGCGAGATCCTGCAACAGCTACGGGAGGGCCTGGCACACCCCGCCGCGCAGTCCGGCGCTGGTGCGGCCACGCACCAATTGCTGTTGGATTTCTTCAAGCTGGACACCAAAGCCAGCGAGAGCAGCTTTGGCAAGGCCTTCAAGCGCTACCCACAGACGGCACAGTCGCTGCTGGCGCTCTGCCAGGCCCAGGGGCCGGACTTGGATGCCGTGTGCAAGCTGATGCAGTCCGTGATGGATGCCCAGCCACGCCCCACCGGCACCTTCCAGCAGGGACTGAAGGAGCAGTTGGACAAGGTCGAACCCGCGCAGGCCAAAAGCATCGCGGCCTTCATTGAGGGTTTCTCCAAGGTCGCCTTTGCCAGCCCGGACAGCGAGGCCGATATGGAGCTTTCGCTGGCCTGGAGCGCTGTTGAAGACTGCCTGCTGGACCAGGCGGCGCTGCACGCCGATGCAATCGCCTTCGACTGGGGGCCTACTGTGCGCGCGAAGCGGCAGCGCGAGCAGGATGTGCGCCAGGCACTGTCCGAACGCACGGCCCTGCAGATGCTGCAAGCCCTGCTGAGCGACCCCGCGCCCCGCGTCATGGCCCAGGCCGGCGAATGGGACATGCAGCACACGGGCGCCCCGAAGGAGGCCACAGCCATCACCGTACACCATTTCGGTCCCAGCCAGGGCCTGCCGTCGGCGAGCAATGCGGCTTTGGCCCTCCACCCCGCCGCGGCGCAACTGCTTGCGGTGTACCAAACGCTGAATGGTGCGGCCTTGTTTTGCACCGATGCCCGGGATTTGTGGTCCGCCGGCTTTGTGTTTCTGCCCGCACAGCAATGGGAAGACGCCAGCACCCAGGTCGTGGACTGGCTCAGCAGCGTGGACTTTCAGAGAGACCCTTCCGCCCTGCCCCGTTGGGTGCGCAGCGCCATTCCCTTTGGAAAAATACCCTATGACGCCAGCTACTGGATACTGCCGGTGGAGGGCCCCTTCGCAGGCACGGTGATGCTGTCCAATGACGATGTCAGTGCGGAAGAACCGCGTTACCCCAGCTTCGACGCCTTCGTGACCACGCTGTGCCTGCTGCCTGTGCAGGTACTGGGCTGTGGTGGCTACGTCAGCTACCCGTCCGACAACGATGCGTACAACCTGCACCCGGTGGCTTACTCAGGCGGATCGGATTGATGCTACTTTATTGATAGCAAACTCTTTATATTTCACGAGGGCTACATGCCAATTCTTCATAAGGCGTCGGTCAACAACCCCAAATAAGGGTTTTTATAACATCAAGCGGAAGCGGCGAACACCGGCCAGCGCTCCACGATGCGCTGGCCGTCAAACACGGCGATATCGCCAAACTGCAGAAACACCGCCTCGCTTTGGCGCGGACGCAGGAACACCCAGTCATCCACCGCCAGCGGCGTGCTGGCCGGTGCCACCATCACCTGCTGGTTGGACGAGGCACCGTACAGGCCGCTGGGCTTGACGCCCGGTGGCGACACCGGATCGGCCAGCCAGTGGCCGCCGTGTATGGCCAGAGCGCGGGCCTGGTTGGGGTCCCACAGGGCAGTCGCACGGCTGATCCATTCCACACCATTAGGCAGGCGGAAGTTGTCCATGGTCTTGAGCACTGGTGTCGCGATGAAGCTGGCCGCCTGCAGCGCCGCCGTGCTGTCCCGTTCAAAATCCAGTGGCTTCACGGCAGCGGAGCCCACGCTCACCTCGTTGGGCACCTGCTTGCCATCGTGCAGGTGGTAGGTCAGCGAACCGGCGGCGTTCAGCGTCAGCGTATCGCGCGCCGTGGCGCCCAGCACGGTTTGCGCGGTCGCGAAGTGGCGCGCGTAGGCGTTGCGCGCATGCGCGATGGCGCCCGCACGCGCACCCGGCAGGTCGGGGATGGCGGCCACATGGGCGTCGTAGCCCATGAAGCCGCTCCAGCGCAGCAGCGGTTCGCCCTGCACCACTTTCAGCAGATCCACCAGCGCCGCATCGTCCTCGATGCCGCCGCGGTGCAGACCCACATCCAGCTCCACATTGAGGCGCATGGGCACACCGCGGGCACGGGCCAAGTCGCGGTACTGCGCGGCGCGGGCCGGCGTGTCGACCAGCCATTCGACTTGGCGTGCAGGGTCAAACGGCACATTAGCCAATTGCTCCAGCACCCAGGCGGCGGTGGAGACCGGCATGGGCTTGCCCAGCAGCACCTGCACGCTGGGCCGTGCGCGGGCCAGGGCCAGCAACTGCGGGGCGTTGAAGACCATGACCCGCTCGGTGGCCCAGGCCTTCAGCGCGTGCTCGATCAGGCTGACGCTGGGCAGGGACTTGACCACGACGCGCAGCGCCAAACCCGGCTGCCGCGTCTTGGCGATGCTGTCCAGGTTGGCCAGGTAACGTTGCTTGTCCACCACCAGTGTGGGCAGGGCCGGACCGGCCGCGCGCAAGGCGGTCTGCAGGCTGGTGAAGTACGCATCGTGCGCACCGCCCTGGTCGGATGGGCGCAGCGCCAGTGCACCGCCCACGCCCAGCGCAGCGGCACCGGCCAACCAGTAGCGGCGTTTCATCGAGGGCATATCAACTCTCTCCCAACAGTTGTTTCATATACGGCGTGAGCATACGGCCCTGCGGATCAAGCTCGCGGCGCAACTCGGCAAAGCGTTTCCACTCGGGATACTGCGCGCGCAACTCGGCGGGGCTGAAGTTGTGCAGCTTGCCCCAGTGCGGGCGCGCACCGTGGCGGCGGAACACCGGCCCCAGCTCCTGCACCAGGTAGTCATGCGCCTCGCCTTGCAGTGCGTGCGCGGCAATCGAGCAACTATCACGGCCGTGGAAGGGGCTGAGCCAAGCCTTGTCCGCCTTGATGTAGCGGAACTCAATCGGAAAAAACACCTCGTTGCGGCGCTCCAGCGTGGCCAACACCTCGCGCAGGCAGGCGATGCCGGCCTCGCGCGGCACATGGCCTTCGCTTTCGTTGAAGCGCGTGGGGCGTGCGCTGGACAGCAGCTTCCACGACAGGTCACGCATGCTTTCGGTCTGGTCTGGGTCAATGGCGCGCTGTGCCGCCCAGCGCCGCAGCCCGGGCCAGCGGCCCAGCCAATCGCGCAGCAGGCGCAAATCGTGCAGCACGTCTTCGTCCGCCGCGGCAGCGCGCTGCACGGGGCCGATCGGCACTTCATCATGGGTGATGGCGGCACCGTAGCCGGTGAAGGGCAGCAGGTAGAGCTCAAACTGGCGGTGTTGCGCGGCCAGTGCCGGTGCCTGGTCCAGCAGGTCCTCTGTCTTGGCCAGCCAGACCTTGCGTTGCAGGTGGAAGCGGGGCCGCACCCGCAGCGTCACGTCGGTCAGCACGCCCAGCGCGCCCAGCGACACCTGCGCCGCGGCGAATACGTCAGGCCGTTGGCTTGGGGAGCATTGCAGCAACTGCCCGTTCGGTGTCATCAGCGTCAGGCCCAGCAGGTCGGTATGCAGCGCGCCGAAGTTGACACCGGTTCCGTGGGTCGCGGTGGCCATGGCGCCGGCCAAGGTTTGGGCATCGATATCGGGCAGGTTGTGCAAGGCCAAGCCCTTGGCATCCAGCTGGCGGTTGGCAACCTGCAGGCGCGTACCGGCACCCAGGGTGGCCTGCTGGTCGCTATGGGCGCTGATACCACTGAGCCTATCCAGCGACAGCAGTGTTCCGGGGGTCGGCACCAGCGCCGTGAAGGAGTGCCCTGCCCCCACGCAGCGTATCGGCCCCGGCGCCTGGCGCAGCAGATCGGCCAGCGCATCCGTCGTGGCCGGCACCTGCCAGCTATTGGGCTGGCAACTGTGGATGCCGCTCCAATTGCGCCAGGTGGCGGTGTTGGGGGCCGTGGCGCTGGCGCCTGCGGCGGGCGCTGCGGGCGGGGCTAGCGGCGTTGCAGTGGATGCCGCAGAAGCGGGCGCACTGGCGGCTTTCTGTGCACTGTGCAGACTGGCCGCGCCCACACCCATGCCGGTTGCCAGCGCCGTCTTCAACACCAGACGTCGCGTGCGCCGGCTCATGGCTGCACCCCGCGCATGAAGTCGATCAGCGCGCCCAGGTCGTCGCGGCTGCAGTCCGGGCACAGGCCCATGGGGGGCATGGCGTTGATGCCGCACTGCGCGCTCTGGATGAGCGCGTCGCGCCCAGTGTCGGCGCGGCGGCTCCAGGCCTGCGCATCGTGCGTGCGCGGAGCGCCGCTGGCGGCGGCTATGTGGCAAGTCATACAAGATCTTTCGTATTTTTCGGCGAGGCGGGCATCCGCCGGTCGCAGGGATTCGATGGCGCTGGCAAACGGTGTGGCCACGGGTACCGTGCGGGATTCACACGCGAGCAGCAACAGCAGCGCAGCAACCGCGGTGCTGCCACAACGCAAGGCACGCATCAGAAGCGCTTGGCCACACCCAGCACGAGTGTTGTGCTGTCCAGGCGGCGCGTGTTGCCATTGCTGTCGGCCACATTGGCGTAGTCGCGGTTGCGCAGTGCAGCACCCACGACATCGGCCGAGAAGTCCAGGCCCCAGCGGGTGTGCACCACGCCCAGGCGGTAGTCCCAGCCGTCGATTTCCGAGAAGTTCTTCACGCTTTGGTAGCCCAGGTGGGCCATCAGCTTGGTCTGCCCGTTCAAGGGGTATTTGATGTCCAGGTCCAGCAGGTGCGAGCCACCGGTCTTGCGCGGTCCGGAGCCGTAGCAGTTGATGGCCTGCGTGGAGTCACCACCCATCAGGGCTGGAACCAGGTAAGTGCTGCCGCACAGCGTGGCCGTGTTGTTGCCGCGAAAGTCATCCGACAACACATACAAGTAGCGCGCCTCGACAATGCCCCAGCCCAATTCGACCACCAGGTAGCTGGTGTCGAACTTGGTGTCAGATTGGCCCGTGAATGTGGGGACACCCGTGGCGCCTGTGGTCTCCCAGTCCACGCCGGTAGGAGCCTCTACGTGCGCACCAGGAAACCACTCTTGGGCAATGCCGAAGCCGTAGTGAAAGCGCTCTGGGTCCCCTTTGCGCACGCCGACTGCCCCCAGCACCGACATGCCGTTGCCATTGGGAAATACCGTCTGGCTGGCCGTTCCGATCTGCAACAGACCGACCAAGCCGGACTCGTGCGCGGCGTTGACGGTGAACTCCAGGGCCGGGTTGTTGTAGCTGTCGGATACGCCGCGGTTGCGCCTGTCCGTCATGGCCTTGATCTCAAAGTCCAAGGAGTAGCTCTGTACCGTGGGTTCCTCCTGCGGTGCAGCGTGGCTGGTGGACGCCAGCGTGGCAGCGGCGAGTGCAAGGGCAAGCAATGGGGTGTGTTTCATGGGCGTATGTGGAAGTAGTGGAGTCGAAACATGGGGGAGGTCGTGCGCGGGCGCGGCGCCCCTCAGGCGGGCGCCTTCTCGGCGGGTGGCTGCGCCTTGCAACCCGCTGGCAGCACCTGCACGCGGGTCATCTGTTCGGTTTCACCCAGCAGCTCGGTACCGATATAGGCCCGCAGATTCAACACATCGGCACGCACCCGCAGCGCGCCTTTGTAGTGCTTGTTGGTGCGCGGGTCCAGCACCCAGCCATTGCGCCAGGCATCGTCTTCGTAGCGCGTCAGCTTGGCAATGGTCAGGCCACAGGCGTCGGCCGGGGTGTTGGCATCCTTGTCCCACACGATCTTGCCGCACAGCGCATCGGGCTTGTCGGCGCAGGGCGCGAACTGGATCACCGCGGCCTTGTCTCCGCTGAGCCACAGGCCGTGTGCATCTTGCGCGGTGGCTGCGTGCACGCCGGTGCTGGCGAGGCAGGCCAGCGCCAGCGCATAGGTGCGGGCCGCGCGCGTCTGCGCACCGTGTTGTGTCCCTTGGAATAGATTTGAAGCTGTCATGTTGGTGTCCTGTTCAGTTGACTTGAAACGTGCGACTGGTGCCACTGACGTCGCCAATGGTGCCGTTCCAGCCGTTCTTGTAGTTGCCGTAATGGCGGATGCGGTACTGGCCCGGTGTCGCGTTCAAAGGGATGTCCCAGGAGATGGCGGCCTTGGACGTACCCCACACCGGATCGACCCGCAACCAGCGGTAAATGGTGCTCCAGTCTCCGTCCGTTGCGACGGTGCTCCAGAAGGCGCCATCCAGCCGCTGCACCTCCAGGAAGGTACCGTTCTGGCGCAGGTTGTTTTTCGGGTGGCCGGTCCAGAATTCCACGTTGACCTGCTGGCCGCGGGTGTAACTTGCGTTGGCTTGCAGCACAACGTCGCCAAAGCTCTTGAACACCGGCACGTTGTCCAGCACCACCCCGGTCTGAAAGCTCATTTGCTGGCCGGACAGATCGCGCGGTGTGGCGCTGGCATAGGCCGGCAGGCCTTGCTGGAGCGCAGTGGCCAGCTCATGGAAGGTTTGTTGGTAGGCCGGTAGGGTCCAGCGGCCAAAGTGGGTGGAGGCGCCTTCGTAGTGCTGGGCGTCGTACTCCTCGGGCGTGGTGACGTAACCGGAATAGGCATTGGAATAGCCAGCCAACACGATGTGCTGAACGCTGTCACCCAATGCTGCCTTGACCGTGTCGCGCACGCGGCGACCCGACATGATGGTGAACTCGCCCGGTGCCGCCACAATGGCGAGCTGGCCGATGCGCACGATCGACACCGGCAACACCTCCGGCGACCATGGGTACGGCGTTTGTGTGCCGGTGGCCAGCAGCACCGGCTTGGGCGCCTGGCAGTCCCGCACCCACTGCGGCGCCGGGGCGATGATGCCGCCCAGTGCATTGAAGAAGGGGTTGCCGTTCAGGTCACCCTCGGTGATACCGTCCAGGCCGCGACCGTCCTCGGTGCCGGCGGCAAAGGCCGAGCCCACGGCGGCCGGGCAGGTGCTGTGCGCCGTGCCGCCGGTAAAGCGGCCATCCACGCTGATGCGCGAGAAATCCACGAAGCGCTGGCGGTAATCGAGCGGCCCGCTGAGCGTGACCAGGGGTCCGTTGTAGATCTCCAGCGCCTTTTGCAACTGGCGCTCGCCGATGATGCGGGTGTTGTCAAACTCGTTGGCGGTGGGGCCTGTGCCGTCCAGATTGAGGTTTGGCGTCATGTCGCCGGCATTCGACTGCGCAAAGGCGGCCACAAAGTCGCTATCGCTCTGGTAGCGCACGCCCTTCAATTCATGTTCCCAGCGCCAGGCGGCGTAGCCCTTGTTGTCCGGGCTGATCAGGTGGTTATTGGGCGACATGGAGACGCCGTGGGTGGCAAACCAGCTAATCACACCGACATCGGTTCCGCCCTGTTTGAAACGCAGCAGCGTCATGTCGGGGTCGATGGCGCGGCCCCAGCGATCCCGTTCGGCCTGGGGGTTGCGCTCATAGGCGGGTAGCGAGCGGTTGTTGTTGGCGTTGGTCAGTTCCCCCTTGCCAATCTGCACACTGCCGGGCTTGAGATCGCGGTGCGCCGTGTCGATGGCCATCACGATGCCGCTGACAATGGCATCGAAGGTGCGCTTGTTGAAGCCCAAGGTGGTGAAGTTGTACAGCGCATAGTGCGAGAAGCCGCCCGGTCCGCTGTGGGTGTGGGTGGCCGAAAGGATCACGTTGTCGGAGCCGTACAGGCTGCCGTACTTGACCTGCAATTGTTTGATCACCGCCTGCTGCACGCCCTGGAACACCATGCCCAGGTCGTTGTTGACAAACACCATGCGCTTGCCATTGCCCTGGTCCACGACGATGAAGGCGCGCGCCCGCTGGCGCATGTGGATGCCACCGGTAATCTGCGAGGGCGAGGCATAACCCATCATGCCGACCTCGGCCGCCTCCCCGGTGATGTCGGCCATGCCACGGCCCACCAGGTAGGGGTCGGCCCAGGCGGCGCCGGTGATCAGTGTGGCGCCCAGCAGGACCGCCAAATGCTTACGAATCGACATGTCTCTCTCCCGTTTTGCTTGACCAGCCAAAGAAAAGACCCCACCGGCCGCAGACCGCGGCACGGTGGGGAAAAAAGACTGCGGCACATGGTGCCCCGGTGGGCACCCAACGCGCTTCGCTCAACCCCTTTTGAAACCATCCTTCATGACGCTAGTTATCACTATTAACTAGTGATAGCTAGTGTATTGATCAATAATAGCTGTAACACTGGGACTAACCCTAGCCCTTGGTAGACTCACCTGGACATGCCCAAACCCCCTTCCGAGCGCCAGACCACCGCCGCGCCCACCTTGCAGGGCAAGGCACAACCGCGCCAGCAACGGGCGCACGACACCTACGAATTGATACTGGGTGCCACGCTGGAACTGTTGTCCGAGGTCGGCATTGAGCGCCTTTCGACCAACCTGGTATGCGAGCGTGCCGGCATTTCACCGCCAGCCCTGTACCGCTATTTCCCCAACAAATACGCCCTGCTGCGCGAACTGGGCCAGCGCCTGATGCAGGCGCAAAACGAGTTGGTGCTGGTGTGGGCGACACCGGCCACGCTGAAGCTGCCGCCCAAACAACTGACGCAGAAAATCTACGACCTGTTCGACCAGACGCGCGTGCTGACCGAGTCCTTACCGGGCGGCTTGTGGGTTACGCGCGCTTTGCGCGCGGTGCCGGCGCTGTCGCAGGTGCGCATCGAGTCGCATGGTTTCGTCAGTGGCCTGATCGTCGACGCCTTCATGCAGGCCCACCCAAAAGCGCCGCACAAGGAGATCGTGATCCTGGCGCGGCTGGCGGTGGAGATGAACTACGCCGCGTTGGAAATGCTGTTTGACGATCCGTCGCTGGATGCCCACGCCGTGGGCATGGCGCTGGCCGAGATGCTGACGCAACAGGTGGTAGCTGTGCGGCGCAAAAGTGCGTGATGGCGGCGCAGGATGAACCTTCCCCGGCCGTCGGTTCCCTCAGTCAGGCTTGCCGGCGCCGGTAGCGCGCCGGTGTTTCCCCCACATGGCTGGCAAACAGGCGCGAGAAGGTGGGCACATCGGCATAGCCCACGGCCTCGGTGATCTGCGCGAGGCTCCACGCGCTGTTGTTCAGCAACTGCTTGGCCTTGTCCACCCGCGCCTGTTGCAACAGGGCCAGCGGCGAATCACCGGTCTGGTCCTTGACCCGGCGCAACAGCGTGCGCGTGCTGACATGGAAGGCCTGGGCCAGACGCTCCAGATCGTAGGTCTCGGTCAAGCGCGCGCCCAGCCACTGCGCCACGCTGTGGGCAAACGATGGCAGGCTGGTAGGGCCTAACAAGGCGTTGTCCACAAACGGCGCCTGGCTTGCGCGGGGTTGGGATAGCAGGGCCAGCCGCGCTGTGGCGGTAGCCACCTCGGCGCCTAGCGCCCTCTTCACCAAGTGGATGGCGAGGTCAAACGCAGAACTGACGGCCCCTGTGGTGGTGACCGCGCCGTCCTCCACCAGCACAGCATCAGCCTGCAAGTCGGTAGCGGGATAGCGCTGGGCCAACTCGGCCGCGCACAACCAAGCCGTCGTAGCCTTGCGGCCGTCCAGCAAGCCGGCCTCGCCCAGCAGGAAGGTACCGATACAAACCGAGGCCACCGGCGTGCCGCTGGCAAAGCTCTTGCGGACAAAGGCCAGCTCGCGGCGCAGGGGGATTAACTTGCTATCCCACTCGTCCAGCCGGCGAATCTCCAAGCCCGGCACGACGAGCAGGTCATACGCACCCGCAGGCTTTTGCGCCCCAACCGAGAAGCCACCGGCCACCGCTACGTTGCGACCCCCCAGAGCCACCACCTGTACATCAAAGGGTGATGCTGGCGCCTTGCGCATCGCACGGGCGATGTGGCTGGCAATCAGCAACACATCGGCCACGGCAAAGATTTCCGTCGCCATGCAACCCGCATAGGCCAGGATGGCAATGCGCATAGGTCTGCTTTTTTTGGGCGACAGGGGCTTGGTTTGCATATGGCGATAACACCATTAAATATGGCAATAACGCCACTCTACCTCAAGGCACACCGATTTGACAATGCAGTGGTGCAGCGCCCTGCTCCACGCATTCAACGAAGGAAAACCATGCGCCTCTCCATTGTTCTGTTTGACGGTTTCACCACGCTCGACATCGTCGGCGGCTACGAAGTGCTGGCCAATGTGCCCGGCATCACCACCGAATTCATCGCAGCACGCACCGGGCCGGTGTTTGCCGATACCCGCCGCTTGGCCCTGCACGCCTACCGCACGCTGGAAGAAACAACCAGCACCGGCATCCTCTATGTACCCGGCGGCCCCGGTGTGGAGAAGGCCTTGCACGACCCCGCGCTGCTGGAGGCGATTCGCCGCCTGCACGCCACGTCCACCTGGACCGTGGGCATTTGCAACGGCGTGGAGCTGCTGGGTGCGGCCGGGGTGATCGGCATATCACGTGTCACCACCAACTGGTTTGCCCGCGACCGGGTGGCCGCCTATGGCGCCACCATCAGCACCGCACGCTACCAACGCGATGGCAAGCTCGTGACAGGCGCAGGCGTTTCGGCCAGCATTGATGTGGGTCTGTACCTGGCGGGGCTGATCGCCGGGGAAGACGTCGCCAAGACCATACAGCTGGGCATCGAGTACTACCCCGACCCACCCTTTGGCAATGGCACACCCGACACCGCTCCGGCATCGGCCCAGGCGTTGATACGCGCCTTTGAAGAGGGCAATCTGGAACGCCTGGACGCGCTTCAGCCCGCGTTTTAACGCACTGGAGAACGCCATGCGCATCACCCAACTCCGCAACGCCACGGTCATCGTGCACATCGGGGACCGCCACATCCTCGTGGACCCCATGCTGGCACCCCTGGGTGCGTTGCCACCGCTGCGCCTGCTGGATGGCAAGCGCCTGCGCAACCCTACGGTGGACCTGCCCGCGCAGGCCAGCGCTGCGTTGACCCGGGTTACACACTGCCTGATCACCCATTGCCAGAAAGGCCACTTTGACCACCTGGATGGCTTTGGAAAACAGTGGCTGCGCGACCGGCAAGTGCCCGTGATCTGCACACCACACGACGCCCCCTATCTACTCAAACGTGGCCTGAACGTGCAGCCCTTGCGCGAGGGGCATGACCAGCCCCAGCCCTTCTTTGAAGGCCGCATCCGCACGGTGCGCTGCACGCATGGAGAGGGCGTTGTCGGCCGCATGATGGAGCACGGCGTGGGTTACTTTATAGAGATGCCGGGTGAGCCCAGCCTGTACTTGGCCGGTGACACCATCCTGACACCGCGTGTGCGGGCCTTTGTCAGCCAGCACCAACCCAATGTCAGTGTCATACCCGCCGGCGGCGCCCGCTTTGATATTGGGCAAGACATCATCATGGGTGTGAACGATGTGATCACCTTCGCGCAGTTGGCCACCGGTACCGTGGTGGCCAACCACCTGGAGGCCATCAGCCACTGCCCGGTGACGCGGGCCGAGTTGCTGGCCGCCGCACTGCGTGCGGGTGTCAGCCAACGCCTGCACACACCGCAGGATGGGCAGGCCTTGGAGTTTGCAACGCGACACGCAATAGCTGCTTGAGGCCGCGACCGCTGCGGGCACCGCGCAAGCTAGCCTGGTTTGGGCATGGCGCGCTGCAGAATCGTCCCGATGTCGGTCGTGATGGTGATGAGCTCGGTGGCCACCACGGCGAACTCATTGCCAACCGCACCCGCGCGGGCGGCCACGATGCGCGCATTCATGGCGACGACTTGCGCCTGCTTGGAGATGGTTTTGATCTCTTCCATGGCGCCATGCAACTGCTTCTCAACACGGTGTGCGTGGCTGCGGGCTTCGGTTTCATACAACGCGGTCAAGCTATTGAGCACGGCGAGCAGCGACGACGAAGACTCAACCAATTCCTCCAGCAGGGCAGGCACCTGCCGCTGCCAGCCCGAGGCAACGGCAAACAGCACCCGCTCGGCCAGCGCGATAAACGCCAGAATTTTTGCATTGCCTTGTGCGGGGCCAAAGTAGGCATCCTGCAGGGGCTGGCCAAAGACGCCGGGCAAGACCTTGTTGCCTTTGATCAGCGTAGTGTGGGCATCGCGGAACAGGTCCAACGCCTCGGTGGCGATGCGGCTGGCTTCGGGATGCTGGCTGGCCGCCAGCAGGGTGTACAACACCACGCGCTGCGAGGTAAACCGCCGTCGCCCCGACAGGTTGATCAGTGTTGCGAACACCTCCCCGGTCAGTGCCGGGGCATCTGCTGCGGTGGCCGCTGGAGCGGGCATTGAACGTTCAGCTACGGCTAAGTACATGGTGGTTCCTCCCTTTCAAGTGTGTGCTGGGTACTTTCTCAACAGGTCGGCCAATGCCATGGGACGGTCCATCAGGTAGCCCTGGATCAGGCTGCAACCGGCTTCGCGCAGGATCTCGCGTTGCGGCTCGGTCTCCACCCCTTCGGCAATCACTTTCAGGCCCATCTGGTCACCCAAATCGACGATGGTTTTGACGATGGCGCGGTCGTTGCGTTGGTGCGGCAGGTCGCGCACAAACGAGCGGTCAATCTTCAGCGACGAGATAGGCAGGTTCTTGAGCAGCGCCAATGACGAGTGGCCCATGCCAAAGTCATCCAGGCTGATGCCAAAGCCCAGTTGGCGCAGCGCGCGCATGACCGGTATCACCTGGTCGGGCCGCTTCATCAGCATGCCCTCGGTCAGCTCCAGCGACAGGCGGTTCGGCTCCAAGCCAAAGGCGGCCACCAGTGCATGCAATTCACCGGGCAGGCTCTTGTTGCTGAACTCGGGCGCGGCCATGTTCACATGCACCTTCAGTTCAGTGAAGCCGGCCGCGTGCAGTATGGACAGATCTCGGCAGGCCTGGCCCAGTACCCATTTGCCGATCTGCACAATCAGATGGCTTTGTTCGGCGATGGGGATGAACACATCGGGCGGCACCGATGTACCGTCTGGCTTATGCCAGCGTATCAGCGCCTCGACCGACTCCAGGCGCCCCTTGGAAATATCGAAGATCGGCTGGTAGACCAGGCGCAACTCGTTGCCGTCCAGCGCATGGTGCAGCTCGGTCTCCAATGCCAGGCGTTGGGCGATGGACGACTGCTGCGCGGCCAATGCGTGTGTGTTGCTGACGGACGAGAAATGGCAACCGTTGCGTCCATTGTTCTTGATGCGGTACATGGCCGCATCCGCACTTTGCAGCAGCGCCGGACACGTTTGGCCACACTGCGGAAAGGTGCTGACACCCACACTGGCCGACACCGTGAGCTCAATGCCTTCGTACACAAAGGGCGCACGGGCGGCTTGCAAGATGTTCTCCAGCAGTTGGGCCGCTTCAGGCAGGGCGTGTGGCGGTATCAGCAATGCAAACTCGTCACCGCCCAAGCGGCCCACCTTGCTCTCGTCCGGGGCCAGCGCGCGCAGGCGTTGCGCGAACTCCCGCAGCACCTGGTTGCCAGCCTCGTGGCCAAAGGCATCGTTGATGGGCTTGAAGCGATCCAGATCGATAAAGGCCAGGCCGAAGGCGCTGCTGTCCCTGGTGGCGGCAGCGCAGGCCTGACCCACCAGATCGTGGAAATAGTTGCGGTTGGCCAGCCCGGTCAACGCATCCACCTGGGCCAGGTACAAGATCGTCGCCTGGTGCTCCATGCGTTGCGCCATCTGCGCGATGAAGGCGCCAATGCTGGCCGAGACCTGTGGCAACTGGGCCTCGGGCTGGCGCGACAGGCAGCTGTAGAACTCCAGCACACCAGGGCTGTGGGTATGGCCATCGGCCGACGCATAGGTCACCGGAAACACATATCCCGACCACAGCTTGCATTCACGGTCGCTGGTACGCTGCGAGAAGCGCAGGTCATTGACCATGTCTTCCACCCAATCGGGCCGACCGCTTTGCCATACCGTGCCAACCAGACCCTCACCCGGTAGCAGCGACAGGCTGGCGCTCTCGGCACCGAACGAGGCCAGGTCCAGCTCCGGCTGGTGCCAAAAGTATTTGCATGCCAATCGGGGCGGCTGACCTGCCGCAGGCGGCTCGGCCGCCCAATACGCACCCCAGTCCCAACCCAGGTTCTTGCAGATCAACTGGATCACATTGGTGATGGCGTCGCCCAACGAGTGCGTGCCCACCAGGAACTCGGTCAGCTCAAAGCCCAGGCGTTCGCGCATGGCAGCATGCTTGAGGGGGGTCACATCGACCAGGATGCCGCTGAGCAGGCCCGGGTTGGCGGGGTCGAGCGGCAGGTGTGTCATGCGCAGCCAGCGCATACCCTCCACCGCGCTGACGACACGGAAATCGCGCTTGGCCGTACGCTGCGCCCCGTCAGACAGCTCCGCGACCAGACCCAGCATGTCGTCGGACACCACATGGATGAAGCAGCTGTCCAGCCCCGTATGGTGCAGTGCCTCTACGTTCAGAAAACGCGCGGCGAGCGCCGACAGCACGGTGTGCGAGCTTGCAGGATCGAACCACCAGCGGCCAAAGCCCGCCGCCTCTTCCAAAGCGCTGGGCGATGCACTCTGTGTCAAGGCCTGCGATAGTGGGTGCGACAGTCCCGCCGAGCCCGAGGCCTTGGGCGCGTGGCTTGTAGCGAGGGCCGGCTGCAAAGGGTTTGACAAAGTAGCCATGCCCGACCAGGCAGCACATTCCATGCCAAAGGCCTAGCAACCGATTTCACCCCTAGCTATCCGTATTTACCCTTTGACTTGCCATTTCCTGACCGGTTTTGGTGCGCCAACGATTGATTTGGTGCCTTCACGGTCCGGCTCGCAGTTGCAGTCTCCAGAGACTCCTGAATTGATAGCTGGTCACGCATATCCGAGGAGGGGACGCATTTTCCGCCAGGTTCTGCGAGTGGGCATGTTGTGCTTTTCTTGGTGCCACTCGTCTTTACCGCAGACCTTCAAGCCCATAGAATCAATAATGACCAAGCCACCCAGTTCAAGGACTTTGCGCAGGACATGGCAGGGTAGCTAGATGCGGCGTTTGATTTCATCGCACTTTCGCTTCGGCTCTTTGCGGTTTCGTCTCATAGCCGCAAGCATCCTGATCGAGGTCACCGTGTTATCGGTGATGATCGCCAATTCCGTGCGTTTGATCGATGACGCGGCGCGGGCTAGTGTCAAAGCGGCACAGGCACAGGCGGTGCCCATGCTCAACTCTGCTGCCGCACCCTATTTGCTGCAGCGCGATTATTCGGGATTGCAGGATTTTTTGGCTGCAACCGTTACTGAGGAGGAGCGGGAACTGGTGTATGTCTACATCGCCGACCCGCAGGGGCAGTGGGTCGCCCGCGCGGGTTTGCCAACCAACGCCGCCCTACCGCCGCTCAGCGCCAGCGTGGCCGAAGCCATGGAGCTTGGCGTCTACCATATGGAGCGGCCGATTGCTATGGCGGGTCAGACCCTGGGGACCATGCGCCTGGGGCTGTCGACCCGCATCGTGGCAGAGACCCGTTCTGCCCTCGTCAAACAGGGTTTGTTGATCGCTTTGGTCGAGATTTTCCTCAGCGTGCTATTGCTGAGCGCCATCGGCATCTGGTTGACCCGGCATTTGCAGCGTGCGGCGCAGGCTAGTCGTGCCATCGGCGACGGCAACTACTCTTTGCGCCTGGCAGAAGTGGGCAATGACGAGGTGCTTGAACTGGCCCGGGCGGTCAATCGCATGGGCCAGGAAGTTGAACTAAAGATGCTGGCCTTGGAGGAACTCAACGCGGCGTTGGAACACAACGTTGCACAACGCACGGCTGAACTGACACTGACGCTGCAAGAGCAGCAGACCATCCTGGACAACGCCATCATTGGTATCGTGTTCGTGCGTGAGCGCATTGTTTTGCGCTGCAACCGAGGTTGGGCCGAGCTTCTGGGTTACCCGCTGGATCAATTGCAGGGCCAACCGACGCGTGTCTACTTTGCCTCGGACGAATCGCACCGGATCTACGGCGAAACGGTCTATCCGGCGATCATTGACGGGCTGGCCGCTGTCGGCGAGTGGCAGTTTCAACGGCGTGATGGCACGTTGATCTGGTGCAGCTACCAAGGCAAGGCGATAGACACGGCAGACCTGTCCAAGGGCAGCATCTGGGTGCTGCAAGACATCAGCGCGCAGAAGGTGGCGCAAGCGCAATTGGCGCTGCGCACCGAGGCCTTGCAGGACTCGCTGGCGCAGTTGCGAGCGACCCAAGCCGAGTTGGTGCAGGCCGAAAAGCTTGCGTCCCTGGGGCGCTTAGTAGCCGGCGTCGCACATGAACTCAATACGCCCATCGGAAACATGGTCACGGCGGCCTCGGCCTTGGGCGACCGCATGGACGTGCTGAGCGCCGCCGTTGCGGGCGGGACCTTGACACGTTCCGCACTCCATCAAGCGATAGGCGACTGCACCCAAGCCAGCGAACTGATTGTTCGCAGCGCACACCGCACGGGACAACTGATTGACCAATTCAAGCTCATTGCTGCTAACCGCTCACACGACGAGCGGTGCCAGTTCCTACTGGGCGTACTGACAGGGGAATTGTTGGCCAATCAAAGGCCGGCGTTTGAGGCGGATGGGATCGGCCTGGTGTTGACCGTCGAATCCGAGGTCGACATGGACAATTTTCCAGGGCTTGTGACCCAGGTGCTGCTGAACCTGGTCAACAACGCCCGCGACCATGCTTTCGCCCCGAACAGTGGCGGTATGCTGACCATCAGCATCCGGCCAAAGGGCGACCAACAAGCGCAGATTGTGATTGCGGACAACGGTCGGGGCATTTCGCCTGCCGAACTGCCCCAGGTATTTGACCCCTTCTTCACCACGCGCCGCAGCGCGGGCCATGTGGGACTGGGTCTGCACGTTTTGTACAACGTGGTGACGGCGGCCCTGGGCGGAACTATTGTCCTCGACAGTGTCGAGGGGCAGGGTACGACAGTGACACTCACACTGCCCCGCCGCGCCCCGGGGTAGTGCGGCCTTGCGTCGTCCTTGGCAAATGCGCCTATGGTTTGTCGCGACTTTCCAGTTTGTCCAGCAATTGCTTGGCGGCGCGTACGCCGTCAAAATCGGCCTCACGTCCTTCGACAAAACCATGGACCGAGGCCTTCGCCAGAGACTGCTTGACCTCGCTGTATTGGGCCACTTTCAGAATCGCGCGCGCAATCCGCTGAACCTCGGCGTCCGCCAAGCCCGGACGCGCCATCCACACACCATGGGGTATGGGTGCGGAGGTCCAAATAGTCTTCAATTCGGCCAGCTTTACGCCATATTTTTCGTTGAGCTGGTTGTCGGCCATGGCCCCCGCGTCGACTTGGCGGGTGAACACGGCGATGGCCGAATTGGGTTGTTTTTTGACGAACTCAACTTTGGCCAGGTCTTTGGTGCTGATGCCCTGCTTCTCCAGCGCCAGCACCGGCATCAGGTAGCCGGAAGTCGACTTGGCGTCGGTAAATGCAAAGCGTTTGCCTTTAAGGTCCTTCAGTGTGTCGATGCCAGAATCGGTACGCACGATGATGATCGAGTGGTAGGCGTCACCCCCTTCTTCGACATAGCGCACGATCTGCTTGGCGCCGAATTCCTCCCGCGCAGTGACATAGCCAAAAGCACCAGTGCCGGCGATATCGACCTTTGCGCTGCGCAGCTGGTCAATGGTGTCTTCGTAATCCTTGCCGCTGACCACTGTGACTTTCATGCCAAGCTCCTGCTCCAGGGCTTTGGCCAGGGCGCCAAAATTATTGATCAACTCAATAGCGGATAGGTTGGGATTGGCTGCGATGGTGAGACCTTTTCCCTGCGCGCAAACGCCGACCGACCAGAGCGCCAGCCCCGCCATTGCCAGCATGGCGATTCCATGGATGATTTTCGACACGAGTTTTCTCGGCGTTGTTGAGTAAATCCAAACTCCGACAGCATTTCAACACACGGGCATGAAGTGGGTCGATCGCTTCTTCAGTAGCCCAGTGCCCCACAAACACAGCGAGATCCGTCGACAGTGGTCCTGGAAACCCTTTTAGCGCATAACGAATTGCTCGGAATATTACAGCGCATTGCGCCGAAGCATGGGCATCCCGATCTTGTTACCTGCAAACGTTGGTGCCGCAGTAGCGCTCCAGCAATTCGCGGGTAAGGCCTTGGGCCGCGCCCCGTGGGCCGAAAAACCTGCACGGGGCAAGCTAGGGATTCTCCCTGTGAACACCATGCATCAACCTACTATTTTTTGGAGGCTGCCTCATGGGCCGGGCCGCAACAGCCAAGCATAGACTCTGCCGACGCCGCTTCGCCGAAAGCGAAAGAGCATGGCAACTCTACCCAGCGACGTGTCTTGCGAAAGCGATAGTCCCCGAAAAACGATTTTATGGAATTGGATAACTATGCATACTCCTTCTCGTAGCGTTTTGGCCTCCCTCATTTTGCTAGCCTTTGGTGGAGCGGCCCACGCGGCCGATGCCACCGTGCAAAACGTCACGGTGTTCACCAACACCAAGGCTGGCTCGGCGCAGTCCGTCTTGCGTGAACAGGCCGACCGCTTTGGCTTGCCGCAGTCGCTCAACAATCTGGTGCTGGTGCGCACCAAAGAGTCTTTGTTGGCCACCCATTACCACTACCAGCAGATGCTGCGCGGCCTGCCGGTGGACCGATCGGAGATCGTGGTTTCCATCGGCCGCAATGGCGACTTGTTGCAGATCTTCAATGAAACCAAGCCGGTATCTGACAAGGCCGACGCCAACGCAGTGAACCAACTGCATGCGCAGACGAACATCACCTCTGACAACGCCATGGACAAGGCCTGGACCAATATGAAGGTGCAGCATCCCCTGGTGCAAGTGCCCAAGTCCGAGATGGTCTGGATGCCGGTCGGCGATGGCTTTCAATTGGCGCACAAGGTCGAAATATCCGCCCAGATGCCGACCGGCGGTTTTGTGCAATACCTGCACGCCCAAGATGGCAGCCTGATCGATTCCTACACGCTGTCGATGCCACGGCTGAAGGGTGAGGCGCGCTCCATCGCGGCCCGTATGGCAGCACCCGGCCCGGCCCGCGACCGCCTTACCGAAACGGCAGCAATTACCGAAGCACTGGCCACGCAAAACAAGACCGGTGGCGTCTCCGCGGCGTCACCCAGTGCAGCACTGGCCGCTGTCGCGCCCTCGGGCATCAACGGCACGGGCTTGGTGTTCGACCCCGATCCGCGCACCAGCCTCAACAACGACAGTTTGACGGACACCTCGCCGGCATCGGCCTTCGATGCCGCCTATCTCACCAAGCCGCTGCGCGACCTGACAGTGGCCAATGGGGTCTACAAGCTGTCGGGGCCTTACGTCAACATCAAGAACATCGAGGCCCCCAATACCGCGCCCAGCACCACGCTCAATGGCGCGTGGACGGCCAAGCGCGGCAACAACGCATTTGACGACACCAACGTCTATTTCCATCTGGACCAAAACCAGCGCTACATCCAGTCGCTGGGATTCACCGGAACCAAGTCCATCATCAACCGCCCCCTGGATGTGGATACCGACGGCGTCAATGGCGACGACAACTCGCACTACAGCGGCGGCACCACCGACTACTTGGCGTTTGGCCACGGCTGCGTCAACGACACCGAAGATGCCGACGTGATCTTGCACGAGTATGGCCATGGCATTCAAGCCAACATCAACTCCAGTTGGAGCGGCGGTGACACCGGCGCCATGGGCGAAGGCTTTGGCGACTACTGGGCGGCTTCCTATTCCTACAGCACCCCCAACGGCGCGACCTATCACCCGGACTGGGCCTTTAGCTGGGACGGCCATGGCGCTTGCTGGGCCGGGCGCATGCTCAACCGCACCGATGCCAAGTACAACAGCAGCAAGACCTATGATGCCCACGTATCGGTTACCGAGGGCGGCGTAAGCTTCGCATCGGACGAGCTGTGGTCGGCCCCGCTGTTCGCTGCCATGAAAAGCCTGTTGGCAGCCGGCAAGCCGCGCGCCAACATTGACAAGATCATTCTGGAAGGCCACTTTGGCCTGGGCGCCAACGTCAAGATGCCAGCCATGGCGACGGCGATTGTGAACGCGGCGCACAACCTGTTCCCGACCGACGTGGCCTATGAAAACACCTTCCGCACCAAGTTTGAAGCGCAAAACATCTTGGCGACCGGCCCCATACAGGGACCCACCATCAACGAAACGGAAAGCAACAACAGCACCGCGACGGCCAACAGCATCACCACCACCGGCACCACCGTCAACGCCAACATGGCCAACGGCACCGATGTCGACTACTTCATGGTGAGCCTGCCAGTCGGCAAGACCCTGAAAGTGACCATGACGCCCAACAGCAGCTCGGACTACGACCTGGAGTTGTACAGCAGCACTGGCACCAAGTTGGCGTCCAGCGCCAATGGACAGGGGGCGGCGGACGTTGTGTCCTACAGCAACACCGGAAGCAGCGCCAAAGTGGTGTACGCCAAGGTGTATTACTACTCTGGCGGCACCGGCGCCACCAACGGCAAGTACAGCGCGGTATTTGGCTGGTAGGCCTGTAGCGCGACCCCATCGAACCAGCCCCGCAGCTTGGCCGCTGTGGGGCTATTCTTTTGGGACGCGTGTTGACGGCTTGCAGACGTCGAAGCCCATTCACTCCTGAATTGATAGCTGTTCACATATATCCGACGAGGGCTAGCGGCCAAAATCGCTTAAGCCTACCCCTCAAACTGCGGATGCAGCTGGCGTATGCGTGTCATGGCCATGCCGGCGGCAGCAGTACGCGTCTCCACCCCCATCTTGACGAAGATGCGCTCCAGGTGCTTCTTCACCGTCATGGGGCTTGAGCCCAGGATGTCGCCAATGTCTTTGTTGGTCTTGCCCTTGACCACCCAGTACAGCACCTCAGCCTCCTTGGCGGTCAGCTTGAAGCACAGGCTCATGGCTTCGATGACGGCGGTGTCGGACACCTCGCGCATCACGATCAACCAGTCCCCACCCTCGGCGGCACCCTCACCGTCGCCGATCTGTTGGTGCAATCTGAAAGTCAGGCGACGAGCGCCTTGCTCGATGGCAAAGCGGGGTGGCTCGGCGCCAGGGTGCGGCTGCTGCGCCAGAAACGCAAGGCTGCTGCGCAACCAAACCAGCACCGGCTCGGGCGTATGCGGCGCCTGCGTGCCGCAGTAGCGCTCCAGCAGCTCACGGGCCAGTGGTGTTTGCCACATCAGCGCGCCGTCGCTGGAGCGCACGGTGATGGTGGCGTAGCCAAAGGCGTCCAACGCGTTGCGCGTCTGGCGCCGTTCGCGCGCCCCCTTCAGGTGCACCTGCATGCGGGCCAGCACTTCCTTCGGCTTGATGGGTTTGGTGACGTAATCCACACCGCCAGACTCCAGCGCGGCCACCAAGTATTCGGTCTCGGTCAGGCCGGTCATGAAGACGATGGGAATATGCGCCGTGGCCGCCAAAGCTTTGAGGCGGCGTGCTACGTCAAAACCATCCATGCCGGGCATCATGGCGTCGAGCAGAATGATGTCGGGCACGGCTTGCGTGGCGCGTTGCAACGCGGCCTCGCCCGATGTCGCCACCAGCACGGTGTAGCCGGATTCGTCCAGCGCGTCATGCAGCACGGACAGGTTGTCGGGCACGTCGTCGACGATCAGTACCACGTCGCTGTTGGCGCGGTCCAGCGTGCCGTGCAGGGGGCCGCCGCTGCCCTCGGCTGGTGATGGTAGTGGCAAGTCATTGCGCATGGTTGTTTTCTCGGTCGAGGTCTTTTTGCAGCAGCGCCAGCATGGCTTCAAACTGGAACTGCCGCGCCATGGCACCCAGGGCGTGCACAAAGCCGGCGCAGGCCGGGTGCTCCGCTACGATGTTGTCGAGCTTGTTGGTAATACCGCGGTAGAAGCCCAGGCGCACCAGTTCTTGGAGGGCCAGCAGGTCAGCACGCGGCGGGGGTGTGGCGTCGGTGGTATCGGCTGCGGCGATGGGTGGCACCATGGGGGCAACGTCGACCGCGTCGGCTGTTTCCAGCCATGCCAACGCCAGCTTGCGCTCCAACCAATCCAAGAGTTCGGTATGGCGTACCGGCTTGACGATGAAATCATCCGGCTCAATGCCCAGCACATTGTCGGCACCACGGTCAAAGGCATTGGCCGACACGATGGCCACTTGCGGTTGGCGACCGTCCAGGGCCCGGATGCGGCGCAGCGTCTCCCAGCCGTCGATGCCGGGCATGGCCAGGTCCAGCAGCACCACATCCGGGTCATAGCCCGCAGCCAATAAGTCCAAGCCATCGTGCCCACTGGCGGCCACGCGCAGCACAAAGCCCAAGGGCTCCAGCAGGCTGACCAGCAGCTCGCGGTCGGCCTCTTCGTTGTCCACCACCAGAATCTTGCGGCGCACGCCGGCATAGGCCTTGCGGGGCTGCCGCACGGCCTGGGTCAAGCGCTCCAGGCTGTTGCCAGATTTCAAATGCAACTCGGGCAGGAACAGCCGTACCTTGAACACCGAACCCTGGCCCAGTTGGCTGCTGGCCGTGAGCTCACCGCCCATCAAATCGGTCAGCATTTTTGCAATCGTCAGGCCCAGGCCCGAACCACTGGCGCCGCCCACGGCCAAGACGCTGGCGGCACGGCCAAAGGGGTCAAAAATGTGCTCCATCTCCTGCGCATGCATGCCGGGGCCGGTGTCGTGCACCTCCACCTGCGCCATCTCGCGCGCGTAGCGCAGGCGGAAGGTGACACTGCCCTGCTGCGTGAACTTGATCGCATTGCCCAGCAAGTTGATGACGATCTGGCGCACGCGCTTTTCATCGGCCTTGACCCATTCGGGAATGCTGCCCTGCACCTCGAAGCGGAAGGCCAGCCCCTTGGCCGCTGCCTGCAGTTCGAACAGGCTGGCGATCTCGTGCATGCCGTTGGCAAACTGCATGGGCTTGGGGTTGAGCGTGAGCTTACCGGCTTCGATCTGCGCCATGTCCAGCGTGCCTTCGATCAGCGAGAGCAAATGCTCGCCCCCGCGCTTGATGACGCTGACAGCCTGCACGCGGTGGGGGGGAATGGACGCGTCCTCGCCCATCAGCTGCGCATAGCCGAGGATGCTGTTGAGCGGTGTGCGCAGCTCGTGGCTGATGGCGCTGATGTAACGGCTCTTGGCCTGGTTGGCCTGCTGGGCCTGTTGTTTGGCGCGCTCCGCCAGCGCGGTGGCGGCCTGCAGGGCCTCGTCGGTCTGGCGGTGGGACTCAATCTCCTGCATCAGCAGATGGGTTTGGCGGTTGGACTCCTCCTGCGCCACCTGGCGGCTCTTGTGCGCCAGCACCAGCCACCAGGCCACGATGCCGCCCAACAGCAGGAGCGCCATATAGGCCTTGACGAAGCCCGAGCGCAAAGCATCCTGCATGGCGGCATTGACGCCCGTGGCCCCGTCCAGGCCAGAGAGTTCCTGTCGGTAAAACATGCCAAACACGGTGGCCAATAGCGGCACGATGATGAGCATCAGCAGGATGAAATGCCCGACACCGGTATCCAGATAGGGCCAGGCCCGTTGGGGCAACAGCCAGCGCAAGGCCGCCGACCACTGCGACGACAGGCTGGCGTGGGGCTTGCACAGGTCGCCACAGCGCGCATCCAACGTGCAGCACAACGAACAGATCGCGCCGCGGTAGGCGGGGCAGTGGGCCATGTCGGGGGCTTCGTATTCCCTCTCGCAGATTACGCAGCGCTGGACGCGTGGCATATCGTCATGCGCTGGAGCCTGGGCAGCGAAGCGTTTTGCTCCCCCGCTTCCACAGCTCGCCCCGCCCGCTGCGCGGGCTGCTCCTTTACCTGCGTAAAACGCTTCGCTGCCCAGGCTCCCGAGACTTTCTCTGGCGATGTAATAGCGGCCCTTTGTTGCCCAGGCCAGCGCGGGCGCTGCCACAAAAGCCGTCACCAGTGCCACTACCGCAGAAAACGCCTTGGCATCCGCTCCAAACAATCCCAGATACGCCATCACTGACAGCGCGGACGCCAGCGCCATCGCCCCCACACCGACCGGGTTGATGTCATACAAATGCGCGCGTTTGAACTCGATGCCCTTGGGTGACAAGCCCAGCGGCTTGTTGATGACCAGATCAGCCACCACGGTCATGATCCATGCGATGGCGATGTTCGAATACAAGCCCAGCACATCGCCCAGCGCGCGGAACACGTTCATCTCCATCAGCATGAAGGCGATCAGCGTGTTGAACACCACCCACACCACGCGCCCCGGGTGGCTATGGGTCAGGCGCGAGAAGAAATTGCTCCACGCCAGCGAGCCCGCATAGGCATTGGTGACATTGATCTTGAGCTGCGACAGTACGACAAACAACGCGGTAGCCGCCACCGCCCACTGCAGCGATGTGAAAACATGCTCATACGCCGCCAGGTACATCTGGTTGGGGTCCACCGCGCGGTCAGTGGGCACACTGTGCGTGATGGCCAGATAAGCCAGGCAGGCACCGCCCAACATCTTGGCCACGCCCAGCAGTACCCAGCCCGGCCCGCCCAGCATCACACACAGCCACCAGCGCCGCCGGTTCTGCGCCGTGCGCGCGGGCATAAAGCGCAGGTAGTCGGCCTGCTCGCCCATCTGCGTGATCAGCGCAATGCCCACCGTGAGCGCAGCACCAAACAAGTGCAGATCGAAAGCCCCACCCACGCCAAGTTCACCACCATAGTGCGATATGCCCTCAAATGCGGCGGGGTTGCGCACCAACACAAAGCCGAATGGCACAACCAGCATCAGCAGCCACAGCGGCTGCGTCCAGACTTGGAGCCGGCTGATGGCCGACACACCGTGTGTGACTAGGGGTATGACAACCAGCGCGCAGATCAGGTAGCCCCAGCTGGGCGGGATATCCAGCGCCAGCTCCAGCGCATAGGCCATGATGGCGGCCTCCAGCGCGAAGAAGATGAAGGTGAAGGTGGCGTAGATCAGCGAGGTGATCGTCGAGCCTATGTAGCCAAAGCCGGCGCCGCGGGTCAGCAGATCCATGTCCACGCCGTAGCGCGAGGCGTAGACACTGATGGGCAGGCCAGCTAAAAATATCACCAGCCCCGTTACCAGAATCGCCCAGAAGGCGTTGACGAAGCCGTACTGCACCAGCAGCGTGGCACCCACGGCCTCCAGCACCAGGAAGGACGCCGCGCCAAAGGCCGTGTTGGCCACCCGCCATTCGGACCATCGGCGAAAGCGCTGCGGTGCAAAGCGCAGCGCATAGTCTTCCATGGTCTCGCTGGCCACCCAATTGTTGTAGTCGCGGCGGATCTTCACCACCCGCTGGGGCGGCGCCTGGGGCTGTGGCGGAAGGTCGGGTACGGGCTGCACGCTGGGGCCGTGCAGATTCCATGCCACACCACCCCAGGGCATCCGGCATTTGGCGTATACGGCGGTTTTTCAGGGCACGGATATTGCCTAATAATGCCCAAACCTCTTCTGCCTACCCTCTGAGAGCGCCATGGAACTCACACCCCGCGAAAAAGACAAACTGCTGCTCTTCACCGCAGCCCTGCTGGCCGAGCGGCGCAAGGCCCGCGGTCTGAAGCTCAACTACCCGGAAGCCGTGGCCCTGATCAGCGCAGCTGTCATGGAAGGCGCCCGCGACGGCAAGACCGTGGCCCAACTGATGAGCGAGGGCCGCACCGTGCTGACGCGCGCCGACGTCATGGACGGTATAGCCGAGATGATTCCCGACATCCAGGTGGAGGCCACCTTCCCTGACGGCACCAAGTTGGTCACCGTGCACCAACCAATCATTTGATACCCACACTGCAGGAGCCCCCATGCGCAACAGGCCACTGAATGCTATTATTTTGCTAGCTATCTACGTAATATCCACGAGGGCTATGGCCCATACTGATCATGGCACCGAGACCCTGGCCACGGGTGTGGTGCACCCCTTCGGGCTGGACCACCTGCTGGCCATGGTCGCCGTGGGCGTATGGTCGGTGAGCGCGCTGCCTGGTCGCCAGGCCTGGCAGGGCCCGGCCACGTTCATGTTGGCACTGGTTACCAGTGCCCTGCTGGGCGCGAGCGGTGTGACGGTACCGTTCCTGGAGCATGCGATTGCGCTGTCTGTTGTGCTGTTTGGTGCCATGCTCATCGCGGCGACCCGGCCCGTGCCCAAGGCCCTGGGATTGGGACTGATCGCCGCAGCCGCTTCGCTGCATGGTCTGGCCCATGGCGCCGAGGCACCGGAGGCCGGCTTTGCTGGTTACGCCATCGGCTTCCTTCTGACAACCGCCGTGCTGCACCTGGGTGGCGTGGGCGTGGGCTTGGCCCTCCGCCGCTGGCTGGCCGCACGCAACACGGTGGTGCTGGGCGGCATGGGCGCCTTGCTGGGCTTTGCCGGGCTGTATCTGTTCAGCCAAGTCTGAGGGGCACGCCACCATGATCCCCGGCGAAATCATTACCGACGACGGTGAACACCTACTCAACACCGGCCGCCGCACCTTGACCGTGGTGGTGCAGAACACGGCCGACCGCCCTATTCAAGTGGGCTCGCACTACCACTTTGCGGAGACCAATGGCGCGCTGGGTTTTGATCGCGCCGCCGCGCAAGGCATGCGCCTGAACATTGCGTCCGGCTCGGCCGTGCGCTTTGAGCCTGGACAGCAGCGCACCGTGGAGTTGGTGGACTTTGCCGGCGACCGCATCGTCTACGGTTTTCGCGGCCTCGTACAAGGAAAACTCTAGCCATGGCAACCATAGGACGCCGCGCCTACGCGGAAATCTTTGGCCCCACCGTGGGTGACCGTGTGCGCCTGGCCGACACCGGCCTGCTGATCGAGGTGGAGAAAGACTACACACTCGCAGCCGGCAGCTACGGCGAAGAAGTGAAGTTTGGCGGCGGCAAGACCATACGCGACGGCATGGCGCAGTCGCAAAAGACGCGCGCCGAGGGCGCTGTGGATTGCGTGCTGACCAATGCGCTGATCCTCGACCACTGGGGCATTGTCAAGGCCGACATTGGGCTTAAGGGCGGGCGCATCGCCGCCATCGGCAAGGCCGGCAACCCCGACACGCAACCGGGTGTGGACATCATCATCGGCCCCGGCACCGAAATCATCAGCTGCGAGGGCAACATCGTCACCGCCGGCGGCATCGACAGCCACATCCACTTCATCTGCCCACAGCAAATCGAAGAGGCTCTCTCCAGCGGCATCACCACCATGTTGGGCGGCGGCACAGGCCCCGCCACCGGCACCTTTGCCACCACCTGCACCCCCGGCCCCTGGAATATTGAGCGCATGCTGCAGGCGGCCGATGCCTTTCCCATGAACCTGGGCTTTCTGGGCAAGGGCAATGCATCGCTACCCACCGCGCTGCACGAGCAGATCAACGCCGGTGTCATTGGCTTGAAGCTGCACGAGGACTGGGGCACCACGCCCAGCGCCATCAGCAACTGCCTGGACGTGGCCGATGCAACCGACACGCAGGTCGCCATCCATTCCGACACGCTCAACGAGTCGGGCTTTGTGGAAGACACCATTGCCGCAACCAAGGGTAGAGGCCTGTGCGCCTTCCACACCGAGGGCGCAGGCGGCGGCCACGCACCCGACATCCTGCGCGTGGTGGGCCAGGCGAACTTTCTGCCCAGCTCCACCAACCCCACCATGCCCTACACCCAGAACACGCTGGACGAGCATGTGGACATGCTGATGGTCTGTCACCACCTGGACGCGGGCATTGCCGAAGACTTGGCCTTTGCCGAAAGTCGCATCCGCAAGGAGACCATTGCGGCCGAAGACATCCTGCACGACCTGGGCGCCATCAGCATGATGAGCAGCGACAGCCAGGCCATGGGCCGCGTCGGCGAGGTCATCATCCGCACTTGGCAGACGGCGGACAAGATGAAGGCCCAGCGCGGCACCCTGCCCGAAGACAGTGCGCGCAATGACAACTTCCGCGCCAAGCGCTATATCGCCAAGTACACGATCAACCCTGCCATTGCCCACGGCATCAGCCACGAGGTGGGCAGTATCGAGGTCGGTAAATGGGCCGACCTAGTCATCTACAAGCCCGCCTTCTTTGGCGTCAAGCCCGCACTGATTCTCAAAGGCGGCTTCATCGCCCACGCCGCCATGGGTGACCCCAATGCGTCTATCCCCACACCCCAGCCCGTACACTACCGACCCATGTTCGGCTCCTTCGGCGGCGCGCTGCACCGGGGCTCCTTCACCTTTGTGTCACAAGCCGGCTTAGACGCTGGCGTGAAGGAAAGTTTTGGCCTGGCCAAGAATGTGTCCGCCGTGAAAAACGTGCGCGGCGTGCGCAAGCAGCACATGGTGCACAACAGCTACTTGCCAGTGATGGAGATCGACCCACAGACCTATACCGTGCGGGCGGATGGGCAGTTGCTGACGTGCGAGCCTGCGGTAAGCTTGCCGATGGCTCAACGCTATTTTCTATTCTGATGATCATCCATGCCTCGAAAATCCTGCCGCAGGGCGCCGGTCTCTCCTCCGTTCTGCTGAAGCGCGCCTCCACGGTCGAGCTCGACTGGGACGTCCGCCAAAAAAGCCGCTTTGACGCAACCGACTCCGCGGGCCGGCAGATCGGCGTGTTCCTGCCGCGCGGCACAGCCGTGCGGGGTGGGGATGTGCTGGTGGCGGAAGATGGCTCTTTGATCAAAGTGATTGCCGCGCCGCAGGCGGTGCTGAAGATCACGCATTGCACCGAGCATGGCACGCCCTTTGACCTGCTACGCGCGGCCTACCACCTGGGCAACCGGCATGTGCCAATTGAGCTCACACCCGACCACCTGAAGATTGAGCCCGACCATGTGCTGGCCGACATGCTGCGCGCCATGCATTTGATCGTGCACGCAGTGGACGAAGCCTTTGAGCCGGAGAGCGGCGCCTATGCGTCGGGCGGGCACGGGCACGCGCATGCCGGGCATGAACACAGCCATGGGCATGGTCACGACCATGAACAGGGACACGCGCACAAGCATGCCGAAGCCAAGCCCTCGGCCAGCCAAAAGCTTGCGTCCATCCCCATCGCCGCTACCGACCCCGCGCCCCATGTACATGGCCCCGGCTGCGGCCACGACCACAAACACTGAGCCTCTCCGAAAAGAAAGACGATGCTCGACTCCAGCCTGATGCAACTGATGTGGCTGGCCTCCCCGGCCCTGCCTATTGGCGGCTTCTCGTATTCCGAATGCCTGGAAGCCGCCGTGGATACCGAGCGAGCCGCCACGGAAGGCGATGCCTCGGCCTGGCTGGTGGACCAATTGCATTTGAGCCTGAGCCGCTCCGACCTGCCCGCCGTGGCCCAGGCCATCACCGCTTGGCGCGACCAGGACCATGCCCGCGTTGCCACGCTGAATGCCTGGGTGCTGCAAACGCGTGAGAGCAGCGAATTGCGTGCGCAGTCCGAGCAAATGGGTCGCTCACTGCTGGACTGGCTGCGCAACCACACCACCGCCACGCCAACCCAGATTGCGCTGCTGGCCGAACAGCCGCCCACCACCTACCCCATCGCCTTCGCGCTGGCCGCCAGTGCCACACAGGCACCGCTACGCGAGTGCCTGCTGGCCTACGCCTTTGGCTGGGCCGAGAACATGGCCCAGGCTGCCATCAAATCAGTCCCGCTGGGCCAGAGCGCAGGGCAACGCATACTCTCTGCGCTGACGGCCGAGATACCCGCCGCCATCGACCACGCTCTGTCTTTCACCGACGACAGCCGCCAGGCGTTCACGCCCATGCTGGCCATACTCAGCAGCCAGCACGAAACACAGTACTCCAGGTTATTCAGGTCCTAGCCCTCGTCTGTATTGCGTAGGTAGCTCTTCTATTAATAGCAACCATCCAACACCCCAAGCACCATGTCTACCCTGCACCACATACCCAACCGCACCAAACACCTGCCCCCTCTGCGCGTGGGCATAGGCGGCCCCGTGGGCTCGGGCAAGACCACGCTGCTGGAGATGCTGTGCAAGGCCATGCGCGCGCAATACGACCTGGTGGCCATTACCAACGACATCTACACCAAGGAAGACCAGCGCCTGCTGACCGTCAGCGGCGCACTGCCGGCCGAGCGCATCATGGGTGTGGAGACGGGCGGCTGCCCGCACACGGCCATACGCGAAGACGCCTCCATCAATCTGGAGGCCATTGACCGCATGCTGGTGGACTTCCCCAATGCCGATATCGTGTTTGTCGAAAGCGGTGGCGACAACCTGGCCGCCACCTTCAGCCCCGAGCTGAGTGACCTGACGATCTACGTGATCGACGTAGCGGCCGGTGAAAAGATCCCGCGCAAGGGTGGCCCCGGCATCACCAAGAGCGATATGTTTGTCATCAACAAGACAGACCTGGCGCCCTATGTGGGCGCGGACCTGGCGGTGATGGAGGCGGACACCATCCGCATGCGCACCACGCCCAAGGGCTTGAAGCCTTTTGTGATGACCAATCTGAAAACGCAAGCAGGATTGAAAGACGTCATCGCCTTTATCGAAACCAAAGGCATGCTGCGCGCTGGCTGAAAACGCTAAGCCGCCTTCTCGGCCAGAAGGTGTTCGTAGGCCTGTGCGGCGCTCAAGAACACCTGCCCTGTCAAATCCTTGCCGAGCAGTTTGCTGAGTTTGAGCCGGTCCATGACCGGGCCTTTCACCTCGCACAGGTGCAAGCAGCGCTTTTGCTCTCGCATGTGCTTGTTCAGCTCATTCAGCGCCAGCAGCGCGGTCGTGTCCACCATGTTGACGGCGGATAGCACCAGCACCAGGTGCTTCACGGCCGGCCGCGCCAGCAGTTCGCGTTCGATACGGTCCACGACGCCATCGGTGTTGTTGAACACCAGGTCGGAGTCGATACGCAGCATCAACGCGTGGGGCAGCGTCTCCACCGCATAGCGTGCCTCGTTGCGGAAGTGCTCGGTGCCCGGCAAGCGCCCGACGATGGCGATGTGCGGGTGGCTACTGCGCCAGATCAGCGATGCAAAGGACAGCACCACGCCCATCAGCACGCCCTCTTCCACGCCCAGCAGCAACACACCGGCGGTGGTGGCCACCAGCGTGGCGGCGTCGCTGCGGTCATGCCGCCAGGATTCGGACAAGGTGGACAGATCCACCATGCCCAGCACCGCAATGATGATGGTAGCCGCCATGGCCGGCAGGGGAAGCAGTGACAGCCAGGCATTGGGCACACACAGCGCAATGGCGATCAGACCCGCAGAGAACAAGGTCGCCAGCGGCGTGTTGGCACCGGCTGCGTAGTTAACCGCCGAACGCGAAATACTGCCCGTCACCACAAAGCCACCACTGACCGCACTGGCCAGGTTGGCCGCGCCCAGGCCTAGCAGTTCGCGATTGGTGTCTATGCGTTCGCCACGCTTTTGGGCCAGCGCTTGCGCCGCCGACTGGCTGGCCAGGAAGACCATGAAACCGATGACCAGGGCCGGCAGCAACAGGCTACGCCAATGGTCGGGCGACAGCGCCATGCCAATGTGGGGCAGACCCGCCGGAATCTGACCTACCGTTTGCACACCCGCTGCGTCCAGCCCCAGCACCGCCACGGCAACGGTGGCACCCACCACCACAAATATCGGCGCCAGCTTGGGCAGTATGTCGGCCACCCAGCCGCCCAATGGTTTTAGCACTGCGGGCAAAGCGTAGCGCGCCAGCACCAGCAGCGCCAACGACACGGCGCCCACCGCCACGCTGGGCATATGGATGGCCGCCACACTCCAGCCATGCGACAGCCCCAACAAGGGCTTGAGCTGACCCACGGCAATGACCACCGCCGCACCGCTGGTAAAACCACTCATGACCGGGCGGCTGAAGAAGTTGGACAAGAAACCCAGGCGCAGTACGCCGCACAGCAACAGGACCACACCCACCGCCAGCGCCAGTTGTTGCGACAGCACCTGGAACAGCGCGCTGTTCGCGGGTGCCAGTGCGGCAACGGCCGTACCAATCATCAGCGACGTGATGGCCATGGGCCCGACCGACTGCACCATGCTGCTGCCTAGCAGCGCGTAAGCCACGGCCGGCAGCAGGCTGGCATAGAGCCCGGTCACTGGCGGCAGGCCTGCCACCAGCGCATAGGCCATGCCTTGCGGGATCAGCATCAGCGCGACGATGACGCCGGCAGCCATATCGCCAGCCAGAAGTTCTTTGCGGTACTGTTTGATCCAGTGCATAAATGCCCGGAACTATAGCCGCCGCAACGGCCCAGCTCTACAAAACCTTGTCGGTGGTGGCCGCCAGCCACTTGCCCAGCACGGTCTTCAAGACGCCGATCGCAATGGGCTTGGACAAGAAATCGTCCATGCCGACAGACAGGCAGCGCTGGCGGTCTTCTTCAAAGGCATCGGCCGTCAGCGCGATGATGGGGATGTGCGGCCGCTGGGGCTGCTCGGCCTCCCATTGGCGGATCTGCTCCATGGCCGTATAGCCGTCCATGACCGGCATGTGCACATCCATCAGCACCAGGGCGTGCGGTGTGCCCGCACCCTGCCGGGTGATCGCGTCCACCGCCTTTTGCCCGTCGCCCACCAGCGTCATCGTGAGCCCCAGGCGTGCGGCAAACGACCGCATCACCATCGCATTGACGGGGTTGTCTTCGGCCACCAGGATGTGACCCCGCAACGCCCCGCCCGAGCCCAGCAGGTCGGTCTTCGGCTGCGTGGACTCCCTGGTTTTGCCATCGCCGTGCTGCGAAGCCAATACCTCCACCGGAACCCGGAACCAAAAGCGCGCGCCCTTGCCCGGCGTGCTACTGACCCCAACCTCGCCGCCCATGGCCTGGGCCAGCATGCTCACCAGCGAGAGCCCCAACCCAGTGCCACCGAATTCGCGGGTGACTGAGCTGTCGGTTTGTGAGAACGGCTTGAACAACAGGCCTATGTTTTCCGGCGCAATGCCAATCCCGGAGTCGGTCACCGAAAACTCGAGGCGCCTGCGGCCCCCGTCCGAGTCCGCGTCCCCTCCCAGCTCTGCACAAACGATGCGCACACTGCCGGTGGTGGTGAACTTGATGGCGTTACCTACCAGGTTGGCCAGCATCTGCCCCAAGCGGTGGACATCGCCGGAGTACCGCTGCCCCACCGGCCCTTGCCACTGGCAATCCAGTTGCAGGCCCTTGGCCTGGGCTGCACCCGAAAACAGGTTGCGGGTATTGCCCAGCAGCGCGGCCATGTCAAAGGCCTTGGCCTCCAGTTGCAGCTTGCCCGCCTCCACCTTGGACAGGTCCAGGATGTCATTGAGCAGCGCCAACAGCGTATGGCCACTGGTCAGAATGGTTTGCGCGTATTGGATGCGCTCCGTCTCGGCCAGCCCCGGTGCTTGCAACAGCTGCGCCATGCCCAGTACGCCGTTCATGGGCGTGCGGATTTCGTGGCTCATCGTGGCCAGGAAGCGGCTCTTGGCAATATTGGCGGCCTGCGCACTATCGCGCGCCTGCTTCAGGCTCAGTTCGCTGGCAGCCAGCTCCATCGCATTCTCTTGCAGCGCACGGATGGCGCGGCGCCCCTGCAGCGCATGGGCTGCGGCCATGGCCAGGTTGCCGACGATCTCGCGCTGCGTAGCATTGAGCTGACGCGGCTGGCGGTCGATGACGCACAGCGTGCCGATGCGACTGCCGTCGTCCATCACAATGGGCGCGCCGGCGTAGAAGCGGATGTCGGGCGCATCCGTCACCAGCGGGTTGTCGGCAAAGCGCTTGTCCTGCGTCGCATCGGGCACTTCGAACAGGCTGTCGTCCAGAATGGCGTGGGCGCAAAAGGCAATGTCGCGTGAGGTTTCCGACACACCCGGCAAGCCCAGATTGGCCTTGAACCACTGGCGCTCGCTGTCGACCAGGCTGATCAACGAAATGGGCACGCCACACACGAGCGATGCCACCTTGATCAGCGCGTCAAACTCCTCCTCAGGCCCGGAGTCCAACACATCCAGCGCGTGCAATGCCGCCAATCTAGCGGGTTCGGTCGACGGCAATTCTGCAATTTGCATAGCCAAACCATTTCAAAGGGGTGGATGGGGCTTTGGAAAATTCTACGCGCGCTATCACTGTACGCTCTCCATGTGCTGCGCCGCCATGGCCTCTTGCAGCACCACCAGCGCCTGCTCGCTGTCAAAGGCATTCACCGCCGCTTGCAGGGCGGCGAAGTGCGCCGCAAAACCCACCCGGAACAGGTTCGCGTGCCCGTTGAGCAAACGCTCGGCATTGCCATCGTCGTTGCGCAACAGGGTCTCCAACTGCGCGCACAACTCCGCCAAGCGCGCAGCGTCCACCGCCTGCGCCGGGCGGCCGGCATCGGGGCCGCCTTCGCGCGGCAACGCCGTGTGGATGGCCGCTATTTGCGCACGCAGCGCCGTCGTCAAGTTGTCCAGCAGGGCCGCCCGCACGCCCTCGCCCGCACGGCTGCGCAGTGCCTGCTCCATGGCCTCGGCCGCGCGCACCACTTCCGCCGCCGCGATGTTGCCGGCCAGCCCCTTGAGTGTGTGGGCCAGGCGGGTGGCAGTGGGCACGTCGTTGGCGGCCAGCGCCTGGGCGATGGCCTGGGGAGTGCCGGCCTGTGCCTCTGCAAAGGCGCGCAGCATCGCCAGGTAGCGGTGCTGCTTGCCCATGACGCGACGCAGGCCCGCGGCCTGGTCCAGCCCTTCCACAAAGGCCGGCAAAGCCTCACCGACAAATTCTGCGGAGTAGCCCCCAGTCGTATTGGCCCAGTCCGTGGTCTGTGGCCCGGGCGCACTGCGAGGGGCTATCCAGTACAGCAGCACGCGGAACAGCTCGTCGGGGTCTATGGGCTTGGTCACAAAGTCGACCATGCCGGCTGCCAGGCATTTCTCTTTGTCCGACGCCATGGCGTTCGCCGTCATGGCCACAATGGGCACGGCTCCACCCTGCAGAGTGGCCCGTATGCGGCGCGTGGCCTCCAGGCCGTCCATGGTGGGCATTTGCATATCCATCAGAATCACGTCATAGGCTTGGCCGGCAACACTGGCGGCCATGGCCATGTCGCAGGCAATGCGGCCATCGTCCGCGATGTCGACCATGAAGCCGGCATCGCGCAATAATTCGCTGGCCACCTGCTGGTTCAGAGCGTTGTCTTCGGCCAGCAGAATGCGGGCGCCCTGCACCGCCTGCAGCGCATCAGGCGCCAGGCCGGCACGCGCATCGGCGGCGCTGCCCAGCCTTTGCAGACTACCCGCCAGCAGGTCCATCAAGGTGTCAAACAATTTGGACGGGGCCACAGGCTTACCCAGCTTGGCACCAACTTGCACATCGCCGCTTGCCGCGGCCAGCATGTCCACGTCTTCACCCGGCTGTGTCAGCGCAACCAGCTTGGGCACACGCTTCAAGTACAAGGCCTGCAGTGCCCGCACCGTGGCGACGCCATCCACATCTGGCATGTGCCAGTCCAGCAACACCACCTCATAGGGCTCGCCTGCGGCATCGGCGCGCGCAATCTCGTGCAGTGCCGCCTGGCCCGTATCGACGGTGACCACCGCAAAACGCATCCAGCTTAGCATTTCAGACAAGACCTGGCGGGTGTTTCCCACATCGTCTACCACCAGCACCCGGCGTCCCCGCATGTCGTTTTGCAGCTCGAGGCGGCGCGTGCTGCGGCTGCCCAGTTCCAGATTCACCGTGAACCAGAACGTGGAGCCTTTGCCGGGCACGCTGTGCACACCCACATCGCCCCCCATCTGCTGCGCCAGCACCTTGGTGATGGACAGGCCCAGGCCCGTGCCACCGTATTTGCGTGTGGTGGACACATCGGCCTGCTGGAAGCTGTGAAACAGTTTGGATATCTGGTCTTCGGTCAGACCAATGCCGGTGTCGCGCACCTCAAAGCGCAACACCACGCGCTGGTCATCGGTCTTGCTTTGCACGCGCACCAGAATGTCTATCTCTCCGGCATCGGTGAACTTCAGCGCATTGCCGGCGTAATTGATCAGCATCTGGCTCAGGCGCAAGGCGTCACCCTTCAGCGCATCGGGCACATCCTGTGCCACATCAAACAGCAACTCCAACCCCTTGCCCTCAGCCTTGTCGCCCAGCAGGTCGGCCACCTTGATCAACAGGCGCTCCAGGCTGAATTCGCCAATCTCCAGCTCCAGCTTGCCCGACTCCACCTTGGACAGCTCCAGAATGTCGTTGATGATGGCCAGCAGATGCTGGCTGGACTGCTGGGCCTTGTGCAGGTAGTCGCGCTGGCGCGGCGTCAGGTCCGTCTTCAGCGCCAGGTGGCACATGCCAATGATGGCATTCATCGGCGTGCGGATCTCATGGCTCATATTGGCCAGAAAGGCCGACTTAGTGGCCGTGGCGGCCTCGGCTTTTTGGCGGGCCTGGGCCGTGTCGCGCAGGGCCAGGTGCAACTCCACATTCTTGCTCTCCACCTCGCCCAAAGCGCGGTTCTTTTCGGAGTCAAAAATCCGCGTGTGGATCAGCAGCGTGAACACCAGGCCGATCTGGCAGGCTGCAAAAAAGAAGCCTGAATAGGCTTTGTTGAACAGCATGGGCAGGGTTATGCCCAGCATGCCCATGATGCCAAAGACCAGCACACACGCTGAATTGACGAGCAGCCAAAAAATGGTGTTGCGATTGAAGCCCAGCATCAGCGTGGCCGTGACCGGGCCAAATGCAAACCAGGGGATGACCGGCGAATACAGCCCGCCCGAAAAATAGGTACAGCCCGCCACCGCCACCAGCGTGTTGGTGCACAAATACACATTAGCCGCCACCGTGTAGCTGCCACCCTTGGCGATGTAGAGCAAATTGGCCAGCAGCAGCAGGCCGTTGAGGGCCATGATGTAGATGCCGGGCTCGAAATCTATGGCCCAACTGACGAACACGTAGAAGGCCGAGAAGAACACCACGGCCCAGTTGAACTGGACCAGTAACGCAAATTTCTTGTCCGCCGCCTGCAAACGCGCCACGTCCGCATCCGGCCGGGCCGCGCTACGCCGCTCTGGCGCACTGGGTTCTGCAATCATCTACCTGAACTCCCTTGTGCAGTTGCACTGTTCTACTTGTTGCCATTGCTTTGTTTGTACTTGGCGCCTGTCTCTGGCCGGCAGGTATTTGCCCCGCAGTTCGCCTACCGTGTCGGGCGTCATCATCGCCAAAATTGGGGCATTCGGCAATGCGCCATTTGGATGCAGGCAACCGAGCCGACCGCCAACTTCTGCGCCATACTGGGCGCTATCACTGTAGACCCCGTGACACCACAAGCAAGCCCGATATGCGCCACCAACACGCCTTCTTGATATTCGTCTGCCTGTGGCTCGCAGTACCGTGGTGCTTCGCGGGCGACCCCAAAGACGCAAGCTACCTGCCCTCCATACCATCCGTCGATGCGGCCAAGCGCGACATTCGCGGTGCGATAACCGAACGCTGCGGCACAGGCTCTTGCTGGAACTGGAACGCCACCCAGGTATGCAACATCGTTGCCGCTGTGGATATCAAGACGGATTACGCGGTGACTGACGCCATGGTTTCCGCCAACCGCAAGCCCACCATACCCATATCCGAACGCGACGTCGCGCTGATGAAGCTGATATTCAGCCAATGCAAGCCAACGACCTACCAGCACTGGCTGTTCAACTCACCATTCCACGTCATATATGACCCCAGTCCCCAGGTGAAGGCCGAGGTCAATAATTTGCTGGGCATCAAAGCCGAGCGCTGAGACCAACCCGCCGCGACCAAGCGCCACGGATAGGCTTGCGGTTAGAATATGCGCCTCTGGAAGCTTGGCCGAGCGGTTTAAGGCACCGGTCTTGAAAACCGGCGAGGATGTGAGTCCTCCGTGAGTTCGAATCTCACCGCTTCCGCCACCGGGCCTTTTTTCTCAAGGGCTCCCGGGCGGTTGGGTACTTCTACCCACCTTTCTACCCACCGTGTTGCTTGGCACGTTGTGAGACTGTGCGGCAATGGCTTCCACCCTGGGGAGTTCGCCAAGTAGACTTTTCCTGCTTTTAATGCTGTACTTTGACCTTGGAGATATCCACTCCTACCTATTAGTCCAAGCCGTCAAACTACAAAGCAACCGCCAATAATTCAAGGAGAAGCCCATGGCAAAGGACGGGAAATCACTTGAATCGCTGGTTGCGTTTATCGAGGGACTACTGCTACCACCGGGCTTTGAATTGAAGACAAACGTCCGCTCATTCGACGATGACGGCGTCCAAATTGACGAGCTTGACGTTGTAATTCGTGGGCGGAGAAACGAGGGAGCATTCTCTTGGCTCATTGAATGCCGTGACCGGCCTGCGGGTGGCGCTGCGGGTAGACCTTGGCTTGAGCAACTCGTAGGGCGCAAGGCAATAGGAAAATTTGATGTGGTTACGGCTGTATCAACCACAGGGTTCAGCTCTGGAGCACGTATAGCGGCACTTGCCGGGGGAATTGAATTGCGAGAGGTTCAGAGCTTGCAACCAGCGGAATTCGCCAGCTGGCTGAAGCTCTCCGAGATGCAAGTGATTTGGAAATTTCAAGACTTGCATCACGTAAATGTGATTTTTCACTACGACGAGCCCGAAGAATGGGTTGAAGCAGGAACAAGCGCACTTGGGCGCGACTTTGGAGAAACGGACGGGGATGACCATTCTCGAATTCTGTATTTCCAACTAGAGAAAGTTCGCTTCAATCTAACCGAGGCTTTTGTGAGAACACTTGCGGAAGTCAACGACTGCTACGAGGGCGTATACCCAGATAGCCCAAAGCTGGTCCACACGAGCTGGGGCGGTTTCGATCAGACCAACGAATTGATGGTCGAAACTCCAGTCGGCCACATCCGAATTAAGCGACTCGACTTCTACGGGGCATTGCGCATCGTTGAAACAGACGTTCCGATTTCGAAGGCCGTTGAATACAGGCACTTTGATTCGGATAGAGTAATCTCGCAAACAGCATCCTTCCAACCACAGCGCATGATGGGTTCCAGTTGGGAGGTTGAACTGCACCACGTAAATGAGCCTGAGAAAACATACATTACTCTTTGCCGCAAAGACGACACTTCAGCGTCCAAAAAACGGGCACAGGCGAAACCGGGCACCTAGATTTTTGCTCTCCAACTGAGGTGAACGACTTCTCGCTTGAAGACTCACCTTGCAACAGATGGCAATGAATTGAATATGAACCATGACTGAACCCGATATTGAGTACATGACCGAATTCCTGGAGGAGTTTCAGAAGGAGTCTGACCGTGGTGCGGCTCTTGTTGGAGCTGCGCTACTTGACGCCCGCTTAGAACGTTTGCTTCTATCTCACATGCTGGCGGGCAAAGTAGCTGACCAACTGGTGAGGGGCGGTAGCCAGATCTCAAAGATCCCTTCGTTTCATTATCAGTCGGCTTTCAAACTCCCCGCTGCTAGATCCTCAGACGCGGGCAAACGCGGCCCGATTTAGCCCCAAACACCCTAGGAGGCTCGACATTGGAAGCAGCCAGCTGCGTTGCGTCGCCAAAAAATCCACAACCGCGTAAGAAGCGAAATCTATCGGCTTTTGAAGCCCTACCCCTTGGGAGCCCGCGCCAGCATTGGCTTTCCAGACCGATGCCCCCGCAAACCCAATAACGACGGGGAAAATTGACACCCCCCTGTATCCATGCGGGTTTCCAGACCATCGCAGTCTAAAACCATGCCCCCATGGACCGCCATGCCATGATTTTTTCACCGAAACATCAAGGGCAAGCAAGTCATGGAAGGCAGGAGCGAAAGAGGTGGTTGCTGTAAATCAGGAAAGGATGCGCGCCACGCGAATCGGCGGAAGTCGCGGAGCATCCAGAGCCTTGCAAAAGGCGATGAACGGCAAGAATTTCCAGCACTGGCTTTGAGCGACAAGGCCTCTCGGGCAGCGAAAGGACATGCGCTCGTCAACGCACGAGTCTGGGCAAAATTTTTCTCTGGACTGACCATAGTCTCTGCTTGCTACGACCGGCTGCATGCCGTACCGTGACTTCATGGCGAGGTAATTGGTCGGCCATGTCGATTTCCTTGAGGCGAGCAATGCCAGATGAGGTAGGCTTCCAGGGAAACTGCCAAGTAGTCCTGTCCATCGGGGAAGCCCAGTGTGTGGACTGCGCTTGCTGTTGGCCAGCGGTTTCGGTTGAATCCGTATGTCAGCCGATCCGATTCGGGCTGAACGACGTGTCCTAGTAATCTACGTGCCAACGCACCTTTCACAGAGCGCGATGCTTTGCCTATGTAGAGCAACCTTTCGTCAACGTCTAGAAGAAGATAGCATCCGCTAAGAACGTGATTTGAGTGGTCTTTGCGCATATTCCACCTCTCGCCCCATTGAGGGAATTGCCCCCATTGCTTCGGCCAGTGAAGTTCAAAGAACTCCGCTGTCTTCTCTCGGACGGCTAGGAGGCTGCTCACTCCAGTCATTTCTTCTCCCAGCCAACAACTATTTCATTTTCTAGAACAATTCGAAGACTGAATCTGGTTTTGCTAACCCGGTTGTATTTCCATGTCTCCTTAGACTTTGTCTTTAGAACCTTCGTCTCGATATCGATGGGTTTTCCAATTGAGTCTATCAATTGCTCCCGCGTCTGCCCTTGCCAAAATAATTTGCGCATGATCCGATCGACAACATCCGCATTGCCGTATTTTTTGAGTAAGGCTTCCCGACGCTTTTTTGTATTGTGAGCTGAGATCAAAAACCAAGGCACCGCCACGATAAGTATGAGAACGACAATTTCCATCAGATTGCTCCTTCTATTGCGCAAGGGATTAGAAACACAGTATTTTGGACTTGCAGCGAGAAAATGGAGCGTATGTGAAGCTATCAGTGGCTACATAGTTGCCCGCGTACTGCGGCTACCGCAAATGGATACATTCGCGAAATCTAGCTACTCACGATCTTGAGCGACTGCGGGCATACATTCAACGGATACTCCCGCATAGCGCTTCCAGCTTTCCAAACCGACCGAACATATTTCGAGGGTATGGTGAAAGAACCTCGTCCACCCTCCATTTCAACAATGATTTGTTGCTTCTGAGGCTCGGCAAGCGTAGAAGACGCCGCCGTTGGGGTCACCGCAGGCGTGGCGACCACAACAGATTTCTCTGGTGGCGTGGCGCTTGCCTTTCGCTTCTTGCTAACGGTTCCACGCCAGCATGCAACTTGGGCCTCAGGCTCCAATGTAGATTGAATAGTTACGTCATAGAGCAGACAATACTTATTGGGTCCGCCGGGAGTGCGCCCCCACCCTATCGCCTGCATGGACTCCATTTGCTCGCATCCCTCGGTTTCTAGCAGCATCACTGCGTGCTCAACTCGCACCGACGCCATCATCATTACTGACTCAAGCGCTCTTGGCGAGACTCCGAGAATCAGAACGACCGCCACAAGAATTGCAGCGTTAAGCGAAATCGCCACGGTCCAACGCACGGCAACGCCATGCCTATGGTGCAAAAAGACGGCCAAGCTTGATGCATACGCCGAAACTATCCCGATCGAGATAACAAAAGCTCCGAAGAAGAAGGCCAGAACGGACTCGTTTTCAAGAAGAAAGTCTGTCTTAATGAAATATGCAAGCAACCAGAGCAGTGGAAGTAGCGCCACTAGAGCTGAACCATAGCCAAGGAAGAACCAGCCAACCTTAGCGTCGGCTTCCTGCCCTTGGTACGCTAGTTGCTCCTCTTCAATAACATCACCCTCCGACGCCTTGTCAAACCGTCTCCACAACATTGAAAGAAAGAGCGTCATCAGAAGCAATGGGAGGACCATGCAAACTAGCCAAGTCTGCAATTGCCATTCATTGTGCTCATCAGTACCCACACCAAGCATTGCCAAGGTAAGACCTAGGCATCCCATGCCCACCGTAGCAGCTGCAAACAAAAACAGTCGCCTAGGATTTAGGGCTATACGCAAAGGGGATGCCTCCTGCGCCGTCGCGCTGACCGCCCCTTCTGATATCACTTGCAACGGCTTATCGGACGGTTGAGCGGTACCCAATGGTTCAACAGGTTGATGCGATGCCTGCTTATTTGCAGCGAGGCTTACATTGCTAGTCTTCCTGAACATTCGGCGCAAACGAGATGCAAAAAATCTGTCATGCGTGACATTCAACAGCAAGATACTTGGCGCCAACCAAATCATCAGAAAAACCATGGCTAGGACGAACGCAGTAGAGCACACCACTTTCGCCAAAGCCCCAGTGTTCGAGATTTGGCCAATTGGTATACCACCAATGCTCCAGAAATAGAACAGCGTCAGTGCGCTACCAGAAAAACTAACGAAAGCGCCACCAGTCAACAGCATCCAAAGTGGTTTCAACTTACTCAACCACAGCAGCCGAGATTCTGTAGATTCCATTGATGCGTCCTTCTTATCAAGCCGTTATATGGTTTCGAGCGCTCTGTGCTCATTGAGTTTTGGAGTATTTTTGCTCGCGAGCTCATCCACCACGCGCCTGAGGAGTGGCTTGCAAGGCGGGAGCGTAAGACGACATGCCACGGTCACTGGTCACCGGCCTCATCAAGCGCAACAAACCCTCAGTTAAGGAATCAGCGTGTCTGTACAAACTTCGGCCGACTTAACGTGTGAGACCTGCACCCAAATTTGGCCACTGTTGTTAGCGTAGAAGTATTCCGCTCCGCTTGCATCGTTCGGATATATCACTAAAGCACCGATATCTGTTATGTCGAGCTTCCCGCCTTCGTCCATGCGTTTGGACTGGCGCAATGGGAATGCCTTCAGGGCTTGGCTCGTCTGCATTTCGTCGCCTTGAAATTCCACGACTCCGGCCATCAACGTGAACCATGGAGCATCATGACGCTTAAGCGACTTGAATAGATTCATACCGGGACTTCCGCTTTCTCCGTAGGGCGGACTGTTTCTACGACTGGCGTCAAACCATACCTGTCCCTTCGGAGTTCGGATGCAATATGACTCGCCTTTTTTCACGCGCAGGCCAGTGTCGGAATACCAGTTCTGAGCCCGAACTACGGCCGCACAAGTGCTACCGACCGGGAGCCGAGCCGGGCATGATGGTTGGTCAGATAGCAGCTTGCCGCCAATCGAAGGTATCGCGGAATCTACAAAGACGGGCTCATATTCGATTGACGCGCAACCGAAGACTGACAAACAGACTATTACCAAGAAGGAGCGAGCAACAAAGTTCATTGCAACCTCACATATTGGTGCAGTTGGGATAACGCTGGACTAACAGTTGCTCGCTTGCCATGGCGTCGTCCTGCACAAACCAAGTCCAAGGCAACTTGGGTTCAATTGGTTGGAGCTTGAGATAGGCCACGCCCTCGCTTTTCAGATGCAGTTGTGGGCTTTCGTAAGGTTGGGGCGGCAATCGCCCGCGACGCTCAAACACCGACGGGTGCACACATATCGTCCCTTTGTATATATCTACTGGACTGGGATCAGTTGGTACGGCTCCAATGGGAGCTTGTAGTCCAAGCATGTATCTGTACAAGTCTCGGTGGATGTTGTGGTACGTGAGGTTAAAGAAGCCAGTGGACGGGTTATGGCTTGAGCCGAATGCATCTTCTCGAACGCCGGCACCTTCTGGCAACAGACCCATCTTTTCAGCCCCCGCTTCTTCTTTGAGTTGCTTGATCATCCAATTCAGACTGACGCCGCTCAAGGCGCTATTGCCATAACCACCGCCAAGGTCGGAGTGGGCCCCTGCAAACCAAACTTCCTTCAACCGCCCCGGGATGATCTTTCCGGCCGGCGTCAGCATAGGCGCATATGGCCTTCCATCGCGGATCTCGCAGCCGATAAACTGATGCGGTCTCGTCAGCAAGAGAGGGGTGAATATCCATGCGCGGTTGTCGTCGATGGCAACCGCATGAAACGCATGGCGAACGTTGCACAACTTGTCCCCGTAGCGAGCATTTGGAACATCCACACTCTCGAGGTATTGGTGGAGCCCAGCTTTATCCTCAATACGGCTAGGCCAATCGGCGAAACCCAAGGCTTCCACCGTATCCCAAACTCCAAGCACGTCCACCTCGACGGAAGGGCTGGGTGTTGTGAAACAGCCACGCGCTGCAGGAAGCTCCTTCGGATCCACGTTGACTTTAGCCAACCAGTCCTGTGCGATTTGTCGCCGCCTCTGCTCATCTACGGCGCCGTATACAGCCTCCTTTGGCGCTACAGCAGAATGCACTGTCTCCGCGACTTCGAAGGAACTCATATGACAGTTCTCGCGATCACCGGAATACGGGAGGCCTGCATGGAAAAGCAACGAAGCCAATATCCGCGCCGAATAAGCCCCGCGACTAAAGCCGAAGATATAGATCTTGTCCTGCTTAACGCCGGCGGGCTTGACCCGGTAGTTGCTTTGAATGAACTCGTACGCGATCTGCACCCTTTTGTTGATGCCCGATCCAGTGGCCGCGCCAATGGCGTCAAAGTTTGTGCCAACCCCTTGGATATACAACGTGGCAATGTCACTGCGATTTTGCAAAGTCACCAGCGAGTGAAGACGCTTGACGTTGGTATCGGAGCCCTCGTCATTGGCTGTTCCATCAAAAAATACAGCGATATGACGTACTTCTTCAATGTCCGTAACTCCACTGACCGAAACCTTGTGAGAAATGCTAGAGCAGCCTGCTAGAGCTAGCCCAACGCACGCGGCCATGAACGCCGTAACGGCGCGACAACGAACTGTCATTACTTCTTTCCCCCCAAGTTCCAAAGGCCACCAGTCTTTGAGCTCTACAGTCCGATCGTTTCAGTGCCTCTCTTTGGAGGCTCCACGAGCAATGTGGGGCTTCGCACCATGTAACAGAATGTATCAACTATGACAGATCGATGAACAGACTACCATCCCCTGTTTATGGGAGTTGGGTGGTTTTCTACCCTCTTTGTTCACCACGGCTATCCCATTGCCTTCATGGTTGAAGCAATGCAACGATCATGGTCAAGGTAGTGCTGAACCGCCACTTGCTTCTGTTCATCAGAATACTTGCGCGACCGCATATAGCCCAACCGCAAGTCGAGACTTTGTTCATATTCCCGATGCCAACTCTTCAGTGAATTCTTTGTTGGATAGCCCAACTTCCGAATGGTCAAACCAGTGCGTTTGCCCAGCTTGATATAGAGCTTGACTGCTCGGACTCGATCTTCGTACGAATACATGAACTACCTCCAGGTAGTCCAAAATTTTGTCCGCACCCCAGTGGGTCAGATTTCGGCGGAAATCAACAGTGGACGGCCTGGCTGTGTATATGCGGCTCCAGAACCTCACGCGCTCAGAGGTCATCACCAAGCTGGTGCGGTCGCAATTGCTGCGGAAGCGCTAGCGTCTCCCCATCTGGGCTATGCCGTGCTGCGTTTGATCGTCGTATGCTGTTTGCCGTTCTCGAAGCTGCGTCCACGCATGGGCTTGCTGCGCGTCCAACCATTGCTGCAGGGTGTCGCAGGGCTTGGGGCCTACCCCCGTCAGCTTCTCTCGCAGGAATACGGTGAACTCACGCGCGATAGCGCGGTGGCCATTCTCGTGAATAACTGCTGCTTCGTAGAAAGCGTTCCAACTTCTTTTGGATGCCAAGTCTGCCTGGTCATAGTATGGCCACACTGGCATGTGGTTGTCGTTGGTGACCGTGATCGTTGCCTCCACCAGCTCGCACTCGTTTCCTTTCCTTCTTGTGGTGCTCTTTATGGTCGGTGGGTGCATGTAGTTGTAAGCCGACCAGGTCTGCGCTTTGAAGATCGTGTTGACTCCCTGAAGGGTTGGGGCGTCCACTGTGAAATACGACGTTGTTTCAATGAACTCAATTTTCACTAGTGCATTGGAAGCAACGCTCTTGATAACCTCTCCATTGCCTTCCTGACAAGGCTTGTCTGTGAATACGCCTGTTGTGCACCTGAATATCTCCGCATGGGCTGATAGGTGGTGCAACAGCAGGGCAACGAATAAGGCGATGGACTTCATTGCTACATTTTGGCGGGAAATAACCGCTTTTTGACGGTTGGCGCTACCCAAACTTGGTATCCACTTGCGCGGACGTTTTGCTGGCATCCGCGCGTTGCGCACATCACTTTTGAAGCAGCAGAGCCACCTCCCGTTTGCCCAGCTTCATGGCGGAAGCGATCTTCTGCAACTGCGCCGCACGTGGATGTGCGGCCCCAGATTCCCACTTGTGCACGGACAGCGCAGACGCGCTCAATACCTTGGCCATTTCAGCTTGGGTCAGGCCCAGCTTCGCCCGGAGCGCCGCAAACCGTTCCGCCGTGAAGCGGATGCGGCCGGGAGGCATCGCGTCTTTTTTAGCAGTGGCGGATGCGTCTTTGGCGGCCGACCCCGCGGTTCGCTTGACAGTCTTGAGATCCGATGCCAGGGACTTGATCTGACGTTTCAAACCAGCAATCTCCGAGCGATGCGCAGTAGTGAGCTTTCGCAAGGACTGCAGCTCGTCCTTGAGTTCTTTACGGGCAACACGGGCAATCTCAGATTTAAGGGAATCAATCAACGAACTCATGGGTAGTTTCCAATTCTTGTTTTTTGTGTTTGTTCCAACGAAAAAGGCGACAGCGGCTTTGGCCACTGGCGCCTCGACGGTCATGCCGGATGGCTTACCGCTTACTTTCTCTTGTTCACAGCGGCCTTGAATGCAGCGCCCGCCGTGAACTTTGGCAGGGTTGCCGCTGCGATCTTGAGCGGCTCGCCAGTGCGGGGGTTCTTGCCCTTGCGCGCTGCCCGCTTGGTCGCCTTGAAGGTTCCGAAGCCAATCAATTGGACGTCCTCCTTCTTGGCAACCGTCTTGGTGATGATCTGCACCAGGGCATCAATGGTCCGGCCGGCGGCGGCCTTGGACATTTCTGTCTCTTTGACCAGGGCTTCAATCAGTTCTGCTTTGTTCAAAAGTTTGCTCCAAAAAAACACGTTAGGCCTGAATTTTGGCATGCCTGCAGTAACTGCTTCCGAGTGCCTCTACGTGAACGATGAAGGACGGGTGTGTAGAGGCACTCCCGTGCATACGCTTCATCGTGTGAAAGGCGTATAGTTATTGCACGGTCTTTGGTTCTAAACGAAGAGCGAGTGGCTACCCCGCAAGGATGGTAGAAGCGGTTTCGCGCAAGTTGTACAAAACAATCACTCCTGGTTGCCCTGTGATCAATACCGACGACACCGCTCTTCTCGCGCTGTTCAAGGCCCACCCCGTGCCCATGTGGGTGTATGACCTGGACACGCTCCGGTTTCAGGCCGTCAATACGGCGGCGGTCGTGCACTATGGATACAGCGAGGCCGAATTTCTGGCCATGACCATTCGCGACATCAGGCCGTCCGCCGAGTGGGCCAGGCTGCACGACAACTTGCAGCAACCGCGCCTGCAAACGATAGAAAGATCGGGTGTATGGCAGCACCTGAAAAAGGACGGCTCGCACATCGATGTGGAGATCACGTCCCACCCGCTGGTGTTCCACGGACTGGACTGCAAGTTCGTGTTGGCCCACGACGTCACCGAGCGCCTGCTGGCGCAGGACAAGGTCACGCGCCTGAACCGCATTTACGCGGTGTTAAGCGGCATCAATTCCGCCATCGTCCGGGCCCGCGACCGGGCCACCCTGTTCGCCGAAACCTGCCGCATCGCCACCGTGGAGGGCGAATTTGTCTCGGCCTGCATTGGCGAGCTGGCCCCCGGCGCGACCCATGCCACGATGGTGGCCAAGGCCGGTGCGGAATGGGTCTTCACGCCCAGCAACGATGGACTGGCACGCCAGGCCATGCGAACGCAACAGCCCGTCGTTTGCAATGACCTGTGCCGCGCCTCTGAATACGCCTCCTGGCGCGACGCGGCGGCCGGGCTCGGTATTCGTTCCATGGCTGCGTTTCCACTGCTGGTGGGTGATCGCGTGGCGGGCGTCCTGTTGTTGTTTGCCGCGGTAGAAGATTATTTCGACGCGGCTGAACTGAAGCTACTGGTCGAACTCGCGGGCGATGTCTCCTTTTCCTTGCTGTACCAGGAGCAGGAGGATGACCGCAAACGCGTCAGCAGCCGGCTACAGGAGAGCGAGGCCGGTCTGCGCCGCGCTCAGGTGCTGAACAAGAGCGCACATGTGATCACGGGACCGGACGGATCGTTCGAAAGCTGGTCGGATACGCTGCCGCTGTTGATAGGTCTGGGGCCCACCGACATACCGCCGACGACGCGCCACTGGCTGGACATCGTGCATCCGGATGACAGGGCAAAGTTTCGAGAGGCCTGCATACAGGCTGCTCAAACGGCCGATCGCACCAGCGTGGCCTACCGCGTGTGCCGCCCCGACGGCGGCGTGGTCCAGTTCCGGCAGATCCTGGAGCCCTTGCCGGGATACGCGTCCGCAGATGGGAGGTTGCGCTGGTTCAACACGATACAGGACGTTACCGAACAAGAGCAGCAGCACGAGCGGATCGCCCGCCTCAACCGCATCCTTGCGGTTTCCAGCGGCATCAATGCCGCCATTGCACGCATCCACACCCGCGACGCGCTGTTCCCAGAGGCCTGCCGTGTGGCCGTGGAGGAAGGCTTGTTCATGATGGCGTGGATCGGCGTGATAGACCCTGACACCCTGGACGGCCGCGTCGTCGCATGGTGTGGCGGCAACGCCGACATCCTTCAGCGCATATCACTCACTGCACGACCCGACACGCCCGCCAGCGCCAGGCCTGCCTGCGTCGCAGTGCGCGAGCAGCGCCCGGTCATCTGCAACGACATCGCCGCCGCCCCGGAGTTGGCACAGGTCGCGCCGGACCTGGCCGAGTTCGGGTTCCGCGCGTTGGCGGCCCTGCCCCTGACCTTGGGTGGCCACGCCGTGGGGGTCATGGTCCTGTGCGCGGACAGCACCGGATTTTTCGATGCAGAAGAGATGAAGTTGCTCGACAAGCTGGTTGCGGATGTCAACTTTGCCTTGCAGTTCATCGACAACGCCGAGCGGCTGAGCTTTCTCGCCCATTACGACGAGTTGACCGGCTTACCTAACCGGGCGCTGTTCCGGGACCGGCTGAACCAGTCCTTGCGCGACCGTGACCCGGGCGAGGCCGTTGCCTGCGTGGTGTTGGTCAATCTGGACCGGTTTGGGCAAATCAACGACGTGCTGGGCCACAGCGCCGGCGACGCCGTGCTGCGCATGGTGGGGGAACGTCTGACGGGCGTTTTGAAGGCGCCGTTCAGCGTTGCGCGGCTGGCCGGCGACTCCTTTGCCGTGATCTTGAACGACCTGGCGGATGGGGCCGCCGCCGCCGCGCGGGTTGAACAAACCCTGCTGGACACCATCGAAGCGGCGTTCCTGCTCGAGGACAAGGACATGAGCGTGTCGGCACGCGCCGGCCTGGCCCTGTTCCCAAGCGATGGTGTCGATGCTGAATCCCTGCTGCTGCACGCTGAGATCGCGCTGAAGAACGCCAAGTCTTCCGGTGTTCGCGTGCAGTACTACGCACCGCAGATGAACGCCGCCAATGCGGCCCGGATTGCGCTGGAAAGCGCCTTGCGCACCGCGCTGGACGAACAGCAGTTTGTGGTCCATTACCAACCGCGTGTGGACCTCGTCAGCGGGCGCATCGCCAGTGCCGAAGCCCTCATCCGCTGGCAGCATCCCCAGCAAGGCATGGTGCCACCCACGCAATTCATTGCCTTGTGCGAGGTCACGGGCTTGATCGTGCCCCTGGGCGCCTGGATCATCGACGCCGTCTGCGCGCAGCAGGCGGCCTGGCGGCAGCAGGGTATTGAGATCGTGCCGGTGGCGGTCAATCTGTCGGCGCTGCAGTTCAAAAAAGGCGCGCTGATGCAGACCATTGCGCAGGCCACCGCGCGGCACGGCCTGGAGCAGCGGTATCTGGAGTTTGAGTTGACCGAATCGGTGGTCATGGATGACCCGGAGCAGGCGATCGCCGATCTGCGCGCGCTCAAGGCGATGGGTGCCGTGTTGTCGCTGGACGATTTCGGCACCGGCTATTCCTCACTGGCCTACCTGCAGCGCTTTCCCTTCGACTTTGTCAAGATCGACCGCTCCTTCGTCCACGACGTCACGACCAAGCCGGGCGATGCGGCCATCGTCACCGCCGTCATTGCCATGGCACACAGCCTGAAACTGAAGGTCGTGGCAGAAGGCGTGGAAACCGAGGGGCAGTTGCGCTTTTTGCGCCAACTGCACTGTGACCAGTTGCAGGGGTATTACTTCAGCCCCGCGGTGGTTCCGGCCGTTTTTGGCGCCATGCTGCGTGATGAAAAGGGCCTGAACCTTGCCACTGCGCCGTCAGCAGCCAAAGAGACGCTGTTGATTGTTGACGACGAGCCGGGCAACCTGTCGGCCCTCAACCGATTGCTGCGCAAGGAAGGCTACCGTGTGCTGCTGGCCGCCAGCGGTAAGGAGGGCCTGGAGATGCTGGCCAATCACGAAGTGCAGGTGATCATCTCCGACCAACGCATGCCGGAAATGTCGGGAACCCAATTTCTGACCATCGTGAAGAGCTTGTACCCGGACACGATCCGCATCATCTTGTCGGGGTACACCGAGCTTGATGTGGTGATAGACAGCGTGAACCAGGGATCTGTGTTCAAGTTTCTGACCAAGCCCTGGGACGAAGATCTATTGCGCGGCCATGTGCGCAATGCCTTTCGACTCTACCGGCCCGCTTCGCTACCGGCTCCAGCTGATGTGGCTCCCGGCACTGCCGACCCATCGCACTTTCGCCTGTAGCCCTCGTGGAATGGACCCAACGCGCTACTACAACTATAGCGCTTTGATTGCCACCCCCTCCCACCCCAGCTCTCCATCCCACCCCCAAAATTTCCACCCAAGCCCCCTCGGCCTTTCTATACTTGGTGCATATCGACACAAAAATCGCCCCGCGTCCGCGCAGGGGCCGTGAAAGGACTTTGGCATGGCCTATCCCCCAGATGCTGGCGGCTCGCAACGGTGGCGGCGCAGCGCGGTTTGCATAGGACTGGCGCTGCTGGCGCCCCTGGCTTGGGCCGATGTGGACCTGGCCCTGCTGGAGAAGGCCGAGGGCCTGCTCAAGGCCCGCGAGTACGAGGCGGCCTATGCGCTGCTGGAGCCCTGGGAGGTGGCCGGTGCTGGTGACCAGGTGTATGACTACCTGCTGGGCACGGCCGCGCTGGAGAGCAACCGCCCGAGCAAAGCCAGTTTTGTCTACGAGCGCATTCTGGCGGTCACGCCCTCCTATATCGGCATACGGGCCGACATGGGGCGGGCCTATATGGCGCTGGGCGACTATGGCCGGGCCAAGATCGAGTTTGAATCCGTGCTGTCCATCCAGAACCTGCCGCCCGACCTGCGCAGCTCGGTGGAGCAGTACGCCAAGGCAGCCGAAGCCCGCGCCCAGAACAAGCGCACCATTGCCACCGGGTATGTGGAAGTGGGTGTGGGCTCTGACAGCAACATCGGCAGCGCCACCGCCCTGGGCTCTGTGAACCTGCCAGCCACCGGCCTCTATGCACCCGCACCGCCCACCGGCAAACAGACGCCCGACAACTACGGCACGGTCGGCTTGGGCGGCGAGATCAACCACAAGCTGACCGACCAATGGGGCCTGTATGGCGGCGCCGACTACCGGGGCCGCGCCTACCAGCAGTACACCGAGTCCGGCTACGCCACGCTGGACAGCCGCTTTGGCCTGAGCTACACCGGCGGTCCCTGGCTGCTGCGGGCCGGGCTGACAGGCCAGCAGTATTCGTTGAACCAGGCCCGCATCCGTGACACCTGGGGCGCCACGCTGGACTGGCGCATGGGCATGGGCAACAGCCAGTTCTCCTTGGGCACCTCGTACAGCGACGCGCGCTACCTGGTCAGCACGTCGAGCAACCAGGACACGCAGACCACCACGCTGACGGCGGGCTGGCTGACCTCGCTGGCCGAGGGCAGCGCCATCTTCAGCCTAACCGGATCGCTCGGCGTCGAGCGAGGCGTAGGCGGGCGCGACGATGGCGACCGGCGCTTCTATGGCCCGCGCCTGACGCTGCAAAAGAGTTTTGCCGACAAGTTTGGGGCCTACGCTTCCATGGGGGCCACCTACTCCAAGTACTCGGGCACCAACAGCCTGTACCTGCTGTCGCGCGACGAATCGCTGTACGACATTTCGCTGGGCATGACCTGGACACTGGGCAAAGGCCTGTCAGTACGGCCGCAATTCAGCACGCTGCGCAACACCAGCAATGCCGATCTGTACTCGTATGACAAGAGCGATTTCTCGGTCAATCTGCGCTTTGACTACTGATCGCCCCGCAGCAGCAACAGCACAACCTCAACCTCCCATTTCATTTTTCTTCCAAGCCATGCAAGTCTGCGTTTCTCTTCTTCCCACCTTTGCGCGTGCCGGTCTGGTCACGGTGGCCTGCCTGCTGGGCACGGCGCAACTGGCCTGGGCACAAAGTGCGGCCCGCGTGATGGCCGTATCCGGCTCGGCCAAGGCAGTGGAGCCCGAGGGCAAGGAGCGCGCCTTGCAAAAAGGCGCCGAGCTGTTTGCCGGTGACAAGGTGGTCACACATGACGACTCGCTGGTGCAGGTGCGCCTGCACGACGGCGGCTATATGTCGGTGCGGCCCAACACCGAGATGGTGATCGACCGCTTTGTCTACGACGAGCAGGATGCCAGCAAGTCCAACTTCTTGGTATCGCTGCTGCGCGGCGGCTTTCGCTCCATCACCGGCTTGATCGGCCGCACCAACCCCAACGGCTACCAGATCCGCAGCCGGACTGCCACCATCGGCATACGCGGCACCGACCATGAACCCGTGGTGGTGCAAGACAACACACCCGGCAACAGTGGCCAGAACCAGTTGCCGCCCGGCCTGTATGACAAGGTCAATGACGGGGAGACCTTTATCCGCAACGCCGGCGGCATGCTGTCGCTCAAACGGGGCGATGTGGGCTTTGCACCCTTTGGCGCCGACACACCGCCTCAGGTCTTGCTGAAGATTCCCGATTTCTACAAGGTCGAGGTCAAGACCGATGCGCGTGACAGCAAAGACGGTGACGACAGCAAGGCCGATGGCAACAAGAAAGGTAATGGCCTGCTGCGCCCCTCGGTCGCCGCACGGCGCGAAGCCCTGTCGGGCGGCACCGCGACGACAACAACAAACAACCAGCCACCCAGCGGCAGCGATGCAGCAGCGGGCGGCACCGCGCAAACCCAACCCGCACCGACCACCGGCACCCGCAGCCCGGCCACCACATCGGGCACCACGAATACCGGGTCGGGATCGACGTCTTCCAGTAGTGGCACGGCTCCCGCAGGCAGCGGCGGAACAACATCCGGCAGCAGTGGGACCAGCACCACCAACACCGGAAGCGCCTCCACCGCGCCCACGTTGACGCCCGAGCAAAAGCGCACGATTTTGCAGACGGCGCCTCGCCCCGTCACCAAGTAAGCCATTCCTGGAGACCCACCATGAAGAAGCACTTTCGGATCACCTGTTGCGCCCTGGCGGCATGGGCCTTTACCCACGACGTGGCCATGGCGGCGGCGGCAGGCACCGTGTTGTTTGCGCAGCAGGGCACTCAAATCGTCACCAACAGCGGCGCGACACGCCCAGCCAGCAAGGGCGACACGCTGCAAACCGGTGAACGCCTGGTGACGCCGTCGGGCGCCATCTCGCAGGTACTGCTGCCCGACGGCAGCCTGATCGGCATGCGGCCCGAATCCGAATTGAAAATTGACGCCCCAGCAGCAGGTGCGGACAACAAGGCCCCGGTCGTGAACCTGGTCAACGGCTCGGCCCGCGTCATCGGTGCGGAACTGATGGACAGCAAAAAGACATCCAACTTCACGCTGCAATCGGGCAATGCCACGGTCAAACTCAAGGGCGGGGACCTGGAATCGGCCGTCGTCAAGGGCGATGCCAAAGCCGGTGCAGGCAACAGCGGCAACAGCGCCACACCTCCCGGCAGCTACCAGCGCCTGGTGGTAGGCAGCGGCACGGTGGCCAATGGCGGCCAGACCGCTGCCTTGACGCCCACGCAGGTCAGCTACACCGGCGCAGCCAATACGCCGCCGGTCACGGTGGCCAACCCGGGGCAAAACCTGTTTGGTGGCAACACTGCCACGGGCAACAACCGCAGCCCGGCTGCGGGCAGCAATGACAAAGGTGCGGGCACTGCCGCCACCCCCGCCAAACTGGCCAATCTGGTGGGGCAATTGAAGCCGGTGACGACACCCGTGGCGCCGATTGCAGCACCGGTAGCCGCGCCGCCCGTGACACCTCCCCCGGTCAAACCCTGCACCCGCTTCATCGGCAAGACCTGCATCCAGTAAACGCTAGCTAGCTAGGTCCACAGATCCAGCGGTGGGTCGGCCACCACGGCGCGCAGGATGTCGGAGCGCGACACAAAGCCAATGACCAGGCCAGCCTCGTCCGCCACCGGCAGGCCGGGCAAGCCCGAGTCCAGCAGCACACGGGCCACGCGGCGGATATCGGCGTCGGGCGACACACTGGGCACCGGCGTCCACATCACCTCGGTCACGTTTTGCTGCAGCAGGCTCGTCCAGTGCGGGGCCTGGCTGCTGTCCGGTCCGGGCAGGCGCTCGGGGCGCAGCAGGTCGGCGCGGGTGAACAGGCCGATCAACACGCCACCGGCATCGACCACCGGGGCCTGGCCCAGGTTGTGTTGTGCCAGCACCTGCCAGGCCTGCTCCACCGTGGACGCATCCCCAATCGTGACCACCGGGCTGCTCATGACCGCGTCCACGCGGGTCACCGGGTGGCGCGGCAGGCCGGGCTTGCGGGTTTGCTCATAGGCTGCCAGCGCCGTGCGGTGGGCCACGTCGCGCGGCGCCGGGGGCGTGCTGGTGGCAGGCAATAGATCGGCAAAGTGGCTGCCGCCCGGGTTCTGGTCTTGCGCATCCATGCCCACCGGTGCGACCACCGGCGTGCGGGTGGCGCGAGCAATGGGACCAACTTGGCGCAGCTCTTCCAGCGAGCCCCTGAAGGTGCGACCTGCCTTGCCGTAGACCGAGAACATGCGGGTCCTCCAATTGGTTGGCCGCCGAGAGACGGCAATTTGCCGCCGGGCCGCCCCAAGGCAAATTAACCCCCTTGGGGGGCAGCGACCCGCGCAGCGGCGGAGCGTGGGGGCAATATCTATTCTTGCAGGAAAAGCGCCTGTAAGTCACTGAGGAAATCGTAACCTTTTAGCGTGGGGCGCACACGCGCGAAGTCGCGTTCGATCAGGCCCTTGCGTTCGGCAGCGTCCAGCGCCTTGGCAATGGCGGTCACGGCCAAGCCAGTGCGCTCGGTGAAGTCGCGCAGGCCAAAGCCGTTGCGCAGGCGCAGCGCGTTGAGCATGAATTCAAACGGCAAATCGGCGCGCGCCACCTCTTCATCTTGGGCCACCGCGTTGCCGGCCAGCGCATGGTCCATGTACAAGCGCGGCTCGCGAAAGCGCACCTGGCGCACCACGCGGTGTGCAAAGCTGAGCTTGCTGTGCGCACCGGCACCAATGCCGAGGTAATCGCCAAACTGCCAGTAGTTCAGGTTGTGCTTGCAGCGGTGCCCTGCCTTGGCGTAAGCCGACACCTCGTAGCGCTCCAGCCCCGCGGCGCCGGTCAGCTCGGTGATGTGGTCCAGCATGGCATAGGCCGTGTCGTCCTCGGGGATCACCGGCGGAAACTTGGCGAAGTAGGTGTTGGGCTCAATCGTCAGGTGGTAGATGGAGATATGCGGCGGCGCAAACTGCAAGGCGGTGGCGATGTCCTGGCCCACCTGCTCCAGCGTCTGGCCGGGCAGCGCATACATGATGTCGAGGTTGAACGTGTCAAACGACTGCGCCGCCTCTTCCACCGCCGCCAGCGCTTGGGCCCGGTCGTGCACGCGGCCCAGGGCCTTCAAGTGGTCGTCGTTGAAGCTCTGCACGCCGATGGACAGCCGCGTGACACCCGCCTGGCGGAAAGCGCGGAAGCGGTCCTTCTCAAACGTGCCGGGGTTGGCCTCCATCGTGATCTCGCAGTTGGCCTCCAGCTTGAGCCGGGCGCGAATGTCACCCAGCAGCCGGTCTATCGTGGCCGGTGCGAACAGGCTGGGTGTGCCACCGCCGATGAAGATGCTGTGGATGGTGCGGCCCCAGATGAGTGGCAAGGCGGCCTCCAGGTCGGCGATGACCGCATCGACATAGCGCTGCTCGGGAAGTTCGTCTCCCACCTTTTCGTGGGAGTTGAAATCACAGTAGGGGCATTTCTTCAAGCACCACGGCAGGTGCACATACAACGACAGCGGCGGCAACGCAGTCAACTGCAACGTACCCGGCCGCATGTAGTGCTGAACGTCATGCACAACAGCCGCCGCATCTTGCGCCGGATTTGCGGGCTTGATCGGAATCACACCAACACCCCGGGAGCCTGGGCGGCAGAGCGTTCTGCGCAGGTAAAAGGAGGAGCCCGCAAAGCGGGCGGGGGACACGGAGCAGAACGCTCTGCCGCCCAGGCTTCCAGCGAGCGAGAGGGCTTTTGCGCGAATCTGCTGCTGCGAATCATGCCAACCAACTCTCACGAATCAGCGCGACCATGCGCTGCGCCGAACGTCCCCGGTGGCTGTTGGCATTCTTCACCTCATTCGGCAACTGCGCAAAGGTCTGCCCAAACTCCGGTATCCACATCACCGGGTCAAAGCCAAAACCATTGCTGCCCAACCGCTCCCGCGCAATCTCGCCGACCACGCGGCCCACGGCGATCAGCGGCTCGGGGTCGTCGGCACTGCGCACAGCCACCAGCGTGCTGACCATCGCGGCACGGCGGTTGTTGATGTTCTGCATCTGCTCCAGCAACGCCAGCACATTGTTGTCGTCGCTCTTGGCATAGCCATACTGCGTGGCGTAGTAGGCCGTGTCCACGCCCGGCAGGCCGCCAAAGGCGTCCACACACAAGCCGGCGTCATCCGCCAGCGCGGGCAGACCGGTGTGCTGCGCAGCATTGCGCGCCTTGGTCAGCGCGTTTTCCACAAAGGTGCGATAGGGCTCGGGCGCCTCGGGCACGCCCAGCTCGCCCTGGGGCACCAGCGTGCAGCCCAGCGGTGTCAGCATGGCTTGCAGTTCGGCAAGTTTGCCCTTGTTATTGGATGCGAGAACAATTTTCACTTTTTCCATTCCTTGCCAGACAGGCCTGGACTCAGGCCTCAACTACCCCAATATGGGTTTATTGACACGAATTCAATGGCATTCATTGACAAATCGGCCTCTAGCCCTCGTCAATCGTTCGTTTGCAGCTACTATATTGATAGCGCCTGCTTTTGCAAGCCCATCAACTCGGTGATGCCCTTCTCCGCCAGACTCAGCAGCTTGTCCATCTCGGCGCGGGTAAAGGCCACGCCTTCGGCCGTGCCCTGTACCTCGACAAAATGGCCGGCACCAGTCATCACCACGTTCATGTCGGTGTCGCAGGCGGAGTCTTCCACGTATTCCAAATCCAGTAGCGGCGTGCCCTGCACGATGCCCACGCTGATAGCGGCCACGGGAGCCGTGATCGGCGACTCGGTGATCTTGCCGGCTTTCAGCAAGCCGTTCACGGCGTCTTGGGCGGCGACGAATGCGCCGGTGATGGCGGCGGTGCGCGTGCCACCGTCGGCCTGGATCACATCGCAGTCCAGCTGAATGGTGCGCTCACCCAGCTTCTTCAGGTCGAACACGGCGCGCAGGGAGCGACCAATCAGGCGCTGGATTTCTTGCGTGCGGCCGCTTTGCTTGCCACGCGCGGCCTCGCGGTCACTGCGGGTGTGGGTAGCGCGGGGCAACATGCCGTATTCGGCGGTGACCCAGCCCTCGCCGCTGCCGCGTTTGTGCGGCGGCACACGTTCTTCGACCGACGCGGTGCACAGCACCTTGGTGTTGCCAAACTCGATCAGCACCGAGCCCTCGGCATGGATGGTGAAGCTGCGGGTGATGCGCACGGGGCGCAATTGGTCGGCGGCGCGTGCGCCGGAGCGGGCAAATTCGGTCATACAAATCCCAATAAAAGAAAACGATAAAAGCAAAAGACGGCGCAGCAACCATGCCCGCCGTCTATGAAGGTGGTGTGACCCTGGTGGCGGCTAGGCCTTGCGGGCGGCAGAGCGGCGTATCGCCTCGTTGATTTCGGCAATCGAGCGTTCAATGGCCGCGTCGTCCAGGTCATCGACCGCAGAATCCAGCCAGCCAGCCTGCACGGTGGACGCAAACACGCCATCGTCAATGGTGTCGGTGGAGATGCTGCCGCGGGTGGATTCGAAGGAGTCGGGTGTCTCCCACTCCATGGCGATCACGGTCACGTTGTCGCTGTGCGCACCAGCCTTGATCAGCGCGCGCTCCACCAGATCGGGCACCGCAGAGGCCACCGGCTTCTGGCCCAGTTGGTAGACGATATCGGTATCTTCCACACTGCCCCACAAACCGTCGGAGCACAGCAAAATGCGGTCACCCTGCTGCAGCGGCACCGGGCCGGTGACGTCGAACACGGGCTTGGTCGGAGAACCCAGGCAGGTGTAGAGCACGTTGCGGTTGAACTTCTCGGGCAGCGGCACGTCAGGCTTGGCCTCTTGGTGCTGCTCGATATAGGAATGGTCGCGCGTGCGGGCCAGCAGTTCGCCATGGCGCACAAAGTACAGACGCGAATCGCCGCAGTGTGCCCAGTGGGCTACGCCGCCCTGCACGATGGCCGCCACCAGCGTGGTGCGCGGCGTGTCCATCAAATGCTTTTCGGCGGCGTAGCGCAGGATCTGGCGATGGGCTGCCATGATGGCCGTGGCAAAGAAGGCTTTGGGGTCTTCGATCTCGGGCTTGGCTTCCTTCTGGTACAGCGCCGATATGGCCTGCAGCACCATCTGGGCGGCCACTTCGCCTTCGGGGTGTCCACCCATGCCATCGGCCAACAAGAAAAGACCGGACGCCTTGGTGTAGCAATACCCCATGCGGTCTTCGTTCTTTTCACGACCGCCCTTGCGGCTGATCTGGAATACTGAAAACTTCATTTCGGTTTGGCGCCTGCGTTGGCGACACCCAGCATGCTGCGCTTGGTGTCGGTCACCATGGTGTCAAACTGCATGCGCACCTTTTCACCGACGCTGAGCTTGGTGTAGCGGCGTTCGCCCTCACGGCTCAGTTCCTTTTGTAGCGCAAAAACGGATTGCGGCCGAGACAGCGGGTCCAGCGACATGCACCACTCCACGACCTCAATCAGGTTGTCGGAGTACACGCCGCGCAAGCGGGCCAGGGCCACGGCAATGCGGTCTTTCTCCAGCCGCTGCGGTGCCTCATTCGGCGGGAAGCCCTGCATGCAGGCATAGATACAGGCGCCAATGGCGTAGATATCGGTCCACGGGCCCATGGAGGCGTCGCGGCGGTACATCTCGGGAGCCGCAAAGCCGGGCGTGTACATGGGGCGGATGAAGTTGCCCTCTTTGCTCAGCACTTCGCGGGCGGCGCCGAAGTCGATCAACACGGACTTGTTGTCGTCAGTGATGAAGATATTGGCGGGCTTGATGTCCAGGTGCAGCATCTTGTGCTGGTGCACGATGCGCAGACCGCGCAGGATTTCGTCGAACAGCGAGCGGATGGTCGATTCACGGAACACCTTGCTCTGCTTGAGGTCGCGCGCGGTAACGATGAAGTCCTGCAGAGCGGCGCCCTCCAGGTAGTTCATCACCATGTAGACGGTTTCGTTTTCGCGGAAGAAGTTCAGCACGCTGACCACCGAGGGGTGGGAAATCTGCGCCAGCGAGCGGCCTTCTTCAAAGAAGCTTTTGAGGCCCAGGCGGTACAGCGACAATTTTTCGGGCTGCACCTGGGGCAGCAGCTCGCCAGGTGCGCGGGTCGCCAGCGACGAAGGCAGATACTCCTTGACGGCCACACGCTGGCCATCGGCGTCCAACGCCAGATACACCAAGCCGAAGCCACCCGCTGCCACCTTGCGAATGATGCGGTAGCCGCCAATCGTGGTGTCGGGGGGTAAGGGTGCTGGTTTGACCTTCGACATAAATTAAGAGTTGCTCGCCTGTCTGATCCGTCTGAACCGGGTTATTCTCGGGGCCGTTTCATGAACCGAGAACACCCAATGCCAGTTTATAGCATGACAGGTTACGCCAGTGCACAGCACAGCACGGGCACTGCCACCCCCGACGGCGACGCCAAAGGCCCCGCCGGGCAACTGGGCTTGGAGATACGTTCAGTCAACAGCCGTTTCCTGGATTTGGCCTTCCGTCTGCCGGAGGACTTGCGCCAATTTGAGCCCGCGTTGCGCGACCTGCTGGTGGGTGTGTTGAAGCGTGGCAAGGTCGAGGTGCGCGCCTCCATCGAGGTGCAAGCCGCCAGCTCGGTTGCCGAGCCCACCACGCGCATGCTGCAGCGCCTCAATGCCGTGCAGGACAACGTCAAGGCCTGGCTGCCCACAGCCACGCCGCTGAGCGTGGCCGATGTGATACGCCTGTCGGCCGCCGAACAGACCGGCTCGCATGACTGGGCGGCCGTGGTCGTGCCACTGGCCGACAAGGCGCTCAAGTCCTTGCTGAACGCCCGCCAGCGCGAAGGCGAGCGCCTGAGCACCATGCTGCTGGACCATATCCAGCAACTGCGCGCCCTGGCCCAGAAGGCCGTTCCCATGATCCCCCAACTGGTGGAGCAGAACCGCCAGAAGTTCCTGGCCCGCTGGAAAGAGGCCATGGCCCTGACCGAAGGCGCCACGCTGCCCGAGGCGGCCCAGGACCGCGCGCTGACCGAAGCCACGGCCTTTGCCATCCGCATCGACGTGGCGGAAGAAATCACCCGCCTCTCCTCCCACCTGGACGAGATCGAGCGCCTGATCAAGAAGGGCGGCGAGATCGGCAAGCGCCTGGACTTTTTGATACAAGAATTACACCGGGAAGCCAATACGCTGGGCTCCAAGTCAGCCGCGCTGGAGCTGACCCATATCTCGGTGGACATGAAGGTGCTCATCGAGCAGATGCGCGAGCAGGTTCAGAACATAGAATAGGGCATGGACTACCCCGGTAACCTTTTTGTCGTCGCCGCCCCCAGTGGGGCCGGCAAATCCAGCTTGGTCAAGGCCTTGCTGGAGCTGGATTCCCATGTGCAGCCTTCGGTGTCGCACACCACGCGGCCGCCCCGGGGCCAGGAAAAGCATGGCCGGGAATACTTCTTTGCATCTGAACAAGAGTTCGACGCCATGGTCGCCGCCGACGGTTTCGTCGAATGGGCCCATGTGCACAACTTTCGCTACGGCACTTCCAAGCGTGCCATCGAAGAGCGCATGGCCCAGGGCGCCGATGTGATCCTGGAAATCGACTACCAGGGCGCCATCCAGATCAAGAACATCTTTGCCAACGCCGTATCCATCTTCATCCTCCCCCCCAGTTGGGAAGAGCTGCGCTCACGGTTGGAGCGCCGCGGCGAGGACGCCCCCGAGGTCATCGACGTACGCATGAAAAACGCCGCAATCGAGGTCGCCCAGGCCGGAAAATTCGACTTCGTTATAATCAACGAGTTGTTTGACCGTGCGCTTTTCGATTTGAAGGCCATTGTTCACTCCCAGCGGCTCAAATTTGCAGCGCAGCGTCGTGCCCGAGCCGAAACATTCAAAGCGTTGCTCATCCCCTAGTCTTTCGGAGAACTCCATGGCCCGTATTACTGTAGAAGACTGCCTGGTGCAGATTCCCAACCGTTTCCAACTGGTGCTGGCGGCCACCTACCGCGCCCGCATGCTGAACCAGGGCCACACGCCCAAGATCGAGAGCAAGAACAAGGCTGGTGTGACCGCCCTGCGCGAAATCGCTGCGGGCAAGGTCGGCATTGAAATGCTGAAAAAAGTCCCCCTCTAAGCCTTGGCGCTCCCTAAAAAGCACCGCATGCGGTGCTTTTTTTTGGCCCATTCGCGGCCTGGGCGCGGCCAATGTTTTTGGAGCACGCTACATTTACGCCATGGGCACCCCTGTCAAACCACCGCCGCGCAAAGATGCTCTCGTATCGGGTGCGCTTGATGCGCCCGTGCTCGACCCGGCGACCACCAACGCCGCGGCCAACGCCGCCGCCGCCAGTTTTGCCGGATTGGTGTCCAAGCTGGACTATTTGTCGCCTGAAGACCTGGAAAAGGTGCGCCAGGCCTACCGTTTTGCCGACGAAGCCCATTTGGGCCAGTTGCGCAACAACGGTGAACCTTACATCACCCACCCGATTGCCGTGGCCGCCCAGTGCGCGGAATGGAAGATCGACGCCCAAGCCTTGATGGCGGCGTTGCTGCATGATTCGCTGGAAGACTGCGGCGTCACCAAGACCGAGCTGATCGAGAAATTCGGCTCCCCGGTCGCGGAGTTGGTGGACGGGCTGACCAAGCTGGACAAGCTGCAATTCAACACCCGCGAGGAAAACCAGGCCGAGTCCTTCCGCAAAATGCTACTGGCCATGGCCCGCGATGTGCGCGTGATCTTGATCAAGTTGGCCGACCGATCCCACAATATGCGCACGCTGGGCGATGTACCCCGTAGCAAGTGGGGGCGCATTGCATCCGAAACGCTTGAAATCTATGCCCCCATCGCCCACCGCCTGGGCCTCAACCAGACATACCGCGAACTGCAAGACCTGTCGTTCCGCCACCTGAGACCTTGGCGCTACACCACGCTGTCCAAGGCGGTCACCAAGGCCCGCAGCCGCCGGCGCGACCTGATCCAGAAGGTGGACAAAGAGGTGGAAGCCGCCTTTGCCGAGGCCGGCATCAGCGTCCGCATTGCCGGGCGCGAAAAAACGCTGTACTCCATCTACAAGAAAATGGACAGCAAGCACCTGAGCTTTGCTCAAGTGACCGATATCTATGGTTTTAGGGTCATAGTGCCAACCGTTATCGACTGTTACACGGCGTTAGGCGTTTTGCACCAGTTGTACAAGCCGCTACCGGGCAAGTTCAAGGACCACATTGCCATCGCCAAACTCAACGGCTACCAGTCGCTGCACACCACGCTGGTGGGGCCATCGGGCGTGAATGTGGAGTTTCAGATGCGCACGGAGGCCATGCATCTGGTGGCCGAGTCCGGCGTAGCGGCCCACTGGCTGTACAAGGTCAACAACCCGGACGAGGCTCCACCGGATCGACTGGGCACCAAATGGCTGCAGTCCCTGCTGGACATCCAGGACGAAACCCGCGACGCCGGCGAATTCTGGGACCACGTCAAGGTCGACCTCTTCCCCGACGCCGTCTACGTCTTCACACCCAAGAGCCAGATCATGGCCATGCCGCGGGGCGCCACGGTGGTGGACTTCGCCTATGCCATCCACAGTAATGTGGGCGATCGCACGGTATCTGCACGCATCAATGGCGAACAGGTCGCCTTGCGCACCGAACTCAAAAATGGCGACGTGGTAGAAGTATTGACCGAGCCCATGGCCACGCCCAACCCGGCCTGGCTGGGTTTTGTGCGCACTGGCCGCGCCCGATCCAAGATCCGCCACCACCTCAAGACCATGGCCCACACCGAGTCCGAGGAGTTGGGCGAGAAGCTGTTGATCCAGGCCCTGCGTGCCGAGGGCATTGACCGCTTCCCCGATGCGGAGCTAGACCCCACATACGAACCCATTTGGGAGAAGTTACTGCGTTTTACCGGCAATAAGAGCCGTCAGGAGTTGCTGACCGATATCGGCCTGGGCAAGCGCATTGCCAATATTGTGGCCAAGCGCCTAGTGCATCTGCTGGCCGACAGCGGCCAGAAGCCCGACGCCCTGCTACTGACGCGCGAGCGATTCACCGCGCACGAATCTACAGCGCAAGCCTCCATCACACTGGACGGCAGCGAAAACGCATCGGTGCAATTTGCCAGCTGTTGCCGACCGATACCGGGCGATAGCATCGTCGGCTACCTGGGCCGTGGCGAGGGCTTGGTCGTGCACGTGCACGATTGTCCGGTCGCCAAAAAGCTGCTCTACAAGGATAGTGAGCGCTTCATCAATGTGGACTGGTCCGACGAGCCGGTGCGCTCCTTCGAAACGGGCATCATGGTCACCGCCAAGAATGGCAAAGGTGTGCTGGCCAAGGTAGCAGCGTCTCTGGCCGCTGCCGAGGCCGACATCGTGCACATCGACATGGGCAGCGAGGGTGCGCAGGAGGATGTGGACTTCCGTTTTGTGGTCGGCGTGCGTGACACAGCTCACCTGACCATGGTGCTGCGCAACCTGAGCCGCACGGCATCCGTCATGCGGGCCGAGCGCCGCAAGGTGGCAACGCCCAACTACGCCAGCGGCCCCACTAGCCAGTAGTCTTGTTTTCAGGTGCAGGGTAGCTGACCTTCAGCACCTCGATCTCTTCCACCTTGCCGGGCATCACCAGCTTGAGCACGTCGCCCGTATGGGCCTTGAGCAGCGTACGGGCAATCGGCGAGATCCAACTCACCTCGCCCAGCGCGCTATTGGCCTCGTCAATGCCGGTGATGGTGACGGTGCGCTCCTCTCCGGCCTCATCAGCATAGGTGACGGTGGCGCCAAAAAAAATCTTGTCGTTGCCAAAGTGGATTGAGGGCGTGGCGATTTCTGCAATCTCCAGGCGCTTGGTCAGAAAGCGGATGCGGCGGTCAATCTCACGCAGGCGCTTCTTGCCGTACAGATAGTCCCCATTCTCCGAACGGTCGCCGTTGCTGGCAGCCCAATGCACTACTTCAACGATCTTGGGCCGCTCGTTGTCGATCAGGTCCAGCAACTCGTTGCGCAGTGTGGCGTAGCCCTTGGGCGTGATGTAGTTCTTGCCGCCACCCGGAATGGGGGGCAGTTGCGGATCGCCGTCTTCATCGTCTGCGTGGTCCGACTCTTTGGTGAAAGCCTTGTTCATGGGTGCATAGGATAAAAGAACGGGAAAGAACGGGGCGCAAAAACGAAAAAGCCCTAGAACATTGCTGTTCTAGGGCTATCGTTTGGTGCGGCTGGCAGGAATCGAACCCACGACCCCTTGGTTCGTAGCCAAGTACTCTATCCAGCTGAGCTACAGCCGCTAAGCCAATGATTGTAGCACAGCTTTTTGGCAGTTCTGAAAATATTACAGACCCAGCATTTCGCGGGCCTCTTGCGGTGACGCAATCACCCGTCCGGCCCGCTGTGCGCACTGGGCCAATTCGGCAATCAAGGCGCCGTTGCCGCTGGCCCGCTCGCCATTGGGCAGGTAGAACGTATCCTCCAAGCCTGTGCGCAGCATGCCGCCCAGATCGGCCGTCTTCTGGTGCACGGGCCAGATCTCGGACCGGCCGATCAGCGTGCTTTGCCACACGGCGTTGGGCGCCATCCATTGCGGCAACAGAGCCAGCAGGTCGGCATCGCAAGGCATGCCGGAGGCCACGCCCATGACCAGGTTGTACTCCGGCCGGCCCATCTCGGGCTTCAACATGCCGGACTTGATGTACATGCCCACCGAACGCACGATGCCCACGTCAAAGCACTCAAACTCGGGGTGCGTGCCGCATTCGGCCATCACGTCCAGAAACTGCTGGACCTTGGCGACCGGGTTGTCAAACACCATGGGCGGCCAGGCCCATTGGCCGTCTTCCTTGATCTTCAAATAGTTCAGGCTGCCAGCATTGCAGGCGGCGATCTCGGGTTTGACGCGGCGTATGCAGGCCAAGGGGCCGGAGATGTCCTTACCCACCACACCCGTGGTCAGGTTGATGATGACGCCGGGGCATGCCGCACGGATCGCATCGGTGACGGAGGCCATGACCTCCGGGTCCCACGACGGCAGGTGGCCCATGCCCTCCTCCTGGTTGCGCACATGCACATGCATGATGCTTGCACCGGCGTTGAAGGCGTCGCGCGCCTCCGCGGCCATCTGTGCGGGGGTCACCGGCACGGGGTGCTGCTTGGGGTTGGTCAGCACGCCGGTCAGCGCGCAGGTCAGTATGGCTTTTTCCATTTTCTTAAGCTTCCTTGTTTTGGGTTGCAGCGATTTCCAGTTCGACCAACAGCGCGCCCGCTTCCACTTGGTCGCCCGCCTTGGCGTGCACGGCCTGCACCACGCCTGTGGCTTCGGCACAGAGCCACATTTCCATCTTCATGGCTTCCACGCAGGCCAGTTGCTGGCCTACCTGCACCGCCGCACCCGCCGACACCAGAACTTGGGTGAGCTTGCCGGCTACCGGCGAGCGGGCCCTGCTGGCGTCCTTGCGTGCATCGGCGTCAGGGAATGGCGAGACCTCGGCGAATAAAAAACTATGCCCGTCCAACGCCAAGTGCAGCGTGGTGCCGGCAAACACGGCGATGGCATTGCGCGTGACGCCGTCCACCGCATAACGCAGCCGGCCATCGGCAAATTCCAGCACCGAGGCATCCACCGCGGTGCCAGCGTCCAACGCCACAGCTACTGCACCCTGGCGGTCCGGGCGCACGCGGACGTTGCGCACAACGTCACCGCATTGCAGCTTCACATCAAAGGCGGCCACGCTGTTGGCGCGCCAGCTGCTGCCGTCACGTGTTGCCATGGCCATCGCAGCAACGCGCCATACGGCGTCGCCCGGCACCGGGGCCTGCAACAAGGCTTCGCCCTGCTCCTGCCATTGGTCGATCAACGTGGTGGTCATTTCGGCCTTGCGGAAGGCCGGGTGGTCCACTAAGTCGCTCAGGAAACGGCCATTGTTCTTCAGTCCCAGCAAGGGCGTGTTGGTCAACGCTGCGCGCAGGCGGCGGATGGCGTCATCGCGGTCACGGCCATGTACGATGATTTTGGCGACCATGGGGTCGTAGTACGGCGAGATGACGCTGCCCTGGGCTATGCCGTCGTCCACGCGAACGCCCGCGTGCAGTCCACTCACAGGTTGCCACCACAGCACCGTGCCGGTCTGCGGCGCAAAGCCCGTGTAGGGGTCTTCCACATACAGGCGGGCCTCGATGGCATGGCCGGTGAGGGTGACATCGGCCTGCTGCACGGGCAGCGGCGCACCCGCGGCCACGCGCAGTTGCCACTCCACGAGGTCGTAGCCGGTGATGCATTCGGTCACCGGGTGCTCCACCTGCAAGCGGGTGTTCATCTCCAGAAAGTAGTGGTTCAGTTTGTCGTCGACGATGAACTCCACCGTGCCCGCGCCGCGGTAACCCACGGCCAGTGCGGCGGCCACGGCGTCCTTGCCCATGGCGTCGCGCATGGCGGGCGTGACGACCGGCGACGGTGCCTCTTCAATCACCTTTTGGCGACGGCGCTGGGCCGTGCAATCACGCTCGCCCAGGTAGACCGCGTTGCCATGGGCGTCGGCAAAGACCTGGATTTCGATGTGGCGGCCGTTGGCGATGAGGCGCTCCAGCATCAGTGTGCCGTCACCGAAAGCGCTGGTGGCTTCACGCCGTGCGCCTTCAATGCCCTGCAGCAACTCAGCGTCGCTGTGGACGAGGCGCATGCCGCGCCCACCGCCGCCGGCCACGGCTTTCACCAGCAGCGGGTAGCCCAGCTTCTTGGCCTCGGCGGTCAACACCGTATCACTCTGGTCCGCGCCCAGGTAGCCCGGGGCACAGGGCACACCCGCATCCAGCATGCGGCGTTTGGCCAATGCCTTGTCGCCCATGGCCTCGATCGCGCTGGCGGGTGGGCCAATGAAGACCAGACTGGTATCAGCACAGGCCTGCGCAAAACCGGCGTTTTCACTCAGAAACCCATAGCCGGGGTGCACAGCATCGGCACCGGTCTTGCGCGCCGCTTCCAGGATGGCGTCGACACGCAGGTAAGACTCGGCTGCTGGCGATGCGCCGATGTGCACGGCCTCGTCGGCCAGCGCCACATGGGGCGCGTTGCGGTCCGCATCACTGAAAACGGCCACGGTGCGATAGCCTAGGTGGCGCGCGGTGCGGATCACGCGGCAGGCGATCTCGCCTCGGTTGGCAATAAGAATCTTGCTAAACATGGAGTGCCTCGCGGAAAGCCTGTGTGGCAGAGCGCTTTGCTCCGTGTCCCCCGTCCGCTGCGCGGCCTCCTCCTTTACCTACGCAAAGCCCTCTGCCACACAAGCTTTCAGTGGCGATCTGTTGTGCTGAGAATGTCATGTTGTCAATGTCCAATTAGGTTTGCGTTTCTGGAGGAATGCGGCCATGCCCTCTTGCCCCTCCGTGCCCTGGGCGGCTTTGGAGAAGACTGTCGCGGCCTGTTGCACCAGGTCTTGCGGTTCACACAGCCGGGCCTGGGCCATCAGTACCTTGGTGGCGGCCAGCGCACCGGGCGCGCAGGCCAGAATCTCGGCCAGCACGCTGTCCAGCTCTGTCTGCAGGTTGGGGGTGTCGACCACGCTGTGCACCAGCCCCAGGCGCAGGGCAGCGGCTGCATCCAGCCGGCCACCAGTGACGGCCAGACGCTTGGCCTGCGAGTAGCCCAAACGTTCGACCAGGAAGGGCGCGATCTGCGCGGGCACCACACCCAGCGAGGTTTCAGGCAAACGGAAGCTCGCGGTCTCGCTGGCAATGGCCACATCGGCCACGCAGGCCAGGCCAAAGCCCCCGCCCATGACCGTGCCCTCCAGCACCGCGACCACGGCCAGCGGCGTGCGGGCATAGGCCGCGCACAACTCGCCAAATGCAGCGTTGACTTCGGCAATGGGGTCTGCACCATCGGTAGGCGCCTGCATGGCACGCATGCGTGCTGCCGCCATGTCCTTCAGGTCAGCACCAGCGCTGAAGTGGCCACCCGCACCGCGCAGCACGACCACGCGCACCGCATCGGGTGTGCCAACGGTGGCCTCCGCATCCTGCAGCACTTGGCGCAACTCCGCCACCATTTGCAGCGACATGGCGTTGCGGGATTCAGGACGGCTTAAGCAAATATGCGTGGTAGCCCTCGTCCGCTCTACCTGTATCGCTTCGAAATTCATAGCATTTGCCATCAGGCTTTTCCTGGCAAGGTGCCTTCGAGCTTGCAGATGATGCCCAGCATGATCTCGTCGGCACCGCCACCAATCGAGATCAGGCGGCCATCGCGGTAGGACTGGGCAATGGGGTTGTCGGCGGTGAAGCCCATGCCACCCCAGTACTGCAGGCAGCTATCCGCCACCTCGCGGGTCAAGCGCCCGGCCTTGAGCTTGGCCATGGAGGCCAGCTTGGTCACGTCCTTGCCGCCCACATAACTCTCGACCGCGCGGTAGGTCAATGCCCGCAGGGCCTCGACCTCGGTGCGCAACTCGGCCAGGCGGAAATGCACGACCTGGTTGTGCAGGATGGGTTTGCCAAAGGTCTCACGGTTGCGGGTGTAGTCGATCGTCTGGTCGATCAACCGGTCCAGTGAGCGCAGGCTGCCGGCCGCACCGTAGAGGCGCTCTTCCTGGAACTGCAACATCTGCAGCATGAAGCCCATGCCCTCCTGCCCGATCAGGTTCTTCTGCGGCACGCGCACGTTGTCGAAGAACAGTTGTGCCGTGTCGCTGGAGTGCATGCCTATCTTGTCGATCTTCTGGCGGGTCACGCCCGGGCTGTTCAGCGGCACGACGATCATGGACTTGTTCTTGTGCGGCGCGCCTTCGGACGTATTGGCCAGCAGGCAGCACCAGTCGGCCTGCATGCCGTTGGTGATCCACATCTTGGAGCCGTTGATGATGTAGTCATCACCATCCTTGCGGGCCGTGGTCTTGAGCGCCGCCACATCGGAACCACCCCCCACCTCGCTGACGCCCACGCAGCCCACCATATCGCCGGCAATGCTGGGGGCCAGAAACTCATGGCGCAGCGCGTCGCTGCCAAAACGGGCCAGTGCCGGCGTACACATATCCGTCTGCACGCCAATGGCCATGGGCACGCCGCCGGCATTGCATTCACCCAGCGCCTCGGCCATGACCATGGAGTAGCTGAAATCCAGCCCCAGGCCACCAAACTCGGTGGGGTATTTGATGCCCAACAGGCCCAGGTCGCCCATCTTCTTGAACAGGGCGTGGGCGGGGAAGATGCCGGCCTTTTCCCATTCCGGCAGGTGGGGGTTGATTTCTTTGGCGACAAATTTGCGGACCGTGTCGGCGATCTGCTCGTGCTCGGGGGTGAATTTCATGGTGGCGTTGTTCTTGTCGTTGGTAGGGGTTTACATGCGGGCGACGCCGAAGGTGTTGGGGTTCAGCTTGCGTTGCTCGGCCTCGGCCGCTAGCGCCAAACCCAGGCCCAGGATGCGGCGTGTGTCGCGCGGGTCGATGATGCCGTCGTCCCACAGGCGGGCCGTGCCAAACAGCGCGGTGGATTCCTTGTCCAGCCGCAGGCGCAGGCCGTCTGACATGGCGGCCAGGGCCTCTTCATTGGCCTCCATGCCGCTGCGCTCGATCTTGGCGCGGTTGACAATGTCCATGACCTTGGCCGCCTGCGCGCCCCCCATCACCGCCGTGCGTGCCGAAGGCCAGGCGAAGATAAAGCGGGGGTCAAATCCGCGACCACACATGCCGTAGTTGCCAGCGCCGTAGGAGCCACCCAGCACAAAGGTGAACTTGGCCACGCGCGCATTGGCCACGGCCTGGATCATCTTGCTGCCATGCTTGATGGCCCCGCCCCGCTCCGCCGCAGAGCCCACCATGTAGCCGGTGGTGTTCTGCAAAAAGACCAGCGGCGTGCCGCTCTGGTCGCACAGCTGGATGAACTGCGCGGCCTTGGTCGAACCGGTGGGCTGTATCGGCCCGTTGTTGCCCAGAATGCCGACCAGATGGCCCTGCACACGGGCGTGGCCGCACACCGTCTCGGCGCCATATTCCGCTTTGAACTCCAGAAAGTCCGAGCCATCCACCAGGCGGGCAATGACCTCACGCACGTCATAGGGCTCGCGTTCGTCGGCGGGGACTATGCCCATCAGCTCCTGCTCATCAAACAGCGGCTCGGCATGTGTGGCGGGCGGCTGCGCTGCATCCCAACGCAGCTTGTCCATGACCTCGCGCGCCATGGCAATGGCGTGTGCATCGTCCTCGCACAAATACTCACCCAGGCCGGTGACCTGGGCATGCGTCTCGGCACCGCCCAGCTCTTCTTCAGTGCAGTCTTCACCCATGGCAGCCTTGACCAGGGGCGGGCCGGCCAGAAAGATGTTGGAACGGCCACGCACCAGGATCACATAGTCCGACAGGCCCGGCATATAGGCGCCACCAGCCGTGGACGAGCCATGCACCACCGCGATCTGCGGCAGACCCATGGCCGACATGCGGGCCTGGTTGGCAAAGGTGCGGCCGCCTTCGATGAAGATCTCGGCCTGGTACATCAGGTTGGCACCACCGCTCTCCACCAGCGAGATCAGCGGTAGCTTGTTCTCTTGCGCGATCTGCTGCATGCGCAGGCCCTTCTTCAGGCCCATGGGCGCCACGGTGCCGCCCTTGACCGCGCTGTCACTGGCGGAAATGATGCAGCGCTTGCCCGCCACCACGCCAATGCCGACGATGGAGCCGCCGCCCATGACCGACTTCTTGCCGTCGTCATCGTGCATGTTGAGCCCGGCCAGGCGGCTCAACTCCAGGAAGGGCGTGCCGCGGTCCAGCAGGCGGGCCACGCGCTCGCGCGGCAGCAACTGCTTGCGCTGCGCGAACTTGTCGCGCTTGGATTCAGACTCGGCAATCACCAGGCCTTCCAGGCGCTGGACTTCGGCCAGCAGGCCCTGCATGCGCTGGGCATTGGCGGCAAAGGCGTCGGATGTAGTTTTGATCTTGGAACGGAGGGCAGGCATGGGTAGCAGTCCTAGAAGTCCTTGCATTGGTGATTGGCATTAGACGGCATGGTGACGTTAACGTCAACCTAGTGCCGTATAGGTGTTTTTACTGATGTTTAGGTGATACTCCACCGATACCATCCGGCTCCATCACCACCCTGACTACGCAAGGAGCGTCCCTATGAATCTCGAAGCCTGCACCCAAGCCATCCGAACCAAGGTGGGCGCCGACAGCGGCCTGAACGCCACGCTCAAGTTCGACTGCGGTGCCGACGGCGTGATCCGCATCGACGGCGCATCCACCCCCAACACGGTGACCAATGACAACGTGGATAGCGACTGCACCGTGGGCATCACACTGGACAATCTGAACGCCATGCTCGGCGGCGACCTGGACCCCACCACCGGCTTCATGGCCGGCAAGCTCAAGGTCAGTGGTGACATGGGCGTGGCCATGCGCCTGCAACGCGTAATCTGAGTCCACGACGATGTCCGCAACCGACGCACAGGCCTTTGTCGACTCCCACCGCGACCAGGCCACGACCGAACTCTTTGGCATCACCGAGCTGTGCCGCGAATTCGGCATCACGCTGCGGGCGCTGCGGTTTTACGAGGACAAGGGCCTGCTAGCCCCGCGGCGCATCAATGGTGCGCGGGTCTACACGCGGCGCGACCGGGCCCGCCTGGCGCTGATACTGCGGGCCAAGGCGATTGGCTCACCGCTGTCCGAGATCAAACGCTACCTGGACCTGTATGGCCACCAGGGCGAGGGGCGCAACCAGCAGTTGAACTACGTCATCGAGCGCACCGACGCCGAGATTGTGGAGCTGGAGAAGAAGCGCGCCCGCATCGACGAAACACTGGCCGAGCTGCGCGTCATCAACACCTACGCGCGCAAGCAATTGGAAGTGCGTCAACGCACAGACAGCAAGGCCTGAGCCCGCAAAAGCCGCTGCCAGCGGCCCGAAACTGGCTATGATGCCTTGTGCCCTCCCAGTGCCAAGCCCCATACCCGCCACGCTGTCCATGAACACCTGGTCTGCCATTGCCGCTGCCAGTGTGGTCATCGCCCTCGCCATGGCCGCGCTGTACTGGCGTGAACGCCAACGCCGGCTGGCGCTGGCGCAAGAAATGGATGGCTTGAGCAAGCAGTTGTCGACCCAAGCCGGCAGCGACGCCATGCCCGGCCTGCTGACACGCGCAGGCTTCGATGCTGCATTGACCCGAAGGGCGCTGAAGGCCGACAACAACGGTGCCGGCCCCTTCGGTGTGCTGTACGTGGCACTGGACAATTTCGTGATGCTCAACGATGCCTTCGGCAACGAAACCGGCGACCGTCTGCTGCGCGAAGTGTCGCGGCGCCTGGCCCTGTGCAACGGCCCCAAGACCCAGGCCTGCCATATTGCGGTCGGCGAATTCGCGCTTATCGTGGACGGCGACCACCACAGCGCCCACACCTCGGCGCAGGGCGTGGCCGACGCGCTGGCCGTGCCCTTTAGCTACGAGACCATCCGCGCCCAGCTCACCTGCTCCATCGGCATCGCCATCTATCCGGACCATGGCGCCATCAGCAAGCTGCTGGGCAACGCCGCGCTGGCCATGCGCAGCGTCAAGCTCAACGGGGGTAGCGACTTCTGCCTCTACGACCCCAAAATGGGTGTGGAGGTGCGCGAGCAGGCCCTGCTGTTCAACGGTCTGCGCAGCGCGTTGGAAAAGGGCGAGTTCGAGCTCTATTTCCAGCCCAAGATCGACGCCATCAGCCTGCAGGTCACTGGGGCCGAGGCCCTCTTGCGCTGGCACCACCCCGAGCGCGGCCTGGTCAGCCCCGTGGTATTCATCCCACTGGCAGAGCAATATGGTTTGATCGGCCCCATAGGCCACTGGGTCATAGAAGAGGCCTGCCGCAAGGCCGCGCGCTGGCGTGAGCAAGGCCTGCGCATGCGGGTGGCCGTCAACATCTCGGGCTACCAGATGCGCGAAGACGACCTGGTCAACCGTATTGAGGCGGCCTTGCAACGCAACGGCATACAGCCCGAGCGCTTTACCTGTGAGATCACCGAGTCCGTCGCCATGGAAGACACCAAGGTCACGCAGCTCACCTTTGAGAAGATGCGCAATGCAGGCTTCCACGTCTCCATCGACGACTTTGGCACCGGCTACTCCAGCCTGGCCGCGCTGCGCAAGCTGCCCGCCGCCGAGCTGAAGATCGACCGCGCCTTTGTGTCCGACCTGGAGGAGAGCGAAGACGCCCGCTCCATCGTCCAGTCCATCGTCAACATGGCCACGGCGCTGAACCTGCGCGTGGTGGCCGAGGGTGTAGAGACACCCGGCCAGCGCGATCTGCTGGTGGCCATGGGCTGCAACGAGCTGCAGGGCTTCTTGTTCTCCCTGCCCATGCCCGCCTACGAGCTGGAGCGCCTGGCGCTGGACGAACACCAGCCCGATGAGATGGAATTCCGCAAATCCTTGTTTTCAGAAACTTATCTGGGAAAATTGCACTGACCCCAACGCCCACCCCACCTGAAAAGAAAATTGCCAGCCCCCGCTTGCGAAGCCGTTTCTCCCTATAAGGCAATGCCATGAGTTTCTTTGACCGTTTCAAAGCTCTGACCAAAAAAGAGCCCGGCACCACACCCGCGCCCGACGCCGCCTCGCCGGTACAAAACGCCATTGAGCGGCGCAACCGCAAGCGCAAGAATGCGCGCCAGGGTGCTACTGCGCTGATCATTGACGACTCCCCCACCGTGGTGGCGGCGCTGCGCAAGATCTTGCGGTCGGCCGGCTACATCACCCGCGACGCTGGCGACGCCGAGGCCGGCCTGGCCATGCTGGCCGAGGTCAAACCGGACCTGATCTTTCTGGACATCGTGCTGCCCGGCATGAACGGCTTTGGAGCGCTGCGCGTCATCCGCAAGGACCCAGCCACCCACCACATCCCCGTCATCATGATCAGCGGCAACGAACACGCCACCGAGCAGTTCTACGCCAACAAGATCGGCGCCGACGACTTCATGAAGAAGCCCTTCTCGCGCTTTGAAGTCTTCGCCCGCATCGAAATGCTGCTGGACGCCAACCGCGAATTGCGCCGCAAGGGCTTTGGCGCCGCCGAGCCGTCGTCGTCCTCCTCTGCCCCCGCTGCTGCCGTCAAGGACGTGCAGGAAGAAATGATCCAGACCCTGCCCGCCGCACGCACAGCCGCGTCACTGGCGGGCGTGCCTCCAGCGGGCAGCAATATTCCAGTCGTCAGCACGCTGGCCGAGTGGCCCGAGCTGGAAGCCCGCAAGCAGCTTACCGCCATGGGCTTGCAGTACTTCGACCAGGGCCAATTCTTCTCCGCCATTCGCCGCAGCGACCAGTTGGCCGTGGCCCTCTTCGTCGCCGGGCGCGGCATGGACAAGAACACCAGCCTGGAAGGCAAGACGGCACTGGCCGTGGCGCAAGAGGTGGGCAAGCCGGAGATCATCCAGTTGCTGCTGTGACGGGCGAGATTTCGGCACCACCCAAGCCACAGAAAAGCGAAAAGCCTGCAGTTCAATCGAATTGCAGGCTTTTTACATTTCAAGGTAAATGGTAGGGCGTGAGTGACTTGAACACTCGACCAAAGGATTATGAGTCCTCTGCTCTAACCAACTGAGCTAACGCCCCGAACCAGCGGGAGATTGTAATGGGGTTGTTGGAGGCCAATATGTGGCGGTACAACACTTGCCCAGCTGCTTAAACAGTATCTCGAATTTGGGGCTTGCGGGCGGAATCCATCCTGTTCGGCTAGTTCGGTGCTTCGGAACCACCGTCCCCAGCTTGGATACCACCTAGGAGTCGTCCAATTGTGCTGTTGCATGACTGCGCCACCGGGCCTTCGCTGGTCCCCGTAATGAGGATTGCCGATCGACGGGCGATAGCTGCGCCTTTTGAGCCCAGCTCGGCGGCATGCGCCTCTATGGGTTCGTAGACCTGCGCGGCCTTTGGGAGCCCTTCCGTTATCCGCCACAGCACATCAGCGGCGCTTATGTCCCAGTGCTTGAGGCGTTCTTGAATGGCCTGAACAACTGCCTGTTGCTGCCTGGGTTGGAATTTACCCCGCTGATACCTGGCGAAAGCCACTAGAAAGTGCGCCAAGGGAAGCGCCTCAAGAAGCGCGACCGACGTGATCCAGTCGCAGGTTGATCCATCAGACTATGACAGGGTAGAAATGCTGTTCTCGGAGGTACTCAAACGCGCACATTTGAGCGGGAGTGGTGTGCTTTGAACAAAGGCCTTTGAAAGAGGACTACTGCCCATCATTTCTGTGGCAACAGCTACATATTTTGTAGCAAAATTGCGGTTTAAACTGCGCTTTTCCAGTCGTGAGAGAATGCGCCGAATCACCAAACTAAGACCCTCCGTCCATGCTACTTTCAGTTGAAATTCAAAATTTTCGATCGTGTAAATCGGTCGAAATTAAGGATATGCGTGAACTGGTTGCATTTGTCGGCCGTAATGGTGGTGGAAAAACGACCGTGCTGAAGGCAATTGATTGGGCTGCAAGTATTTTTTCAACAGCAGGTTCATTGGAAATGCACCTGTTGCAGGATGGTACGGTTACTCTTCGCTTAAAGGTGGGGCTATCCACTTATCGCTATATGGTTGCCGTAATTGGTACCATGGAAGGTACTAACGAAACACCACCACGTGAAAATTTGGTATATCACCTGACGGAAATCTTGTTCGAAGAAAAGTCAGAAGGGGTTGACGACCTCATTTTCGCAAGCAACAGAGGTGGGTTAACGGTTGGTCAAGAACGCTCAACTGCCAAAATTGGACCGGCTATCAGTGCGGCGCAATCTGTTTTGTCTCTGTTCCCTGATCACGAACTCACACCGCACATCAGAAAGCTTAGTGAATTTTTTGGCTCAATCAAGTACTACCCAATAGAAGAATTTGAGACTGCATACGCTGTTCCTTTCATTGTCGACAAAGAATACGCGCAATGGGTCAGCACCAAGACTGGCGCAAGCGATGCCAATAGCACAATTCTTTTCAAAATCTTGGACCTGTGGTTAACACAACGCGAAGTCTTTGATGAACTGCTATCCCTTTTAGGCCCTCAAGGTGTAGATCTTTTAAACCATATAAACGTCACATCTGTCGAGGCACCTACTGGCCCCAACGATATTTCTGGAAAGCCAACAATCCAGAGGTACTTTTTCATTAACTTTTATTCGAGTGGGAAAAAGAGTCCAAATGGCTTGCAGTTTGCCAATTTGTCATTTGGCACACGTCGAATAACCCGGATGCTTACATCCCTGCTTTACGACAATGCTGCAATTTCATTGATCGAACAACCAGAAGATGGTATTCACCCAGGACTACTTCACAAGTTAATCCCTATTTTCCGTTCATACGCCATACCTAATCAATTCATTATTACAAGTCATTCACCCGATGTTTTAAACAGAATTTCTCCAGAGGAAATAAGGCTTGTCGATCTTGTGGATGGTTTTACACGTGTGAAACAGTTAAGTGCCAATGAATTAAATGCAGCTCGCCAATTTATGGCCAACGATGGCCCTTTGTCGGAGTTCATTGAATCTGTTGAGGAGCGCTGAAACTTGTTCGCAGTAATTGCCGAAGATCGGTCCGACGTTGAGACGCTGACCGTATTGATCAGAAAACTGGCGCGGACACACAATCTCCCTGTGCATGGAAAAGGGTATAACGGATGCTCAGAAATGTTACGCAAGGGTGCCCGCCAATTGCAATTATTTCAAGCATTGGGTAACGCGCAACGCTATGTTGTTTGCTATGACTCTGATGGTGACGACCCCATTGAACGACGGAATCGTTTGATCAACAATGTGATTGCCCCATCGGGGGTAACTGCGCCCATGTGTGCACTGGTCCCTATTCAAGAAATAGAGTCTTGGATCCTTGCGGATATAGATGCTGTTCGACATGTATTTACGGGCTGGAGGCCTGCTGCTCAAAAGATTGCGCCGGAAACGATTGATAGCCCCAAGGAGCATTTAACAAGGTTGAGTCGCATAGATTCTCGCCCTCGATATTCGAATGCCACCCACAATCCCAAAATTGCTGCTTATCTTGATTTAGCAAAGGTAAGAGCGAGATGTCCGTCGTTCAACCCGTTGTTCGATATCGTGATCAATGGGGTGGGAAATGTTTAACGACTTTGCTTGTTTTGCCCTAACGGGCTAGGTACATTGGCAGTGGAGTGACCCCTTCGGGGTGGACCACTGGGGGCTGATGAACTGATACGCTTGCTGGGCCTTCATAGAAGGAGAAGGTCCATGTCATCAAGAGGTCCAGCCCGAAGGGGTCCCCCAAGGTTGGGTCAGGGTTCAGCGGAATTCAACATCTTCGGCTTACGAGGAGAGAATAGACCGCTGTAGCGTGTCTTATGAGTCCTCTGCTTTAGCCAACTGAGCTAACGCCCGGATACCGCACGCTATACATTCAATAGCTACTCGTCCATATTCGGCGAGGGCTAGCACATAATCTTTCAAAAATCTTGTTGATGACGCCATCAACAAACCTAAATTGGGTATAAATAGACCGCTTGGCACCTGGCACGGCACACCCGAGCCTGTTTACTTGTTGTGACTCAAGGCGTTGCTGACCAGCTTGGAGGTGATGTCCACGATCTGGATCATGCGGTCATAGGCCATGCGCGTGGGGCCGATGACGCCCAGCGTGCCCACCACCTTGCCATCCACCTCGTAGGGGCTGCTGACGATGGACAGGTCTTCGAATGGTACGACCTGGCTCTCGCCACCGATGAAGATGCGCACGCCTTCGGCCTGGCCGGCCACGTCCATCAGGCGCATCAACTGGGCCTTTTGCTCGAACAGCTCAAAGGCGCGGCGCAAATGGCTCATGTCGCTGGAGAAGTCAGAGACCGACAGCAGATTGCGTTCACCGGAGATGATGACCTCGTCCTGCGTTTCGGTAATGGCTTCGGAACTGACGGTCACCGCAGCCTGCATCAGTGCGGCGATTTCGGTGCGCAACGACTCGACCTCACTCTTCAGGCGCTCGCGCACGTGCTCCATATCCATACCCACGTACTGGCTGTTCAGGAAATTGGCGGCCTCCACCAACTGTGCTTGCGAATAGTCCTGCTCGGTGAAGATGACGCGGTTCTGCACATCGCCATCGGGCGAGACAATGATGACCAGCAGGCGCCGTTCCGAGAGCCGCAAAAATTCAATATGGCGAAAGACCGACGTACGGCGTGGCGCAATCACCACGCCCACAAATTGCGACAGATTGGACAGCAGATTGGCCGCGTTGGAGATCACCTTTTGCGGTTGGTCCGGCGCCAACACATGTGACCCATATTGGTGGGGCTGCACCGTCAACATGGTGTCCACAAACACGCGGTAGCCCCGCGCCGTGGGGATGCGCCCGGCCGAGGTGTGCGGGCTGACGATCAAGCCCAGTTCCTCCAGATCCGACATCACATTGCGGATGGTGGCAGGCGACAGCTCCAAGCCCGAGGCCCGCGACAAGGTGCGGCTGCCGATGGGTTGGCCATCGGCGATGTAGCGCTCTACCAGCGCTTTGAGCAACAACTTGGAACGATCATCGAGCATTGGGGCATTTTACTGTTCGCTCGGTCGAATAGACCTTCGGCTGCTGGTTTTGAACTGCTTCGGGGACACCTACCCACTACCCCCGCTAACGCCGACGCGCGTAAATTGTCCCGTTCTCAATCCGTATGTCAAGACTGTAACGTTGGGCGACGTCCTGCAATATTGCTGCAATTGGAACGCATGGATAGTCAAACGCTCCTCGCCCAACAATGGATTTGTCAGCTTGCAGCTTGTTGCCGGAGTTGTCAGCGAGAAGCCCAAGCAAAGAAATCACATCGAGACTTTCAAATTTAATTTGAATGCCCCTGCCTCCGCAAAAATCCCGAGCGTTCGGTTTTGCAGGACTTAAACTGACCTCTTGTATTGCAGGCGTCGGCGTCTTGACGGTCAACTCTTGGCCGGCTGTACAAGGGGCGGCTTGATACTCAATTTTTCCGTCGGCATGCGTACATTTGTAGACGCCTGCAAATGAGTTGCTGCAGAGCGTAAGTAACAACAAGGAAAAGACAAAACGGACCATGTAATGAGTCTCTCAATTGGGCATGTAAGTAGCGAAAAGCCGCTAGTGGTACGGAAAACTTATAGATCACATGGTAGTGCCTCACTGGCATTGACGCGAATTTGGCTGGCCAAAAAGGGGGATGTGCTTTCCCATTGCCCTCGTGGCGGGCAAAGCCAGCCTTCTTTGTCCATTAGTCTTGGTATTTGAATCGAGATCGTTCAGGCTTCGTAACGTTTTAGTGATGTAATTTGCGAATGAAGTCCCAATTCCGCCAGGTTGCCTTGATTGGCAAATACCACGCCGTCTCCTCGGGCGCGACAGGTGCATCCTCGCGGGACGCCCTGGAGCGCATCGCCCACTTTTTGATGGACCAGGGATGCGAGGTGGTGTTGGAGGCCGAGACGGCGGCCAACATGGGGCTGAACCGCTACACCACGATGGACGTTGCCGGTATCGGTGGCGCTTGCGATGCCTGCGTTGTCGTGGGCGGTGACGGCACCATGCTGGGCATTGGCCGGCAGATGGCGCAGTACGGCGTGCCGCTGATCGGCATCAACCAGGGCCGCCTGGGCTTTATCACCGACATCCCGCTGGACAATTTTGAAGCCACGCTACAGCCCATGCTGGCCGGCCACTACGAGGAAGACCACCGTAGCCTGATGCAGGCACGGGTGATGCGCGGCGGTCACTGTGTGTTCACCGCGCGGGCCATGAACGACGTGGTCGTCAACCGTGGCGCCACGGCCGGCATGGTCGAACTGCGGGTGGAGGTGGATGGCAATTTTGTGGCCAACCAGCGGGCCGACGGCCTGATCATCGCCACACCCACCGGGGCCACAGCCTATGCGCTGTCGGCCGGCGGGCCGCTGATACACCCGTCCATCCCCGGCTGGGTGCTGGTGCCCATTGCGCCGCACACGCTGTCCAACCGGCCCATCGTGCTGGCCAATGTGTCGGAGGTGGTGATTGAGCTGGTGGCAGGGCGCGACGCCAGCGCCAATTTTGATATGCAATCGCTGGCATCGCTGATGCACGGCGACCGCATTGTGGTCACACGGTCCCAGTACCAGGTGCGCTTTTTGCACCCCAAGGGCTGGACCTATTTCGACACGCTGCGGCAGAAACTACATTGGAATGAGGGAGTTGCCTGATGGCACTGAAGCGGATTGTTCTGCGCGATTTTGTGATCGTCAGCGAACTGGAATTGGATCTGGACAGTGGCTTCACGGTGCTGACCGGTGAAACGGGCGCCGGCAAATCAATCCTGATCGATGCCCTGCAACTGGTCACCGGCGCACGCGCCGACACCGGCGTTATCCGCGAAGGCGCCAGCCGCACCGACGTCAGCGCCGAGTTCGACACACCGGCCAGTGTGCGCGAAGTGCTGCAAGAGGCCGGTTTTGATGATGAAGGCGACCCCCTGCTGCTGCGCCGCACGGTAGACACGGCTGGCAAGAGCCGCGCCTGGATCAACGGCAGCCCGGCCACTGCCCAGCAATTGCGCACGGTGGGTGAGCAGTTGCTAGACATCCACGGTCAGCACGCCTGGCAAAGCCTGACCCGGCCCGACGCCGTGCGGGGCCTGCTGGATGCCTATGCCAAGGTCTCCACCAACGCGCTGACGGCCCTCTGGCACAGCTGGCGCCAAGCCCAGGCCGCGTTGGTCCAGGCCCAGGCGGCACAAGACTCGCTGCAGCAAGAGCGGGAGCGCCTGGCCTGGCAAATTGGTGAAGTGGAAAAGCTGAACCCCCAAGCCGATGAGTGGGATGAACTGCAAAGCAACCACAGCCGCCTGGCCAATGGCCAAGCCCTGATGGATGCCGCGCAATCGGCGGTGCAGGTGCTGGAAGACGATGACAGCAATGTGCTCAACCTGCTGAACCACGCGCTGCAGCAGTTGCAAAGCCAGGCCCATCTGGAAAAAGACTTTACTGAACCGATAGAGGTTTTGGCGTCCAGCCTGGCCCAGGTGGAGGACGCGGTTCGCACGTTGCACGGCTATCTGCGCCGCACCGAGCTGGACCCGGAGCGCCTGGCCGAACTGGACGAGCGCATGTCCCTGTGGGTGTCGCTGGCGCGCCGTTACAAGCGCCCACCCGAGGAATTGCCGGCCCTGCTGGCGAGCTGGCATGCCGAGCTGGCGCGGCTGGATGCTGCGTCTGATCTGGATGGTCTGCAGGGTGCAGAAAAGAAGGCCCAGGCCGCGTATATGGCCGAGGCCAAGGCCCTGTCCAAGGCGCGGGCCAAGGCGGCTCCGCTGTTGGCCCAGTCCATCACCCAGGCCATGCAAGGCCTGGGCATGCAGGGCGGCCAGTTCCAGGTGGTGCTGGAGGCCAGCCCCCAGCCTATGCAGAGCGGCCTGGAAGACGTGGGCTTTCTGGCCGCGGGCCACGCTGGCAGCACGCCACGCCCAGTGGGCAAAGTGGCATCCGGTGGTGAGCTGTCGCGCATGGCCTTGGCCATTGCGGTGACAACCAGCCAGTTGGGCACGGCACAGACCTTGATCTTTGACGAGGTGGATTCGGGCGTCGGCGGTGCGGTCGCCGAGACGGTTGGCCGCCTGATGCGCCAACTGGGCGTCGACCGGCAGGTGCTGGCCGTCACCCACCTGCCCCAGGTGGCGTCCTGCGCAGACCACCATCTGGTTGTTGCCAAGCAGTTGAGCGGCAAGACAACGCTGAGCACGGTAGCCGCCGTGCTGGGCGAGCAACGGGTTGCAGAAATCGCCCGCATGCTGGGCGGCGAGAAGCTCTCCAGCACCACCCTGGCCCACGCCAAGGAAATGCTGCAACTGGGAGCCTGAGCCTATGCAAGACGACAGCACAAGCCCCACCGTGGAATTGGTGCTGATCACCGGTATGTCGGGCTCGGGCAAATCCGTGGCCCTGCACGCCCTGGAAGACGCCGGCTACTACTGCGTGGACAACCTGCCGCCCGAGCTGTTGCTGCCTTTTGTGGAGCTGGAGCAAAAGCACCAGGCCCGCCGCGTGGCCATCGCCATGGACGTGCGCAGTGGCACATCCCTGCCCCTGGTGCCGCAGCAACTCGACACGCTGCGCCAGCAGGGCATAGGCGTCAAAACCCTGTTCCTGGATGCCGACACCGAGACCCTGGTGCGCCGGTATTCGGAGACACGGCGCAAGCACCCGCTGTCTCAGCCCGACCCGGACCTGGGCGAACAGGATGCGCGCCGCGCCCTGGTGGATGCCATTGAGTTAGAGCGCCGTCTGCTGGCCGCCCTGCGCGAGCAGGCCCATGTCATCGACTCCAGCATCATCCGTTCCGCCCAGTTGCAAGCCTATGTCAAGGCTTTGATCTCGGCGCCCAGCGGGCAGTTGACGCTGGTGTTTGAGTCATTTGCGTTCAAGCGCGGCGTGCCGACCGATGCCGACTATGTGTTCGATGTGCGCATGCTGCCCAACCCGCACTACGAGCCTACGCTGCGCCAACTGACGGGGCGGGACCAGCCGGTGGCCGACTTTTTGCGCGGGCAAGAGGAAGTGGGTTTGATGCTGAGCCACATCACCCAATTTCTGGAGAGCTGGCTGGACGCCCTCGTGCGCGACCACCGCAGCTATGTCACGGTGGCCATTGGCTGCACCGGTGGCCAGCACCGCTCGGTGTACTTGGTGGAGCAATTGACCCAGCGCTTTGCGCCGCACTGGGTCACGCTCAAGCGCCACCGCGAAATCGACCTGGCCGTAAAAATCTGAGGGGCGAGCCAGGCCCCGCAGTCTTGCTCAGTAGTAGTACTTGGTACGCAATGCCCACTCGCTCTTGGGGTAGCGTTTTTTCAGAAGCTCAAAGGCTTGCTGCGAGAAGCTCTTTTTGCCCTTGGGCTTGTCGCTGTAGCTGCACTCCATGCGGGTAGAGGCTATGAAAAAATGCAAGGCCTTGGGAACCTCGGCGTCGTCAGGGTTGCGCTGGGCATAGTCCAGTAGCAGCGGACCCAAATAGTCCGAGCGCTTGGGAAGCGCCAGCAGTTTTTGCAATTCGTCGGTGGCTTGTTTGCGGGCTTCGGCGCTTAAGAAACGGGGCCAGGCGGCGTCCAGCGACTCAGTCTCTGCAGACGGGGAGCTGACCGCGCCGCAGCCCCATCCCTCACCCCCGACACTCGCATTGAATTCGGGCGCGTTGGCCAGAATGAGTACCGCTGCGTCGCGCTTGGCCGCGGGGTCCTTGGCCTCTTGGTAGCGGCGGTACAGGTGGTGGGTGGTATCACGCCCGACCATGACATCCGTGGTCACACTGTCCGCAGTGGCGTAGTCCCCCAGGATGATGCCGCGGGTCCACAGCATGTCGGCCATCGCGGGGCTTTGCAGGCCCTTGGTCAGGGGGCGTGCCTTCAGCAGTTCAGCCAACGAAAAGTGGCGGGACAGGTGGCGCAGGTAGTCCGTGTCGGTCGACTGGGGCGAAGCGGGGCTTGCTTCGCTCGTGATGGGCACCGCGGCCTCCGAATCGGCGGGCTGGCGTGCGGCGGCCTGGAAGAAGCCCTCGCGAGTGGCTGCGGTCAGCATCTTGATGCCCAGCAGGCGGTTGCGCGTGGCAACGGAGAGCCCAGCCTGCTGCAGAAGCACGCTGATGCGCGTATCCGCATCGGCTGATTTTCCGCCAGCCACCTCCAGGCGCGCCAGGTGGTACTGCAGGTGCGTGTAAGCGGGGGCACTGGGCGGCACTGCGGCTGCAACCCTCCACTCTTCGGCGCTCAGATCGCCCGCACGCGCCTGGGCCAGCAACGGCATGAGCCAGAGAGGTTCAGCTTGGGCTTTCCAGCGCTGGCGGGCAACAGCCAGCCCGGCCTTGCGGTCGCCTTGCATGGCTGCAATCCACTGTGTGAGCGGCTCCTTGGCTTGCAGTGTGGACGTCGCGTCCATGTTGTCCCAGATCAGCAGGTAGTCGGCTAGCAAACGGGGCGACGCAGCCGTGAAGCGCCCACTGTGCAGGGTGCTCGCCAGCTCGGCCAGCCGCTCCTTGGGACGGATGCGGGCATCAACCCAGCCGAGCAAGCCCTGGGCTTGCGGAAAGCTGGCAGCCATGGCGGACAGCTCCGTGCGGGCTTGCTCCAGTTGGCTGCGCCATTTCTTATTTTCGGTTTCGGTGTACTCGGCGTTGCTGGGGTTGGGTTCGCCGCGGTCCACCGTAGCTTTGCGGATCAGGCTGCGTGCGGCCAGGTATTCGCCCCAGGTTTGCCAGGGCGATGCCTTGTCTTTTGCAATGGCCAGAAATTGCTGGCGCGCGGAGTCAAACTGGCCCGCATAGAACAGGGCCGCTGCGGTCTGGTAGGCGTGGTCCTTGCGCAACCACGCGGGTGCGTCGCCAGGCAAGGCAGCGGGCATGGGGGACACCGGCTTGGGCTTGCCACTGCGTACGTGGGTCACCAGGCCGCAGTTGGCAAACACAGCGTCCTGGTTGGCCAGCCAGACCCGGGTCCACGGCAAGCCACCCGACTTCAGCCGTTCCATCAACGTTTTACTGGCGCGGCTCAGGGCATCGTCTGCGCAGTTGAGGTATTCCGCATAGTTGACGTCGTCGTACTTGGTGACCCCGATCTCGATGGGTGCCGCGCCAGCAATGCTCTTGCGGGCCGCAAGCCAGGCGCTCAGCGGATCGACAGCGTCTTTGCTGCTGTCTGCAGCGTTCTGAATGGCACCGATCCTCCAGCCTTGTATGTCCAGCGATTGCAGCTCGGCGGCCGTGAGCGGCTGGCCACTGGCAGCGCGGTAGGCCAGAAACTGGTAGACCCGCCAATAGCTGCCCAGCACGACGCCGATCTGCCCACCGGCATACAGCGGAAGGTCTTTCGTAGTCGGCGCCGATTCGGGTACAAAACTGTTTTGCTCGTAGCCGTCGCCACCGCTGGCCTGGGCAGTGCCCGCAGCCAGTGCCAATGTGAATGTGAATGCGGCAAGCCTTGCCAGCCATGGGCGCAAAGTGGGGTGCATGGGTGTTCCTCTCCTGAAAAGTTACCGTATGTACTGCTGCCACTGTTGCTGCGTCCATGCAGTGGGTGAGAAATGGTAACGCCGTTGCGCATGGGCCAGCACGGCGGGTTCGTCGGTGGCCGTGCCCAGGGCGCTTTGGCAGCGGGGGCGGGTGAAGCCGCCGTCCTGGTTCAACTGGGCGCGCAGGCGCGCGTCGTCTCGCCCCATGCGAAAAGCCATGGGCACGATTTCGTCTGCGGGCAGGTCGTCAAGCCAGTAGTCCCCCGCGCACCACGATGCCAGCGCCGTGATGGACAAGGCCGTGTCGGCCGGGAGCTGGCGGCGAATGTCTTGCACCACCGCACGCAAGAATGCGCGCTGCGACTGGCGCACTTCAAAATCCAGTTGCACCACCCGCGCTTGGCCCGGTTCACCGTGGCGCGCAGCTACCGCCAGCACCTGGTCGACCACGGCAGCCTGTTGCGCCGCATGCAGCGCGGGCGGATTGCGCCACGATGCATCCACATGCACCACCGGCACCGCGACCGTGTCGGGGCGCAGTTGCAGCGCATTCGCGCGGGGCATGGTGCGTGCGATGTTGCCCTCCAGTGCAACGGAGGTGGCGACGTAGGCCACACCCACGTTGTCAGGCAGCCAGCGCAGGTCTTCACGCCGCTCCCACGCCCACAACATGTGCGGAGGGAGTTGCAGCAAGGCCGGATGCTGGGTTGACGGGTTCGAGCGGATAACTGCCAGCCAATAGCCCAGGCCCAGAATGCAGGCCAGCGGGACAATCCACCGCACAGCCTGCGGGGTGAATAGGCGCGATTGCTTCCAATTCAATAGCGGCTCACGCATATTTGACGAGGGCTAGCGGCCTATTTATCCAACATGAAAGCCGTCAATCGGTGCCCTGCAACAGCTTGCGGATCGGCGCAGGCAAACCCAGTGCAGGCCAGTCGGTGCTGGCCACCCAGCGGCCAGCACCCCACGCTCCGGAAGGCTTGGCAACATCCAGCCGCCAGACATGCAGGTACAGGTCTTTGTGGGTCAGCACATGGGTGAACACGGGCAGCGCATGCAAGGTGGCCTGCAGTGCTGGGGGCACAGCGGCTCTCAAAACATCTTCACTGTCAAACAGCGGCAGGCAGTGCAAACCGGCCCACACGCCCGGTGTGGGGCGCTTGTCCAGCCACACGGAGCCCTCTGCGCTCTGCACCCACAACAGCCACAGGGCCTGGGTGCTGCGTTTGAGCGTGCGGGTGCGCACCGGGTAGCGCTCGGCATCACCTGCCTGTCCGGCCACACAATCCTGGCGCACCGGGCACAGCAGGCATTGGGGTTTGCGCGGCAGGCAGAGGGTTGCGCCAAGGTCCATCATGCCCTGGGTGTAGCGCGGCATGGCCGCTGCCGCGTCCTTGCCCGTGGGCAGCAGTTGGGTCGCCGCGTCCCACAGGCTGCGCACTGCGCTGGCCTGCGCCAGGTCGGCGTCAAAACCCAAGACCCGCGTGACCACGCGTTTGACATTCGCATCCAGGATGGCGGAGCGTTCCCCAAAGCACAGGGACGCAATCGCCGCCGCCGTGGAGCGGCCTATGCCGGGCAGGGTCTCCAGTACTTCGGCTTTGGCCGGGAATGCTCCGCCATGAAGGGCCATGACATCTTGTGCGCAGCGGTGCAGATTGCGGGCCCGGCTGTAGTAGCCCAAGCCGCTCCACAGGCCCAGCACATCGTCGAGGCTGGCCTGGGCCAGAGAGGCTACATTGGGAAAGCGGGCCAGGAAGCGGGCAAAGTAGTCTTTGACCGTGACCACCTGGGTCTGCTGCAACATGATCTCCGACAGCCACACGCGGTACGGGTCTTGTGTGTTTTGCCAGGGCAGATCGTTGCGGCCATGGGTTTTCTGCCAGGCCACCACCCGCCCGGCGAAGGCGCCCCGTGTCACGGCAGCGCTCTCAGGCGAAGGCGATGTCGACCTCAGTACCCGACTGCCGGTGGGCGGCGATCAGATAATCAGTCAGTTCGATCAGCTTGAGCTCGATCTGGCTCAGCGCGGCTTCCTGTTGGTCCACATCCTGGATGCGGTCCTCCAGGCCACCGGCGGCCTGCTGGATGCGGTCAATGGCTTCGATGCGGCGGCTGAAATTGCGGCGCCGCTCGCGCAATTGCGCGTCCAGTTGGGCGGCGGCCGATTTGCTCCACAGCTCCACGTCGCTAAGCGCGGTTTCATGGATGCCGCGCAGGCGGGTAGACAGCGCACGCACCAGCCGGTCCGCGAACTCGGGCTGGGCCAGCTTGAAAGCATTGCCAATGCCCAGGTACTGCACATGGCTGCGTTCCACCATGTTGAGGTCGGTCAGGTACTGCGCCATCTGCGGTTCGGTAGGCGCCTGCAGCGAGAAACCGTGTTCGCCATTGAGCTGGCGGAAGGTGGCGGCCAGCATGGCCTGGATATCGCCACACAGGGTTTGCACCTTTTGCAGATTGGCGCGCAAGCGGTCGAAGGTCTCGCCATAGGCGCGCTTGACGCCCAGCTTCAGGCCCTTTTGCAGCAGCGTGGCGGTGAGATTGTTCATCTCCTTCTTCAGCGCCGTCGAGCCCAGAATGCCGAACACTTCGCGCAAGAGCTTCAGGTGCACCGAACGCACGGCGTGGATCTTGGCGCCGCCCAGGTCGAACTCGGCCTGCTCTTGCGAGATGCGTGAACGCATGTGCTTGATGACAGCTGCATTCTTGCCCTGCAAGCCCTTGAGCTCCATCATCTGCTCGGTCAGGTCGCGCTTGCGGATGTTGATGACACGGGCCGTCTCGGCACGCAAATCGGTGATGCCGGAGGCCATGGCCTCACCCAGGATGCGCTGGCGCTTGCCCATCATGCCGCGGCCCAGCGCGTCTTCCAGTACCGGCAGACAACTGCGCTTGAGCAGTTCGTCGTCTTCGGTCACTTTGGCCACCAGGCCTTTTTGTGCCGACACGGCGATCACGCGATCCCGGGGAATGCCCAGTATCTCGGCCGTGCTGGCCTTTTGCCGCTCAATCTGGGTTTCCATCTGCGCCGGCGTGCTCAGGTCGTCCCACAGGGTGTCGATCTTGTTGAGCACTACCAGGCGGGCATCGGTTTCGGCCGCAGACTCGGTGATCAGGTGTTCGCGCCAGATCGACAGGTCGGACTTGGTAACGCCGGTATCAGCACCCAGAATGAACACCACGGCATGGGCCTGGGGGATCAGGCTGACAGTAAGTTCCGGCTCGGCACCGATGGCGTTCAAGCCCGGCGTATCCAGGATGACCAGGCCTTGCTTCAGCAGGGGGTGGGCGATATTGATCAGGGCGTGGCGCCATTTGGGCACCTCGACCATGCCCTGGGCGTCCACCATGGGGTTGTCTTCGGGGGCCTGGCTGTGCCAGAAGCCCAGGGCACGGGCCTCGTCCTGCGTGACCTTGCGGGTTTCTGCCACTTTTTCCAGAGCACCAGCCAACTGTTGCGGATTGTTGACATCCAGGTCAATCCGGGTCCATTTTTCGGGGACCATGCGCCATTCCATCAGCGCCTGGGGTTGCAAACGGGTCTCGATGGGGAGCAGGCGCAGGCAGGGCGGCACGTCGGCGTCGTAGCCCATTTCGGTCGGGCACATGGTCGTGCGGCCGGCGCTGGCGGGCATGATGCGGCGGCCATAGCCGGCAAAAAACACCGCGTTGATCATCTCGGATTTGCCGCGCGAAAACTCGGCGACAAAGGCCACCATCACCTTGTCGGAACGCACCTGCGTGCCCAGACGGCGCAGCCTTTCCTCTACCGCGGCGTCCAGCAGTTCGTTGTCCTTCATCCACTCGCCCAGCAGTTTCAGGCGCAGCGCGAATTCGCGCCGCCAGGCACCCAGTTGGTCGAATTGGTCGTTAAATGAAGTAGTCAAGAGTCCCCCCGTCTAACTGTTCAATATAGCACCGCGCCCTGTCTTGCTGTTCAGGGTTTTTGGCATTGGGCGCAGAAAAATGTGGATCGCTGCCCCTGGCGCATGGCCCGTATGGGGGTTCCGCACACCTTGCAGCCCTGCCCTTCGCGGGCATACACCATCGCGTCCAACTGGAAATGGCCCGCCTCACCCTGGGCGTTGGAGAAGTCGCGCAGTGTGCTGCCACCCCGCGCTACAGCCCGCGCCAGCACGTCGCGGATGGCCTGGTGCAGGCGCACGGCGCGGGGGCGACTCAGGCGCGCGGCCGGGGTGCTGGGCCGTATGCCGGCCAGAAACAGCACCTCGGACGCATAGATATTGCCCACGCCCACCACCACCTCGCCGGCCAACAGCACCTGCTTGATGGGCGCCTTGCGCTGGGCCAGGCCTTGGTGGAACAGCTTGGCATCGAACCCCGCATCCAGGGGCTCCACGCCCAGCTTGCTGAGCAGTTTCTGGGCTATGGGGTCAGATTCATCGCGGGCAAACACCACGGCACCAAAGCGGCGCGGATCGTGCAGGCGCAACACACCCTGGGAGGTACGCAGATCAAAGTGGTCGTGCTTGCCCGGCTCGGGTGGGTTCAGCACGAAAGACAGGCTACCCGACATGCCCAGGTGCACCAGCAGCAGGCCGCGTTCCAGATCCAGCAGCAGGTATTTGCCCCTGCGCCGCACCGCCAATACATGCTGCCCCACCAGGGTTTCTGGCTCGCAGTGCAGCGGCCAGCGCAAGGGCTTTCCCAGGTGCACACCCTCAATGCATGCGCCCGCAATCCGCTGCGCAAAACTGATACGCGTAACCTCGACTTCTGGCAATTCAGGCATGGTGTGTAGGGCTCTTTCGGGTTGGATTATTATGGTCTGATGTCACGCATTTACCGTCTTTTCGCCTTGGCCCTGGCAGCAGCCTGCGTGTGCGGCCCCGCCTGGGCCGAGCCGCCCAAGGGCGAGGGGCCTAGCAACTCCAATCTGGATGGCGAGCTGTTCTTTGAGCTGCTGGTCAGTGAACTGCAGTCTGTTTCGGGGGACCGTACGGCCGCCTATGGGCTGATGCTCAATGCCGCGCGCAAGAGCAATTCGCCGCGCCTGTACGAGCGCGCCATTGAAATGGCCTACCAGTCGCGCAATGGCGAAGCGGCCCTGGAGGCCGCGCAGACCTGGGCACGGGCCCAGCCCTCTTCCCGCGAAGCCAACCGCTACCAATTCCAGCTATTGCTGGGCATGAACCGTGTCGCCGAAACCCAGGAGCCCTTGAAGCGCGAGTTGGCGAGCCTGACGGCCGCCGAGCGGGCCCAGGTCATTCCCATCTTGCCCCGCTACTTTGCTCGCGTCAGCGACAAGAAATTGGCAACCACGGTAGTGGAAAAAGTCTTGCTGGCCGACACGCTGAACCGCAACACCGGCGCTGCCGCCTGGGCCACGATAGGCACCATGCGGCTGCAGGCCGAGGATACGGATGGGGCGCTGGAAGCCGCCCGCCGCGGCATGGCCTTGGACCCTGAGTCGGAAGACGTGCTGCAACTGGCCATCGCCTTGATCAGCCCCAAGACGCCGGAAGCCGAAGCCATGGTGCGCAAGTACCTGGCCAGCAAGCCCACGCCGGATGTGCGCATGGCCTACGCACGCAGCCTGATCAATGCCCAGCGCTATGCCGAAACCTATACCCAGTTGGAACTGATCACCCAAGAGAAGCCCGACTACGCTGATGCCTGGCTGTTGCGCGGCTCCCTGGAATTGCAGGATGGCAAGCTTGCCCTGGCCGAGACATCGCTGAACACCTATGTGTCGCTGAACTCAACGCCCACCGATGCCAGCCAGAACGCCACCATGGGGCGTGGCCTGGTGCAGGCCTATTTGCTGCTGTCCCAGGTAGCCGAACAAAGCCAACGACTGGAAGAGGCCAAGGCCTACCTGGACCGCATCGTCAGCCCCAAAGACGCCCTGCGGGTGCAAAAGCGCCACGCATCCATCCTCGCCCGCCAAGGCAAGCTCGAAGAGGCCCGCGCCGCCATCCGCGAAGTGCCGGAATTGCAGGCCAGCGACGCCCTGGACAAGCTCAATGCAGAAGTGCAACTGCTGCGCGACAGCCACAACTATGTCGCGGCCCACCAGCTGTTGCAAGAGGGCATGGCCCGCTACCCCAATGACACAGAACTGGTCTACGACCTGGCCATGATGGCCGAGAAGCTGGGCAAGCCCGACGAGATGGAAAAACTGTTGCGCCAGGTCATACAGGCCAAACCCGACTACCACCACGCCTACAACGCACTGGGCTACTCGCTGGCCGATCGCAACATCCGCCTGCCGGAAGCGCGCCAACTGATCACCCAGGCGCTGGCCTTTGCGCCCGATGACCCCTTCATCATGGACAGCCTGGCCTGGGTGGAGTTCCGCTCCGGCAATTCGGCCGAAGCCATACGCCTGCTGCGCAATGCCTTCCAGGCGCGGCCCGACGCAGAAATCGCCGCCCACCTGGGTGAGGTGCTGTGGAGCATGGGCCAGTTGGACCAGGCCACCGCCATCTGGCAGGAAGGCGTGGGACTGAACCCGCAAAACGAGACCTTGCGCGAGACCATGCGGCGCCTGCGTGGCAAGCCGTGAACAGCTTGCACCGCTCCTGCCTGCGCCTGTGGGGACTGTTCGCCCTGCTTGCAGCTACCATTTTTATAGCGGGATGCGCACATTCCACGAGGGCTAGAGACCCAAATATCCCAAGCGATGCCTACTGGCAAGGGCGCTTGGCACTGAAGGTGCACAGCACGCCAGCCCAGGCGTTCACCGCCGACTTTGAACTGCAAGGCAGTGCCCAGGCTGGCACGCTGTCGTTCTTCACGCCGCTGGGCAGCACTGCCGCACGCCTGCAGTGGGACGGCACCGGTGCACAGTTGCAAACCAATGGCGAGCCGCAGCGCTTTGAATCTTTGGAGGCCCTGACATTGCATACCACCGGCGCCACGCTGCCCATCGGCAGCATGTTCGCCTGGCTGAAGGGGGATGAGCCGCCAACACCTGGTTGGCAGGTGGATCTGCATGAGCTGACCACCAATGGCCGCCTCAGTGCCCAGCGCCTGCCACCCGACGTTCCGGCCGATCTGAAAATCATCCTGGAGCGCTGAGCCACAAGGCTCAATAGCCTCGGATAATCGCCGCATGCAGTCGCTCTACGACATTCCCGCCCCCGCCAAACTCAATCTGTTCTTGCACATCACCGGCCGCCGCGCCGATGGTTACCACCTGCTGCAGTCCGTGTTCATGCTGATCGACTGGTGCGATACGCTGCACCTCGACATCCGCACCGATGGCCAGATCAGCCGTGAAGACTTGACCTGGGCTCTGCCGGCGGATGACTTGGCCGTGCGTGCCGCCAAGGCCTTGCAGCAAGCCACGGGCTGCAAACTGGGCGCGCACATTGGCATTGCAAAGTCAGTCCCTGCGCAAGCCGGCATGGGCGGTGGCTCGTCCGACGCAGCCTCCACGCTGCTCGCGCTCAACCGCCTGTGGGGACTCAACCTCAGCGTACAGGCCCTGTCGCAGATCGGGCTGGCGCTGGGCGCCGATGTGCCTTTCTTTCTGTGCGGCAAGCATGCCTGGGTCGAAGGGATCGGCGAGAAAATCACGCCGCTGGAATTGCCCAGCGCACGCTTTGTCGTAGTCAAACCCGATGCCGGATTGCCAACACAGTTAATTTTTTCTGACCCGATGTTGAAGCGCGATTCTGAAACTGCTATAATTTCAGGCTTCGCTGCAAACACGGCAGAGCGTATTTTCAAATACGGTCGAAATGACTTGCAAGCTGTTGCCCAGAAGCTGTGCCCTGGTGTGAATCAAGCCCTAGAATGGCTGGAATCGCAGGGTCTCAGTGGTCGGATGACAGGCTCTGGAAGTGCGGTGTTTGCGCAAGTGCTGCATGGCATAGATGAAGGTAGCGCGCCGGACGCGTTGCAAGTGAAGCTGTGCAGCAATATGGATGTTCATCCTCTGGTGGGTTGGGCGTCCAGCGATGGGTTATAGACGGTTTTACGGTGGGTAGCGTTTAGCTGCCAACCTGTGTAGGGGAGTCGCCAAGTTGGTTAAGGCACTGGATTTTGATTCCAGCATGCGAAGGTTCGAATCCTTCTTCCCCTGCCAAATCTGTTGTCCGGGACTGACCCGACCACAGCGCGCGCAACGTACAGACACACCCTAACCTCAATCGCTGGAATCCTATGCAGGCCTCACCACCCCCAGATTTCATGGTTTTCACCGGCAATGCCAATCCTGGCATGGCTGCAGACATCGCCCGCCATCTGGGTATTTCGCTGGGTGCGGCAACGGTCGGTCGCTTCTCCGATGGCGAGGTGACGGTAGAGATCAGCCAGAACGTGCGGGCTCGTGATGTGTTTGTGGTGCAAAGCACCTGCGCGCCGACCAATGACAACCTGATGGAGTTGCTGATCATGGTAGATGCGCTGAAACGCGCATCGGCCGAGCGCATCAGCGCGGTGATTCCGTATTTTGGCTATGCGCGGCAAGACCGCCGCCCCCGCTCCACCCGCGTGCCGATCACGGCCAAGGTGGTGGCCAATATGTTGCAAGCCGCTGGCGTGTCCCGCGTGCTGACCATGGATTTGCATGCAGACCAGATCCAGGGCTTCTTCGATATCCCGGTGGACAATATTTATGCGTCCCCGGTGCTGCTGGGCGATGTGCGCCAGAAGAAGTACGAAGACCTGATCGTGGTCTCGCCCGATGTGGGTGGTGTGGTGCGTGCCCGTGCGCTGGCCAAGCAACTGGGTTGCGACCTGGCCATCATCGACAAGCGCCGTCCCAAGGCCAATGTGTCTGAAGTGATGCATGTCATCGGCGAGATCGACGGCCGCAATTGCGTCATCATGGACGACATGATTGACACGGCCGGCACGCTGGTCAAGGCCGCCGAAGTGCTCAAGGAGCGCGGCGCCAAGAAGGTGTATGCCTATTGCACGCACCCCATTTTTTCAGGCCCCGCCATTGAGCGCATCGCCAACGGTGGCGCACTCGACGAAGTGGTGGTGACCAATACCATTCCTTTGAGCGATGCCGCACGGCAATGCCAAAAGATTCGCCAACTCACCGTGGCACCGCTGATCGCTGAAACGATTCAGCGCATTGCCAAGGGTGAGTCGGTCATGAGTTTGTTCTCGGACCAAGAAAACCTGTTCTAGTCCAGGCAAAAAGCAAGCGCCGCTGCATAGGGCAGCGATTCAGCGCTTTTGTTAAACCGGAGCCCACTGGTCGCGGTGGATTCCTTTAGGAGTAAGTTATGAAATTTGTCGCTTTTGAGCGCGCCAAGCAGGGCACGGGTGCGAGCCGCCGTCTCCGCAATACGGGTCGCACACCCGGTATCGTCTACGGTGGAGCCGGTGAGCCCCTGTTGATCGAACTGGACCACAACGCACTGTGGCACGCCATCAAGAAGGAAGCCTTCCACGCATCCGTGCTGGACATGGAACTGGCTGGCAAGGAAAGCAAGGTTTTGCTGCGTGACGTGCAAATGCACCCCTACAAGCAATTGATCCTGCACATCGACTTCCAACGCGTCGATGCCAACACCAAGATGCACACCAAGGTGCCGTTGCACTTCAAGGGCCAGGAAGAATCTTCCGCCTTCAAGATCGACCACTGCCTGATCAACCACGTGCTGAACGAAATCGACATCTCCTGCCTGCCCAAGGATCTGCCCGAGTTCATCGAAGTGGACCTGACCGGTCTGAAGAAGGGCACCTCCTTCCACCTGAGCGACCTGAAGTTGCCCGCAGGCTTGAAGGCTGTCGTCAAGGGTCGCGAAAACCCCGTGCTGGTGTCTGTGGTCACTTCCGCTGCCGAAGCTTCTGCCGAAGCCACCGCTGAAGCTGCTGCTGCCGCACCCGCAGCCAAGGGTGGCAAGGCCGCTCCCGCTGCCAAGCCCGCAGCCAAGAAGTAATCCACCGCTTACGCGATGCGATTCGCACGGCGCAAGCCGTGTTGTCGACGGCCCACTTCGGTGGGCCGTTGTCGTTTGGAACGCACGCGAATTTGCCCTACCATCCCAGGCACCACCTTCTCGCCACGCTCCATGATCAAACTGTTTGTCGGCCTGGGTAACCCAGGCCCTGAATACGAAGCCACCCGCCACAACGCCGGCTTTTGGTGGATAGACACGCTGGCCCGTGAGTTGAAGGTGACGCTGAACATGGACAAGGGCTACCAGGCCCTGGTCGCACGCACCACCTTGCATGGCCAGACGGTCTGGTTGATGCAACCGCAGACCTTCATGAACCTGTCGGGCCGCTCGGTGGGCAGCCTGGCCCGCTTCTTCAAAATTGCGCCCAACGAGATTCTGGTGGCGCACGATGAACTCGATATCACCCCGGGCAACGTGAAACTGAAATTTGGCGGTGGCCATGCAGGGCACAATGGCCTGCGCGATATCCATGCCCAACTGGGCAGCGGCGACTACTGGCGCCTTCGGCTGGGCGTAGGCCATCCAGGCGACAAGTCCGAAGTCGCCAACTGGGTACTGAAGAAGCCCTCGCTCGACCACCGCATCGCGATTGACCAGTGCATAGACCGCTCGCTGAAGGCCCTGCCCGCCTTGCTGGCTGGTGACATGGAAAAAGCCACGCTGCTGGTACACACCCACAAGCCACCCCGGGCCCATACGCCTGCTCCGCCAGCCCAGACGACCATAGCACCGGCACCCGCCCCCCAAACCAACGGCAACACCGCACCATGAAGAACATCCTCTTGGTCACTATGATTTTGGTAGCGTCCTGCATAACAACGACGAGGGCTAACGCCGAAGATGTCTATCGATGCGGTAGCAGCTACAGCCAAAAACCCTGTCCGGAGGCCGTCAAGGTTGACGTAGACGACAGCCGCACGCCCGCCCAAAAGGCGGCGGCCGATGCCAACACCCGGCGCGACACGGCCACTGCCAATGCCATGGAAAAGGCCCGCCTGGCAGAGGAGGCTCGGCAACGTGCCGCGCAGGCCAAACTCGCGGCGGCAGAAGCCAAAAAAGCGGCCAGCAAGCCCAAGGCTGCAGCCAGCCAGGCCAACGGTGGAGACCCTGCGGCCGCCAATAGCAAGGCCAAAAAGAAGAAGACGGGCAAGAAAAAGCAGAAAGAGCCGGACTCCTTCACCGCACAGGGCCCAGCCGCCACCCCTAAAGCCCCAGTCAAGCCCGCCAAATAGTGCCCGCGGTGCCTGAGATAAGCTCGCGCCAAGGGCTGGGTAGCACCAGCACAGGATCGACACAGCACGCAATGCTTGGTTTATAGTGGGCTTTGGCACACCGCACGACCTGGGTCCATCCATGACAGACGCATTTGACAGGGAAGTATTCGACGGCCAAGAACTGGTTTTCCAGTGGGGTGATCCTGGAGACTCTGCCTACGTCATTGAAGAAGGCTGTGTCGAAGTCCTGACCGGCATAGGCCCCGAGCAAAGGCGCATTGCCATATTGACAGAGGGCGCGATGTTTGGCGAGGTCGCGCTGCTGGACCGCCAGCCCCGCACCGCCTCGGTCCGCGCCCTGGTCCCCACCCGCCTGATACGCATAGACCGCAGCCATGTGGAAGAGCTTCTGCTGCGCTCGGACTCGGTCATCCAATACCTGATGCACCTGCTGCTGACCCGTTTTCGCAGCACCCACGATGCCGCAGGCCTGCAACAACGCCAGGCGGCATCCGACGCCGCCGGTGCCCCACAGGTCGCCAGCAACGCGGTCGATCTGCACAAGGCCGCCGTACGCACGCTATCGCTGGCGCAAGACCTGTCCGACGCCATCGACCGCCAGCAACTCGAACTGTTCTACCAGCCGCTGATCGCCTTCGACCAATTGACGGTGGTGGGCTTTGAGGCCTTGATACGCTGGCACCACCCCAGTTTGGGTTTGATCAGCCCAGCCGAATTCATCCCGCTGGCGGAGAAGACCGGCTTGATCCACCGCATAGGCCAGTGGGTACTGCAACGCTCGGTTGCCGACTGGGCCGAGCTGCGGCCCTTCTGCGTAGCCAACGCCCGGCACAAGCCCTTCATGAGCATCAACCTCTCCGCCCCGGAACTCGGTGGCGGCGATATTGTGGCCGCGGTCCAAGCCTGCCTGGACCAGCACGGCATGGCACCCGAAGAGCTGCGCATCGAGCTGACGGAAACCATCATCATCCAGAACATGTCGGACGTAGCAGCCTCCTTGCACCGCCTGCGCGCATTGGGCATTGGCATCGCGCTGGACGACTTTGGCACCGGTTATGCTGGCTTGGACTACCTGCAGGCCCTGCCCTTCACCTGCCTGAAGATCGACAAGACCTTTGTGCAACAGGTGAACCAGTCCGAACGCAGCCTGCACATCATCAAGGCTGCGCTGGAATTGGCGCGCTCCATTGGTTTGAGCACCATTGCCGAGGGCATTGAGGACGCACAGATCGGTGCGCGGCTACGCGACCTGGGTTGCAGCCATGCCCAGGGCTACCACTACGGCAAACCTATGCCCAAGGAGCAGATGGCGGCATGGGCCGTGAAGCACCAAGCTGCTCAAGCCGCGTACGTGGCAAATTAGCCACCACGCACCTAGGCCTTAGTGTCAGCCGCCGCCTGTTGTAAACGCCGGTACTTCTGCCACAGCGTCTCTTTGTCTTCCACAAACGCCGGGTTGACCGGTATGCACGACACCGGGCAGACCTGCACGCACTGCGGCTCGTCAAAATGGCCCACGCACTCGGTGCATTTGTGGGGGTCGATCTCGTAGATCTCCACGCCCATGTAGATGGCGTCGTTGGGGCATTCGGGTTCGCAGACGTCGCAGTTGATGCACTCGTCGGTAATGAGCAAGGCCATGGTGTGTCTTCAGACCTCGTCCGGTTTGGCAATGACCACGGGGATGGCACTGGCATGCAGCACCTCGTTGGACACCGAGCCCAACATCGCGCTGCGCAGTGCGCTCTGGCCCCGCGCGCCCATGACGATCAGGTCGCAGGCAAAGCGCTCGGAGATATCGATGATCGTGTGGGCCGGGTCGCCCTTGGCCACTTCGCACTCGTAGGCAATACCGGCCGCGTTCAGCAGCTCTCTGGCAGATTCCAGCGTGTGCTGCCCGGCCTCCTCGGCCACGCGGTTGATGACCTCGGGGTCATGGGCCACCAGCAGCTCGTACAGCGACGCTGGTTCTTGCACATTGGCCAGCACCACGTCGGCGCGCAGGCCGGCCAGCACCATGCGGATCGCAAAGCGCACCGCTTCCAGCGACAGCTCCGAACCATCTACAGGCAGCAGGATTTTCATGGTGTTCCTTGGCAATGGTGGATCAGGGTGTGGGCTTCAGCTTTTGCAGCAAGCGGGCATGCACAGTGGGGTCTACAAACTGCGCCACCTCACCCTTGAGCGTGGCAATCTCCCGCACCAGCGTACTGGAAATGTGCTGGTAGCGCGCGTCCGGCGTCAGAAACACCGTCTCCACATCAGGGGCTAAGGCGCGGTTCATGCCGGCCAGTTGGTTCTCAAAATCAAAGTCGGTCACCGAACGCACGCCGCGCAGCATGGCCTTGGCGCCATGGTCCACCGCGAAGTCGCGCACCAGGCCGGTGAAGGACTCTACGCGCACATTGGGGTAGGCCCGCATCACCTCGCGCACGGTGTCCAGGCGCTCTTCGAGGCTGAACAGGGTCTTCTTGTGGTGGGCCGCGGCCACGGCCACGATGACCGTGCCAAACAGGCTGGCGGCACGCCGAATCAGATCTTGGTGGCCCAGCGTAATGGGGTCAAAGGTGCCGGGGTAGACGGCAATCACGGGGTTTGGCATCAGGGAAGGCTCCGGGGCAGGCTGGCCCAGCTATAGCCCCGATTATGCAGCGCTGACTGCGGCCGCGGCCCGCAGCACATGGGCGTGCACGGCACCAGCCTTCAGGTGGCGATGCACCACCAGGCCCATGGGCTCCAGCATGGCATCGGTCCAGACCGTGGGGGCCTCCAGGTAGATGGTGCCATTCGTGGCTAGCGCGCGGGCGGCGGCGGTCAGCGCCGCCTCATAGAAACCGCCATCAAACGGGGGGTCCAGAAAGATCACGTGGTAACTGGCAGGCGCCAGTTGGCGCAGCGCCGCCACACCCTCTCCCCGCACGATCTGCAGCTTTTGCGGTGCGGCGGGTTCCGGTAACTCCAGCGCCAGCAACTGGGTCTGCACGCGCTGCAACTGGGCCACCAGCGCGCCATCGTGCTCCACCAGCAGCACCTCGGCCGCGCCGCGCGAGGCGGCCTCAAAGCCCAACGCACCGGTGCCGGCAAAGGCATCTATGCAGCGCAGGCCGTGGAGATCTTGGCCCAGCCAGTTGAACAAGGTCTCGCGCACGCGGTCTGGCGTGGGGCGCAGACCGGGGGTATCAGCCACCTTGAGCTTGATGCGTTTCCAGTGCCCGCCAATGAGGCGAATCTCGCCAGCGGGACGTTTGTGCACCGGGGTGCGTACGGGTTTGCCCGTTGGCTTGGCGGAGCTGTTGGTGTTTTTGGAGGGAGACTTGCTGGGTTTCTTCATGTCCCAAGCTTAACGGACTGCAGGGGCAACACCACGGTATCGGCGTCGACATCCGCCGCCAACCGACGCAACCACGCTTCCACGTCATCCGGCTGCAGGGGCTTGGAATACAAATAGCCTTGCAGCTCGCCGCACCCCGCATCCCGCGCGGTGGCCGCCTGGGCCAGTGTCTCCACGCCTTCGGCGACCACATGCAGGTGCAGCGCCTCGGCGAGCTGGCAAATGGCACGCACCACGGCCACGGCATCGGGCGACGGCAACGGGTCAATCAAGCCCCGGTCAATCTTGACCGTGTGCAGGCGCAGGCTGCGCAGCATGTTCAGCGACGAGAAGCCCGTGCCGAAATCGTCCATGGCCACATGCACGCCCATGGCCCGCAGTTGCTGCACCTGGGCCGTGGTCTGGTCCAGGTTTTGCACGGCGGAGCTTTCGGTGATCTCCAACGTCAGCCACTGCGGCTCCACACCGCAGGACTGCAGGGTATTCGCCACCAGTTGTGGAAAGCGTGGGTCCAGCATCTGCAGCGGCGACACATTGACCGCCACCGGTACGCACTGGCTGAACTGGGACTGCCACTGCGCGATCTGCTGGCAGGCCTGCTTCAACAGAGCCGTACCCAGCGCACCAATGAGGCCGGTGCGTTCGGCCGCACCAATGAACTCCATGGGGTTAACGTTACCCACTGTGGGCCGGTTCCAGCGTGCCAGTGCCTCCAGGCTGGTCAGGCGGCCGGTACGGGCATCGACCTTGGGCTGGTAGACCAAGTGGAACTCCGATCGCTCAATGCCGGCCCGCAGCGCTTGCTCCTGCTCCAGGGCATTGCTTGAGCCCCGCTCAAACGCCTTTTCGGCCAACACATGCGAGGTGCCCGGCGTGCGCTTGGCCACATGCATGGCCGCATTGGCCGCGCGCAACAACGAATCCGCATCGCGCGCGCTGTTGGGGTACAGCGCAATGCCCAGCGATGCATCCAGAAAAAACTCCTGACCCGCCACCAACAGCGGCTTGGCCAGCAACTGCCGCACGCGGGAGACCATGTCCGCCGCCGTATCCCCATTGCCGTCGGAGGCCGACACCAGCGCAAACTCGTCGCCGGCCAGGTGCATGACTTCGCAGTCCGCACCCATCGTGGCCCGCAGCGCCTGACCCATGGTGCGCAGTACATCGTCGCCCATGGAATGGCCGTGGGCTTCGTTGAACAATTTGAAGCGATCAATATTCATCAGCACCAGCACAAAGCGCTGCAGCGGCTCCTGCGGCATGCAGCGCTGGCGCAGGCTTTCGATCAGCGCGGTGCGATTGGGCAGGCCGGTCAGTTCGTCGTGCAGCGCCTGGTGGATCAGGGCCTGCGTGGCTTCGTGGCGCCGGGTATCGTCGGCGATCAGCACCTGCACGGCCGGGGCACCGTCCCACTCGGTCGGAAAGTAGTGAAAGCTGAGCCACATGGGCGTGCCATCGGCGCGGTGGCGCAGCGCCTCGTAGCTGGCGCCTTCCAACAAGCCATTTTGGATATTGGTCAGTATTTCGCCGACCCGCTTGCGTTCGGGCTTGGGTATGGTGCGGGCCACGGTAGCCACCCGCAGCTCCGTCAAGTTGGCGACCCCGTAGATCGCAAACACCGCCGGGTTGGCGTAGACGATGCTGGCATCGCCCAGGCTGATCATGATGCCCTGGTGCGAACGTTCGGCCAGCCGCTCGAAGCGGTTTTGCAGCTTGCGGGCCGCCAGCGCGCTGCGGTCCAGCGCCGCGTACAACAGCACCAGGCCCAGCATGGTGCGCAGCAGGGCACCCAGCGTGGCCAGCAGTTCGGTCCCGGCGTCCTGGTAGGCCACATAGATGAACTGGATCAGCCCCAGGAGCACGAGCAGTGGCCCGACCATCTTTTCAGAGTTGTAACGACTACTGACAGCGGTCCCGGGGAGCAGAGCGCCGGGCGCAGACGGTGAACGTGAGAGCAAGGCATGGCCCGCGTTCCACAGCCAGTAGCAGCAGACAACGCCCAATGCCGTGTTAATGGTTCCCATGCTGGCCTGCCCGACCCGCGGTCCGCCCCAGAATACAGCCGCAGCGTTGATCGCGGACAGCACCACCACACTCACCCACATGGACTTGGGTGGCAGGGTGCGGCCGGCCAGCTGTGCCGTGCCCAGCAGCAGCAACGTGGAATAGCCGCCCGCCACAACGGCCAGCGCGAAGTTGCCCAGCGTCTCCCCGGCGTCCCCCATATGCACCTTGACCCAGTAGGTCAACGGCACCAGAAGCTGCACCAGGTTGGCCCAGCCTATGTAGCGGGTAAAGCCCTGCGTGGGATCGCGGCGCCACACCAGCACCAGCGCGCACCCCATGATGAGGCTGACGGCAGCGTTGATGATCAGGACAAAATGCATCGAAGCAAAACCCTTGGGCGTTTGTCACATTGTGCAACTTGCCCGGGCGCTTATACCGACTCAAACGGGCGGGATTACCCCTACTGCAGAGCGGAAGTTTCACCGCCGGGCCGCCCCAAGGGGAAAGGCTGCCCCCTCGGGGGCAGGGAGCTACACACAGTGAGCGACCGTGGGGGCTATTTCCCACCCAGCACCACAGTCACCATCCGCTCCGGCTGTAACTTGCGTGCAAAAGCGGCTCGGATATCGGCGGTGCTCAGGCGCTGCACCTGCTGGGTCCAGGTGTCTAAGTAGTCCAGCGGCAAACCGTTCCAGGCGATGCCGGCCACGTTTTCCAACAACTTCTGGTTGCCATCCAGCAGCAGCGGGAAGCCGCCAATCAGATGGTCCTTGGCGGCCTGCAGCTCGGCCTCAGTCGGGCCGTCCTGCACGAACGCCGCCAGTACCTCGCGGGCCACTTGCAGGGCCTCCTTGGCCTGGTCGGGCCGGGTCTGCAGGCTGATGGCGAAGGCACCGGCATGCAGGCCCGGCGCGAATTGGCTGTCCACGCTGTAGCTCAGGCCCCGCTGCTCGCGCACGGCCTGGGTCAGGCGGGATGTGAAGCCCCCGGCGCCCAGAATATGGTTGCCCACCAGCAGTGCAAAGTGGTCGGGGTCCTTGCGCGCGTAGCCGGGCTGGCCCAGCAGCACGTGGGCCTGGGCGGACGCAAAGGCCACGGCCTTCTCTTGCGCGGCGGACAGGGCTTGCACCTCGGGCACGGCAGGCAGCGCCGGGCAGTTGCCGGCCGGCAAGCGAGCCAGCAGTTGGGTCACCAGTGCATCGGTCTGGGCCTGGTCCAGCGCGCCTACCACGCTGACCTTGGCATAGCAGGGCCGCAGCATGCGGGCGTGCAGGGCCGCCATGTCCTGCACGGTGATGCGCTTCAGCGATGCTTCCGTCATCTCCGCGCCATAGGGGTGGTCGCGGTACACGGCACGGTTGAAGGCGCGGGCCGCCTGGGTGGCGGGGCGGGTGTCGGCCTCGCGCAGGGCCGCGATCCACTTCAGACGGTCGCGCTGCCAGATAGCCGGTGGAAAGGCGGGCTGCGCCAGCTGGCGGGCCGCCAGGGCCACGGCCTTGGCTAGCAGTTCGGGGTCGGTGAGCGATCGCAGCGAGACGCTGAGGCGATCCGAGCCTGCGCCGGCTGAGAACGCCGCCCCCAGATCGGCCCAGGCCTCGCCCAGACCGTTTTCATCCAGGGCCGGTTCGCCGCGCCCACCGGCCCTCACGCCGTCGGACAAAGAGCCCGCCATCAGGCTGGCCAGACCGGCCTTGCCCGGCGGGTCGCGGCGGCTGCCGGCGTCGAACTCCAGGCGCACATCGACCATGGGGATGGCCGGGCTCTGCACCAGAAAGACCTGCGCGCCCGAGGCTTGCGTCCAGTGCGCGATGGGTATGCCTGCGCCAGCAAGGCTTGAGAAAAACAGGCCACCAGCCCCCGTCAACCATGCGCATAGCGCTCTTTTATTCATAGCAAACCTGAAATCTGGTTAGTGGTGTGAGCCAGCCACCGGTTGGCGCGGTGCGCGGTTTTTGTCCACGGGCTGGGGCAGCAGCGTGGCCACGGTCAACCCGTCGTCGCCGAAATAGCGCGCGGCCACGGCCTGCACCTGGGCGGCGGTGACGGTGCGCAGACGGGCGATCAAGCGCTCGTCGGCATCCAAGCCAAAGCCATGGATCCAGTTTTGGCCCAGCGATTGAGCCTGGTTGAAGACGCTGTCGCGCTTGTAGACCTCGCTGGCCATCCACTGCACTTTAACCCGGCGCAACTCTGCGGCGTTGACACCCTCGCGCGCCACGCGGGCCAGCTCGGTACGCAGGGCCCGCTCCACCTGGGCGCTGGTCTTGCCAGGCGATGGCACGCCGTACACAGTGAACAACTGGGGGCCACGCCCGGCCAGGCCGTAGCTGGCGCCGGCGTTATCGGCCACATGGCCTTGGGCCTGGGTCAGCGCGCGCTCCAGGCGGGCGCCGTCGTAGCCCGACAGCAAGGCCGCCAGCACGGTCAAGGCCAGGGCGTCGGCATCGGTAGCACTGGCGCCAGCATCGGCGCTGGCATTGGCATGGGCGGCCAAGGCTGCGGGGCTCAGACTGGGCACCTTGAAGGCCAGGGCCACATAGGCCTGCTCGGCCGGGGCCTTGTAATCCAGGCGGCGCATGCCGGCCTGGGCGGGCTCCTCGCGCGGCTTGCGGCTGGGCACGGGGCGCTGGGGGATGCTGCCATAGGTCTCTTCAGCCCAGGCACGGACCTGGTCCGCATCCACATCGCCGGCGACCACCACCACGGCATTGGCCGGCGTGTACCAGCGCTGGTAGAAGGCGCGGGCATCGTCGGCGGTCATTGCGTCCAGGTCGCTCATCCAGCCGACCGTGGGGCGGCGGTAAGGGTGGGCCATGAAGATGGTGGCGTCCAGGGCTTCTTCCAGGCGTGCGTGGGGCTCGTCCTCTGTGCGCATGCGGCGCTCTTCCTTGACCACCTCCAGTTCCTTGGCAAAGGCGGTCTCGCTCCACTGGGTGTTGGCAAAGCGGTCAGCCTCCAGGCCCATCATCTCCTGCAGGCGATTGGCGGGGATCTGCTGGTAGAAGCCCGTGTAGTCCTTGCTGGTGAAGGCGTTCTCCACACCGCCCAGTGCCGCTACCTTTTTCGAAAACTCACCTTCGGGCACGGTGGGCGTTCCCTTGAACAGCAGGTGCTCCAACACATGGGCCACGCCGGTGGTGCCATCCACCTCGTCCATGGAGCCCACCCGCACCCAGACCATGTTGACGGCCGTGGGGGCGCGGTGGTCGGGCTTGACGATCAAGGTCATGCCATTGCGCAGCGTGAATTGCCGCACGGCAACGGAAGCAGAGGCTTGTAGCGCTGTAGATGGAGCAGTCTGCTCACCGGCGGCCGGGGTCGCCGCAAAGCCGGGGGCAGCGCAAGCAATCCCCATAGCCAGCAGCAGGGGAAGGCGTAAAAAGAGGTGTTTCATAGAATGGAGCCATTCTAAGAACCCAGCCCATGTTCAGTTTTTTCAAAAAGAAGCCCCCTGCTCCCCCGGTCGCCCCTCCCGTAGTGGACACCGCGGCGCCAGCCCCGGTCGCAGCCCCCACAGCGCCCGGGCCCAGCCCCCGCCCCAGCTTTACCGCCCCACCCAGCGGTGGCGGCTCGATGATCGGCAGCGCGCTGGTCATCCCCATCGACATTCCCGACCCCAGCGCGCCGCCACCCGAGCGGCAAAAGTGGGTAGACAAGCTCAAGGCCAGCCTGGGCAAGACGGCCGGCAGCATCTCCACGGTGTTTGGCGGATCGCTGATCGATGACGCTCTGTACGAACGACTGGAAGACGCCCTGCTGATGGCCGACGCCGGTGTGCCAGCCACCGAATTCCTGATCAAAGAGCTGCGCCGCAAGGTCAACGACAGCGGCGTGACCCACCCCATCGCGCTGAAGAACATCCTGATCGCCACGCTGACCGACCTGCTGCAGCCGCTGCAAAAGCCGCTGGTCATTGGCGAGCACAAACCCACGGTCATCATGGTGGCGGGTGTCAACGGCGCGGGCAAGACCACCTCCATCGGCAAGCTGACCAAGCACCTATGCGACCACCAGGAAACCGTGCTGCTGGCCGCGGCCGACACCTTCCGTGCCGCGGCGCGCGAACAGTTGGGCGTGTGGGCCGACCGCAACCTGGTGGAGATCGTCAGCCAAGAGGGTGGCGACCCTGCCGCCGTAAGCTTTGACGCCGTCAGCGCCGGCAAGGCCCGCGGCAAGGATGTGGTGCTGATCGACACGGCCGGTCGCCTGCCGACCCAACTGCATTTGATGGAAGAGCTGAAGAAGATCAAGCGCGTCATTCAAAAGGCCGATGGCACGGCGCCGCATGAAGTCTTGCTGGTCATCGACGGCAACACGGGCCAGAACGCGCTGACCCAGGTGCGGGCCTTTGACGATGCGCTGCAACTCACCGGCTTGATCATCACCAAGTTGGATGGCACGGCCAAGGGCGGCGTCATCGCGGCCATTGCGCGCGAGCGGCCGGTGCCGGTGTACTTCATTGGTGTGGGGGAGAAGCTGGAAGAGCTGGAAACCTTCAACGCGCGGGAGTTTGCGCAGGCGTTGCTGGGTTAACCCCTTCCTGCACCTTGCCGGGCGCGGTCTCCGGCAACAAGCCCGCTGTCGGAGAAAAGTCCGCTACCCGACAGACACACAACAAAGCCCCCACTACATTGCGGCTATCCTTCGCACATAAAAAAGGAGACCCCGCGGTGAAAAAAGTGTTTGCTTCTTTGGCTGTCTTGCTCATATTGGCAGTCGCCTACCTCTTGTTGTGGCCGGTGCCCATTGCGCCAGTCCCCTTCAGTCTGCAACCGGCTCCCGGTTATGCTGGTCCGCACGCCGTCAACACCAAACTCGCCAACCTGCAACTCATTGACCTGCATGGCGAGGTCGGCCCCGAGCACATTGCTGTCGGGGCCGATGGCAAGCTCTACACCACGGTGGCCAGCGGCAATATCTTGCGCATGAATGCCGACGGCTCGGCGCAAGAGGTGTTTGCCAACACGGGCGGCCGGGTGCTGGGCTTTGACTTTGATGCCCAGGGCAACCTGGTTGCCGCCGACGGCTACAAGGGTCTGCTGTCCATTGCGCCAGACCGCAAGATCACGGTGCTGGCCGACACGCTGAACGGTGAGCCGATACGCTATGCCGACGCCGTGGTCGTGGCCAAGAGCGGCAAGCTGTATTTCAGCGATGCATCGGCCCACTTCGGGCCAAAAGACTGGGGCGGTACGTTTGAGGCCAGTGTGCTGGACATCATCGAAGGTGCCGCCACCGGCCGCATCCTGGAATACGACCCTGCCACCAAGGCCACGCGCGTTGTCGCCCAGGGCCTGGCCTTTGCCAATGGCGTGGCCTTGAGCGCCGACGAACAGTCGCTGTTCGTCAACGAGACCGGCAAGTTCCGCGTCTGGAAGATTGCCGTCAGCGCGAACAAGCTGGATGTGGCGCAGACCAGCCCGCAGGCCAGCGTGCTGCTGGACAACCTGCCCGGCTACCCTGACAACCTGATGCGCGGGCTGGACGGCAAAATCTGGCTGGGCCTGGCCAAGCCGCGCAACCCCACCGCCGACAACATGGCCGACAAACCCTGGCTGCGCCGCCTGACGCTGCGCCTACCGCGTGCGCTGTGGCCCGTGCCCAAGTCATACGGCCATGTGATGGCCTTCACCGAAGACGGCAAGGTGGTGGCCGACTTGCAAGACCCTAGTGGCGCCTACCCCGAGACCACGGCCATCACCGAGACCAAGGACCGGCTCTATGTGCAGAGCCTGCATGCCCATGGCCTGGGTTGGCTGCCCAAGCCCGCACCATCCACCCCCTGACTGGAGCGCACACCGCCATGGCCACCCCACCCGATCACACGCCTGCCCATATGCCCGCTACACGCAGAGGCTTTCTCGTATCCACCTCCGCCGCAGCCGGCCTGCTGGCAGCGGGTTCCACCACCGCCTGCGAGGATGCTGCCATGACCGACCGCCGCCTCGTATTTGCCTCGTTTGCCGATGCGCAGCGTGAGCTGGACCGCTTGTCCAAGCTGCCCACACTGAAATCCGCCGCCGTGTGGAGCTGGCCGCAAACGCTGACCCACTGCGCGCAGAGCATCGAGTTTTCGCTGACCGGTTTTCCGCAAGCCAAGTCGGCGCTGTTCCAATCCACGGCCGGTGCCGCGGCCTTCAAGGTGTTCAGTTGGCGCGGTCGCATGAGCCACGACCTGGCCGAGCCCATACCCGGCGCGCCCACGTTGGACACCAGCACCGATGCCCTTGCCGCCCTGGCCCGGCTGCAAAAGGCTATTGCCGACTTTCAGGCCAGCACCGGCCCGCTGCGCCCGCATTTCGCCTATGGCGAGCTGAACAAGGCCGAATACGAGCAGGCCCATGCCATGCACATCGCCAACCACCTGTCGGGCTTTGACACCCCGGCATAAGCCGTTGTGCCGCGGCGTACCACCACCGGATCGCCGCGTATCCATTGGGTATTTAGTTTTGTAAAGATGTGCCGATAGAGTGGTGAGAGGTCCACCATTTCATAGGTATCGTGGCATGACAACATCTTTATTACTCCAACGGCCGACGACCCAGCTCCAGCTCTTGCAGTGGAGCCAGCAACTGCAAAAGGTGCGGTTCAACGAGGTTGCGGCACTGCGCTTTTTGTCCAACGCCTTGGTATCCCTACGCGACGCCAAGACCGATGCGCTGAGCCCCATAGGCCGCTACCTGATCGCCCACGAAGGCATCTACGCGCTGTGCCTGGGCACCGTCTACCTGCACGGCATGCTGCCGCGCGAACAAGAGGGCAGTCGGGCCATGGCCATACAGCTGGCCTTCGAGCTGCTGGACATGACCATCCACGACCTGCACCAGATGCTGCACGCCAACCGCCACCTGGAAGAGATTGCTGGTCTGCCCCATGCACCCCTCACCTTGCAGACGGTCAAGGATCTGGTCGCCCTGGGTGACCGCGCGCTCGACCAAGCCCGCCTGGTCTACCCGGACTGCTTCGACTAAACCCGGCTGTCGCGCGGTGCTTGGCGTCAGGGCACCGCCTTCATGGACAATGGAGGGTTCCGCAATCCCTGCCCAGAGCCCTCCACGCCATGACCGCACCACTGCCCCCTCTACTTCCCCGTGTAGAACTCGAATCCGCCCCCAACCCCACGGCCGCTGTCATCTGGCTGCACGGCCTGGGCGCCGATGGCAATGACTTCGCCGGCCTGGCGCCGGAGCTGGACCTGGACGGTTGCCCGCCCATCCGTTTTGTCTTCCCCCACGCGCCCAGCATCCCCGTCACGCTGAACGGCGGCTACGTGATGCCGGCCTGGTACGACATCTTTGGCCTCAACCTGGTGGACCGCCAGGACGCCGCCGGCATCCAGAAGTCGGAGAAAGACATCCTCGCGCTGATTGCCAACGAGGTGGCCCGCGGCATCCCCTACGAGCGCATCGTGCTGGCCGGCTTCAGCCAGGGCTGCGCCATGGCCCTGCACACCGGCCTGCGCCTGCCCCAGCGCATCGCGGGCATCATGGCCTTGTCAGGCTACCTGCCGCTGGCCGACCGCTTTGCCAGCGAGCGCCATGCCGCCAATGCCCACACCCCCGTCTTCATGGCCCATGGCACGCAAGACCCGGTCGTGGTGCTGGCCCGCGGCGAAGACTCGCGCAAGGCTCTGGTGGCCCTGGGCCATCCCGTGCAATGGCACACCTACCCCATGCAGCACGCCGTGCATCCGCAAGAGATTGCCGATATCTCCGCGTTCCTAAAACAAGTTTTAGGGGCGTCTGCCAGTGCCTAGCGATCCGTTACCGGGCCCGACCCTGGGCATAGACTTCGGTACCTCCAACTCCGCCGCCGCACTGATAGGCGCCGACGGCCAGATGCACACCATGGCGCTGGATGGAGCCCGCTCTGAAATGCCCACGGCCCTGTTCTTTGCCAGCGAGACCCACACGGTGCTCTATGGTTCCGAGGCCATGCAGGCCTACCTGAGCGGTGCCGAGGGGCGTCTGCTGCGTTCGCTCAAGAGCCTGCTGGGCAGCCCCTTGATGGACGAATACACGGCCGTCAACGGCCAGAGCGTGCAGTTCTTTGACATCGTGGTGCTGTTCTTCAAGGAGCTCAAGCGCCGTTGCGAGGCGCAACTGGGCCAGCCGCTGACCCGTGCCATGCTGGGCCGCCCGGTGCACTTTGTAGACGACAGCCCCGAGCGCGACGCACGCGCGCAGGAGACGCTGGGCCGCGCCGCCCGCGAGGCCGGCTTTACCGACATCGCCTTCCAACTGGAACCCATTGCCGCGGCGCTGGACTACGAGCAACGCGTGCAGGGCGAAACCACCGCCCTGGTGGTGGACATCGGCGGCGGCACGTCCGACTTCACGGTGATACGCCTGAACCCAACGCGCAGCCGCGTCAGCGACCGCACGGCCGACATCCTGGCCACGACCGGCGTGCACATCGGCGGTACCGACTTCGACCGCCTGCTGGACCTGTCCACCGTGATGCCGCTCTTGGGCTACAAGCACATCGGTACCGGCGGGCGCCCGGTGCCCAATAGCGTGTTCTTTGACCTGACCACCTGGCACCTGATCCACCAGGCCTACAGCCGCAAAGCCATGCACTTTGCCAAGGAGTTGTGGACCGATTACACCGACCAGACCCTGCACGCCCGCCTGATGGACGCGCTGGAGGGTCAGCACGGCCACCGCATGCTGGCCGGGGTGGAGGCCGCCAAGATTGCCTGCTCCATCTCCGGTGAAGAGTCGCTGGTAGACCTGGACTTTCTGGGCCACGGCCCCAGCGAGCACCTGGGCGCCACCATCAGCGCGCCCGGCATGGCCGAGACACTGCAACAGGCCCTGGCCCAGGTGGTGGAGTGCGCTCAGGCATGCGTGCAGCGTTCGGGCCTGGCCGGCGTGGACGCCGTCTACCTGACGGGGGGCTCGTCCGCGTTGCGCCCGCTGATGGCCGCCCTGCGCGAGGCCATGCCCGGCGCCACACTGGTGGAGGGCAACCGCTTTGGCGGCGTGGCGGCCGGTCTGGCGGTTGCAGGGGCCGCGTTGGTGGATTGAGGCGCCCTGTCTTTGCTACGCTTTATGTAGCACACTATGCACATTCGACGAGGGCTAGAGGCCAATTTCTTTATAATCTCCTCGAAAGCCACCCCATAAAACCCATTTTGGGTATTTATTGAGCCCCATGAGCCACCCAACCCCGCTCCCGCATTGGCAAACCCTGGCCCACGCACCGGCGCCCGGCACGGTGCTGTGCCAGCGGGACGCACTGGCCGATGGCCAGGCCACGCTGTGGGAACTGGAGACCGGCGCCGGATTGGGCCAGGTCTTCAAGCTGCTGCTGCTGCGCGATGGCCCACAGGTCACCGCCTTTGCAAACCGCTGCGCCCACTTTGGCGTGCCGCTGGCGGTCAAGCAGTCGCAACTCATCTTCACGCCCCGGGTCAGCATCACCTGCAATGTGCATTACGCACGCTACCGCTGGGCCGACGGAGTCTGCGAGGCTGGGGATTGCGTGGGCGAGTCCCTGATCCACGTACCGCTGGAAATAGCGGCCGACGGCCTGCTGCGCATTGCCACATCGGGCGGGTAATATCGGTGCCGCCCGGCTGGGGCGGTACGGTAGCGGTTCTGTTTAGGGCAAACCAACCTCATTTCGCCAGACCAAGACCATACCAGCACTTCCCCCTATCGGTGCGCCACACTGGCAACCACTTGGCACCAGGGCTGTGCACCTCAAACCGGTCCGTTCCGGGTAAAACCGGCGTCACTCAAATATTTACAAAAAAACTTGAAAAAATCCCATTACTGGTATTAAATTGGTATGTTAAGATATCACGAAGTTCAATCTGCACCCACTCGGTGCGTCAAAAGCAAGTCCCAAAGCCATGATTGAGTATTTGTTGGGTGTAGACGGTGGCGGCACCGGTACCCGCGTCCTATTGGCCACCCAGAGTGGCTCCGTGCTGGCCCAGGCCAGCGCAGGGCCGTCCGCGCTGGGGCAAGGCGTGGCCACGGCCTGGCAGAACATCTTGGCGGCGGCACAACAGGCCTTCCAACAGGCTGGATTGGCCCAACCCGTCTGGTCGCAATGCGCGCTGGGCGCTGGCCTGTCCGGTGTGCATCACCAGCCCTGGCGCGATGCCTTTGTGGACCAAAACCCGGGCTTTGCCCGCCTCTTTGTCGAAAACGACGCGTACATCGCGCTGCTGGCCGCCCACAACGGCCAACCCGGCGCCATGGTGGCAGCAGGCACCGGCAGCGTGGGCGAGGCCCTGTATGCCGACGGCAGCCGCCACCAGGTCAGCGGCTGGGGTTTCCCGGTCGGCGACGAGGGCAGCGGCGCCTGGCTGGGCCTGCGCGCCATGGCCCACGCCCAGGAGGTGCTGGACCGCCGCCTGCCGGGCGGCGCATTGGCCCGCAGCATCCACAGCACCTGCGGCGACCACCGCGACGCCCTGCAAGACTGGTGCGCCAAGGCTGGGCAGAACGAATATGCCCAGTTGGCGCGGACCGTGTTCGAATCCGCCGCCAGCGACCCCGTGGCCGAAGCCCTGCTGGTGGAAGCCGCCGCCGCACTGGAACGCATGGCCGCCGCACTGGACCCCAGCGGCACGCTGCCGCTGGCCATCTGCGGCAGCGTGGGCCGCCAACTCTTGCCGCGACTGGCGAGCGCTACCCGCGCACGCGCCATCGCATCACCCCAGGATGCCGTACACGGCGCCCTGACGCTTGTTCACCAATCCTTGGAACAGTCACTATGACATCAGGCGAAGTTCAGATTACCTTCGAGCCGGATCCGCGCGACAGCTCGCCCATCTACATGCAGCTGGCCCGCAAGCTGGCCCAGCTGATACGCGAAGGCCGCTACAAGCCCGAAGAGGCGCTGCCCTCCGAGCGCCTGTTGGCCGAAACGCTGAATGTGTCGCGCGTCACGGCCCGCTCAGCCATCGACCAACTGGTGTCGCAGGGCATGATCGTGCGCCGGCGCGGTTCGGGCAACTACATCGCACCCATGCTGGAGCAGCCGCTGTCGCAACTGACCAGCTTCTCCGAAGAACTGCTGCGCCGCGGCTACACACCGTCGTCGCGCTGGCTGGAGCGCAAGGTCGATGTGGCCATGACCGACGAGCAGTTGTCGCTGGGCCTGTCCACCGGCGCCAAGGTCGTGCGGCTGGAGCGTTTGCGCCTGGCAGACAACGTCATCATGGCCTACGAGGTCAGCGTGCTGCCACAAACCATCATTGCCGACCCCATGCTGGTGGGCAATTCGCTGTATGAGTATTTGGACAGCGTGAACCAAACACCGGTGCGCGCACTGCAGCACATCCGTGCGCTGAACGCCCAGCCCCGGCTGGCCGAGCAACTGGGCATACCCGACCGCCAGGCGGTGCTGTTCATCACCCGTATCGGCTACCTCGAATCAGGCCAGGCTGTGGAGTTGACCCACTCCTATTGCCGTAGCGACTACTACGACTTTGTGGCCGAAATGAGGCGCGAACGATGAGCGCTGCTGTCGTCGTCGGCAATATCCTGACCCCGTCGGGTTTTGTGCACGGTTCCATGGCCTTTACGCCCGAGGGGCGTATCGACCACATCCACGGCAAAGCCATCAGCGAAGAGGCGGCCCGTGCGTCTGGCGAGCCGCTGGTGCTGCCTGGCTTCATCGACCTGCATGTGCACGGCGCAGGCGGCCGCGACATCATGGAAGGCGGCGACGCGGCCACGCGCATCAGCCAGGTCCACGCACAACACGGCACCACATCCATTCTGGCCACGACGATGACTGCCCCCATGGAAGACCTGGTGTCGGCCATGCAGGCGCTGACCGGCATTTGCCAGAAGCGCGCACCGGGCGGCGCCCGGGTACTGGGCGTGCACCTGGAAGGCCCCTACATCAACGACGGCAAACTCGGTGCCCAGCCCGCGTTCGCACGGCCCGTGCAGACCGACGAGCTGAGCCAGCTCAATGCACTGGCACCGATCCGCCTGATCACGATGGCGCCCGAAGTGCCGGGCAATATGGACCTGATCGATTCACTGTGCGACGCCGGTTACCGCGTGCAGATTGGTCACAGCATGGGCACGTATGAAGATGGTGTGCAGGCCCTGGCCAAGGGTGCGCGCAGCTTCACCCACTTGTTCAACGCCATGACCGGCCTGCACCACCGCGAGCCCGGCATGGTGGGCGCGGCGCTGGCCCATGCCCAGTACGCCGAGTTCATACCCGACCTGATCCACGTGCACCCCGGTGCCATCCGCGTGGCGCTGCGCTCCATCCCCTGCCTGTACTGCGTGACCGACTCTACGGCCGCCACCGGCATGCCCGATGGCGAGTACCGCCTGGGCAGCCACCAGGTGTTCAAGTGCCTGGGCGGTGTGCGCCTGGCCGACGGCACGCTGGCCGGCTCCACGCTGACGCTGGACCAGGCCCTGCGCAACCTGGTGGACACGCTGGGCCTGTCGATTCTGGACGCGTCCAAGCGCGTCTCCACCCACGCCGCCGACTACCTGGGCGTGGTGGACCGCGGCCGCCTGGCCATGGGCGCCTGGGCCGATGTCGTCGTGCTGGACCGCGACCTGCAACTGCAATCCATCTACATTGAAGGGAATCCCATTGAACACACTGATGCTCTCTGAGGCGCGCGAGGCGCCCCAGGCCGTCGCTTTTCAGCTGGCCCATAACGACAAGGAATACTTTGACTTTGGTGCCCTGTTGCGCACCCAAAGCCCCTCCGCTGTACTCACGGTGGCCCGTGGCAGCTCGGACCACGCCGCGCATTTCCTGGCCTATCTGGTGATGGCCCGCATGGGGCGCCTGGTGACCTCGCTGCCCATGTCGCTGATCACGCTGTACCAATCGCAGATCGCTTGCAAGGGTCTGGTGTCCCTGGCCTTCTCGCAGTCCGGCCAGAGCCCGGACCTGGTCGCGCCCACGCGCTTCTTCACCGAGGGCGGCGCAACCACTGCGGCATTCGTCAACAAGGCGGACTCGCCGCTGGCCCAGGCCGCGCAGTGGGTGTTCCCGCTGCACGCCGGTACCGAGGCCAGCGTGGCGGCCACCAAGAGCTATATCGCCCAGTTGGTAGCCGGCGCCCGTGTCGTTGCGGCGTGGCAAGACGATTTGGTGTTGCAGTCTTCACTGTCCGCACTGCCGGGTGTGTTGTCCCGCGCGGCGTATATGGACTGGTCGGTTGCGGTAGAAGTCCTGCACAACGTGGACCGCCTGTTTGTCATTGGCCGCGGCACCGGCATGCCGGTCGCACTCGAAGCAGCACTCAAATTCAAGGAGACCTGCGGCATCCAGGCCGAGGCCTTCTCCAGCGCCGAGGTCAAGCATGGCCCCATGGCCTTGATCGAAGAAGGCTACCCACTGCTGATCTTCGCGCCTCGCGGCCCGGCCCAGGCTGGCCTGCTGGCCCTGGCCGAAGAGATGCGCCTGCGCGGTGCCAAGGTGCTGCTGGCCGCACCGGCGGGCACGCCGGGCGCCAACCTGCCCATCGTGGAGACCGACTCGATTGACCTGGACCCGATTTCGCTGATCCAAAGCTTCTACCCCATGGTGGAGCAACTGGCCCGTGCCCGTGGCCGCAACCCCGACGAGCCACGCTTCCTGGCCAAGGTCACCAAGACCCACTGAGCCGCACGCGGCATACGCAGTACCAACACAACATGCAACACAACACGCTACAGCCCGGCCACCTGGTGATGGTGGACATGGAGGGCAAGTCCCTGGACGCCGATACGGCCGACTTTCTGCGCACCCACCACATCCGCGCGGTGTGCCTGTTCCGCAAGAACCTGGGCACCGAGGCCGAAGTCCGCAAGCTCACCGCCGATCTGCGCGAAGTGATGGGGCCGCTGGCCCTGATCGGTATCGACCAGGAAGGCGGCTCGGTGATACGCGCCACCTTTCTGCCCCAGGCACCCGCGGCGATGGCGCTGGGCGCCTGTGGTGACCTGGAGCAAGCCCAGCAGGTGGGCGCTGCTGTGTCGCGCGGCCTGCGCAGCCTGGGCATCAACTGGAATTTTGCACCGGTGCTGGACGTCAACAACAACCCCGCCAACCCGGTGATTGCCGAGCGCAGCTTCTCCGCCGACCCCATGGCCGTGGCCCATCTGGCCGGTGCGTGGATGGAAGGCGCCATGTCCGAAGGCGTGGCCTGCAGCGTCAAGCATTTCCCCGGCCATGGCGACACGCACACCGACTCGCACCACGCGCTGCCCACTGTGGACAAGTCGCTGGCCGAGTTGGAAGCGCTGGAGTTGATCCCCTTCCGCGAGCTGGCGAAAACGGCGCCTGCGGTCATGACGGCCCACATCGTCTACCCGCAGATCGACCCCGAGCACCCTGCCACGCTGTCGCGCAAGGTGCTGACCGGTGTGCTGCGCGATGCCATCGGCTACCAAGGCGTGGTCATCACCGACGCACTGATGATGAAGGCCGTGTATGACCGCTACGGCCACGCCCGCGCTGCGGTGCTGGCATTGCAGGCCGGCGCCGACCTGGTGCTGGCACAGGGCGCGCGCCACGAGCAACTGGCCGCCCTGCAATCCATTGGCGCCGCACTGCAAGACGGTGCTCTGGAGAGCGCCGCACTGCAAACGGCATGCGACCGCGTGGACGATCTGGCCCGCCGCTTCCCGCTGCACACCACGCCCTACCGCGACGTGCAGCAGGCGCTGGATGTGGCGCTGATGAACAAGGCCTGGGCCCGTGGCCTGACTGCCGTGGGTGCGCCCACCCCCCCCACCCGCAGCACGCCGCTGCGCGTGATTGCCCAAGCTTCGGTGGTCAGTGATGGTGTCTCCGAGGCCGGCCTGCCGCTGGAACAAATCCAGGAGTTGTTCGCCGACTTCCGCGACGTGCAATACCTGCCGGTAGCTGCGTTGCGCGAGCTGGATGTGCAAACGCTGCCACGCGACGGCCGGCGCAATGTACTGGTCTCCAACCACCATGGCCGCTACCAGGCGGCGTCGGCCCAGGCCGAAGGCGTGGACCTGCACCTGGCGATCTGGAACCCCTTCCAGGTGCTGGACGTGAATGCACCGGCCATCGTGACCTGGGGCTATGCCGATGGCGCCATGCTGGCACTGAAACACTGGCTGCAAGGTGAGGCTGCAGCCACCGGCGTAGCGCCCGTGGCCCTGACACGGGTCTGACGACTTCTTGAATCCCCCAACTGGACACCCCATGACCGTTGAAACTGCAACTCCGCGTTCGCCCATGACCTGGGTGCCCAGCCTGTACTTTGTGCAGGGCATGCAATTCTTTGTCGTCATGCTGATCGCCGGCCTGATGTACAAGAACATGGGCGTGTCCAATGACCAGATCGCACGCTGGACCGGCCTCTTGGGCCTGGCCTGGGCTTTCAAGCCGCTATGGAGCCCGTTCCTGGAAATGGCGCGCAGCAAGAAGCTGATCGTCGTGGCCATGCAGTTCACCGGTGCCGCGGGCTTGGCGCTGATGGCCGTTGCACTGCAATTGCCGCTGTACTTTGCGGCCAGCATTGCGGTGTTCTTTGTGCTGGCCTATGCATCGGCCACGCATGACATTGCCTGCGACGGTCTCTACATGGGCAGCTTGAGCGACAAGCAGCAGGCGGCCTATGCGGGCTGGCAGGGCGCGTTCTTCAACGCCTCCAAGTTCCTGACGCTGGGCGGGCTGCTGGTTCTGGCCGGCCATCTGGAAACCCGTTTTGGGGTGTTCAATGCCTGGTCTGCCATCTTTGTGCTGCTGGCCGTGGTGCTGGCCGCATTGGCCAGTTACAACGCCTGGTCCCTGCCCGGCACGCTTAACACCGAGCACACGGATCTGAGCGCGGCCAGCGTATGGAATACCCTGGTGGAGGTGGTCAAAGACTTTCTGCAAAAGCCCGGCATCTGGTTGGCGATTTTGTTCATCGTGCTGTTCCGCTTTGCCGAAGGCCAGGTGCAGACCATAGGCCCGCTGTTTTTGCTGGAAGCCCGCGACAAGGGCGGCCTGGGCCTGACCACCGAGCAGGTGGGCGGCATCTATGGCACCGTGGGCACAGCCGCCTTTTTGGTGGGCAGCATTCTGGGCGGCTACTTCACAGCCTGGCTCAGCCTGCGCAAGGCCATGCCCGTGCTGATCGTGGCCATGGCGGTTCCCAATGCGGTGTTCTACTACCTCTCCAGCGCTTTGCCAACCGAGATGCTGCACATCGGCATTGCCGTGGCCGTTGAGATGCTGGGCTATGGATTTGGCTTTGTGGGCATGATCCTGTTCATCATGCAGGCTGTTGCGCCGGGGCGCTTCCAGACCGCGCACTATGCGCTGGGTTCCGGTGTCATGCAGTTGGGCTTCATCATCTCCAAGACTATCAGCGGGGACATCCAGGTCCAGATGGGTTACGAGCACTTCTTCCTGTGGACGATTGCCTGCGGCGTGCCGGCCCTGGTGCTGATGTTCTTCGTGAAATTCCCGTCTCCTGCTGCCGACAGCGCTGCGTAACCATCCACCATGAAGCGGCTCCTGGTCCGTGGAGTGCATGCAAGCCTGCTGGCAGTGCTGGGGGCCTGCGGTGGTGGCTCGGGGGGTGGTGCCACACCGGTAGTGGCAACACCTGCGACACCGGTCGCGCAACCAGCCACGGGCCAACCCAATGCGCACGGCCTGCTAGCCGATGCCAACAATGTATTCCCCACCGATGCCCAGGCCGGCATCTTCGCCAATGACAACGGCTTTGCACGCAGCTACAGCACGGCTGGTGCCATAGACACCACGGGGCCTTTCTTCAAGTCCTTCGGCAATGGCCGAAGCTGCGCCAGCTGCCACCGGCAGGACAACGGCTTTTCGCTATCGGCGACGACCGTGCAAGCCCTGTTTGCACAAACCAATGGCACCGACCCGGTGTTCCTGCCCCACGACGGCGCCAACTCACCACACCTGGCCGTCACCACGTTGGAAGACCGCCGCGTGGCCTATAGCCTGCTGCTGGACCGGGGCGTGTTCCGCATCGGCCTGCGTATACCCGAAGACGCCGAGTTCGAGTTGCTGCGGGCCGACGACCCCTACAACTTTTCCACCGCCCGCGAGTTGTCGCTGTTTCGCAGGCCGCTGCCCGCCGCGAACCTGAAATTCCTCACCGATGTGATGTGGGACGGCCGCGAAACCACGGCCGACAGCAGCTCCACCAACTGCGTGCAAGCTAGCTGCTTCGCCGCCCTGGATGCCAACCTGGCCCGCCAGGCGGTCACGGCCAACAATGGCCATGCCCAGGCCCAGGCCGACCTGAGCAAGGGCGAGCAAAGCGGCATCGTCGCTTTCGAGAAGACGCTGTTTGCGGCCCAGCAGGTGGACACTGCGGCAGGCTTGCTGTTCGGCGCAGACGGCACGGGTGGGGCGGCAGCCCTGTCCACTGCCAATGCCGCGTTTGCTGCCAACAGCATCTTCAATGCCGTGGCCTCCAACAATGCCAGCCTGTTCAACACCAACGTCTTCACACTGTTCACCACCTGGGTCAGCAACGCGTCGGCAGGCAACCCTACGGCCGTGGCGGCACGCCAGTCCATAGCCCGTGGCCAAACGCTGTTCAACACCAAGCAGTTCAATGTCAGCAAGACGGTGCCGGGCACGGAAAGCCTGGGCTTTTCCTTCCTGACCTGCAGTGTGTGCCACAGCACACCCAATGTGGGTAGCCTGGCGGAGCCCCGTTACTTCAACATCGGCACGTCCGATGCCGACCTACGCACGGCAGACATGCCGCTGTTCACCTTGCGTAACACCAAGACCGGAGAGCTGGTGCAAACGCAGGACCCCGGCCGTGCCATGGTCAGCGGGCTGTGGAAAGACATCGGCCGCTTCAAGACGCCGGGGCTGCGCGCTTTGAGCATGCGCGCGCCCTACTTCCACGACGGTTCGGCCAAGACCCTGGCCGATGTCATTGCCTTTTACGACAAGAAGTTTGCGATCGGGTTCACGCCGCAGGAGCTGGTGGACCTGAACGCTTTTTTAAAAGCACTGTAGGGGCTACCCGCGCCATGGCGGCGGTCGCTTGCGCGCTGGCCCACACACCTTGAGGGGTTTGCCATGGTTATCAAGCATTTCTTCCGCGCCACGGCGCTAGGCGCCGCGCTGTGCCTGCATCTGGGCAACGCCCCGGCGACCCAGGCCGCAGCAGGCGGCGTTTTCTTTGACGACTTCAGCCAGGCCGCCGTTGCCGACCTGCAGTCCCATGGCTGGATCCTGCGCCATGCGGTAGGCCACCCCGGCATTGCCGGCGCGCAATGGGGACCCAACAGCGTCGCCTTGGTGCAGGACCCCCAGGTACCGGGCAACCAATTCCTGCGCCTGCGGGCCAGCACCGACGGCACACCCCAGGGAACGACCCAGGCCCAGATCTGCCATGCCCGCAAGTATTTCGAAGGCACCTATGCCGCCCGCATCCGCTTCAGCGACGAGCCCGTCAGCGGGGCCGACGGCGACGTCGTGGTCCAGACCTTTTACCTTGTCAGCCCCTTGAAGCACGACTTCGACCCCCAGTTCAGTGAAGTGGACTGGGAATACCTGCCCAACGGCGGCTGGGGTGATACCACCACGCGTCTGTATGGCATTACCTGGCAGACGGTGCGCGTCGAGCCCTGGCAAGCCCACAACCAGGCCCACCAGGAAAAGCGCTCGATCGCTGGCTGGCATACGCTGATGCTGCAGATCAAGGACGGTAAGACCCGCCACTTGCTGGACGGAGTGGTATTGGCCGAACACGGCGGCCGCAATTACCCCGTGGTACCCATGTCACTGAACTTTAATCTGTGGTTTTCCCCAGGTGGTCTTTTACCGGTATCGAAAACGACTCGCATTTACGAGCAGGATGTGGACTGGGTTTTGCATGTCAAAGACCAGTTGCTGACGCCCGCCCAGGTGGACGCCCAAGTGAAGGCTCTGCGAGCCAATGGCCAGGCCGCTATAGACAGCGTTCCGCCCAGCATTCCCCCTCTGGATAGTACCTGCGACTTCTAATGCGCAACATAGCCGCACCGGTCTACGGGATTGCATACAACATTGGCACCACATTGTCCCAAAAGACGACGGAAAAAAGCCACAAATAGGGTTTTTCCCTAGGACCACAGAACCAAATATTCTTGCAAATGGACACAATTGGTAGCATAGTGGCATCTGAGAATTTTGATGTGGTATTAATTGGTTTGTACGCATCAAAGGTTCCACAACCCCTCAAGCGGTACGCGCCTCCAGCCGCATTGAGGGGTGGAAAAGAGATTTATTACCCAGTGGCCCACCTTGACCTATTGAAGAAAAGGACAACATGAAACTCATACGCACCCCCATAGCTGCCGCCGTAGCGCTCACCCTGCTGAGCGTTGCATCGGCGCAGGCCCAGACAGCGGCCGGCAAATCGGAAGCTGAGCTCAGCTCGGTGACGGTGACCGGTATTCGCGGTGCACTGGAACGCTCCATCAACCAAAAGCGCAACGCCGACTCCGTTGTGGAAATCATCACGGCCGAAGACATCGGCAAGATGCCCGACAAGAACGTGGCCGACTCGCTGTCCCGCGTGCCTGGCGTTAATACCACCGCCGGTGGTGCGGCTGGCCAAGTGGGCGAAAACGAGAAAGTGTCCATCCGCGGTACTGCGGACAACCTGACACTGACCACCTTGAATGGCCACTCGGTCGCCAGCGCCGACTGGTTCTGGGCCGACATCGTGGGCAGCGGCCGCAGCGTCAGCTACAGCCTGTTGCCCTCCGATATGGTGGGCCGCATCACCGTGCACAAGAGCTCCGAAGCATCCATCCCCGAAGGTGGCGTGTCGGGCACGGTCGATATCGAATCGCGCCGTCCGCTGGACTTCAAGCAACCCCTGAGCTTCTCCGCCAGCCTGGGTATTGCCAACCAAAACTACGCCAACAAGAACGACACCCAAATGTCGGCCCTGGGCTCCTGGAAGAACGACGAAGGCACGTTCGGTGCTCTGGTGCAAGTGTTCTCGCAAGCCCGCACCTTGAAGCGCGAAGAGTTTGAAAACGTCTGGAAGCTGTACGAAGACACCAGCTGGGGTGGCGACACCAATGCAGCCCTGGCCGCCGCTGGCGTCGACCTGACCAAGACCCACCGCTATGCGCCCTTGAACGGTAGTGCTGTCTTCACCCAAGACCGCAAGCGCGAAGGTGGTTTGATCGATCTGCAATTCAAGCCCAGCGCAAACCTGCAATTGGGCCTGAATGCATTCAGCAGCGAAATGAAGGCTGCCAACTACAACGTCAACTGGATGCAAGACGGCTTTGCGATGCTGAACAAGGGTGTGGTGCCCACGGTTGCCCGCGTCAACGGCAATGGCATCATCGAAGAGTTGCAATTCACCGGTCCTTGCGTCATCGCACCGTCCCTGAATGCAACGCCTGCACAGGCCGCCGCACGCTGCGCCGCTGCCCACGCCAATGCCGTGGACTTGGCCGCACGTCCTGACGCACGCACCAAGACCGAATACACCAACTTCGATGCCAAGTACAAGGTCAACGATGACCTGAGCTTCGACCTGAAGCTGGGCAAGACCACCAGCGCCGGCCACTCCACCGACTACGCCATCGAAATCTGGGGTCCCTACGCAGCCTCCGGCTACCGCATGAACGGCCAGGGCCAGGCCTTCAACATGACCTTCCCCAGCTCGGGCACCTTCGCCAACGGCAACAACGCAACCAATGCCGCGCTGCGCACCGCTGGCGGCCTGGGCACCGAAGACGAAGTCCAAGGCTGGTCCAACATCATGGACACCAAGGATGAAGAGAACTACTTCCACCTGGACGGCAAGCTGAACCTGGACGGCACCTTCCACACGCTGAAGTTCGGTATCCGCGGCACAGAGCACACCCGCAGCCGCAGCTGGATCGTCGGCAGCAAGACTGACGCCGGCAAGCTGGGCTCCAGCCTGCCTGGTGCCAGCCTCTACACCGGCTTTGACGCTGGCGCAGGCGGTGCTCTGCAAAACTTCTGGACCTTCACACCCGACCAGATCAAGGCCTGGGGCGACGCCAATGTGCGCTTCAACCCCAAGGACCAAGACTGGAACCAGGCGTTTGACTTCAAGGAAACCGTCAATGCAGCCTATGTGCAAGGCAACTTCGCCGCAGGCCAGCTGTCCGGTAATGTGGGCGTGCGCTTCGTCACTACCAAGGACGACGTGCACCAGTTCCAAGTGGACAACGTGAACGGTACCTACCAGACCGTGCTGCAAAGCAACGACAAGTTCGCACCCTGGGATACCTCTGCCTCGTTCAACAACGTGCTGCCCAGCCTGAACCTGCGCTACGACTTCAGCAAGGAGCTGATCGGTCGCGTGGCCCTGAGCAAGACCATGTCGCACCCCGACTTCGGCAAGTACGCTGGCCTGAACAAGAACGACACGACCAACACCGGCACCGGTGCCAACCCCACCTTGGCCCCCACAACGTCCAACAACTTTGAAATCGGCGCTGAGTGGTACTTTGCTCCCCGTTCGCTGTTGGCTGCCACCTTGTTCACCAACAATCTGCAAGGCTACGTGACCTACGGCGAAAGCAAGGCCCAGTTCTACAACTCCATCACCAAGCAGGTTGAGACCTACACGATCGGCGGCCCCGCTGCTACCGATGCATCCGTGCGTGGTATCGAGCTGAGCTACCAGCAAGCGCTGGGCGGTGGTTTCGGTGTGGATGCCAACTACACCTACGCCGAAGGCAAGGAAACCACACCTCTGAAGGGCTCCCTGTGCGCAGGCGACAGCTTCGTGGGCGCGGTGGACTGCAATATGTTCGGTACATCCCGCCAGACCTACAACCTGGGCGCCTACTACGAAGACAGCAACTTCAGCGCACGTATCAGCTACAGCAAGCGTTCACCCTACCTGTTCGGCACACAGCCGTCCCGCTCGGTGTACGTCGATGCCGGCGGCTCCCTGGGCATGGCATTCAACTACAACATCAACCCCAACGTGATCCTGTCCATCGAAGGCCAGAATCTGTTGGATCCGGTGATGAGCACGACCTCTGCACGTACCGGCGACCAAGTGGACGTGGGTCGCCAAGGCCGCACGCTGTTTGCGACCGTGCGCGTCAAGTACTGATAGCCCGTGCTAAGTGCTACATGAATATGACAATTTCCTGAGCGATGGGGGCTGCTTGAATCGGGGGCGAACGCAGTCTGTTTAGTGGGCAGGGAAGCAATTCCCTGCCCATTTTTTTCGCATGCAATGATCAGACAAGAACAGATAGAACCAACACCATGGCATTTCCCGTACTGCTTCACTTCTCTCCCAAGGCGCTGCTACGCAGCCTGGCCGCATACGCTCCCTGCGCGATCCTGAGCCTGGGTCTGCTGGGTTGTGCCGCCGCTCCGCCACAACCGGGCAAGGTATCGGCACAGACTCAGGCCACACAATTTGTGTACAGCCCCTATAAGCACCTGGCCATGGCACTGGATCCGCAGATGCCTGCTGCCGCGACCCAGGTCAACGGACCACGCCAAGTGGTGGCCGTCACGCCCCGGCCCACGCTGCTGCCGGGCGCCACGGCACTCACACTGGCCTTTGCAGCCGGTGAGTGTGGCCAGGAACGCTGGGGCACCCTGGCCGGACAGACCGTGGCCGATGCGAACATCACCGCTCTGCAACAAGCCGGCCTGCCCTACATCATCTCCACCGGTGGTGAAGGCAACATCTTCACCTGCGGCAGCGATGCGGCAATGGCGCAATTCATCGCCCGCTACGCGTCGCCGTCGCTGCTGGGCTTTGACTTTGACATTGAAGCCGGTCAAACCCCGGAGATGGTGCGCAGCCTGCTCCTGCGCATCAAGGCCATGCAATTGGCACAGCCGCATTTGCGCTTGAGCTTTACCGTAGCCACATTGGCGGCCAGCGACGGCAGTCAAACCAGCATCAATGCGCAAGGCCAGACCGTGCTGGACGCCATACGCGCGGCCAAACTCGACAACTACTTCATCAACCTGATGGTCATGGACTACGGCCCCGCCAAGTCTGCCAACTGCGTGGTGCGCGATGGCCGCTGCGACATGGCGGCGTCAGCCCGCCAGGCTGCGCACAATCTGCATGCCCGCCACGGTGTGCCACTGGCCCAGATCGAGGTCACGGCCATGCTGGGTGTCAACGATGTCGTTGAGAACGTGTTCACGCCAGACGACGCCACTGCGCTGGCACGATGGGTACGCCAGGAGAAACTGGGCGGCCTGCACTTCTGGTCGCTGGACCGCGACACGCCCTGCCTGGGCGGCGCCACTACTGTGTCCCCCACCTGCAGCAGCCTGAACGAACACGCGGCGCTCAGCTTCTCACGGGCCTTTGCCGAGGGCCTACGATAGGGCATGCAGAACCCTTCCCACATCCAGGCCCTGGCACATGCGGGCCGCCCCTGCCTGCGGCTGAGCACCCGCCACGGCACTGCCGTCCTGGCCCTGCACGGGGCCCAGTTGCTGTCGTGGCAACCCGCCGGCCAGCGTGAAGTGCTGTGGGTGTCGCCCACGCTGAGCACTCTGCCCAACCCGCTGCGGGGCGGCGTCCCCATTTGCTGGCCCTGGTTTGGCAAGCAGGGCATGCCCGAGGGCGCCATGCAGCACGGCCCCGTGCGCAACCGGCCCTGGGAGGTCGTCCGCGTCGACGCCGACAGTGCGGACCTCGTCAGCCTGACACTGGCGCCCTGCCGCACCGCGGCATCCGACGACCCTCTGACCCGCTTTGCCAGCGGCCTGGTGGTCAGCGTGCAGATTGACCTGGGAGAGACTCTGGTACAGACACTGGAGACCCAGAATACCGGTGAGCAGACCTTTGCGCTGACCCAGGCCCTGCACAGCTACTTTGCGGTGCAAGACGTTCAACAGGTGCAGATCGCGGCGCTTGACGGCCTGCGCTACGACGACAAACTCACCGGGGCCGCCGGGCAGACACAGACCGGCCCCTTTGTGCTGGACCAGGCGTGTGACCGCGTTTACCAGCAAACCACACCGGCCACAACCCAGCACCACTACCTGCTGCACGACAGGGCTGGGCAGCGCCGCATCCATATCCACACCGAAGGCAGCCAGTCGCTGGTGGTCTGGAACCCCGGCCAGGCCCAAGCACAGAGCATGGCCGATGTGCCCGGCGAGAGCTGGTGCCGCTTCTTATGTGCGGAGGTGGCCAATGCCGGCGCCGACATGGTCCATCTGCAACCCGGCGCACAGCACCGCTTGCGCCAGACCCTGGCGGTGGAAACAGCAGGTAACCAGATTTAGCGGCCCCGCGGCGAAACCTGGCCTACACTGGCCCTAAAGGCTTGCGGGAGTGGTTGCGCAGGCCCATGCCGGAGGCCAGCGTGCGGGTAAACCGCTTTCAAACGTCTGCTACTGATTTAATAGCTTCTCATCCAATCTTGGCGAGGGCTGGCGGCATTATTTGCATATGCCTGTCTGCCCAGAGCCTGGCGGAAGAAGCACAGACAGCTCCCCATACCCCGCCAACGTTGCACCCGTTCTCCAACGCCGCCGAGGGGCCGCCCCCTGTGCCCTGGCGCGTGGTCGGCCTTCCGGGCAATACGCGCAAGCCCTTGACGCAGTTTGACGTAGTCCCCCTGGGCGGTGACAGGGTGCTGCGCGTGCGAACCGACCACTCCTATGCCAACCTGACCCACGCGTTGACTCCCTACAAGACCGCCGGCCACTACCTGCTGCGCTGGCGCTGGCGGCTGGATCAACCCATTGTGGGGGCTGACCTGCATACCAAGAGCGGTGACGACACGCCGATCAAAGTCTGCGCACTGTTTGATCTCCCCTTGGACCATCTGGGTTTTATCGACCGCAATCTGCTGCGCCTGGCCCGTAGCGCCAGCGGTGAACACCTGCCGGGGGCTACGCTGTGCTACGTATGGGATCAGAAGCTGGCCGCCGGCACCGAGCTACCCAATGCCTTCACCAAACGCATGCACTACCTGGTGCTGGATTCCGCCCACAGTCCGCTGCAACACTGGGTGGTCCACAGCCGCGACTTGAACGCCGACTTTCTAAAGAGCTTCGGCACCGAGAGCAACACCGTGCCACCGCTGATGGCCATCGTGGTGGGAGCCGATGCCGACAACACCGGCGAGACCAGCCTGGCCTATGTCGGCGATCTGACACTCGTGGAACAATAGCCGCCCTATGACAGCCCAAGCCAGCCCGCCGCAAGCCACTCCGCCAAGAACCCAGCAACTGGTATTGCTGGGCGCCGGCCCCGCCCATGTGCAGGTGCTGGCTCAATTGGCCGCCCACCCCCTGCCCGGAGTGGCGGTGACCCTGGTGGCGTCCAACCAAAACCTCGTATACGCCGGCATGGTGCCCGGCTTTGTTGCTGGCCATTACCCGCTGGACCGCTGCCAGATACCGCTGGAGCCGCTGGTACAACGCAGCGGTATCCGCTGGTTGGAGCGCAACGCCACGGCCTTGGATGCACAGGGGCAGGCGCTGCAACTGGACGATGGCAGCACACTTGCCTTTGACTGGCTGTCGGTCAACACCGGCCCGGTGCAGGACCGTGAGCGCATGGAACAGGCCCTGCCGGGCGCGCGCGAACACGGTCTCTTCATACGCCCCGCAGAGGCCTTCAGCGCGCTGTGGCCACGGGTGGTCGCCATGGGCGAAGCCCGCCCCCTGCGTGTGGCCGTGGTCGGCGGCGGTACCCCGGGCGTGGAGCTGGCCTTGGCCGTGCGCCACCGCCTGCGCAACGCGGCCGTTACCTTGGTGTGCGGTCCCGAACTCCCGGGCGCCGCCTACTCGCCCAAGGTGCAGCAGCGCCTGGTGGCCATGCTGAAGCGCCGCCGCGTCACGGTGTTGCAAGATGTGGCCCTGTCCTTGAAAGCAGACTCGGTGCAACTGGGTTGTGGCGCCAATCTGGCCTGTGATGTTCCCGTGCTGGCCATGGGCGCGCAAGCGCCGCAGTGGCTGGCTGGCAGTGGCTTGGCGCTGGACAGCCAGGGGTTCTTGGCCGTGGACATTTACCAGCGTTCCACCAGCCACAGCCGCGTCTTTGCGGCCGGGGGCGTCAGCAGCCGCGTCGACCGCCACCCCCTGGCCAGCGACGGCAACGACGCTAATACGGGTTCCGCACTGGCCCACAACCTGGCAGCAGCAGTGACCGGCTCCGCACTCAAGCCCCATCACCCACCGCGGATGGGCCTGAACCTGCTATCGTGCGGCGGGCGCCACGCCGTGGCGGCCTGGGGCCGCTTGAGCGCCCAGGGCTGGTGGGTGTGGTGGTGGAAAAGCTGGCGGGACAAGCGCTTTGTCGCGCGGTTTGCCCATCCGTCCACCTAGACAAGCCCACCCCCGCGGCGTCAGACGACCTGCAGCACGGCGCCTCCGTCAGCGCTGCCAGCGGGTAGTACACACCCTATCTCTGCAGCCGCCGCAAAGCCATGGCGCTGAAAGATGTCCAGCACGGCATCCACCGCCTCAGGTGCGCAACTGACCAGCAAACCACCACTGGTCTGCGGGTCGCTCAATAGCGCCTGATCGACAGCGGCAAAACCCGCGGGCAGCGCGACCTCGTGCCCATAGGCCGCCCAGTTGCGGCCCGACGCCCCCGTGACCATACCCGCGCCAGCCAGGGCCTGCACGCCGTCGATGAGTGGCACACGCGCCCAATCCACCTGCACCACACACTGGGCGCCACGCGCCATTTCCAGGGCGTGGCCCGCCAGGCCAAAGCCGGTGACATCCGTCAAGGCATGCACGCCGTCCAGGGCCGCCAAAGCGGGCCCGGGCGTGTTGAGTTGCGTGGTCACCTCCAGCATGCGGGCGTAGCCGGCGGCATCGAGTTTTTCTTTCTTCAACGCCGCCGACAGAACGCCCACGCCCAAGGGCTTGCCCAGAATCAGGCGGTCACCGACCTTGGCATCGGCGTTGCGCCGGACCCGCTGGGGGTGCACCAGCCCCAAGGCCACCAGGCCGTAGATAGGCTCCACCGAGTCAATGGTGTGCCCCCCTGCAATGGGTATGCCCGCCGCCTTGCACACCGCAGCACCGCCGGCCAGGATCTGGCCAATGGTCTCGACTGACAGCACATTGATGGGCATGCCCACCAGGGCGAGCGCCATGATGGGGGTGCCACCCATGGCGTAGACGTCGGAGATGGCATTGGTGGCAGCAATGCGGCCAAAGTCGTAGGGGTTGTCGACAATGGGCATGAAGAAGTCGGTAGTGGCGATCAGCGCCTGCTCTGCATTGAGCTGGTAGACCGCCGCATCGTCCGCCGTCTCTATACCCACCAGCAGTTCCGGTGGCAGCGGCATCGCGGTGGTCGTCTTCAGGATTTGCGACAGTACACCCGGCGCGATCTTGCAGCCGCAACCGCCGCCATGCGATAGCGAGGTCAGGCGGGGTTCGGTGTGGGGTGGTGTACCAGAGGAGGCTGTGGCATTCATGGGATGGCGGCCAGAGAAGGAGTGGGGGTGCTGCACAGTATCCCAAATTGGGCCTTTTGCGCTCAATGGCGGGCTACGGCCTTAACATCCACTGAAGACTGGCAAGCTTGACAGAGCCGCCCTGGCAAATTAAACTCCTTACTTGAGAATCATTCTCAATTGTATTTGCGACAATAGCACGGTCTTTTTCCCACGAATCGCCCCCTGTTTTCATGGAAACCCCGGTCGAAGTGCCACGGTTTTGAGGGCGATCAGTAGGCTCCGTTTTGCTTGGTATCCGATTTTCAAACGTGCTTTCAAAAGCTATGACATACAAAACACTTGTGGGCGCGGCCCTGCTGTGCCTGATGGGCGCCACTTCGGTTGGCGCATGGGCGCAGGCCCCAGCCGGCGGCACCATCACCGTCTACAACGCCCAACACGCGACGCTGACCAAGGCCTGGGTCGAAGGCTTTGAGCGAGATACCGGTATCAAAGTGATCGTCCGCAACGGTGGCGATACGGAAATGGCCAACCAGTTGGTGCAAGAAGGCGCCAACACGCCCGCCGATGTCTTTCTGACCGAGAACTCACCCGCCATGACGCTGGTGGAATCCGCCGGCCTGCTGGCGCCACTGGACCCGGCCACGCTGGCCCAGGTGCCTGCGCACTTTCGCTCCGGCACCGGTCAATGGACGGGCATTGCCGCGCGCAGTACCGTGTTCATCTTCAACAAGGTCAAGATGAACTCCAGCCAGGCTCCCAAGTCGCTGTTGGACTTGGCCAGCCCGACGTGGAAGGGCCGTTGGGCGGCCGCACCGGCCGGCGCTGACTTCCAGGCCATCGTCAGCGCAATGCTGGAGCTCAAAGGCGAGACCGTCACGTTGAACTGGCTCAAAGGCATGAAGGAAAACGCGAAGACCTACAAAGGCAATGGCGTGGTGTTAAAGGCAGTCAACTCCGGTGAGGTGGACTCTGGCGTGATCTACCACTACTACCGCGTCAGCGACCAGGCCAAGACCGGTGAGAACAGCAACAGCACCGGCGTCTACTACTTCCGTAATGAAGACCCCGGCGCCTTTGTCAGCATTTCCGGCGGTGCCGTGTTGGCTGCCAGCAAACACAAGCCACAGGCGCAAGCTTTTGTGCAGTGGATTGCGGGCAAGAACGGGCAAGAGATCCTTCGCACCGGCAGCTCCTACGAATACGCGGTGGGACTGGGCGCGGAGTCCAGCTCCAAGCTCGTGCCTTTGGCCGATCTGCATGCGCCCAAGCTGGAGCCTTCCAAGCTCAACAGCCGCAAGGTCGCGGAGCTGATGACTCAGGCTGGGCTGCTGTAAGGCTCCAGGCTCTTAACCGTTGCAGACAGCGCCCTCTTTGACCACCGACAGCACCGTAACGGCAGCCCCACAGGCTGCGCGTGGCCCGGCCGCTGCTACCCGAGACTACCAAGCCAGCCGTATGGGCACGCCGTGGGTGCTGGTAGCTGCCCTCTTGGTGACCGTGTGCGCGTTGCTGCCACTGGGCTTTGTCGTGTGGGTCGCGATACAGACCGGCTGGGACACGGTTGTCGCTCTGGTCTTTCGCCCGCGCGTGGGTGAGTTGTTGATCAATTCCGCACTATTGGTTGGTTGCACCATACCCCTGTGCGCGGTACTGGCCACCGCGCTGGCTTGGTTGACCGAGCGCAGCGACCTGCCCGGCCATCGCCTATGGTCCTGGTTGGCAGTGGCCCCCTTGGCAGTGCCCGCCTTTGTGCAAAGCTATGCATGGATCACGGTGGCACCGGGACTTGGCGGTCTGGGTGGCGGGGTTCTGGTTTCGATCTGCGCCTACCTGCCCTTCATGTACCTGCCCGTCGCGGCCGCACTGCGCCGTCTGGACCCTGGTGTGGAAGATGCCGCGGCCTCCTTGGGCCTGCCCCCTGTGCAAGTCTTCTTCCGCGTGGTCTTGCCGCAACTGCGTCTGGCACTGTGTGGTGGTGCGCTACTGATCGGCCTGCATCTGTTGGCAGAGTACGGGCTGTACGTGATGATTCGCTTTGACACGTTCACCACCGCCATCGTCGATCAATTTCAATCCAGCTACAACAGCCCTGCCGCCAGCATGCTGGCCGGCGTGCTGGCTGTGTGTTGCCTGGCCTTGCTGGGCGCAGAAAACCTGGCGCGGGGCCATGAGCGCTATGCGCGCGTGGGCACAGGCGCACCGCGCATGCCCATACGCCAGCGCCTGGGCGGCGCCACGCTGCTGTGCCTGATATTGCCCCTACTGACAACCGCATTGGCCTTGGGTGTGCCGCTGCTTACCTTGGGGCGCTGGTTGCTGATCGGTGGCGCCGGGGCCTGGAACGCTGCGGAAATGACCGAAGCCATTGCACAAACCCTGGGTCTGGCCACCGGTGCAGCCCTGCTGACAACCCTGGTGGCAATACCCATGGCTTGGCTTTCCGTACGTGCGCCCAGCCGCCTGCAGCGCTGGCTGGAAACCGGCAACTACGTGGTGGGCGCTTTGCCGGGGGTCGTGGTAGCCCTGGCCTTGATCACGGTCACCGTGCGCCTGCCGATCTACCAAACCGCCCTCACCGTTTTGCTGGCCTACGCCATCTTGTTTTTGCCCCGCGCACTGGTCAGCCTGCGCGCAGGCATTTCCCAGGCGCCAGTGGAGTTGGAACAAGTGGCGCGCAGCCTGGGCCGCACACCAACTGGCGCACTATGGTCCGTCACGCTGCGCCTGGCCGCACCGGGGGCAGCTGCTGGCATGGCCATGGTATTTCTGGGTGTGACCAACGAGTTGACGGCCACACTGATGCTGGCGCCCAATGGCACGCAAACCCTGGCAACCAGCTTTTGGAATTACAGCGGTGAACTGGACTACGCAGCCGCTGCACCCTATGCATTGCTGATGGTCCTGCTGTCGCTGCCGATGACATGGATGCTGCAAATGCAATCGAAACGAAGCGCTGGGCGATAACAAGAAGATGACGACCGATTACCTCCAACTCCACGGCATCCACAAGCGCTATGGCGACACAGCCGTGCTGCATGGCATCGATCTACGGGTAGCGGCAGGCAGTCGAATGGCCATCGTGGGGCCTTCCGGTTCGGGCAAGACCACGCTGTTGCGCGTCATCGCAGGCTTTGAGGCACCCAATGCCGGGCAGTTGAGCCTGGGCGGGCGCACGCTGGCCGACGGCGCGCAAGCGGTGCCAGCCCATCTGCGGGGCATAGGTTTTGTGCCGCAAGAGGGCGCACTGTTCCCGCATCTGAGCGTGGCGGACAACATCGGCTTTGGCCTGCCGCGCAAAGCGGCGGACCGGCAAGCGCGCATCCACGAGTTGATGGATATGGTTGCCCTGGACCACGCGCTGCTGCGCGCACGGCCGCATGAGATTTCGGGTGGGCAGCAACAGCGTGTTGCTTTGGCCCGAGCCCTGGCCTTGCGCCCCCAATTGATACTGCTGGACGAGCCCTTTTCTGCGCTGGACACCGGCCTGCGGGTCGCCACCCGCAAGGCCGTAGCCGAATTGCTGGCGCGCGCGGGCATCACCACCATTCTGGTCACGCATGACCAAGCCGAGGCTCTGTCATTTGCCGACAACGTGGCCGTGATGCGTAACGGGCGCCTGGTGCAGGTAGGCCCAGCCCGCGAGGTGTACCAGCGCCCGGTGGATGCCGAAACGGCGATCTTCCTGGGCGACGCCATCATCTTGCAGGCTCTGGTAGAGGGCGGCCGTGCACGCTGCGATCTGGGCGACATTCCAGTGGGTGATTCGCCGCTGTCGGGCGCACAACGCATCCTGCTGCGGCCCGAACAGTTGACCATCGTCAACGCAACGCCGCATACTGCAGACGCCAGCCTTCCTGCGACCACTGGCGTGGTCAGCGGCCTGAATTTCCTGGGTAGTACCTGTGACGTACACATCCGATTGCCCTCGAATGAACACTCGGCCTTGCTAACCCGGGACGTCTCGCCAGAAACCTCCATTGCGGTCAACATCCCCACCAACCCGGCCATCACCACCGGTTCCCAGGTACGTATCAACGTGACGGGCTTGGCCCACGTGTTGCAGGCTTCAGCCTAGGCTTAACCGGTGCAGAGGCACAACGGAACAGAACCAGGGCAGACTTTAGGGATATTGCGAATGCGAGGAATTCGCATTTATAATCACATTCATCAACCTATCGCCCACATAGCCCTAGCCCATGATTGTTTGTGTTTGCAAGCGCGTCTCTGACCGAGAAATTGCTCGCCATGTGCATGCGGGCATGGGCTTTGACGACATTCAGTTTGAATTGGGCGTGGCAACGCAATGTGGCAAATGCGAAGAATGCGCCCGTGACGTGGTGGCCCAGTGCAACCGCACGCACCCCGTGGCGGCACTCAACCGCGAAACCCAGCCCGTCGTGATGCACGGCAGGCTGGCAGCGATTCACGCTTAGACCACCTGCCTCGTCTCCTGCCGGCTGATTAACTAGCTGGGCGTCCCCATCTGGCTTTGCAGGTAGTTCTGCAGGCCAACCTTGTCGATGAGGTCAATCTGGGTTTCCAGGAAGTCGATGTGCTCTTCGGTGTCTTCCAAAATGCCTTGCAACAGGTCGCGCGAGCCATAGTCGCGCACCGATTCGCAGTGCGCAATGCCTGCCTTGATCGTCGCCTGAGCACCCTGTTCGCTCTGCAGGTCGCAGGCCAAAATCTCCGGCACGCTTTCGCCCACCAGTAGCTTGGACAAATCTTGCAGATTGGGCAGGCCGTCGAGCATGAAGATGCGGTCCATCAGTTGGTCGGCGTGCTTCATTTCGCCAATGGACTCCTCGTACTCCTTCTTGGCCAGCTTATCCAGCCCCCAATGCTTGAGCATGCGGTAGTGCAGGAAGTATTGGTTGATGGCTGTCAGTTCGTTCTTCAATTGCGCTTGCAGGTGCGCGATGACTTGTGCGTCGCCCTTCATGGGGTTCTCCTTGGCTTCTGATTGCAATGCCCCTATTTTCTGCGCCATCGCGGTATTTGCCAAAGGGCTGCGTCAATACCCATGGACTGGCGGTCTGCTTGCGTATGAGGTTGATAGCCGTTCGCATTTTCGTCCGTCTGTAACGACGGCTGCGATTGATCAAGGTAAGGTGGGAGCGAGCCTCTTTAAGCTCGCCTGTGCCTTTTCGCTTCCTTGGGCCGCAGAAAGGCGATACAACCGCAATGCCTGCTCTTCATCGCGCGCGGCACCGCGTCCACTCGCCAGCATATCTGCCAGATTATTCTCAGCATACATATTGCCCTGATCCGCCGCCAGTCGGTACAAACGCACCGCTTCAACATCATCTTTGGCAACTCCAGTTCCACTGGCATACATCCAACCCAAGTTGTTTTGCCCATCTGGATGATTTTGTTCTGCGGATAGACGGAACCAACGCAAGGCTTCCTGAATGCTCTTTGCGACCCCGCGACCATTGAGATACAGGTGGCCTAGCTGATTTTGTCCAAATGGGTTGCCTTGATTGGCGGAGAGGCGAGCCCAGCGCACAGCCTGGACATCGTCTTTTGCGACGCCCAGTCCGTTTGCCAAGATATATGCCAAACGGTTTTGCGCTTCGGGGTCTCCTTTTTCAGCAGCCAATCGCGTCCAGTGTTCGGCTGCCACTTCATCCTTCTTAACCCCTTGCCCCAAGAGATAAGCACGCCCCACAAAGGCTTGGCCAGCCGTGTTCCCTTGATCCGCGGCCAGCCGATACCAATGCAAGGCCTCCACCCGGTCCTTGGGCAAACCCTCGCCCTTGGAATACGCCAGCCCCATGCCCGCCTGTGCACTGGCAAGTCCCTGCGCTGCGGCCAATCGGTACAGGCGCACGGCCTCCTCCGGGTCGCGGGTAACGCCCAAGCCTTCGAAGTGCACACGGCCCAATTGGTACTGCCCCAGGGCATTGCCTTTGTCCGCCGACATCCGATACCACCGCAGTGCTTGCGCCTGGTCTTTGGCCACGCCACGCCCCTGCTCGGTCATCAGGCCCAGATTCGCCTGCGCCGTGGCGTTGCCCTTGTCAACGGCCAAGCGCAGCCAGCGCACGGCTTCTACGTCGTCCCGCACCACCGCAATACCATAGGCGTACATGACACCCATTTCAGCCTGTGCTTCAGCGAGGTCCAGGCTGGCCGCCCGCCCTATGAAGCGCAGTGCATCCGCCCAGCGCGACTCCTTGAGGGCCGTACGTCCGTTGAGGTAAGCCTCCTGCGCCTCCGCGTCGCGCTCGTAGCGCGGTTGCTGTGCGCTGGACGCCGGCGGCATGGGGCGTGCAACGGGAGGCTGTGCAGGCGCCGGTGTGTTGCGAGAGGGCGGAACAGATGCACGCGCCACGTCCGGCAGCTTGGCAACAATGAAGACAACCTTGGACTCCACCTCCGCTATCAGGTCTGCAAGTACGGGCGCTCCAGAAAGATTCGTCGGTGCGGGCAGTTGGGATTGCACCTGGGGCTCATTACCCACCAGCTCCAACAAGTAATTGGACTTGACGGCGTAATTGACGGCGTCTGGCACGCCCATGCCGTTTTGCATGGCGTACGTTGCATTGAGCTTGGCGACAACGACCCCCACCACCGCCCCGTCGCGACTCAGCAAGGGGCCGCCCGAGTTCCCTGGCTGAATCGGAACCGACATCTGAAAGACATTGGGCTGGTCTTGGATGCCGGAGAGGCTACTGATGGTGCCCTCGGTGAACTTGACTGCCAAGCCCTGCACACCCGGATTGGGAAACCCCAGCGTGAACACGGAGTCGCCCTTGCGCATGGTGTTGGAATGGGCCAAAGCCAGCGCCGGAAACCGGCCTTCGATCTTCAAGATCGCCAGGTCGTTTTTGATGTCGGTGCGGACAATGCGGGCCGCGTGGGTGCGGCCGCTGCTGTCGCGCACTGCCACTTCGACGGCCCCTTCAATCACATGGAAGTTGGTCGCAATGTGGCCATCGGGGGTAATGAAAAATCCCGTCCCCGAGCCGACCGCAGCAAAGGCCGACAGAGGCAAAAAGGCCAGCCCCAGCAGCCAGCCTTTTGCGCCGACCCACGAGCACCAACCTATGCGCGCCCGCAGCGACCAACCCAACATCCACATGCTTGCCTCCCAGCGCGATGAAACCCGATCTTTGTGCCGCTTGGAATCTTAACCGCTGGGTCCGCAGACACCACCCAGGGGCGGGGCGAGATAACAATCTCGCACCCGCCCCGCACGATGGCGCGACAGCTAACTCTTAAAACCCGGCGCTCTGGGCCAGGCTGGTAAAGCCGCTAAGCGGGCCCAGACTCTGGATGACACCGTCGGGCCCCATGAAATACACCGCCCCTTCTTTGGTTCCTACATAAGACTGGATGGCCGGGTAATAACGGTAGTAGTAGCCCGCGTAAGTACCGGATACGGCTGGTGCGGGGGCCAAAAATTGCGGGTAGAACGATTCCGCCCAATTGAAGGCACGGTCCGACTCCGCAGTGCTGGCGGCGCCATAGAGCGCCGCGCAACCCTGGGCATCGTCTCCGCGCAGAGTCCTCAGGAACACTGGGTCATGGGGCACATTGGCTGACAGCACCGAATTCGCAACGTTGGACCCATTCAAGCCCATATTGCTGCCAAAGGCCTGGGTCATCAGCGCATCGACATTTTCGGCCGTCCAGCTGAGTGTCGTGTTCATCATCACATCGGCATCGACCATCGCCGTTCCGACATACCACTTATTGTTGTTGGCACGCAGGGTGCTGCTGCCCGGCAAAACACCCCAGCCAATCACATTCATCCTGTCAATTGCAGAGGGATCGGTGGCCAGATACGGCGCCGCCGAGGTAAGCCCCATGTAGTTGAACGTGATGTTGCACATTCCACTCCATCGTGCAGCGGCCGTTTGAATGGCATTCAGAACCGCAGCCGTTGTCAGGTTCGCGGGTTGGTTTTGCGGGTTGTAGTACCAATTGAACTGCCCCCCCGGCCACTTTTGGCTATTGGCACCGAGCACGTAGGCGGGCTGCACCCGGTCATCGGCTCGCGTCGCCTGGACAACTTCCTGGGCTTGGGCCATCCCCCCCAACAGCAAACCCGCGCCAACCAGCGCCCGTACAACACCGCAAAAACTCAACTGCATGCTGATTCCCCCAAAAAAAGTTATGGAACGGGGTGGAACGAGCGAGGCCGCCATACGGGGTTAAATTTTTTCAAATATTTTTCCTCCCACGCGTGAGAAGGCAATGATCAGCGTTGCGCAACTTTTCCGCCGAAATTCAGGGTTTTCACCAATCCTTCTTTACACATCAATAGTCTCCAAATATCAATTGGATGTATATCAATTGCGTCCGTATCATCGCGCTCCATACAACACAAGAGGAGACTTTGATGACACAGAACCGACGTACGCTGATTGCCACACTGGTTGCGGCATCGTTCGCAGTGGGCATGCCCCTGAGTGCTTTTGCACAAAAGAAAATCGTGCTGGGCTTCAGCCAGATCGGTGCCGAGAGCGAGTGGCGCAGCGCCAATACCAACTCCATCAAGGACACGGCCGCCAAGGAAGGCATCACGCTGAAATTTTCCGACGCCCAGCAGAAGCAGGAAAACCAGATCAAGGCCCTGCGCTCCTTTATCGCGCAGAAAGTGGACGTGATTGCGTTCGCGCCGGTCGTGGAGTCTGGCTGGGACACGGTGCTCAAGGAAATCAAGGCTGCCAAGATTCCGGTCATCTTGACCGACCGTTCGGTGGACTCCAAAGATACCTCGCTGTATGTGACCTTCATGGGCTCCGACTTCACCGAAGAAGGCCGCAAGGCCGGCCGCTGGTTGCTGGAAAAAGTCAAGAACACCACCGGTGATGTGAACGTGGTCGAGCTGCAAGGCACCGTGGGCTCGGGCCCGGCCATTGACCGCAAAAAGGGTTTTGAGGAAATCATCAAGGCCGAGCCGCGTATCAAGATCATCCGCTCGCAAACCGGTGACTTCACCCGCGCCAAGGGCAAGGAAGTGATGGAGGCTTTCCTGAAGGCCGAGGGCAAGAAAATCAATGTGCTGTATGCACACAACGACGACATGGCCATTGGCGCGATTCAGGCCATTGAAGAAGCAGGACTGAAGCCGGTCAAGGACATCACCATCATCTCCGTAGATGCCGTCAAGGGCGCGTTCGAAGCCATGATCGCCGGCAAGATGGATGTGACCGTGGAATGCAGCCCCCTGCTGGGCCCGCAACTGATGTCAGCCGTCAAAGACCTGGTGGCGGGCAAGACCCTGCCCCGCCGCATCGTGACGCAGGAAGGTATCTTCCCCATGGAAGTGGCGGCCAAGGAATTCCCGTCACGCAAGTACTGAGCCGGTTTGACCCGGGTGCAATGAGCCCGGGCGTATATTGATTGAAGCAAGCCGCTCTGCGGCTTGTTTTGCATGAGCCAACAAAGAAACTATGACCGTCCACCACGAGACACCCACCGGCGCGGCGCAGCCCGTGCTGGAGTTGTCCGCCATTGCCATCCATTTTGCGGGCGTGCAGGCGCTGGGCGGGGTCAACCTGCGCCTGTTCGCCGGTGAGGTGCATGCCCTGATGGGGCAAAACGGCGCGGGCAAATCCACGCTCATCAAGGTATTGACCGGCGTGCACCGTGCCGACCAGGACGAGATGCGCCTGGGCGGGCAACGCATCGCCGCGGCCTCGCCATTGGAGGCGCAGCAACTGGGCATCAGCACGGTGTACCAGGAGGTCAACCTGTGCCCCAATTTGTCGGTGGCGGAAAACATCTTTGCCGGGCGCTACCCGCGCCGCGGCGCCCGTGGTGCCTGGGCCATCGACTGGGCGCGCATGCACCGCGACGCCAGCGCCTTGCTGGCGCGGCTGAACCTCAGCATCGACGTCACGCAAACGCTGGGCAGCTATTCGGTGGCGGTGCAGCAGATGGTGGCCATTGCGCGGGGCCTGAGCATCTCGGCGCGGGTGCTGATTCTGGATGAGCCCACTTCCAGCCTGGACGACGACGAGGTCGAGCGCCTGTTCACCGTACTGCGCCAACTGCGTGCGCAGGGTATGGCGATTCTTTTTGTGACGCATTTTCTCGATCAGGTATATGCCTTGTGTGATCGCATCACAGTGCTGCGCAATGGCCAACTGGTGGGTGAATACCGGGCCGCCGATCTGGGCCATAGCGCGCTGATTGCGGCCATGGTGGGCCGCGAGATGGTGAACAGTCTGACGCCACACGCCAGCACACAAGAGGATGCCCTCGCGCAGGCGCCCGAGGTGCTAACGGTGCATGGCCTAGCGCGGCAAGGCCATGTCAAACCGCTGGACCTAGCTCTGCGCCGGGGCGAGGTCGTGGGGCTTGGGGGCTTGCTGGGCTCGGGGCGCACCGAGCTGGCGCGTGTCTTGTTTGGCCTGGACCGCAGCGATGCCGGCGAGATGACGGTGCAGGGCAAGGCCGTGCGCCTGCATTCGCCGGCGCAGGCCATCCGTCTGGGCCTGGGTTTGTGTCCCGAGGACCGCAAGGCCGAGGGCATCATTGCCGAACTCTCGGTGCGCGAAAACATTGCGCTGGCGCTGCAGGCGCGCCAAGGCCTGTGGCCCTGTATGTCACGCGCGCAGCAGGCGCAACTGGCACTGCACTACGTCAAGGCCCTGGGCATCAAGACCGCCGATATCGAAACACCTATCGGTCAATTGTCAGGCGGCAATCAGCAAAAGGCGGTGCTGGCGCGTTGGCTGGCGACCAAGCCCTGTCTGTTGATACTGGATGAACCGACCCGCGGCATAGACATCGCGGCAAAGCAGGAAATCATGAACGAGATTTTGACCTTGGCCCGCGCGGGCATGGCCGTGTTGTTCATCTCATCGGAGATGGAAGAGGTGGTGCGGGTATCTGACCGCATCGTGGTGATGCGTGACCGCGCCAAGGTGGGTGAACTGCCCGCCGGCACCACCGACCACGCGGTCTACGCCATGATTGCGGGGCAGGCATGACTGCGCACAACACGGGCTCCTGGGCCCAACGCCTGCGGGCGCATCCGCTGCTGTGGCCGCTGGTCACGCTGGTGCTGATACTGGCCGTCAACGCCAGCCTGAACCCGGGCTTCTGGGTGCTGCAGTGGCGCGATGGCCACCTGTACGGCAGCATCATCGACATCCTGAACCGCTCGGCCCCGCTGATGCTGGTGTCGCTGGGCATGACCCTGGTCATCGCTACGCGGGGCATAGACATTTCGGTCGGCGCCGTGGTGGCCATCAGTGCCTCGGTGGCGGCGTTGATGATTGGCGGCAAGCTGGTCATCCACGACGGTGTGCCCACCCACGTGAGCAACTACCCGATGCCGCTGGCCATCCTGTGCGCCTTGCTGGTGGCGCTGGCCTGTGGTTTGTGGAATGGCTTGCTGGTAGCCAAGATCGGGCTGCAGCCCATCATCGCCACGCTGATCCTGATGGTGGCCGGGCGCGGCATTGCACAACTGGCAACGGGCGGGCAAATCGTGACCGTGTACTACGCCCCCTATTTCTACATCGGCAATGGTTTCCTGTGGGGCTTGCCGTTTGCACTGTTCATTGCGGCTGCGGTGTACCTGTTGGTGCATTTGGCAGTCACACGCACGGCCTTGGGCCTGTTCATCCAGGCCATTGGCATCAACCCGGCCGCCGCGCGGCTGGCCGGTGTGCGTGAGCGCTTGATCAGTGTGTGTGTCTATGCCTTCTGCGGCCTGACCGCCGGGGTGGCGGGCCTGATCATCAGCTCCAACGTCAAGAGTGCCGATGGCAACAACGCCGGTAACCTGATGGAGCTGGACGCGATTCTGGCTGTGACCTTGGGTGGTACCTTGCTCACCGGTGGGCGCTTCAGTCTGGCGGGTAGCCTGGTGGGTGCACTCATCATCCAGACGCTGACCTCCACCATTTATTCGATTGGGGTGCCACCCGAGATCAACCTGGTGGTGAAGGCGGCCGTGGTGTTTGCGGTCATGCTGTTGCAGTCGGCCGACTTCCGCAGTGCCGTGCGGACATGGGTGGTGCGCCCAGAAGCAGGGAGCCGCGCATGAGCAACAACCTCACGCAGACGACATCCACACGGCGCTGGCGGCTGGACCCTAAATTCATGCCACTGGCGGCCACGGTGTCGCTGTTCCTGGCGATGGCCGTGTTTGGCTCGGTGTCCTACACCGGGTTTTTCTCGGCCCAGGCATTTTTGAACCTGCTGATTGACAACGCCTTCCTGGTCATTGTGGCGGTGGGCATGACCTTCGTCATTCTGTCCGGTGGCATCGACCTGTCGGTGGGTTCAGTGGTGGCACTCAGCACCATGGTGCTGGCGGCGCTGGTGGAACATCGCCACTGGAGCCTCTGGCTGGCGATCCCGCTGGTGCTGTCCATGGGCACATTGTTCGGCGCCTTCATGGGCTGGCTGATCCAGCGCTTTCGCCTGCAGCCTTTCATCGTCACGCTGGCGGGCATGTTTCTGGCGCGTGGCCTGTGTTACCTCATCAGCATCGATTCCATCAGCATCACCGACGAGGCCTACACCGCGCTGGCGCAAATGCGCGTCGAACTGTGGGGCGACAGTGCCGCCCTGTCACTCAGCGCGCTGCTGGCCTTGGTGGTGCTGGCCGTCGCCATGTTCGTGGCCCATGGCACCGAATTTGGCCGCACCGTGTATGCCATCGGCGGCAGCGAACACTCGGCCAAGCTGATGGGTCTGCCGGTGGCCCGCACCGCCATACTGGTTTACACCGTGAGCGGCTTTTGCTCGGCGCTGGGTGGCGTGGTGTTCACGTTCTACATGCTGTCGGGCTACGGCCTGCACGCCGTGGGGTTGGAGCTGGATGCGATTGCCGCCGTGGTGATTGGCGGCACGCTGCTCAGTGGCGGCGTGGGCTATGTGGTGGGCACGTTGTTTGGTGTGCTCACGCTTGGCATCATCCAGTCGCTGATCATGTTTGACGGTTCGCTCAGCTCGTGGTGGACGCGTATTGTGATTGGGGTGCTGCTGTTTGTATTTTGTGTGCTGCAACGGGTGTTTGAGTCGGGGCGCAAGTCGCAATAGTGCACATCTTTGGCCAAGTAGAAAAACATGACGCATAACGAAAAAGTGAAAGTCGTTGGTGTGGACTGGGGCACCACGCACCGCCGCGCCTATGCGCTAGATGCAGGCGGTGCATGTGTAGCCACCTTCGCCGACAGTGACGGCGCCATGGCATGCAAGGGGCGATTCGCTACCGCACTGCACGCAGCACTGCACCAGTTGCAGGGAAGGCCGGAACTGGTGGTCTTGTCCGGCATGGTGGGCAGTGCGCTGGGCTGGCACGAGGTGCCGTATGTGGACGGCTGTATTGCATTGGATGCACTGCCCGCACACCTGTTCGCGGTGCCGGACGTGCCCACTGCCGCGCGCTGTGTCATCGTCCCGGGCTATTGCATCCGCGACCAGTGGGGCCAGCCCGACGTGATGCGGGGCGAGGAAACCCAGTTGCTGGGTGCACTGGCCCTGGGCCACCACAGCGGCTGGTTTGTGTTGCCGGGCACGCACAGCAAATGGGTCGAGCTGGAACACGGACGCATCCTGCAACTGCGCACCTACATGACGGGCGAGCTGTTCAATCTGCTGGGCCAGCACGGCACGCTGGCGACGGCCATGGGCAAGTCAGCACCCGTGTGGGATGCGAGCGCATTCGCCGACGGTGTGCATGCTGCCGGCAAAGACGCGCTGAGCCACCAACTCTTTTCTTGCCGTGCCAGGGTAGTGTGCGGCGACATGCCCGCCGCCAGCAGCCAGGCGTACTTGAGTGGCCTGCTGATCGGCAGTGAACTCCATGATGTGCGGCGAACCCCAACCGGCTCGCACAACATGGACACGTTCAAACTCATAGGCTCACCCGAACTTGCCCAGCACTACCAGGCCGCCGCCACGCTGTTCGACCTGCGCTTCGAGGTGCTGGACGCCAAGGCGGCCTTTCTAGCGGCCGTGGCCCGCATTCAATCTGCTACCCAACACCCATGATGAACACTGCACCACAACAACGGCTGGTTCAAACCCGAAACATGCCGCTGGTCGCCATACTGCGCGGCCTGGACCCGGCCAACGCACTGGCCGTTGGCGAGGCGCTGCTGGAAAGTGGGTTTCGTACCTTGGAGGTTCCGCTGAACCGCCCCAGCGCGCTGCAGTGCATAGAAATACTGGCCCGCATGCTACCCGCCGATGCACTGGTAGGCGGCGGCACCATGCTGACCGTGGCTGATGTGGAAGCGGTCCATGCCCACGGTGGACGCCTGATGGTCGCCCCCAACTGCGATGCACGTGTGATCGCCCGCGGCGTGGAACTGGGAATGCTGTGCGCACCCGGTGTTGCTACACCGACCGAAGCCTTCGCGGCTTTGCAGGCTGGTGCACATGCGCTCAAATTATTTCCGGCAGAAATGGTCGGGCATGGCGGACTGAAGGCTTTGAAATCGGTGTTGCCCGCGGGCACCGATTTGTGGCCCGTCGGCGGCATCACGCCGGAGAGCATGGCGCCGTGGGCTGCCGCTGGAGCTACCGGCTTTGGTATTGGCAGTCAGCTCTATGCGCCGGGCACACCCGCAAGCGAGGTGCTGGCCAGGGGGCGCTTGTATGTTCAAGCTTGGCGAGAAGTCCAAGGCTGACGGCGTCGGTTGGCCTAATTTCCACAAACTTGATATCGCCGGTGATATTGAAATTGACGGGAATGCCCAAAAACCCCTTGAGATATCGATTTCCAACTAAAAATGGTCTCTAGCCCTCGTGGGATATGGCTATATTGCTATCAACAACGTAGCGCATGGTGCTAACGGGTGCGGGCATGGGGAACGATGTCGACTCGCTGGGCAATTGGGGGCGGGAAGCCTTGCGGGTCTTGCAGACGGCGGAGGAATGTACTGCTGTGGGCCAATTGCTGCCGTTTATCAATGACCGCTTTCGGGTATCCGGCTCACTTATCGGCAGGCGTCTTAAGTGAGGACCTAAGGATCCGTGTGAATTATCCAAGCCGCGCTCCATTCGCAACCTTTTCGCTCATCAAGCGGCTTCAGTTACCGCAATGAAATCCGCGATCCCGTCCCACATGGCAACCGGGTTGGAATACATCGGGAAGTGACCACATTGCGGAATTTCGGCTAGTCGGACACCATTCGCCTGGATGTGGTCCAAGTAGGAGAGGGACCGGTTCTGCTCGCCATACATAAACATGGTTGGACATGCCAGGCCCACAAACTTGCGCATCAAGTCGCCGTTGTCGGACAGTTCCACCATGGATTGGAAAATGCCGCGCACGGCGCCACTGCGAACGGTGTGGCGCAGGCGGGAGGCATACAAGGCACTGGCATAGGCTGGCGCGTGCAGAACCCGGTCTATGAAAGCGTCAAAGAAGCGCTCGGCGTCCGCTTCGGGATGGTCCACGATTTGCCGGCTCAAGAAGCAATCTTCTGACGCGATGTTGCCTTTGATGTTGACAAAACTCAGTACTCTTTCCGGGTTCTGGTGCGCGAGCATCAGCGCGGTCAGCCCGCCCATGGAGTGGCCGACGAGGTGGAAGCGTTCTATCCCGTGTCGCTGCATTACGGCCAGTGCCGTGTCGACCAAAAGAGGGATGGAGACCTGTGACAGATCAGCACATGTGCTGTCACCGCAGCCGGGCGCGTCGTAGGCCAGAAACGGCCGACCATCAAAGGCGGTGTGCTGAACAATGTCCGCGTAGTCTTCCTTGGTGGAGCCAAAACCGTGCAGAAACACGATGGGCGCACGGTCGCCGTGGCGGAAGATAGTTGCAATGTCGAGTCCAACACCTGCTACGGACAGCGGTAGATGGCTCTTGGTGAATTCTGCGTGCTCAGGCATGGTGGGCTCCTAGAAAGTGGAAAGCTGGCAGAAACGCTGGATTGCGGCACAGGCTTGGCGCAGGGAATCGTCGTCCAGCGCATAGGCGATGCGAATGTAAGGACCAAGACCGAACGCACTGCCATGGACAATGGCCACGCCGGCTTCGTCGAGCAGGGCGTAGGCAACATCCTCATCACTTGTCAGCAGGGTTCCGCCCGCCGTGGTTTTGCCAATCAGTCCCTCTACGGACGCGAACGCGTAGAAGGCGCCGCCTGGGTTTTCGCATTGCAGGCCCGGAGTGTCGTTGAGCATCCGCACCACAATGTCGCGTCGCGCGGCAAACACCGACCGGGATGTGGGGATAAAGTCCTGCGGCCCGGTCAGTGCGGCGAGTGCCGCATGCTGTGAGATGGACGAGGCGCCCGACGTCTGCTGCCCCTGGAGCTTCTCCATCGCGTCAATCAGCCAGCGGGGGCCGGTGCCAAAACCAATCCGCCAACCCGTCATGGCATAGGCCTTGGACACGCCGTTCATCGTCAGCGTGCGTTCGCGCAGCCGCGGCTCCACCTGCGCCATCGTATGGAACGTGGCGCCGTCAAAGACCAGATGCTCGTAGATATCGTCGGCCAGCACCAGCACCTGCGGGTGGTCGAGCAGTACCGCAGACAATGCAGCGAGCTCATCCCGGCTGTAGACAGCGCCCGTGGGGTTGGATGGTGAATTGAGGATCAGCCAGCGCGTCCGGGGGCTAATCGCCGCGTGCAAGGCTTGCGGGGTCAACTTGAAACCGGTTGCGCCGCCACACGGAATCAGCACAGGCACTGCGCCGCACAACTGCACCATCTCCGGGTAACTGACCCAGTAGGGCGCCGGAATGATGACTTCATCACCGGTATTGAGGGTCGCGGCCAACGCGTTGTAGATCACCTGCTTGCCACCGCTGCACACGATGGTGTCTTCCCAGGTCGTGCCGGCTAGGTCATTTTCATTGCGGAACTTGGCGGCGACAGCCTCGCGCAGCGCACGCATGCCTGCTACCGGCGTGTAGCGCGTGTGTCCAGCATGGATTGCCGCAATGGCCGCCTCACGGATATGTACAGGCGTATCAAAGTCCGGCTCGCCCGCGCTCAAGGAAATGATATTGGCACCGGATGCCCTACGCGCGGCCACGCGGTCGATCATGCGGTAGGTGGCCGAGGGTTGGGCCTGGGCCAGGTTGACGTTCAGGATGTGTGTATGCGTGCTCATGGCTGCGCCCTCCAGGCGGAAAGACCCAACAGGTCCATCGTGGTTTTTCCCTGGGACAGGCGCACCATCATCTCGGCTTCCTTGCTGGCCCGGGTTTCAGCAGCGGCCAGGGTGTGCTCAAACGCAGCGGCGGGGACAATGATGACACCATCATCGTCGGCGACCACCATATCGCCTGCGGCCACGGGCACACCACCAAGGAGCATGCTCTGTCCCACCGATGGGCTGCTGGCCTTGATCGTTCCCCGCACGCTGACGCCCCGCGTAAAGACGGGAAACCGGCGCCGGGTCATGGCGGCCACGTCGCGGACACCGCCATCAATGACCAGCCCTACGATTCCCGCCGCTTCGGCGGCGACGGTCAACACTTCGCCCCAATAGCCAGCCACAAAATTGCCCGTGCTGACGACCAGCACGCTGCCGCGCGGTGCGCGCTCCATCGCGATGTGGATGGAAAGGTTGTCACCCGGTGAGCAGACCAGCGGAAACGCTGGCGCCGCAAGGGTGGCGCCAACCCAGAGGCTGCGGATATCGGGGTCTACGGAGCACGGCAAACCCGAAGCCTCGTAGAGTGTTGAGCTTCCGAGTTGAACGCAGCGTTCAGCCATATGTGGGGTGGGGATCATCATGCTGTCTTCCTTTGCAGTGTGTGATATCCCAGTGCCGCGCGGGCCTCTCTGAGCGTCTTTCCTTGACCAATCTGGGCTCGGATGTTGGCTTCCACCTGTTCGATGGCCCGCGCCGTCTCGGCAACCTCTCGGGCCCGTGCGCGGGGAACCACCACGACACCATTCGCATCTGCAACAACCATGTCGCGTGGGCAAACACGCGCCATGCCGATGGAGACCGGTACCTGCGTGGCCTCCACCTGCACCCTGTCCTTACCGGTGCGCATGAAGCGGCCCCGGCTGAACAGCGGGTAGTTGTCGCTGAGGGCTTTTGACACGTCGCGGCAGACGCCGTCGATGACCGTGGCAGCGATCTTGCGGGTGCCAGCGTACTGGGTCATGATGTCGCCCCAGACCGTGCAGTCGGTGCGACCGTTGTTAGCAATGACGACCACGTCACCCTCAGCGACGTCATCGATAAAGTCGCCCACGGTTCCGGGTGGTGTGCTGGCCGACACGTACTGGACCGTGAAGGCCGGGCCGACCACCACGCCCTTGTAGTTGTCCAGGGGCATGATGCCCAGGCATTGGCCGGGCAGGCCCAGCTTGTCCATGGCGTCCGAGACGCCCGGTGTGTCCAGGCCCGCGAACAGGGCGACGAGTTCTTGGTCTTCGTGCCGTGTCATTGCGCGCTCCCCGACTGGATGGCTTGGAATTCCTTGTCGTGCATGACATCCGCCACCGAGCGCCCCAATCGCACGGCTTCGACCATGCCCGCCTGGCGTCGCTCGATGCGCTCACTCAGATCAAGCACTGCTGCAATGTGCGCGACAGGTACAAAAACTGTGCCGCAACGGTCCGCAATCACGTAGTCGTCTTCCTGCACGGTGACGCCTGCCACGTTGACCGGTTGCCCAGCTGACACTTGCACAACGCGGTTGCGCGCACTGACCATCGTCACCCCGCGCCCATAGACCGGGTAGCCAATCGATTCACTGCCGTCGATGTCACGGCTGTTGCCATCGATGACGGAACCGCGGATTCCCTTCACCTGCGCGGCGTTGGCCAAGATGTCGCCCCAGCAGGAAATGCCATCGAGCCCGCCGGCAATGACCAGGACGCGATCACCGGTGGTGATGTCGGCGATGACCGGCGAGATCAGGTGAACCGTGGGCGCCGCATCGGTCTTGGCTCCCAACTGGATCGTGCTGGCGCGGCCGGCGATCTTGGGGCAGTCCCACAGCGGGCGAATACCGAAGGTTGCTCCCGGCAGGTGGAGAAAGTCCAGGGCGTCGGACACCGTGTTGGTATCAAGTGCCGACAGGCGTTCCAGTGGGCTGGATGGGGTCATGGATGGTCCTCAGGTTGCTTGGATAGGCGTGACTCTGAGGCCAGCGATATGATATGTAAATTCCTAAGAACAGATCATTTCATTCCTGAAAACCTATCACTAACAGCATGATCAATTTCCGCCTGATCCGCCACCTGTGGCTCTTTCTTGTGGTGGCCGAAGAGAAGACTTTCAGAAAAGCCGCAGAGCGGCTGGGCATGTCCCAGCCTCCGCTGACCGAGCAGATCCAGGTGCTGGAACAATCGCTGAAGGTGAAGTTGTTTGACCGCTCGCGCCGCGGCGCGCAACTCACCCCCGTGGGTGCAGCGATCCTCCCCGCCGTGCAGAAGTTGGCCGAGCAGTTGGAGCGCCTGGAGTTTGTGGTGCGTGAGGCGTCCACCGGGCAAACCGGCGTTCTGACCCTGGGCGCCATCACCTCCGCGATGCTGGACGTGCTCCCTGGCATCATCAGCAAGCTCAAGTCCCAGTATCCGCAGCTCACGGTTTCAGTTCGGGAGATCGATAGTGTGGACGCGGTGCCGCTGTTGCTGGCGGGCGAGATCGATCTGGCCTTCGCCCGTCTGGAGGGCGACCTGGGAGAGACGGTGCAAGCCCTGCCGTTGATCCAGGAGCGCCTCGCCGTCGCGCTACCACGCACACACCCAAGCGCCCAAAAAGCGCGCATTCGTCTTGCGTCGCTTGCTGAGGAAGACTTTGTGATGTTTTCGCGCCGGGTCAGCCCGGTGTATTTTGATCACTTGATTGCTTCGTGCCAGACGCACGGGTTTTCACCCCGCATCGTGCATGAAGTCAGTTCGGTGGCGTCGCAGATTGCGTTTGTCGGTTGTGGGCAAGGCATCGCGCTGGTGCCTGCAGTGTTGAAGAAGTTGGCGCCAGAGAATGTGGTGGTGCGGCCATTGCAGGAAAAACTGGACGTTGTCACCACGGCGATGGCGTGGAACAAAGCCCGGCCGAATCCTTTGGTCGATGCGGTGATTGCCCAGATTCGTCCGTTTGCTCTATCGACCAAGGCCAGTCAGTAAGGTACTGTTTTGCGAGATGGGATGAGTCTGATCCATCGAACACACTCTTGAGCAGCACGATTGAAAGTGATCACCAACTGCCGCAAATAGTCGGCGCGTTCCTCCAACCAATCTCCGTTGCGGGGCCAATTGCCGAACATCAGAGACCGACTAAAGTCCATGACATCTGAGGCACCAAGCCAAACGACAGGTTTTAGAGCATCAACGTCTGCTATTGAGCGCCGAGTTCGTTCTAGTCAATTTCGGCTTTGTCTCGGGAGCTACTTTCAGCACAGCCGCCGCAGATGCCCCAACAGACCCCTATCTACCCACCCATCACATACGCCGTCTTTACCGTCGTGAAAAACTCCTGCGCATATTTGCCCTGCTCACGCGAACCATAACTGGAACCCTTGCGCCCGCCAAACGGCACGTGGTAGTCCACACCAGCGGTGGGCAGATTCACCATGACCATGCCGGCCTGTGCATGGCGCTTGAAGTGGGTGGCGTATTTGAGCGATGTGGTGGCAATGCCGGCCGACAGACCAAACGGTGTGTCGTTCGCAACCGCCAAGGCCTCTTCATAATCCTTGACGCGGATCACGCTGGCCACCGGGCCAAAGATTTCTTCACGGTTGATACGCATGGTGGCTGTGCTGTCCACGAACAGCGCGGGCGCCATGTAGAACCCTTCGGTGGTCCGTGTCAGTCGTTCCCCGCCCATCAGCAGTTGTGCGCCTTCGGCCTTGCCGATTTCCACATACGACAGGTCCTGCTCCAGTTGTGCCTGTGAGACCACGGGGCCAATATCGGTTCCCGTCTGGCAGGCATCACCCACCTGGATAGTGGCCATGCGGCGTTGCATGGCGGCGATGAATTCCGGGTAAATGCGATCGGTGACGATCAGGCGGCTCGATGCGGTGCAGCGCTGGCCGGTCGAATAAAAGCAGCTCTGCACGCTGAGTTCCACAGCAGTCGCCAAGTCTGCATCGTCCAGCACGACTTGCGGGTTCTTACCACCCATCTCCAACTGGACCTTCTTCATGTTCAGCGCGCAGGCCTGGGCAATGCGCTGGCCCACGCCGACCGAACCCGTGAAGCTCACTGCGGCAATGCCGGGGTGGTTCACCAGCGGGTCGCCAATCACACTGCCCCGGCCCATCACCAGGTTGAAGACGCCAGCGGGAATGCCACTGCGGCTGATAATCTCGGCCAGCGCCCAGGCGCATCCCGGCACCAGGTCGGCCGGCTTGAACACCACACAATTGCCATAGGCCAATGCGGGCGCAATCTTCCAGGCCGGGATCGCGATGGGGAAATTCCACGGCGTGATCAAACCCACGACACCCACGGGCTCGCGGGTGACCTCGACCGCAATGCCGGGGCGCACCGATGGCAAGACTTCGCCCGCCAAACGCAGGCACTCGCCAGCAAAGAACTTGAAGATATTGCCGGCACGGGTGACCTCACCAATACCTTCCGCGCGGGTCTTGCCTTCTTCTCGGGCCAGCAGGGTGCCCAGCTCTTCTTTGCGGGCCAGAATTTCGTTGCCGATTTTGTCGAGTGCATCAGAACGCGCCTGGATGCCGCCGGTAGACCAGGCGGGGAAGGCACGCTGTGCGGCGGCAACTGCATCGTTCAGCTGCGCGGCGTCGGCCTGGGCATATTCCCCAATCACATCTGCCACGTTCGACGGGTTGACGTTGGGAGCGTAGTGGCTGGAGGCGACCCATTCACCCGCTATGAGGTTGTTGTGTTGTGGCAATGTCATGTTGTTTGTTAGTGGTAGATAAAAAAGGGGATCACGATAGCGCGCATGGTGTCCAAGTGCTACCGTTTTGGCTGGATTGGATCACGCTGGCCACGAATCGAACGCCCAGCAAACCGTCCAATGCATTGGGGAAGTGCAGCGCCAGCGGGTCGGCGGATTGCCCTGCACGGCGGGCGGCAATGGCTTCGGCTGCATCCGAATATAGGTTGGCAAAAGCCTCGTGGAAACCTTCAGGGTGCCCCGCGGCCACGCGTGACGCGCGGGCGGCCAATGGCAAAGTTCCCGGGCCATTGGGTGTTCTGTTTTGGGCCGGTGCGCCCAGTGGTTTGAAGGCCAGGGCCTGCGGTGTTTCCTGCATCCATTCCAGGCTTCCCAGTTCGCCGCTGACACGGATGCGCAAACCGTTCTCCACACCCGCTGCCGCTTGGGTTACCCAAAAACTGCCGCGCGCGCCGTTGTCCAGACGCAGCATGGCGCTGGCGTAGTCGTGGGTCGTTCGCTCTGGAACAATGCTGCCCACCTCGGCAGCGACCTGCGTCACTTCGCATCCAGTGATGAAGCGCAACAGGTTGTGCGCATGGGTGCCGATATCGCCCATCACCAGTGACGGGCCGCCCCGCGCAGGGTCGTCCTTCCAGGCGCAACGCCCTGGCCCTGCCTTGGCGCGGCCACCTTGGACGTATTCCACCTGCACCAGCCGAATGGCGCCCAACTGGCCATCGGCGACCATGGCCCGCGCCTGGCGCACCATCGGGTAACCTGTGTAGTTGTGCGTCAAACAAAACACCAGGCCGGTGTCCAGAACCCGCTGGTGCAGTTGCTCCGCCTCAGCCACCGTGTTGGTCATGGGTTTGTCGCAAATAACGTCGAAGCCCCGCTCCAGCGCAGCCATGGCAAACGCAAAATGGCTGTCGTTGGGCGTCATGATGGCCACCACCTCGGCACCATCGGCACGGCCTTGTTCGGCCGCGAGCAGGTCCATCCCGCTGGCATAACAGCGCTCAGGCGGTAGACCGATGGCACGACCGGCATTGACGGATGTCACCGGGTCGGAGGACAGCGCGGCGGCCACCAGTTCATACCGGTCATCCAGTCGCGCTGCTTGCCGGTGCATGGCGCCGATGAAGGATCCCGGCCCACCGCCAATCACTGCCAGCCGCAGTCTGCGCCCCAAGGTGGCGATCACCGGATTCATGGACATATGCGATGCCTACTTTCCCCAGCGCAGGACCATGGGGTCCAGACGCCGCGCCGTTTCCAGCAGCCCCGCGCGCACGTCGGGCTGCATCGTTGGGAACGGATGGCGTGGTGCGTCGCTTGCGATGATGCCACCCTCGAGCATCAAGGCCTTGGCAGTCAGAATGCCGCCCTGGCGGTTCTCGTAGTTGATCAAGGGCAGCCAGCGCTGGTACTGGGCCACCGCCTCTTCACGTTGACCGGCGGCGTAGGCATCCACAATGCTGCGTATGCCATCGGGGTAGGCACCCCCGGTCATGGCACCGGTGGCGCCGGCATCCAGATCGGGCAGCAGCGTGATCGCCTCTTCACCGTCCCATGGGCCTTCGATGGCAGCACCGCCTAAGCGGATGAGTTCGCGCAACTTGGAGGCCGCGTTGGCGGTCTCGATCTTGAAGTACGAAACCTGCGCAATCTCCCGCGCCATGCGGGCCAGAAAGGCGGCGCTCAGCGGCGTGCCGCTGACTGGCGCATCCTGGACCATGATGGGGATCCCGATGGCGTCTGACACACCGGCATAGAACTCAAACACTTTCTCTTCCGACACACGAATCGTCGCGCCATGGTAGGGCGGCATCACCATCACCATGGCCGCGCCGGCCTCTTGTGCACGGCGGCTGCGCTGGGCGCAGACCTGCGTGCCATAGTGGGTGGTGGTCACGATGACGGGTACGCGCCCGGCCACGTGGTCCAGAATCGTGGTGGTCAACACTTCGCGCTCAGCATCCGACAGCGAGAACTGTTCCGAGAAGTTGGCCAGTATGCAAATGCCGGTGGAGCCCGCATCAATCATGAAATCGACACAGCGCTTCTGGCCCGGCAGATCCAGCTCACCCTGCGCCGTGAAGATGGTGGGAACGACCGGGAAGACGCCTCGATAACGTGGGGATAGCGGGGTTTGTGATGGGGTCATGGTTGACGACATGTCTCTTCCTTCCTATTTGTTTTTGTTGTAGACATCAACACACACGGCCGCCAGCAGCACCAGCCCCTTGATGACCTGCTGGTAGTCGATGCCAATGCCCATGATGGACATGCCGTTGTTCATGACGCCCATGATGAAGGCGCCAATGACAGCACCCAGCACCTTGCCCACGCCACCCGATGCCGAAGCACCGCCGATGAAGCAGGCGGCAATCACGTCCAGCTCGAAACCGAGACCGGCCTTGGGTGTTGCCGTGTTCAGGCGCGCCGCAAAAATAAGGCCGGCCAGCGCCGCCAACACACCCATGTTGATAAAGGTATAGAAGGCCAGGCGCTCTGTCTTGATGCCCGACAGGCGTGCGGCTTTCTCATTACCGCCCAGCGCATAAATGCGCCGGCCAATCGTGGTCCGGGAGGTAACAAAGTCATACAACAGCATCAACAGCAACATGACGATCAGCACGTTGGGCAAGCCCTTGTAGGTGGACAGCAGGTAGCTGAAGGCCGCGATCATGGCGGCAAACACCAGGTTCTTCACGATGAAGAAGGCATAGGGCTCGTTGTCCATGCCGTGCTTGATGCGCTCGGCACGCCCCCGCACCTTGACAACCAGCAGCACCAGCGCCATCAGCAGGCCGGCCACCAGCGACGCAATACGCAGGCTCTCTCCGGCAAAGGGGTCTGGAATAAAGCCGGTGCTCAACAGTTGGAACTCTGGCGGGAACGGCCCCACGGACGAACCACCCAGCACGGCCAGCGCCAGCCCCTTGAACACCAGCATGCCGGCCAGCGTGACGATGAACGACGGGATCTTGTGGAACGCCACCCAATAGCCCTGTGCCGCGCCGATAACTGCGCCCAGCGTCAAACAAATCAGGGCAGCGGGCACATAGTGCAGCTTGTATTCGACCATCAGCACGGCGGCCACGGCGCCCACAAAACCGCAGACCGAGCCTACCGACAGGTCGATGTGCCCGGCCACGATCACCAGCAGCATACCCAGCGCCATGACGATGATGTAGCTGTTTTGAAGAATCAGGTTGGTCAGGTTCAACGGTTGAAACAGCGTGCCGTTGGTCATCACCTGGAAGAACACCATGATGGCGACCAGGGAGATCAGCAGACCGTAGTCACGCAAATTGTTTTTGAGAAAGCCCGAATGGCTCTGCTGTTGTTGGATGGGCACAGCGGCCGCGCTTGGGGTTGCCATGTCAATTCACTCCTGATGTCACGATAGAACGCATAATTTTTTCTTGGGTCGCCTCGGCGGCGGAGAACTCGGCGACAAACCGGCCCTCGTTCAGCACGCAGATGCGGTCACACATGCCCAGCAGTTCGGGCATTTCGGACGAGATCATCAGCACGCACTTACCCTCGGCGGCCAGCTGCGCAATGATGGTGTAGATCTCGTACTTGGCGCCGACGTCAATGCCACGCGTGGGTTCATCCAGAATCAAAACCTCGGGGTTGGAAAACAACCACTTGCTCAAGACCACTTTTTGCTGGTTGCCGCCCGACAGGTTGACGGTGCGTGCCCACACATCCGGGCTGCGGATGTTGAGCTTGCGGCGGTAGTCTTCGGCCACACCAAATTCGCGGCCTTCGTCAATCACGCCATGGCGCGACACCGCCTCCAGATTGGCCAGCGTGGTGTTCCAGGCGATGGTTTCGTCCAGCACCAGGCCGTAGCCCTTGCGGTCTTCGGTCACATAGGCAATGCCGTGGTCGATGGCCTTTTGCACCGTGCTGGTGTCAATCTCCTGGCCGTGCAAGAAGACCTGGCCGCTGATGCCCTGGCCGTAGGTGCGGCCGAAGATGCTCATCGCCAGCTCGGTGCGGCCAGCACCCATGAGCCCGGCAATGCCAACAATCTCGCCGCGCTTGATGTGCAGGTTGACACCTTTGATCAGCAGGCGGTCCGCGTGCACCGCATGGTGCACCTTCCAATTTTTGACTTCGAAAACTTCTTGACCGATGTTGGGCGTGCGCTTGGGATAACGGTCCGCCATTTCGCGCCCGACCATGTGCTGGATGACACGGTCTTCGGGGATAGCCTCGCTTGCGCAATCCAGCGAGGCCACCGTGGTGCCATCCCGCAGCACGGTGATGGCATCCGCCACCTTGGAGATTTCGTTGAGCTTGTGCGATATCAGGATGCAGGCAATGCCCTGGCGCTTGAGCTCCAACAACAACTCCAGCAAGGCATCGCTGTCGGTTTCATTCAAGCTGGCGGTTGGCTCGTCCAAGATCAGCAGCTTGACCTCTTTGGACAAGGCCTTCGCAATCTCTATGAGCTGCTGCTTGCCAACGCCCAGGTCGGTGATCAGCGTGCCGGGCGATTCCTTCAAGCCCACTTTTTTCAGCAGGGCCTGTGTCTTCAAAAAGGCTGCCGACCAATCGATGACGCCAAATCGAGCAGGCTCGTTGCCCAGGAATATGTTTTCTGCAATCGACAACAAGGGCACCAAGGCGAGTTCCTGGTGGATGATGATGATGCCTTTGGATTCGCTGTCAGAGATGCCCTTGAACCGGCATTCCTGGCCCAGAAATTTGATCTCGCCTTCGTATTCGCCGTGCGGGTAGACACCGCTCAGCACTTTCATCAGCGTGGACTTACCCGCCCCGTTTTCGCCAACGATGGCGTGGATCTGCCCCGCATGGACAGTCAGGTTCACGTCGCTCAGCGCCTTCACGCTGTGAAACGATTTCTTCATCCCCCGCATTTCAAGAATAGGCTTCTGCATAGTGCCCCAAGTATCCATAAAAAAGGGCGGCCGCAAGACCGCCCTATAAAGCCCTAACCTCTGGAGAAACCCCTTACTACCACCAGATCTCGTACTGCACACCCGCCACGGTGCGCGAAGTCTTGCCACCGGCACCAAAGCTGCTGGCATTGGCTGCCGCGGCCGCGTCGTTCCAGTTGGACATGGTCACATACAAACGCAGTTCCGGGCGGCTGTAGAAATCAGGACCGACCGACAGTGTGGGTGCAATGGTCAACTTGTCCAGGCGCTGGTCCGGGCCATTGCCGGTGCGGGTTGTCGTTGCGGCATCCACCAACAGTTTGAAGTTCTTGGAGAATGCATACGAGATGCGGCCACCGATGGAGGTGTCCTTGGTTTCGATGCCCGTCACGTCGTCCTTGTTGGTTTGGTAGCTCAACAGGGTCTGGCCGCCGAAGGCGCCCAGTTGCCAACTCAGCGAATCGGCAATGCGGCTGACCTTCTGGCCACCGGCTACGCCATCGATGTTGAGAAACTCGCCGTCGATGCGGGCATGGCCCGTGGAGGTCTGCAGGAACAGCGCGTTGTTCAGCCCTTTGGTGATGAAGTCGCTTTGGTTGTGCGAGATGGAGATGCCGGAGCCGGTGCTGCTATTGGCCAGGCCGGAGCCGTTGACGCCGGTCAGCAGCACGCGCAGCTTGCCGCCGGGGTTGATATTGATGTCGGAAATGTCGGCATTGAAGCGGGTGGCACTGACGCCCGTTGGTGTCACTGTGTCGAACTTGTCGCCGGTGAAAAAGCCCAGACCCAGCTTGGCGCCGCCAATGGGGATGTCGGTCACGCCCGCGCCCTGGTTGTCGCCGTAGTTCATCAAGAAATAGTCAACGATGTGCACGTCCTGGATACGCAGGCGGCGTTGGCCGACCCAGAACTTGGCTTCGGGCGCAAAGCTCATGCCGCTGATTTCGACAAAGGCCTGCTCGGTGCCCACATTGCCGCTGTTCCACTTGGCGGGCATGTATTCAACCTTGTAGGTGGCGGCATCCGTCTTGAAAGTCTTGCTCAGGTCGATTTCGATGCCGTTGTCGGCTTCGTTGCCCAGGCGGTAGCCTTGCGTGTCGCCACCGAGCTGGAAGCGGCCTTTGACTTCGTCAGACTTGCTGAAAACCGGGCCACCGCGGGAGTAACCGTGGAACTCGAACGTGCCGTCGTCAGCGTGGGCGCCAGCAGCGCAGAGTGCAGTGGCCAGCGCGATGGCGCTGATGGAGAAAGTGTGTTTCATGATGGGTTGCTTGTTGTCGTTAAATTTTGGAAAAAGTCGTCCCCGGAGGACGGCTTTCGCCGTCCCCTGAGCTGTCTTACGGGTGTTGCTTGGTTTACGGGGTGGCTGCCGCGGCTATGCCATGCGGCCCACCGCGGTACTTACTTCAGCTGTTCTTCTTTGATGTAGCCGCTGGCCACAAGAACCGACTTGTAGTTGGACAAGTCCACGCTGACCGGTTTCAGCAGATACGAGGGAACAACCTTGACCTTGTTGTTGTAGGTCTTGGTGTCATTGATCTCAACCGTCTTGCCGGCCATCATGGCGTCCACCATATTGGCGGTGACCTTGGCCAGTTCGCGGGTGTCTTTGAAGACGGTGGAGTACTGTTCCTTGCGCAGGATCGATTTGACGGATGGCACCTCGGCATCCTGTCCGCTCACATAGGGGTAGGGTTGTGTGGCGCTGCCGTAGCCCACGCCCTTGAGCGAAGACAGAATGCCAATGCTCAAGCCGTCATAGGGTGACAACACCGCGTCCACCCGGGCCTTGCCATAGTAGGCACTCAGCAGATTGTCCATGCGGGACTGGGCCACCGCGCCGTCCCAGCGCAGGGTGGACACCTTGTTCATGCCCAACTGCTTGCTTTGCACCACAAGCTTGCCCTTGTCGATGTAGGGCTGCAGGACGGACATGGCGCCGTCATAGAAGAAGAAGGCGTTGTTGTCGTCAGCCGAACCACCGAAGAGTTCGATATTGAACGGACCCTTGCCCTCTTTCAGGCCCAGGGCTTTTTCGATGGATTGGGCCTGCAGCACGCCGACCTGGAAATTGTCAAAGGTCGCGTAGTAGTCCACATTCTTGCTACCAACGATCAGGCGGTCATAGGCCACGACCTTGATGCCCTTGTCTGCCGCCTTTTGCAGGGCATTGGACAGCGTGCTGCCGTCAATCGCCGCAATCACCAGCACCTTCACACCCTTGGTGATCATGTTCTCGATTTGCGCCAATTGGTTGGGGATGTCGTCGTCGGCGTATTGCAGATCGGTCTTGTAGCCCTTGGCGGCCAGGGCCGCGACCATGCTGTTGCCGTCGCTGATCCAGCGGGTGGAGCTTTTGGTGGGCATGGCCACGCCAACGGTGCCCTTGTCCTGCGCCTGGGCCATGGGCGCCACAAAGGCGAGACCCAGCGCCAAGCCAGCGGCCAGTGCTTTGAGTGTGGTTCTACGAACTTTCACGGTTTTTGTCTCCTGAGAAGGATTGGTTTTGAATTCAGTCGTCTTTGCCTTTTTGGCGAAGAGACCCGATGATAAGGATTCGATTGATATTTTTCTAATACTGATTACCATAGTTGTGATGCCAAATTTAGAATCATTAAAAACCCGCATATGACAAATTACATCCATTGGTTCCTCCGGGCACGGCTCAAAACCCGGCAGTTGCTGCTGCTGGTCACCCTTGCAGAAGAGGGCAATATCCACCGGGCCGCAGAGGTGCTGAACATGACGCAGCCTGCAGCGTCCAAACTGCTCAAGGATCTGGAAGACGCACTGGAAGTATCCCTGTTCGAGCGCCTGCCCCGGGGCATGCGGCCCACCTGGTACGGCGACACCATGATCCGCCATGCGCGGGTGGCGCTGAGCAGCCTGAACCAGGCCCACGAGGAGCTGCAGGCCGCAAAGAGCGGGCAATTTGGCCAAGTGAATATAGGTGCCATTACCGCCCCCGGCCTCGCGCTGTTGCCGACCGCGATTGCGCTGGTCAAGCGGGAGCATGCCAACCTGCAGATTGCATTGCAAATCGAGACCAGCGACGTCCTCATCGAGCGCCTGAACCAGGGCAAACTCGACATCCTCATTGCGCGCCTGTTTGCCCAGCACGAAAAAGCGGACCTGCGCTACGAGATGCTGACGGACGAGCCCGTGTGCGCGGTGGCCCGCCCAGGCCACCCCTTGTTCACCGGCCCCACACCCACGCTGGGCGATGTGGTCGAGTGCGGCTGGATCGTGCCGCCCAGTGGCAGCGTGTTGCGGCACCGGTTTGACCTGATGTTCCAGGAAGAGGGGTTCCGAGCGCCCAACAATGTGATCGAAACCGCCTCATTGCTGTTCACCACCAAGATGCTGCAGCAAAGCGACATGCTCAGCGTGATGGCCACCGATGTGGCGCGCTACTACGCGGACCATGGCCTGTTGGCCATCGTGCCTATGGCGCTGCCCTGCCAGATGGACTCCTTCGGCATCATCATCCGCCGTGACCGCCTGCTGTCGCCCGCGGCGAAGGTCATGCTGCGCGCGCTCAAGGCCTCGGCGATCACCGTCTATGGCAAGCAGCTGGACATGGTGGCTGACGAGGCGGCCCCATGAAAAAAGGATTGGCTCCCCCCTAATTCCAACCCGCATCCACCTTGAACTCCTGGGCGGTGCACATGGCGGCATCGTCTGAGGCTAGGAACAGCACCATGCGGGCCACATCCGAGGGCTGCAATTTGTCCGGCAAACACTGGTTGCGCTTGATGGATTCTTCGCCCTCGGCGTTGAGCCACAGCTTGATCTGGCGCTCGGTCATGACCCAGCCGGGAGACACGGTGTTGACCCGGATGCGGTCCCGCCCCAGGCTGCCTGCCAGCCCCCGCGTCAAGCCATTGACCGATGACTTGGCGATGGCATAGCAGGGGTAGTCGCTGCCCTTGGATTGCCAGCCGGTCGAGCCGATGTTGACGACCGACCCACCACCCAGCCGGCGCATGCCCGGCACGATGGCCTGGATGGCAAAAAAGGCCGGGCGCTGATTCACCGCCATGCGTTCATCCCAGTATTCCGGCGTCACCGATTCCAGCGTGTGGCGGTCGTCTCGCGCCACGTTGTTGACCAGGGTCGAAAAATCGCCCAGCGCGTCGGTGGCGGCATCCACAGCGGCCTTTAGTGCAACCACATCCCGCACATCACAGACACGCCACCACGGCGCCGGGTGCCCGGCGTCAGACAACGAGTGCGCCAGCGCGTCACTTTCGGCTTCGGCCACATCGACGAAGGCGACCTGGGCGCCCTGCTCGGCAAAAGCCGCCACGATGGCAGCGCCGATACCGGTGCCGCCCCCGGTGACAAAGACACGCTGACCGCGCAGGCTGGGGAACAAGGCCAATTTCTGGGAAGCACTCATCACATCATTCCTTTTAACATTGCAATTTAAGTATTGAAAATATCTATTTAAGTATTTTTCATTATCACTGTGCCTTGCTAGGATGCGCCTTGTCAAGCCCCCCAAGGCCCTTCCACACAGAAAGATTCCTGGACAACATGGACTCCAAAAAGCACCCTTTCCGCCGCAGCCAAGCCTGGTTTGGCAAGACCGACCGTGATGGCTTCATGCACCGCAGCTGGCTCAAAAACCAAGGTTACCCACACGATGAGCTCGATGGTCGGCCTGTCATTGGCATCTGCAACACCTGGAGCGAACTGACTCCCTGCAACGGCCACTTTCGTGAGCTGGCCGAGTTTGTCAAACGCGGCGTCTACGAGGCCGGCGGCTTCCCGCTCGAATTCCCGGTGATGTCGCTGGGCGAGACGCAACTGCGCCCGACCGCCATGCTGTTTCGCAACCTGGCCAGTATGGACGTGGAAGAGTCGATCCGCGGCAACCCAATCGACGGCGTGGTGCTGTTGATGGGCTGCGACAAGACCACCCCCTCGCTGATGATGGGCGCGGCCAGTTGCGACCTGCCGACCATTGGCGTCTCCGGCGGGCCCATGCTCAACGGCAAGTTCCGTGGCAAGGACATTGGCTCGGGCACCGGCGTGTGGCAAATGAGCGAGATGGTGCGTGCCGGTGAGATGACGCAAGAAGATTTCACGGCGGCCGAGTGCGACATGCACCGCTCCAAGGGCAGCTGCATGACCATGGGCACGGCCAGCACCATGGCCAGCATGGTCGAGGCGCTGGGCATGTCGCTGCCCGAAAACGCTGCTATTCCCGCCCCCGACACACGGCGCAACCGCCTAGCCCAAATGAGCGGACGCCGCATTGTGGAGATGGTCAAGGAAGACCTGCGCATGTCGCAGATTTTGACCCGCGAAGCGTTCGAGAACGCGATCCGCACCAACGCCGCCATCGGTGGCTCTACCAATGCGGTGATCCACCTGATCGCCATCGCCGGCCGCCTGGGTGTGAAGCTGGACCTGGATGACTGGGACCGCCTGGGCGCCGAAGTACCCTGCCTGCTGAACCTGCAGCCGTCCGGAAAATTCTTGATGGAAGACTTTTACTACGCCGGCGGCCTGCCCGCCATCCTGCGCGAAATCAAACCGCTGCTGCACCTGGGTGCCATCACCGCCAATGGCAAGAGCTTGGGCGACAACATTGAAAACGCACCTTGCTACAACCGCGAGGTCATCAAGACGCCAGACGAGCCCTTTATGAAAGACGCCGGCATTGCGGTGCTGCGCGGCAACCTGGCGCCCAACGGTGCGGTCATCAAGCCATCCGCCGCATCGGCCCACCTGTTGCAACACCGCGGCCGGGCCGTGGTGTTTGAAGACATTGAAGACTTCCACGCGCGTATTGATGGTGACGAGTTGGACATTGATGAACACTGCGTCATGGTGCTGAAGAACTGTGGCCCCAAGGGCTACCCCGGCATGGCGGAAGTAGGCAACATGCCGCTGCCACCGAAGATTTTGCAAAAAGGCATTACCGACATGGTGCGCATCAGCGACGGCCGCATGAGCGGCACCGCCTACGGCACCGTGGTGTTGCATACCTCGCCCGAGGCCGCCGCTGGCGGTCCGCTGGCCCTGGTACAAAACGGCGACATGATTGAACTCGATGTCGCCGGTCGCAGGCTGCACCTGGAAGTGTCGGAAGAAGAACTGGCACGCCGGCGTCTGCACTGGAAGCCCCCGGTGCACCCGAACCGGGGCTACCAGAAGTTGTATGTAGACCATGTGCAGCAGGCCCACTTGGGGGCCGATCTGGACTTTTTGGTCGGTGGCTCCGGCGCGGCCGTTCCACGCGAATCGCATTGAGCGGCCAACCCAACACCGTGTCTACCGACGCCAGCCCGCCTGCAGTGCGTGCCCCTCGCATGCTGGGCACGCCGCGCTGCGTCTGGGCCGCCGGTGCGACGCTGGGCGAAGGCACGCTATGGTCGCAGCGCCGGCAAGCACTCTACTGGGTGGACATTCTGGGCCATCAACTGCACCGCTACCACCCGGCCACGCAAACACGGGACAGCTGGGCGTTCGACGAAGAAATTTCGGCCGTGGCCGAACGCGCAGCAGCACCGGGCCTGCTGGTCACATTGCGCCAGGGCTTTGCTTTTTTTGACCCGGATACGCACGTCCTGCAGCGCCTGCACCAACCCGAACCGGAGCGCGGCGGTAACCGCTTCAATGACGGCAAGTGCGATGCGCAGGGCCGCTTCTGGGGTGGCACCATGGACTTCGATTGCAAGGCGCCCAGCGGCGCGCTGTACCGGTTCACACCCGAAGGACGCAGCAGCCGCATGGTGGACGGCTACACCGTCACCAACGGCCCCGCCTGGTCCATCGATGGACTCACGATGTATTTCAACGACACGGTGCAAGGCCGGGTCAATGCCTTTGACTTCGACCCCAAGAGCGGCAACCTGAGCGAACCCCGCCTATGGCTGCAATTTGCTGAAAACGACGGCTTTCCCGATGGCATGACCACCGATGCGGCCGGGCGCCTGTGGATCGCCCACTGGGGCGCCGCCTGCGTCACCTGCCACGATGCACACAGCGCCGCGGAGCTGGCCCGCATCACGCTGCCCACCAGCCACATCACCAACTGTGCATTTGGTGGGACAGACCTGAAGACCCTGTTCATCAGCAGCGCATGCTCCGGACTGACCAGCGCGCAACTGGCGGCCCAGCCGCTGGCCGGTGGCCTGTTTTGTGTGGAGGTGGACAGCCCCGGTCTGCCCGCGCATGCATTTGCCGGGTAACGGTGGTCTACTCGCCCCCATACTCTCCCGCTTGTTTTTGGGATTCTTTCTTTATGACTTCGCCCCAGCACCCCATCCTCTGGCTCCGCCACGCCGGGCAACGCCTGGGCCTGGTGCCCAGCCTGGGCGGTGGTGTCGCGGCCTGGCAACTGGAGCGCGAAGATGGTGGTGTGTTGAACCTGTGGCGCCCCTGGGACGGCCACAACCCCGACCGCTACTCGCTGGCCTCGTTTGCAATGCTGCCCTGGTCCAACCGCATCAGCGGCGGTGGTTTTGAACACGCTGGGCAATTCCATGCCATGGCGCCGAATCGCGTCGGTGAACCCTACCCCATCCATGGCGATGGCTGGCTACAACCCTGGACTCTGAGTCAGCCTGATCAGGACACACTGGTGATGGCGTTGGAGTCCCACCGCTTTGATGGCAACCCTTATGCGTACCGCGCCAGGCAGACCTTCCAACTGCTGGATGGCGGGCTCAACCAATCCGTCAGCGTGACCCACTTAGGAGAGTCGCCACTACCCTATGGCCTGGGCCTGCACCCCTGGTTTTTGCGCACTCCGCAAACCCGGCTGCAGGCTGCCGTGCAAGGTGTCTGGCTTAGCGGCGCAGACCCTTTGCCGACCGCCCACACCGCAGACTTGCCTGCCACCTGGGACCTGAACGGCGGGCTGGATGTGAACGGCACGCTGGTCGACAACGCCTTCACCGGTTGGTCCGGCCTGGGCCGCATAGACTGGCCTGAGCACCGACTGCAATTGGAGATGCGCGTACCGCAGATCCACGAAAGCGGCCAGCACGACGGCTATTGCCTGCTGTACCGCCCACCCGTGGGCCCCGCCTTCTGCTTTGAACCGGTGACCCACCCCATTGACGCATTCCATGTGCCGGGCAACCCCGGCCTACGCGTGCTGCACACGGGTGAGAGCCTGACACTGGATGTGCAATGGCGGTTTCACACGATGTCGTGACTGCAGCGCCGCGGCACGGCTGTTCCTAATGCACTGGCTCCGCGGCCCATAGCCACCGGCTTGCCACGCTTGTGGTGCCAGATCGCGTCTAGCGTTTGGAGGAGGTTCCCACCAGCGGCGCCAGCGTCTGTCGCAGGCGCTCGCCGGGACCCGTGCGCGCGGGCACCACCGGGTCCAGCGCCTGCTCCACATGGCCGATGTGGTCGAGCATGCGCTCTTCTGCCAACGCACGGTCGCCTTTTTCCAGGGCTTGCACGATGGCCGCATGTTCGGCACAGGACTCAGCAGCGTCGTGCTTGGACTGGTACAGCGTGGCCGCCAGCGTGGTGCGGGCGGTCAGGTCGCGTAGCACGTCGCACAACAAGCGTTGTCCCAGGCATTCGGCAAGACACACATGAAAGTCCGCCAACAAGAAGGCGCGGGTGGCGGGGTTGCCCTCTTCTATGGCCTGCTTTTCCTGATCGATGTGCTGGCCCAATTGGCGCAGTGCGGTCTGCAAAGGCTTGCCAGCATCGCGCAGAATGCCGGCCTCGATGATGCGCCGTGCCGAAAACGCATCGCGCGCCTGCTCGACCGATGGCTCCACCACGTACCAGCCCTTGCGCGAACGCACTTCCACAAAACCGCGGGCCTGCAGCTGCATCAGCGCTTCGCGCACCATGGTGCGGCTCACCTGGAACAGTTCGGCCAGTTCCTGTTCGCCCAGGCGGTCACCCGGTGCAAGTTTTTGCGCGAGGATGGATTCCACCACTTGCTGTGCGATCTGGGTCTGGCTGATGCTCATAGTTCCTTTTCAAAAAGGGCGACGCGATCTTAGCGCAGTGGCCCACGCAGGGAAAAGAAGTCCGTAGGCAATGTGGCCTTGAACCAGACCATGGCGTTGATCATTAAGGCCTGCGAATTCCCCGCCTCCAACAAGAAGCGGTTGACCCGTGCCAGCAACCGTGGTTCGTGCTTGCGCACGCCGATAAAGCAGGGGCTGTCCTTGAGCAGCAACAGACGCCGGGTGCGGTCGCGCACCGTAACATCCTTGATGGACTCGACAACGACATTGCCTACTGCGATGTGCTCGACCGCGTTCTTCATATAGGCGTCAATGATGGCAGCCGAGTTCTCAAAACGCACCACCACGGCGTCGGGTACGCTGCGCAGCAATTCGCCCTCCTCCAAGCTGCCTTGGGTGACGCCGATTCGCCGACCTTTGAAATAGCTGGCATCGATCCGGTCAGCGGTGGCTGGCCCGAAGACGCCGATGTACAGCGGCGCATAGGCCATGGAAAAGTCGATTTGCTGCTCCCGCTCTGCGGTCTTGCCCAGGCTGGCGATGATGAGATCGACTTTGCCGTCTTGCAAGAACGGCATGCGGTCGGGGCTTGCCACCGGAACCACCTCCAGGCGCACTCGCAACTCCAGTGCCAGCATGCGCGCTACTGCTACGTCATAACCCACGGGAAGGCCATCGCGCAAATAGCCAAAGGGTGGGAATTCCTTGGGCACGGCCACGCGCAACAAGCCGGCACCCAGTATCTGGTCCAATTGGTCGGTGCGAGGCCCCGCTTTCGCGATAGCGGTTTCAGCCACCGATGTCCCCCCTGCCCATGACGCTAGCGCAGCGAAACCCGCACCGATAGCGCGGCGGCGTGAAGGCTTACGGGAAAAGGACTGCATGGCGGGCCACCGTTCACATAGAAGTACTGTTGACTACGCGCCAACCACAGCCTGACGGGCGACGCCCGCGTCATTTGGCAGTGTGACGTCAATCGCCGGGACGTCCTGTCCATCGAGCACCTTGTGCGCACGGGCACGGTCAATGTCGCCCTCCCAGGCTGCCACGGCCACGGTTGCCACACAGTTACCGATCAGGTTGCCCAGCGCACGGGCAATGCCCATGAACCAGTCAACCGACAACACCAGCACCAGGCCGATGGCCGGGATCGCCGGTATGGCCTGCAAGGTAGCGGCCAGCACCACGATGGCCGAGCCCGGCACACCGTGCGCACCTTTGGACGTGACCAGCGAGATGGCCAGAATGGTCATCAGATCAGCCATGGAGATAGGCGTGTTGGTGGCCTGTGCGATGAACACCGCCGCCAAGGTGATGTAAATCGAAAAGGCGTCCAGGTTAAAGGAGTAGCCCGTGGGTATGACCAGGCCCACGGTTGAATCGCGTATGCCCAGGTGCTTGAGCTTGGCCATGATCTGAGGCAGCACGCTGTCGGACGAGGTGGTGGCCAGCACCACGACCAACTCCTCGCGCAGGTAGCGCAGCAGCTTGAACAGGCTGAAGCCGCACACCCGCAGGATGCCACCCAGCACGATGGTGACAAACAAAATCACCGCCGCATAGAACAGCACGACCAGCATGCCCAGTTGCTTGAGCGAGCCCACACCATACTTGCCCACGGTAAACGCGATGGCGCCCAGCACCCCCAACGGGGCCAGCTTGATGATCATGCCCATGGTCTTGAACAGCACCAGCGACAGGTCTTCAATCAGGCCACTGATCCGTGCGCCGCGCGGCCCCAAGAGCGCCAGTGCGCAGCCGAATAGCACCGCAAACAGCAACACCTGCAAGACGTCGCCGTTGGCAAAGGCACTGACCGCCGTGTTCGGAATCAGCTTCATGAAAAAATCGACAAATCCTCCGCCGGTCAACTTGCTGGCGGTATCGACATAGCTGCCCATGGCCTTTGGGTCCAAGGCCTTGGGGTCCACGTTCATGCCCGCACCGGGCTGGAACACAAAAGCCAGCACCAGCCCCAAGGCCAAGGCCACCGTGGTGACCACCTCGAAGTACAGCAGCGATTTCACCCCCACGCGACCCACCCGCTTCAAGTCACCCGCGCCGGCTATGCCGTGCACCACCACGCAGAAAACGATCAGTGGAACCAGCATCTTGATCAATTTGATGAAAGCATCCCCCAGCGGCTTGAGCTGAACGGCTTGCTCCGGCCAGGCAAAGCCGACGATGACGCCGACCGCCAGGGCCAGCAGCACCTGACCGAACAGAGAGCGGAAAAACTTTGGCATAGCAGTCTCCTCGTGTTATTGAACGCAAATCATGTACATCAATCTTGTATACAAATAATGTAGTCAATACCTTGAAGAATGCATCCAGGGTTTTCCCTGCTACTGATCAGATCTTGGCTGCGTAGCCAGTTACACCTGCGGGCTTGAAATCAGCGGAAATGCCTTTATCATTAGCACTCGTCGGCATTGAGTGCTAACACCACTCCGCACCGCAAGTTAATGAGTGCCAACTTCTTTGAAGTCGGTACACGTTTGTGATCGAAACTGTTTCAATACCTAGGAGATTCCCCATGAAACTGCGTCCTTTGGCAGACCGCGTGATTGTGAAACGCGTCGAAAACGAAACCAAGACTGCCTCTGGCATCGTCATTCCAGACAGCGCCGCAGAAAAGCCCGATCAAGGTGAAGTGTTGGCCGTGGGCCCAGGCAAGAAGAACGACAAAGGCGAACTGCTTGCCATGAACGTCAAGGTCGGTGACCGCGTTCTGTTCGGCAAGTACAGCGGCCAGACCGTCAAGGTTGCTGGCGACGAGCTGTTGGTCATGAAGGAAGACGACCTGTTCGCAGTCGTCGAATCCAAGTAATTAACTGAAATAACTGATCCGGAGTAACAAAATGGCAGCAAAAGACGTAATTTTCGGCGGCGAAGCCCGCGCACGCATGGTTGAAGGCGTGAACATCCTGGCCAACGCGGTCAAGGTGACACTGGGCCCCAAGGGCCGTAACGTGGTTCTGGAGCGCTCCTTCGGCGCCCCCACCGTGACCAAGGACGGTGTGTCCGTGGCCAAGGAAATCGAACTCAAAGACAAGCTGCAAAACATGGGCGCACAGATGGTCAAGGAAGTTGCTTCCAAGACATCTGACAACGCTGGTGACGGCACCACAACCGCTACCGTGCTGGCCCAAGCCATCGTGCGCGAAGGCATGAAGTACGTGGCCGCCGGCATGAACCCCATGGACCTGAAGCGCGGTATCGACAAGGCTGTGGAAGCCCTGATCGCCCAACTGAAGGCCGCCTCCAAGCCCACCACCACCTCCAAGGAAATCGCCCAAGTGGGTTCCATTTCCGCCAACTCTGACTCCAGCATCGGCGACATCATCGCCAACGCCATGGACAAGGTCGGCAAGGAAGGCGTCATCACCGTCGAAGACGGCAAGAGCCTGCAAAACGAACTGGACGTCGTCGAAGGCATGCAATTCGACCGCGGCTACCTGTCCCCCTACTTCATCAACAACCCCGAAAAGCAAGCCGCTTTGCTGGACAACCCCTTCGTGCTGCTGTTCGACAAGAAGATCAGCAACATCCGTGACCTGCTGCCCACGCTGGAGCAAGTCGCCAAGGCTGGCCGTCCCCTGCTGATCATTGCTGAAGATGTCGATGGCGAAGCCCTGGCAACTTTGGTGGTCAACACCCTGCGCGGTATCTTGAAGGTTGTGGCTGTCAAGGCCCCTGGCTTCGGCGACCGCCGCAAGGCCATGCTGGAAGACATCGCCATCCTGACCGGCGGCAAGGTTATTGCTGAAGAAGTCGGCCTGTCGCTGGAAAAAGTGACTTTGGCAGACCTGGGCTCGGCCAAGCGCATCGAAGTGGGCAAGGAAAACACCACCATCATCGACGGCGCCGGCGTGGCTGCAGACATCGAAGCCCGCGTCAAGCAAATCCGCGTGCAAATCGAAGAAGCGACTTCCGACTACGACCGTGAAAAGCTGCAAGAGCGCGTGGCCAAGCTGGCTGGCGGTGTTGCCGTGATCAAGGTTGGCGCTGCCACCGAAGTCGAAATGAAGGAAAAGAAGGCCCGCGTGGAAGACGCCCTGCACGCTACCCGCGCTGCTGTGGAAGAAGGCATTGTGGCTGGTGGCGGTGTTGCACTGCTGCGCGCCAAGCAAGCCGCTGGCGAGATCAAGGGTGCCAACGCTGACCAAGACGCCGGTATCAAGCTGGTGTTGAAGGCCATCGAAGCCCCCCTGCGCGAAATCGTGTTCAACGCCGGTGGCGAAGCCTCCGTGGTGGTGAACGCAGTGTTGTCCGGCAAGGGCAACTACGGTTTCAATGCCGCCAACGACACGTATGGCGACATGATCGAAATGGGTATCCTGGACCCCACCAAGGTGACACGCACTGCACTGCAAAACGCAGCTTCCGTGGCTTCTTTGATGCTGACAACCGAGTGCATGGTTGCCGAAGCTCCGAAGGACGAAGCTGCTGGTGGCATGGGTGGCGGCATGGGCGGCGACATGGGTGGAATGGGCGGCATGGGCGGCATGGGCATGTAAACGTGCTCCTTGCCTGACGACCTACAGCGTCGTTGTTTGGGCTTGCCGTAGCGCTGCTACTGTCTGCGCCCAAACGCCTAGCTGCAGATCGCCATGCTGCGTCGAGTTGCGCTTCTGGCGCTTCTCTGCCAACAACAAAAAAACCCGGCAGATGCGAATCTGGCGGGTTTTTTGTTGCTCACTGCATTCAGGTTGCTACTGTTTTAATAGCTATATATTCATATCCTACGAGGACTAGAGCATTATTTACTTTGGATTCAGTTGGAAATCGCCTCAACAAACCCAAATTGGGTAGAAATATGCTCCTGCAATTGCTGGGCCGACTCAAACTGCACCGCGTGCCAGCCCTGGGCGCGGGCGGCCATCACGTTGGCCAGCAGGTCGTCGATGAACAACGTCTGTGCGGGGTTCAGCGCGTAGCGGGATTGCAGCAACTGAAAGATTGCGGGGTCGGGCTTGTTGTGTTGCACGTCGCCGGAGAAGAGGCCGCCGTCAAAGCACCGCAAAAAAGCATGTCGGCGCTCCAGTTCGCGGGCGTAGGGTTCGGGCATGTTCGACAGGTAGTACAAGCGTAATTCAGATTGGTGGCTGCGTAGTGCGTGCAACTGCGCCAGCAGCGCCACGGTCTGCGGTATGGGCTGCAGGCGGTCGCCGATGCTCTCAACCAACGCTCGCAACGCCTGGGCATCCAAACCCAGGCGCTCCGAGGTACGCGCGATCACCACATCCATGGCTAGCAAGCCCTGGTCAAAGCTGCTCCAGTCTGCGTGGGAAAACACCGCGCGCGCCAACTCAGCCGCAGCCTCGGCGGTACCCGCCTGCTCAGGAAAGCACTCGGCAATCAACTCGGCTGGCTTCCACGTGAACAACACAGCGCCAAAATCAAATACGAAATTCATGCAGATTTTTTCTCGAATGCTTGGGCCTTGATGGCCCGCGTCAATGCGGCTTTCAGACCCGCCGGCTGGGTGCGCGCAATGCGCACGGTGGGGGTGTCATGCCAGGCCGCACAGTCGGCAATAGCCCCAGCCACGGCCTGCACCTGGTCCTCGCTCCACTTCTTGCCCGCTTGGGCATGCAGGGCCTTGACCTCGAACACGCCCTCGGCCCGGTGCGCCTTGGCGTCCAGGCGGCCGATCAGTTCGCCCTGGCACAGGATGGGCAGCACAAAGTAGCCATAGGTGCGCTTGGCCTCGGGCGTGTAGCACTCCAGCCGGTAGTCAAAATCAAACAGACCGGTGCCACGCTCGCGGTCCCAGACCACCGGGTCAAAGGGCGACAGTAGCGCGGTGTGCGTGGCCTCCAACTGGCCTTTGGCCGCCTTCTTCAGCAGCGCGCGGTGGTCGTGGTGCACGTAAGCCGGCGCATCCCAGCCCTCCACCGCTACACGCAGCACGCGGCCGGCATCCACCAGCGCATCCAGATCGGCGTCCTTCAAGCGCGGCTTGATGCGGAAGTAGTCATGCACCCAACGGGCCTGCGTGATGCCCAGCGCGGCGATGGAGCGCTCGATAAATTGGTCGTGGATCTGCTGTGCATCCAGCGCCGCGGCAGCGGCCTCCAACGCCAGCGCCGCTGGAGCAACACGCTCGCTGAGATCGTAGACACGGTGGAAGTTGTCGCGCCGCGCCACCATCAGCTCGCCGCTGGCAAACAAGGCCTCCAGCCAGCGCTTCTCGTCCTTCCAACCCCACCAGGCGCCGCCTTGCCCTTCGGTGCGCTCGAAGTCGGATGACTTCACCGGCCCTTTGTCGCGGATATGGGCCAGCAGCTTGTCCAGATGCGGTCGGTGGGATGCCTGCGTCTTTTGCCCATTGGCCAGCCCCCAATGGCTGCGCGCGCTGCGGTTGTAGGTGCGGTGCAGCAGCAGGTCGTCCGCCGGCGCAAAGCAGGCCTCGTGGGCCCAGGTCTCGAAAACATGGCCAGCAGCCAGCGTGTCCTCCAACCAGTTGCGGGGGTAATGCCCCAGCCGAGAGAACAGCACCAGATACGGACTGCGCGCCACCACATGGATGGTGTCGATCTGTAGCAAGCCCATGCGCGCAACCGTGGCCCGTAACGCCGCGCGCGTAGCAGTCTTGGCGGGAGGCACCAGCAAACCCTGTGCTGCAAGATGCAGCGCCCGCGCCTGCTGGAGCGCGAGCATCATGACCGAAGGCGCTGCAGGAGGCCTGCCGTAGACCCATCAAGCCCCGTGGCATCGCCACTGAGCAGACGGGCTTCCACATCCTTGGCCAAGACCTTGCCCAGCTCCACACCCCACTGGTCAAAACTGTTGATGCCCCATATGGAGCCACTGACAAACACGCGGTGCTCTTGCAAGGCGATCAAGGCGCCCAGCGTCGTGGGCGTCAACTCGTCCAACAGCAGGAAGGTGCTCGGCCGGTTGCCTGTGAAGTATTTGTGCCCTCCAGCAACGTCCTTGCCCACCATCAACGCCTGCGCCTGCGCCAGCACATTGGCCAGCAACAGCGTCTGGTGGCCGGGCAGCACATGGCGCGCCTTCTTGACCGCGACGAACTCCACCGGCACCACATCGGTCCCCTGGTGCAGCATCTGGAAGTAGGCATGCTGGCCATTCGTGCCCGGCTCGCCCCACAGCGCGGGCGATGTTGCAAACGGCAGGGCCTCGCCGGCAGCGTCCACGCGCTTGCCGTTGCTCTCCATCTCCAGCTGCTGCAAGTAGGCCGGATACCGCTTCAACGCCGGGTGGTAGGGCGCAATGCTGCGGCTGGTGAAACCATGGAAATTGCGGTACCACACATCCAACAGCCCCAGGCGTACCGGCAGGTTGTTGGCCAGCGGCGCGGTGCGGAAATGCCCGTCCATGTCATGCGCACCGGCCAGGAAGGCGCGGAAGCCTTCCGGCCCAATCGCAATCGCCAACGGCAGGCCGATGGCCGACCACAGCGAATAACGGCCGCCCACCCAATCCCAAAAACCAAAGGTGGTGCTGATGCCAAAGGCTTGGGCCGCTTCTACGTTCGTCGTCAGAGCTGCAAAGTGCCGCGCTGTATCCGTGCCGCCCTGCGCCGCGAACCAGGCCTTGGCCGAGCGGGCATTGGTCATGGTCTCGATAGTGGTGAAGGTCTTGCTGGCGATCAGAAACAGCGTGTTCTCGGGCTTGAGTGTCTGTAGCACCGCGTCCAGCTCATGGCCATCGACGTTGGATACGAAATGGAAACGCTTGCCTGGAATCACAAACGCATCCAGCGCCAGCACCGCCATCTGCGGGCCCAGGTCCGAGCCGCCGATGCCAATGTTGACGACGTCGGTGATGGCGGCATCGTCGCGCACACTTTGCGCATAGGCCAGCATGGCATCCAGCGTGGTGTGCACCCGGGTCAATTCGACCGCTACGCTTTTAATAGCTTTACCGTCAGCATTGGTGAGGGCTAGCGGCGGATTTCGCAAAAGCCAATGCATCACTGCACGGTTTTCGGTGCTGTTGATGGCCTCGCCGGCAAACATGGCGTCGCGGTGCGCTTCCACGCCGCATTCGCGCGCGAGTTGCAGCAGCAGGGCTTCGGTGTCGGCGTCCAGCAGGTTCTTGGACAGGTCCGCAAACACATGGGGGGCAGACTGGCTAAAACGCGCAAAACGCTCCGCGTCACTGGCAAAGGCTTGGCGCAGGTCCAGCGCGCGGGCGCCGTTGGCAAAAGCGGCTTCTAGCGCACCCCAGGCGGCGGAGCGGTCACAACGTACACGGGTCATGGGGGCAAATTTCCAGAACTTGGGAAGGGGTTTAGGCAGCCAGCATCAGCTGTTCCAGCTTGACGGCATCGACACAGAAAGCGCGGATGCCTTCGGCCAGCTTCTCGGTGGCCATGGCGTCTTCGTTCAGCGCGAAGCGGAAACCGGCCTCGTCGTAGTGCACTTGCTGCAGGTCCAGCTGCTGGGCACGGGTGGCGTCCAATGCCTGCGTCAAGGGTGCCTCGGTGGCGGCCAGAGTGGCCAGCAGGTCGGGGCTGATGGTCAGCAGGTCACACCCCGCCAGCGCGGTGATCTGGCCCACATTGCGGAAGCTGGCGCCCATGACTTCGGTGGCAATGCCGAACTTCTTGTAGTAGTTGTAGATCTGGGTGACCGATTGCACGCCGGGGTCGTTGGCACCAGCGCGCTCGGCCTCTACCCACGCAGCGCCGGCGGACTTCTTGTACCAGTCGTAGATGCGACCGACAAAGGGCGAGATCAGTTGCACCTTGGCCTGGCCGCAGGCTACGGCCTGGCAGAACGCAAACAGCAGCGTCAGGTTGGTGTGGATGCCTTTGCGCTCCAGCTGCTCGGCGGCCTGGATGCCTTCCCAGGTGGCTGCGACCTTGATCAGTACGCGGTCGATGTGGATGCCTTGCGCCTGGTACAGCTCGATGAGGCGCTCACCGCGCGCCACGGTGGCGTTGGTGTCGAAGCTCAAGCGGGCGTCGACTTCGGTGGACACACGGCCGGGGATGATGGACAGGATTTCACACCCAAAACGCACCAGCAGGCGGTCCATAGTTTCATCTAGCGGCCGGTCGCGGAACTGGGCAACCGTGTCCTTGAGCAAAGGCGCGTAATCCGGCTTCTGGACCGCCTTGAGGATCAGCGAGGGATTGGTGGTGGCGTCCTGTGGCTGGAAGGCGCTGAGTTGCTTGAAGTCGCCGGTGTCTGCCACGACGGTGGTAAGGGCTTTGAGTGCGTCGAGTTGATTCATGGGTTGAATTATCTGTGAAACAAAGTTACATTACTGCGTCTTCTTTCATGTAACTCAAAAATTTTTCTTCTATGAGCTTTGATCTTGTCTTGTTCGGTGGCACGGGTGATCTGGCCTGGCGCAAACTCATGCCTGCACTGTTTCAGGCATTTCGCCATGGCTCCCTGCCCGAGGGCGGACGCATCATCGGCGTCGGCCGGGATGACCTCAGTGCGGAGCAATACAGAAGCCTGATCCAGTCGCGTTTTGACAAGGTGGATCTCTCGAAACGCCCCAGTGCGGAAGAATTTGCCCGTTTTGCGGCCCTGCTGGAGTTTGTCCGCATGGACCTCTCCAAGCCCGAGGATTACGCCAACCTGGCCAGCACACTGCAAGCCCGCAATGCCAACACCGTGGTCATGTACCTGGCCACTGCGCCCAGTCTGTTTACGACGATTTGCGAGCAACTGGCCGCTGCCAAGCTGAACACGCCGCACACCCGCATCGTGCTGGAGAAGCCGCTGGGCCACGACCTGGCATCCAACCGCGCCATCAACCACACGGTGCGCCAGTATTTCGAGGAAAAGCAGGTCTTCCGCATCGACCACTACCTGGGCAAGCCCGCGGTGCAGAATCTCTTTGCGCTGCGTTTCGGCAATGCACTGTTTGAACCGCTGTGGCGCCGTGAGCACATCGCCAATATCCAGATCACGATCTCCGAAGAGCTGGGTGTGGAGAAGCGTGGCGCCTTCTACGAGACCACCGGCGCGCTGCGCGACATGGTGCAGAACCATGCGCTGCAACTGCTGTGCGCCATCGGCATGGAGCCGCCCATCAACTCGCATGCGGATGCCATCCGCGACGAGAAGCTCAAGGTGCTGCGCTCGCTGAAGCCCTGGACCCAAGAGTCGTTGGTGCAAGATGTGGTGCGCGGGCAATATTCCAGTGGCAGCATCGATGGTGCCAAGGTGCCGGGCTACCGCGAAGAGTTGGGCGTCAACCCGCAAAGCAATACCGAGACCTTTGTCGCACTGCGCACCGAGATCGCCAACTGGCGCTGGGCCGGTGTGCCGTTCTATATCCGCACCGGCAAGCGCCTGGCGGAGCGCGATGCGCACATCGTCGTCAACTTCCGGCCGACCCCCCACGCGATTTTCAATTCCCAAGTGGGTGTTGCCAACAGCTTGGTAATCAACCTGCAGCCTAAGGACGGGCTGGAGCTGCACCTGTTGGCGCAAGGCCAAAACAACCGCCAGGCCAAGGCCGGTGCCGCGCAGGCACTGGTGCCCGTGCAACTGGATCTGGACTTTGACAAACGCTTTGGTTCCGAGCGGGTAGGCGCCTACGAGCGCCTGCTGCTGGACGTGATTGATGGCCGCCTGAACCTGTTTGTGCGCAGCGATGAGCAGGAAGAAGCCTGGCGCTGGGTTGAGCCCATCATGAACCACTGGGCCAGCGATGCCCAAGGTCCGCGCCTGTATGCGGCTGGTAGTTGGGGGCCTAGCGCATCGAGCGCTATGATTGCGCGCGATGGCTATTGCTGGTCTGAAGAAAGCTAAACAGAGATGAAATCCCCCGCTTGTAGCTCTGCCTACCGCCTTGGTAGCCGCTTGCCATGCTAGACCGCATCCAGGCCGCTCTGCCCTCATTGGCGCCAGCGGAACAGCGCGTGGGCAAGCTGTGCCTGGCCGACCCGCGTGCCTTTGCGAAACTACCCGTCAGCATGCTGGCCGACCGTGCCCACGTCAGCAAGCCCACCGTGGTGCGCTTCTGCCGCAGCGTGGGGTACGACGGCTTGGCCGATTTCAAGCGCAAGTTGGCCGGTACCGTCAACGAAGGCGTGCCCTTCATTCACCGGAGTGTGGACACCGACGACAAGACCTCAGACGTCATGGTCAAGGTCATCGACAACACGGTGGCTGCCTTTTTGAAATACCGCAATGAAGCCAGCACCATTGCGCTGGAAAAGGCCGTGGTGGCCCTGATGGCGGCCTACGATGGCAAACACCGCATCCAGTTCTTCGGTGTCGGCAACTCCGGCGTCGTGGCGCAGGATGCGCAGCACAAATTCTTCCGACTGGGTGTACACACCGTGTCTTTCAGCGATGGCCACATGCAGGTCATGAGCGCTTCCACGCTGGGGCCGGGTGATTGCGTCGTGGTCATCAGCAACTCGGGCCGCACACGCGACCTGATGGATGCCTGCGATATTGCCCGCAAGAATGGCGCTACCACCATTGTCATCACGGCCAGTGGCTCGCCCTTGGCCAGTGCTGGCCACATACACCTGAGTGCCGACCACCCGGAGAGCTTTGACAAATACAGCCCCATGGTCTCCCGCCTGCTGCATCTGATGATCATCGACATTTTGGCGACCTGTGTGGCCTTGCGCATAGGCGGTGGCACGCTGCAACCCCTGTTGCGCGAAATGAAGGGCAACTTGCGCAGCAAGCGCTACACCTGACGCAATAGCGCTAACTTCCATTACTCAGCGCTCAATACTCCGCAAATGACAAAACCCCCGCTACGTTGCCGTAGCGGGGGTTTTTGACTTTAAACCGTCAGCTGGCATAAGCCAGCGTCAGATTAGAAGTTCATGCGGATGCCAACGCCGTAGATGTCTGCATCAACAGCGGACTTCACAGCAGCAGCGCCAGAAGGCAGCTTGTTGGACTTACCGTCACGACGGTAGTCAGCGTACACAGTGGTGCGCTTGCTCAGGCTGTAGCCAGCGTACACCAGGTAGTCGGTGTCGTCAAAGCCGGTGTCTTGAGCGATGTCAACTGTGAACTTCCAAGCGCCAACTGGGATGGAGGCACCCAGAGACCAACCTTGGGAAGGACCAGCGGAATCTTGCCAGCTACCAGCCAACACGAAGGAACCGAAGTTGTAGCTAGCACCCAGGGAGTAGTTGCCGTCGGTGGAAGCACCGGCTGCAACCTTATCGTTCTTCCAGTAGGACAGGCCAACAGCCAAGGGGCCGCCGGAGTACACAGCGTTCATGTCGAACTTGCTGCCCAGGCCACCGTTTTCGATGCCGTCGATTTCAGTGATGTAACCGAATTGAGCTGTGAAACCACCCAGGTTAGGTGTGGTGTAGCTGAATTCACGGCTGTTACGCGAACCGGCACCAGCGAAACCGAATTGGTTAGCCACTGCGGAGAAGTTAGCAGCGCCAGTCAGTTCCCAAGCAGCAACGCCGAAGAAGGAAGGAGACAGAGTACGGCCAGCCTTGATACGGCCGAAACCACCGTCCAGAGCCAAGTAAGCGTAACGAGCGTCAGCAGTAGTTGTACCACCGGTGGAGTAGTCGATGTTTTGTTCGAATTGGGCAGTAGCCTTCAGGCCGCCACCGAGGTCTTCAACAACCTTGATGCCCCAACGGCTGTTGCCGTCGTTGTGCAGGTCGTTGGTCTTCATGTTCAGGTCGCTCTTCACGCCAGGAACGTTGCCGATAGCGCCCAGCGAAACGTCAGCCACGCCGTACAGAGTTACTTGCGCCATCGAGGCGCTGGAAGCGGCCAGAACGGCCAAAGCGATGAGGGTTTTTTTCATTTCGGGTTTCTCAAAAAGGTTAAACAGCGGGCTCAGGTCCAAGGGGATCGGAACCCCGGGCCAACCTCCTAGTTCAGGAAGTTGGGTCTATTGCACCAGACCCATGCCGGTTTGGCAAAGCATTGACCCCAAAAAGGCCGGAAAAACCCGAAATCCAAGGGCTTCCGTTGCAGGGTTGCAACAATTTGTTTCCCCTGTCCAACACCGCAATCGCGCTAGACTGACGGCTTGATCTTTTTACGGAGTTCCCCCTATGGATTCGCTGCTAAATGCCGCCGATTCCGCCCTGCGAACCCTGTTCGCCCGACCCCATGCGGCCCAAGCCTGTCCCACCCTGGCGGACCAGGCAACCGAGCTGGATTCCGCGGAAAGCCGCGCCTCCGCTGCATTGATGCGGGTTAACCATGTGGGCGAGGTGTGCGCCCAAGCGTTATATACGGCTCAGGCGCTATCTACCAGCAATCCGGCGCTGCGTGCGCATTTCGCGCAGGCCAGTGTGGAAGAAACCGACCATCTGGCCTGGACGGCCCAGCGTTTGGCCGAGTTGGATGCCCGACCTTCCCTGCTCAATCCGCTGTGGTACGCCGGCGCCTTTGGTCTGGGGCTATTGGCAGGCCGGCTGGGAGATAAAGTCAGTCTAGGTTTTGTAGTGGAAACAGAAGTCCAAGTTGGCGCTCACTTGCAAAGTCATTTAGAGCAATTGCCGCCGGGTGACCATGCCTCCCGCGCCATAGTGGCGCAGATGCGGGACGACGAATTGGCCCACGCCCAGGCCGCCCGAGACGCCGGGGCGATGGAATTGCCACAGCCCGTCAAAGACATGATGCGGGCGGCAGCCAAGGTCATGACGACAGTCGCGCACCACGTTTAAACGCCCGCTGAGGCCACCGGCTTAGGCCTCCAGCACCTCAAAACTGGTCGTGATCTCTGCTGTCTTGGCCAGCATGATGCTGGCGGAGCAGTATTTTTCGTGGCTCAGCGCCACAGCCCTCTCCACAGCCACCGCTGGCACGCCCTTGCCGGTCACGGTGAAATGCATGTGGATTTTGGTGAACACCTTGGGCTCGGTCTGGGCACGTTCGGCGGAGAGCTTGACGCTGCAACCCTTCACGGCATGGCGGCCGCGCTTCAATATCAGTACGACGTCGTAGGCCGTACAACCGCCTGTACCGGCCAACACAGTTTCCATAGGCCTGGGCGCCAGGTTTTGCCCCCCGTTTTCCGGCTTGTCAACATCAGGGGCTCCGTCCATAACCAGCGTGTGGCCGCTACCCGTTTCGGCCACAAAACCCATGGCCGAGCGTGTGTTTGAGCCCCCGGTCCAACTAACAGTGCATTCCATGTTCTCACTCCTTGGCGTACGTCGCAAACCGCATGCGCGGCATGGCGGCGATTATCATGCGTCAACACTTGCCGCTGCGCCATGACGACCAAAACACACAAACACCTGAAGCCTGACGATTACCTCCGAAAGATCCTGACTGCCCGCGTTTACGATGTCGCCATCGAGTCGGCACTGGACCCCGCCAAGCAATTGGGCAAGCGCCTGCATAACACCGTGCTGCTCAAGCGCGAAGACCAGCAACCGGTTCGCAGCTTCAAGCTGCGTGGCGCCTACAACAAGATGGCTCAGCTCAGCGCTTCGCAGTTGTCCAAAGGTGTTATTTGTGCTTCGGCCGGCAACCATGCCCAGGGCGTAGCACTGAGCGCACACAAGCTCGGCACGCGTGCCGTCATCGTGATGCCCACGACAACGCCCCAGGTCAAGGTAGACGCGGTGCGCGGCTTTGGCGGCGAGGTGGTTTTGCATGGCGACAGCTATTCAGACGCCTATGCCCATTCGCTGACCCTGCAGCAAAAGCAGGGGCTGACCTTTGTCCACCCTTTTGACGATCCCGATGTGATCGCCGGGCAAGGCACCATCGCGATGGAATTGCTGCGCCAGGTGCAGGCGCTGCACAAGCGTGGCGCTGCCAGCACCCAAGACACGACGGCCCGCCCCGCGCTTGACGCCGTGTTTGTCGCAATTGGTGGTGGGGGTCTGATTTCCGGTGTGGCGAATTACATCAAGGCCGTGGATCCGCGCATCAGGGTCATCGGTGTACAAACCAGCGACTCCGACGCGATGCTGCAATCGGTGAACGCCAAGAAACGCGTGACGCTGAACGACGTGGGTCTGTTTGCCGATGGCACGGCTGTGAAACTGGTCGGCGAAGAGACCTTTCGCATTACGCGCGGATTGGTCGATGAATTCATCGTTGTGGATACCGACGCGGTGTGTGCGGCCATCAAAGACATCTTTGTTGACACCCGCAGCATCGTTGAACCCTCGGGTGCCATGGCTGTCGCCGCCGTCAAACAATACGTGATTACGCACAAGACCAAAGGCGAAACGTACGCGGCCATTTTGTGCGGCGCCAATATGAACTTTGATCGTCTGCGCTTTGTCGCCGAGCGGGCCGAAGTGGGCGAGGAACGCGAGGCCTTGTTTGCCGTCACCATCCCTGAAGAACAGGGCAGCTTCAAACGCTTTTGCGGACTGATCGGTGAGTTGCCAGGTGGCCCACGCAACGTGACCGAGTTCAACTACCGCATCAGTGACTCGGCCAAGGCCCATGTGTTCGTGGGACTGACCACGCACGGCAAGGGCGAGTCGCAAAAAATTGCCGCGAATTTCACCAAACACCAATTCGCCACACTCGACCTGACGCACGACGAACTGGCCAAGGAGCATATTCGCCACATGGTGGGCGGCCATTCTGCGCTGGCCCATGACGAACGCCTCTTGCGCTTTGTGTTTCCCGAGCGGCCCGGTGCCCTGATGAAGTTCCTGAGCCTGATGCGCCCCGGCTGGAACATCAGCCTGTTCCACTACCGCAACCAAGGCGCGGACTATGGCCGCATCCTGGTCGGGCTGCAAGTGCCCAAGGCCGATGACAAGGCCTTTGCCAAGTTCCTGCAGACCCTGGACTACCCCTACGTGGAAGAGACCGACAACCCGGTGTACCGCATGTTTTTGCAGAGCTGACATGGGCATTTCTCTGGACGGTAAATTGGTGGTGGCGATATCCAGCCGCGCCCTGTTCGACTTCGAAGAAGAAAACCAGGTCTTCGAAGAGAACGACGACCGCGCCTACATGGAGCTGCAGCGCCAGCGCCTGAATGTGCCGGCCAAGCCCGGCGTGGCATTCTCGCTGGTGCAGAAGCTGCTGGCCTTCAACGAAACCCCTTCGCAGCGTGTGGAGGTGGTCATCCTCTCGCGCAACGACCCGGTCAGCGGCATGCGGGTGTTTCGCTCCGCCCAACACTACGGTCTGTCCATCCAGCGCGGCAATTTCACGCGGGGTGAATCACCCTGGCGCTACCTCAAGCCCCTGCATGCCAATTTGTTTTTGAGCACCCACCTCAGCGATGTTCGTGCGGCGTTGGCCGCTGGCGTACCGGCGGCTCAGGTGTACCCGCACAGCGCCCATGCCAGTGACGCGCACCCCACCGAAGTGCGCATTGCCTTTGACGGTGACGCCGTGCTGTTCAGCGACGAGGCTGAGCAGGTCTACCAAAGCGGCGGCCTCTCTGCCTTCCAGCAGCACGAGCAGGAACACGTGGCCCAGCCCCTGCCCGATGGCCCCTTCAAGCCCCTGCTGGTGGCACTGCACCGCATGCAGCAGGCCAACATTCCGCACATGCGAATCCGTACCGCCTTGGTCACCGCGCGCAGTGCACCAGCACATGAGCGTGCCATCCTCACGCTGATGAACTGGAACATCGACGTGGACGAGGCCATGTTCCTGGGCGGCCTGGACAAGGGCGAATTCCTGCGTGAATTCGAGCCTGATTTCTTCTTTGACGACCAGACCGGCCACATCGAATCGGCAGCGCGGCACGTGCCATCGGGCCATGTTGTCAGCGGCGTACGCAACGGTTAGCGGGCGTTCCCGGCGCCGGCTGTAGCGACGGGCTAAAGCGGGGGTAAACCTTTGTAAAGGCTGCACCAGCGGTCGTCTGCCCGGCGTGTAATCGCGTTAGGCCATAACGTTTGACGACACGACGGAAGGACAAGCCCATGATGACCCACAACACCTCTGCCGCTACGCCGTCTCTGTCCCGCCGCAAGCTGTTGTTGCACACACTGATAACTTCAACCAGCCTGGGCTTCAACCTGGCATTTGCGCAAAATGCCACTCGCCCGACAGCACCATCCGAGCTTACGCCCCAAGCCCAGGCCTGGCGGGCCATGAGCCGTGTGGGATATGGTCCCAGTGCCGCGCTGGTGCAAGCTGTTCAAGTCGCCCCCAATGCGCGTACTTGGGCGCTGCAGCAAGTGGACGCCGCCTTCGCCGCCAGCCAGCAGGCGCCCCGCATTGCCCCCGAGTTGGCCGATTTCAATGCGCCGTTGCAACGCATCTACGAGGGCTTTCGCAACGAGCGCGAATCGCGGGCCAAGAACCGCGCCAAAGCACAAAATGCCGAAGAACCCATGCAGGCCAGGCGCATGGACTTTTCCGAGCCTCGGGATGTCGAGCACTTCAGCCGTTTGCTGATGCAGCAGGCGGCCGCTTGGCGGCTCAGCAGTTGCAGCCAACCGGAGCAGGAGAGTCCACTGCTGGCACGCATGACGGAGTTCTGGTTCAACCACTTCAACGTCTACAGCGGCAAGGGTGCCGTGCGCCCCTTCACCGGCCATTACGTCGTCAACGTGGCGCGGCGCCATGCCCTGGGCCGGTTTGAAGACCTGCTGCTGGCCAGCGCCCGCCACCCCGCCATGCTCCTTTATCTGGACCAGGCCCAGAGCGTGGCCGATGGCACGCAGGGGCCGCAAGGCAAATCCCGCGGCCTCAACGAAAACTACGCCCGTGAACTCATGGAGTTGCATACGCTGGGGGTAGACGGTGGTTACAGCCAGACCGATGTGCGCGAACTGGCCCGCGTGCTCACGGGTTGGACGGTTGCACGCGATGACGCCTCGGGCTTTCGTTTTGCACCCCGCCTCCATGATCGCAACAGCAAACAGGTGCTGGGTCAGCGCTTTCCTACAACTGGGGCGCGCAGTGGCGTGCTCGAGGGCGAAGACGCCATCCGCATGCTGGCGCGCCATCCATCCACGGCCAAGCGCATCAGTCTGCGACTGGCCCAGTTTTTTATCAGTGATCAACCGTCACCCGAGCTGGTGCAGCGCCTCAGCCGCAGTTTCACCGCCAGCCAAGGCGATCTTCGCACCGTCATGCGCACGCTGCTGGATTCCCCTGACTTCTGGTTGGCAGAAAACCGCCTATTCAAGACACCGATGGACTATGCCTGCTCAGCTCTCACCGCGACCCAAGGCGCTGCCCAGGAGCATATAGGCGAAGAGTCTTATCGACGCAACATCGTGCTGACGCTGGGCTTTCTGTCGAATGCCGGTCAACCCGTACACGGCTGGCAGACACCGGACGGCTACAAGTTCGATGCCGCCACCTGGCTGGTGCCCGAAGCACTGACCCGCCGCGCCGACTACGCCCTGGGAATCGCACGCAAGGCACCGGACCTGGATTTTTTGACGCCCTACCTCAGCGCCGCCACGCGCGATGCCGTCGCCAAAGAGGCCCCAGGTCTGCGCCCGGGGCTGGTACTGGCCAGCCCCGACTTCATGTACAAGTGAAAGGCCCAACACTATGTCCACCCGCAACACCACACGGCCCGCATCCAACCCAGCCCCATCGCGCCGCCTGTTTTTGCAGGCAGCGACTGGCACCTGCGCCGCCTGGGCCACACACGGCGCATGGGCTCAAGGCAACGAAAAACACAACAGCGGCGGCCGTCTGGTGCTGGTGTTCTTGCGCGGCGCCTACGATGGCCTGTCCGCCTTGGTGCCGCATGGCGACCCCAACTACTACGCGCTGCGCCCCAGCATTGCGATTCCCAAACCCGATGGTGGCAACCAAACCGCGCTGGCATTGGACAAGCAATTCGGCCTGCACCCTGCCATGGCAGCCCTGCTACCGCTATGGCAACAGGGCGTACTGGGCGTGGTGCCTGCTGCCGGCTCACCCGATGCAACACGCTCCCATTTCGATGCCCAGCACCACTGGGAAACCGGCATCCCCGGCAGGAGCAGCCACGCCGATGGCTGGATGAACACCCTCGCAGGCTTGCAGAGCGACACGCGGCCCAACCTCACCACAGCCAATGTGCCACGCACGAATGCCATGGCAGTGGGCGTTGGTGAGGCCAACCCGCTGATATTGTCCGGCGGCGCGGCCGTACAACTGGTGCCCAAAGGGCAAGCCGCAACCCGCCAAGGTGCCTTGGGCGATCAGCGCACGCGCGATGCCGTGCTGCACCTGTATGCGGGCGACGACGCGTTGTCGCGCAGCTTCCGCGCCGGCGCGGACAGCCGCACGCAAACCGCTACGACGCTGAGCATGGATGCCGATGGCCATGCCATGGACAGCGCACAGATGCTGGCGGCCAACAATGGGGCAGGCCCCGCCCAGGGCTTGCTATTGGACGCGCAGCACCTGGGCACTCTGATGCGCCAGAACAAGCGCCTGCGCCTGGGCTTTTTGTCGGCTGGTGGTTGGGACACGCACGCCAACCAGGGTAATGTCACCGGCGCCCTGGCCAACAACCTGGGCAATCTGGCTGCCAGCCTGGTGCAATTGCGCCGCGACTTCTCCCAACCCAATGATCTGGTCATGGTCTGCAGCGAGTTTGGCCGCACCACCGCGGAAAACGGCACCCGCGGCACCGACCACGGCCACGGCAATGCGCTGTGGATCATGGGCAACAAAGTCAAAGGTGGACGCTGGCATGGTGCCTGGGATGGGCTGGCCCAAGGCAATCTGCATGAGGGCCGCGACCTGCCGGTGCGCCATGACTTCCGCGCGGTTTTCGCCCAGGTGCTGCGTGCCAACCAAGGCCTCAGCGCGGCCGAATTGGACAAACTTTTCCCCGGCTTTGGCTGGGATAAATCGCTGGACGGTTTGATGCAGGCCTAGGGCCTTTTCAGATCAGCCTTTGGCGGTCAACGCCACAAAGCCGGCGAAGCCCTTGGCCCGCAATTGGCAGGCCGGGCATTCGCCACAGCCATAGCCCCAGGCGTGGCGGTGCTCGCGGTCACCCAGGTAGCAGGTGTGGGTGTGCTCCACCACCAAGTCAACCAGGGCCTGTCCACCCAGTTGGTGGGTCAGTGCCCAGGTCGCGGCCTTATCAATCCACATCAGCGGTGTTTCGATCAAAAACCGCTTGTCCATGCCCAGCGACAGCGCCAATTGCATGGCCTTCATCGTGTCGTCACGGCAATCGGGGTAGCCGGAGAAATCGGTCTCGCACACACCGGTGACGATGACTGGCAGATCACGCCGGTAGGCCACCGCCGCCGCCAGCGTCATGAACAGCAGGTTGCGCCCCGGCACAAAGGTATTGGGCAGGCCGGTGCTTTCCATCTGGAATGCGGTATCACGTGTCAGCGATGTTTCGCTGACTGCGCCCAGCACGGCCAGATCCAGCATATGGTCTTCGCCTAGCTTGTGAGCCCACTGCGGGAACTGAGCCCGTATTTCGCGCAGCACCACGAGACGCGCTTCCAGCTCCACGCTATGGCGTTGGCGGTAGTCAAAACCAATGGTTTCAACCCGTTCGTAGCGTTGCAGGGCGTGGGCCAGACAGGTCGTGGAGTCCTGGCCGCCAGAAAAGAGAACAAGGGCGCTGGTGTGCATGGCCCCGATCTTAAAACACGGCGCCGCCGGGCCGTAGCCCAGCCGCGTCAAATGCGCTCGTTCTTTTTGATGGTGTTGTGGTCGTAGACCAGCACGGCCTTGGCAAAGTCACCCGGGGCATCCGTCGCGGTGGCGGGCACCGGCTGGGTCACTTGGTCATGCACCTGGTCCAATTGCACGGCGCTGGCACTGGCCGTCCACAGGTGCTGGATGTGTTCCATCAGCACCTTGTACATGGGTTTGGGTGGCGGGTCCTCCACCTTTTCCGGAGCGGGCCGGTGGATGGTCCAGTCCTTGGGTGCTGTAGCGGCTTCAGAGCCATGCCTGCCGGGATCCGACACACTGGTGTAAACGGGCTCGCCTTCGGTTGTCTTCAGCGCCGGATTCACCATGTCTACGACGCTGGGCACCGGCTGCAAGGAGGGGTGTGCACTCACCGCCGGGTTGACCGGGGCAACCGGTATCACCCTGTTTGCCCCAGCCGAAGCCACATCTGCGCCGCTAGGCCGCAGATTGGGGGTTCGATCGATGGTTGGCAACTGCATTTTGGTTAAGGCTTTGGGCCCCTCACTTACTTTTCTTCGTAGACGTATGTTTCTTAACGGCAGATTTAGAGGGTTATTTAGGCCTATTTCTAAAAAATGTTGAAAAAAGTTTGGATGCCAATACTCAGCCCTCCAATTTGCACCATATTGGTGCAAACTGTGATTGCGGCAGCGGCGGGATAAAGGCCAAGTGCGTCTGGTACACATACTTTCTCCACAATTTCTGGCCAAACTTCAGCGGTCACCCATTACGCCCAGCACCGAACCCGCTATGAGCACCACCCTCCATCCGCCAGTCCTCGCAATGCTTGCCCTGGTTTTGCCCACTGTTGCCTCTGCACAGCCCGCAGTGCTGCGCGATGACCCAAAGCGCCCCGTCACAGAGATCAGCCGCGATCTGAATGTGCAGCCGAAACAATTTAGGCAGTGCTTTGCCGGCGTCTCGCCTAGCCCGGCGGGCCACAACCCCACCGCAAACCGCGTCCACGACAACAAGGCCGTGCTGCTGGCCTGCCTGCAAAAAGCCAACCCGGCCATCACCAACACCACGCTGGACACCGTCATGGACCACTACCGCCCCGGCGGCCACGCGGCACAAGAACCCACCCGCTAAACGAATGGTCTGACCACTAGCCCCATTAGCGGTAGACCCCCACGAACCGGTCCAGAATCGCCGCGTGGTCTTCAAATAGCTTGTCTTCCAGGCCGGGGAGTTCATCCAGCGGCACCCACTTGGCCTCCTGGGCATCGTCCGCACCGTGGATCTCCGGCAGCCGGATGGCGCCCAGATCAAAGTGGAAGGCATGGGTGATCAACCGTCCGCGTGGGCTGCGCAGCGGGTGGTCAAAGACCTGGCTGGCCTTCAAGGCTTGGCGCATCGTGGAGTCCAGCGTCTTGAAGCCCGTTTCCTCATGCAGTTCGCGCAGGGCCGCGGTGTAGAAGCGTTCGTCTTTCTCCACAAAGCCACCCGGCAAGGCCCACAGCCCATTGCCCACATCACCGCCCCGGCGCACCAGCAGCACGTGGCGGTTAGCCACCAATACGGCATCGGCCGTCAGGTAGACATCGGCCGACCACCGCTTGCGGTACTGCACCACCGTGGCCTGCTCCACCGCCCTCTGGGCATAGACCGGTAAGCGGGCCCAGGCCTGCAAATAGGCCAGCACGGACGCACTGACATGGGGGCGCAGCACGGCCAAGCGCGCGTCTGGGTCTGTCCCTTCAAAGAACACATTGCGCAGGGCCGTGGCGTCGATGTCATGCACCTGCTCCACCGATTGCCAATCCCAACTGGGGAAATGGTCCAGGTAGTAGCTAGTGTGGTCCTTCTTGAAGCCGATCAGGCTGACCCGACCCTTGCCACCCGTGAGCTGTTGCACACCTTCGCGCACCGCTGCATTCCAGCGGTCATCGTCGTAGTAGTCCCGCACCGGCAGAAACTTCACACGGCCTGCATCCGCCTCGGACAGCGTGGCCTGCACCATAGCCTGACGTTCCTCCCAGTTGAAGGGGTTGCGCACATCCCGCGCGCGGAAGGCCGACCCGATCACCACGATGACTTGCTCTGCGGCAGCCAACGCAGCCTGCAACAGTGTTTCATGGCCCTTATGGAAGAGTTGCCAGCGGCCAACGATGACGGCGGTGGAGGATGTGTCTTGCATGGTCATGTGCCTATCGATGGTTCAAAGTCTCAAGCGTACTGGACCGCGGCAATCGGCACTTGGCGGCCACTGCCAAAGGCCCTGCCGCGTACCCGCAGCACTGGCGGCGCCTGCCGCCGTTTGTACTCATTGCGGGCAATCATCTTCTGGATGCGGGTGATCAACGCATTGCCCTCCGGCGTGGCATGCAGCTGCGCCACTTGCACTTCTGCATGGGCGCGCTCCCACAGCGGCAGGCGCTCACCCTCGATCAGTATCTTCAAAATTTCATCCAGCACCTCATACGGCGGCAGGCTGTCCGTATCTTTTTGCCCGGGCGCCAGTTCGGCCGATGGCGGCTTGTCGATGATGGCCGCAGGAATCAGCTCGCGGCCAGCCGTGGCATTGATGTGGCGGCACAGCGCAAAGATTTCAGTCTTGTACAAATCGCCAATCAATCCCAGCCCGCCATTGGTGTCGCCATACAGCGTGCAATAGCCCACCGACACCTCGCTCTTGTTGCCCGTGGTCAGTAGCAGGTGACCGAAGCGGTTGGAAAACTCCATCAGCGTGGTGCCGCGCACGCGGGCCTGCAGGTTCTCCAACGGCAGGCCTTGCAAGTCCTCGCCAAACGCCGTCGCATAACCGGATTCAAACGCCGAGACAATGGCCTTGATGGGGTGCTCGATCAGGCGAATGCCCAGGTTGCGGCACAGCACGGCTGAATCCGACACGCTGCCCTCACTGGAGAATTTGGATGGCATCGTGATGCCCACCACGTTCTCCGCGCCCAGCGCCTCCACCGCCAGTGCCAGTGTCAATGCCGAGTCGATGCCGCCCGACGAACCCACCACCGCCTGCGTAAAGCCACAGCGCCGCGCATAGTCCTTCAACCCCAGCACGATCTGCTGGCGGTAGAACTCCAGGGTTTCCAAACCCTCCTTGGATACGGTAGGCAAGGCGGCTCCATCGCCCTGCGCGAAGGTCTGCGTAACCGGATCAAAACGGAGCGTGGTCACGTCTTCCACAAAGCGATGGGCTTCATACACCACCATGCCATTGGCATCTACGGCGAACGACGCACCGTCGTACACCAATTGGTCGTGGCCACCGACCTGGTTCACATACAGCAGCGGCAGCTTGTGCCGGGCGCAGGCCGAGCCAAATACCGTGTGGCGTTGCTCGCGCTTGCCCACATTGCTGGGGCTGGCGTTGATGGAGACCACCACGTCGGGCGCTGCATCGGCCAGGCGCTGGAATGGGTTGACGAGGTAGTCCCGGCCCTCGTCGTTCCAGCCATCCTCGCAAATCATCAGCCCAATCTGCACATCGCCCACGCGCAGCACACGGGCTACATCGGGGCCGGGCTCGAAGTGGCGACGCTCGTCGAAGATGTTGTAGGTGGGCAGCAACTGCTTGGCGTATTGCAACACCACCTCACCATTCTTCAGCACCAGCAGAGCATTGTGAAAGGCCTTGCCAATACCGGCGCGGCGCACCGGTGCACCCACCACCCACAGCAGCTTGGGCGTCTCACGCGTGGCCGCCTGCAATTGGGCTAAGCCCTCTTCCACGCGGGCCTGAAAGCCCGCATCATCCAACAGGTCGCCCGGGTAATAGGCGGTCAAGCTCATCTCGGGGAAGACCACCAAATCGGCCTGCGCATCGCGCGCCTGGCGCGCGGCACGCAGCATCAAGGCAATATTGCCAGTGATGTCGCCGATGGTGGGATTGATCTGGGCACTGGTGATGCGCAACATGGACAGCTCTCCCCTCTATCAGTCGTTCTTGTTGAAGACCTGGCGCAGGTAGGCCAGAAAGGTCTGGTCATCGCACAGCGTCTTGCCCGGCGCATCTGACAGCTTGGCCGTAGGTTGGCCATTGCAGTTGACCAGCTTCATGACAATGTTCAAGGGTTTGAGCCCCGTATCGTTGCTCAGGTTGGTGCCGATGCCAAAGCCCGTCTGCACCCGGTCACCAAAGTGGCGGTGCAGCAGCAGCGCGGTCGGAACATCCAGCCCGTCGGAAAACACCAGACGCTTGGCGTGTGCATCCAACCGCAACTTGGCATAGTGGGCCAGGGCCTTTTCGCCCCACACGACCGGGTCGCCGCTGTCGTGGCGCAGGCCGTCGAACAGCTTGGCGAAATAGAGGTCAAAGTCGGCCAAGAAGGCATCCATGCCCACCACATCCGTCAGCGCCACACCCAGGTCACCGCGGTACTCCTGCACCCACGACTCCAGCGCCGCCTTTTGAAAGCCCCTGAGTTGCACGCCCGTGGCCTGGAAGGTCTGCAAGTATTCATGCGCCATGGTGCCAATGGGGACCAAGCCCAGCTTCTTGGCCAGGTAGACATTGGATGTGCCCTTGAAGAACTGCGGCACCTCGCGCGCCAGGGTGGTGGCAACTTCTTCTTGCCAGGCGCCACTGAAGCGCCTGCGCACGCCAAAATCAAAGAACTCGAACGGATGGCGTCGCGCCGGGCTGCTGATGGCGTAGTCGCGCAGCAAAGCGATCTTGGCCTGCAAGCGCGCGCGGCCCTCCGCCAACGCGGCCTCCCGTTGTGCGCCCTGGGCCATGCGGCGGAAGTACAGTTCGTTGATGATGGCCAGCACATAGATCTCAAAGCCCATCACATGCACCTGCGGGCCCTTGGCCACGACCAGCAGCGTATCGCCCTGCGTGCTGACGGTGATGAAGCGGCGTTGGAACTGGAACAGCCGCAGAAAGTCGATGTAGTCCGACGAGATGTAGCGCAGCGCGCCCAGGTAGGCCAGTTCGTCATCGGTGAATCGCAAGGCGCACAGCGCATCCAGTTGGGCGTTCACATCGGCAGCCAGTTCGGCCAGCGGAAAGGCCGGCGCATTGCGGCACACAAAGCGGTACTCGGCCTGGTTGGTCGGCATGGAGTGCAGCATGGGCTGCTGCATCGTGAACTTGTAGAGGTCGGTCTCCAGCAAACTGTGTATCACTGGCTGGAACGACTCTGGCTTGGCGGTCATTTTCAACTCCTGAAAACGGTTGGCGATTCAACGACGCTGGCCGAACGGTAGCACTTGTTCGCTTACATGTTCGGTTTGCGTCCTTGAAAGGGATTGTAGCCTAGTTAATTGCATTTTGCAATTAACTATTTTCACACCCCTTAAACACCCCAAAGAGGACTACGATGCGACCCACGTTCTATGACAAACCCCTCACTCGTTCGCATAGGCCTGGTGCCAGGCAATGCCTTCTGCGCCATCGTGGACCCCAGCGGCCAGCAGCCCTTGCGCGTGGAGTGGGATGCCGACGCGCAACCCGGTGGTGACGCGCGCAGCCGCCTGGACGCCGCGCTGAACCAGCATGCCCATCAGCGGCGTGATGGCGCCACGCTTGAGATCTGCGTGGGCGACTGCGTGGTGGCCCGAATCTGCGAACAGGGCTTGGTGCACGACCACCGCCCCTTGACCGCCTTTGGCGCTCGCTTCCTCGCCGAGAACGGCGTGCCCTTGGCCGGGGGGCCGCTGCACATGCCCCTGGGCGCGGAGGCGGACGCACTCCGCCGACTACGCACCGACCTGCACAGCCACTTCGCAGGTTGCCTGTCCGGCCACGATCTGGTCGAACTAGGCCTGGCCATCGATGCGGTAATCCCGCAGGGCACCTTGGCACAGGCCGGCATCTTCTGTGAAAGCGACCTGCCGCTGACCCAACTGCAAGCCACCGCACGCGACCGCCTGGCCTGCGCACTGGATATCCCGCTGGACCGCCAGGTCACCTTCCTGGACATGGAACGCCTCTACGCCCTGCGTGCGCCGTTGACGCGGCATCCGGCACTGTTCACGCCGCAGCTGTGGCGCATTGCCCAGCGTGCCGCCGAGGCGGGCGTCACCTACACCGAGTTGTCCCTGTCCAGCGTCCTGGAGCCGGCCCAGCTCAGCCAGGCACACACCGCGCTACCGGCCATTGAAGCCCGCTGGGGTGTGGGCATCCGCTTCCTGGTTGCGCTGTCGCGCCACGACGATCTGGAGTGGGACCTGGACGTGCTGCGCCGCGTGGACGCCTGCCTGGGCAGCCGCGCGATTGTGGGTGTGGACTTCATGGGCCATGAAACCAATTCCACGCGCGCCTTCCTGCCCCAGCTGCAGGCGGCCGCCGCACTGGCAGCCCGGCGTGCAGGCTGGGTGGTGCGGGTGCATGCGGGCGAGAACCCAGCGTTTGCCGAGAACGTGCGCGAGGCCGTAACCGCGCTACGCCCCTGGGTGCAAGACCATGGCCTGGAGCTGCGCATAGGCCATGGCCTCTATGGCGTGGACGATGCCGTCTTGGCCGACGTGGCCGCCCTGTCCTCGGCCCTGCACCCCACCGGTGGCCGTGCGGTCTTTGAATTCAATCTGACCAGCAACCTGGCCCTCAACAATATCCGCACCACCTTTGACGTGCCGCTGCGCCGTGTATTGGACGCGGGCGTGGACGTGGTGCTGGGCACCGATGGGCAAGGCCTGTACCGCACCCATGTGCAAGACGAGGCCCAAGCCGCCCGCGCCACCGGCATCGATGAGGCCGCCATAGTCCGCATCGCGGCCACCGAGCAGCGCCTGTTGGCCCGCAAACGCGCCGAGCAAGCCGCACTGCCGGAGTGGGCCTACTTTGTGGTGCCCGCACCCACCGCGCCCCTGCACTACACCGAGGCCGTAGCCGCCCACAAACGCGCTCAGCAGGCAGCCGCCCAGGCCGCATTGCACGCCCATCTGCAGGCCCTGGCCATTCCCCTGTTCGACGCCGCTGGGCTGCGCGCCCACCTGGCCCGCAGACCCGTGCTGAACCTCGCCGGCGCCTGGCGCAATAGCTATGCCCAATTCAGCACAAACGACACCGAGCGCCTGCAAGCCTTCTTCCAAATCCTGCTGGCCGGAGTGGCCCAACTGGGCGGCACCATCCTGACCGGCGGCACGCGCGACGGCGTGGAGGGCCTGCTGCACCGCTGTGCCCAGGCCATGCCGGCACCGCGCGCCGAAGTCATCGCCCTGGTCAGCGCCAACGTGCCGCTGGAGAGCCTGGACGCGCACGGTTTGGCCGGCCTACATGTGGTATCGCAAACGTTGTACGACAAGGCCGCCCCGCTGTACGCCCTGGTGCAGGAGTGCCGTGGCTTGGCGCTGTTCGTCGGCGGTGGCGTCATCGTCGGCGATGAAATCCAGGCCGCCCGCAACCTGGGCCTGCACTACTGCCTGCTGGCCGACCTGCCGGGCGCCGCTGCCCGCGCCGCGCAGATGGACGCCGCCCACAGCGTCGCACTGCACCCGCCCGAACAGGCCGCACAGCAGGTGCTGCAGTGGCTGCGTGCCGGCCCGCGCCGCGAGCAACTGTTCCACGCTGGTGCCAACGACGCGGTCGATATCGTGGTGCTGCGAGACGGAGCACCCGGGCAGGCAGAGCCCGAGCTGCTGCTGGTGCGCCGCCACGATGACGCCCCGGCGGAGAACGGCCGCTTCGCGCTGCCCGGCGGCTTTGTGCTGCCGGGTGAATCTCTGCCAGCCGCCGCCGTGCGCGAGCTGACCGAGGAGACCGGCCTGCGCATCGCGCCAGAGGCCTTGCAAGCGATCGGCACCGTAGAGGGCAACGGCCGCGACCCGCGTGACACCGCCGAGCGCTGGGTGCGCTCCCACCTGTTCCGCGTGCGCATCCACGCGCCTGAGCACCGCAGCACCACGACGCTGGTCGCTGGCACCGACACATCCCGCGCCTTCTTTGTGCCTCTGTCGCGCCGCCCACAGTGTCTGGCGTTTGACCACGACACACTGCTGGCCATGGCGCTCAGCGGGGCGTAAAGCCCTGCACAGGCGCAGACCCCAGGCGTTCGCCCAGGTAGTCCACAAACACCCGCACCTTGGGTGACAAATGCCGGCTCGATGGCCACAGCGCCCTGAACTGCCCCCCTGCACTGAGTTGCTCTTCCAACACCGGCTGCAACTGCTTGTCCGCCAGCAGGGGCGCGACCAGAAAATCCGGCACGCAGGCGATGCCCAGGCCCCGCAGCGTGGCGTCCAGCACCGCTTCCATGTTGTTGCAGGCCAGCACGGTCCGCAGCCGGGGCGGCGCAACGCCGATGTTTTGCAGCATGGGCCAATCCAGCACCTTGCCCGTATCGGGGTGGCGAAAGCGGACCGTGGCATGCCGCTCCAGATCCCGCACGGCTGAGGGCGTGCCCTGGCGCGCCAGATAGGCAGGCGACGCGCACAGCAACAGGCGAAAGTGGTTCAAGGGCCGCGAGACCAGGCGTGAGTCGGGCAAGTCGCCGCTGCGTATGGCCACATCCACCCCGTCGGCAATCAGGTCGATAGCCCGGTCACTGAAGTTGATGTCCAGCTCCACTGCAGGGTGCCGTGCCAGAAAGTCGGGAACCACCGGCATCAAGAATTTGTAGCCGATCAGCGGCGCGCTCACACGCAGCTTGCCGCGCGGCGTCTCGCTGGCCTGGGAGAGCATGGCCTGGGCATCGTCCAGATCGTCCAGGATGGCGCGGCAGCGCTCGTGGAACAGGCGGCCCTCTTCCGTCAACTGGATGCGGCGCGTGCTGCGCTGCAGGAGCCGCACCCCCACCTCTTGCTCCAGGCGCACAACACTTTTGCCAACCGCCGACGCCGATATCTCCAGCGCCCGCCCGGCCGCGACGAAGCTGCCCAGATCGGCCACTTTCACGAAGGCCAGCAGGCCGCTCAGTTTGTCCATAGCAGAAAGAGTCCTTTGCGTTGATTACGGAATATTGCTCCGTTATGAATGGATTTTTTGCCATTCAAACAGCGATTACGGCAAGCATAAACTGCAAACCCCCACAGCGACCCCACCATGCACGCCCACGCCAAACCCACCCAAATCCTTGCCCTGCTGGCCGCGCTACTGGTGCTGCCGCTCGTCTTGCAAAGCTTTGGCACCAACTGGGTCCGCATGGCGGACACCGCACTGCTGTACGTGATGCTGGCACTGGGCCTGAACGTGGTCGTGGGTTATGCCGGCCTGCTGGACCTGGGCTACGTGGCCTTCTACGCCATAGGTGCCTACCTGGTCGCCCTGCTCACCTCGTCGCACCTGACCGAAAACTTCGCGTGGATCGCCGCACTCTTTCCCAACGGCCTGGATGCGCCCTGGTGGATGACCCTGCCGCTGGGTGCCCTGCTGGCGGCCGTCTTCGGCATGCTGCTGGGTGCGCCCACGCTGAAGCTGCGCGGTGACTACCTGGCCATCGTGACGCTGAGCTTCGGCGAAATCGTGCGCATCGCCATCAACAACCTGGGCCACCCGGTCAACATCACCAACGGGGCCAAGGGTTTGGGCCCTATCGGCTCCATCCACATTGGCGGCCTGGACCTGGGCACACGCCTGGTCATAGGCGGCTATGAAGTCGCCTCGGTCACGCTGTACTACTACCTGTTCCTGGTGCTGACGCTCTTGGCCGTGGCCTTCTGCTACTGCCTGCAAGACTCGCGCATCGGCCGGGCGTGGATGGCGATGCGGGACGACGCCACCGCCGCCGAAGCCATGGGCATCAACACGCGCAACCTGAAGCTGCTGGCCTTTGGCATAGGCGCCAGCCTGGGTGGGGTATCCGGCGTCTTGTTTGGCGTCTTCCAGGGCTTTGTGTCGCCCGAGGCCTTCAGCCTGCAGGAGTCGGTGCTGGTAGTGGCCATGGTGGTGCTGGGCGGCATGGGCCACATTCCGGGCGTGGTCCTGGGTGCCGTGCTGCTGACCGTGCTGCCCGAGATGCTGCGCTACGTCGTCGGCCCGCTGCAGGCGATGACCGATGGCCGGCTCGACGCGGGCATCATGCGCCAGCAGTTCATCGCGCTGGCCATGATCGTCGTCATGCTGCTGCGGCCCCGCGGCCTATGGCCGTCGCCAGAACATGGGCGGTCCGCGCTTCCCAGCGCCTAGACGCCTTCAAATGGATTTAAAAACCCTATTTTGGGTTTATTGAGGCCACCAAAAGGCAGTTCAAAGAAGAATTCGGCTGTAGCCCTCGTCGAATATTCACATATAGCTATTATTTTCATAGCATCAAAAAACACATCTGCCGCTGCACAAAGCTTCAAGACAATCGCAGCGACCAGGTGCACAGTGGCAACAGAAGCAACACCCCTGGAGATGCAAGACATGGAAGACATCGGATTCATAGGCCTGGGCGTCATGGGCCTGCCCATGGCGCTGAACCTGGCCAAAGCCGGCACGGCGCTGCGGGTATGGAGTCGCTCGCCCGGCCACTACGCCGCGCTGCAGGCGGCCGGCGCCACCGTGGCCACCAGCGCGGAGGCGGTGTTTGCCAACAGCCGCCTCGTCATCCTGATGCTGGCCAACGAGGCCGCCATCGATGGCGTGCTGGGCCGGGGCACGGCAACCGACTTTGAGCGCCGGGTGGCAGGCCACACCATCGTCCACATGGGCACCACGTCGCCCACCTACTCGCGCGGGCTGGGTGCCAGCATCCGCGCCGCCGGCGGGCGCTATGTGGAGGCGCCGGTGTCAGGCTCGCGCGTGCCCGCCGAGGCGGGGCAACTGGTCGCCATGGTGGCCGGTGATACGGCTGACGTTGCCGAGGTGCGCCACCTGATCGCCCCCATGTGCCGCGAATCCTTTGCCTGCGGCGCCGTGCCCAGCGCGCTGCTGATGAAGCTGTCGGTCAACCTCTTCCTGATCACGATGGTGACCGGCCTGGCCGAGGCCGCCCACTTCGCCCGCGCGCAGGGCGTGGACATGGCGCAGTTCCAGGCTGTGCTGGATGCCGGGCCCATGGCCAGCAGCGTGTCGCGCATGAAGCTACCCAAGCTGGTGGAGCGCGATTTCTCGGTGCAAGCTGCCATCTCCGACGTGCTGATGAACAACCGGCTGATCGCCGACGCCGCACGCCAGGCGCAACTGGCCTCACCCCTGCTGGACGTGTGCCTGTCGCTCTTCACCGAGACCGAAAACCTGGGCCTGGGCCGCAGCGACATGGCCGCCGTGGTGCAGGCCATCGAACAACGTACGGCTACGCCGGCCTGAGCGCCGCCAGCCAGCGCCCCGGCGCAGTGCCATAGGCGCTTTTGAACTGGCGCGACAGATGGCTTTGGTCGGCAAAGCCGGCGTCCATGGCGGCCTGCGCCAGCGGCTGGCCTTGCAGCAGCAGGCGGCGCGCGCGGTCCACCTGCCGCAGTGTGCGGTAGCGGCTGGGACTGGTGCCAAACAGCAGGCGGAATTGCCGGGCCAGCGTCCAGCGGTCCAAGCCCGACAGGCGCTCCAGTTGTTCCATGGGTACGCGCACGGTCGGGTCGGCGGCAATCTGGTCGCGCACGCGCGCCACGGCGTCCCACGCCAGCGCCGGAGAATGACGGACAGTGGACGCGCCGCTGCTCAGCAACTGCGTGACCGCATCCACCAGGTCCACAGCCTGCAGACTGTCCAGGTCGGCATCCATGTTGTCCCAGATACCCATGCCCTGCCCCGCCACCAGCGCCGGCGGCAAATCCACCACCGGGTTGGCCAGAAACGGCAGGGCCTTGCCGCCCAGTGCTTGCTGCACCAGACCAGGGTCCAGGTAGACCATCTTGTAGCCAAAGCCGGCAGCGGTGCCTGCTGCACCGTCGTGCAATTCGTCCGGGTGCAGCACATGGCACTGGCCCGGCAGGCAATGCCAGGTGGCACCCCTAAACCGGAACCGCTGCACGCCCGCCACCGTGAGGCCGATGGCATAGGTGTCGTGCCGGTGCGGCGCAAAGGCCTGGCCGCTGAAGTGGGCCTGCATGCGCTCTATGCCCTCTGCACCCGTGCCCAGCCGTATGCTGCGGCCAGGCTCGGCGCAGGGCGCGTGCTCCATGGTGTCAGCCCTTGCCGCCCCGTGCGGCACGCGGGCTGGCGCCGGTCCAGCGCTTGAAGGCGCGCGAGAAGGCCGCCGGGTCGGAGAAGCCCACCAGGTAGGCCGTCTCGTTGATGGATACCTTCTTGCTGTCCAGGTAGTGCAACGCCAACTGATGGCGCAGCCCGTCCAGCACCTGTTGGAAGCTGACGCCCTCGGCCTTCAGCCGCCGAAACAGCGTCTGACGACTCAGGCCCATCTTGCTGGCGACCAGGTCCACATTGGCATTGCCGGTGTGCAGTATGGGCATCAGCAGGCCTTCCACCTGGCCGCGCGCCGTCTGCGCGTTCTCCAGGCTGGTCAGCAGGGCCTGCGCGTGCGCGCTCAAGATGCCGAACACATAGCGTGGCCCGTCGGCAAAGCGCATGGCCAACCACGCAGGGTCCAGTTGCAAGGCATTGCGGTCGCAACCAAACTGCACCGGCGCCTGGAAGATGCGTTCGTATTCGGCCCGGTAGCCCGGGTCGGGGTGCGTGACCTGCACGGCCTTGACAAAGGGCGTGCTACCCAGGTGGCGGGTGTCGCACACTACATGGGCAAAGGCCGACTCGGTCAGCTCCGGAAAGTCGTTGGGGTTCTTGCGGGTGTCGATCAGCCACATCTGGTTGCCCTCCCGGCTGAAGGCAAAGCGGTCATCGGCGCTGGCGCCCTCCACTTCCACCTCCACGATCAGGCGCGCATAGCGCTTGAGCTGCGCAAAGGCGTCGGCCATGGACTCGCTGGCGCGGCCCAGCAGGCCCACGATGGAGAACTGGGCCACATCCACCGCCTCGCCATAATGCAGGCCCAGCGCCGGGTCGTTGCACATCTCTTTGGCCGCACGCATCAAGGCCACGTATTTGCGAAACGGAATGCGCTTGTCCTGGTCCTGCAGATCCTGCAGGTCGATCTCGGCGCGCCGCGCCAAGGCCTGCTCGTCGGCCCCCTTGGAGACCGCTAGCCGCAACAGCCCCCGGGCAAAACCGGCACCTACCGTACGTTCACGCATGGGGTTTGCAACCTTGGATCAAGTTTTTGGTATTTGGCGTCATGTTCATTACCAACGGCCACCGATAAGCTGATGCCACCCGCAACCCAGGGCCTGCAAGGCCAGTGCGGAGCGTGCACTGCGGCGACGCGTACGAGCATACATCACCACCCAAAGGAACAACGTGACTTCGACAACGGCAAGCTTCGACGGCGTACCGACCAACCCGTACAACCCATCGGGCAAGACCGCCCTGCGCAGGACCGCGGCGCTGTGGTTCTGCGCCGCGCTGTTGGGCCAGTGGGTGTTCGCCTACTTCATCATCGGCTTCTATGCTGCGCCCACGCTGCAGGGCCACTTCGAAGCCTGGAGCAAGAACCAGTCGCTGATCACCGGTTATGTGGCCGGCGACACGGCCGGCAACTGGGCCTTTGCAGCCCACATGCTGGTGGCGGCCGTCATTGCGGTGGGCGGCGTGCTGCAGCTGCTGCCGCAGATACGGGCGCGGGCACCGGGCTTCCACCGCTGGAATGGCCGCGTCTTTTTGCTGGCGGTATTCGTTGCCAGCCTGGGTGGCCTGTACCTGACCTGGGTGCGCGGCACCCAGCGCAATCTCCTCAGCGCAGTGGCCATCAGCGGGGATGCGCTGTTGATCATTGTGTTCGCCGTGCTGGCCTGGCGCACGGCCCGTGCGCGCGACTTTGCAGCCCACCGCCGCTGGGCGCTGCGGACCTTCGTCGTGGCGGGAGGCGTGTGGTTCATGCGCCTGGGTTATTTTGGCTGGATTCTGATCAACCAGGCGCCGGTGGGCATCACCAAGAACATGGACGGCGCATTTGACCGCTTCATCGCCTTTGGCTGCTACCTGGTGCCGTTGGCGGTGCTGGAGTTGTACCTGCGCGCCCAAAACGCCGCCCAGAGCGGCACCGGCCTGCGCCTGGGCGCAGCCGGTGTGTTGGCCGTGTGCACGGCGCTGATGGCGGTGGGCATAGCGGGCGCCACACTGTTCCTATGGATGCCCTTGCTGGCCAAGGCCTGAGTCGGCAGCCGGCGCTTCAGGCCAGTACCGTCAGCAGCTCGGTCAACGTGGCAACCGTGAGGTGCGGTTGCTGCGGATGCGCGGGGTCCCAGGGGTGTGGGCCCCGGTTCACCCACACGGTTTGCATGCCGGCACCCAAGGCGCCCAGCACATCCAGCGCGGCATCGTCACCCACATGCAGCACGTCGGCCGGCTGCAGGCCCAGCTTGCCAGCCGCAGCATGGAAGATGCGCGCATCGGGCTTGGCCACGCCAAATACGCTGGCGCTCAAGCTGTGTGTGAAATATGGGCCCAGCCCCACCCGGTCCACATGGGCATTGCCGTTGGACACGGCGACCAACGGGAAGCGTGCTGACAGGGCCGCCAGCGCCGGCAGCGCGTCGTCGTACAGATCTACCCGCATGCGCTCGGCAAAGAAGACTTCAAACGCAGGTTCGGCAAGCGCCGTGTCTTCGCCGGCCCGCTGCAAAGCGAGACGGATCGATTCGCGGCGTATCGCGCTCAAGTCGTGTCCCAGCTCCGGCCGGGTCTGCACCACGTGCTCGCGGATCGCCAAGCGGCCTGCGGCATCGGCGCACAGGGCTGCCGCGCCCGGTGCGCGCTGAGCCAGCCAAGCCAACAGGCTTTCTTCTGCACGGCGAATCGTGGGCCATATCGGCCACAGCGTGTCGTCCAGGTCCAGGGTGATGGCTTTGATGCGGGTGGTATCCAATGGCATGGTGGCCAAAGTATCGCATCGCGGCGAACCCCGCTATGCTGTAGCCATGCAACGCGTCGCCCAAGCGCCCAACCTGTTCATTGCCACGCTCTGGGCCGATGCGCTGCGCTCCGAGGGCATAGAGGCCAGCGTCCAGCGCCAATACCTGGGCAGCGCGGCCGGAGAACTACCGCCCGACCAGTGCCTGCCCGAGGTCTGGGTAGAGCACCCCAACCATGCAGACCGGGCCCAGCAGATATTGCACCACCTGCAGCACATGCCGCAGCAGCGCTGGTTCTGCCGGTGCGGAGAGTTGGTGGAGGGTGGGTTTCAGCAATGCTGGAACTGCTCGGCACTGATGCCAACCTAGCGGAAGCTAGCTCTAGCTGCAAGCCCGCAGGGCAATCAGTAGGGCGAAAGATGCTCAGCGGTAGGTTTCTGCATAGGGGTATTCCCCCTCTTTGCCAAGCCAAGGGGTGATATCGGACAAGTGCAATTGCTTGACCTCAAAACGTTTGTCGATCACTTCCTCCGCGCAGTAGCTTTTCCCAAGCATTGAAGGCGGCTCCACTTTCAACCGACCGGCAATACGAATGTCGTAGTTGGAGCCGTTGGCTTCAATCGAGATGTCACCTTGGTCCACACGCCAAGAGCATGCTGCTTCGGGCCAGGCCGACCCGCCCCGCGTAACTATTGCAACAACCGACCCGTTAGGCTCAATCTTTTCCTGCAGCTTATGCTTACCGGCAACAGATGGCATTGAAACCGTAATTTTTTCAAATCTTTCGTCGTCGATCACAAGAGGAGACCCAGGCGCAAACCAGCGATATGCAATCACAGTGCGCGCACCTGCCGCAATACGATGGGCAAAGACCGTTGGCAACTCCAACCGGGCCAGACGTCTGGCCGCCTCATCTGGGCTCTGCAACTCCGCCTGCAACTTAGCAAAGAATTTCGGCTCGGCAAAGTCTGCATTGACTACGTAGAACGCATCTGTTCGAGGAATTGAAAGATAGGCCATCCGTGCAGCGAAACCCAGCACGGCGAAGCCAACAATCCCGAAAAAGATGCGCAAGGTTTTCCTCAAAACAAGCATGCTGAATGTTTAAGGCAGTTCCCGCCCCCGCGCGCTCTGGTACAGCGCATACCACTGGCCGCGGGTAAGCACCACGCGCTGGGCGTCGGCGCAGGCGCGTATGCGATCGGGGTTGGCTGTGCCAATCACCGGCTGTATGCGCGCTGGGTGCTTGAGCAGCCAGGCCAGGACAATGCTCTCGGGAGTGACCCCATGTTCTTCGGCCAGATCGCGCACCAAGGCCGCCGTTGCGGTGACGGCCGGTGCCGCATCCTGTGGCGCGCCGCCGCTGTACCAGCCCTTGCCCAGGGAACCCCAGGCCTGCAGCGCGATGGCCTGACTCTGGCAGTAGTGCAGCGTGTCGCCCCAGACAAGAGAAGCCTGGCCTTGGCCGTCGTTGAAGCAGGTGTCGGCATCCAGCCAATCGGTCTTCAACAGGCTCATCTCTAACTGGTTGGCCACCAGGGGCATGTCCAGCGCCGCGGTCAGTTGGCGCAACTGGCCCGCATGCATATTGGACACCGCCAATTGCCGCACCTTGCCCGCCTCCGACAGCGTACGCCATGCGGTGTTGATTTCGTCCGGCTCCAGCAAGGGGTCGGGCCGGTGCAACATCAGGATGTCAAGGTAGTCTGTGTTCAGGCGGCGCAGGCTGGCGTGCACGGATTCGACAATGTGCGTGGCCGACAGGTCGTAGCGCTTCGGCCCATCCACATCGGCAAAGCGGATACCGCACTTGGTCTGCACCTGCATCTGCTGGCGCAGGCTTGGCTGCCGCTTGAAAAGCGCACCAAAGCATTCCTCGGCCTTGCCAAAGGTATAGATGTTGGCGTGGTCAAACAGCGTGATGCCAATCTCCAGCGCGGCTTCTACTGCGGCCTGCGCATGGGATACGTCTTCGGCCCGCAGCGGGTCATGGTTCCATCCACCACCCAGGCCCATGCAGCCGTAGATGAGGCGGGAGGATACGGGGGGATTTGGTGTGGGTTGTGTCGTCATTTTTGGGCGGGGTCTTAAACCAGGTCACTGCGGTGAACGGAGTTCTACCGTTTTGATTTTGATAGATAGCAGCGCTCCGTCTCGGAACACAGTTAGCACGATCTCGTCACCCGCATTGCGTTCACGAAGCGCCCCCATAAAGCCCTTCACCGACAAAACTTCACTGGCGTCGAGCCGTACAACAATATCGCCCCGCTTCAGGCCCGCCAATTGCGCTGGTTGGTTCTGGATTGCATCCATAACAAAGACGCCGCCTCTCAGTGCCTTGTCAAAGGTACTCAGGGCCTGTCTATTCTCGGCGCTGAGCCGGCTCAATGCTATGCCGATACTTGGGCGAATGACACGGCCATAGGCCCGGAAGTCCGCTGCTACTTTCAAAAATGGCTCTATGGGAGACGCGCTCGTTTTGCCCGCTTGCGTCCCCCAGGTCCATCGGGCGATGTTGATGCCCACGATTTCACCGGAGTTCGCACGAACCAAAGGACTTCCTTGCAGAAATCCTCCCAAGGTCGAAACAGAAGACTGGAGTTCGGCTGAGTCGTCCGTCTCCGTCTGCTCGAGTTGGGTGATGACACCCTCTGCCGTTGCGGGTTGCCACCCGCCCTCGGTCGAGACCATGCCAACGGCCACAATGGGTTCACCCAGTGAGACCGGCTGTTTGGGCGTCACAATGCGCAAATGCTCCCACACCAACGATGATTGGATTTTGATCAGCGCAAGGCCCGATATTCTGTCTTTCAACACGAGACTTCCGACATACTCCGCGCCCCTATCGGTGTGAATTTCTATCCTTTGCTGGCGGTCAACCACGTGGAGTGCGGTCAACACAAGACCGTCTGCGGACACCAGCACCCCCGACCCCGCAACCCTTTGCGTCCCAGGTTCCCGGCTCGCCAGAATATTCGCAGCGTCCCTGTTGCCAGCCGGTATTCCAAACTTCGCCAATAGCGCATCCGCTGCCGGGTCGGGCGCTCGCACGGGTGCCGTAACGACGATACCGACAACCGAGTGCCGAAACCGCTCCACAAGTGGATCGGGGCGCCCGCTCTGCGCGGAAGCACAGGTGCCTGCCAGCAGAAGCATGGCAAGGCATACGACCGGAAAGGGGCGAAAGAAGAACAACATCACGGGGCTGAATGCATCCGCTTGCGCAGTTCATCGACCGCAATCTCGATGACCCGCTGCGCGTCTGCCGCTTCAACGAGGCGATCCGGCAGCACACCGAGCTTGTCAATTTTCATTTGGGAGGGAGGGTACCAATACCCGGTTGTGAACTTGACTCCGTGGTCTGTGTCGAGACTCCGAAACGTTTGGACGCTGCCCCGCCCATAGGACTTACGCCCCACAATCTGTGCACGCTTGTGGTCACGCAGAGCCGCTGCCACAATCTCGGCGCCGGACGCCGTTCCCTCGTCCACCAACACCGCCAGAGGAAGTTTGCGCACATCGGGTGGAACGCCAATCAACGGGTCCCCTCCTGTCCTTGAATAGTCTCTGGGCTGAGCCCGGAAACTCCTGCTGGAATTCCGTTCCCGCAACTCGCCAACCAGGCTATCGGACGGAAGAAAGAGAGACGCCAAGCCAACTGCGGTATCCAACAGCCCACCCGCATTGCGACGCAAATCCAACACTATTCCTTTGAAGGGCTGGCGAGTCCATTGTGCTGATAGCGCAGCTGCCACTCTTTCCAGCGTGTCTTGCTGAAAGGTGCTGATCCTTAAAGCTACCACGTCCGGTGCAACCGCAGTGACCCGCACGACAGCGATCTGCACCTTGCGGCGTTCCACACCGAACTCCCGCGAACCCAACTCGCCAGGGTGCTGCAGCGTCAGCTTCGCCATGCTACCCAGTGCACCCCGCAGCAATTGCACCGCCCTGTTCAAGTCACCGTTGGTGGGAATTCCATCCACTGCCTGGAGAATGTCCTGCGGCCGAACGCCAGCCCTGTCGGCCGGCCCATCTTCTATCGGTGCGACCACCACCACCTCGCCATGGCGCACACCCAACTCCACCCCAATCACTCCTTCTGTGGGGCTGGGCACATTCTTCATCTGCTCGAAGTCGCTCTTCAGAAAGAACTTTCCCCCCTCGGGGTCCAGTTCCTTGACCATGCCCCGCAGAGCCGCCTGCAGAATCTCTTCGCCAGACAGCGGGGTGACGAAAGACTCCCGCAAAAACTGGTAGGTTGCCGCAAGAATCCGTAGCTCGTCTTTGGGCAGGGGTTCGGGTGCGGTCTGCGCGACGGCAGCAAGTGGCAGCATGCAAGCCAGGGCAATCGCCCGTGCGCGCGGATTCATACTGCGCCAAGCCTGCGGGGCCAATAGGCCCACAACACACCCAACAAACAGGTCAGCAAGATAAAACCCCACTCCATCCCACCCTCGCCTCCGCCCACCACAAACCAGCCATTGGGCCAGTGCACATGCACCAGGCCGAAGCAGACAACAACGATATGCCCGATGCAGGCCGGTACCACCCAGCGGTTGAGGACCAACGCAATGCTGCTGGCCGTTTGCAACAGCAACACCGTCCAGGCCAGTTGCAGGCCCAAGGGGTAGCCCAGAGACGTCAAGAACCGGCCGAAGCCGGGGATGTCCTCGGGGTGCGAGAAACCGTGCAAGGGGTGCATGAGGATGATCAGCGCCACGCCGATGCGCACGATGTCAATGCCCCGCAGCGGGTCGCTGGGGCTCAGCTTGTACCAATTCTTAATCATGTGTCTGTCTCCTGGTAGAGGGCTACTGTAATCGAGCCCCTTGTGCCGGCAGCATGGCGCGTGGGGTGCCAACCTCGGTCCGCCCCCGGGGCATGCGCTCGGAAACATTTGGCCCCAACTGCGTAATTTTTCACGCTTGTCCCGCTTTGCGGTATGGACTGTCACACCGCACTCGCCATAGCGCCCCTACACTGCCGTCTTTCAACTTCTTCCCCCTCGGAGAGCCCCTATGGACACCGGAAAAATCACCACCTGGATCGATCAAGCACAACCCATATTGGTGGCATTTGGGCTCAAGGCGCTGGGCGCCATTGCCGTCTTTGTGATTGGCCGCTGGCTCATCAACCTGGTCACCACGCTGGTAGGCGCAGGCATGACGCGCCACAAGCTGGACCCTACCGTGCAGCGCTACCTGGTGAGCTTCATCACCGTTGCGTTGAACATCATTCTGGTGGTCGCCATCCTGGGTTACTTCGGCGTGGAGACCACGTCGTTTGCCGCCCTGGTGGCAGGTGCCGGTGTGGCGATTGGTGCGGCCTGGAGCGGCTTGTTGGGCAATTTTGCGGCGGGCATCTTCTTGCTGGTGCTGCGCCCCTACCAAGTAGGTGACTATGTGGGCGTGGGCGGTATCGAAGGCACCGTACTGGAATTGGGTTTGTTCGGTACTACCATCAACACGCCCGACAACGTGAAGACCATTGTGGGCAACGGCAAGATCATGGGTGGCGACATCAAGAACTTCTCGTCCAACCCACACCGCCGTGTGGAGCTGGTGGCCCAGTTGGCCGGCAGTGCCGATGCGCACAAGGCCATTGCGCTGTTGAAGGAGGCTGTGTCCAAGGTGGCCAACATCGCACAGTCTCCCGCTGTGGATGTGGAGATTCTGGAGTTCAACGAATTCGGTCCCAAGTTGGCCGTGCGCCCCTACTGCCACACCAACCACTACTGGCAGGTCTACTTTGATACCAACAAGGCCATCGCCGATACGCTGGGTGCCGCGGGCTTCCCGGTGGCGACACGCCCGGTCAAGGTCTACCCGGTTTAGGCTTCTTTTCTTCTATTTCATTTCACATCAACAGGAGAACACACATGGGACTTTTGGATTCAGTCATGGGCGCAGTGGCCGGTCAAATGCAACAGAACGGCGGCCTCAGCAGCGTATTGGGCGGCCTGCTGGCCAATAACTCGGAGCTGGGTGGTTTGAGCGGCCTGGTAGACAAGTTCCACCAAAACGGCATGGGCGATATCGTGAATTCGTGGATCGGCCATGGCACCAATCTGCCCGTCTCGGCCGACCAGATCGCCAGCGCCTTTGGTAGCGGCACGCTGGGCAATATCGCCAGCCAGTTGGGCCTGGACCCCTCTCAGGTATCGGGGCAATTGGCGCAGATGCTGCCCGGCCTGATCGACCAGTTGACACCCCACGGCGCCGTGCCCGAGGGCGGGCTGGGCCATGCCAGCGATCTAACCAGCCTGCTGGGCGGTTTGCTCAAGGGCTGACCGCGGTGCCTGCGTGGCCTGGCGCCAATAGGCCAGGCAGGCGTCGGCCAGGGCCTGTGTCGGGTCGATGCTGATCGTCAGCAGATCCGACGCAATATGGGCCAGGCCCACTGGCACCTCGGTGCAGGCCAACATCAGGCGCTGGGCGCCCCGCGCCGCCAACCGCTGCGCGGCCTGCTCCAGCAGTTGACCACCCCGCTGCAATTCACCTTGTTTGATGGCATAGCAGCCGGGCGTGAACAAGGCATCCAACTCCTCCGACGTATTGACCACACATGGGATGCCCCGCGCCTCCAGGTGTGCTTGGTACAGCCTCGCATCCAGCGTGCCACGCGTGGCAACCAGTCCCACCGCGGCACCGGCAGGCAAACCACCTGCTGCATCCAAGGCATCCAGACTGGCCTGCACGATATGGATCAGCGGTGCCTGGCTGGCACTGGCCAGCGCATCGAACCACGCGTGCGCCGTGTTGCAAGGAATGACGATGCGGGTCGCGCCCGCTGCGTTGAGCTGTGCAATACCGTGCAGCATGGCGGGCAAGGGCGATTCGCCGGTACCGGCCAGTGCCTTCTGCCGGTCGGGTATCTGCGGCACATTCCAGACCACGGTGGGCACATGCTCCTGGTCGCACCGCGCGGGTGTGGCGGCGATCAGCTTTTGCAAAAAGTCCAGCGTGGCCAGCGGCCCCATGCCACCCAACACGCCGATCAGTGGCTCTGTAGCAGCCATTGGCTAGAACGCGGCTTGCGGCGCCAGCACACTGCGGTAGCCAAACAGGCCGACCGCGCCGCCCGTGTGCAGGAAGACGATGTTCTGCCTTTTGGTGAAGTGGCCCTTGCGCACCAGATCCACCAAGCCGGCAAAGCCCTTGCCGCTATAGACCGGGTCCAGCAGGATGCCTTCGTGGCGGGCCAGCAGTTGCACCGCCTCGACCATGCCGTCGGTGGGCACGCCATAGCCGCCGCCCACGTAGTCGGCATTGGCTGCCACGGTGTCATCGGGGAAGGCGCCGCGCATGCCCAATAGCTCCCAGGTTTGGCGGGCGAGTTTGCGCACATTGTCTTCCTGCCGCTCCTTCGGCGCGCGCACGCTGATGCCCAACACGGGTATGCGGCTGTTGGCGCCTTGCAGGCCCACCACCAGGCCGGCCTGGGTGCCGGTGCTGCCGGTGGCATGCACCACGCAGTCCACCCGCAGGCCCAGTTCATTGGTCTGGTTGATGATTTCCTGTGCGGCCACCACATAGCCCAAGGCACCAATGGGGTTGGAGCCGCCACCGGGGATCAAATAGGGCTTCTCGCCCGCGGCGCGCAGCCGCTCGCCCACGGCGATCAGCTCGTGGTTCATGTCCACTCCACCAGGCCGTGTCTCCAGCGTGGCGCCAAAAATCTGGTCCAGCAGCACATTGCCACTGCTGTAGTAATCGGCATGCGCGCCGCTGACGCGCTCCTCCAACAGGGCCGTGGTTTTCATGCCGTGTTTGTTGGCAGCGGCTATGGTCTGGCGTACGTGGTTGGACTGGGTGGCCCCCTGCGTGACCACATGCGTGGCGCCCTGCGCCAGGGCTTCGCCGATCAGGAATTCGAGCTTGCGCGTCTTGTTGCCGCCGGTTGCCAAGCCGGTGTTGTCATCGCGCTTGATGTAGATATTGGGGCCGCCCAAGGCCTTGGTGATGTTGGGCAAAAACTCGAACGGTGTGGGTGCCTGGGTCAGGCGCACGCGCGCAAAGGAAGAAAGATTCATCGCAATAGTCTCCGCAGTCAATTCCGTTATGTATTCATGACAGCTTGAGCAGGCTGCGCATCGCCGCACCGCTGAGCCGATCACCAGCACGGTGGGCTTGCACCTGTTGCAGCAGTTGCGCGTTCACCGGTGCGGCTGTGCCGTGCTGCTGGGCTAGGCGTACCACGGCACCGCACAGGTCGTCGATCTCGGTGGTGCGGCCTTTTTGCAAGTCGTCCCACATCGAAGACCGGGCCGTGGGGTCTATGCGCAGCATGCGTGCGGCCACCAGATTGAACAGCCAATCCGGCAGGCTCAGAATCTTGGGCAGCAGGCGCGGCGGTGCACTGGCCACCTTGGCCGGCACAATGCCCGCCGCATCCATGGCGCGCAGGGCCTCGGTCTGCAGCGCGGCCAGCACGATGCGGTAATTGCGGTCCATCAGCTCCTCGCGCAGCGGCAGGTCCGACAGCGCGTTGACCGGGTTGTTCAGGTTCAGCAGCAGCTTGCCCCATTGCACGGCCTGCATGTCGGCCATCACCTCCATGGGCAGGCCCGCGGCATTGCAGCAGGCGGCCACTTCGGCACTGAGGGCAGACTGCCCAATCTGCAAATGGCCCGTGGTGGCGCGGTGGACCTTGGCCGGGCTGTTGAGCACCACGTTGTAGGGCACCATGCCGGCCACCACCTCCAGATGCGGCGCGGCCTCGCGGATGCGCTGCACGTTGTCCACGCCGTTTTGCAGCGAGACCACCAGCGTGCCGGGGCCAAACACCGCGCCCACCTCGGCGGCAGCCTGGGCCGTGGCGCCGCCCTTCACACACAGCAGCACGACCGGCGTTTGGCTGCCGCCGCGGTCTACATCGGTCGAGGCCACTGCAAAGCGCAGCCTGTCGGCGGGCACGCGGGCGTTGAAGCCGTCCATGTCGGATACGTTCAGCCCATGGATGGCAATCTCCCCCAGAATGCCGGGCCGCCCCACCAGCGTGACCTGCTGCCCGGCCAGCGCCAGCCGGCCTCCTACATAGCAGCCAATGGCACCGGCGCCTACAACAATGAAATGCATATCAAGCGGCTTTCGCTAACGAGGATGTGAATAGGGTTGGAGCGCACAGTATCGCCTAGGGCCCGCCGTTTTATTGCGCCGGCCCTTACTGCAGCACCAACTCCACACGCCGATTCTTGGCGCGTCCGGCCTCGGTCTCGTTGCTGGCCATGGGGGCGAAGTTGGCTACGCCGCGGGCCGACAGGCGGCCGGCGTCCACCTTGTAGTCCTTGGCCAGTGCCGCCGCCACTGCCTGAGCGCGCCGCTGCGACAGCGCCAGGTTGACATCCACACCGCCCTGGTTGTCGGTATGGCCCACGATGAAGACCTGCAACTTGGGCGACTGGGCCAGCAGCTTGGCCATCTCTTCCAACTGCGGTGTGGACTCGGACTTGATGTCGGCCTTGGCCGTGTCGAAGAAGATGCCATACAGCGCGACTCGGCCTTCCGCTGCCAAACCCTTGCCCAGCGTGTCGGCCTTGACCACACTCACCTGGTCGCCCTGCAGCGGCTGGGCCTCGATGACCTGCACGAAGTAGTCGGTGTCAAAGCCGCGGTCCGCCCAGTAGCCACCGCGTATCGTCAGCACCACGGTCACATCGCCGGTGGGCCGGGTCAGGCGCGCCATCAGGAAGCGAAAGGGCCGCCCGCCGCTCAGGTTGTTCATGAAGAAGCTGCCACCGACAAAGGCGCGTGCGTCGTCGGTCCACTTCAGCGCATGGGCCGACAAATTTTGCTTGGCACAGGCCGGGGCATCGTCACAGAGGGCCAGGAACTTGAAGCCCTGCTTCTCCAGCGACTGCTGGTAGTTGCGGAATACCTCCAGGTCCGAATGCCCCTTGGGGCCCAGGTAGTAGTAGTTGAAGACCTTGCCCTCGGCCGATTCGGTACGCTTGTCGGACAGCTTGACGTCCACATGCTCGAAACTGATGACGCCAGCCTTGTGCAGCACGGCGCCGTTGAAGCGCCCGACCAGCGGGTGGTCGGTGGCGCCGGGGGCCTCGCCATAGGTGGGTGCGGCCACGGCAGGGAGCATGGTGCTAAAGAACAGAGTGCACAGCCAACGCAGGACAAGGTTTTGCATGGAACCAGACTCTCCAAGTGATGGGAAGAAGATAAAGCTTAGCGGGCTTCGCCGTCTGTACGGCTGCCGCATACGGCTTGTTACATTTTTCATAGCACCTCAGGTCCACCTGACGAGGGCTAGTGGCATATTTTGCTGAAAACACCTCAGAAGAGGCCATTTGCAACGCCCACATAACCCAAAATGGGTATATTGAGGCCTCGTTAACATCTGCGCCCATGGCCCACTTCGCCCACACCTACCGCTATGCAGAGCCCTCGTCGCTGGCCTTTGAGGGGGGGCCGCACGTCCGGCTAGCCACCTCATCGCCCGGCACGCTGGCCAACCCGCATTTCTTTGAAGGCACACTGCACCAGCCCCAACTGGCAGCGCAGTTGCTCAGTGCCGTGCACCTGCTGGTGGGTTCGCGCTTCTTCACGCCGGCCAACAGCGTGGGCCTGGCGATTGCGCTGGCCGACCCGGTGGTCACAGCCGGCGGCGGCATGCTGCGGCTGGAGGGCTTCTCGGCTTGCTGCAGCACCTACATCCGCGTGGACCTGGAACCCCAGTCCTATGCGGGCGACATCGTCGGCAAGGGCACAACCAATATCGACTTCAACGCCCCCATGCGCGCTGCGCTGGCCAAAGTGCGCGACGCCGATGGCCTGGCCCTGTCGGTCGGCCAGGCCGCCTTTGCACTGCACACGGCCGGCGCCTCGGTGGTGGAGAAGAAAGTAGAGCTGCCGCTGCGCTGGCTGCGCGGCATGGTGGCCGTGCAGTCTTACCAGGCGGCCATGCACAAGGTCTTTGAAGTGGACGCCGTCCCCGCACTGCGCTTTGTGCGCAGCCTGCCCAAGGCGTCGACCAGCAAGACGCCGCTATGGGTGACGATGGGTCCGCTGGGCCTGCGCACCACCACACAGGGCGATGGCAGCAACAGCGTGCGCTTCACCGACAGCAGCCGCCTGCGCCTGCTGGAGAACCTGCTGCCCAAAGCCAAAACACTGAGCCTGTATGCCGACCCGCAGCAACAGGCTAGCGCCTGGTGCCTGGACTTTGGCACCATGCGGCTGACGCTGGTGCTCAGCGCCGAAGTCTGGCGCGGCTTCTCAGGCGAAGGCCAGGGCCTGCACACGCTGGTGCTGGAGGACGACAGCCGCCCCGTGTCGGCCCTGCGCGCCCAACTCCACTGGCAAGATGCGTTACGCGCCGATGCTCTGGCAGCACAACTGCAATGGCCGCAGGCCGATGTAGACCACGCCCTGCATGTGCTGGGCATCTGCGGCCTGCTGGGCTTTGACCTGGAACACAAAGCCTATTTCCACCGCGTCTTGCCCTTTGACTTGGGCCCGCTGGAAGACATGCACCCCCGGCTGGCTGATGCGCGCGCACTTCTGCGCGAGGGTGCCGTGCAGTTGCTGTCCACCACACCGCTGGAGGCCCAGGTGCGCAGTGCCGACGTGCACTACCACGTGCGCGAGCGCGATGGTCAGCTGCGCTGCACCTGCCCCTGGTTTGCCAAGCACCAGGGCGAGCGTGGCCCCTGCAAGCATGTGCTGGCCGCCCAGGCCGCGGCCACCGCTTCCCCTTCTTGAACATACCGACTCCCGCATGCCAAACGCCGAAGCAGAACCCACCTACGACTCGCCATTGGAAAAGCGCATACTGGCCGGCGACATCACCGGTGTCATGGACCTGGTCGACACCATGGACGCCGCTGAACGCGCCGCCAACCGCCCGGCCATGGAGCGCCTGGTCTTCAACCGCTGGACCATGCGCAAGAACCTGGATAAGGCCCAGTTGAACCGTGTCTTCCGCGCCATTGAACTGGCCCGCTTTATGTGCTCGGCCGAGCACCCGCCGTCCGACTACTGGAAGCACATCGGCATACAAGATATCACCACCTACCGGCAACGCTACCAGCCCGCGCCCTCGGCGCAGCCGGTGGACAAGCAATTGCGCGGCGAGCACCACTGGCACTACCGGCACTACATCCACCGTGCCATCATCGCCGGCCTGGTGGAGCGCCCGCAGACCGACGAATACCTGGACGCGCTGTTCTTCGGCGACCTGCGCAAGGAAACCAACATCGTGCTCGCGCACGTGGAGGCTGATCCTGGCCTGGCGCCCGTGCTGCTGCGCCTGTTTGAGCGCGAAGGCACGTCTGACGGCAGCTTTGCGGCGGTCGAGAAATACTGCCACGACCCCGAGCTGTACTGGAGCCACGCCTTTCTGACGCTGTGCGCACGTGGCGTCTACACCCGTGCGCAACTGCTGGACAAGACCCTGGGCGCATTGGCCTGCGATTGGCCGCAGTTCAAGTCGGGCTGGTTCTCGCGCTTCCACGACATCCTGGCGCCCACCGTCGATGAGATGTCACCCTTTGCCGACCGCTACCTGGCGCTGTGCCACAGCCGCATTGCGCCCACTGTGAGCCTCGCCACCGATGCGCTGGCGCTGCTCTACAAGGCGGGCCAAGTGGGTGACGAGTCGCTGTGTGAGGCTCTGCAACCGGTCATCTCCTCGGCGGTCAAGGGCCGGGTGCTGGCGGCTTTGGATCTGCTGGGCCAAGTGGTCAAGCGGTCCCCCCAGCAGGCCCACGCAGTCAGCGCCATCGCCGTGCACGCGCTGGCTCACACGGCCGCGGACGTGCAGAAGAAGACTATTGCCTGTTTGCAGACCTGGGGACTGGACGCTGCAGGCCTAGATGCCGCACAGGGCTATATGCCCTTCGTGGCCGCAGCCAACCGGGCCGCATTGGCCAAATTGGTGGGCGCGACAACCCCGATCCAGCCTCAGCCGTCCCCCGCAGCGGCACCGACGTCAACCACGCCCGCCGCAGAGAAACTATCTCCGCTAGACCCCAGCCGCGCCCTGCAGCCCTTGACCCAGATCCCCGATCTGGTGGAGGCCATTGCCCATGCACTGGAGAACCCCGAAGACATAGACACCTGGGAGCGGGCCGCCGAAGCCCTGGTCCGCATGGCCCCCCTGCCGGCAGCAGACCGCCCAGCCTTCGCGGCGCTGCACAAGCGCGCCAAACGCTTGACCTGGAGCGAAAAGCCCCTAGGCTTTGCGCTGGCCCGCCTGATGGCCTGCGCTGTGGACGGTGAAGACACGGCAGAGGGCGTAATGCGCCTGCAGCCCGACGAAGCCGTCAACACCGAAAACTTCATCGCCTGGCGCACCTACAGCCTCATCGACCAGGCCACCAAGGGCCTGGGCCTGCCGCCCTTGTCGTCTCCCACCCACCACGGCGGCTTCATAGACCCTGCGCTGTTTGCCGAGCGCACCGCCGCCTACCAACGCGCAGGTGCGCGCCTGCCGGCGGCCGAGCAGGCCTTTGCGCAGATGCGCTTGGCACCGGTGCGCGCGCGCCTGCAGATGGACTGGCATGTGACCAGCACGGAGCCGAATGAAGGCTGTTATGTGTTCCACACCCTGCATGTCACCTGCACGCCCAAGCCACAACCGCCCACGCACGACCACGACTACACCGCGCTGCTGTGCGCCAAGCATGTGAAAGCGCGGGAGAGCTGGGGTGCGGCTGAGCACGCGGCCTCCCACATCCGCTTTGCGGCCAGCCTGCTGCCCACCGATCTGGAGCCCTTTTTTGCGGAAGCCGTAAAGGCAATAGGCAACAACATCGACTGGTGGGAAGCCCAATGGCAAAACCGCGCCTACCTGGATGTGCTGCTGCAGCCCACCACCCCGATGACGCCCATGGCGGTGCTGACGCTGGCTGTGGCCCTGGCCGGCAAAGAGCCGGGCCAGACCGCGCTGGCGGTGGATGCGCTGGTGCAGAGCGTGCAAGACGGGCGTCTGGACGCTGTGGCCCTGGGTAGCACATTGGCCCGCCTGTGGGCCACACCGCTGGTCAAAGGCCCGCGCTATGCCAAGAGCCTGGCAGCAGCCGCGCAGGCCCATGCGTCCATGCCCACGGTCGTCTTTGGCCTGCTGTGCACCATGGTGCAGGTGCAACCCGATGCGCCACGCAAAGACCTGGCACCGTTGCTGGAGCTGGCTCTGGAGTTGAAGCTGGCGCACCACCTAGCCCTGCCCGCCAGCACGCGCACGGCCCTGGGCAGCATGCGTCTGGGCGGCAAGGGCAAGGCTGTGCTCAAGGATATGCTGGCGTAATGGCGCAGAAAAAAATCGCAATCATCGGCAGCGGCATGGCAGGCCTGGCCGCCGCATGGTTCTTGGGCGAGCGCGACCAGGTCACGCTGTTCGAGCGCCAGCCCCGCATGGGCATAGGCGCACACAGTATGCAGGCACCGGGCGGTGTGGTCGATGTGCCGCTGCGGGTCATCTACCCCGGTTACTACCCCGAGCTGTTTGCGCTGTTGGCGCAGACCGGTGTGGCGGTGGAGCCGCTGGATGCGTCGCTAGGCTTTAGCGACCTGGGTGGTGACACGTATTTCCGCTACAGCAACCTACGGGCTTTGGGCAAGAGCCTGCCCTGGATCACGCCCACCACCTGGTTGCGCAGCGCGCCGCGCAAGATTGTGTTCGACCTGGGCCGCTTTCTGTGGGAGGCCCCCAAGGCCCTGACCGCAGGCGCGCTGCAGGACCGCACGATTGGTGACTACCTGGATTTGCAAAAGTATTCCCGCGACTTCACAGACCGCTTTCTGGTGCCCGCCTTTGCCGGCATCAACACGGTGAGTTGCCAAGAGGTACGCGACTACCCGGCCGATGTGATTGCCCGGTATTTCAACCGCGACTTCGTCGTCTCCAGCGTCTACCGCGCGGTGGGTGGCGCGCAAGCCATTGCGCAAGCCTTGTCGGCGCGCGTGGCGCAGTTGCGGCTGGATGCGCGCATCCGCTGCGTGCAGCGGCAGGTCAAGGGCATGCGCATCACGATGGAAGACGGCGGCACCGAAGACTTTGACAGCGTGGTCTTTGCCACGCAGGCTAACCAGGCGATTGCGCTGTTGGCGGATGCCAGCCCCGCAGAGCGCGCCGTGCTGCAGGCCGTGCGCTATGGCACGGTGCGCGTGCTCATGCACCACGATGCGAGCCTGATGCCTAAAGCACGCGCCGACTGGGGGCCGGTCAACTATGTGATGTCACCCCAGCACGACAGACCCATGGTCAGCATCTGGGTCAACCGCCTGCTACCGGCCTACAAGGATGCACGCCCGCTGTTCCAGACGCTGAATCCCATGCGGGAGCCTGCCGCGGGTCAGGTGCTGCAAGACTGCGTGCTGCAACGCCCCATCGTCGACCTGGCCACGCAGGCCAACCTGCAGCAGTTGGAGGCCCTGCATGCAGAGGCTGGGCGCCGCGTGTTCTTCTGCGGCTCGTATGCGGCGCTGGGCATACCGCTGCTGGAGAGTGCCGTGGCTTCGGCCAAGCGGCTGGCGCAGCGGTTAGAAGCTGCTAGGTTGCAAGCCTAGCCAGATCGCAAGCGGACGGGCTTTCCGGGCCGCGCCATCACAGCTTGGGCTTGTTGTCCTTCAGCGCCTCCGCATTCTTCTGCTTGGCCACCTCGGCCTGGGCTTTGAGCTTGACCAGCTCGTCGTAACGGGGCCTGTGGTCCGCAATCACGATGCTGGAAGCCCGGACCTGCTCTTGGCCATTGCCGATCAGCGACGCAGTGATCACGATGCCGCAGGTGGGGTCAAAGCGCGCGGGAACGGCTACGGACACACCGTCTTCCCGCATCTTGCTGATCTCGGTTATGCCGCTGGGGCCACCGGTGGAGGGGCACACTGCAGGCGTCTTGGGCGCTTGGGCTGCGCCGTTGCGGTCATAGGCCCATTGGCTGTGCGAACCCTCCATGACTTGCGACGTCGGCACACCGTACTTGTCTTTCAGCGCGCCCACGAAGTTGGCCTTGGGGATATAGGCCTCGGGCTCGTAGCGTTGGGCCCGCGCCAGGTACCACACATTGCCCGTATCGTCTTGCAGCGCTACGAAGTGGTCCACGACCTTGTTGTACTTGCCAGTCGTCGCGACCCCCTCCAGGCCCACGACCTTGCCCTCGGTGGTCTTGACCTCGTTGATCTTGTACTGGGGGTTGACCTTTTCGATCGCAGCCTTCTGCGTTGCCAAGGGCAGACCGACCTTGATGCCGGAGATATCGGCCACCGGTGCCGCCTCAGCCACGTGTACGGCGCAAGCGGCCACCAAGAAACCAGCCAATGCAATAGCTTTGCTAACCATCATCCTTGTTTACTCCCTGTGAATTCAGAATTATTGCGTGCCCTGCCAACCAGAGCCCAACGAGTTTAGTGCCCGGTCTGATGGTCGACGGGCGGACACGGCTTCGGCAAATGTAAGCAAATGTGCATGCAGCGAGGTGTCCGGGCGCCACGGGATTCCCGCTCGATACAGGACGCAGATTGACCTACATCAGCCCTACATTGGCCGGCACTGCAAACAACCGCAACCACCATCACACCGGAGGAGCCAGCCACCATGTCCGACGACTACGCGACAACGCCTATTACCGCAACAGAACCCCAGCGCAGAGCCCTGCTTCAGGCTGCAGCCGGGCTGGCGGCCGTAGGCTCTCTGGGCCGGCATGCTACCGCCAGCGCGATGGCTGCCAAGCCACTCGCCACCGGCAGGCCGGGTGACTTCGACTTTTTGACCGGCCAGTGGAAGATCAAGAACCGCCAGCACAAGAGCGGCGCCTGGGAAAGCTTCGACGGCGAGGCTACAGTGCATGGCATCCTGGCTGGCATTGGCAGCGTAGAAGAGCTGCGCATACCCATGCGCAACTTCAGCGGCATGGGCTTGCGCCTGCTGGATGTGGAGAACAAGCTGTGGGCGGACCATTGGGTCAACAGCAAGAGCGGCGTGCTGTCGCCCCCGCCGGCCTGGGGCAGTTTCGTCAACGGCGTGGGCACCTGGGATTCGGATGAGAAAGATGGCGACGGCCAGCCCATCACCGTGCGCGGCGTGTGGGACCGCATCACCCCCAGCAGTTGCCGCTGGTACCAAGCCGTGTCGCGCGACGGAGGCAAAACCTGGGTGGAGAATTGGCTGATGGACTGGACGCGCGTCGCCTAGTCCAACTCTTGCTCGCCGATTAATGCTCCTGAAATAGTAGCGGCATAACTAATACGTACGAGGGCTAGAGGCCAATTTGATAAAAGAGGCTTAGCGCCCAGCCTGCAACGCGGCCTCTACCGCCGGCCGCACCTTGGCCATTTCGCAATTCACCGCGAAATGACCGCAGCTGCCTTCCAGCACGGTGGTGTCCGCCTTCAGCAACTGCGCAAACTCCAGCGCCGCCAGCGGGTTGACGATATGGTCCTGGCGAGGGCTGATGACGTGCACGCGGGCCTTGACCTTGGCCGCGGCGGCAGTCAGATCCCCCACATCCTGCGCCAGCATGGCATGGGTCTGCCAGCGCCAATTGTTGGCATCGCCCACGTCGGGGTCCAGTGCGGCGGTTTCTTTGAAGAATTTCTCGAAGTCTTGCGGTGCGGTGTGCGCCACTCGGTATTCGGGCGTAGTGGCGTTCATCGTGAATACCGTTTGCAACGCAGCCATGGATGGCTGCTTCTTGTAGCGGCCGTTGGCATAGCTGGGCTCGTTCAACAACGTCAGCTCCAGGCTGCGCCAGAACAGCATGTCATAACTGGACTGGCGGGGCGTACCGGCAATGGGGATGGCCACGTCCATGAAGTTGGGGTGGCTCACCATCCACTGAAAGGTCTGCATGCCACCCATGGAATAACCCATGACCGCATGCACATGCTGCAGGCCCAGCTTCTCGGTCAGCAGCCGGTGTTGCGATGCCACCATGTCGCGCACCGTGAAGCGCGGGAAGGCCGTGCCATACTGCGTCTTGCTGTTGGACGGCGAGCACGACACGCCGTTGCCAATGGCGTCGATGATGACCACGTAATACGGCGTGGGGTCAAACATGCCCTTGGCGCCGCCCAGCATGGACAGCGCCTCTTCGCTCTTGCCTGTGTGCCAGGTCAGGAACACCACCGCGTTGGAGCGCTCGGCATTGAGCGTGCCCAGCGTGCGGTAGCCAAGGGCGCAGTTGCGGATGATGGCCTTGCTCTCCAACTGCAGGTTGCCCATCTGCGCAAACTGTTGGGGCGCTGCGGCCGGTGCGATCTGTGCCTGGGCACTGAGGGATACGGCGATGGCGCACAGCGCCGACAAGAATGCGAGAGGGGTTCGAAACGCCATGGGATATTCTTTACTCCGGTACGCCATAGATAGCGGTCAGCGACCGTTTGATGGAGGGGACTACCACCGTGCCGTGGTCAGTCCCCATGTAGTGTGTGAAGTTCGCCTTCAGCATGCCCAGAAAGCCCTGGTTTGTGACCAGACTGAACATTGCGAGCGCTTCGACGCAATTGCCGACGGCAATATTGCTGCCTGAGCAGGTCATGAACAAATTGATAGGCAGCTGACGCGAGGCTTTGAACATTTGCGCTTCGAGGGCATTTTGCGCGGCTGGGTCCACGAAGAGTGAAGCATCAATGGACACGATGGAAGAAAAAAGGCGGTCGGCCGGGTTGTCAAAGAGCATCACCAGAATTGCAAGAACGCCGCTGTACGAGTAGCCGACGAAAGTGCGGCGTTTGGGGTCGACGCTGTACTGCGCTTCGACCATCGGTATCAACTCTTGCGTCAGAAACTGGAAGTACTGTTGCGCGCCCGGCAGCTTGTAATCCACCGCGCGCTCGTTTGCGTCGACATAATTGACCGCCACCACGATCGCATTCAGACCATATTGCTGAACCGTCTTGACGATGTTCTGAAACAGGTATTGGGAGTCAGCCGCATAGATGATGGATAACGGGGAGCCGCCCGGCGCATATCCCTTGGGCAGGTAGATATCGACTGAATATGTGGCTGGGCTCAGGGCGGTTTGCTTCGACAGGATGGTGGTGGTGCTGATAACACGCCCCTCCTGGGTGATTGCACCCGTGTTGAGCGACGGTACGCCGACATAGGTATCGACCACCCCCACACCGTCCTTCCGCGAGTATGAAACTCCCATGGACGAGGCCCCGACATCGCTATTGCTACCGCCGCCGCCTCCACCACAAGCCAGGAGGGCCCAGGTCAAGAAAAGCAAAGCTAGCCGCTTCAGCACTTTTGTTTTCATCGGTAGTAGCGGTGGATGGGGATTTTTGATTCTATGCCGCCCGCGTACCCCATTGAAACCGCTGCTGTGGCCAGCGCATCTAAGTCCTGGCGCCCGTCGCCACCAAGACCCGCATCACAAGGCCAGCCCAAGCTCCTTGAGGCGCGCATGTATGCCGGTGGCCATATGCTGGTAGCCCTTCGCATTGGGGTGGATTCTGTCGGCACAGAGTTCCGGGCGTGACAGAGTTTCAGAAAACACGCCGGGCACCAAGGACACACGCTCTTCTTGCGCCAGGTCTTCATAGATAGGAGAGTCACTAGGCTTGCCGGCAACGATACCCAGCACCGACAACTCCGGCACCGCGACCAACACGACCTGTGCCCCCGACTGCCGGGCCGCCTTGACGAGGCTGCGAATGTCTTCCTTCACGACCTTGGGTTCTTGACGGCGCAAGAAGTCGTTGCCCCCGATCTCGATGATCACCAAAGCCGGATGGTGCTCATCCAGCAGGGCTTGTATGCGGGTCTTGCCATTGCTGGCCGTGTCTCCCGAAATGCCCGCGTTCACCACCTTCCAGCCGGTTCTCAGCGCCATCAGGCTGGGCCAGTCTTCACCACCCGCAGCACCCACGCCAGCGGTAACGCTATCGCCAAATGCGAGAACCGTCTGCCCCGCCAGAACCGCGGACAGCTTGGCCTTCTTGCTGCAACCCACTACTGGCAGGGTAGCTACGACGAAGCCTGCAATGAGGGCTCTGCGTTGGATGGGGCGAGGGGTTGATGGCATGGCGTGGCGCGTGGGTGTGTAGACCTTCCACTGTAGCGCGTCGATATAGGGCCGATACCGCCCTACATCGTCTCTACAGTGCACCAACCAACAAACACATTTACGAGAAGGACCTATCACTATGAAACCCCAAACCCTGGCACGCACCGTCGCACTGTCATCCCTCTTGGTGGCAGGCCAGTCTGGCGTCGCGAGCAACGCAGCCCCAACCCACAGTGGCGCGCGCGACTTCGACTTCTTGATGGGGCACTGGCATGTAGAGAACCGCAGACTGCCAAGGGCTTTAAGCGGTAGCGACGAATGGGAGACCTTTACCGCCACACAGCATGCACAAAAGCTCCCCGCCGATATCGGGAACTACGACGACTTTGTACCCCACGACGGCTGGCGGCCAGGCTTTGTGGGCCTGTCGTTTCGGGTCTTCAACCCCACGACCGGGCTGTGGGCCATCTACTGGCTCAACAACCGGGACGGTGGCATAGACACCAAAACCGGCGCGCTGGCAGCGCCCGTGGTTGGCAGGTTTGAGAACGGCGTGGGGGTATTCGAGGCAGACGACGACTACAAAGGCCAAGCCATCCGCGTGCGCTACACATGGTCGCACATCACCGCCACCAGCGCGCGCTGGGAACAAGCGTTTTCACCCGACGGCGGAACAACCTGGGAGGTCAATTGGATCATGCAGTTCACGCGCAAGCCATCCTGACCATTCAGTTTTCTATCGATCTTGGCTTGCGCATAATCAGGCCATGACGAACATCTGGACAGACCCCAACGCATGGCATTGGCTCGGTAGAGCCTTCACCGCCAACTTTGTACGCGAAGGCCTGTACTACCTGTTAGCCGCATTGCTGCTGTGGCTGGTGGTGCACCAATGGCTGCACAAGCGCCTGGCCCACCGAGTGATTGCCGGCTGGCCCAGCAAGGCCGATGTGCGGCGCGAGATGGCGTATTCGCTGTCCACACTGCTGATCTTTTCGGCCCAGGGCCTGGTGGTGTTTGCCGGCATCTTGCGCGGCGACATGGTCGTCTACTTCAAGCCCAGCCAGTACGGCTACCTGTGGCTGGTGCTCAGCTTCCCGGCCATGCTGCTGTGGCACGACTTCTACTTCTATTGGACCCACCGCGCGCTGCACAGTAGATGGCTGTTTCGCCGCGTGCATGGTGTCCACCACCGCTCACGCAACCCATCGCCCTGGGCCGCGTATGCGTTTCACCCGGTAGAGGCTTTCATCAACAGCCTGGTGACACCGCTGGCACTGTGTGTGGTGCCGCTACATGGCCTGGTGCTATTTGCCTTTGCCATCCACCAGATCACCCGCAATGCCCATGGGCACCTATCGATCGAAACCTTGCCGCGCGGCTTTGCGCGGCATTGGTTGGGTGGGCGGTTTACAACGACCACGCACCACCACTTGCACCATGAGACGGCGCAGGGGAACTATGGCTTGTGGTTTACGTGGTGGGATCGGTGGATGGGGACGGAGCGTGGGGATTACCATGCGCGGTTTGAGAAGGTGACGGAACATCAACCCAATTAAATTTCACCACCTGGCAACTTAGGATGCTGCGGATGCTCAGTCGCCGAGGATTTCGCAAAATGCTTTGCAACTCTGATTGAGCATTTCGCTCCTTATTTTGGCTAGATATGGCCTTGCGAACTCAGGGACCACTGAATTCAATTGATCAATTTGAGCCACAAAATTTTTTCGCACCTCTAGAGGTAGAGTGGAAGTCATAACGTCGGCAGTATCGGCAATTGACCCAATCAATTTGTGTCGATTGGCTTCACTTAGCTCTTGTTCAGCCCCAACCCCTAAGAAGCCCTGGTGCGTCTGGATAATGCCCCCCACCATTTGGCGCAGGCCCTGCTTCCTCACATAGGTCCTTTCCTCTGGCTTTAAGTCGCGCCAAAAGGTTTCCAATACGGGAATTTCAGTCGCGAAGCAACGAATCATGAACGGTTGCAACTCCGACAACTCGTCTTGAAAGAAAACAGAATTCTTCACCATCAGATACAGATATCGAATGTCTGGTGACACGTCAGCAGGAAGTTCGCTTTCCGCGTGTTTAACATTTGCCGTCGAATACTTTATCCAAAGCATGGTGGCCTTTGCGCACACCGCTGTTATCTGGTTCACGTCCTTGTGCTCGACTACCACCTCACGCAAAACGCGCAAATCAACAAGATCGTCAAACAGAGCCCGAACTCCATCTTCTATCAGGCGGGGCATCCGCTTATCTAGCAAAGACTCCTCCGCGCGCAACTCTAGTTGCGCAGCAGCGGTGAAATATCGCTCGACAGCGGTCGCGGCCAAGGTGACGTGAGTTGTCGTCATTGTGGCAAGTGCACACAGCCATCCTAGAAAGATTCGCATATTCATCGGCAATATCGCTGCAGATTTGGTAGTCCCCGATTATCGGGGGCCTAGATCGTCCTAGAAGATTCTTGGAGTGGTGCCTGCCCCAGTCAAGCCCGCATCGAAATCCGCACCACCACCCGCCCATAGCTGTAGTTCAGCCCCGCAGGTAGCGCAAACACCCGATGCTCCTGCGTCAATCCCGTATTGCGGACCAACTTGCTATTGCCGGTAACAGCCTGCTTGGCACTGAACACGGCCAGCTCACCATTGGCCAGCACCTCCACGCCCACGCCCTGCTCGTTGACGGCCACATTCAACGCCAGCTCGTCCGTGGGTTCTGCGACTGAGACTTCAAAGCCTTGCTGAGTGCCGCCCCTAGCCAAAGTCAGGCGATAGATCTGGCCATCCTTGCGGCCATAGGCCAACGCCAGCACGTAGTCGGGTGACACCATGAATGCGTCCACCAACCTATAGGCGGCCAGGCCAGCGACTTTGTCCACGCGCACACTGTCGCCCACCGGCAGAACCAAGAACGGCGTGCCCAACGCATCGAACACCGCTACGGTGGCAAACACGGTGGCGGCTTGGGCCAGGAAGGGCCAGCTGGCGCGCACCGACAAGACGGTGTGGGCACCCATCTGGTCCACCGCGATTTCGGTCAAGCCGCGGTCACTGTTGGCATTGACGGCAAAGAGGCGGTTGCCAAACGCGACCAAGCGCTGGGCCAGGCTGGGCAACAGCTTCGCGTCTTGGGCTGGGGTCAGCGGTGCAGGGTCGCGCTCCGCGAGTACCAAGCGGCCGGCGATGCCGCTTGTCAGCGGATTGCCGGTGTTGTGCAGATATGCATAGAACAAGCCCCCCGCGCAACGCACCAATGCGGCTAGGCCGTGGTGCAGCGCCTCCAACTGTGGTGGCGTCAGGCCGGGCAGGTTTTGTTTGCGTTGCAGGTCGTATGCGCGCAGATTGCCCGCGCCACCGCGCTCGCGCCACAGGGCTACACCGCAACCCAGCACGTCGACCACATCGCCCTCCAGATGCACCAGCACATCGTGGCTGACGGTCTGGCTGGTGGGGATGCGCGTTGGAGCGGGCTTGGGCGCGGCTACTACGCGAGCCGCGTGCACGCCGGGTGGCGCGCTGCGCAGGCCGCGCTGGAAGACGTCGCGGTACCAGTCCAGCAATGCGCCCGGCAGCGTGGTGGTGTAGTCGCGCACGCCGGCGTTGACCGACACGCGCGGGTCGAACACCGATGCGTTGGCCAGCATACGCGCGTGCAGATCGCCGCGCTTGAAGTCGGGGTGCACGCCCTTGTAGGGGTGTATGCCGGCCAACACCTGGAAACTGACGACGGCCCAGGCAAACCAGTCTGTCAGCGGCGTGAAGGTGGCGCTGTGCAGGTCGCGTATGGAGGGCATGATGGCGCTGGCCTTGTGCGGGCCGATCTGCCAACTGTCCACGTCCAGCAGGCGTGGGGCGGTGCCGTCGGCCAGGTAGTTCATCTCGTTGGCGTCCACCAGCACGGCGCCGGCCTGGTGGGCAGCTTCCACGGCGAGGCGCATGTTTTCTACCAGCGCCAGGGATTCTTTGACGCCAAAGTTGTTGGGGTCGCGCCAGGCGTTGGTGAATGTCTTGACCAAGGGCACGCCGCTGGCCTGGGGCATGTAGAAGCCTACGATCTCGTGCTGGGCGTTGAGCAGCACGTCGGTGGGGGCGATGATATGCGGGTGCCGAATGCTCCGCAACAGCTTGAGCTTGTCCTCTATGCCACGGGCGCGGGCGCCGGCTGGGTCCAGGTATAGCTTGTAGACATAGCCGCCCTTGGTATAGACCACGCCCTCGCCGCCGGTGGCCAGGTAGTCGGTTTGCGTGAGGGCCACTTCGCCTTTGCCGGGGAGGAATACGCGCGTGGGAGACTGGCCGCTTAGGTTCAGACTGGTCGTGGTCACGATGCGCCCTCTTTTTCCTGCACGCGGGCCAGTGCGGCAATAGAAAAGTCGTCTTGCGGGAGGTGGCCACTTTTCTCCCACTGTGCCATGGCCCTCATGGCGCGGCGTTTGACGAAACTGCCTTCGTAGTTTTTGAAGGCCAGGCAGGCGGTGACGGTTTCTATCGGCTCCAGTGCGCTGATCTGGCTGACACCGTCACTGCAGATGGCCAGGGCGGTGATATTGCTCAGGTCTATTTCGGTGGTCCAACCTTGCAAGAAGTCTTGGGCCGGTATGTCCAGCGCAATGGCATCAGCATTTGTGGTGTGGGTGTTCAGTCGCACATCCAGCGCGCCATTGGCTGCGGATGCGGAGAACAGCGCGGCCACGGTGGGTTGCAAGCAGTAGCCCAAATAGTAGGGAGCGTTGTCGGGCCATGAGGCTTCGGTGATCTGCACGTTGCCGTTGGTGTGGCGTGTAGCGATGGCACCGTCGCCGACCATGAATAGCTTGGCGGTTGTGGTTGTGGCGCAGAAGGCGACGACGCTGGCCAAGTAGTCTTGGGGCGTTCCGCCCAGGGGCATGGACTGCAGGCGGGTGCGAACGCGTTCGATGGACTCGGGGGTGAAGCAGTCTTCGAGCGACTGGGAATTCTGAATCTCGGCTTCCATGACCAGGGCCAGCACGCGGGCGCCAAGGTCGGTGCGGGCGTTGGCGCCGGAGCAGCCGTCGGTGACGATGCCGTAGGCGCGGCCATCCTGCAGCGTGCCGGAGAGGGCGTAGTCCTGGCAGGGTTCGCCGGCGCGGGCGTGGGCGCTGCCTATGGTGAAGTAGTGGTCTACGTTTAGGGCTTGCATGGTTGGGGCCTGCTTGGTTGGTATTCGTACGCCGATTTGGGGTCAGATCACACGCCCGCTGCGCGGGCGGTGATCTGACCCCAAATCGGCTAGGTGATCGGACCGCCAACGCTTCATGGCAACACCCCTTCGCTTTAGAAGACCAGCGCCTGACTGGCGCCGCCGGTGCCCAGGCTTTGGGATTGGGCGGAGATGCTGCGGGAGACGAATTGGGCGAGTTGGGCCAGCTTGGCGGGTGTGGCGTCGCCCACATCTACGTACTGGGTGAGGCCCGCGTCGTCCTTGAAGGCTTGCAGCTGCCGGCTGTAGATGCTGGCGTTGACGCCCACCAAAATCACGTTCAGGGATTCCAGCCACTCCTGCTGCACACCATTGACCACCTCGGCGGCTACATCGCTGGTGGTGTAGTGCGAGCAGTTGTCATCGCCATCGGTCACCACCACGACCAAGCCGTTGACGCTGAAATCCTGGTCGCTGAGCATGCGGGCGTAGGCGTTGGTGGCCATGACGGCGTTGCGGGTAGCGTCGAACAGCGCGGTAGAGCCGCTGCAGCGTGGCGCCTGGTAGAGGCTAGGGTCCACGCGGGTCAGCTCAGTGAAGCCGTGTTCCTCGTCCACGCGTTCGTTGAACTCGGTGCTGCGCAGCATCAGGTAGTCAGCGCGCGGGCTGCGGTGGCAGGCTTCGACCACGGCTTGCTTCATGGCCAGCAGTTGTTGGGTAAAGCCGCAGACGCTGCCGGTCTTGTCGATGACCAGGCTTACCAGTGTGTATTCGGTTGAGCCCAATTTTTCGGGCCGCACGCCCGAGAACGCGAAGTTGGCGATCTGCGTGGTCTGCATGCTGTTGGCATCCATCAGTTTCATGGTCGTTCTCCTTCAGGTTGGGTGAGTGGGTTGGCTCAGAGCATGTAGTCGGTAGAGCGCACGGTCTTCATGCCGCGGGCTTGCATCTCGGCCACAAAATCGGTGCCCAGTTGCTCGAAGCCGCCCACGCTGCTGCTGCAGTCGGTCAGCAGCACCAGCTTCTTGATGTTGTCTTCACCGAAATTGCTGGCAATGTCGCGCACGGTATTGGCCACGCAGTGCGACAGGGCCTCGCCGGCGACGATGACCACATCGGCATCCGACAACGTGCGAATCAACCGGCTGTTGAGCAGCGTGCCGGGGTCGGATGGGTCTGGCACCTCGGCCTGCACGGCGGAGTAGTGCTCGGTAAAGGGGTTGGAGCCCTTGGTCACATAGTCCACCACATCCAGCTTCTTGCGTGCCCATGCGTCCAGCGACTGCGCGACGGCAGCGTGCACGTTGTGGCCCCAGTGGCCGATCAGGCAGTGCTCGGGCCACACCACCAGGGCGTAGCGTTGGGCCGATTCCAACTGCTCCACGTACTGGCGGCTGCGCTCTTGCAAGAGCGGATTGCGCGAGCGCCACAGGCCGGCCGCAATGTCTTGGGAGGTGATGACGGTGAAGGGCGCGGGCGCCTGGCCCTTGTCATTGGTCCACCAAGTGGGATGGGCAATGTCAATGGGGTTGTGCGAGTCCAGCGTGACGTGGATGTCAAACAGCTTGTTGCCCACCCGGTCTATGAAAGCGGCCAGGCGCTTCATGTCCTGGTCCGCACCGGCCACAGGCAAGGCGGGTGGCAGTTTGCGGCCGGCCGCCAGCGGGTCTGCGGGTTGCTCGGCCACCGGGATGTCGCAAAAGTCGTTTTGCGGATCAATGACAAGCAAGTGAACTTTGGTCGATGTCTTCATGGTGAATACCCCTTTCGGTGTGTGAATGGCTTCAGTATAGACCACTTATTTGCATTTTGCAATTAACTATTTCACGCCCATGGAATTGGGGCTATTTCAGGATTTTTATTGGTAGATAGGCTATACAACGGAACCCAGCAGGCTGGCGGATCCTCTGTTAATGGCTAAAATGAAAAAACCATGCCAAAGACTGACCCCGACTGGACCATCATCGTCACCGTGGACGTGGTGCTGTTCGCACTGCAGGACAAGCGCCTGCACGTGGTGCTGAGCCGCCGCCCCAACGAACCCTTTGCCGGCCAGTGGGCGCTGCCCGGCGGCTACGTGCACAAGCAGGAAGACGCCGACAGCCTGGCCGCCGCGTTGCGCGTGCTGCGCAGCAAGACCGGCATTGCACCGCCCTACCTGGAGCAGCTCTACAGCTTTGCCGATGGCGCACGCGACCCGCGTGGCTGGTCGGTCAGCCTGAGCTACTTTGCGCTGGTGGACCAAGCCGTGCTGGCCAGTGCGCAGGCGGCAGCGCCTGGCTTTGGTGGCTTTGACTTGGTGGATGTGAATGCAGTGCCGCGCCTGTCGTTCGACCACAACCGCATCTTTGACATGGCCCTCAAGCGCCTGCGCGACAAGAGTTCGTACTCCACCCTGCCCTGCTATCTGCTGCCCGAGCAATTCACCTTTGCCCAGGTGCATGAGACCTACGAGCATGTGATGGGCATCGCGCTGGACAAGAGCGCCTTCCGCCGCAAGCTGACCGATATGGACGTGCTGGAGGAATGCAAGGGCCAACGCGTGGGCGGCGCCCACCGGCCGGCGCAGTTGTTCAAGGTGAAAGCGGCGGTGGCCAATCGGCTGCGCCTATTGGAACGCCCTCTGGCCTGAATGAGAACCTCGAATATGCCCACCACCCACTTACTCTACCTGCACGGCTTTCGCTCCTCTCCAGCATCGACCAAGGCACGCATGACGGCCGCGGCGGTGGCAAGGCGCTTCCCCAGCGTCACATGGCTATGCCTCGCGCTGCCGCCCTCCCCCAAACAAGCCATGGCAGATGTGTTGCGAGCCACGGCGGATTGGCCACTGGCTACTACTGCAGTCATAGGCTCGTCGTTGGGCGGGTTCTATGCCACCTGGTTGGCAGAGCGCTGGGGTTGCAGGGCGGCGTTGTTGAACCCCGCCGTGCACCCGGCGCGTGACCTGGCGGCCCACCTGGGTGACCAGACGGTGTGGCAAGACCCCGAAACGCATTTTGTATTTGAGGCCGAGTATGTGGATGAGCTGCGTGCGCAGGAGATTGCGCGCATCAGTAGGCCTGAGCGCTACTTTGCGGTGATAGCCAAGGGGGATGAAGTGCTGGACTGGCGCGAGATGACGGGCCACTATGCGGGTGCCGCCGTCAAGCTGCTGCCGGGCGGCGACCACGCATTGAGTGACTACGACCAGCACCTGGATGCGGTGCTGGATTTTCTGGTTTAACGCTGGCCGCGTGCGGCTTCAAAACGCGGGTCTTGGTTGAACTCACGCTCACGTTCGCGCCGTTCGTGGCGTTCATGCCGCTCGTAGCGCTCGTACTCACGGCGGCGGCGCTCCTCAATGCGGCGTGCTTCTTCCATGTTGTAGTAGCCGGGGCCACGCAGGTATTGGCCATGGCGTTCCCACCACGGGTTGTTCTGCTCGACCTGCACAAAATGCACGGGGTGGCCACAAGCGTGGTAGCGCCCGCAGTAGCGTCCCCATTCGCGGTATTCGACCGGCGCCACATGCAGGTACATGGGGGCGGCTCCATAAACCGGGGCACCCACAACCACAGGTTGCACGTTGATTACGGGCGGTGGGGGGTTGTTGCCAATGGAAATCTGGCCGTACACACCAGGCGCAAATGCACCGCCAACCGTCACATTGGCATAGGCCTGCGCGTGGGCAGCGCCCGCCATGCCCACGGTCAGCGCGGCAGCGGCAAGGAGGGACTTGGTGGTATTCAACATGGATACTCTCACTCATCAAACAACAATCGCATAGGCTCCGATTGTTTTGAGCAGACCCCGGTTTGCACCAGGGCCTGAGCTTACAACGCAGCCTGTGCGGCGCTGTTGACCGCGTTTACCTTTGTTTACACCGCGCCGACACACCGTTACGCCATGTAAGAGGACGAACGCGCTTCGCCTCAGGCGGCGTTCATGGTGCTTTGGCGCACCACCAGTTCAAAGCCCAGATCCACACTGGACCGCTGCACGGGCTCTTTGCGCATCAGCTGCAGCAGCATGTCGGCAGCGTGCACGCCAATCTGGTAGCGCGGGGTTTTGATCGAGGTCAACGTGGGCACAAACTCGGTGCTGCCTGGCAAATCGTTGAACCCCGCAATGGCCACCTGGCGCGGCACCTTGATTCCCAGCCGCAGCGCGGCCAGCAAACCGCCATGGGCCAGGTCGTCATTGCAGAAGAAGATGGCGTCCACCTTCGGTCGCACGCTCATGATCTGCTCGAACATGGCTCCGCCCACCCGCATGGATGAGGGTGCCGGGTTTTGCCACTCCAATGTGGGGTCGTACAGACCGGCCTGTTGCAAACAGTCGCGGTAGCCCTGGGCGCGTTGCAAGGTGCGCGGGTCCAACTGGGCGGCCGCAAAGGCAATGCGCCTGCGGCCTGTGTCGATCAAATGCTGGGTAATGGTGCGCGCCGCTTCGCGCTGCGAAAAGCCTACGCTGTAGATGCCATCTTGGGCAGCCACTTCCATCAGGTGCACGCAGGGGATGCCACTGGCGCTGATCAATTGGCGCGTGGTCTCGGAGCGCTCCAGCCCCGTCACCAGCAGACCTGCGGGGCGGTGCAACAAGTGCCCCCTGAGCAATTGCTCTTCTTCCGATGCGTCGTAGTGGGTCACGCCGATCAGCGTCTGGTAGCCGGCCGGCAGCAACGTACGCTGCACCCCTTCCAACAAATCCACAAACAACTGGTTGGACAACAGCGGTATCAGAATCGCTACATGTGAACTCTTGCTGGAAGCCAGTGCGCGTGCCGCCGGGTCGGGCACGTAGCCCAAGCGGTTGGCCGCTTGCATGGCCCGCTCGGCCAGTTCGGGCGCCACCTTGCGGTCACCCCGCAGCGCGCGCGACACCGTGATGCGACTGACCCCTGCCGCTAGCGCCACATCGTCCAGCGTGACCCGCCCTGAACCCTTTCTCTCGCGTTTGCCGTTCACCATGGCGGCATGCTAGCAGATATCGCTATCCAAACGGTATGGCCAGAGCTGCGATGGACTTCCCTTTTATGAAGCCCAATAGATTTTCCAGATAAATCATCGGGTAAACCCTGTATCAATCATGAATCAATCACTCTTAAGATAGCGCTATCCCAAATTCAAAACACCCCGCATGACATCCAAGCCACCCTTAACCGCAGCACCGTCTGGCAATCCCCTTGCCGGCCCGGTGTGGCTTGTCGTCATGGGTGTGGCCGGTTGCGGCAAGTCCACCATCGCGCAGCGTCTGGCAGACGCACTGGGCCTGACCTTTGTGGAGGGCGACCAGTTCCACCCCGCAGACAACATACGCAAGATGACCGAAGGCATAGCCCTGGACGATGCCGACCGCCAGGGTTGGCTGGACCGCCTGGGCCGCGAGCTGCAGGCCCATCCGCAAGGGGCCGTGTTGTCATGCTCCGCGCTCAAACGCAGCTACCGCGACCGCCTGCGCCACGCCGTAGCGGGCCTGCGCTTTGTGCACCTGCAGATAGACCATACGTTGGCCAATGCGCGGGTGGATGCCCGTTCCAACCAACACCTGTTTCCTGCCAGCCTGGTGGCCAGCCAGTTCGCTGCGCTGGAAAACCCACAGGGCGAAGACGGTGTACTGCAACTCGACGGCGCGCTGGCGCCCTCGGTCGTCACCGAACAAGCCCTGCAGTGGATTGCGAGCACCACCCAGCACGTCCGCACCCCAAGCCATTGATACACGACCAGGAAGACAAGGAGATCGCAATGAAGATACCCATCATGCTCGGCATCGAGCGCATCGTAGAGAAGCTGATGGCCGTAGCGCTGACGCTGATCGTGGTGCTGATTTTTTCCAACGTGGTGGGCCGCTATGTGCTGGGCACCAGCTTTGCGGGCGCCGAGGAGCTGTCGCGCCTGCTGTTCGTGTGGCTGGTGTTTCTGGGTGCCATTTTGGCGCTGCGCCGGCGCGCGCACCTGGGTGTGGAGCTGGTACAGGCACGCCTGCCGCGCTGGGCGCGCAAGGCCTGTGCGGTCATCACCCATGTGCTGAGCCTGTATGCGCTGTGGCTGTTTCTGGCCGGTAGCTGGACGCAGACGCAGATTGGCATGAACGTGTATTCCACGGTGCTGCACTTCCCCAACGCGCTGGTCGCATCCGCCGGCCTGGTATGCGCGGCTTCGATGATGCTGATCGTTGCCAACAACCTGCTGCGCATCGTCACCAACCACCCCGACGCCACCATGCCCGGTGACCCGCCGCGCCCCGCCAACGCACCCGCCCCCACAGCCGCAGGAACCGCACCATGAGCATCCTTGTCTTTCTCTCCACGCTCATCGTGCTGATGGTGATGGGCATGCCTATCGCGTTTGCGCTGATGCTGACCGGCATTGCGCTGATGGTGCAGCTCAACTTCTTCGACGCCCAACTGGTGGCGCAGAACATGGTGGCCGGCGCCGACATCTACCCGCTGATGGCCGTGCCCTGTTTCATCCTGGCCGGTGAGCTGATGAATGCCGGTGGCATCTCCAAGCGCATCATCAACCTGGCCGTGGCCATGGTGGGCCACATCAAGGGCGGCCTGGGTTATGTGGCGATCGCCGCCACACTGTTGCTGGGTTGTTTCTCGGGCTCGGCGTTGGCCGATACAGCGGCAGTAGCCACCTTGCTGATACCCATGATGCGCAACAACGGCTACCCGGTGCCGCGCTCCGCGGGCCTGATTGCGGCGGGCGGTGTCATCGCGCCCATCGTGCCGCCGTCCATGCCCTTCATCATCTTTGGCGTGACAACCAATACCTCGGTCAGCGCGCTGTTTGTGGCGGGCATTGTGCCCGCGCTCCTGCGGGCCTTGGGCCTGGTCGTGGTGTGGGCCGCGCTGGCCCGCAACATGGAGGTGACGCTGCAGCCCAAGCGCAGCTGGTCCGAGCGCCTGCATGCCTTGACCGATGCGCTGTGGGCGCTGGTGCTGCCCGTCATCATCGTGGGCGGCTTGCGCGGTGGCGTGTTCACGCCGACCGAGGCCGCGGCCGTGGCAGCGGTGTATGCGCTTATCGTCAGCCTGTTCATCTACCGCGAGGTCAAAGTCTCGCAGTTGCTGGACCTGGTGGTGAGCGCCGGTCGCACCACCAGCACCGTGATGTTCTTGTGCGCGGCGGCCTTTGTGTCGTCTTACATGGTGACGCTGGCCGACCTGCCAGCCCAGGTGACCGACTTCCTAGGCCCGATGATCGAACACCCCCGCCTGCTGATGGGCGCGGTGATGCTGCTGTTGCTGGCCATTGGCAATGTCATGGACCTGACACCCACCATTTTGGTCATGGGCCCGGTGCTGATGCCCATTGTGATGAAGGCCGGCATTGACCCCACCTACTTCGGTGTGATGTTCATCCTGGTGGGCACGCTGGGGCTGATCCACCCGCCCGTGTGCACGGTGCTCAACGTGGTCTGCGGCGTGGCAAAGATCTCGCTGGAGAGTGCCACGCGCGGTGTCTGGCCCTTCCTGCTGGCAGAGGCCGTGCTCGTGTTCCTGTTTGTTTTCTTCCCCGGGTTCATCACGGTGCCGATGACCTGGTTCCATTAACCGCCCCCTGCCCCAAAACCCAACCGGAGACATAGACCATGAAAAAGCTCACCCGACTCCTGATCGCAGCCGCTGTTACCAGTACGCTGGCCTGCGGCGCACTGGCCGCCGAATACCAGACCCGCATCATCCGCTTCGGCTATGGCCTGGCCGAAGACAGCAACCAGGGCCGCGCCGCCAAGTTCTTCTCGGATGACCTGGCCAAACGCACCGGCGGCAAGCTGCGAGCCAAGGGCTTTGCCAGCGCCAGCCTGGGCAACGACAACCAGATGCAAAACGCGCTGATCGGTGGCGCACAGGAGATGACCGTGGTCTCCACCGCCACGCTGGTTGGCATTGAAGACTCCTTTGGCATCTACGATCTGCCCTTTGTGTTCCGCTCCGAACAAGAAGCAGATGCCATCCTGGACGGCAGCTTCGGCAAGATGCTGACCGACAAGCTGCAGGCCAAGGGTTTGGTCGGCCTGGTCTATTGGGAGAACGGTTTTCGCAACCTGACCAACTCCAAGCGCGCCATCACCAAGATGGAAGACATGCAAGGCGTGAAGCTGCGCGTGATGCAGAACCCGGTCTACATCGACATGTTCAACGGCTTTGGCGCCAACGCCATACCGCTGGCCTTTGCCGAGCTGTTCACGGCGCTGGAGTCGCACACCGTGGATGGGCAGGAGAACCCGATCAACACCATACAGTCCAGCAAGTTCTACGAGGTGCAGAAGTATTTGTCCATCACCAAGCACGTCTACAGCCCCTGGATCGTGCTGGCCAGCAAGAAGTGGTGGGACAACCTGAATGCCGATGAGAAGAAGGCGATCCAGGAGTCTGCCGCGGCCTCGCGCGACTTCGAGCGCAAGGACAGCCGCGATTCCGGCGCCAAGGCGCTGGACGTACTCAAGCAAAAGGGTATGCAAGTCACCATCCTGAGCCCCAAGGAGCTGGACCGCATGCAGGACGCCGCCCGCCCGGCCATCGCCAAATTCTCGGCCAACGGCCATGCGGAGCTGGTGAAGTCTCTGCAGACTGAGCTGGCCAAGGTGCGTAAATAGGTTTACTACCAATTTGGTAGCAGCATAGCCATATTCGACGAGGGCTAGCGGCTATTTTTTCATAAGCGATTCCGGCCCAGGGGCAACCGCACGCGCGGGCGGCCACGGCCATACGGCGTATAACCGCACCTGGCTGTCACAAACCGGGGCGGCCAAACGTCTAGAGCCTGATGAACACCGCTACCGAAACCTTCAACCGCCTGCGCCCCCGGCTGCAGGGCATTGCCTACCGCATGCTGGGCTCCTCGGCCGAGGCCGAAGACATCGTCCAGGACGCCTGGCTGCGCTGGCACGCAACCGACACCACCACGCTGGAGAGCAGCGAGGCCTGGCTGGTCTCCGTCACCACCCGCATCGCCATCGACCGGCTGCGCACGGCCAAGGTGCAACGCGAGCACTATGTGGGCACCTGGCTGCCCGAGCCCCTGCTGTCTGACCACCCGCCTTCGCCCGAGCAGGTGCTGGAGCGGGCAGACGATGTGTCGGTGGCCTTCATGGCGCTGCTGGAGCGCCTGGCGCCCGAGGCCCGCGCCGCCTACCTGCTGCGCGAGGTGTTTGACGCAGACTATGGCGAAGTCGCAGAAGCTCTGGGTAAGACCGAGCAGGCCTGCCGCCAGTTGGTACACCGGGCCAAGACACAGCTTCGCGACCAGCGGCCGCGCTATACGGTGGCGCGCGAGACCCAGTTGCGGCTGTTGCGCGGCTTTGCCGATGCCGCCATGCGCGGCGACTTCCAGGCGCTCAAAGCCATGCTGGCCGACGATGCCGAGCTGATAGGCGATGGCGGCGGCAAGGTACCCAGCTTTGGCGTGCCGCTGCTGGGCGGGCAGCGCATTGCCCAGTTGTACCTGGCCACCTACTTGCGCGCCCGCGGCGCGCTGCGCATCGAGGTGGTGGTACTCAATGGCCAATGGGGTTTGCTGCGCTGGCTGGACGGCGTGCTGGAATCCGCACAATCGCTGGAAACCGACGGCCAGCGCATCGTGCGCATCCACTCCCAGCGCAACCCGGACAAGCTGGCCCGCATCGCCGCCACACTGGGGCGCGACCTGTCTGTCACAAACGGCACGGCCCCAACGTCTTGAGTCTGTGTGTGCAATCCGCACCGCAACCTCAATAAACGAATGAAGGCTTTGATGGACATGAACCAACCACAACAACGACCGCACCAACCCCGCCTACCCTGGACGGAGCTCGCCCCTAAAACCTACCAAGCCATGGCCGCCGTGAGCGCCAGTACCGCCAAGTCGTCTTTAGGCCCGGTGCTGGTCGAACTGATGCAGGCCCGGGTGTCACAGCTCAATGGCTGCGCCTTCTGCCTGGACATGCATGTGCGCGATTTGCGCAAGGCCGGCGAAGGTTGGCAACGCATCAACAGCCTGCCCACCTGGCGAGAGACCGGGCTGTACAGCGCACGTGAACGCGCTGCACTGAACTGGGCCGAGACCATGACGCGCCTGACCGACCACCATGGCAGCCGCGACGCTGATTTTGAAGCGCTCAAAGACCAATTCAGCGACCAGGAAATTGTCGAACTGAGCTGGGTGGTAGCGCAGATCAACACCTGGAACCGCATGGCCATTGGCATGCAGATGCCGGTGGCCGAAAAGCCCCTGGAGTAAGTGCGCAAGGGCCCTAGGCCCGGGATGCCAGCGTGGCGCAGGCCTGCTGCAGCGCGTGCTGAGCCGATGCAATGGCGGCGTCGAGCGCCGCCCTGGATTCCTGCACCGAGGCAATGGCTTCTGCTGCGATGGGGCCACTTGCGTTGACCTGCGCCTTGCAAAGGCGCTCCAGCGTGCGCAGCGCAGCCGCCAAGCCGTCCAGCCCCAGGGTTGCCGCATTGCCCATGAATGTATGCAGCAAAAAGTTGGCGCCCTTGAAATCGCCTGCATCCAGCTTCTGGTCCAGCTCGGCCGGCATGGCGGCCAGCATGCTTTGGAACTGTTCGGCAGCACGCACATACACGTCCTGCATACCCCCCAACCGGGCCAAGGCGGTGGGCAAGTCCAGATCGGCCGCGGCAGCAGAATCGTGCAGTGTGGTGGGTGCCTGTGCGGACGAGGAAGGCCCGCCCGCCCTGTGCGCTGTCAGCGCCAGCAGCAAGGGGACCAGCTGCGTCATGTCAAAGGGTTTGCCCATGTGCTCGTCCATGCCGGCACGCAGGCAGGCGTCGCGGTCGGCGGCCATGGCATTGGCCGTCAAGCCAATGATGGGCAAGGTGGTCAGCCCCAGTTCCTGGCGTATGGCCAGGGTGGCCATATAGCCGTCCATCACCGGCATTTGCACATCCATCAATACCGCATCAAACTGCACCGCGGCCGAGGCCACGGCCCGCACGCCCTTTTGGCCGTCGGATGCAATCGACACCAACGCGCCCTCAAAGCCGAGCAACTCCTCGGCCACCTGCTGGTTGATGGCGTTGTCTTCGACCACCAGTATCCGCATACCGGCCAGTTGGCGCTTGCTGCTGCGGGCGGCGGGGCGGTGGTTGCTGTCGTCGGCTGCGCTGGGCTGGCTTTGCGCAGCCTCCAGCAGCATGGCCGCGGTAATGGGCTTGACCAGGAAGCCACTGACTAGCTGCTGCTCTTGCTCCGTACGCTGCAGCAGGTTGTCGCGGCTATTGGCCGACAGCATGACCAGCTTGGGAGCAGGCCCCGCCGTCGCCCGAACCAAGGCTTGCAGGTGCTGCGCAAACGCCCAACCATCCATCTGCGGCATTTGCCAATCCACAAACACGCAGTCGTAAGGGGAGCCTGGATGCCGCGTCTGGATCTTGGCACGCACGGCGTCTAGCCCCGCGGTGCCACTGTTGGCCACATCCACAGCCCAGCCGCGCGCCCGCAACATGCCGGCCAGCAGTTGGGCGGCCCGCGGGTTGTCATCCACCACCAGCGCACTCTGGGGAGCGAACTGCAGGGCGGCTTTGGCATCGGGCGCCACCGTGGGCAGGCACAGTGTGAAGCTGAAACGGCTCCCCACACCCAGCTCGCTCTGCAGTGTGAGGCTGCCGCCCATCAGCTCGATGATGCGTTTGCTGATGGCCAGACCCAAACCGCTGCCGCCAAAGCGGCGCGTGGTCGTGGACTCAGCTTGTGAGAACTCGGCAAAGATGCGCGCGTGGTTTTCAGGAGCGATGCCGATACCGGTGTCTTCCACCCAAAACTCCAGCGCCACCTGGCCCTTCGGAGCCGGGGTGCTGCCATCTACACGGAGCCCCATGACCACCTGCCCGACGTGGGTGAACTTGACCGCATTGCCGCCCAGGTTGATCAGCACCTGCTGCAGCCGCAGCGAGTCGCCCAGCAATTGCTGGGGCACATGGGGATCGATGTCGTACAAGACCTCGATGGGTTTGCCGCCCACATTGGCGGAAAGCACCACCGACAGGTCGCGCATCAATTGCTCGACCTCGAATGCCTGTGCCTCCAGTTCCATCTTGCGGGAATCCACCTTGGCCAGGTCGAGAATGTCATTGAGCAGGCTGAGCAGCGACTTGGCCGCGCCTTCAGTCTTGTTCAGATAGTCCTGCTGGTTGGTGTTGAGCGGCGTGTTGCCCAGCAGCTTGAGCATGCCCAGGATGGCGTTCATCGGGGTGCGGATTTCGTGGCTCATATTGGCCAGGAATTCGCCCTTGGCGATGGCCGCATCCTCTGCGTTCTTGCGGGCCTGGGTCAGCGTGCGCTCATGGGCCTTTTGCTCGGAGATGTCTTCGACGATGGACCATATGAAGGGCTGACCATCTGATCCGCGTATCAGCATGCCGTTCAATCGCACTGGGATGGTGTGACCGGATTTGTGGATGTATTCCTTCTCGTACGGGCCATAGGTGCCGCGGGTGCGCAGGCTTTCCAACTGGGCTTCTTCCTGCGCCGCGTAGCGTTGCGGTGTGATGTCCCAATAGCTCATGGCACCAAGCTCTTGCATGGGGTAGCCAAACAGCCGCTTGAATGCCGCATTCACTTCAAAGAACCGGCCATCCATGCCGTTGCGGGCCATGCCCAGCGGGGACAGATCGAACAAGCCTTGCAGCTTGCTTTGACTGGCCAGCAGCTCGCTTTGCGAGCGGTGGCTGGCCGTGATGTCGCGAAAGCTCCACACCCGGCCCACCACCTGGTCTCCCACCGAATTGGGCTGCGAATACCGTTCTATGACCCGGCCATCCTGGAAGAACAGCGTGTCAAAGCTCGTCTCCTCCGGCTGGGCGTAGATCTCACCCACCCTTTGCCGGAATGCGTCGGGCGCAACAACCTTGCCCATCACAAACTCCAGCATCGCCGCGTCGTTGCGCGTTGCTATCAGTGCGGCGGGTATGCCCCACAGGTCGATGAACCGCTGGTTGCAACTCTCGGTCTGGCCCGCGCGGTCCACCACCAGGATGGCATCGGAGGTGGCCTCGAAGACGGAGCGCTGCATGGCCGCACCATGGTGCATGCTCCTGACCAGCTCCGGCACGGGGATCAGCAGCAGCCAACATGCGCCGGCGGCGATGATCCAGCCGGTCAGCGGTACCCCGACGAAGAAGGGCTTGGGTGCCAGCCCATAGAAGCCCAGCACGATGTACAGCAGCCAAGCCAGGAAATAGGAGCCCGCATAGATCAGCCCCGCGCGGTGGGACACTGCCACCGACACCATGATGGCTACCGCCAGCGCGACTGCCGCCCCGTTGGTGGACAGGCCGGCATACAGCAGACCCACCATCAGCACCCAGATGAACCCGGAAAACGTGAGCAAGGCCCCTCGGGCGTGGCCACGGCGGCTGAAATACCATGCGGTCAGAATGCCGGCCAGCAAGACCAGCAGACACACTGCGGCAACCAGCTTTCGGACAAAAATAAAAGGAACGCCCACCCCCAGCAGCAGCAGGCCGAAGATGGCAAACACCATGTAAAAGCGATTCAGTATGCGGGCTTCTGGCTTTTGACTGGCGTCGTTCACATTCATTGCGGCAGCTCAATGCGTGGTGGCAAATGGTGGAGGTGGAGGCGCTGGCTCGGCACGGCATGGACGCGTGCATGCACGACAGGTCTGAATGCCCGCTACCCAGCCAGAAGCCTATAGCGCCAGACTATAAGCCGCCAAGGTCCGTCGTGGAAGTTATTTGCACACCCCTTTTGCCCCAATGACTGCAACCGCTGTGAACGTTTGCCGTGTGGAACCCTTCTCAAGCGCGGTTCACATGGGTGCGTGGCAGACCGCTTCGATGTTGTGCCCGTCCGGGCCGATGATGAAGGCCGCGTAGTAGTTTGCGTGGTAGCGCGGGCGCAGGCCGGGCGCACCATGGTCTTTGCCCCCGGCCTGCAACGCTGCGCGGTGGAAAGCGTCGACCTGCTGGCGGCTTTCGGCCACGAACGCGATGTGCAAATGCGCAGGCTTCTCGTCCGTTTGGAACAGGCACAGTGAAACCTTGCCCTCGGTTTGGCACAGCTCCACACCGTAGGCTGGCTCACCCTCCGAAACTACAACCACTCCCAGCGGCTCCAGCGCCTTGAGGTAAAACGCCTTGCTGGCAGCATAGTCGCTGACGCCGAATTTGACGTGATCAAACATGAACGCACCTTCCTGAAAATTGTCAGGCCCGCAGTGTGCCCCAATTACAGGAGCATGTGCCGCAAGGTCAAGCCAGATGCGCCTCTGACAGGGCCTGGCGCAGGCGATCCAATCCCACCGGCTTGATCAAGTGGCCCAAAAACCCCGCGGCCGTCGAGCGGCGCTTGTCTTCCTCGTTCCCGTTGCCCGTAACCGCGAACGCATGCACGGGTTGCCGACCCGGGATGGCCCGGAGTTTTTCGAGCAAATCAAATCCCGTGGTATCCGGCATCGACAAATCCAGAAACACAGCACTGGGCCCAATGGTACGAACCGCCTCTTGTGCGCCGGTACCGTCGTAGGCCGTCACGACCTGGAAGCCCAGCATGCGCAAAACCGCAGCCAAACTGTCCGCAGCGTCACGGTTGTCATCGCACACCAACAAGACCTTTTTGGCATCTGCGCTTGCCTGACCTTCCGGGTCTTCCTGGTGCGCGCCGGGCAGAACGAAGGTGAAGGTGCTGCCAAGCCCAAGTCCCGCACTGTCGGCATGCAATGTGCCCCCGTGCAGTTCCACCAATGATTTGGCCAGTGTGAGGCCGATGCCCAGGCCACTTTGCCCAACTGCCGCGCCTTCCACCTGGGCGAACAGCGTAAAGATGGACCCCAGGGAATCAGAGGCCATGCCCACGCCATTGTCCGAAACAGAAGTGTAGAGGTGTGCGCCGTCCATCCACACCGCAACACGAATCTCCCCGCATTCGGGTGTGAATTTTCCCGCATTGATCAGTAAGTTTTGCAGTACTTGCGTCATGCGGACGGGGTCACCTTCCACCCACACCCGGCTCGACGGCATATCCACCAAGAGGCGGTGATGGCGCGCATCCAACATCGGGCGCACCGCCTCGGCGCACTTTGTCACCAACTCGGAGTAGTCGATCTGCTCGGCCTTGAGCGTTATCTTTCCTGTATTGAGCCGGCCCGCGTCCAGCAGGTCATCAACCAAGCGCGTCAGATGCGAGAGCTGGCGGTCCAGCATGTCGCGACCGGTCTTCACGATGGTGGAGGGCGCAGGCTCCAATTGCAAGATGCTGACCGCATTGCGCATGGGTGCCAACGGGTTGCGCAGCTCGTGCGCCAGCATGGCCAGAAACTCGCTCATGCGCCGACCAGACCTCTCCAAATCTTCCAGTTGACGGCGTTCGGTCATGTCACGTGTGATCTTGGCATAGCCTTGCAAGCGATGCTCATTGTCGTAGACGGGGGTCAACACCACATTGGCCCAGAATACCGAGCCGTCACGCCGCATCCGCCAACCCTCCTGTTCGATCCTCCCTGCTTCAGCCGCCAGCCGGAGCTCTTGTTCCGGTGCGCCGCTGCTCTGCTCTTCTGGTCGGGAAAACATGCGGAAATGTTTGCCTATCACCTGATCAGCGGAATAGCCGGTGATCACTTCCGCTCCGCTGTTCCAGCTTTCAATCGCACCCTGCGGACTGAGCATATAGATGGCGTAGTCCTGCACGGCCTCTACCAGTAGCTGAAAACGATCTGTGCCCATGCCAGTTTTCATGTCTCCACTTTGCATTTTGGAAGCTAGGTTTTCTTGCAGCGATAGACGCCGAGCTACGACGCAGTTTGCAAGGGGTTGGCATCCCCTCGATCCATTGCACGATGCTAGCTGGGCCGAGCGGACTGATCTGTGTGGTAGCAGACATATGCCCGCCAACCGTAACTCAATGGTGTGGTGTCAGCCCAAGCTGGCTCGGACGTGGTCGATCAGTGCGCGCAGCACGCCCAGGGCGCGCTTACAGCCCCGAGTGCTGGCGCACCACCTCCAGTTTCTGCGCTTCTGAAAGACTTCTTTGCAGCGTGTAAATTTGCTCAGCATCCTTGCCGGCGAGGTACATCACCTGACCGGTGTCATCGGTCGCAGCGGTGAAAATGACATCTGCAATCGACGCGGCGCTGGAATAGTTGCCGCGCCGCGCAGCGAGTGCGGACATGGCCTTGGAGAGGGTGTCGCTATAGGCACTTCGCTCTTCCGTGAACGTACGCACTTGCGATCGGCTACCGAACTCGGTCGCTACACCTCCTGGTGCGATGAACTTGGCACGGATGCCCAGCGGCGCCAGCTCGTAGGACAACGACTCGGTAAAGCCTACCACGGCGTACTTCGTCGCGTTGTACAGAGAGAAGAAAGGCAGGCTGATCAGGCCGCCGAGCGAGGCGACATTGATGATGGTGCCTTTGCCTTGCTGCCGCATGGTCGGCAGAACGGCACGTGTCATCGAGAACACGCCATCGACGTTGGTGGCGAACTGGCGACGAATCTGTTCATCGGTCGCTGTTTCGAAGGGTCCGAGAAGGCCATAGCCTGCATTGTTGAGGAGCACATCAATCCTGTCGAAGCGTTCCAAGGTTGCAGCAACCGCAGTGGTAACCGAATCGCTGTCGGTAACGTCGAGCGGCAACACAGCGACACCGGGCAGTTTGGCCAGTTCGGCGCCATCCGCGGGTTTTCGCATCGTCGCCGCAACGCGCCAACCGCGCTCGGAGAATAGCTTGGCTGCGGCCAATCCAATTCCAGAGGACGCGCCGGTGATGAGGACGACAGGGGACGATTCAGTAGACATGGTGTTGCACCTTTCGGGGAAAGAACGTTAAACAATAAAATCAGCTGCGGATGGCATCCCAGCACAGCTGGAACGCGACCGCACGACTCTCTTCGCTGTCGGTAATCGCACCGGCACGGAACAGCCGCGCGGTTTCACGAACCGATCCGATGAAGAAAGAAGCCAAATAGGCTACCGGGATGGTCTTCAGGATCTCCTGCTCCTGTCCCTCGGCAACGATTTGCAGCAATCCTTCGCCAAGCTTGGCGGTGTAGTCGCGGCTCTCGTCGGTCATATATGCGGAGCCGGTGAATTGCTCCATGAAGCTGACCGCGTCGTGCCGCCGCAGCCTGTGGTCCAGCATCCGGTTCCATACATTGCGCACCCGGCTCTTGATGGGTGCCGCAGGGTCTATCTCTCCGCCGTAGAAGTCCATCGCCTCGCGCTTGGCCCGGCGGTAGACCTCGTTGAACAGCGCCTCTTTGTCGGCGAAGTAGACGTACAGCGTGCTCGTGCCGATCCCGGCGGTCTTGGCAATCTCGCTCAGGGTCAGGCCCAGCAGACCCCGCTCGGCCGCCATGCGGCAGGTCGCAGCGACCACGGCGTCCAGCTTTTTGTCGTCTTTTAATTTCATAGCATCGAATAATAAACGAATTAATATTCGCTTACAAGGGTCTGCTTGGCACTTTAGACTTACAGGCCTATCATCGTGATTCATCACCGCAAGCAGATGTATCTCGCTTATTTTTATAGGCCGAGCACCAAGAATAGGTGTCTAAGGTTTTTTGTCGAAAGTATCGGAGTTGGATGCTATATAGTGCTTTTAAGGGAATAAATATTCCCTTACGCCATTCACTCAGCTAGCGCGAGGAGCTCCTGATGAAGCTGAACGTCAATGGGCGTGACCACGAGGTCAACGTCGAACCTGAGATGCCTTTGCTATGGGTATTGCGGGATGAGTTGCACATTGCCAACCCCAAATGCGGCGGCCTGGGGCCTGGCGGGTCATGCGATGAACCGCGAGATGCCATTCAGCAAGTTCATTGACTTCGCGTAAGCGGGGTGATGCCATAGGGCATTCAGGAAAGAACCGGTTTTTGAAATTACACCCACCACACCACAAAGGAAACCACTATGCGTAGCGCACTCCACCCCACGTTCGGCGAACCGTCGGAAGTCCTCACCCTGGGCGACAGCCCGGTACCCAAACCCGGCCCCGGCGAGGTCAGAATCCGTATGCTGCTGTCGCCCATCCACAACCACGACCTCTCGACCATTCGCGGCCAATATGGCTATAAACCTACGCTGCCGGCGATTGGCGGCAGCGAGGCCGTAGGCACTATTGACGCCCTGGGCGAAGGCGTCACCGGCCTGGCCATCGGCCAGCGGGTCGCGGTGGCCGGCGTGCATGGCACCTGGGCCGAGTTCTTTATCGCGCCCGCCATGTTGCTGATCCCCATGCCTGACGCCCTCAGCGACGAGACCGCCGCGCAACTGATCGCCATGCCCTTAAGCGCGCTGATGCTACTGGAGTTCCTCGACGTTAAAGCTGGGCAGTGGATCGTTCAAAACACCGCCAATGGTGCGGTGGGCAAGGCGCTGGCCATGCTGGCCTCGGCGCGCGGGGTGCACACCATCAACCTGGTGCGCCGTGACGCCGGTGTGGGGGAGTTAGCTGAATTTGGTATCACCCATGCCGTTTCTACCGCCAGCGAAGGCTGGCAAAAAAAGGTCCAGGCCATCACGGACGGCACGCCGATCAGCGCTGCGGTCGACTCCGTCGGAGGCCGAGCCAGCGGTGAACTGCTGGCATTGCTGGGTGAAGGTGGCACCCTGGTCTCCTTTGGTGCCATGAGTGCCGAGCCCATGCAGATATCTCCGGGTGACCTGATTTTCAAGCAGGCCACCGTGAAGGGATTCTGGGGCAGCAAGGTCAGCCAGGGCACGAGCGTGGAAAACAAGCAGCGCCTGATCGGCGAACTCTTCAAGCGCGCCATGTCCGGCGAGTTGCAATTGCCGGTTGAGGCGACATACAGCTTGGCCGATGCCGCCAAAGCCGCAGCGGCCAGTCTTCACCCTGGGCGCAAGGGCAAGGTTCTGCTAAAGCCTTGAGCCGCTCACACCCACGTCACCGCGGCTTAGGTCCCCACACGACAAGACTTTCTTACCCTCAACACGGGGGACTGCCCAAAGCAGTGCCTGGGCGACCGCAGCCGCTTTGGGACGCCGAATCAGGCGCACAAATTAACCCACCGGGTGGGCAATTCGCACCTTTCATGGGCGTCTACCCCGATATCAAATAGGCGATTGGAGAGCTATTTGACAAAGAACAACCGATGCCCCGAATTGAGCCTCCCCAACCAAGCAACGGCGCTGCGAATGCCGACAGCAGCGCACTGTTCTCCAAGTTGAACTGGCATCTTCTGCCGTTGCTCACCATTTGTTATATCGTTGCCTCCACTGATCGCGTCAACATCGGCTAAGTTGCACGTACGGTAGCTACCAGCATGTCTGCAAGAGACTGCGCCGCGCTATGCAACCTGTAGCCCTTTCGAACAATGAGGCCTAATGTGCGGGAAATTGCGGGATCCACTAAAGGCACTCCGACCAATCCCGGGTGCTGGGAGACGTCAAGAGCCAAGCTTGGAATGATGGCGATCCCTAATCCTGCCGAAATCAAATTGATAGCCCCTGTCACATGGTTGACTTCGTACTGAACGACAGGCTTCTTTGAAACCTTCGCAAAGGCACTATCTATCAGTAACCGATTTCCACTCGTACTCGAAACGGACACAAGGGTTTCTTTTTCCAGCGCACGCCATGTGACTGACCTTCGGCGCGCGAGCGGATGCTCCGCGGGAACAACAACGACATACCGCTCTGCCCGAATGGGCGTAAATTCCAGTTCCGCCTCTTGGCTCCCCAGGAAATTCAGGCCGAAATCGGCAAAGCCTCCGATAACGCTGTCCAGCACGATTCGCGCACTCTCGTCTATCACCTTTACACGAACGGCAGGCATGACTTGAGCAAAGTCTTTGAGTACGGATGGAAGCAAGTGATTTGCCACAGACGGAACACACGCAACAGTGACTTTCCCTGTTCGCGCGGTGGCTCTGGCTTCAAGTCCTTTGTATGCGAGTTCCAACTCATCCATGACCGCACTAGCATGTTCCAGGAACTGCCTGCCAGCGGCAGTGAGAGAAACCCGTCGCGTAGTCCTCTCGATCAACTGGCTCTTCACGTCGCGCTCTAGCTTGTCTATGCGCCTGCTCAGTGCAGGTTGGGTGATGAAAAGGCTCTCGGCTGCCGCTCTGAAGCTCAGCTTCTGCGCTACAGCGATGAATGCCTGTAGCTCCCCAATATCTGTATTGATACGCATGGTGCATCAATATATCAAAACTAATCAATTGTGTTTTCAATGACTGAGTCACATCATCGCTTCTCGGTTACCCATAAGTACATGAGGAGATGAAGTGAAACGTAGATCTGTCATTGGACGCACCTTGCGTCTCGCCGCCCTGGCGATTGCGCCGATATTGGCAACGGCTGCGGTGGCGAGTGAAATTCATGTAGCAAGCTCTGGAGGCTTCGCCGCCGCCTATCGGGCGTTGGCTCCCGAGTTTGAAACACGCACAGGCCACAAGCTCATAGCCGTCTGGGGCCCCTCCATGGGAGAGACGTTCGGAGCCATTCCAAAGCGCTTGGAGCGCGGAGAGCCCATAGATGTTGTGATCATGGTGGGTAGCGCCTTGGACAAGCTCATTTCCCAGGGCAAAGTGGAAGACGCAAGCCATAGACTTTTGGCCAACTCCAAGATTGGGGCAGCTGTGAAGTCTGGGGCCGCAAAGCCCGATGTATCAACCATGGACGGCCTCAAACAGGCACTTTCCAATGCCAGGTCCATCGTCTATTCAGACAGCGCCAGCGGTGAGTTCTTATCCAAGGTGTTGTTCCCCCGCCTGGGGCTGGCGGAGACATTGAAGGGCAAGAGTCGCATGGTCCCGGCTGAGCCGGTGGCCGAAGTGGTAGCCCGCGGGGACGCAGACCTCGGTTTCCAGCAGGTCAGTGAATTGCTCCCGGTGCAGGGCATCGACTTCGTTGGTGAGCTTCCGGATGAAGCGCAACAAGTCACTCCCTTTTCCGCTGGCGTCGTGGTTGGCGCTAAAGAGCAGACGGCTGCGAAATCACTGATTGATTTCCTGGCGTCCAAGGAAGCCGTTCCCGCCATACGAAGAACCGGCCTAGCCCCCGTTACACCCGGTAGCCTCTGAAAGATTGACCTATGAACAAGACTTCGCAAGCAGCCCCATCCAAGTTGTCGACCGTCCTGCGGGTAACCAGCGGCAATTTTTTGGAAATGTTCGACTTCTTCTTGTATGGGTTCTATGCCACCTATATATCGAAGACGTTCTTCCCGAGCGACAACGAGTATGCCTCGCTGATCCTGACGTTCGCCACGTTTGGGGCGGGCTTCCTGATGCGGCCGCTGGGGGCGGTCATCCTGGGTAGCTACATTGACCAAATTGGCCGCCGCAAAGGACTGATAGTCACCCTTGGGATCATGGCAGTCGGTACGGTCCTGATTGCTTTCGTCCCCGGATATGCTGCCATCGGCATTGCCGCGCCTATTTTGGTGCTGATCGGTAGACTGCTGCAAGGATTCTCGGCGGGTGTTGAGCTCGGTGGCGTATCGGTTTACCTGTCGGAGATGGCCACACCTGGCAACAAGGGTTTCTATGTCAGTTGGCAGTCCGCGAGCCAACAGGTCGCGATCATGGCGTCGGCCATCATCGGGTATCTGCTGAGCCAGTGGCTGTCGCCGGAGCAAATCAGCTCCTGGGGTTGGAGAATCCCCTTCTTCATTGGCTGCATGATCGTCCCGGTGATCTTTGTCATCCGCCGGTCCTTGCAGGAAACCGAAGAGTTCCTGGCCCGCAAAAGCCATCCGACGTTCCGCGAAATCCTCAAGTCCATCGGTGCCAACTGGCGCGTCGTGCTGGCCGGAATGATGATGGTGGTGATGACAACCGTTTCGTTCTATTTGATTACGGTCTACACACCCACGTTCGGAAAGAGCGTGCTGAAACTCAGTACAGCCGATAGTCTGCTGACAACATTCTGCGTAGGCATGTCGAACTTCTTTTGGCTTCCCGTCATGGGTGCTCTGTCTGACAAAGTGGGGCGAGTCAAGGTCTTGATCACCTTTACGGCGCTTCCCATCTTGACCGCCTATCCCATCATGTCATGGCTGGTGTCGAACATCAGTTTTGAGAACCTGCTCGTTACGGAGTTGTGGCTTTCCTTCATGTACGCCAGCTACAACGGGGCGGCGGTGGTTGCGCTGACGGAAGTCATGCCCGCCCATGTGCGTACAGTCGGCTTTTCGCTGGCCTACAGCCTGGCAACCGCGATCTTTGGCGGGTTTACTCCCATGTTGTCGACTTGGCTGATTGAGGTTACTGGCGACAAGGCCGCTCCTGGATACTGGATGACTTTTGCCGCCGTGTGTGGGCTTGCCTCGGTATTCCTGCTATACGGTCGCGGCCGCTTCTCCGGAAAGTACGCCCTCGCGCAGGCAGCAACGTGATAGACGGTGATTGTCTTTACACTGTAGATTCAGAGAACCTGATTGGGGGGTGTTCATGATCGTCATTGTCGGTAGCGTGTTGGTTCTGGAAGGCCGAATGGCACAGGCGGAGAAGTTGAGCCTCGAACATGTCCACCGTTCTCGGACAGAGCCGGGGTGCATTTCTCACGCCGTGCACGTAGACGTGGAGAACCCCAACAGGCTCGTCTTTTTAGAAGAGTGGGCGGACCAAGCTTCGCTCCAGGCACACTTCAAAGTCCCCGCTTCCCGGCAATTTGTGGTCGCTTTGTCGGAGTGTGCCGCGCAGTCGCCGCAGATGGAGATCTACCACGCAGAGAAAGTTCGGTCTCCGTCCTCGCATTAGCGGAAGAGACCGGCGCCTGGGTGCGCTACGCGATTTGGCCTGCTTGGGTTGGAGCGCTACCGCGCATCGAAGGCAACCTGAGAGCGCTCGTTCTGAAGCTGGAAGACAGAAACCGACTGGACGAGATCTTGCGCCTGCGTCTTGAGGCTGCTGGCCGCGGCAGCCATTTCCTCGACGAGTGCGGCATTTTGCTGGGTGGTCTGATCCATCTGCGCTACGGCCTCGCCCACCTGGGAGACGCCGGTGCTCTGCTCGGAACTGGCTGCACTGATCTCACCCATGATGTCTGTCACACGTCGAATGCTGGCGACTACTTCGGTCATGGTGACACCGGCACGGTCCACTAGCGCAGTGCCCTGTTCCACCCGCTCTACACTGGTTCCTATCAAGGATTTGATCTCTTTGGCGGCTTCGGCCGAGCGGCCAGCCAGACTGCGCACCTCGGAGGCCACCACAGCGAAGCCGCGTCCTTGCTCCCCGGCGCGAGCGGCCTCTACTGCGGCGTTGAGCGCCAGGATATTGGTCTGGAAAGCGATGCCGTCTATCACGCTGATGATGTCGGATATCTTGCGCGACGATTCGTTAATACCCTTCATGGTTTCAACGACCTGGCCAACCACTTCACCACCCTGAATGGCAATGCTGGAGGCACTCTTAGCCAATTGGTCAGCCTGCCTGGCGCTGTCGGCATTTTGTTTGACCGTAGCGCTTAGTTCTTCCATGGAGGCGGCAGTTTCTTGCAATGCACTGGCTTGTTGTTCAGTGCGTGCGCTCAAGTCGTGGTTCCCCTGCGCGATTTCGGCGCTTGCCGTAGCTACCCCGTGCGAACCCTGTCGTACATTGTTAACCACCGTGGCCAGACCGGTCTTCATGTCTTGCAAGCTGGCGAGCAACTGGCCAAGCTCATCGTTGCGCGGGGCGCTGCGGTGTCCTCTGAGGTCGCCTGCGGCCACCTGTTGGGCTAATGCCACTGCTTCGACCAGCGGCTTTGTCACGGAAGCCGACAAAAGCCACGCGATGAGAGCACTGAGCAACAAGCTGAGCATGCCAAGAGCAATCATCAGATTGCGGCTAACCTCGTAATTCTCTTGAATCCGTTGGGCGGTATTGTCGATATCTCGACGCTGGCTGGTCATTAAGGCATCCATCTTTGCAAGGTAAGTTTTGCCAGCTGGGACGAACTGCTGATTCAAAATCTGTTCGGCCTCATCTGCCTTGCCTTCCTTTTTGAGAGCCCAAATCTTGTCGCGCGCGGCAATATAGATCTTGCGTTGATCGGCAATTTCTGTGAAGAGCGCCTTTTCGCTATCCGTCGTCATCAACGGCCCAAGCGCATTCTGATAGGCAGTCGAGCGCTTGGATGACTCTGCTTGATCCTCCTCAAAAAAGGCGGCCAAAGAAGGGTCATTGCTCTTGGCGATCGCGGAAGTGCGTCGAACTCCGGCGTGGATGTTGCGCGACCAGTCACTGATGATGCGCTCGGTCTTGATTGGAACAGCGACCATTGATGCGGTCGCTTGCGCCACAGCACTGAGGCGTGATATTCCGATGATGATCGCGATGAGCGACAACACCAAGAGCAAAGCAAAACCCAGGGCCATACGTTTGGCGACTGAAAGGTTGACAAGAAATGATATGCGCATCGCCGAGTCCCACAGTTTGAAAATAAATCGTAGGCCCCGGCGCGTATTCCGTCAACCGCAAAAAGGAGGCTCGGCTTCGAGCATTTGTCTTCCCGCGATCGACTTACTAAAGTGCAACAGGGTTCATCCCGGATTGGGTGTTGAAGGCGGTACTTAGCGTCACTGGATATCCTTGATGCATCCGTGTGTGTTTGAATGTGACAGTGTCGAAGATGTGCACTTGCAGTCTGAGTATGCTAGTCTGAAGGGGGGGGTGATTTCGCTCCTACATTTAAAGTTCAGGGAGACGTCTTGAAGAATCGCCTATCAGCCCTGGCTGTGTTGACGGCCGTTCTTTCTGCCCACGCGGCGGACGTCGCGACTCCTACGTATGAGTCCCGCCCCAAGTTCTTCGTGGCCGACGGTGAAATCAAAGGCCTGTGCATTGACGTTCTGAAGGCCATTGAAAGAATCGCGCCAGACATCCGATTTGTTCTGTCCGGTGGAGTGCCATTGAAGCGTGTCGAGATAGGCACCCGCGACGGAAGCTATGACCTGCTACTGTGCGCAACACCAACCCGCGCCCGTGTCACGCAATTGAAAATGGTCGATGTGCCAGTCTATGAGGTACGGGATGTGTTGATAGTCCGCGCCGACGATCCCATTCGGGACGCCACACTGGACGATGTTCGCAAGCTTGCAAGCGATAACGTGATCTTGGGCTACGCTGGGTCCGGGCAGTTCACGTGGTTGTCCGAGCAGACGGGTCTTGTATTGGACATGGCGGCACCCACTCCCGAGGCGAACTTCCAGAAGTTGGAGTCCAAGCGCGGACGTTTTGTGTTTGCAGGCGAAGCGATCAGCGCCAACGTGATGCGGCAGCCCAGGTTTGCAGGAAGGTTTCGCGTGTTGCCCACACCGGTTCGCACCATGGGAAGGTATTTTTTCTTCTCCAAGAAGACTCCGCCCGAGGTCGTGGAAAAAGTAGAGGCTGCGCTGCGAGAGTTGGCGGCCAAGGGTGAGTTGAAGAAGATCGCCAGTAAATACGTGCTGGAGTGAAAAGGGACAAGCCATCTACTTGCAGGAGCTCGTGCTTGGCTCTGCGGGTCTGGTGTACGTTTATGACTTGAATTTCAAGGCATCCCGTCCACCACCTCAGCGAGAAATTGAACTCGTTTCTGACAACCGCGCTCGCCCGCCGCGGCTATAGGTCTGTACAAGTCCTTTTCAACCGAAAAGAGTCAGCTCGGCATCCCCCCAGATTCACCGCTGAATTTGAAGTTTTTAGGTTGACTGAGTTTGTGGCGCACTCAGAGGAGCTACTCTGGTCAATTAGGTCGAACAGCTACAGGCCCTGTTCGCAAAGTTGCGCTACAGCGTATCAAGTTGCGGCTCTCGATCGCGAGAGAACTGCAACCCATTTCCAACCAGCGCTTTCCCACCGAACACAACTGGCATCCAGAGTGTGCACGGGTCATCCACCTGCAGGTGGGCGATCTTGATAGCGACGCGTAATTCCCGACCGATGAAGATGGTCGCGCTCTGAGCCTGCATGGTGGCTATTGCATTCGATGGCACGGATGTGGCGTTGAACACTTCTTAGTCCCGAAGTAGTTCCAGCCTTCATCTGGATGATTAGCATGTCCAAAAACAGGATGACGGAGCCGATCGCGCAGAAGGATGAGAGGACCAGTGGCCCGCTTGGCGGCATTTGGGCGGCCTCACTGGCTTACCACCCCTAGGCGGATGATTTGCTGCCCAGCTCATCACGTATGTCATCGCGATAGATGCAGCGCAGTAGTGCGTGCCCGACTTTATGCATGGTGTTCGGTGGCGGCTTGAGGCTGCTCAAGCTCTCGCTGCTCTTGAATGGGTCTTTTTGGGGATCGCAGATTGTCAATTTCCGCCGAAATTGCAACCGTGGGTCAGGTCTCGGCAGAAATCAATACAAGTATTGCAGAGCAAGTCATTGACGACTGACTACATTAATCCACGGCTGTCTTTATTCAAAATATCAAAACTGTTCACGCCAATTAAAGTCGCAAACAGCTCTCACGCATTCATGCAAGCTTGCACCGTTTCGATTTTGCGACACGCCGAGCTAAAGTCGTAAACACACCCGACAAGACTCTGACGCTGGCGACTGTCTGCCTGCAGCATGCGTTACTTGCCCAGAATCGGCGCCAACTTAGCCCATTCCGGAGTGGCGCGTAATTCGGCCATCCGCGTCCAGATCGCTTCAACAACGGCGCGGTTGTTTTCGTAATAGTCCAGGTTGAACGCAAGGTGCAAAGACATGGTTAGGAAAGGTTGCTTGAGGATTTCCAGCTTGCCCGCATACTCTTCACTCGCCAGTTCCACTGCCGCAGCCTGCGCGTTCATGATCAGCAGTTCATTGCGCTTCTGCAGGAGTTTTTTGAGCAGCGCCTTATTGGCTTGTGCGCCCTCGTCTCCAGGCACCCCCAACTTGGTCAACTTATCCCTCACAGTAACGATGCCGCGGTTGAACATGACCGGCGTGCTCAGGTTTGTGAAATTCTTCCCATCCCAACCTGCTCGCGAATCGACCCTGCGCAGCACCACCATGACGGTGTTACCCAGTGCCTTGTTGGCGTCGATATCGTGCCCATCCAACGGAAAGGCCATGCTTCCGATGCGAGTCGTGGCAACGGGGATGGCTGCGTCGTAGCTGCCTTGGAGTACACCCCGGGTGCAACGGGGCCAAGGCACCGCCTCGAATTGAACCGTGTCCCCCTGGCGTTCGAGCGCCGTGCGCAGCAACCACTGCCCCTGACCTTCGTGGTCTGGAAATGTTAGCGGCGGGAAGGGATTGGACGGAACACACACGGAAAACGTGCGGGCGCCAACCGGCGCACAAAGCAAAATTCCGCACAGAGTCAGTGAGAGAAATCGACAAAAAGACATGCGGGGCATGGTACTCCAGCGATCCACTTGCCAGCAAGTCGCCAGCGCAACCCATCTATTGGAAAGAGCCCTATTTGGCCTTAGCGATCTTTGGCCAATACAGAACTCTATGGCGGCATGGATGCTGGGGCGCTATTCATGCCAAATAAAGTCGAAAACAGTCAAAAACCCAAAATAGGTTCATTCAACTGTCACCGATTTGGCCAGGTTGCGTGGCTTATCGACGTCGGTCCCCCGCGCACAGGCTGCGTGGTAAGCCAGTAATTGCAGTGGCACCACGTGCAGCAGCGGTGATAGCTCACCATAGTGTTCCGGCATACGGATCACGTGCATGCCTTCACCGCTCTCGATGCGGGTGTCGGCATCGGCCAGCACATACAAGACTCCGCCGCGGGCGCGCACCTCGTGCAGGTTGCTCTTCAACTTTTCCAGCAGCGCGTCGTTTGGCGCCACGGTGACCACCGGCATCTCGCTGGTCACCAGCGCCAGCGGACCGTGCTTGAGTTCGCCCGCTGCGTAAGCCTCGGCGTGGATGTAGGTGATCTCCTTGAGCTTGAGCGCGCCCTCCATCGCAATCGGGTAGTGCAGGCCGCGGCCCAGGAACAGCGCGTTTTCCTTCTTCGCAAAGTCTTCGGACCAGCTGATGATCTGCGGCTCCAGCGCCAGCACGGCCTGCAACGCGGCGGGCAGGTGACGCATGGCCTTCAGGTGGCGCTGCTCTTCGCTCTCGGGCAGGCGGCCCTTGGCCTGGGCCAGGGCCAGCGTCAGCAGGAACAACCCGGCCAACTGCGTCGTGAAGGCCTTGGTGGAGGCCACGCCGATCTCGACGCCGGCGCGGGTCACGTAGGCCAGACTGCATTCGCGCACCATGGCGCTGGTGGCCACGTTGCAGACGGTCAGCGTGTGCTTCATGCCCAGGCTTTGGGCATGGCGCAGTGCAGCCAGTGTGTCGGCGGTCTCGCCGCTTTGCGTGATGGTGACCACCAGCGTCTTGGGGTTTGGCACGGACTCGCGGTAGCGGTATTCGCTGGCCACTTCCACCTGGGTCGGCACCTTGGCGATGCTTTCCAGCCAATACTTGGCCGTGCAGCCGCTGTAGTAGCTGGTGCCACAGGCCAGTATCAGCACCGAGTCGATCTCGGCAAACACACGGGCCGCGTTGGCACCGGGCTTGTGGTTCATCTGCAGGTCAAACAACTCGGGCACTATGCCCTCCACGCCTTCCAGTGTGTCGGCAATGGCGCGGGGCTGCTCGAAAATTTCCTTCTGCATATAGTGGCGGTAGGGCCCCAGCTCGGCCGCGCCGCTGTGGGCCAGTACGGTCTTGACCGGGCGCTGCGCGGGCGCAACCGCCTTGCGGGCCTTGTCGACCAGCCAGTATTTGCCCAGTTGCACGTCCACCATGTCGCCTTCGTCCAGGTAGACGATCTGGTCGGTCACCCCCGCCAGCGCCATTGCGTCGCTGGCCAGAAAGTGTTCCTGGCCGTCCTTGCCCACACCCAGGATCAACGGGGACCCGGCACGCGCGCCGACCAGACGGTGCGGCTCGTCTTTGCAGAATACGGCGATGGCATAGGCGCCGTGCAGTTGGCTGACCGCCGCCTGCACCGCTTCGAACAGGTCGCCGTTGTAGAGGCTGTCCACCAGGTGGGCGATGACTTCGGTGTCGGTCTGGCTGACAAAGACATAACCCTTGGCCTTGAGCAGCGCGCGCAGTTCGTCGTGGTTTTCAATGATGCCGTTGTGGACCAGCGCGATGCGGCCGGGGCGCTGGTGGGCATCGGCGCCCGCGCCGTGGCTGAAGTGGGGGTGGGCATTGCTGACCGAGGGCGCACCGTGCGTGGCCCAGCGGGTGTGGGCGATGCCAAGACTGCCGGTCAGACCCGGTTGATTAGCGCCAGCCGCAACCTGTGCCGCTAGCTCCGCGACGCGTGAGGTGCTGCGGGCGCGGCGCAGACCGGCGTGTTCTGCATCTTGCGCGTAGACGGCCACGCCGCAGGAGTCATAACCCCGGTACTCCAGGCGCTCCAGCCCCTGGACCAAGACCGGAACAATATTGCGGGTTGATACCGCACCAACGATTCCACACATACGCTCATCACTCCCAGTAAAAATTTGAAGATGGCGAATCGTAGTGCCGAGCAAAAGAAATTAAATAACCAATACTCAGTTAATATTGATTGATAATTTCATTATTTTCTTTTAATGGAGTTTATTTCCAAAATAGATATAATTATGAAATCAATCGCCATAGATGAAGTGGACAAACACTTGCTGGCACTGCTGCAAAGCGACGCCAGCCAGAGCAACCAAGCCCTCGCCGAGCAAGCCCGTATCTCACCGCCCACCTGCCTGCGGCGCATCAAACGCCTGAACGATGCGGGGCTGATCGAACGCCAGATCGCCATCCTGAACCCGGAAAAAATGGCCGCCACGATAGGTTTCGGCCTGACCGCCATTGTGGAGATCACGCTGGACCGGCAAGACACCCAGGCGCTGGAGCAATTTGAAATGCGCGTGGCCGAGGACGTCGCAGTACAGCAGTGCTACCGCGTATCACCCGGGCCGGACTTTGTGCTGGTGGTCCACGCCGCCAATATGCCCGCCTACCAGACGCTGACACAACGGCTGTTTACCAGTGACGCCAATGTGCGCAACATCAAGGCTTTCTTCAGTATCAAGCGCAGCAAATTTGGCGCGGAGTTGCCGCTGGCGTAGGCCCGCGCAACTCAGCTGAGTTAATTTACACTGGCCTGTGATGCCAGCGACCCAGCCCCTTGATGCAGCAGCAGACACCAGCCTCGCAAGTGCCTGGACTTGCTTCGACCAAGGCCGCCTGGACGATGCGATACGGATCACGCGCCACATCATCGAGCATGCTTCCCATAGCCATCCCAACGCCCATGCGGCGCTAGGGTGGTTTTTGCTGTCGGCCGGTTCCATTGCCGACGCGGAGGCTCTGCTGGTGTCGGCCATTGGGCGCCACCCTGAATATGCGCCTTTGCATTGGTACCTCGGTCTGGTCCATCAACACGAGCACCGCACAGACCAAGCCAGCTTGGCTCTGTTGACGGCGGTCACGTTCGACCCCACGCTAGACGAGGCTGCGGTATCGCTGGCCTGGGTACTGAGCGACCAGGGGCGCCTGGAAGAAGCCGCACGCTATGCCCGCCAAGCATTGGCTATCAAGACGCAGCCGAATCGCCTGGCCCAACTGGGCTGGATCTTGCTGGCGCAAAAGAAGTGGCAAGAGGCGGCCGTGCCGCTGGCAGAAGCCCTGGCCCTGCAGCCTGAGAACACTGAAGCCCGCTGCCATCTGGCGACCGTGCTTCAGCAGCTCAATCGAAAAGACGAAGCGCTGGCACTGGTGTCTGATGGTTTGGCACTGTCACCGCATGCCCCAACGCTGTTGCAACAGCGGGTCCGTCTATTGCTCGAACTGAACCGCATGGATGCGGCACGCAAAACCATGGAGCACTTGCTGGAGCGGGCAGCCGACGACGCAGCCAGCCATAGCTTGGCGGCCTTGGTGCACGCGCAGAACGGCAACCTACCGGCCGCAGACAGTCATGCAGAAAAGGCCATCGCGCTGGCCCCGCAGTCGACCGAGGCTTGGCGGGCCTTTGCACAGGTGCGCCTGAAACAGGGGCGCACGACGGAGGCGGCACAGGCCCTGCAGACCGTGCTCGACCTGGATCCACACCACAGCGGCGACACGCAGAGAGAGCTGGGCTGGATCCATATCGCCGAACACCGCTTCGGTGCGGCCGCAACAGCCTTCACCGCCGCTATCGAGACCAACGCGAACGACGCCTCGGCCTGGTACGGCTTGGCCCAGGCGCAGCATGCCGCCGAACAATTCGGCGCGGCGCTGACGTCCATCCAGCATGCGGTGCAGTTGCGCAGCGACTGGCTGGATGCGCAGCTGCTGCAGGCCCGCATCCGTTTGGACCAGGAACCCACCTCGCGGGACGCGGCGGTTGCACAACTCCAGGACGCGCTGGCGCTGCACCCTGAGCACACCGAGGTGCGCAGCCTGCTGGTGACTGCTTTGCAAAGACAGAGGCAGTACACAGAAGCACTCCAGGTACTGGAAGACGGCCTGAAGCGCTCGCCCGATACCGTCGATCTGCTGCGTCTGCAAGTCCTGCTGCTGCTGGATCTGCGCCGCGTGGACGAAGCCCATGCGGCCTGCCATCGCCTACTCAAGCGGCAACCCGCATCAGGTGCTCACTGGCATCTGCTGGCATTGGTCTTCAACCAGCAGAAAAAGCCCGGCATGGCCCTGCGCGCACTGGCCCGGGCGCGACGTCTGGCACCGGCGCTGCCCGAGGTGTGGCAACAGACCGGTTGGCTGGCGCTGGAGACGGGGGACCTACGCACCGCAAGGAACGCCGCCGCACGCGTGCTGGAGTTGGCACCCGTGGCTGCCAGCAGTGACATTCTGGCCGCGCTCGTATGCGAAAGCTGTGGTGACTTGCAGGCAGCGGCCGAGCATGCGCAAAAGGCCATTGACCGCAGCCCGCAATCTGCCGCGGCCTGGCGCGCCCTGGCCCAAGTGCGCGCTCGCCAGGACCGCCTGCAGGAAGCCCGAGCGGCATTGCAGAAAGCGCTGGATCTTGACCCTGAAAACACTGGTGGCGCCTACCGCCAACTGGGCTGGGTCTGTATTGCAGATGACCGCAAGGACGATGCCATACAGGCCTTCACCGCTGCCACACGCAATGGTGCGCAGGATGCAGCCGCCTGGTACGGGCTGGCCGAGGCCCTGCGCAGCGCCGAGCATTTCACCGAGGCCTTGCACGCCATCCGCGAGGCCCTGAAGCTGCGCCGCGAATGGCCCGAAGCGGTCTACCTGCGCAGGCGCATTGTGGGTGAGCAAATCAATTGGCGGATGAAAGAGTATCTGCTGGATTTCCGACCACCGAGCCAGCAGCCGGCCACCGCACCGGTGACCCACGTCGAGCCCCAACCCGCTCCAAGCCCCGGTGCCCAGTACGACTACGCCCTGTGCAGCTTTTCCACCAAAAGCCATCTCCCGATCTTGCGGACCTTGGCGGCGTCAGCACACCGGCATTTTTCCGGCGCCGTATATCTGCTGCTGATCGATTCGGACGACACCACGCTGCTCCCGCCCGGCACCATTCCCGTGCGGATTGGCGATGTCATCGACCCCGCAGCTTGGCAGGACATGGTGGATCGCTACAACATCCTGGAGCTGTGCTGCACTCTCAAGCCCTTTCTGATGCGCTACGTGGCGCGTGCCACAGGCCGCCCGGTCATTTACCTCGACGCCGATACCTACCTCATGGGCGCGCTCAGTCCCGCGCTGCCGGTAGACCCGGACTTTTCCGTATTCCTGACCCCCCATCTGCTGCACCCTTTTGACGGGGGACGCTCCGTCGAAGAACTGGGCATGCTGCGCGTCGGCGTCTACAACGCCGGTCTGGTGGGCGTGGGCACCCATGGCGACGCATTGCGCTTTCTGGACTGGTGGGCCGATCGCGCCAGCCACTACGCCTATGACGCGCCAGAGCATGGCGTGTTCACGGACCAAAAATGGATAGATCTGGCGCCGTCCTTCTTCCAGAACGTGCAAACCAGCCGAGACTGGGGGCTGAACGTCGGACCGTGGCGGATACGCTCCGAGCACGACTTCACCGAAGAGGGGCCCTCCGGCCAACTGCATTTCTGTGGATCGCCTGTTAAGCTGATGCACGTGAGCCGCTTCAACCCCAAGCAACCGGACCGGTTGACCAACTACCTGCCCAACGCCAAGACAAGCGACTCGGTACTGGGCCGTTTCCTGCATCGGTATGCGCAGGAGGTCCTGGCCAACCGACAGCAACCGGCATGACGGGCAAACGAATCTACATTTCGGGTTGTGGCGGCATGCTGGGTGAGGCGTTTCACCATGTCTTCAGCCCCGACCACGTGGTGCGTGGCACCGACATCGACGTCAATGCCCCCTGGCTGAGCTACGCGGATGTGCGCGACCAAAAGGCCTACCACCAAGACGTTGCCGAGTTCCGCCCCGACTACCTGTTCCACCTGGCCGCCTGTACGGACATGGAGGATTGCGAGCGCAACCCCGACAACGCCTGGCGAACCAATGCCGTGGGCACAGAAAATGCGGCCCATATCGCCAACACACTAGGCATCCCGCTGCTCTATATCAGCACAGCAGGCATCTTCGACGGACACAAGGAAGCATTCGACGACTGGGACACGCCCAACCCCCAGAGTTGCTACGCCCGCTCCAAATACGCAGGCGAACTGTTCGTACGCGAAAACGTGCCCCAGCATCTGGTATGCCGTGGCGGCTGGATGATGGGCGGCGGTCCAGCCAAGGACAAGAAGTTCGTGCAAAAAATCATGCAGCAGTTGGCGGACGGCGCCACCGAACTGAAGGTGGTCAATGACAAGTTCGGCTCACCCACCTACACCCGGGACTTTGCCCACAACGTAAAGGCCTTGCTGGAGAGCCAATACTGGGGCGTCTACAACATGGCCTGCGAAGGACCGACCAGCCGGGTCGAAGTGGCCCGTGCCATATTGGAGTTCAGGGGCCTGGCAGATACCGTATCCATCACCGAAGTGCCGTCCAGCCATTTCAGCGAGGCCTATTTCGCCGTGCGCCCGCCGTACGAGTGCCTGGTCAACGCCCAGCTCACGCTGCGCCAGCTCAACCGCATGCGGCACTGGAAACTCGCACTTCAAGCCTACCTGCAAGATTACTACCCTGCGGTGTGAACTGCCCGTGGACAAAAAGATGGAACTGCTATATTGCAACGGCACTGGACAAATCCGCCGTGCTGGGAGCACACTCCCGCCCAGCGCCGCGGCAATTCTTTCCGGAATTCACACCATGATTGACAAAAAGACATCCCTTTTGGCCAAACGCTTCGCGCCGATTGCGTTTTGTCTGTCGGCAATCACGGTGCCAGCGTTGGCACAGAATGCCACGACACCCACTCCGCAAGAGTTGGAGCAGGCCTTCCAGGAAGTGCTGGCCAAGCCCGGTGCTGTGGACGTGCATACCAAATACGCCAGTCTCTTGGTACGGTCCGGCAATTTCGAAGGCGGCATCGCGGCACTGGAGAGCCTGTTGATCGCGCCTGATCCGCCGCCCAACATCAATCTGGAGTTGGCCGTTTTGTACTACCGGCTGGGTTCCTACGCCGCGTCAGAAGGCTATGTGCGCGCTGCCATCGCAGACCCGCGGCTCGATGCGCAGCAGAAGCGCTATGCAGAATCTTTGTTGCGCGATGTACAAAAGCGCAACCAAGTGTCACAGCTGTCCGGCAGCGTCATGCTGGGCCTGCGCGCGCAGAGCAATCCCACACTGGCATCAGACAATGACCCGGTGTACTACCAAGGCACTCTGGTGGCACGTGGCAAAGAGGCTGGTCCCAAGGCGGACACGGACATGCACGTCTGGGCCACACTGAACCATGTGCTGGATTTTGAGCGGCAGAACGAGGCATCCCTGGTCACATCGCTGGTGGCCTTTGCCAACCACTACAGCTCGGTCGGAAGCTACAACACCGAGGCAGCGGGCTCCTCCAAGCCCTTTGACATGGCGCTCATCGCCGGCAGCACGGGGCTGCGTTTCAAACCCATGCGCCTGACCACACCGGGCTTGACGCTGCGCCCCCATGTGATCTTTGGCAGTGCGTCCGCCAATGGCAACTCCTATTACAACGCAGGGGGATGGGGCCTCGATGGCAACTACCAGGCCTCCGAAAGGGTGCTGTGGGGCGGCAACTATGAAAACAGCCGCCAGTCGTTTAACTCTCGCAATGACATTGCAACGTCCGCGGTGCTGGGCGGCTCCCGCCAGGCGCTGAAGCTATTCACCACGGTAGAAGTCGCCGCTGGCCGCTTCTTCTCGGCAGAGTTGGGTTATGTCGACTTCGATGGCAATGCGCCATACACCGCCTACAAGGGCCCATTGGCCAAGGCGGCTTACACGATGATCTACCCGGCGCCTACCGCCACCAAAGAGTTTTCATGGACGACCACGCTGTCCGTCAACGCGCAGCAGCGGGACTACCGTGGCGCCGACCCCAATGTGGATGCGCGCACGGTTCGCAAAGACACCGAGTGGCGCTGGTCTGTGGTTCAGGTCATGCCCGTCTCGCGTGATGTATCCATACAGGTGCAGTTGGACTACCTCAACACACCCTCCAATATTCCCAACTACACCAATACCAACACCGCCGGCACGGTGGGTGTGGTTTGGAAGTATTGATACTCGGCAGGAGAACGCTATGCCCCCACCACCCCCTCCACCACCCCTGGATATCAACGACTGGTGGGTGGCTGCCGCTGCAGCCACCGCAACCGGCCTGCTGGCACCCGCAGCCCATGCCGCCGCGCCAGCGGGGCAGGTAGGTATCGCGTCCGGGGTACGGGCCGGCGCGCTGTCGGTCAGCAACGAACGGATTGTTTATGTGGGCAATGGCATTGCCTTTGGCGAGCGGTTCCGCACCGACAGCACGGGGGTGGTCCACATCCTGTTCATGGACCGATCATCGATGACATTGGGCCCCAACTCGGAAGTCGTCATTGACGAATTTGTCTTCCAACCCGAGGTTCAACGCGGCAATATCGCCATCAGCCTGCTCAAGGGTTCGTTACGAGCCGTGGGTGGGTTCATCAGCAAATTCACGACATCAACCGGCAAGAACGCTGTAGCCATACGGACCCCCACGGCGACCATTGGCATACGCGGCGGCATCACCCAGGTCATGAGTGAACCAGACAAGACCTCAGCACAGTTTCTCTTCGGTGAGAACATGCAATTTACCGCAGTCAATGACCCAAAGATGGAGGTCATCACACGGCCCGGCTACGGCGCGGCGAGCAGCTCGCAGGGTTTGATCGGCGTTTTCCCTCCTTCCCACTTCAGCGGACTGGGCGGCGTATTCACCCCCAGCCCCACCGCAGGCTCTGGCATCGGTAACGGTAACGGTACATCACCGCTGGTCAGCACCAATGACCGCCCAACCGGAGAGAAATCCTCGGGCACGACGCTTGCGCCGGACCGCACGCAAGTGGTCAATACCGACACCAACACCAACAATCCTGGCAGTGGCTTGCGCACCATGCTGGGCAACAACGCAGTCCAGGTCCAATCCTGACGCCAAACAGCCACGACGACCACCACTGCATGCGGGTACTTTTTGCATCGCTCTATCCACACCTTCCCGACGTCATAGGCGGGCTGCAAACCACCACCGACGACCTGTGCACGGCCCTGGCCGGCATGGGCGCCCAGGTCGCTGTGCTGTGCGGTTTGCGCGAGCATGCAGCGCCGGGCCAATCCACACGACCCCAATGTGATGAGCACCTGGGCTACCCGGTGTTTCGTGTGGCCCATCCGATCCAGGACCTGGCCCTGGTAGCCGCCAGTTGGAACCCATCCATCATCGTCGTACAAAGCGGCACCACGCTGTTGCCCATGGTGGTGGCCGCGCTGGAGACGGGAAAACCCACCGCGGTGTATTTGCACAATGTGGAGACCCACCAATTAGGCGGCACGCTGGTACCAGACCCCGCCGTGCTGTACCTGAGCAACTCCGAATTCACGGCACAACGCTGGCACGCGCTGTGCGGCATCACCAGCACCGTGGTGCCGCCGCTGGTGCTGCCCGAACGCTACTTCGTCGCCAACAAACATACCCCCGGCGACCGGGTGCTGTTTGTCAACCCCACACCGATCAAGGGCGTGGAGATCCTGTTTGCGCTGGCCGCTGCCTGCCCCGACATTCCCTTCCTGGTCTCAGAGAGCTGGGGGCTGGACCCGCAGTGGCGCGCCTACTGCCTGCAGCGCGCCGCCACACTGCCCAACATCGATTGGTGCGCCCCCACCAGCGACATGCGCGCTGTGTACGCGCGCTCCCGCACGCTGCTGATGCCCAGCCTATGGGAAGAGGCCTATGGCCGCACCGTGGTGGAAGCCCAGATCAACGCCATTCCCGTCGTCGCCAGTCGGCGTGGCGCCCTGCCCGACACCGTGGGGGCCGGCGGCGTTCTGGTCGATGCGCATGCGCCCATAGCCCAGTGGGAAGAGGCCCTGCGCTCGGCCTACACGCCATCCGCACACTACGACCAGTTATCGGAACAGGCGCGGCACCAGGCCTTCCAGACTGCGGCCTCACCCGTGATACTGGGCCGCTTTGTAGCGGCATTAGCCGCCCACGCCGCCGTGTCCTAAGCCGGCCAGGGGCTATCCCCGCTGCAGGCGCAGTTGCACGGTACACCCGGCGTCGACCACTCCGTCGGTGACCACGCTGCCTCCCATGCGCTGCAGGCTCTTTTGGGCCAACACCAGGCCCACACCGATGCCGGGGAATTGGTTGGCACTGTGCAGGCGGCCAAATACGCGGAACAGTTGGCCTTGCAGCGCAGGGTTGTAGCCCACGCCGTTGTCCTGCACCTGCAGCGCGACCCAGCCACCCTGCGGGTCCACCGTGTGCGTGATGGCTATGACCGCCTGCTCGCGGGGGGCGCTGAACTTCACGGCATTGGCCAGCACTTGCGCCACGGCCTGGCGCAGCAAGGCGGCATCGGCTTGCACCACCGGCAGGTCATCGGCAACACGCCAGGTGATGGCGCGCTGCGGGTGCTGTGCCGCCAGATCCAGGCAGATATCTGCCACCAGATCCTGCAGCGCAACCGCCGTCATCTCCATGGGCGCCGTGCCCACGCGCGACAGGGCCAACAGGCCGTCCAGCAGCACGCCCATATGGCGGGCCGAATCGGTGATGGTGCCCAGGAATTCCAGCACCTCGGCATTCAACACCGGGCCTGCGTCTTCGCGCACCAGTTGCGCATAGGACACGATGTGGCGCAGCGGTGCGCGCAGGTCGTGCGAAACCGCGTAGGTGAAATGTTGCATCTCGGCACGCACGGCGGCCAATTCGGCCTCCAGCGCGGCGATGCGGGTCTCGGAATCGTGCGAAGAGGGTTCGGCCATGGTCACAACAAGCCCGGTATCAGACCTTGGGCGCCTTGGTGGGGCGCGACCAGTTGGCGATGCTGACCTGCTTGCCCCGCGCCACGCTCAGCGCTCCAGGCTCGGTGTTCTTGGTGATGGTGGAGCCCCCGCCCACGGTACCGCCCGCCCCCAGCGTAACCGGGGCCACCAGCACGCAGTTACTACCCACGTGTACATCGGCCTCAATCACGGTGCGGTGCTTGTTGGCGCCGTCGTAGTTGGCGGTAATGGAGCCCGCACCGTAATTGACCCGCTCACCCACCGTGGCGTCGCCCAAATAGGCCAAATGGTTGGCCTTGGCGCCTTTCGCCAGCGTGGAATTCTTCACCTCAACAAAATTGCCGATGTGCACATCCGCCCCCAGGCGCGCGCCGGGGCGCAGGCGGGCAAAGGGTCCGATCAGCGAACCAGCCCCCACCGTGGCGCCCAGCTTCTCGCCGTCAATATGGGTGAAGGGGTGGATGACCGCACCGGCTTCAATGGTGGCATTGGCAATGACGCAGTTCGCGCCTATGGACACGCCCTCGCCCAGCACGACCTGACCCTCAAACACGCAGTTCACGTCGATGCTCACGTCCTGCGCGCACTGCAGCACGCCACGTACATCAATGCGCGCGGGGTCGGCCAGACGCACACCGTCTTCCATCAAGCGCTGCGCTTGCCGCAATTGGTAGGCCCGCTCCAACTGGGCCAGTTGCACCGGGCTGTTGACGCCCGCTACCTGCAAGGCATCGTCAATCTTGTGCGCCACCACAGCCACGCCATCGGCCACTGCAAACTTCACAACATCGGTGAGGTAGTACTCGCCCTGGGCGTTTTGGTTGTCGAGCCGGGCCAACCAGCGCTTCAACTGGTGGGCAGGCACTGCCATGATGCCGCTGTAGATTTCGGTGATGGCCCGCTGCTCGGGCGAAGCGTCCTTGTGCTCGACGATGGCCTGCACCGTGCCATCGCCGGACCGCACGATACGCCCGTAGCCGCTGGGGTCAGCCATCTCCAAGGTCAGCAACGCCAGCTTGCTGCCAGCGCTGGCCGCCAGCAGGTGGCGCAGCGTGTCGGGCTGCGTCAGCGGCACGTCACCCGACAGCACCAGCACGACGCCATCGTCATCCAGCACCGGCAGGGCCTGCTGCACGGCATGGCCCGTGCCCAACTGCGGCTCCTGGCGCACCGTGCTTATGAAAAACTGGGCTATAGCCCTCGTATCCATTGCACATTCCGCTTCAACTTCTATAGCACCGTGCCCGGTGATGACAACCGCTTTGCGCGCCTGCAAGGCCTGGGCCGTGTCCAGCACATGGCGCAGCAGCGGGCGTCCAGCCAGCGGGTGCAGCACCTTGGGCAGGCGGCTCTTCATCCGCGTGCCCTTTCCGGCCGCCATAATGACCACATCGATTGCCTGTTGCTCCAACGCTGTGTTTGTGTGAACCTGTAATTCGGAAGTCACCTGCATGTCCCTTTCAATGCCGTCTATTGCGCGTCGCGCCATTCGCTCAGTGCCCATTATCGGTGCGGTGCTGGCCATGCTAGCCTTGGCGGGATGCAGCGCCGTGCGTTTGGGCTACAACAATGCACCCATGCTGGCCTACTGGTGGCTGGACAGCTATTTTGATTTCGACGGCGAGCAAAGCCTGCGCCTCAAGGCCGACCTGCAAAGCGCGCAGGACTGGCACCGCAAGGAAGAACTGCCGCTGTTGATACAGACACTCAAAGACCTGCAGACCATGGCGCCCAAACCGGTCACGCCGGCCCAGGTCTGCCAGATGGTGACCCACCTGCAAGTGCGCGTGCAGGCCCCGCTGGACCGCGTGGCCCCCTCCATCGCAGCTATTGCACCCACGCTGCAGACCACACAGATCGACAGTATCAACCGCGAGTTCGACAAGCGCGACAAGAAGTGGCGCGAGGAATGGCTGGAAGGCACTGTGGCCGAACGCAGCGACCGTCGGGCCAAGCAGATCATTGAGCGCGCCGAATCCTTCTACGGCCGGTTGGAGCCCGCGCAGATAGCCATCGTGCGGGCCTACATCGACACCTCCAGCTTCGACGGCCCGCGCCAGCACAAGGAGATGCTGCGCCGCCAGCAGGATGCCGTCCAGGTGCTCAACAGCCTGCGCACCACCCGCGTGCCACCCGCCCAGGCCACGGCCGAGATACGCGGCCTGCTGGAGCGCACGATGCGGGCACCCGACCCCGCCTACCGCCAATACATCGACCTGATCACCAACGAGAGCTGCGCCGCCATGGCCGCCCTGCACAACAGCAGCAACGCCAGCCAGCGCACGCGCCTGCTGCAAACCCTGCGCGACTACGAGGGCGATGCCCGCGCCCTGTCCAACCAACTGCCGCAAGGCCAGGCCACGCCGCCATCCGGCGCTGCGTCACCGGCTGCGGCGTCCAATCCGCTTTGATCACAGACCTATGGCTACCAAGACTGCCCCTGCCTCCGACTTCGCCCTGTACTGCTGTGAACTGCTGTCCAGCGCCGGTCCCTGTGTCGCCAAGCGCATGTTCGGCGGCTTCGGCATCAGCACCGACGGTCTCACCATTGCCATCATTGCCGACCTGGGAGATGGCGAGAAGCTGTGGCTCAAGGCCAGCGAGGAAGACATTCCCCGCTGGGAGGCCGCTGGCGGCCGACGCTTTACCTATGCTTCCACCAAAGACGGTGAACCCGTGTCGCGCGGCATGAACTACTACAGTGCCCCCGAAGAGGCCATGGACGCGCCCCACGCCATGGCACCCTGGGCCCGCCTGGCACTGCAGGCCGCCGTCAGCGCCAAAGCCGCCAAGCCTGTGCGCAAGACGGTCCGCAAAACCGCCGCCCCGCGCAAGGCCGAGCAAAAGCCCAAGACCCTCAACCCCGCCCGCAAGACGGCGGTTGCGAAGAAACCGCGATAGGCGCTTCATGGGCGCAACACGCCCCTACACCACACCCGAAACGGTGCCAAACAATCGCCCCGCCAAAAGCTAAACGGGTTACCATGCCCACCAGCATGCAACACCATGGAATTGGCATGGATGTGCCCCACAACCTGACCCATAAGAAAACATGAAAACCATGTGTACAAAAGGCCTTGTTGGCTGCGTTCTGTCATTGCTTGGGGGCCTGTCAGCCGCGGCGCCATCGCCCGGTGATGCGGTTGCCTCCTTTGCGATTGCGCGCTTCGACGTGGCGGGCGACACCCAATTGGGCGCTGCCTCCATTGCGCAACTGCTGGCCCCATTCACGGGTACGGCACGCCATTTCAGCGACGTGCAAAACGCGATGGAGTCGTTGGAGAACGCCTACCGTGCACGGGGCCTGACCCTGGTGCGGGTCAGCCTGCCCGAACAGGAGCTGAACCAGGGTACGGTGCGCCTGGTGGTCACCGAGACCCGCCTGCGCAAGGTGCAGATCGTCGGCAACCAGCACTTTGACAACGCCAACATCCGCCATAGCGTGCCGGGGTTGGTCGAAGGCCAGCCACCGCTGATCACCCAGGTATCCAATAGCCTGCGCCTGTCCAACGAGAACCCGGCCAAAAAAACCACGATCGCCTTGCAAAGCGCGCCCAATGACGACGAAGTGGATGCCACGCTGCAGGTGGTTGATGACAAACCCTGGATGATCGGCCTTTCGCTCGACAACGCCGGCAGCGACGCCACCGGCAAGACCCAGTTGACGACCCAGTTCCAGCACTTCAACGTCGCAGGCTGGGACCATACGCTGAGCCTGCAATACACCACCACCGTGGAGCAACCCAGCCGCGTGGGTGTGTATGGCCTGGGCTACCACATACCGCTGTACGCCTGGGGCGATGCGCTGGACTTCTATGGCAGCTATTCCGATGTGGACTCGGGCACGGTATCGGCCGGTGCCTTCAACCTGCAGGTCCGCGGCAAGGGCACTGTGCTGGGTGGGCGCTACACCCACAACCTGCCACGTAACGCCAGCTATACGTCCCGCATCTCGATGGGTCTGGAGCAAAAGGCCTTTCAGAACAACCTGGGCTTCCAGGGCGTGCAACTGGGCCATGACGTCACCGTGCGTCCCGTCAGCGCTCTGTATGCCGGTGACTGGACACATGCTGCCGGCCTCACCAATTACTACCTGATGGGTGTGCGCAATCTCCCCGGCGGCAACAATGGCGACGCGTCCGACTTTACCGCCAACCGCGCCGGCGCATCCACCAGCTACAGCCTGCTGCGCTACGGCGTGAGCCACTCACAGCAGTGGGCCTCCGACTGGCAACTGCGCGTGATGCTCAACGGCCAGATCAGCCGGGACGCCCTGGTCCCCGGCGAGCAGTTTGGCGCCGGCGGTGCCACATCGGTCCGTGGCTACAGCGAACGCGCACTGTCGGACGATCAGGGCCATGCCTTCAATCTCGAGGTTTACTCCCCGGCCCTGTGCGGCAGCGCTGCGCCATCGGCCGTGCAATGCCGCGTCCTGGCCTTCTATGACGCCGCCACACTGACCCATAACAACGCCTTGCCCGGCGAGCGCAAAGACGCTAACCTGAGCAGCGTGGGCCTGGGCGTGCGCCTCAACGCAGGCAAGCACCTGTCGGCGCAAATGGATGTGGGACAAGCATTGACGGACAGCGACACGCAATCCAAGGGCAGCACCCGGGTTCACCTGAAGATGAACCTGGCGTATTGAGGCAAGGCCACCATGAACACCAACACCACACCACCACGCCGCATCCACCGCCTGAACCGAGGCATTGCGCTACTGGCGGCCTGCGCCACCGCCCTCTCGGGTCTGGTCGGTCCTGCATGGGCCAACCCCACAGGCGCCCAGGTCGCCAGTGGCCAGGCGAGCATGGTCACCACCGGCAACCAATTGGTGGTGACCACCACACCGGGCGCCGTCATCAACTGGCAAAGTTTCTCCATTGGTGCGGATGAACTGACGCGCTTTGTGCAGCAGACCAGCCAGAGCGCGGTGCTCAACCGCATCGTGGGGCAAGACCCGTCGCAAATCCTGGGCGCGTTGCAGTCCAATGGCAAGGTTTTCCTGATCAACCCCAATGGCATCGTCTTTGGCACGGGCGCACGGGTCGACGTCAACGGCCTGGTGGCCTCCAGCCTCAAGCTCAGCAACGAAGATTTTGCAGCCGGCAGGCTCAACTTCACCGGCGACGGCAGCAGCGGTGCCGTGCACAACCAGGGCAGCATCAATACCCCCAGCGGCGGGCAGGTCTACCTGATTGCGCCCAATGTCACGAATAGCGGCCTGATCAACAGCCCCGGCGGCGACGTGCTGCTGGCCGCGGGCCACAGCGTGCAAATCGCCGACACATCAGACCCCAACATGCGCGTCGTGGTCAGTGCGGCCAATGACCAGGCGCTCAATGTGGGCAGCATCGTGGCCCAGGGCGGCAAGATCGGCATCTACGGTGCGCTGGTGCGCCAGCGTGGCGTGGTCAATGCCAGCAGCGCAGTGCGTGGCGAGAACGGCAATATCGTTTTCAAAGCCAGCGGCGACGCGGTACTGGAAGCCGGGAGCACCACCAGCACCAGCGGCGGCGATATTGCCATCAGCGGGGAGCAGGTGACGGTAGCCGGTACCGTCGACCCCGGCGGCGGTGCGCTGACCGTCACGCGCAAGAGGACTACGGCGCAGCAGGTCAGCGAAACACCCACATTGGAACAGTGCATTGCCAACCCCAGCCTGGCACTATGCAACACCGTACTGCCCAGCTTGGCCAGTTGTATTGCAGAGTCCTTTTTGCCGGGATGCAGCGTCGTGCTACCCACCTTGGCCACCTGCATCGCGTCGCCATCCACCACCGGCTGCACCGCCGTGCTGCCCACACTCAGCGCCTGCGTCGCCACGCCCACACTGAGCGGCTGTAGTGCGGTTCTGCCCAGCATCAGCGCATGCATCGCCGCCCCAACGGCTGCTGGTTGCGGTGCCGTACTGCCCAGCCTGAGCACCTGTGCCGCAACACCGGCGGCGGCCGGTTGCAGCGTCGTGCTGCCCAACTTGGCAAGCTGCATCGCCACGCCCTCCCTGCCGGGTTGCAACGCTGTGTTGCCCAGCCTGAACGTCTGCATCAGTGCGCCCTCGACTGCGGGCTGCAGCGCCATATTGCCTAGCCTCAGCGTATGTACCGCAACACCGACGGTGGCCGGTTGCAGCGTCGTGCTGCCCAGTCTGAGTACCTGCGTAGCAGCCCCTATCGCGACCGGTTGTACTGCGGTCTTGCCCACACTGGCGGGCTGCATTGCCGCACCCAATACAGCCGGCTGCAGTGCCGTACTCCCCAGTTTGGTCGCCTGCACAGCCGCACCCACGCTGGCAGGCTGCAGCGTGGTCTTGCCTTCCTTGTCTGCCTGCGCGGCTTCGCCCGCCCTGGCAGGCTGCTCCGTGGTGCTGCCACCAGTGGACCTTTGCGTGGCCTCCCCCACTCTGCCCGCCTGTGTGCAGCTGTCGCCCACCGCGAGCATCTCGCCCGTCAACCAGGCGCTGAACGCAACGGTCAATATCATCAACACGGTAAGCCGTACCAACGGTGTGGTAACCCCGCCCCCCGTGTCGCCGCCAAGCACATCGGGCGGTGGAAGCAGCAGTGCCAGCGGTGGGTCCACAGGGTCCGGCACCGCCTCAACCGCTTCAGACACCAAGGCCGATGCCACCAAGAAAGAGGACAAGAAGGATGACAAGAAAGAGGTCGCCTCCAATGACAAAGTCGGAGTAAAAAATGATGATGCAGCCAAAAAAATGTATTGCAATTAGCAGCCTGGGCTTTTGCCTGGTCGCGCTGTGCGCTGCGCCGGCGCTGGCCGGCACCGCCGTGGGTACCGTGACCCAGGTCACCGGCCCGCTGATGCTCCAGCGCGCCGATGGCAGCGTCAAGGCCATCGCGCTGAACTCCTTTGTGGAGCAGGGCGACACCCTGGTCACCGAGAAAAACACCTATGCGCAGCTCAAGTTCGCGGACGACAGCGAGGTCACGCTCAAGCCCGACACCCAGCTCAAGATCGAGGTGCTGGTCTTCAATGCCGGCAATGCGCAGAACTTGGACACCGTTTTCGGCCTGGCCAGGGGCAGCGTACAAATCACCACGGGTGGTGCGGCGCGACCCAAGCCCGAGAACATCCGCCTGGTCATGCCCAGCCTGTTGGAGCCCGCTGCCTCGGTGACACTGGACCGCAAGGCCGGCACGCGCTTTATTGCGGAATATGTGGTTGCGCCATTTACCGAGTCCAAATTTGCCGGCCTGAATGCCAAACAGATGGCAGCCCGCTACCCCGGGTTTCAACTGGCGGCGGCGGAGTCTGCCTACCGCACAGATGCCCCCTTGCTTTCATTGCCCCAGAACTGGGGTGCGCCCCAGGTGCTGGCACAGCTGACCCCACCCACACCCACAGGCGCCTTGGCACCGGGGCTGTATGTGCATGTCATAGATGGATTGATCCAGCTGTCCAACCGCGGCGGTGTGCAACAGTTTGCGGCAGGCCAGTTTGGATTCACGGGCAGCATTGTGCAGCCGCCGGTGGTCGTGCCCAAGAATCCGGGCATCCAATTCACCCCACCGCCGGCCTTCCAGTCGTCTACCGGCCCGCAAAGCAGTTCTTCGTCCAGCAAGCCCAAGACGGTTGACTGCGAAGTGCGCTAGTTGACTGCAGTCGGGCGCCTCACACCGGCCACACAACCCCGTGGTTGTTGAGGATGGCGTCCAGCGGCAGATCATGCGGCTCGGGCTCGAAGTCCTCGACAAAGCCCACCCCAAAACCCAGGCCCACGGTAAAGGGCTTGGGGTCCAGCGCCGCCATCATGCGGTCGTAGAAGCCACCGCCATAGCCCAGCCGGTAGCCGCCGGGCCCATAGCCCACACAGGGGGCAAACAGCAGCGTGGGGGTGATGACCTCGGTGTCCTTGGGCTTGGGGATGCCATAGGCGTCTTCTTCCATGGGGCAGCCGGGGTACCAGGCATGGAAGGTCATGGTCTTGTGCTCTTTGTTGACCACCGGCAGGCCGATGCGGCGCAGCTGCGGTTGGTCCAGCAATTCGCCGTCTTCCTTCCAGCGGTGCAAGGCCGGTAAGGGGTCGAACTCACCCTTGATGGGCCAGTAGGCGCCGATGACGGTATCGGGCCGGCCCACCAGCCAGATGCGCATGACCTGCTGCAAAAGGTCGGCCTGCTGTAGCCGGTCGGGCAGGTTCAGGCGTTGTTCCAACAAGCGTTTGCGCAGAACTTTCTTGGCTTGCGCTTTCGAATCATCTGAGTTGTCCATAATCTCCACATGCAGTTTTCAGCCATTCTGACATCGATGGCGCTTTTGAGCGCCGTCGCCGTGTCCTTTCCCGCCCCAGCATACGCCCAGAACCGGGACCCGGCGCGCGCCGACAACATTGTGCTGGAGATGGCCCAGTCCTACAAAGCACGCGAACGCAAACGCCTGAGCGCGCTGCTGCCCCAGGTCCGCGGCCATGCGCTGGAACCCTGGGCCGCCTACTGGGATCTGTCGGCACGGCTCGACGAAGCCGGCCCCACCGAGATCCAGGAGTTCTTCAACCGCTACAGCGGCAGCTACCAGGAAGACCGGCTGCGCGCCGAACTGCTGCTGATGCACGGCCGCAACCGCGACTGGGCCGCCTTCAGCCGTGAATACCCGCTGTACCGCATGAACGATGACAAGTCGGTGCGCTGCTATGCGCTCTTGTCCGAACACTTGGCCAGCGGCGTGGACAACACCGCGCTGGTCCGGGAGAACTGGCTCAACCTCAAGGATGCCGACGAGGGCTGCGCCGCCGCCGCCGAGCAACTGGTCAAGGACCAACCCGCCTCGGCCACCGCCATGGTCTGGCAGCGCGCCCGTCTGGGCATGGAAAACGACCGCCTGCGCGTAGTCACCCAGGCCGTGGGCATCGTCAGCCCCGGCTCGGTGTCCAAGCTCAACGCCATTTACACCAGCCCTGGCAAATACCTCAACGACAAGCTCACCGCCCTGCAGCCCAAGACCCGCGAACTGGTGTCGTTGGCCCTGATACGCCTGGCCACGCAAGACCCGGCCGAGGCCGCGACCGAGATCGACAAGCTGCGCTGGAAGACGCAGCTGACCGACGAAGAGCGCAGCTGGATCTGGGGCGTCATCGGCAAGCGCGCGGCGCAGCGGCTGTCCAACGACGCCGCCGACTACTTCGCCCGCGGCCAGGCCACGGCCATGCACGAAGACCATCTGGCCTGGCAGGTGCGTGCAGCGCTGCGCTTGGGCCGCTGGCCGCAGGTGCTGACCACCATTGCCGCCATGCCCGAACTGCAGCGCAACGATCCCACCTGGGTCTATTGGCGGGCCCGCGCCCTGCTGCAGCAAAAGGGCACTGAGAACGCCCGCGGCCACGCGCTGCAACTGCTGGAAAGCATTGCCAACGCACGCGGCTTTTACGAGCAGCTGGCACTGGAAGAGCTGGGCCAGCGCATCACCGTACCGCCCAAACCACTGCCACTGACGACCGAAGAAAAGGAAGCCGCCCGCCTGAACCCCGGCCTGAACCGTGCGCTGTATGCCATCAACATCGGCCTGCGGGCCGAAGGTGTGCGCGAGTGGAACTACAGCACCAACCTGCATGTGCGCGGTGGCCTGGACGACCGCGGGCTGTTGGCCGCTGCCGACATGGCCTGCCGCTACGAAGTCTGGGACCGCTGCATCAACACCAGCGAGCGCACCCGCTCCGTCGTTGACTTTGAACAGCGTTTCCCTATGCCCTTCAAGGCCGCTGTCGTGGCGCGCACCGGCCAGATCGGCCTGGACCCGGCCTATGTCTATGGCCTGATACGCCAGGAGAGCCGCTTCATCATTGACGCAAAATCCGGCGTCGGCGCCTCGGGTCTGATGCAGGTCATGCCGGCTACCGCCAAGTGGACGGCCAAGAAGATTGGCCTGACCACCTTCCAACCCCACCACATCACCGACCGCGACACCAACATCGCCATCGGCACCGGCTACCTGAAGCTGGTGCTGGACAGCTTTGACGGCTCCATGCCGCTGGCCGCCGCCGCCTACAACGCAGGCCCGGGCCGCCCGCGCAGCTGGCGCGGCCAATCTGGCACACCGCTGATGGAGGCCGCCATCTGGGCCGAGAACGTACCCTTCAACGAGACGCGCGACTACGTGAAGAAAGTGCTGTCCAACACCACGAACTACGCCGCGCTGATCACCGGCCAACCCCAATCGCTGAAGGCCCGGCTGGGCATGGTCGGCCCCAAGGACGCCAGCACGCCCGACACCGGGCTTGATCTGCCCTGAGCATCAATCGCGCGGGGTTTCGTCATCAATGCCCCGACCATTGCGCCGTACCATAGCTGCCCCTTTACAAAGACGCTAGCAAAGGCGACCCCATGCTGAAACTCTACATAGGCAATAAAAACTACTCCTCCTGGTCCATGCGCCCCTGGGTGCTGCTGACCCAGGCCGGCATCCCCTTCGAAGAAACCAAGCTGCGCTTTGACTCGTTCGACGCCGGCTCCGCATTCAAGAAGTCCATCCAATCCGTCTCCCCCACCGGCAAGGTGCCCCTGCTGGTGGACGGCGACCTGGCCGTGTGGGACACACTGGCCATTGCCGAATACATCGCCGAGCAATACCCCGACAAACAGCTCTGGCCCGCAGACAAGGCCGCCCGTGCCCGCGCCCGCAGCATCTGCGCCGAGATGCACAGCGGCTTTGTCGGTCTGCGCAGCAACTGCCCCATGAACATCGAGGCCCACCTGCCCGATGTGGGCGCCCTGGTCTGGCGCGACAAGCCCGCCGTGCGCGCCGATGTGCAGCGCTTGGTGGAGATGTGGAGCGCGCTGCTGAACGAGCACGGCGGCCCGCTGCTGTTTGGCGATCGCTTCACGGTGGCCGACGCCTACTTCGCGCCGGTGTGCATGCGCCTGAAGACCTATGCACTGCCACTGCCCGCGGCCATTTCCGCCTATGTGGGCCGCGTCTGCGCCCTGCCCGGCGTGCAGGCCTGGATCACGCAGGCGCTGGCCGAGAAGGATTTCCTCGATTTTGAAGAACCCTATCGCTTGAAAGCTTAAGGCTACGATGAAAACCTACCTGGTCGGCGGTGCGGTGCGCGATGCCCTGATGGGCCTGCCCGTGCAGGATCGCGACTGGGTGGTGGTGGGTGCCACGCCGCAGATGCTGCTGGACCAGGGCTATCTGCAGGTGGGGCAGGACTTCCCGGTTTTCCTGCACCCCGAGACCAAGGAAGAGTACGCGCTGGCCCGCACCGAGCGCAGCACCGGCCCCGGCTACCACGGCTTTGCGGTGCATGCCGCGCCCGATGTGACGCTGGAAGAGGATCTGGCACGGCGCGACCTTACTATTAATTCAATAGCAATTGACGCAGATTTGACGAGGGCTAGCGGCCTTTTTACTTCTCAATCACCATCAAAAAACCCAAATTGGGTAGAAAATGACCATTTGGTGGACCCCTACGGCGGCCGCCAGGACATTGCCGACAAGGTGCTGCGCCATGTGACGCCCGCCTTCCGCGAAGACCCGGTGCGCATCCTGCGCCTGGCCCGCTTCGCGGCGCGCTACACCGACTTCACCGTGGCGCCCGAAACCCAGACCCTGCTGCGCGAGATGGTAGACGGCGGAGAAGCCGACCACCTGGTCGCCGAGCGGGTGTGGCAGGAACTGTCCCGCGGCCTGATGGAGAGCAAACCCTCGCGCATGTTCCACGTGCTGCGCGACTGTGGTGCGCTGGCGCGACTCTTGCCCGAACTGGACCGGCTGTGGGACCTGCCCTGCGATGAGGCCCCAACCGCCGCCCAGGCCAACGCCGGCCTGCAGGTGCTGGAGATTGTGGACCTGGCCGCCCAAGGCGGCGCCCCTTTGACGGTGCGCTTTGCCTGCCTGGCGCACGGCCTTGTGGCCCCGACCGCAGGCCAGCAGCCGCTGAAGACCGTCTGCGAGCGCCTGCGCACACCGGTGGAGTGCAAGGAGCTGGCCGAGGTGGTGGCACGCGAGCAGACTGCCATCGAGGCCAGCGGCGCGCTGGACGCAGACGGCCTGGTGCGCCTGCTGGAGCGCTGCGACGCGTGGCGCAAGCCCGAGCGCCTGGCCGAGATCCTGCAGGCCTGCACCTGCATCGCCCGCGGGCACGCAGGCCAACCCGACGCGCCCTACCCGCAAGGCCCCCGGCTGGCGCAGGCTTTGGCGCTCACACAAACGGTTGCTACCAATGTAGTAGCTGCTGAAGCAATATCTACGGGGGCTAGCGGCCCAAAGATCGGCGAGTGGATCCAGAAAGCGCGCGTAGCGGCAGTCGCCAAAGGCCTCCAGGAGGCTGGGAGACAGAGCGTTTAGCGTAGGTAAAAGGGGGAGCCCGCGCAGCGGGCGGAGGACACGGAGCTAAACGCTCTGTCTCCCAGCCTCCGGGCGTCCGTCAAACAGGCAGATGCGCCCGCGTCCACCGCACAATATCGGCAGTGCCCATCGCCCCCGCCTGCCGCGCCACCTCCCGCCCGCCAACAAACAATGCCAACGTGGGAATGCTGCGGATGTTGAACCGCGCACCCAGGTTCTGCACCGCCTCGGTATCGACCTTGGCCACGCGCACATGGGGCTCCAGTTGCGCAGCGGCCTGCTCGAAGGCGGGCGCCATCTGGCGGCAGGGGCCGCACCACGGCGCCCAAAAGTCCACCAACACCGGTATCTGGTTGCGCTGGATGTGGCGGTCAAACGCGGCCTCGTCCAGCGCCGTAGAGTGCGCGGTAAACAGCGCTCTATGGCAACTGCCGCAGTCCGGCGCCTTGGCCTGGTCCGCGGTCTTGACGCGATTCGTGGTGTGGCAGTGCGGGCAGACGATGTGCAGGGATTCGGTCATGGCGGTGGGCAAGGGAAGGAAAAGGCCTTGTGCCCACTCAGCTGGGGTTCGCAGCCCCTGGTTTCAAGGCCCAGGCCAGCGCGCAGGCAGCCAGCGTCCAGACAATGACGGCGCCCGATGGCAGGTCCCACAGCGCCGACAGGGCCAGGCCCAGCGCATAGCCGACCACGCCAATCGCATAGGCCACGCCGTATTGCATGCCGCCGCTGTGGTTGCGCGTGGCCAGCGCCGGAATGATGAGGCTGGAGAACACCAGGTAGACCCCCACCAATTGCACCGATGCCGTCACGGCCAGCGCAAAGGCAGCATAAAAACCAAAGCGCCCCAGCCGGGCGATCCAGCCACGCCACAGCGCCAGCAGAATCGCCGCCGACACCGCGCCCAGCCACAGCAACTGCGTGGTACTGACCCACAGGATCTGGCCCACCAGCAGTTCCTTCAGGTGCTCGCCGCCATGCGGGTTGCCCGCCAGCAACAGGATGCCAGCACAGGCCGCCAGAATGAACATCACACCAATCAAGGCCTCCTGCTGCTGTGGGGCCTTGCGCTCGGTCCAGGTCAGCAACAAGGCGCCCAACAAGGCCGCCACTACGGCGGCGATCTGCACGGCCGCGCCGCCCTCGGGCAAACCCAGTGCATCCGCTGCGATCACCCCCAGCCCGGCGATCTGTGCGATGGCCAAGTCGATGAACACAATGCCGCGGTCCAGCACCTGCGCACCCAAGGGCACATGGGTGGCCAGCACCAGCAGGCCGGCGATGAAGGCCGGGCCCAGAATGCCCCAGTCCAGCGCGGCCCAGTTCATCGCTTGGCTCCCGCCGCCGCGAGCAGCCGCGCCAGCGTGTCGTCAAACAGACCGAACAAGTCTTTGGCACCGTCCGTGCCACCCACGGTAAAGGGCACCTTGACGGCGGGCACGCCCGCATTGCGCTGCAGCCAGTCGGAGGCCTTGGCATCCTGGTAGGCGGAGTACAGCGTCATCTTGGCCGGTGTGGTCTTCAATGCCACCAGCACCTCCTGCAGGTGCGAGGCCGTGGGCTCGACGCCGGGCTTGGGCTCCAGCACCGCCACCTCTTTCAGACCCAGCCAGTCGTACAGGTAGACAAAGGCCTTGTGCTGTGAGACCACGGCCGCACCCTTGAGCGGAGCGGCCTGGGCGGTCCAGCGACCCACGGCCTGCTGCCAGCGTTGCGAGAAGTCTGTCAGGCGCTGCGCGTATTGATTGGCGTTCGCCGCGTCCACCTGCTGCAGGCGCGCGGCCAGGGCCGTAGCCACCAGCGCGATGTTGCGCGGGTCGGTCTGGATATGCGGATTGCCAGCGGCATGCACATCGCCCTGCGACCGGTCCAACTGGCCCGGCACATCGAGCTTGCGCACGTAGTTGGCCGCTGCAAAATTGCCCGGCTGGCCCTCTTGCACCTTGGCATTGCCAGACTGCTGCAACAGCACCGGCAGCCAACCGATCTCCAGTTCCGCGCCGGTGCAGACCACCAGGTCCGCACTGCGCGCCCGCGCGATCAGGCTGGGCTTGGCCTGGATCTGGTGCGGGTCTTGCAGGGCGCTGGTCGCCACCGACACCTCCACCAGGTTGCCCCCCAGTTCCTGCGCCAGCGCGCCCCACTCGGGCTCGCAGGCAAACACCCGCAGCGCCGCCTGTGCCGGCATTGCCAACACCACCAAGGGCAGGGCCAAAGCCGCCGCCCACACCGATTTTTTGTGTTTCAACATCAAAGACTCCTTCGAATGCATGGACAACATGCGATCAATAGCCATGGGCGCCGTGCGCGCCCAGGCTCATCTGGTACTGCAAAAAGACCTGGTTGTCGGTCTGGTTCTCACGCGAGCGGTCTTGCGCAAACTGCAGGCGCAGGCGCGAGAACTCGCTGGGGCTGTAGTCCAGCATCAGCGTGTCCTTGCTTGGCTTGAAGCCCGTGCCTGTCAGGGCCGTGGTGTTGATGCCGTAGTCTGGCGTGCCTGCGTCCAACTGCTCGGTGCGCAGGCCTATGCGCCACTTGGGCATGAACTGGTAGACGCCTTGCAGGTACCAGCCGGACTGCACACCATAGTAGGCGTCGCTGGTATTGGCGCCGGCCGTGTCATAGGCTAGTGTGCCGCTGCGCGTGCTGCGCAGATATTCACCTTGCAGCGTAAAGCTGGTGCGCGTTGCATTGCCATGCGGCGCCCACTTCCACACGCCATCCAGGATCGCGACCTGGGTGCTGCCGCTGAAGGCGTTGGCGACCAGGCTATTGGATGCATCCAGGCTACTCAACTCCTGGCCATTGGCCTCGGTGCGCAACCACGAGATGCCGGCACGCCAGTTGTGGCTGTCACCAATATCGCCACCGGTGTGCGCCGTAAAGGCCACCATGCCTGCGCCGTTCTTGCCCGTGTCGCTGCCCGGGAAGTTGCGGCCACTGCCCACTTCCAGGCCGAACTCCAGGTACTGGTCCGTGGGCGCCAGCCAGTTGATCTGCAGGCCATCGTCGCGGTACTGCGTGCCCAGCATCGCCTGGTAGGCCAGCGGGTTGTCGGCAAAGTCCCAGGTGTGGGCGTGGTGGGAATTCAGGTAGCCAATGCCCGACAGGAAGCGTCCAGCCTTCAGGCCCAGGCCATTACCCAGGGACGTGGTCTGCACATAGGCCTCTTCCACCGACACCGTGTCGTCGCCGTGCAGCGAGATATTGGCCGCACCGCGCCACCAGGGATCGATATTGGCCGACAGGCCCAACTCCGATTCGCCCAGGTTGAAGCTGCGTGCACCAGGCCCGGCTTCAGAAGCCTTGGGCAACTGGAAGCCGCTGATGCTGTAGGCACCGGGGCTGACGCTGGTGTGGCTGTATTGGCCCGACAGGATCAACGACATGGCGGGGTTGAAGGCATTGACACCGCCGGTGGTGGATGCGCTTGTGGGTGCAGCAGGCGCGGCCGGCGGGCTCGCGGTCGCCACAGTCGCAATCGGCACAGGCTGGGTTGGCGTGGCAGTTACAGGCACAGCAGTGGCCGGCACTTGGCGCTCGGCCGCTGCCAGGCGCTGTTCCAGGGCCTTCAGCCGGGCCTCGTAGTCGGCACGCATGGCCTCGATTTCCTGGCGCAGGCTTCGCACGTCGGAAGGGTTGATGGTTTGAGGCAGTTGGGAAGAAGATGAGGGAGGGGCGGCCAATGCGCCCTGGGACACAAAGGGCGCGGCCAGGGCAAGCGCAAGGCTCACCGGAATAGGAAACTTCATGGGGATTCGCTCCGAAAAATGACAATCCACGGCGCAACGCGGCACGCGCCGCATCCACGCCGAAAGGCAAGGGTCAACTCAGAGCGAAGGGAGGCGCGCGGCTGGTGTAAGGAGGCCACAGCGGCTTGGCGGCCACCGGCTGGCAGGTGAATGCGGGGGCGGCGTTGGGCGTGGCCTGCACGCTGACCGCATCGGGCAAATCCGGCAACAGACCGCCGCCGGTTGCTGCAGCAATCTGGCACAGGTCGCAATAATCGGCAACGACGGGGGCTTGCGGGTCTTGCCGCTCAGAGGACTGGCTTTGCGTGTGCGAGATCTGGTGCCATGCCGCAGCCGTCTGCGCCAGCGGCATGAGCAGCAAAATGCCCAACAGCCACGCGAGGTGGTACTTGGATACTCTGCTGAAAAGCCGTGCACGCATAGAACGCGAATCTTAGCCTATAGCCTGTGGGTGCGGTCGCCGCGGGCAAAACCCATGGCTTCCCAATAGCTACCCTGGGTCAGGCCTATGACCTTGAAGAACTCGCCCATCTCGTGCTCCAGCACCAGCTTTTGCGCCGCCGCGCGCTCGGCGAGTGACGCCGCTTGCATGGCGTCGGCCAAGCCGCAGTTCAACAAGAAATGCGCCTGGCTGGTGTAGCCCAGCACCTCCAGCCCGGCGTCCTGCGCGGCCACGGCAATGCCGGTGAAATTGACATGGGCCGTGATGTCTTTCTCACCCACCAGCACGAGCGGGTCGCCGTCGGCCTGGTGGGCGCGGTGGCACATCACCGTGCCCATGTGGCGCTGCTCGTGGTAGTACTCGTGCTCGGGGAAGCCATAGTCCACCAAGAACAAAGCACCGGCCTGCAGGCGTTCGGCCAGCGTGCGCACAAAGGCTTCGCCCTGGGGGTGGATTTCGGTCACGTAGTCGTGCATGCCGGGTACTTCTGCAGGCGGGGTCAGCGCGGTGGGCCGGTCTCGCCACGCAAAGCGCGCACCGGCTGCATCCCACACCACCCCGCGCTCGTGCCATACACCTCCCACACGGGACAGCAGCTTGACCGGCATGGCGTCCAGCACCTCGTTGCCCACCACCACGCCATTCATCTGCGCAGGCAGGGCGTCGACCCATTGCACGCGGCCCGCATGGGCCTGCAAGGTGGCACGCTGGCGTTCCTTTAGAGGCTGCGACAGATCCACGATCGTGTAGCGGCGCAGGGGTACGCCCAGGGCATCCAGCGCGTCCAGTATCTGCAAGGCCAGTGCACCGGTACCGGCGCCAAACTCCCACACTTCATCCGTGCCGGTGACCTGCAAGGCCTGCGCCACCTGGCGGGCCAAAGCCTGGCCAAACAGCGGTGACATCTCGGGTGCGGTGACGAAATCACTACCGGCACCTTTCACTTCGCCATTGGCTGTCTTCAAACCCTGCGGCATGGCACCAAACACGGTGGCGCCCCGGCTGTAATAACCCATGCCCGGTGCGTACAAGGCATGCTCCATGAAGGTATCAAAACCTATCCAACCACCTTGCTCTGCAATCAAGGTCTGCAAGTGCGCCGGCAAGGGGCTGGCTTGGGTAGTGGTGTCGGTAGCGGTCATCGTGGAAGCGGGCGTTGTCATCATCTCGGCGTGCATTGTCCACCAAGGCTGCGGGGGAGGTGCCCATCCAAACGCTGTTGCAAAACAGCACCAGGCAGCGCGCCGTTCGTTGACAAGCCTGGTGGCTATCTACACAATCGCGCCTTCATCTTGCGTGGCTTCGCGCCACTTGCAAACGTTCTCATCAACCCACCGCGAAGGAGTGCTTCCATGATTGTTCATACACCAACTCCCTTTGTGCTGGCCGCCTGAGAGCTGAGTTTGCCAACCACCTGCGTCACTTGAACTAAACAAGCCTAGCGCTGGTCTTCGCCCTGTTGCACGGGGCGTGTGTCTTCTCTGTCTTTGCCGGGCCGCCCGCTGGTCCCGCCTATTCCATTTTTTTGGCCCTGTCGCCGCTTGTGGCGTGTCGTATCGGCACGTCTGGCACTGGGCCCCACAAAGACATACGACACCATCATGATCATCGAATTTTCTTTTGAGACTTTGCGCAACCTGGGACTGACTCCCGCCATGGCGCAGCGTCTGGCCACCGCGGATGTGGCCGACGCCTTGGCAAACACGCAGACACCCCAGTGGATGCGTATCGCAGCCGTGCACCGCGAAACCGTGGAGGTGCATAGCGGCACCGAACAATGCTCGGCCCGCTGCGCGGCACGCCTCACCCGAGAGCTGATGGACGAGGGCAGTGCCCTGGCCGTCGGTGACTGGGTGCTGTGCACAGCCGACGCACACCGGCAGTGCTGGGTTACGGCCCGCGTGCCACCGCAGAACCAGATCGTGCGGCGCGACGCCGATGGCAGCCGCCACACCGTGGTCAGCAACGTGGATACCGCGTTACTGGTGATGGGGCTGGACCTGGACTTCAACCTGCAGCGGCTGGAGCGCTACCTGGCACTGGTGGGCAGCAGTGGCGTGCTGCCGGTGGTTGTGCTGACCAAAGCCGACGTGGCGCAACAAGCCGCACCCGACAGCGTGGCGCAGCGTGTGCACGACGTGCGTGCACGCGTGGGCCAACACGTTGACGTCGTTGCAGTGGACGGCCGCAGTGCCGACGCCGCGACGGCGCTGCAGCCCTACCTGGGTGCGGGGCAGACCCTGGTGCTCTTGGGCTCGTCAGGCGCTGGCAAAAGCACGCTGACCAATAGCCTGCTGGGTAGCGCCACACAGGACACCGGCGCAGTGCGCGAGCACGACAGCCGCGGCAAGCACACGACGACGGCGCGCTCACTACACCTGCTGCCCGGTGGTGCCTGCGTCATCGACACGCCCGGTGTGCGCACATTGCGCCCCGATGTGGATGGCCATGTATTGGGGCAATTGTTCGAAGACATCAGCCAGCTGGCACATACATGCCGCTTCCGCGACTGCAAGCACCAGGACGAACCGGGTTGTGCGGTGCGTGCCGAAGTCAGCCCCGCGCGTTTGAAGAACTACCAAAAGCTGCTGCGCGAAAGCCGCCGCGACACCATGGGCGCACTGGAGCGGCAAAGCCAATTGGCGCGCTGGAAAGTGATGAGCCGCGCGGGCCGCCAGCGACAGAAGTCCAAGCACGCGGGACCTGATGACGGTTGACCGCCAGCACCCCTGCGGGCCATGGGGTTCTTGCACAGGTGACAGATCACCCTTTGCCACCGACCCTAGAATGGCGGCGCCCGGGAGCGATCTCGGGAATGCGTTCTCAGGGCGGGGTGCAATTCCCCACCGGCGGTGATGGCAACGGCGCGTCTGTTGCACAAGCCCGCGAGCGCCCGCACCGGCCACCATGCTGATGCGGGGTCAGCAGACTCGGTGTGACTCCGAGGCCGACGGTCATAGTCCGGATGAAAGAGACCGCGTGTGTCTGCGACCCCCTTTTGCGTTTTCACGCAAGGGGCCGCTGCCGCATGGTGCGCCCTGGGTTTTTTGGTTCAACGACTATTACCCTTGAGCATGACCACCATGGCCCAGACCACCACTGCAACATCCTCCTCTTCTGCGCGCATTGCCTTCATCCAATCGGGCTGGCATGCCGACATCGTCAACCAGGGCCGCGACGCCTTCCTGGCCGAGATGCAAAGCCTCGGCACCCCGGCGGACTGCGTGGACACCTTCAAGGTGCCCGGTGCTTTTGAAATCCCGCTGCATGCGCAAAAGCTTGCGGCCACCGGGCGCTATGCGGCCATCGTGGCCTGCGGTTTTGTCGTCAATGGCGGCATCTACCGCCACGACTTTGTCGCCGACGCCGTCATCAGCGGACTGATGAAGGTGCAGTTGGACAGCGGTGTGCCGGTGTTCTCCGTAGTGCTGACACCTTTGCACTTCCATGAGCACGACGAGCACCAACAATTTTTCACGACGCATTTTGTGACCAAGGGCAAAGAGGCCGCACACGCCTGTATGCAGACTCTGGAAAGCCTGCACGCCTTGGAGGTGTGAGCACAGAAGTTCACAAGGCGCTTGACTTAGAGTGTGCTCTAACTTCTAGGATTGCCCCTGTGACCACTCCGTCTACCCTCTCCATCAGCGAACTGTCCCGCCACAGCGGGGTCAGCAGCCACACCCTGCGCTACTACGAAAAGGCCGGCGTGCTGGCCCCGACCACGCGGGCCAGCAACGGCCACCGGCGTTACCTGGCAGGTGATGTCGCGTGGCTGGCCTTTGTGCTGCGGCTCAAGGCCACAGGCATGCCGCTAGCCGGCATCAAGCAGTATGCCGTGCTGCGTTCGCAAGGAGAGACGACGGTGCCACAACGCTTGGCGGCGCTGGAGCTCCACCGCACGCGTTTGGTGGCCACGATTGAGGAGCTCTCCGACAACCTTGCGGCGCTGGACGACAAGATCGGCGTATACCGCCGCTCCCTGCGGCCCGCGCGCAAGGCACCTTCCCGCAAACGCACACCATGACTGCAACCCACACAACAGCATCGACACCCACCGACAACACCCGCTACCAACGGGGCCTGAACAAGCTCCGCGAGATCGACGGCGAGGCCGGCCAACGCGTCATCGACGCGCTGGCTCCCATCGCACCCGACTTTGCACGCTACCTCATTGAGTTTCCATTCGGCGATATCTACGCCCGGCCGCAACTGGATCTGAAATCACGCGAGATTGCCACCGTCGCCGCCCTCGCAGCCCTGGGCAACGCGACGCCCCAGCTCAAGGTGCATGTGCACGGCGCGCTCAATGTGGGTTGCAGTCGCGAAGAGATTGTCGAGATTCTGATGCAGATAGCCGTCTACGCCGGCTTTCCCGCAGCCTTGAATGCGCTGTTTGCCGCGCAAGAGGTTTTTGTGGAGCGCGGCCTGACGGCCAAGGACTAAGCCGTCGCCAGCAGTGCGGCGATCAGCCGTTCCATGTCGGCATCGCTGTGCGCGGCCGACAGCGAGATGCGCAGGCGCGCCGTGCCCGCCGGCACCGTGGGTGGGCGAATGGCCGGCACCCACAGGCCCTGCTCCCACAGCCGGGCCATGCGCTCCAGCGCCTGCGCGTTGTCGCCAATGACCAGCGGCTGTATTGGCGTGATCGAGGGTAGCAGCCGGCCCACCGCTGGATGGTCAGACAGGGCTGTGCGCAAACGTGCCGCGTGGGCCTGCACGCGCTGGCGCCGCCAGCCTTCGGTCTGGATGACACGCAGGCTGGCGCGCAGCGCCTCGGTCACCATCGCAGGGGCGGTGGTTGCAAAAATGTAGCTGCGCGCGCGCTGCATGACCCATTCCACAACACGGGCGTCACCGGCAACAAAGGCACCTGCCGAGCCCGCCGCCTTGCTGAGTGTGCCCATGATGATGAGACGGGGCGATTGCAGGCCGCAATGTTCCGCCGCACCGCGCCCGCTTGCCCCCAGCACGCCATAGCCATGGGCGTCATCGACCAGCAACAGCGCATCGTATTGCTCAGCCAGGCGCAGCAAATCCGACAACGGCGCAATGTCGCCATCCATGCTGAACACGGAGTCTGTCACGATGAGCTTGCGCCGTGCGGTGGACACCTGCAGTTGTGCCTCCAGCGCCACCACATCGCCGTGCGGGTAGACCGTGATACCGGCACGCGACAGCCGGGCACCATCGATCAGGCTGGCATGGTTCAGCGCATCGCAGAACACAGCATCGCCGCGCCCCACCAGCGTGGGCACCAGGCCCACATTCGCGGTGAAGCCTGACGCGAAATACAGCGCGCGCGGCACGCCCAAGAACTCGGCCAGCTCGGCCTCCAGCGCCTCGTGCGATGCGCTATGGCCGCACACCAGCGGCGATGCCGTGGCACCCACGCCCCAGCGGCCCGCGGCACGCTGCGCCGCCTCAACCACCGCCGGGTGCTGGCTCAGGCCCAGGTAATCGTTACCGCAAAAGGCCAGCATGGCGCGCCCATTGACATGCAGGTGTGCGCCATCCACAGCCTCCACGGTGCGGCGTACGCGCAGCAGCTTGGCTGCGTCTAGAGCCTGGATATCGTCTGAAAGGGTATCGAGCACACTCATGCAAAAAATTCCGATGGCAACTGAAAGTGCGCAGCCATCTGCTGCGCGTTGGGTACCGCCTGGTGCGGCAGGTCGGCGAGACAGGGGACGTTCAACTGCGCTTGCAGCCAGTCCTTGTTGGCCTGCTGCTCCGGCATGGCCGGGTCTATGTGGTTGGCCACCCAACCTGCCAGATGCAGGCCACGGGCGGCGATGGACTCGGCGGTGAGCAAGGCATGGTTCAAGCAACCCAGCCGCAGCCCCACGACCAGGATGACGGGCAAGCCCAGGGCCACAGCCAGATCTGAACCATCCTGTGTGACGGACAGCGGTACACGAAAACCACCAGCCCCTTCCACGACCAGCGCATCGGTCTGCTCACGCAGGCTGGCGCAGGCTGTCACTATCGCGCCCAGTGCTATGTCCACACCGTCACGCTGCGCAGCGATATGCGGCGACACCGGAGCGTGCAACAGGTAGGGGTTGACCAACGCGTTCGGCAGGTCTACGGACGCCGCGGCTTGCAGCGCCCATACGTCCTCGTTGCCCCACTGACCATCAGGCCTGCGCTCGGAACCTGCTGCCACGGGCTTCATGCCCGCCACACGTGCGTAGCGTGCCCGCAGATGCCACATCAACGCACCAGCCACCAAGGACTTGCCGACGCCCGTATCGGTGCCAGTCACAAACCACGCCCTGTTCATGCCAAGGCGCAGTGCAAAGCTTGCAGACTGCCCTCCACCAAGTGGGTCATCGCCGCGTCGTCGATGACATAGGGTGGCATGAAGTACAGCGTGCGGCCAATAGGGCGCAACAGCAAGCCCTGGTCCAACGCGGCACGGTGGAAGCGGCGCGAGAAGAGCGGGTCGTCGGTGACGGCGTCCCAGGCCCACAGCATGCCCAACTGGCGCGCGTTCTGCAGGCGGGGGTGCCCGTTCAACGGATGCGCCACCCGGCTCAAGCGCTGGGCCGTGTCGCGGTTGCGAGCCAGTTGTGCATCGTCGAGCAAATCCAGCGTGGCCAAGGCCGCGCGGCAGGCCAGCGGATTGCCGGTGTAGGAATGGGAATGCAGGAAGCCCCGCGCCGTGTCGTCGTCATAGAAGGCCGCATACACCGCATCGGTGGTCAGCACCGCCGACAGCGGCAGCGTGCCGCCCGTCAGCCCCTTGGACAGGCAGATGAAGTCGGCCCGCACGCCGGCCACATCGCAGGCGAAGCGCGCGCCGGTGCGGCCAAAGCCGGTGGCGATTTCGTCGGCGATCAGATGCACGCCGTACTCGGTGCACAAGGCCCGCGCACGGCGCAGATAGTGCGGGTGGTGCATGGCGATGCCGGCTGCGCACTGCACCAGGGGCTCCACAATCAACGCGGCGGTCTGGGCATGGTGCGCGACCAACCAAGTCTCCAGCGCCTGAGCCGCCCATTCGGCGTGCTGCTCGGCGTCCATGCCATCCGCGGCCAGGCGCGCATCCGGGCTGGGCACCACGGACGCGCCGCGCACCAGGGGCGCATAGGCGGTGCGAAAAAGAGGAATATCAGTGACGGCCAACGCACCTACGGTTTCGCCGTGGTAGCCCTGCGCCAGGCTGACAAAACCGTTCTTCTCGGGCCGCCCCTGGTTGCGCCAATAGTGCATGCTCATCTTCAACGCGATCTCGGTGGCGCTGGCGCCGTCACTCGCATAAAAGGCATGGCCCAGACCGGTCAATGCAGCCAGACGTTCGGACAATGCAATGACGGGCTCGTGCGTCAGCCCGGCCAGCATCACGTGGTCCAGGCTGTCGAGTTGCGCATGCAGCGCGGCCTTGATGTGCGGGTGGCCGTGGCCAAAGAGATTGACCCACCAAGAGCTCACCGCATCCAGGTAGCGCTTGCCCTCTGCATCGAACAGCCACGCGCCCTCGCCGCGGACGATGGGCACCAGGGGTTGCGACTCGTGGTGCTTCATTTGCGTGCAGGGGTGCCACACGGCGGCGCGGCTGCGCTGCAACAAGGATTCGTTGGGGCTCGGTGTCATCGTCTCGGATGGGCGCAAGCGCGCACTGCGATCAAAGGGCGCAAGTATCGCACTGCAGCAAAACCGGGCGTTCTCGCACGGGTCAGAGGGGGTCAGCAGCGCGCTAGAACCATTTGCGTTCAATGGCCTTGTACTGCCCCGTCTTTTGAATCACGTCGAAGCCGCGGTTGAACACGTCCAGGTACTTGGCGCCTTGGTCCGACTGCTTGGTAAAGGCTACATAGAGACCGGGTGCCGCTATGGTGCCCACCTGCTTGAACTGGCCTGCCAGATCGGGCGCACGCTTGAACAGCGCATTGGCGATCCTTTCCTCGGCCGCCATATAGGCAATGCGCCTGGCCAGCAGCATGCGAAAGCCACCCTCGTTCTTGCTCACCACCTGGCGCAAGACGCGCTGGTTGAGATCCAACTCGTCGCCGTATTCGTAGTCACGCACCACGCCCACGGTCTTGCCCTCCAGGCTGGTGGCATTCAAACCGTTCTCCGGTGAGTTGGCGAGTCCGTAGATGTTCATATGCGAGATGAACAGCGGCCGCGCCGGCCACAGGTAGCTTCCAGCTATCAGGCTATTGGGAACGGCGTCGAAGCAGCCAACCACATCGCCTGCCTTGGCCATGGCCATGCAGCGCACGTAGGGCAGGACCTCAAACTTGACCTCCACGCCCATGGCGGCAAACGATTCGCGCACCACGTCGACCGCAAACCCTCTGGCCTCCCCCTTCACGATGGAAGAGTATGGTGCCCAATCGTCCTCGGCGCCCAGGGTGATTGTTTCCGCACGGCATGCGATGCCACACCACAGCAGCACGACCAGAAACAGGTTCTTCATGGCGCGATTCTCTTTGAAATCCCTATGCTCTCTCGCTGCGCGCAACCGGCCCCCATTTGCCATGACGGGCGGCCGATCACTACAGAAATTATGCGACGTTTAGCGGCCGCAGTGCAGCGAAATAGCGCCACCAAGGATGGCGTAGCACTTACTGCGCGACAGACTCGTCCAGCCCCAGCGTCTTGACCCCTGCATCACTGTCAAACTCGTTGAAGTACCACCGGCCATCGGCAAAGCTGATGTTGTCGGGCACCGGGCGCGCACTGGGCGTGCTGCCCTGTAGCGCGCGGCGCATGCTGTCTATCCAGATGGGCAGGGCCAGTGTGGCGCCAAACTCGCGCGTGCCCAGCGAGCGGGGCTCGTCGTAGCCCATCCAAGCCACCGACACGATGTCGTTGGCGTAGCCGGCAAACCAGCCGTCCACCGCGTCGCTGGTGGTTCCGGTCTTGCCAGCCAGGTCTTGGCGCTCCAGCTTCTGGCTGGCCGATGCCGCGGTGCCGGTGCGTGTGACTTCGCGCAGCATGCTGTCAGTGACAAAGGCGTTGCGGGCGTCGATGGCGCGCGCCTCTTCGGGCGGGGTGGCGGACCGATCGGCTTCAAACAAGACCTTGCCACGCCCGTCGCTGACACGCTGGATCAGCCACGGGCTGACCAGGTAGCCGCCATTGGCGAACACGCCATAGGCACAGGCCAATTGCAATGGCGTGACCGACCCTGTGCCCAGCGCCATCGTCAGGTTCAGTGGATGCTTGTCGGCGTCAAATCCAAAGTGCTGCAAGTGGTCGCGCGCGTAGTCCACGCCAATGGCCTTGAGGATGCGCACCGAGACCACGTTCTTGGACTGCGCCAGCGCGTCCTGCATGCGGATGGGGCCGTCGTACTTGCCGTCGTCGTTGCGCGGGTCCCACTTCAGGCTCTCCGTCGTGGTGGCGGAAAGCTGCACGTCATTGATCAAGGTGGCTGGCGCAAAACCACGCTCCAGCGCCGCCGAGTAGATGAAGGGCTTGATCGACGAGCCCGGCTGGCGCCAGGCGCTGGTGGCGTGGTTGAAATTCTTGCGGCGGAAATCAAAGCCGCCGACCAGCGCACGGTAGGCGCCGCTTTGGGCATTCAGCGACACATAGGCCGCGTCCACCTCCGGCAATTGCGTGATGGTCCACTTCTGCTTGGCGTTTTGCACCACCCGTATCAGCGCGCCGGGGCGCAGACGCAGGGACTTGCCGGCGTTGGCCTGCAGGGCCGCCGCCGCAAAGCCCAATTCGCCACCTGTGATCTGTATGGATTCGCCCGAGGCCAGTTCCGCCTTCAGGGATTTAGCTGCCACCTCAGTCACCACCGCGGGCAGCAAGCCGTCGCTGGCCGGGTGCTTTTGTAGCAGCGCGTCGATGGCATCGTCGCGGGCGTCTTCGTCGGTCGGCAAATCGATGACCGCCTCAGGGCCGCGGTAGCCGTGGCGCTGGTCATAAGCCAGCACATTGCGCCGCACCGACTCATAGGCCGCCCATTGTTCGGCCTGGTTGATCGTGGTGACGACATTCAAACCCATGGTGTAGGCCGCCTCCTGGTACTGCGCCACCATGCTTTGGCGCACCATCTCCGCCGCATAGGCGCCGTGGGACTCCACGATGGGGCCGGTGTTGATGCGCATAGGCTCCTTGCTGGCCTGGTCAAACTGGGCCTGGGTGACATGACCCAGCCTCAGCATGTTTTTGAGCACCATCATCTGCCGCAGCTTGGCTCGCTCGGGGTTGACGGCTGGGTTATGGCGCGCCGGGTTTTGGGGCAGACCGGCCAGCATGGCGTTCTGCGCCAGGCTCAGGTCCTTCAACGGCTTGCCGAAATATGCGCGCGCCGCGCTGGAAAAGCCGTAGCTGCGCTGCCCCAGGTAGATCTGGTTCATGTACAGCTCCAGAATCTGGTCCTTGCTGAGCGCGCTTTCGATGCGGTAGGACAGCATGGCTTCCTTGAGCTTACGCGTCAGGGTCCCTTCCTGGGTCAAGAAAAAGGTCCGCACCACCTGCATGGTGATGGTGGAGCCACCCTGCTTGACGCCGCCAGTCACATCGGACACAAAGGCCCGCAGAATGCCTTTGGGGTCCACGCCACTGTGGCTGTAGAAACGCTCATCCTCGATGGCCAGCACCGCGTTTTTTAACTGGGCGGGTATGTCGCGGATGGGCACAAAGTCGCGGTGCTCCTGGCCGAACTCACCGATCAGCACGTTGTCGGCGGTGTAGACACGCAGTGGCATCTTGGGCCGGTAGTCGGTCACCGCGTCCAGCGCCGGCAGCCCCGGAGCCAGCACCAGTAGCGCATAGCCCGCCAGCAACACCGCAGCCAGTGCGGCCAGCGCTGCGAAACCCAGCATCCATTTCAAAAGTGGCTTGTGCTTGTCTTTGATAGAAAACATAGAGGGTGACCGGTAGGGGAAAGCCAGGGCCGCAGGCGGCGCTTGGCGGGCGTATTGTGGCTGACGAATGGGTGGGGCACTAAAATCGGCCCCGTATTCACCCCACACCACCCCCATGTCCCCAAGCACCCCGCACGCGCCTTTGCCGCCCACCGTCCTGGTGACGGGCGCCGCCAAGCGCCTGGGCCGCGACATCGCACTGGCACTGGCCGCCGCAGGCTGGCGCGTGGCGGTGCATTACCGGGATTCGCTGGAAGATGCTACAAAAACAGCAGCAGACTGCGCAGATTTGACGAGGGGTGCAGCCGCATTTCGTGCAGACCTCTCGGACGAAACCGCGGTTCGCAGCCTGCTACCGGCCGTCATCCAGTCCATGGGGCGTGTGGACGCCGTGGTCAATAGCGCGTCCACGTTCGAGCACGACACCAGCGCCAGCTTTGGCTTTGCCGCGTTGGAAAAGCATATGCGCAGCAATGTCGGTGCGCCCGTGCTGCTGGCTCAGGCCCTGCACGAGCACATAGCCGAGCGCGGGCAAGTGGATGCTGCGGCGCCCGCTGGAGTCGTCGTCAATCTGCTGGACCAGAAGCTATGGAACCAGAATCCGGACTTCATGAGCTACACCCTGTCCAAGGCCGCGCTGGAAGCCGCCAACACCATGCTGGCCCTGGCCCTGAGCCCACGGGTGCGTGTGGTCGGTGTGGCGCCCGGCCTCACGCTAACCAGCCATCTGCTCAGCGATGCCAAGTTTGAGGCATTGCACAAGCTCTCGCCGCTGGGGCGCTCATCCACCCCGCAGGACGTAGCGGCTACCGTGCTGTTTGCGCTGCAAAACCAATCCATCACCGGCACCACGCTGCTGGTGGACGGCGGCCAGCACCTCATGCGCTTTGAGCGTGATTTCTCCCTGATGTGAAAGCCCCCACCCCTATGCAACACACCACGGGAAACCAGACCCTGACCCTGACCGGCCTGCGTTTTGACGCCAACTTAGGGATTCTGGATTCGGAAAAAACGGCCCCGCAGCCCATCCAGGTGGATGCTGAGTTGAGCCTGGGCGTACAGCCCCTGTTGCCGCATGACGATGACATCCACCACGTGCTGGATTACCGCAAGGTGCGCCGCATCATCATCGACGAATGCACGGCCGAGCATGTGAACTTGCTGGAAAGCCTGATCGGCAAGCTGGCCCACCGCCTGATGCAACTGCCCGGCGTGCTGGGCGTTCGCGTCAAGATCGCCAAGCTGGAGATTTTTGACGATTGCGAAGTGGCGATACGGGTCGAAGCCGGCCAGTGGTAGCCGGCGTATTGGGCGCCTTGCGGCGGCGGATCACCGCAAGCACGCTCCGACGCACGGTGCTCTATGTGGCCTTGGCGGTCACCGTGTGGGGTGCTTATTACTACGTCGACTGGTTCTTGTTCTACGTGCGCCGCAACCACACCGTGCGCGATCTGGACAGCTACGCCTCGGCCTTGCGCCAGACTGGTCTACCCATGGAAGCTGCTGGCACACTGCAATACGATGGAGCGTCTATCCCGCTGTGGGTGGTCCGCAAACCCGCACTGCGGCCCGACAGCAAGACCGTATGTTTGATGGGCAGCATCCACGGCAATGAGCCCGCAGGCGCGCAGGCCGTGCTGGAGCTGGGCCGAGACATAGCCCGCCGTCCGCAGACCTACGCACAACTGAACTATGTGATGCTGCCCATGGCCAACCCCTGGGGCTGGGCCCGCGACCTGCGGCGCAATGCCGACAATGACGACATCGCTCGTGCGTTCGTCAACGGTGAGACGCAAGAAAGTCGTTTGGCGAAGTTAGTATTCACCCAAGCCCACTGCGACCTGTTTGTGGACTTGCACGAGGACCGATCCCACGCAGGTTTTTACCTGCTGGCCTATGCGCCACCCAATACCGCCGCCGTGCAGGCTGCCGTGGCCACGATTGCCAGCCAGTCCGGCATGGCCCACGCCCCCAAACCCGCGCAAGGTGTCTGGTCGGTGCCCGCGTCCGATTTCCCCGGCATACGCCTCACTACGGCCTCCCTGTGGGCCAGGGAGCATGGCGTGCCGCTGGCTTTCATAGTCGAGGTGCATGACGGGCATGACTTGGCGCAGCGGGTCAAGGTGCATGCCACCGCAGTGGAAGCATTGACACAATTGCTGGCAAACAGGCTCTGAGGCGGCACGTTGACCCCTGAAACACGAAAAAAGGGCCGGTGGCTTAAAATAGCGGCTTCCGTCCGCCGGCCCAGAGGGTGACACACCACACCCCATGTACTGGGCAGCAGGGTCCGCCGACGCAGGCTCAACCCCGCAGCATCTGCAAGCCCCGTAACCAAAGACCGTATGAACGCCATCCTTGAATCCGCCAACTGGGCCGAAACACTAGACGCCGCCGCCGAGCAACCCGCCAGCACGAACAGCGCAAAGATCGAGCGCGAAACCCACAAGCTCGAAAAACGCCTGTGCCGCCAAATGGGCCAGGCCATCATCGATTTCAACATGATCGAGGAAGGCGACCGCGTCATGGTCTGCATGTCCGGCGGCAAAGACAGCTACGGCATGCTGGACATTCTGATGAAGCTCAAGGCCCGCGCGCCGATCGACTTCACGCTGGTGGCCGTGAACCTGGACCAGAAGCAGCCCGGTTTTCCCGACCACATCCTGCCCGAATACCTGGCCAAGCTGGGCATCGAGTTCCACATCGAGACGCAAGACACCTATTCCATCGTCAAGAAGAACATCCCAGAAGGCAAGACCATGTGCAGCCTGTGCAGCCGCCTGCGCCGGGGCATCTTGTACAGCGTGGCGCGCCGGTTGAAGTGCAACAAGCTCGCGTTGGGCCACCACCGCGATGACATGCTGCAAACCTTCTTCCTGAACATGTTCTTCGGCGGCAAGTTGAAGGGCATGCCCCCCAAGCTGACCAGCGACAACGGCGAATTCATTGTCATCCGCCCGCTGGCCTATGTGGCCGAAAAAGACCTGATCCGCTGGGCAGCGCACCGCGCGTTTCCCATCATCCCCTGCACGCTATGCGGTAGCCAGGAGAACCTGCAGCGCAAGCAGATCGGCAATATGCTGCGCGACTGGGAGAAGCAATACCCCGGCCGTCTGGAGACCATGTTCACCGCCTTGCAAAACGTGGTGCCCTCACACCTGATGGACCACAGCCGGCACGACTTCAAGGGCATCCAGGCCACCGGCATACCCGACGCCAATGGCGATACCGCCTTCGACCACGAAGAGCCCACCGCGCCCGCACTGTCGGGCCTGCCTGGCCTGCAGGTCGTGGCAGCCTAAGCGAACGAGTGCAACCGATGACTGGCGCAACCCGCATCATCGCCATACGCCATGGCGAAACCGCATGGAATGTGGACACCCGCCTGCAAGGCCACCTGGACATCGGCCTGAACGCCCGAGGCCAGTGGCAGGCCCAGCGCGCCGGCCAGGCCTTGGCGGATGAGGACATTGCCGCCATCTACAGCAGTGACCTGTCACGCGCCTTCGCGACCGCCCAGGCTGTGGCCGACCATAACAAGCGTCCCACTGCACACGCCGTGCATGCGCACACCGGCCTGCGGGAGCGCGGCTTCGGCATTTTTGAGGGCCAGACCTACGCCCAGATCGCCACCGACTGGCCCGAAGAGTCGCGGCGCTGGCGCCAGCGTGACCCGCACTTTGCACCCCATGGCGGCGAGTCGTTGACCCAATTGCGCGAGCGCATCCGCCACACGGTTGATGCCATTGCGGCCCAGCACATCGGCGAGCAGATCGTGCTGGTGGCGCATGGCGGCGTCATGGATGCGCTCTACCGCATGGCCACCGGCCAGGGCGTCGAGGCACCCCGCACCTGGGAACTCGGCAATGCCGCGATCAACCGTCTGCTATGGACGCCCGATGGCCTGACCTTGATTGGCTGGGGCGATGTGCGGCACCTGGACGAGACTGCACTGGACGAGACCAGCGCTTAGACGCTGGCCACCCGCTCAAGCCCTAGACGGGCGGCTGTGCGACGGTACCCTTGAGGGCGCCGCTCTGCAGTTTCTTGCTCAGCATGGCAATGCCTGGGTCCTTGCTGTTGATGGCGCTCATGGTAGCCAACTGCTTGATGGCCGCGTCACGCTGGCCGTTGCGTGCGTAGGCCACACCCAGGTAGTAGTGCAATTCCTCAAAGCCGGTGGTCAGCGACACGGCCCGCTCCAGGGCACTGATAGCCGTGCCATTGCGCCCCTCGTTCATGGCAGCCATGCCAACGCCCATCCAGTAGTAGGGGTCTTCGTCCTGGCGTTTGGCCAGCAGTTCGGCATAGCGCTGCGCCTCGGCATGGCGTCCCTGCGCCACCAACAGGGTGCGCATGGCGCGCAGTGGCGCATAGTCGGGGCCACCTAGCGCGATGGCATGCTGCAGCAATTGCTCGGCACCGGTCATCAGGCCATGCTTGGCATACAACTGGGCCAGATTGCCATAGACGGGCGCGAACCCGGGTTCCATGGCGATGGCGGCCCGATAGTAAGCGTAGGCCCGCACATCGTCCTTTTGCACCAGGTATTCGCTGGCCCGATTGTTGTAGTAACGGGCCATGATGGCGTTTTCGGTCAGCCACTGGCCGGACCGACGCGAGCCCGCCTGGGGCTCGAAATCGATGATGAAGCTGCCAGCGCCAAAGGACTGGCCGTTGATCGTCACCTCCGTGGCGTGGCGCACCAGCACGTTGACATGGCCATTGATGAAGTCGACACCGTCGCGCCGGTCCATGGAGAAGGGCACCCGCACCTCCTGCATCTGGGCATTGATGCCCAGGTAGCGGGCCGAGGCATAGGCCAGGAGGGTTAGTGACAGGCAATCGCCCCGCTTGTTATGCCAGGTCTCCGACGCACCGGTGGTGTGGCCACTGGTATAGGACAGGCGTATGCCGTTGGGGCCATACAGCCGGGCCACCAGCAGGTCCAGGCGCACCTCGGTCGAGCGGGTCAGGCCGTCGTCCGCGCGCAGGTCGCGCACCACATCGGCGTCCAGCGCAAACAGCGATTCACGGGTTTCACTCACCAGGCTGGGCTGGTAGGAAAATGCCTGGTCCTGCCATAGATGGTCGGGCGCCGCAAGACTGGCACTCTGCCTGGGCGCAGCGCAGCCCCCCAAGCCCAGCACAACGGCCAACAACAACATCGCACACCGGCCTTTGCGAACCATGGCATCACCTCGGTAAAACAATATGTAGAACTCCCATGGCCAGTATGGTCATGGAAGTGGCATGGGTCAAGCGCATTGCATAGGCCTGCCTAGGGTTGCCCCGATATCAGCAAAGCGCCCGCTCGGTGAAAATTAAACCATGAGCAAAGTCATTGTTTTCGCCACACCCGTTTTTCTGCTGCTGATCGCACTGGAGCTGTTGTGGAGCCTCAGGCACAGCAGCCGCACCACAGGACAAACGCCGTACCGACTCAGTGATGCCATCAACAGCATCAGCCTGGGCATGCTCAGCCAGCTCACCGGCGTGCTGAGCAAGCTGTTCAGTATCGGCATCTATGTGCTGGCCTTCAATGCCCTGGCGCTATACCCCCATCTGGAGTTCTGGAGCACCTGGTACGGCATGCTGCTGGCCCTGGTGTTCTACGATTTCTGCTACTACTGGCTGCACCGTTTGGGCCACGAGGTGTCGCTGTTGTGGGCCGCCCATGTGGTACACCACCAAAGCCAGCAATACAACCTGACGACCGCGCTGCGCCAGACCTCCACCGGCTTTCTATTTGGCTGGGTCTTCTATCTGCCCATGGCGATCGCCGGTGTGCCGCCCACCGTCTTTGGCATCGTGGCGCTGATCGACCTGCTCTACCAATTCTGGGTGCACACCGAACAGATCGGCAAACTGGGATGGTTTGACCGCGTGTTCTGCTCACCCAGCAACCACCGCGTGCACCACGCGGTCAACGACCCGTATATCGACAAGAACTACGGTGGCATCCTGATCCTGTGGGACCGCCTGTTTGGCACTTTCGAGGAAGAAAAGGAAACCTGCGTCTACGGCACCCGCGGCCTGCTCAACAGTTGGGACCCGCTGTGGGCCAATGTGGACACCTACTGGACACTGGCCAAGGATTCCTGGCGCACCCCCGATTGGGGCGACAAGATCAAACTCTGGTTCAAGCCCCCAGGTTGGCAAAGCCCCGCCATGGCGCGCGCTAACCCCAAGCCAGCGTTCACACTGGCCGCGGTCACGCTGTACAACCCACCGCTCACCCGCTCGCAACAATGGTTTGCCAGCTTCCAGTTCTTGGCAGCCATGGCAGCCGTACTCGCGTTTCTGTGGCATGTGAACACACTGTCCTTCGCCGACAGCGCGATCTGGTGTGCCGCCATTGCATCCGGCCTGTGGGCGTCGGGGCATTTCCTGCAGGGCAGGCTGCACATGCTGGAAGTGCTGGTCGTGGAAAGCGGCGCGCTGGCCACCGTCGGCGCCTTGGGCCTGACGGATGGCTACATGGTCTTCAAACCCCTGACAATGGTGATTGCTATTGCTTTTGTAGCTGCCCGTGCATATTCCACGGGAGCTAGCGTCGGTTTCTCTGCAGAGCTTGCTCCTACGGGCGGGTCATTCAGCCGTTTTGATGCGCTGCTGGTCGCGGCCTTGGTGTTTTCGCTGGTCGGTGATGTGTTCCTGATGCTGCCCGGCAACTACTTCATCCCCGGCCTTGCCTCGTTCCTGGTGGCGCACCTGTTCTACATCGCACTGTTCCGCCAGGGCCAGGCCTGGTTCCCCAGCAAAAAGGCCTTGGTGGCTGTGCTGTCAGTGGGCGCCACCATGTACGCCATCATCTGGGGCGGCCTCAGCGACCCGGTGCTGAAGATTGCGGTGGCGGCTTATGTCAGCGTCATCGCGATGATGGCGGCACAGGCCATCGGCCGCGCCACCGCATCACCCGACGGCGCTGGTGCGGGCTGGGTAGCGTTGGGCGCCTGCGTATTCATGCTCAGCGATTCGCTGATCGCCATCAACAAATTCGTGACACCGGTGGAACTGTCATCGCTGTGGATTTTGGCGACTTACTATGCAGCACAGATGCTGATCGTGCACAACGCGCGCAAAGCGTGAGGGAAAGCTTTGGCGGGCGCTGTGCCCGACAATGCGGGGCATGCCCGGTCCCCTGATACCGCTCAACGAAGATGAGATCGACTTCTCCGCCATCCGCGCGCAGGGCGCCGGGGGACAAAACGTCAACAAGGTATCCAGCGCCGTCCACCTACGCTTCTCGATTCCTGCCTCGTCTCTACCCGACGCCATCAAGGCGCGCCTGCTGGCCCTGAGCGACCAGCGCATCACCGCAGACGGCGTGGTGGTCATCAAGGCTCAGACCACACGCAGCCAGGAGCAGAACAAGGCAGAGGCCATTGAGCGCCTGCAGGCCCTGGTGGACAGCGTGGCCGTGCTGCCCAAGCACCGCAAGGCCACAAAACCCACCAAAAGCTCGCAGCGCAAGCGGCTGGAGGGCAAAGCCGTGCGGGCGGATGTGAAGAAGCTGCGGGGAAAGGTGTCGGGCGGCGACTAACGTGCCGTTGCGCAACGCCGCAGATCGCCCATCTCGTCAGCCCGCACTCGCAAACCCAAACCGCACCAACGCAAAGCCCAGCGCGAACAGGTAGCCGTAGCTGAACTTGTCGATGCGCAGCACAGCCTGGCCGCGGCGTGCGCGCCAGGCTCCGATCGCGGCCATGCTCAGACCGGCAACGACGGGGGACAGTGCGGTATTGGCTATGCGCAGGCTCTTGTTGGTCATCAGGTAATCGGGGAAGGCCAGCAGACTCAGGCCACCCAAGACCGCTCCAAACAGTGCATAGGCAATGGCCGCCAGCCAGGGCGTGGGCTTCTTGCGAAAGGGCTCGGCCACCGAGTGCAGGCCGATCTCGATAAAAATCTGGCCAAAGAGTTGCAGCAGCAACTCGCCGAAAACGCTGAACAGGATTTCAAAAATGACTTCCATTGCCTGCTACCTTTTTAATAGCTGAGCGTGCAATATACCCGAGGGCTAGAGGCTGTTTCTTCCAATAGTACTCTGGGGAAATCAGCACCTCATTCGGCAAACAACCCACCCTCGGGCGCGTTGCGCGGCGCCACACCCAGGTGCCGGTAGGCCGCCAGCGTGGCGATGCGCCCGCGCGGCGTGCGTTGCAGGTAGCCCTGCTGTATCAGGTAGGGCTCGATGACGTCTTCAATGGTTTCGCGCTCTTCGCCGATGCTGGCCGCAATATTGTCCAGCCCCACCGGGCCGCCATCGAAGCGGTGGATCACGGCCTCCAGCAGCTTGCGGTCCATGACATCAAAGCCTTGGGGGTCCACGTCCAGCATGGCCAGCGCGCGGTTGGCCATGTCCAGCGTGATGTGGCCGCTGCCCTTCACATCCGCATAGTCGCGCACGCGGCGCAGCAGGCGGTTGGCGATGCGCGGTGTGCCGCGCGAGCGGCGGGCGATCTCGAAGCCGCCATCGGCATCCATGGGCGCGTTCAGCAGGCCCGCGCTGCGCTTGACGATGCGTGCCAACTCCTCGGCGGTATAAAACTCCAGCCGCGCCACGATGCCGAAGCGGTCACGCAGCGGATTGGTCAGCATGCCGGCGCGCGTGGTGGCCCCCACCAGCGTGAAGGGTTGCAGATCCAACTTGATGGAGCGCGCAGCCGGCCCCTCGCCGATCATGATGTCGATCTTGTAGTCTTCCAGCGCGGGGTACAAGATTTCTTCGACCACCGGACTCAAGCGGTGAATCTCGTCAATGAAGAGCACATCGTTCTTTTCCAGATTGGTCAAGAGCGCGGCCAGATCCTTGGGTTTTTCCAACACGGGGCCGCTGGTCTGGCGCAAGTTGACACCCAGCTCGGCAGCCACGATATGAGAGAGTGTGGTCTTGCCCAGGCCGGGCGGGCCAAACAGCAGCACATGGTCCAGCGCCTCGCCGCGCATCTTGGCGGCGCTGATGAAAATTTCCAACTGCTCGCGGATCTTGGCCTGGCCTACGTACTCGTCCAGCAGCTTGGGCCGCAGCGCGCGTTCGATCGCCTCTTCCTGGGGCGACGTAGGGGCGCTGGACACCATGCGTTTGGAAGGTGGGGCGGCAAAGTCGTCGGTTTGGATGCTCACGGCGGGTATGGCTTCTTGCGGAAGGTAGAGGGGCGGATGCACACTATAGCGCTCGCCCGCATGCGCTTGACCCCGGCAACGGCACCGATTCAAGTTACGGCCCGGTCAAGCCGATACGATGGAGGCAAGCCTGCGCCCTTGGGTGTGGGTGATGGCATTTCGCAGCTAGCAAAGGCACGCCCACGCATGAACCCACAGCACAACACCGCCTCCCGCCTTGCCGCCGCGCTACGCCCGGTGCTGGCCGCCGCCCTGGGGTTTGGGCTGTGTGGTGGCGCCGGCGCTGCCGACCATGGGGCGGCTCCCGCCGCGCCAGCCGCATCGGCAGCCGCACCCACGGCATCGACACCGGTCAAGGCTGCATCCCAAGAAAGTCCCGCACCCGCCACGGCGAGCAAAACGGCCCCAGTGGAAAGCCTACCCACCGCCAGCGGCAACCCCATGGCCGAAAAAATCCGCGCGGCCCTGGCTGGCACCGTGGTCAATAGCAAGAAGATGACGGTGATCGTGGAAGAGAAGGGCCCGCCGCCACCGAGGACCAGCGCCGGCAGTTCAACCGCTGCCGCACGCGCCCTGAGCAGCCAGCACTACAAGCAAGCCCGAGCCGCAGCTGTCGCGGGTCACGGTGCGGAGGCCCCGGCCGTGCAGGGCTCTGCCTCGGCAGCGTCCGGCCATGGCGGTGGCGAGGTCCACTGGGCCTATGAGGGCGATACCGGCCCGCAAGCCTGGGGCAAGCTCAAGCCCGACTTCGGCACCTGCGCCAGCGGCAAGCGCCAGTCCCCCATCAACATCGAAGACGGGGCCACCTTGCAAGGCCCGGCCGAGGCTGTGCAGTTTGCGTACACGCCCAGCAATGGCACGGTGGTCAACAACGGCCACACGATCCAAGTGGATGTGCAGGGCGAGAACGCCATCACCGTGCGCGGCTCCACCTACCGGCTGCTGCAATTCCACTTCCACACCCCGTCCGAGGAACAGATCAACTCCCGGCGCTTCCCGATGGTGGCGCACCTGGTGCACAAGAACAGCGAGGGCCAGTTGGCCGTGGTGGCGGTGCTGCTGGACGAGGGCGTAGCCAGCCCCTTCATCGACAAGGTGTGGACCTATATGCCGCTGGACGCCAACGACCGCGTGCGCATGCCGGCCGGCCTGCTGAATGTCAGCGAACTGCTGCCAACCGACCAGCGCTACTACCAGTTCATGGGCTCGCTGACCACGCCGCCCTGCTCCGAAGGCGTGCTGTGGATGGTGCTGAAGAAGCCCGTGACGATCAGCAAGGGGCAGTACAGGCTGTTTACCCAGCTGTACCCCAATAATGCACGCCCGGTGCAGGCGCTCAATGGACGGGCGGTGCGGGAGGCGCAGTAAGCGCATGGCTCGCAGGCGTTGAAAGGGCCGTTTGACGGCGCTCGGCGATAGGACGATACTTTCTGCGGGAGAGCAGCTGAAACGGCTCATCCAGGGACTGCCAGGGCAGACCAAAGGTACTGGGGCTCTTGCGGCGTGGGACGTTTCACCATCAGGAGTCACTGCCATGGGGTGGATCACTTCTTCTTGCAGTTGTACCAACCGTTGCCTGGCGTACTGCATCGCCGGCCTGTTATCGGTCTGGTGTCATGCCAGCGCACTGGCGGTTGTGGTGAGCGGAGACGCTTTGCGGTGCACCACCAATGTTTCCGTTGCCCCGGTGCTGCGCTCCGACATTGCGGCGGAGCAGTTGGGCGCGCTCAACCTGACGTGCTCCGGCGGCCCCAGCAGTGGAGGCACCAGCGACATTACCCTGCTGGTGGATGGCGCAGTTCCCAATAGCGGTTCGGCCGGTGCGCCCTTGCTCACCATCAGCTATGACCAGTGCAGCCACCTGGGCAACTCCATCCTGTGCCCGCCGGGTGTGGCGGCGGGCTCCAATAGCCTGTTCTTTGACGGCTCTGGCAATATCGTCTTTCCAGGCCCGGTGACGGTGGCTCCCGGCAACATATTTCCGTACACCCCGCCTGCGTCTTTTTCCGGCACGCTGCGCATCAATGCGGTGTCGTGGCTGGGTGTTCCGATAGACCCGCCCGGCAAGACCACCAATCGTGCTATCCGCATCACCAATGTGCGCGCCAATGCCACACTGCTCGGCGCCAGCCCCACGAGCAACCTACCGATATTTGGCAGTCTCAGCGCGTCCAACAGTCTCATCAGCTTCACACCGCCCACTTCGCTAGTCCCCGGCACCGACAAGCTGTTGCTGGGCGTCGCTATGCCCATCACCAGCAGTAGCGATGGATTCTGCGAGTCCCCGCTGGTCATCAGCAACGGCGTCACGCCCTTCGCACTGGTGCGCCAGGCGGCCGTGGGTGGCACCAATTACGACGCCATCCTTACCCTGAACAGCACGCTGACGACCTTGGATCTTTTTGCCTACACGCCGTCCATGCCCGGCAGTTGCCGGGGCAATTCCATCTTCAACCCGGCCAACGGGGCACTGGATCTACAGCGCATTAGCTTCCAGGGAACTGACTTCTGGGGCCAGGCGGACCGCTCCAGCAGCGGCAGCTTCATCAACCTGCGCTACGGCACGGGCACCATGCCCGCGCGTTGATAGTGGCTACCGCTTATTTGGCCAGCGCCCGCAACGCCAGCTTGATGCCGTCGCTGACACCCACGTCAGCCGGCAAGGCCTTGAGTGCGGCAGCGGCCTCCTTGTCGCTGTAGCCCAGCGCCAGCAAGGCTTGCAGAATGTCGGCCTGGGCATCGTTGGCCACCGCAGCGGTGGCACCGATATCGGCACCGAGCTTGCCCTTGAGTTCCAGCAGCAGGCGCTCGGCTGTCTTCTTGCCAATACCCGGCACCTTGATCAGGCGGCCCGCCTCTTGCAGCGTCACCGCTTGCGACAGCTCGCCCACACTCATGCCCGACAACACGGAGAGCGCAGTGCGTGGGCCGACACCGGAAATCTTGATCAGTTCGCGGAACGCGGCACGCTCGGCCTCGATGGCAAAGCCGTACAAAATCTGCGCGTCCTCACGCACCACAAAATGCGTCAGCAGTGACACCCTTTCACCGCTGACCGGCAGGTTATAGAAGGTGCTCATGGGCACCTGCACCTCATACCCCACACCGCCACAATCCACCAACACTTGGGGCGGATTTTTGTCGCTGAGAATGCCTGTGAGTTTGCCGATCATCGTGTGCCCTGGGTTGTTTGCGGTTTGTTGCCTATGATGGGGGCCTTTTCCTGGCCCCCTCTTATCTCTCTGACCGGAATTATCAGCTTGATCCTCCGACACACTTTCAAACCGCTGAACAACAACCGCCTGTCCCATCTGTGCGGCCCGACCGATGAGCATCTGCGCACCATCGAAACGGCGCTGGACATCCGCATCGCCCACCGGCACGAACAGTTCAAGATCGAAGGCCCCAAGGCCAAGGCCCAGCGGGGCATGGACCTGATACAGGCGCTGTACGAGATCGCGGCCAAACCCATCAGCACAGTAACCGTGCAGTTGATGTTGTCGGGCGACGGTTCGGCCGATGCCGGCGAGGGCCCCAGCCTGACCACGCGCCGCGCCGACCTGAAGCCCCGCAGCAAGAACCAGGCGCTGTACCTGGACAATATTGCCGAGCACGACATCACCTTCGGCATCGGCCCCGCCGGTACGGGCAAGACCTACCTGGCCGTGGCCGCCGCGGTGGATGCCCTGCAGCGCAGTGCCGTGCAGCGCATCATCCTGACCCGCCCAGCGGTGGAAGCCGGTGAACGCCTGGGCTTTCTGCCTGGCGATTTGAACCAGAAGGTCGACCCCTATCTGCGCCCCCTCTACGACGCGCTGTACGACCTGATGGGCTATGACCAGGTGCACAAGGCCTTTGAGAAGCAGCAGTTGGAGATCGCGCCACTGGGCTTCATGCGTGGGCGCACGCTGAACAACGCTTTCGTCATCCTGGACGAGGCGCAGAACACCACGCCCGAGCAGATGAAGATGTTCTTGACCCGCATAGGCTTTGGTGCCAAGGCCGTCATCACCGGCGACCTGACCCAGATCGACCTGCCCCGGGCCCAGCTCAGCGGCCTGGTCGATGCCGAACGGGTGCTGCGCCGGGTCAGCGGCATTGCCATCACGCGCCTGACCAGCGCCGATATCGTGCGCCACCCGCTGGTGGCCCGCGTGGTAGACGCCTATGACGCAGCGCGCAAGGACGAACTACCATCCATCACCATTCCCGATGACGGCGAAGAGGCCGCATTGCCCCGCATGGGCCTGCCCAAGCTGCGCACACCTGGCCGCCGCGCTGCCGCCAAATCCTGATTCCCCGACAGAACAAACAACCACCGCCACCATGCTGCCCGAACTCACACTATCCCTGCAATTCAGCGGCGTCGCAAAACCCGACAAGCACCGCGCCGCCCTGCCCCGCCATATGGTCAAGAAGTGGATACGCCATGCGCTGCAGACGGATGCCGAAATCACGGTGCGCATCGTCGACGCCGAAGAAGGCCAGGCGCTGAACCGCGAGTACCGCAAAAAAGACTACGCCACCAATGTGCTGACCTTTGACTATACGCAAGAGCCCGTCGTCAGCGCCGACCTGGTGCTGTGCGCACCAGTCGTGGCCGCCGAGGCCAAGGAACAGAAAAAGACGCTACAGGCCCACTACGCCCACCTGATCGTGCACGGCACGCTGCACGCCCAGGGCTGGGACCATGAGCTGGACGAGGACGCACAGGTAATGGAACTGCGCGAGAGCGAGATCATGGCAAGGCTGGGGTTCAAGAACCCCTACTAGGCATCAATTCAGCGGGATAACCGTAAATCGCTGGGCCAGCGACTGCACCGTACTGCCACGGTACCAAGCCGAATTCCCAATTTGCCAAGCCAGCTTGTTGGCATAAGCGGCAGGCACAGGCTCCAGAACCGGCTGGGCGACCAGCAACCAACGGGATCCACCTACCGCGGCAGAGTAGGTCGCGGTTCCGTCGGAAGAAATAGACAAGGTGCCGGGAATCGCTTCCTGTGCAATCGCAATAACCAAGCCCGTGGGGTCCAAAAAGGCCCCGCGCATCAATTGGGCATTTCCAGCGCCATCGTTGAAGACATAACCATTGCTGGCATTCGTGAAGCCTGCCCCGCCGCCCTGATTGCGACTCACATAGAAGTCTGGACGCAAGACAAAGGTTTGGTTGTTGGCAGCATACGTAGCCACGCCATCCGCACTCAGGGCCACCGACGCACCTGAACCGGTGGCAGCAACGACCGTGCCCAGTGCTGCCATGTTGTAGACCGCAGGGGCGATATCAAAACTACCGCAACTGGTTACCAGGCTAGCCCGGTTGCTGCCCGAGAAGTACAACCCCGGCGCGCGCGATGTGTCGGTGTTGGCCGATAAGGGGTAGAACGACAAATAGCGTCCATCCTTGAGGTCGATACTGGCCACGCCATATGCGTCCTGCCCGAGATACACCGCCTGACCGAGCCCTGCAAAGCTCTTGACCGCATTGAGCATACAGGTCGTCATCGTCGGCCCCTGACCCTGGCTGAGATTCACCGTCGTGGGTTGCGTGCCTATGCCGTTGGTGGGGGTTGGAGTCTGGTTGGGAATGGGTGGGGTTGCCGCAGTGACCTCCAGCGTCGCGGTGGCGGTTGTTGTGCCTCCAGCGATATAGGCGGCGGACGTGGTCACCGAGTTGGTCTTGGTGCCCACCGAGGTTGCCGTGACATTGACGGAGAACGAACAATTACTGGGCGAAGGCATATTGATGCCCGCCAGCGTGATGCTGCCGCTACCCGGGCTGGCCGTGAGGATGCCGATGTTGTTCGCACCGCCATTGGCGTAGGAACAGCTGATGGCCGAAGCCCCACTGGGCGTAGACACGACCAATCCAGCCGGCAAGGTGTCCGTGAACCCAAAGGAATTGGTGTTTTGCCCCCCGACATTGTTCAGGGACAGATTGAACGTCAGGCTCGTGCTGCCATTGAGCGGAATGCTGGATGCACCAAAGGATTTGGTGAAGGTCAAGACGGACGGCGTGCCCGCAAACGCGCCTGTGGAGCCCAGTAGCAGGCACATGGACGCAAACAAAAACACCATCCGGCGAACAAACCGTGTCATGGGGCACCTCCTACCGTGTGGACAACAATTGTTGGAACCAAGGACCGACAAATTCTCTCTGCATTATTGGGACAGCACAACACCGCCCGCCCATATTGCACAGGTGACGCTCAACGCCGCCGCCCCTGCTTGCGCCGCCCACCCTTGCCCTTTGCGCCGGCCTGCGTTTTCAGCGCCACAAACGGCAAGCCCAGCAGCGCCAGCAGGCGCAAGGATGGGCCCGACCGTTCGGCGATGCCCAGACGCATGTCCCCGCACCCTTGTTCAGGTTGCGCGCAATAGCTGCGAAACAAGCGATCCCACCAGGGGAAGACCAGTCCAAAGTTGGAGTTGCCCTCGTCCATCCGCTCGGAGTGGTGCACCGCATGCATGTCGGGCGTTACCAACAGCATCCGCAGCCACGCATCCACCGCGGGCGGGAGCACCAGATTGGCGTGGCAAAACAGCGCATGCAGTTGCTGCAATGCACCGTATATCAGGATGGAAAACAGCGGCAGGCCCAAGGCGGCAAACAAGGCCACCAGCAGAAACGCATTGGCAAAGACCTCCAGGGGGTGGTGTCGGATCGCCGTGGATGCATCCACGGATGTATCACTGTGGTGGATCTTGTGCAAACGCCACCACCAGGGAATGTAGTGCGAGGCCACGTGCAGCGCATACTGCAGGGCGTCAATCAATAGCACGCCCAGGGTGACCTTGACCCAGGATGGCCAAGCCATGGCCGCCAAGCCGCCCCACCCACCCATACCACCCCATTGGATGGCCAAGGCACTCAGTGGGTCAAACGCCAGTAGCATGCACGCCGTAGTGAGCAGATAAATGCCCAGGTTGGTCATCCAACGGGACTTTCTGTCGGCCCGCAGGGGCCTGCGGGGCCGACGCAACTCGAACCCCGCGAAAAGAAGCAGCCCGGTCGCCAAAGCCCCCTGGGTTATGGGCTCGATGTACTGCAGAAGAAGGTTGAGCAAGGGCATGGAATCCGGGAATCGTAACTGCGTCAGCCAGGGTCTCGGCGCAGTTGTACGTCTTCCCCCACCCATTGCCCATAGGGGGCATAGACCTCAGCCAACGCCACTGCATAAATGGCCGGCAATTCGTAGCTGTGCAAGTCCTTGATCGCAGCCTCCACCGCCGCGTACTGCGTATCCAGGGTTTTGAAGGTGATGCGGAATTCCACTTCGTTCTGCACCGCACCGTCCCAGGTGTAGAAGCTCTCGATCTCTTCGATCTGGGCACAGGCCGCCAGCTTGCGCTCCAGCAGTGCCTGCGCCATCGCCCGTGCCTCGGCGCGGTTGCCAACGGTTGTGATCACGGCAATGGGTTCCATACAGTTTTCGTCTTCGGGCCAATCCGTGACATTGTTCACACTTCCTGCCGGGGCTTAGTCCGTTCGGACTATTTACCATCCAGGCCGCAGCCCCTACAGTCCAGCTACAAATTATTACATTTGGTTTCAACCGGGACTTCTGGCAATGCGCAACACAAATAGTATGAAAAAAATGGTTCGATCGGCACTGGCGGCAGCCTTGTTCCTGGGCACACAGTGGGCCGCCGCGACCGTGGTCACCGGCACTATCGTCAAGTTCGCGGACGGCGTGGGTGACAACCCCGGTGGCGCATTCAACGGATCGGTGATTTCGGGCGCGTCGGGCACCTGGAACAACTCCTTCCAAAGCTTTTGCCTGGAGTACAACGAACACATCAGCCTGGGCAACACGCCTTACCGCGTGGCCAGCGTGACCAACCACACCGTCAATGCAGCCGGTGCCTATGGCACTTACAACGGCAGCGAGCCCGGCCATACGTCCACGCAAGACCCCATCAGTGCCAGCACCGCGTGGCTGTTTACCCAGTTCTTCACGACCAACCTCTCCAACACCTCCATCTGGGGCAATTACAACCAGGCCGTGAAAAACACGGCCGTGCAGCAGGCCATCTGGTCGCTGGAGGGCGAGTCCTTCGGCACCATGAGCAGCCTTGCCACACAGTACAAGAACATGGCCAATGCGGCGGTGAACTCCGGCGCCTGGAGCGGCATCGGCAATGTGCGGGTGCTGAACCTGTACAGCCAGGACAGCCACGGCCACTACACGGTGAATGCCCAGGACCAGTTGTACATGGTGGCCACCGTGCCCGAGCCGGAGACCTATGCGCTGATGCTGGCCGGTCTGGCGCTGGTGGGCGGTGTGGCACGCCGCCGTCGCAACAAGGCCCAAACTGCCTGAATGATCGAAGGGCATGCAGGCAAATAGCCGTCTAGCCCTCGTCAATACTACGCAATACGCTATATAAACAGTAGCAACCTGCTTGGCTAAGCGCCCAGCAACGCCGCACGCCAGGCGGCCAGCTTGGTTGCAAACGGCACCGCATGCGCGGGACTGGTGGACGGCAGGCGCACATAGTCCACCCCCTTCACGGACAGGCCCGGCAGCACATGCCGGGTAAAGCTGTTGTGCGCCTCGGTGCCGTTGAAGCACACGCGGGTGATGCCAGTGTGCTCGACAAAGAATGCCGCGAAATCATTGGGCACGCGCGTGCCGGCCTGGATGGCGCTGTCCAGGCTGCCCGGCCGCACACAGCTCTGCAGCACGTCCCACACCGCAAAGCCCGCACTGGTCAGCGCGTCCACCCGATCGGCATAGGGTGCCGCGGCATCAAACCCGGCGATGCGGGCCACGATGGGCCAGAAGTGGTTGCGTGGATGCGCATAGTACTGCTGCGCCGTGAGCGATGCCACACCCGGCATGCTGCCCAGCACCAACACCTTGGCATGGGGTCGTGCCAACGGGGGGAAGCTGGTGACCAGGGTCATGCCGCAGAAGCGATTGCTGCGAGGAGGGCGGCCTCGGCCTCAGGGGTCAAGGCCACAGTAGACCGGGCCGCGGCACCCGCCGCTTGCGCCCAGGCCAGCGTGTCGCGCGCAGTCTCCACCCACGGGCGGGTGCGCAGCCCGCCATCTGCCGCACGCTGGCTGCTGGCCAACAACATGCCGCCGTAGTCTGCGTCGGACTCGGGAATCCACAGCGGCAAGCCCGTCCACATCGCGACCTTGGCATCCACCAGGCGGGCATCGTCACGCCACTGCAACTCAACAGCACCGTTGCCGCCGGCTTGCTGGCAGGCCTGCAGCAGTTCGGCCATGCTGCCCGAGGGCCCTACGCCATGCAGGACGCCGGGCTTGCCTTGCAAACCCAACTGCACACACCACTGGGCCAGGTCGCGTGCGTCAATGAACTGCACCGGCCGCTCAGGCCGCCCGGGTGCCAGCACCTGGCCGCCACGGGCCATGCGCAGCGGCCAGTAGGTGAAGCGACCGGTGGGGTCGTAAGGCCCGACGATGAGCCCAGGCCGCAAGATGGACACCCGTCCCGGCAGGGCAGCCAGGATCACCTCTTCGGCCCGGGCCTTGGCGCCGCCATAGCCTTCGGTAGCTTCTGTGACCGGCGCGGCTTCGTCGTAGGCCTGGCCCGACGCGAACCGGGCATAGACCGAGATCGTCGACACAAACACATAGTGGCCCACCCGGTCGCCCAGCGCGTCGGCCGAGCGCTGCAACTGCGCCGGTGTGTAGCCGCTGCAATCGACCACTGTGTCGAAATGGCGCCCCTGCAGCGCGCTGAGATCGCCGTCGCGGTCGCCGCGCAAGTGCTCCACCGGATGCGCGAACTGGGCCTCACGCGTGCCCCGGTTGAGCAGCGTGACCTCGCAACCCGCGGCCAGCGCGGCGTCCACCACATGGCGCCCCAGGAACACCGTGCCGCCCAGTACCAATAATTTCTTTGCCATTGCCGTCTTCGCTCAGAGGGGTTCAAACACCTGAGCATAATCGGCAGCCTACGTTCCAACCCAGCCCCATGCGCGCCCTGATCGATTTCGCCGCCATCCAGGCCCCTAATCCCCCGCACGACAGCGGGCCTCTGCCGCGCAAAGCCCTGCCTCCCGGCTCGGGCGCGGTGCGCGTGGCATTTGGGGAGCCGGTTGAGGTGCTGGTGGCGCATACGCTGGACCAGGTCAAGGCCGTATTGCAGGCGGTGCAAGAGCGGTCTTTGCAGGGAAAGTGGTGCGTGGGCTATGTGCGCTACGAGGCCGCCCCCGCCTTCGACGCCGCTCTGGCCGTGCACCCATCCACCGGGCCGCTGGCCTGGTTTGGCGTGCACGATGCGCCGCTACCATCGGCCGACCGGGCCCCCTCCCCGCCATCGGCGGACGGCACCCGCCGCGCCAGCTGGCAGCCCGGCATCACCCGCACAAGGTTCGATGCCGCCCTGGACCGCCTGCACCAAGCTATATCCGACGGTGAGATCTACCAGGCCAATCTCACAGCGCGCAACCAAGGCCAGTTGCACGTGCCGCCCTGGGAGCTATTCACCGCGATGCGCCAGGCCCAGCCGGGCGGCTTTGCCGCCTATATCGACACGGGTGACGAGCAGGTGCTGTCGGTCTCGCCCGAGCTGTTCTTTGACTGGCATGAAGGTCACGTCACCACCCGCCCGATGAAGGGCACGGCACCCCGCGGCCGCACGCCCGACGAAGACGCTGCGCTGGCCGAAGGCTTGCGCACATCGCCCAAAGAGCGGGCCGAGAACGTGATGATCGTGGACCTGATACGCAATGACCTGTCGCGCCTTGCCAAACCTTATTCGGTGACGGTGGATGGCCTGTGCCGCGTGCAGGCCTTGTCCACCGTGTGGCAAATGGTCAGCGACGTGCATGCCGATGCCCGAGACGGCACCACGCTGGTCGATGTATTCAGCGCGCTGTTCCCCTGCGGTTCCGTCACCGGTGCGCCCAAGGTGCAGGCGATGCGCCTGATACGCGAACTGGAGGACACGGACCGCGCCGTCTACTGCGGGGCGGTGGGCGTGGTGCGGCCTGGCGGCAGCGCCACCTTCAATGTGCCGATCCGCACCGTGCTGGCCCAGGGCAGCCACCTGCGCACCGGCACGGGCAGCGCCATCACCTTCGACGCCGAGGCAGGTGGCGAATGGCAGGAGTGGCGGCACAAGCAGGCCTATCTGACCCGCGCCAGCCAGTCTTTCGAACTGCTGGAAACACTGGCACTGCACGACGGTTTGCTGCAGCACCTGGACGCCCACTTGGCACGCATGGCGGCTTCGGCAGCACATTTTGGTTTTCCATGGCAAGTGCACACCGTGCAAAAAGCGCTAGCCACGCTCTGTCAACAGAACTCCAGTGGCGCTTGGCGCGTGCGCCTGCTGCTGGATGCGGCGGGCACACCAAGGGCGGAGGCCCATGCCCTGCCCGCCACGCCCTGCGCCGTGCGCCTGCAACTGGCTGGCCGCCCTCTACCGCAGGCCCGCAGCGAGTTTGTGCGCCACAAGACCACGCGCCGCGCCCACTACGAGCCGTTTGCGCCCACGGACACCGCTGTATTCGACACGGTGTTGTGGAACACGCAGGGAGAAATCACCGAATGCACCCGCGGCAATATCGCCCTGCTGCTGGATGGTCGCTGGGTCACGCCGGCAGCAAGCTGCGGCCTGTTGCCCGGCGTGGGGCGCGCCCATTGGCTGGCACAAGGGCGTGTAATGGAGGCCGTGCTGCACCTGAATGACCTGCACCGGGTAGAGGCCATGGCCTTCATCAACAGCCTGCGCGGCTGGGTGGATGCCGTGTGGAATGTGCCACTGGTTCTGCCATTGCCGTCTAGTTGGGACGACGGTGAACACGGCGCCCTGCAACCTGGCTAGGAGCCTGGGCGGCGGAGCGTTCTGCGCAGGTAAAAGGGGGAGCCCGCGCAGCGGGCGGAGGACACGGAGCAGAACGCTCCGCCGCCCAGGCTCCTAGCCAGTTCACTCAAGCAAAAAACCTGCTAGCCCTCGTCAATACTGCACAAGCAGCTATTCAAACAATAGCAAATCAAACACTGGGAGCAATCCGCATCGGTATCGTCACTGGCCCGTCATTCACCAGGCTCACCTGCATGTCGGCTGCAAAGATACCGGTCTGCACCACACCGTGGGAACGCCGTGCAGCCTCCACAAAACCTTCGTACAGACGCCTGCCATCGTCCGGCGCAGCGGCTCCGGTAAAGCTGGGCCGGTTGCCGCCACTCACGTCCGCCGCCAGCGTGAACTGGCTGACGATCAGCAGGCCGCCTGCGGTGCCGGCGCCGTCCATGTCCTGCACACTCAAATTCATCTTGCCATTGGCGTCGCTGAAGATGCGCAGCTTCAAGATCTTGGCCAGCAGCTTGTCGCCCTGGGCCTGCGTGTCCCCCTGCTCGGCGCAGACCAGCACCAGCAGACCCGGGCCGATTTCGCCCACGGTCTGGCCATCCACATCGACGCGGGCCGAACGGACCCGTTGCAGCACGGCGATCATGGGTGCAGGAACCAGTCCAGCAGACGCTTGGTGTTGGCGGGGTTGCGCTGCAAGGCGCCATGGCCTTGCGCCGGGTCTTCGATGGCGAACGCGATGCTGCCACCCCGCTCTTTGATCCACACGGCGGTGCGGCGCATGGCGGGGCAGCCGTCACGGGCCGGGTTGGAATCCTGGTCGCCACAGGCCGTCACCCACTGCGTGCCGGCATAGGGCGTAGCGCCGAATGCGCCGCGCGTGACCATCTGGGTGGGCGGGTAGTCCAGCGAGGCGCCGCCGGAGCTGGGCACAAAGCTGGAGAAATACTGCTGGCCTCTGGCCCGGTCCAGCGCCGCTACCGCATAAAGATTGGCCGCGCCCCGGCTGAAGCCGTGCAACAGGGCGCTGTTCTTGGGCACTTTCAGATCGGCCAGCAGGCGGTCGATTTCGCGGTAGATGTCCTGCGGCGTGTAGTAGTCCTGCGTGGCATCGCCGCTGCCCAGCCACCACTGCAGCACGACCAGCCCCACGTCGCGCCCCTGCAGGTGCGGGTACCAGACGGCCAGGTCGCGCGTGGCGTAGCCGCCGGTGCCGGGCAGCGAGACGATCCACTTGGCCGGTGGTTGTGCCGGGTTGGCCATCCACACCAGCGCGTAGCTGCGGCCATCGCTGGTGGGGCGGTAGCTGGGGTGCAGGGCCTCCACCTGGGTGTGGCCGGGTTGGGACTGGGCCTGCTTCAGCAGCGCCAGGCTGGCGGCGGGCCAATCCTGCTGTGCGCTTGCGCTGGCGGCAGCCAGGGCTAGTAGCGTGGCAGCAATGCAATTCTTCAAGAGCTGCCTCCTACCCATGTGGTTTTATAAAATAGGCCGCTAGCCCTCATGAAATATATGCAATCCGCTAGCAAAACAATAGCAACTATGCCAAAGTCACGCGCGCAAACTTGCGCTTGCCGACCTGCAGCACATAGGTTCCAGCAGCCAGTTTCAGGCCCTTGTCGCTGACCACATTGGAGTCCACCCGCACGCCGCCGCCGTCGATCAGGCGGTTGCCTTCACCGCTGCTGGCAGCCAGGTTGGCCATCTTCAGCAAAGCCGCAATGCCCAGGGCCGCGCCGCCCTCGCCCAGCGGCAGGCTGATTTCAGCAATCTCATCCGGCACGCCGCCCTTGCTGCGGTTGATGAAGTCCTGCTCGGCCGCGTCGGCCGCGGCTGCGCTGTGGAAGCGGGCTGTGATTTCCTTGGCCAACGCGACCTTGGCGTCCTTGGGGTTGCGCCCGGCATCGACCTCGGCCTTCAGCGCGGCAATCTCGACCTCGGGCTTGAAGCTCAACAGCGTGTACCACTTCCACATCAGCACGTCGGAAATGCTCAGCACCTTGGCGAACATGGTGTTGGGTTCTTCGGTGACGCCGATGTAGTTGTTCTTGCTCTTGGACATTTTCTCTACGCCGTCCAGGCCTTCGAGCAAAGGCATAGTGAGTATGCACTGCGGCTCCTGGCCGTATTCGGCCTGCAGCGTTCGGCCCATCAGCAGGTTGAATTTCTGGTCGGTGCCGCCCAACTCCAGGTCGCTGTGCAGCGCCACGCTGTCATAGCCCTGCATCAACGGGTACAGGAATTCGTGCACGGCGATCGGGGTGCCGGCCTTGAAGCGGTCGTGGAAGTCGTTGCGCTCCATCATGCGGGCCACGGTATAGCGGCTGGCCAGCTGGATCATGCCGCGGGCGCCTAGCGGGTCGCTCCATTCGCTGTTGTAGCGCAGCTCGGTCTTGGCGGGGTCCAGTATCTTGTCCGCCTGGGCGCGGTAGGTTTCGGCGTTGAGCTTGATCTGCTCGGCGGTCAGCGGCGGGCGGGTGCTGTTGCGGCCGGACGGGTCGCCAATCATGCTGGTGAAGTCGCCGATCAAGAAGATCACCGTGTGGCCCAGATCTTGCAACTGGCGCATCTTGTTCAGCACCACGGTATGGCCGATGTGGATGTCAGGCGCAGTGGGGTCCAGCCCCAGCTTGATGCGCAGCGGTTTGCCGGTGGCCTCGGATTTGGCGAGTTTTTTGACCCATTCGTCCTGCGGCAGCAGCTCATCCACGCCGCGCAGGGTCACCGCCAGAGCCTCACGGACACGGTCGCTTACAACTAACTGGGGGCTTGAGGCTTGATTCATAAGGGTTTTTATCGATGTGTCTGTGCGGTAGACCGCTATACTGCGACCTTCCTCCTGCAATCGCGCTGGATGGTTGGCGACCCGATTTTAGTCGCGCCCAGCTTGCAGTTTCGGGGTGTAGTGCCGCACGGGCTCACCCCCAATCCATGGAGTCAGAATTTTGATACAACGCCTGCTACAGGCCGCTGAGGGCTCTTTGGCCCGCGCTGCCCGTCTCGTCCACAGCCATCCCCAGCAACTCAGCATCGCCGTCGCAGCATTCTTGTTGTGCGGTGCCGGTGCCACCTACGCGGTAGCCTCCTTGGCGCCCGATGCTGCAAACTTGCCCGTACGCACCATTGTCGAAGATGTGCAGCCCTTGCCCATGCTGGGTCAGTTGGACGCCCTGCAAACCCAGGCCATGCGCCTGTACCGCTCGGACGCCACCCGCTCGTCCGACACGGCCGAAACCCTGCTCAAGCGTCTGGGCATCTATGACCCCCAGGCCGCCGCCTTCATCCGCTCCGACACCGTCGTCCAGCAAACCTTGATGGGCCGCGCCGGGCGCAATGTCACCGTGGAAGCCAGCGAAGGCAACACGCTGCTCAAGCTCAGCGCCCGCTGGAGCCCGGAAGATGACGGCATGTTCAAGCGCCTGACAGTCGAAAAGACCGCAGCCGGCTTTCAGTCCAAGCTGGAAACCCTACCCATGACTGCGTCCTCGCGTCTGGCCGGCGGCACCATCAGCACGTCGCTGTTTGCCGCAACCGATGACGCTCGCATTCCGGACACCATCGCCATCCAGCTGGCCGAGATCTTCGCGGGCGACATCGACTTCCACCGCGCGCTGCGCAAGGGCGACCGTTTTGCCGTGACCTATGAAACCCTGGAAGGCGATGGCGAACCCATGCGCGCCGGCCGCGTGCTGAGCGCCGAATTCGTCAATGCCGGCAAGAGCTTCCAGGCCATGTGGTTCCAGGAACCCGTGGCCAGTGGCAGCGCTGCCGCGTCTACTGCCAGCCACACGCTGACCAAGGGTGGCTACTACACGCTGGCCGGCGAAAGCCTGCGCCGCGCCTTCCTGGCGTCGCCGATGGAGTTCTCGCGCGTGACCAGCGGCTTCAAGATGCGCTTCCACCCCATTCTGCAAACCTGGCGCGCCCACCTGGGCGTGGACTATGCTGCCCCCATCGGCACCCCGGTGCGCAGTGTGGGTGACGGTGTGGTCGAATTCGCCGGCACCCAAAACGGTTTCGGCAATGTGGTCATGGTCAAGCACCGCAACAACAATGTGACGGTCTATGCCCACCTGAGCCGCATCAATGTGCGCACTGGCCAGAGCGTCAGCCAAGCCCAGAACGTGGGTGCCGTCGGCCAGACCGGCTGGGCCACCGGCCCGCACCTGCACTTCGAATTCCGCGTCAACGGCGCCCACAAGGACCCGCTGACGATTGCCAAGCAGAGCGAATCCGTGCCGGTCGCTGCTTCGGCCCGCACCGCATTCAACCAGGCCGCCGCTCAGGTACGCACGCAATTGGCCGCCGCGGCCAATATGCAAGTGGGTAACGCGCAGTAAGCGACCACTACGGGCCTCAAACTTGTCGGGTTTGTACATAGGCCTGATGTCGGGCACCTCGCTGGATGGGGTGGACGCCGTGCTGGTGGATTTCGATGGTCCGCAGCCCCGCGTGCTGGGGCACTCCAGTGCACCCATGCCAGAGGCCCTCAAGGCCGAACTACTGGCCCTGAACGGCTCCACCGACAACGAACTGCACCGCGCGGCGCTGGCCGCCAACGGCTTGGTGCGCTTGTACGCCAGCCAAGTGACGGCTCTGCTGGCGCAATGCGATGTCAAGGCCGAGGCGGTGAAAGCCATAGGCGCTCACGGCCAGACCGTGCGCCACCGGCCGCAGGAATTTGACGGCACCGGCTACACGCTGCAGCTCAACAACCCCGCCCTGCTAGCGGAGCTGTGCGGCATCAACGTCGTGGCCGATTTCCGCAGCCGCGATGTAGCCGCCGGCGGCCAGGGCGCGCCGCTCGTGCCGCCCTTTCACCGGGCCTTCTTCGGCAAGCCGGACCAGGCGCTTGCGGTGCTCAATATTGGCGGTATTTCCAATATCACCGTGCTGGACCCTGCCGCCAAAGACGTGTTGGGTTTCGATTGTGGCCCCGGCAATGCGCTGATGGACGCCTGGTGCCTGACCCACACCAGCCAAGCTTTTGACGATGGCGGCCGCTGGGGTGCCCAGGGCCAGGTCCACGCTGGTTTGCTGACTCGGCTGCTGGAGGAGCCTTTCTTTGCCAAACCCCCGCCCAAAAGCACGGGCCGAGATTTGTTCAATGGCCCTTGGTTGGTCGGCAAACTGGTTGGCTTTGAGAGCCTGGCGCCGCAGGATGTGCAAGCCACACTGACGGAACTGACCGCGCTGTGCTGCGCCCGCAGCCTGCTGGCCACCAGCCCCAACTGCAACACCCTGGTGGTCTGTGGTGGCGGCGCGCTGAACGGGCATTTGATGGCACGTTTGCAGGTAGCCCTGCCCGGCTGTCGGGTCGCCTCGTCGGCCGAGTTGGGCTTGCCACCCCTACAGGTGGAGGCAGCCGCCTTCGCCTGGCTGGCCCGCCAAACGATGGAAGGCAAAACGTCCAGCCTGAAAAGCGTTACGGGCGCTCAAGGCGCCCGCATACTGGGTGGGATCTACCCGGCCTGACCGGATAGGTTTTTCAGCCGCTTAAGCCGAAAACGAAGACCCGCAACCGCAGGTCGTCGTGGCATTCGGGTTCTTGATGACGAACTGGGCACCTTGCAGGTCTTCCTTGTAGTCGATCTCGGCGCCCACCAGGTACTGGTAGCTCATCGCGTCGATCAACAGCGATACGCCGTTCTTGCTCATGATGGTGTCGTCTTCATTGGTGATTTCATCGAATGTGAAACCGTATTGGAAGCCGGAGCACCCGCCACCCTGCACAAACACGCGCAGTTTCAGGTCAGGATTGCCCTCTTCGGCGATCAGGTCAGCCACCTTGGCGGCCGCGCTGTCGGTGAACAGGATGGGCGCGGGCATTTCGGTGGGGGTGGTTTCGGCTAGGGCTACGGCACTCATGGGTGGACTCCGGTCAAATCAGTATTCAGGGGTTGCGGCGAATAGTACAGCAATTCGCTCGGGAATTCTTTTACTGGTTATTTGCCGCCAGCTTCAGTGTGGGCTTTTCCCCGTCCACCAACAGCAAAGGGCGCAATTGGCCGGTGATCAAGGCTCCCTGGTGCATTTCCAGGGCGGCATATTCCACATCGCCCTCGATGCGGGCCTTGGGCTGCAGTTCCAGCATCTTGCGGGCGTGGATAGGGCCCTTCACGCTGCCATTGATGATGATGTGGTCGGCGACCACCTCGCCGGTGATGCTGGCGATCTCCGAAATCACCAGAATACTGGCGACGTCTTCACCCGCGCGGATGTTGCCGGTGATGCAACCATCCACCCGCAGGCCATCGGTGAACGTGATGTTGCCAACGATCTCGCTGCCTTCGGCAATCAGGCTCTTGATGGGGGGCTGCTTTTTCTTGTTGAACATACGGCTATCCTCGGTAAAGAAAATTACAACTTGATGGATTGCGTTGCCTTGACAACCGCGCCGTCCATCACCTTGGCAGACATGCCCTTCACAACGACCTGGGCGGGAATGTCAAACGTGCCCTCCATGCGGCCGTACTGCTTGACCTTGATAGCAGGGGAGTCACCCGTCAGCGTGGTTGTCCAGGGCTTGCCGTCCAAGAACCCGGAGAAAGAGACCTCCAGCCGGCCATTGAACTCGGCCGGGTTCTTGCCCGACTGGATCACCAGCACCTGCCATTTTAACTTGTTGCCATTTTGCAGATCCGCCTGCAGGCTGCGTATGGCCAATCCGTCGCCACCCGCGGCCGGTATCAGTTTTTCAAAAAATCCTAGGTCATCACGCAGCGTGCGGTTGTCGGCTTCCAGTTGTTTGAGCTGGGCCAGCAGGCTTTCGTGCGAAGCCTTCTCGGCGGTGACCAAGGTGTCTGCGGTGTTGGCAATGGACTGCGCATGGTCGCGCTCCTGCCGGATCTTAGCCAACTCGGCCCGCGTTTCGACCAACTCGGTGCGCAGGCGCAGCATCTCTTCCTTGGAGCCCTTTTCAAGCCCGGCAATGTCCTTGCCAAACTCGAAGGCCCACAGGCCGATGGCCGCACAAAAGCCCAACACGATGGCGAGGATGGCCCAACGGAAAGGCCATGGCATGGCGCTGCGCACCGACATGCGCGGAGCACTGATAGTGAGGCGGCGGCGTAGGAGTTTGAATCGCATGGAGCGCGAAGTCTAGCAGTGCCATGTAAAACGGCCGCAAGGGTTTGCACCCTGGCGACCGCTCGATTTGCAACGGAGTGTTGCAGTGACGTGCGTCGATTAACGCTTGGAGAACTGCTTGCGACGGCGAGCGCCGTGGAAGCCGACCTTCTTACGTTCGACTTCGCGCGCATCACGCGTCACGAAGCCAGCTTGGCTCAGTGTTGGCTTGAGCGTTGCGTCGTAGTCGATCAGGGCACGGGTGATACCGTGGCGCACTGCACCGGCCTGGCCGGACTCACCGCCGCCAGCGACGTTGACCATGATGTCAAACGTTTCAGCGTGGTTGGTCAACAGCAGGGGCTGCTTGCAGATCATGATGGAAGTGCCGCGACCGAAGAACTTGGAGATGTCCTTGCCGTTCACGACGATTTGGCCGGAGCCTTTTTTCAGAAACACGCGGGCGACGCTGGATTTGCGACGGCCGGTGCCATTGTTCCATTCACCGATCATTTGGCGGCCTCACGTTTCACTGCTGCGGGAGAAATACCGGGGATGTCCAGAACCTTGGGCTGTTGGGCTGTGTGGGGGTGCTCAGCACCGCCGTAGACCTTCAGCTTCTTGATCATGGCGTAACCCAGGGGGCCCTTGGGCAGCATGCCCTTGACGGCTTTTTCCAAAGCGCGGCCGGGGAACTTGCCTTGCATGTCACGGAAGTTGGTGGACGAGATGCCGCCGGGGTAACCCGAATGGCGGTAGTACACCTTGTCCAGCGACTTGGCGCCGGTGACGCGCAGCTGGGCTGCATTGGTGACGATGATGAAATCGCCGGTATCAACGTGAGGCGTGTAGGTGGCCTTGTGTTTGCCGCGCAAACGGAGAGCAACTTCGCTGGCTACTCGTCCGAGGACCTTGTCGGTCGCGTCAATCACAAACCACTCGTGCACGACCTCAGCGGGTTTTGCGCTGAAAGTAGACATGAGAATTTCCTAAAAGGAGTTGGTTTGGCGGGCTCTTTTCCACGGTCGGCGTTCCTCTGATGGGAATCTCTTAGGTGGGGATACTCGGCGCGCGGTCGCGAGACGTTGCTCAGAGTGCTTCGCCGCGGAGCCACAAAATCGCTGCGAAGCCCATGATTATAAGACGTTTTGCCAAAAACTGCCAGTTTTTCAGGCAGGCCACCGTAGGGGTGGAAACCGTCGTCGCAGCAACCACTACCAAAACCGTAGCACTAAACGCAGCACCGGTGAGGGCTGGATGCCATTTACACCAAGCACACACCAGCCCGCATCCGGGGCGGTTACCATCCAGGCATGTTCAGTTACCGCCACGCCTTTCACGCCGGAAATCACGCCGACGTTCTCAAACACAGCATTTTGCTGGCCATTTTGCGGCACATGGTGCAAAAAGAGGCTGCGCTAACGGTGTTCGACACCCATGCCGGCGCCGGGCTCTACCGCCTGGACGGCGACTACGCCCAGACCAGCGCCGAAGCGGCCGAAGGCTATTTGAAGCTGGTGGCCGGCAAGCCCACGCAACCCCTGGCCCCGCTGCTGCAGGACTATGTGGACCTGGTGGCCGGTTTCAACAAAGCCGGCAGCCACAAGGTCTATCCCGGTTCACCCTTCATCATCCATCGCATCCTGCAAGAAGAAGCGCGCGACCGCGACAAGCTCAAGCTGTTTGAACTGCACCCCACCGACACCAAGACACTGACCGCCAATGTGGCGCAGCTGGAAGCCGGGCGCCAGATCGCCATCCTGCGCGAAGACGGCTTTGAGGGCGTCAAAAAATTCCTGCCCCCGCCCTCGCGCCGCGCCCTGCTGCTGTGCGACCCCAGCTACGAGCTCAAGACCGACTACGGCCGTGTCGTCGACATGGTGGCCGATGCGCTGGTGCGGTTTGCAACCGGCACCTATGCCGTCTGGTACCCCATCATCCCGCGCCCCGAAGCCCACGACCTGCCCAAGAAGCTCAAGACGCTGGCCAACAAGGCTGGCAAGAGTTGGCTGGGCGCCACGCTGACCGTCAAGTCCAGCAAGTTGTTGCAGGATGACGCGGGTGAAGTGATACGCCCGGGCCTGCCCGCCAGCGGCATGTTCATCATCAACCCGCCGCACACGCTGAAGGCCGGTCTGCAAAAAGCCCTGCCCCAGATGGTGGAGTTGCTTCCGCAGGACGCCAACGCTGCGTTCACGCTCGAATCGGGCGGCTGAAGGGGGCTGGCCGGCCATGCGCGTCTTTCACGATGCATTGGCGATCTTCCGCATGGAGGCCCTGCTGTTTCGGCGCTTCCCCAAGCTCAAGGTATCGGCGCTGGGGGTGATCATCATCCCGGCGTTGTACGCGCTGATCTACCTGTCCAGCGTGACGGATCCCAGCGCCCACACGGGCGACCTGAAAGCAGCGCTGGTGAATCTGGACCAGGGCCTGAACTACCGCGGCCAGGACGTCAATGTGGGCAAGGCGGTAGCCACCTCCATCCAGGAAAAGCGCACCTTCGGGTTTGTAGCCTACACCGACGAAGAGGCAGCCAAGCTGGACGTGCGCCGGGGGCGCCTGGCCTTCGCCTTGATCATCCCCAAGGACTTCAGCGCCAATGCCGTCCCTGGCCAAGAGGCTGCCGGCGGTCGCCTGGTGATGTACGTGTCCGAAGGCAACAACTACAACGGGGCCAACATCGCCAAACGCTTTGCGTCCGAGCTGGGCCACCAGGTCAATATCAACCTGAATGAGAACCGCTGGTCCTTGGTGCTAACCACCGTGACCGGCTCGCGCGACAAGCTGGCCGAACTGCGCCGCGGCGTTGCCGCCCTGAACGAAGGCGCCATCAAGTTGGACGCAGGGCTGACCAAGGCCGAAGCCGGCTCCAAGACACTGGCCAACGGAACGGACGGACTGGGTACCGCCGTCGTGCAGCTCACTGACGGGGTCAAACAATTGGGCGCGGGCCTGCGCACCATGGACCAGCAGCGCCCATCCGCACAAGACCTGGCCGCACTCAAGGCCGGTCCCTCCGAATTGCTGGCGGGGCACGCCACGCTGGCCCACGGCCTGCAAGAGCTGCACGAGGGCGCGCAGGAACTGGCCGATGGCAGCGCCAAGATGCGTGACGAGACCAAGGGCATTCCGCTGGTCGGCACCCGCATATCCGAGGGCGCTGCCCAACTCACTGCTGGCGCGACCCAGCTCACCGCTGGCCTGGAGGCGGCTCGCATCGGCCAGACCCGCCTGAACTACGGAACGGTGCGGCTCAACACCGGCATCGGCAAACTGACCGATGGCGTGACCGCCATGGGCAATGGCATACACACAGCGGCCAGCAAAGTGCCTGCCGACAGCAAGCTCGACGAGCTGGCCAGCGCCAGCCGCAGCGTGGGCTCCGGCGCGCAAGATCTGCGCAATGGCTTGGGCCAGTTGAAGACCGGCGCCAAGGAGTTGGCCTCTGGCCTCAAGCTGCTGAACCATTCCCTACCAGGCGACGTACGGGCGCCCGATGGCAGCCCGCGCGGCCTGGCCGACTCGGTGGAGCCCGTGGTGGAGATCGTGGCCCCGGTGCCCAACAACGGCGCGGGCTTTGCACCCAACTTTCTGGCCACCTCGCTGTGGCTGGGCGCGGTGATGTCGGCGTTCTTGTTCCACTTGCGCCGCCTGCCGGAGGCCGCAGCCGCCACATCACGGCCAGCGCGGCTGTTGGGCAAGCTGGGCATACTGAGCGCCCTGGTCGTGGCGCAGGCCATGGTCATCATGCTGATGTCCTTGTTCCTGCTGGAGCTGCAGGTGGCGCGCCTGGGGGCCTTCGCTCTGACCCTGGTGCTGAGCTCGCTGACTTTTCTAACGCTGATCGTGGCCATCACCCGCGCCTTTGGTGACGCCGGCAAGGCCGCCGTGCTGTTGCTGATGGTGCTGCAGTTGTCATCCGCCGGTGGTGTGTTGCCGGTGGAGCTGTCGGGCGGCATCTACCAGACCGTGAGCCCCTGGCTGCCGTTCACCTGGGTCATCAAAGCCCTGCGCGCCAGCATGTTTGACGCCTTTGACGGCGACTGGCTCAGCGCCTGGCGGGTCCTGGCCTTGATCGGAGGCGTGGCTTGGCTGGCCGCTTGCTTTATCGGCCGCTGGCAATTTGTCAGCCAGGCCGAACACCGGCCGGCGATGGAGTTTGAAGGGGTTTAGATTTCGTCACTGCCACCAATTGCGTCGAGCAGCAGAGCTGGGGTGAGCGACATAGTGAGGTAAAGGAGGAGGCCGAAGGCCGGGGGACACGAACGACGGCGCTTACCCCAGTTCTGCTGCGGCCCGTGTCGGGGCGCGCAGAGCTAGCCCGTCAACCCCAGCCGCTCGCAGAGGGCGATCGTCGCCACGCTCTGGTTCATCGTGTAGAAGTGCAAAGCGGGAGCACCACCGGCGCGCAATTGCTCGCACAGACTGGTCACCACATCCAGGCCAAATGCCTTGATGGACGCGGTGTCGTCACCAAAGCTCTGCAAGCGCAGGCGTATCCAGCGCGGAATCTCGGCGCCACAGGCATCCGAAAAGCGCATCAATTGGGTAGAACTGGTAATGGGCATGATGCCGGGCACCACCGGCACGTTCAGCCCCATCGCCGCCACATCATCGACAAACCGGAAGTAGGCATCCGGGTTGTAGAAATACTGGGTGATGGACGAGTTGGCGCCGGCCTTCACCTTGGCCGCAAAGGCCTGCAGGTCCGCCTCGGGGGAGCGGGCCTGGGGATGGATTTCGGGGTAGGCCGCGACCTCGATGAAAAAGTCGTCACCGGTCTCGGCGCGGATGAAGGCCACCAGTTCGCTGGCGTAGTGGAACTCACCACCGGCGCCATAGCCACTGGGCAAGTCGCCGCGCAGGGCCACCAGGCGCTTGACGCCCATGGCTTTCAACGTGGCCAACTGAGCACGCACCGTGTCGCGTGTGGCGCCTATGCACGAGAAGTGCGAGGCAGCGCCGACACCTTCGGCCAGGATTTCAGAGACCGCGTTGAAGGTTCCATCTTGCGTGGAGCCGCCGGCCCCAAAGGTTACCGAGCAGAACTCGGGCTTCAGCGCATACAACTGCTGGCGCACGGTGCGCAGCTTGGCCACGCCTTCAGGCGTCTTCGGTGGAAAGAATTCCACGCTGAGGGGAATGCGAGATATGTCGGACATGGGTTAGTTCTTCTTCGCGCAGATAAAAAACTCGCGGTTACCATCGCCACCGGCTATCGGCGAATCGAACCACGCGGTCACGGTCAGGCCCAGTTCGGCACAGGCCTCGCGCAGGCGCTGCTCGACGATGGGGTACATCGCGTCATCCTTGACGATGCCACCCTTACCCACCTGTCCAGGCTGCAACTCAAACTGCGGCTTGACCAGGGTCAGCAGCGTGCCGCCCGCCTTCAGGAAGGGCACAACCGCCGGCAGCACCAAGGTCTGCGAGATGAAGGACAAATCGCCCACCAGCACGTCAAACTCCGGCATAAACGGCTCTGCGTCTTCGGCCTCTGGATCAAACTGGCCGCCAGCCCCCGTGTAATTGACACAGGCCGCTTCGAAATCTGTAGCAACCAAGGAGCGGGCGTTGACACCCTCCACACACAACACACGGCCGTCTTCGCGGATGCGCGGGTGCAACTGGGCACTGCCCACATCCACTCCCACGACCAGGCGCGCGCCATGTTGCAGCAGGCAATCGGTGAAGCCGCCGGTGGACTGGCCCACGTCCAGGCAAGCCAAGCCATCGACCGACAGGCCCACCTGCTTGAGCGCCGCCTCCAGCTTCAGGCCGCCACGGGATACGTAGCGGGCCTCGGAGTCGTCGAGCAAGCGAATCTCGGCGTTCTCCGGCACTTCGTCACCGTTCTTGGCCACGCGCTTCCACGCCTCGCCGTGCAGCCATTCCACACCATCGGCAATCAGGCGCTGGGCCTGCGACCGGGTAGTGGCCAGGCCACGTTGGACGAGTAGTTGGTCAATGCGCATAATTTTCCAGTTGTTGCACCGCGAGCCCTCCCCTTACCAGGGATACCGCCGAACCGGCTTTGCCGGGCGGCTGGTATCGCCCCCTTGAGGGGGAGGCGCCGCAGGCGCTTCGGGGGTGTTCAATACCTGTAAGTGTTTTTCTTGTACGGACCAGCCTTGTCGACGCCGATGTAGGCGGCCTGCTCGGTGGTCAGTTCGGTCAGCATGGCGCCAACCTTCTTCAGGTGCAGGCGGGCCACCTTTTCGTCCAGGTGCTTGGGCAACACGTACACCTTACCGGCCTTGTATTCCTTGGGTTTGGTGAACAGTTCGATCTGGGCGATGGTCTGGTTCGCAAAGCTGGACGACATTACAAAGCTGGGGTGGCCCGTGCCACAACCCAGGTTCACCAGGCGGCCCTTGGCCAGCAGGATGATGCGCTTTTCGGCCTTGCCGTTCTTGCCCTTGGTGGCTGGGAAGATCACGTGGTCGACCTGGGGCTTGATCTCTTCCCACTTGCACTTGGCCAGCGAGGCGACGTCGATTTCGTTGTCGAAGTGGCCGATGTTGCAGACGATGGCCTGGTCCTTCATCGCGTCCATGTGTTTGTAGGTGATGACGTTCTTGTTGCCGGTGGTGGTCACGAAGATGTCAGCCTTGTCGGCGGCGTATTCCATGGTCACGACCTTGTAGCCTTCCATCGCGGCCTGCAGCGCGTTGATGGGGTCGATCTCGGTCACCCACACTTGGGCGCTCAGTGCGCGCAGGGCCTGGGCGGAACCCTTGCCCACGTCACCGTAGCCGGCCACCAGGGCGACCTTGCCGGCGATCATCACGTCGGTGGCGCGCTTGATGCCGTCCACCAGCGATTCGCGGCAGCCGTACAGGTTGTCGAACTTGCTCTTGGTCACCGAGTCGTTGACATTGATGGCGCGCAGGGCCAGCGTGCCCTTGGCGGACATTTCTTCCAGGCGCATCACGCCGGTGGTGGTCTCTTCGGTCACGCCGATGATGTTCTTCAGGCGGCGGCTGTACCAGGTGGGGTCCACCTTGAGCTTGGCCTTGATGCTGTTGAACAGGCAGGTCTCTTCTTCGCTGCCGGGCTTGGCCAGGACCTTGATGTCCTTCTCGGCGCGGGCGCCCAGGTGCATCAACAACGTGGCGTCGCCACCGTCGTCCAGGATCATGTTGGGGCCTTCGGCGGCGGTGCCCTTCTTGCCGTTGAATTCGAAAATGCGGTGGGTGTAGTCCCAGTACTCGTCCAGAGTCTCACCCTTGTGGGCAAACACGGGGGTGCCGGTGGCGGCAATCGCGGCGGCAGCGTGGTCCTGGGTAGAGAAGATGTTGCAAGAAGCCCAGCGCACGTCGGCGCCGAGGGCCTTCAGCGTTTCGATCAGCACGCCGGTCTGGATGGTCATGTGCAGCGAACCGGTGATGCGCGCGCCCTTGAGCGGCTTGGACTTGGCGAACTCTTCGCGGATGGCCATCAGACCGGGCATTTCGGTCTCGGCGATGGTCAGCTCCTTGCGACCCCAGGGGGCCAGGCTCAGGTCGGCGATCTTGTAGTCAGGGGTCTTGGAAACGGGTTTCAGTGCGCTCATGGTTTGCTCCAAAAAATAGTGGGGCCATTGGACTGCGCACAAACCGGGTATAGGCTCACCGCACAGACCAGTGGGTGAGCGCCGTTGACTTGCGTTGCCTTTTGTGGAGGCAACGTGTTCCGAGCCTCGCTCGCCGCCTGCGTCTGTTTCAGACCAGGGTTTCGAGCTGCAACGCTCCTCGGAAGTGGCCGATTATACGGAGCTATCAGCAGGCACGCCAAATAGCCCGCCTCCGATGTCACCTGCGTGGCTGACCCCGACACAATCAGGCCAGACACTGTGGGCAACCAACAGGAGTGCTTGTACATGGACATCCGAAACAAAGTCGCCATCGTCACCGGTGGCGCCAGCGGCATTGGCCGCAGCATCGCCCGCCGCTTCGCCGCAGACGGCGCACGCGCCGTGGTCGTGGCAGATCTCAACCTGGAACGCGCCCAGGCCGTCGCCGATGAGTTTGGGGGCCTGGCCGTGCGCTGCGATGTGAGCCAGGAGGCCGACATCCAGGCCCTGGTGGCGACCACACGCCAACACTATGGCCAAGTGGATGCCTTCATCTCCAACGCCGGCATCCTGGGCCGCATGGGCGGGCTGGATCTGGAAGACGCGTTGTGGAACAGCATGTGGAACATCCACGGCATGGCCCATGTGTGGGCGGCCCGCGCCGTGGTACCCGAGATGGTGGCACGGGGCGAGGGCTTCTTTCTGGTCACCGCATCAGCGGCCGGGCTGCTGACGATTGTGGAATCTGCACCCTATGCCGTGACCAAACACGCCGCCGTGGCCTTTGCCGAATGGCTGCGCATTGCCTATGGCCGCAAGGGCGTGCAGGTGGCCTGCCTATGCCCGCAGTCGGTGCAGACCGATATGACGGCCGGCACCGACGGTGGCTCGGCAGCGGTCAACGGCATCCTGGAGCCCGAAGCCGTGGCGCAAGAAGTGGTGGCAACCATGGACAACGGCAAATTCCTCGTGCTGCCCCATCCCGAAGTGGCGCAGTACTTCCGCAACAAGGGCCAGGACTACGAACGCTGGATCGGTGGCATGCAGAAGATGTACGCGCTGCACACCCAGGCCTAGGCAGCCCACTCCGGGTGCGCCGTGTCAGGCTGGTCGCCATCGCGTAAGCTTGGGTTTTGGCGCTGGCGCCATCACCCCTTACACGACGTTTCAATATGACACTTTCTGCACGCACCAAAGCCCTGATTCTCGGTCTCTCCGTGATGCTGTTCAGCCTGAGCGGCTGGGCCAAAGACGCACCACCACCCGGCGTGGCCAACCCGGCACAGGCCTTGGCGCAAATCAGCGCCCAGGCCAAGGGCTTCACGGTCGGGTCCGCGGCCAGCGCCAACACGGTGTACGTGATGTTCGACGCCCAATGCCCCCACTGCGGCCATCTGTGGCAAACCGTGCAACCGCTACTGGGCAAGACCCAATTTGTGTGGATTCCCGTTGCCATACTGAACCCCAAGAGCGGCCCGCAGGGCGCAGCGCTACTGGGCGCATCCAACCCCGAACAAGCCATGACCGCCCACGAGACGTCCTTGGCCACGGGCAAGGGCGGCGTCATCACCATGGGCAGCATGTCGCCCGCCATGGCGGCCGCTATCAAGGGCAATACCGACATCTTCAACCAGCTCAAGATTGAGTCGGTGCCCTTCATCCTGACCAAGAACGTGCGCACCGGCGAGCTGGTCAGCACGCTGGGTGCATTGGAAACCAAGGCCCTGGCCGACTTCATCGGGGTGGATGCCAACTGAGGAAAGCCCGGCAAAAGGGCCTTCCCCTTAAAATCACGCCCTTTGCCTCTGCCGCTGCTCGCAGCCACCTGCTTCCATGACTTTTCTTGCCGAGACCAAGCGTCGCCGCACCTTTGCCATCATTTCCCACCCGGACGCCGGCAAGACCACGCTGACCGAAAAGCTGCTGCTGTTCTCGGGTGCGATCCAGATCGCGGGCTCGGTCAAGGCCCGCAAGGCCAGCCGCCATGCCACGTCGGACTGGATGGAGATTGAAAAGCAGCGGGGCATCTCGGTCGCATCCAGCGTGATGCAAATGGCCTACCGCGACCATGTGGTCAACCTGCTGGACACCCCCGGCCACAAGGACTTCTCGGAAGACACCTACCGCGTGCTGACGGCCGTGGATTCGGCCTTGATGGTGATTGACGCGGCCAACGGTGTGGAATCACAGACCCGCCGCCTGATCGAGGTGTGCCGCCAGCGCGATACCCCCATCATCACCTTCGTCAACAAGATGGACCGCGAGGTGCGCGACCCGCTGGACATCCTCGACGAAATCGAGCGCGAACTGGGCATGCCCTGCGTGCCCATGACCTGGCCCGTGGGCCAGGGCAAATCGTTCGGCGGCATCATCAACCTGCGCACCCGCGGCATGACGGTGTTCGAGTCCGGCTCCGAGCGCCGCCCGCAGGACTTTGAAACCATCCCCGTCACCGACACCGAGACACTGACCAAGCGCTTTGGCTTCGAGATCGATGCCGCGTTCGAGAGCATGGAACTGGCCACCGGCGCATCGCCCGAGTGGGACCACGAAGCCTTTCTGGCCGGCAAGCAGACGCCCGTGTTCTTTGGCTCGGGCGTCAATAACTTCGGTGTGATGGAGGTGCTGGACGCCCTGGTGGAGCTGGCCCCCAGCCCCAAGAGCCGCACCAGCAGCGTGCTGGTCAACAAGCAACCCGTGGTGAAAGAGGTGCAGCCCGAGGACGAAGCCTTCAGCGGCGTGGTCTTCAAGGTGCAGGCCAATATGGACGCCAACCACCGCGACCGCATTGCCTTCGTGCGCATGGCATCAGGCAAGTACACGCCAGGCATGAAGCTCAAGGTCATGCGCACCGCCAAGGAGCTGCGCCCCACCTCCGTGGTCACCTTCATGAGCCAGCGCCGCGAGGCGGTGGACGAAGCCTTCGCCGGCGACATCGTGGGCTTTACGACCCATGGCGGCGTGCAGCTGGGCGACACCATCACCGACGGCAGCGTCAACCTGCTCTACACCGGCCTGCCCTTCTTCGCACCCGAGATGTTCATGACCGTGGTGCTGAAGAACCCACTGCGCACCAAGCAACTGCAGCAGGGCCTGGCCCAGCTGGGCGAGGAAGGCGCGATCCAGGTCTTCAAGCCCGAGATGGGCGGCAATATGCTCTTGGGCGCCGTCGGCCAGCTGCAGTTTGAAGTGGTGCAGCACCGCCTGAAGGCCGAATACGATGCCGATATCCGCCTGGAGGGCTGCCAGTACACCGGCGCGCGCTGGATCACCGCCGATTCGCCCAAGGAGCTGCAGGAGTTCATCAACGCCTACCCGCAGCGCATGGCCAAGGACGCGGCCGACACGCTGGCCTACCTGTGCACCAGCCCGTACGACGTGCGCCTGGCGCAGGAACGCTTCCCCAAGATCCACTTCCATCCGCTGCGCGAGCACGCCGGCTTGGCGCTGCAGTCGGCGGGCTGATACGGCCCGTCAGCGGGCTACTGGTACTGCCAGTTATTGGGGTTGTCGTCCGGCGCCCGGCACAAGGCGAGACCCACCGCCGAGACGGAGCCGCTGAAGCAGATAAAGATGGCCTGGTGGGTGGCCCACTGGGCATTGCAATGCTTCGTGAAGTTGGCCTTCAGGCGCCCTTTGCGGTGCTCGGCGGCCATCTTCAGCACGGCTGCGTTTTGGGCTTGGCCCTTATGCTCTATGACCAGTTCCCGCCACTCTTCAACCATGCTGTCGATCTTGTCCGCCGCGCGCTTGCAGGTGAAGGCCTGGTCACCCCGGGTTTGTGCAACTACCGGCGGAGCCCATGCCATCAGGGACAAGGCCATGGAGATCAGCAGGGTCTGAAAGACTAGAGGACGCACACGAATCTCCTGGAACATGGATGGCGCCGGCGCCGATACACTTGCACTCCCGCCACAGCATACCAACACGTGACCATGCGCCCCCTGCATCTTTGGCCAGCCAGTGAACGCAGCAAGATTGCCGGCGTATTCACCGACATCGATGACACGCTGACCACCGACGGGGCCATCACGCCAGACGCCCTGCAGGCCATGGCGCAACTCAAGGCCGCGGGGCTGACGGTCATTGCCATCACGGGCCGCCCCGTGGGCTGGTGCGAACCCTTTGCCGCCACCTGGCCCGTGGATGCCATCGTTGCCGAGAACGGTGCCGTAGCCCTGGTTCGCGACAAGCCACTTGAAGAAAATAGCCTGAAGCCCTCGTCGAGTGGACCTGTAGCGCTATCAAAACTATACCAACAGACCGCAGGCACCCGCGCCACCAACCAGGCGCGCATGCAGCAGATCGGCGCGCGGGTGATGTTCGAAGTGCCCGGCGTGTTCATCACCCGCGACGGCGCCGGCCGCGAGACCGATCTGGCCTTTGACTACCACGAGCACGCCCGCCTGCCCCCCGCCACAGTGCAGCGCGTCGTGAACCTGCTGCAGGGCTTTGGCATGCACACCACCGTCAGCAGCATCCACATCCACGGCTGCTTTGGCGACTTCAACAAGTGGCAGGGCGCCAACTGGATCGTCCGCGAGCTGCTGCAGCGCGACCTCGCGCAAGAGCTGGACCACTGGGTATTTGTCGGCGACTCGGGAAACGACCAAGCCATGTTTGAACACTTCACGCACAGCGCGGGTGTGGCCAATATTCGCCGTTTTGAAGCCCAACTGACGCACTTGCCACGCTATATCACGCCCAGTGAACGTGGGGCGGGGTTTGCGGAAGTGGCCGCAGCGATTGTTGACGTCAACGCGCCCGCACCACCAGTTCGTCATACCCCGTAACCGCATCGGGCTCGCGGGTAAATGCCCAGTCCGGTAACAGGGCCAGCAGCACCTCGGCCGTAGTCCGCACGGTGCAGCCCAGCGCCACATGGCCGCCCAGCACCTGGCCGGTGGAAGTACCCAAAGCCATATGCAGGTGGGAGCTGGTATGGGCGCCATCACATGCCACCGTGCCCGATAGGCTGAGGATTTCCATGTCACCCGTCAGACATTCGGCCTGATCGGCCCCGGCAAACCGAAGGCCGGCAGCAGACAAGCTGCCAATGCCGGACAGCACGAAGGCAGCGCGGTAATCCTGACTCTGAACAACGGCCTCCAATGCCAAGCGCAGGTCTTGGCCGGGTTGCAGACGAATGGGCTGGGTTTTCATGGCAGCATCAATGCCGCTTGGAATCGGGCGCCGTGAATGGCAGTAGCAGCGTAAAGACCGTGCCGGTGCCGGGCGTGCTCTGCACCGACATGCGACCGCCCAGCGGGCCATAGACCATGTTGTGCGAAATGTGCAGGCCCAGGCCCGTGCCGCCCTGGCCCAATTTCGTGGTGAAGAAGGGGTCGAAAATCTTGCCCACGTTTTCGGGTGGAATGCCGACACCGTCATCCACCACGGTGATGCAGGCGCGTTCGCCCTGGCGGGCGCAGGTGATGGTGATGGTGCCGGCCCGTGTGCCATCAAAGCCATGCTTGAACGCGTTCATGACCAGATTTGTCAGCACCTGGCCCAGCGGGCCGGGGTAGCTGCGCATGGCGATGCCGGGCTCGAGCTGTTGCACCATCTTGATCGGTGTCTTGGCCAACACGTGGTTGATGACGGACAGCATCTCGGCAATCTGACGGTCCAAGTCAAAGTCGCGCAGCTGGTCTGTGGTCTGGTCCACAGCCACCTGTTTGAAGTTCTGGATCAGCTCGGCCGCGCGCCGCGAACTACTGAGCATCAGACCCGCACCCTCGTCAATCTGGCCCACCAGACTGGTCAGGGCATTGCGCGTGAGGCCCCCCGACGCCATGGACTGGGTCAAGGTCTGCGACACCTCTTGCTGTGTGCTGGCCACCATCATGATGTTGCCGATGGGGGTGTTGAGCTCGTGCGCCACGCCCGCCACCAGGCGGCCCAGCGCCGCCATCTTTTCGGCCTGGACCAGCCCCTCCTGGGCGTTCTCCATATTGGTCAGCGCGGCGCGGGCTTCTTCTTCGGATTCCTTGCCGGCCTCCAACTCATCGCCCAGGCGTTGGGTGATGGCGTTGATACTGCGCGTGATGTCGCCAAACTCGTCATCCGCCGTTTCCGGCAAGGCCACGATGTCGGCCGCCTGGTCGCGGCCGGCCGCATGGTCCAGCGCGCGCTGCAACTCGGCCACCCGCTTGAAGATCAGCCAATCCATGCCCACCCATACCACGGCCAGCAGGACCAGGCTCACGCCAATGAGCTGGGCCAGCGCCAGCCACAGCGTGGCATTGAGCGCCTCGCGCAGCGAAGCATCGGACCAGCCCACCAGAATGCGGCCCAATTGGTGGCCATCCACCGGCGGGATGTCCATGCTCAGGACTTCGGCATCGGCGGGCAGTGTGCCGCCCGCCACGGGCAGGGCTTGGCCGACCTGGGTCACGACCTTGCCGGCCTCGTCGACGACGGCTAGCCCCAACACCGAGCCCCCCATCTCGGAACTGAGCGCCGCATTGAGCCCCTTGAGATCGAAATTCCACAGCGACATGGCAGTCGGCTGGCCCAGGTGGCGCTGCACCTGGGTCCACAACTCGGTGCGCTGGGCGTGCAGGCGTTGCTCGGTCATCCAGTAACTGCCGGCCGCAAAGCCGCCCATCAGCAGCGTGGAGGCCACCAGTGCGATGACCGCCAGCGTGGCCTTGGCCGACTTGGGCTTCCAGTTGTGCAAGAGTCGTAGCATCAACCCGCCCGCGGTGGCAGGACCCGCAGGCTCGCTGGCGGCGGGGTGCGTGTCTTCGGGCAAGCCAAAACTGCCTGAGCGTTGCACCACAGCGGCTTGGCCATACGGATCTCCAGATTTGAGAGGGTCGCGCACGCACTGAGAGTAGCGCGTGCGGTGTCTCAGCGTCAAGCCCCTGCCGCAGCAGCAAAGCCCTCCAGCACATTGGCGGCATTGACACCCACCTCGGCCACGGCATAGCCGCCTTCAAATACCAGGGTGGTGGGCAGACCAGCCCGGGCCAACCGCTCACCGACATGCAGATAGTCGGCACTTTGCAGCGTGAACCCCGAAATGGGGTCGCCTTCAAAGGTATCCATACCCAGCGACACCACCAGGGCCTGGGCGCCAAACCGGGCGATGGCCTGCAAACTATGCTCCAGCGCGGCGAACCAGCGCACGAAGTCGGTGCCACGGGGCAACGGAATATTGAGGTTGGCACCCTGCCCGGCCCCGGCTCCGGTTTCGTCCGCATGACCCAGGTAGAACGGGTATTCGGTGCGCGGATCGCCATGGATGCTGGCGAAGAACACGTCCGCGCGGTCGTAGAAAATGGCCTGCGTGCCGTTGCCGTGGTGGTAGTCGATGTCCAGCACCGCCACCCGCTGCAGGCCCGCATCGCGCAGGTTCTGGGCGGCCAGCGCGGCATTGTTCAAAAAGCAGTAGCCGCCAAAGAAGTCGGCCCCCGCGTGGTGGCCGGGCGGGCGGCTCAGCGCGAAGGCCGCGCGATCCCCCTGCACCAACCGTTGGGCCGCGCTCAGCGCGCAGTGGGCGCCGGCACGCGCAGCCACCCAGGTGCCAGACGTAAAGGGCGAGCCGGCATCGTAGGAATACAGCCCCACCTTGGCCGCGAAATTGTCGGGTTCGATGTCACTGCGCAGGGTGCGCGTGGGCCAGACCGAGGGCAGGATGTCCTTGTCCGCATTCGCAGGGTCCAGCGCCACCCACTGCTCCCACGCGGTTGCCAAAAACTTCAGGTAGCGCGGGCTATGGATGCGCGCCAGCACGGCATCGTCAAACGCATCGGGCGGCTGCACCCTGCCCAGCTTGCGGCGCTGCAGCTCGGCCAGCACGTGGTCGGCGCGGGCCGGCACTTCAAAGCACGGCACGAGCGCGCCGCGGAACATTTCGACCTTGCCCTGGTGCTGGGCGTGGAGGTGGTTGTAGAAGGTGATCACAGTGGAGGCATCGCAAAGGGGTTGCAGAGGTCCACAGTATGCCGATGGCGAGCAGCATGCGCTTTGCTTTTACAGAGCCGCCAAGCCTATGATTTGAGATGAATGAACTAAAAATGCAACAAAAATGAGTCCAAAGACCTCCAAATCAGAATTGGACAGCGCAGACCTGACCATTCTGAGCCTGCTGCAGCAAGACGGCACCCTGTCCAACGCGCAACTGGCCGAACACCTGTCGCTGAGCGTGACCCCCTGCTGGCGCCGGCTCAAGCGCCTGCAGGACGAGGGCTACATCACCGGCTACCAGGCCAACCTCAACCGCCGCAAGCTGGGCCTGGATGTGCTGGCCTTTGTGCAACTGCGCTTCACCGTGGTCACCGATGCGTCGGTCAAGGCATTTGAAGACATCATCCGCGTCCACCCCGCCGTGCTGTCCTGCCACAAGATCACCGGCGAGGCGGACTACATGCTGCAGGTGGTGGCCCAGAATCTGGACGCCTATAGCGACTTTGTCGAAGCCCTGCTGCGCCAGGTGCCCGGCATCAGCATGATGCATTCCAGCCTGGCCATGCGGGAGATCAAGGCGGTGAACCGGTTTCCGGTGGGGCCAGGCTAACCCGCCCATGCGGTTGAGGTTCAACGCTCCGTGGACTTGGCGCTGCCGCCCCGCGCCGTGGCAACGGGGTATTTCTCAGCATTCACCACCATCTTGGCCCGCGCGGCTGCGACCAAGTCGATGTCCAGCTTGTCGCACAGCTGCAGCAGGTAGAGGAATACATCCGCCGCCTCGGCCGCAATCTCCTGCTGCTTGTCCGGCGCCAGAGACTGGCTTTGCGCGTCGGTCAGCCACTGGAAGTGCTCCAGCAATTCGGACGCCTCTACCGACAGCGCACAGGCCAGGTTCTTGGGGGTGTGGAACTGCCCCCAGTCGCGCGCTTGGGCAAAGGCGCGCAATGCTTCCACCAGCGGAGGCAAGGGGTTGGTTTCCAAAATACCCAAATCAGGGTTTTCAGAGGTCAAAACAGGGGTCCCAGCCGCACTTTTAGATGAAATCATGCTCTAGCCCTCGTGCAATATACCTGAGTAGCTTCTATTTTCATAGCAACACTGCCCACGACTAGCGCGCCAGCACCGGCGCCAGCGCCACACCCGTGTGCGTGCCCAGCGCCACCACGGCCTCGGGCGTCGCTGCAGCCACCACGCGACCGCCCGCGTTGCCGCCTTCCGGCCCCAGGTCCAAGACCCAGTCGGCCTCGGCGATCACATCCAGGTCATGCTCGATGACGACCACGCTATGGCCCGCATTGACCAAGCGGTGCAGCACCAGGATCAGCTTCTCCACGTCCGCCATGTGCAGGCCCACCGTGGGTTCGTCCAGCACGTAGAGCGTGTGCGGCGACTTGTTGCCGCGCTTGCCGATGTCGTCGCGCACCTTGGAGAGTTCGGTCACCAGCTTGATGCGCTGCGACTCGCCACCGCTGAGTGTGGGTGACGGCTGACCCAACGTCAGGTAGCCCAGGCCCACATCCTTCAGCAGTTGCAGCGGGTGGGCTATGGATGGCATGGCGGCGAAGAACTCCACGGCCTCGTCCACTTCCATTTGCAACACATCACCAATGTTCTTGCCGCGCCAGGTGACGGCCTGGGTTTCGGGATTGAAGCGCGCGCCCTTGCAGGTTTCGCACAGCACCTTCACATCGGGCAGGAAGCTCATGCCGATGGTGCGGATGCCCTGGCCTTCGCAACCGGGGCAGCGACCTTCGCCGGTGTTGAAGCTGAAGCGGTTGGCCGCGTAGCCGCGGGCCTTGGCCTCCAGCGTGTCGGCGAAGAGTTTGCGGATGGTGTCCCAGAAGCCGATGTAGGTGGCGGGGCAGCTGCGCGGTGTCTTGCCGATGGGGGTCTGGTCCACTTCCAGCACGCGGTCCACGGTCTCGAATCCGGTGACACCTTCGCAACCGGTCCACTGGATTTTTTCGCCAGCGCCCAGGGCGTCTCTGCCTGCCTTGGTGCTGCGTTTCTGGACGGCGACTTGCACATTGGTCAGCAACACGTCGCGCGCCAAAGTGGACTTGCCGGAGCCTGACACACCGGTTACGGCGACCAGGCGTTTGAGGGGGATATGGGCCGTGACGTTTTGCAGGTTGTGGAGGTTGGCGCCCTTGACCGTGAGCCAATCTATCGGCGGCTGAGGTTCTGTGCCCGCAGCCGGAGCAGCCAGGGCGGGTTCCTCCGACGCGTAGCTGATGTCGTCACCCGCCCTGGCCGCTCCCGCTGCTGCGTATTGGGCTGCCACGCGCGCGCGTTCGACCAACTCTGCGTTGGCTTCAACGCTGGAAGTCACGCGTGACGCTGCAATCGCGGCGGCCTTTGCCGCTTTGCCTTTCGGCAGTTTGATGCCCTTTGCCCCTCCCAGACCCGCGGCCGGAGCCGGTACGCCGGGTGACGATTTCGTGTACCCGTATGAGGCGCCCGGCGTACCGGCTTCGGCCGCAGCGAGCGCCGACAACTCAGCCGACTCTTCAAACGAAACCGTAGCCCGCCGCACCATCAGCGGATGCTTCATCGCATGCAACAAATAGCGCCCGGTCTGAGAGTCGGCAGCCCCCTGCAAATCACCCACCATCCCCTCCGCAACCAACCGCCCACCGCGCTTGCCCGCACTGGGCCCGATGTCGATGATGTGGTCCGCATGGCGGATGGTGTCCTCGTCATGCTCCACCACCACCAGCGTATTGCCCTTGTCGCTGAGTGACCGCAGGGCGCCCAGCAGTATCTTGTTGTCCCGCGCATGCAGGCCAATCGTGGGCTCGTCCAGCACATAGCACACACCTTGCAGATTGCTGCCCAACTGCGCGGCCAGGCGGATGCGTTGCGCCTCGCCACCGCTGAGCGTGGGGGCTCCGCGGTCCAGTGTCAGATAGCCCAGCCCCACCTCTTCCAAAAATTCCAGGCGGCTCTTGATCTCGGGCACCAGGTCGCGCGCAATGTCACCCTCGCGCGTGGTCATGCCACCCACCACTTGCAAGGTCTGCACCCACTTGCGCACGTCGGTCACGGAGAGGCGCGCTATGTCGGTGATACCCACACCACTGAACTGCACCGCGCGCGCCGTGGCATTCAGGCGCGTGCCCTGGCAAGTGGGGCAGGTTGCGTCATGCAGGTCCTCGATATCGGCCTCGGCAAAGGTCTGCTCGCGGCCCTTGTTGTCATCGTCCTTCACCGAATCGTCAAACACCTTGCGCTGGTCCTTGGTCAAGGCCACGCCGGTACCTACGCAATCCGGGCACCAGCCGTGCTTGCTGTTGTAGCTGAAGAGGCGCGGGTCCAGCTCCACATACGAAGTCGAACACACCGGGCAGGCGCGCTTGGTGGAGAACACTTGGACCTTGCCAATACTGGCCGTGGACGTACCGGCCACGATGGCCTCTTTCAAACCATCCAGCTCGCTCAACACATGCACAACGCCCTTTCCGTGCACCAGGGCCGTGGCCAGTGCCTCGCGCAACTGCGCCTCGTGGGCCGGGTTCACATCCAGGCTGGCGACGGGCAGCTCGATGTTGTGCTCCTTGAAGCGGTCGATGCGCGGGAAGCCGGTGGTAGGCAAGAAGTTGCCATCGACTCGCAGATGCGTGAAACCACGCGGCCGTGCCCAGTCCGCCAACTCGGTATAGACGCCTTTGCGACCCGACACCAAGGGCGCCAGCAGGCCAATGTGCTGGCCGCGGAAATTCTTCAGCAACTGCGCGGCAATGCTGTCTGCTGACTGCGGCTCCACCGCCGCGCCATCGTGGATGCAGTGCTGCGTACCCAGCTTGACATACAGCAGGCGCAGGAAATGCCAGACCTCGGTGGTGGTACCGACGGTGGACTTGCGGCCACCGCGGGACAGGCGCTGCTCGATCGCCACTGTGGGGGGGATGCCGTAGACCGCGTCCACTTCGGGGCGGCCTGCGGGTTGCACGATGCTTCTTGCGTAGGCATTGAGCGACTCCAGGTAACGGCGCTGGCCTTCGTTGAAGAGGATGTCAAATGCCAGTGTGGATTTGCCGGAGCCGGAGACGCCGGTGACGACGTTGAACTTGCCGCGCGGAATATCCACACTCAGCGACTTGAGGTTGTGCTCCTTGGCGTTGACGATGCGGATCGCGTTGGCGTCGCCTGCGTCGGAGAGCGTTGGCACACCCAGACCCGCAGCCGAACCGGGTTCGCCGGGGGCCGATTTCGTGTACCCGTATGAGGCCCCCGGCGAACCCGGTTCGACTGCAGCGAGCGCAACATACCCAGCCCGTTCTTCCTGCACCTCATGCACCACCCCCATGGCAGCCGCATATTCCCGCAGCGCCTGCGCGGTATGCGATGTGGCGTGCAGCAGCAGATCTTCCGGCGTGCCATGGGCCACCACTTCACCGCCCGCATCACCGCCCTCTGGCCCCAGGTCGATCAACCAATCCGACGCGCGTATCACGTCCAGGTTGTGCTCAATCACCAGCAGCGAATGTCCGGCATCCAGCAGCTTGCGCAATGCGCGCATGAGCTTGGCAATGTCGTCGAAATGCAGGCCCGTAGTGGGCTCGTCCAGCATGAACAGCGTGCCGCGCTTGGCCACCAGTTGGCGGCTGGCAGTGCTGCTCTTGGCGGCTTCGGCCAGGAAGCCGGCCAGCTTCAGGCGCTGGGCTTCGCCACCCGACAGCGTGGGCACGGGTTGGCCCAGCTTCACATACTCCAGACCCACATCCACAATGGGCTGCAGTGCGCGGATCACATCGCGGTCGTTGGAGAAAAGGTCGGCGGCCTCGGTAACCGTCAGGTCCAGCACATCGGACACATTGACGCGCTTGCGGCTACCGGAGGGCCCTACGGTACCGCGCTCAATCGTCACCTCCAGAATCTCGGGCCGGTAGCGCTTGCCATCGCAGTCCGGGCAGCGCAAATACACGTCGCTCAAAAACTGCATCTCGATGTGCTCAAAGCCCGAGCCACCGCAGGTGGGGCAACGCCCGTCGCCACCGTTGAAGCTGAACTTGCTGGCGGTGTAGCCCCGTTCGCGCGACAGGTCGGCACCAGCAAACAGTTCGCGGATCGCGTCCCACGCGCCGACATAACTGACCGGGTTGGAGCGTGCGGTTTTGCCGATGGGCGACTGGTCGACAAACACCACTTCGCTCAACTGCTCGGCACCGAGCAGGCGTGCATGCGCGCCCGGCGTCTCAGTCGCCTTGCCAAAGTGGCGCAAGAGCGCTGGTGCCAGCACATCCTGGATCAGCGTGGACTTTCCCGAGCCGCTGACGCCAGTGACACACACCAGGCGCTGCAGCGGGATCTCCACCGAGATATTTTTCAGGTTGTGTTCGGTCACGCCCTCCAGGATCAGGCGCGGTGTGTTCTCGGCCACCATGCGCTTGAAGCCCATGCCGACCTGTTTGCGACCACCCAGGTAGGCGCCCGTCAGTGTGTCGGCACTGCGCAGCGCTTCGGTGCTGCCATCAAACACGATCTGGCCGCCGCGTTCGCCCGGCGCCGGGCCCATGTCGATCATGCGGTCTGCAGCCAGCATCACCGCCGGGTCGTGCTCTACCACCACCAGTGTGTTGCCGGCATCGCGCAGGCGCTGCATGGCCACGATGATGCGGTGCATGTCGCGCGGGTGCAGGCCGATGCTGGGTTCATCCAAAACGAACAAGGTATTGACCAACGAAGTTCCCAACGCGGTGGTCAGGTTGATGCGTTGGACTTCACCACCGCTGAGGGTGCGGCTTTGGCGGTCCAGGGTCAGATAGCCTATGCCTACGTCGCACAGGTACTTCAGGCGTGTGCAGACTTCCTCGAACAGCAGCTTGAGCGTCTTGGCGTCGGCCTCCGAGCCCTCGGACACGTCGAGCCCGGCCTGCAACGCATCGAAAAAGCGGCGTAGCTTGTCGATGGGCATCAACATCATGTCGTGCAAACAGAGGCCCGGCAAGGCTTCGAGCTGCGCACGCGACCACGTCACCCCCTGCGGCATAAACCGCTTGGAGGGCAACAGCACCGCATCCGCCTGCGCCTTGGTCCCAATGCGCCACAGCAGACTCTCGGTCTTCAGCCGCGCACCGCCGCAGGTGCCGCATGGCGTGTAGCTGCGGTACTTGGACAAGAGCACGCGGATGTGCATCTTGTAGGCCTTGCTCTCCAGGTAGGCAAAGAAACGGTTGATGCCAAACCAGTGCTGGTTCCATTTGCCGTTCCAGTTGGGCGATCCGTTGATGACCCAGCCCTGCTGCTCGGGCGTCAGTTTGTACCAGGGCGTGTCGCGCGGGATGCCGGCCACCTCGGCGTGGCGCATCAGGTCGTCCTGGCACTCCTGCCAGGCGGGGGTCTGCATGGGCTTGACGGCGCCGGCGCGCAGCGTGAGCTTGTCGTTGGGGATGACCAGACCCAGGTCCACACCGACCACACGGCCAAAGCCACGGCAGGCTTCGCAGGCGCCCACGGCGGAGTTGAACGAGAACATGGACGCAATCGGGTCCGTATAGCGGATATCGCTTTGCGGGCAGTGCAGGCCGGTGGAGAAGCGCCAGACATGCCCCCACGCTCCGCCGCTGCGCGGGTCGCTGCCCCCCGAGGGGGCCAATTCGCCTTGGGGCGGCCCGGCGGCGAATTCCGCCTCTGCATCCACCACCACATACACATTGAGCCGGCCGCTGCCGCGCTTGAGGGCGACTTCGATGGCTTCCAGGGCGCGGGCTTTTTCTACGCTGGTGATGCGGAAGCGGTCGGCTACGACGTCGAGGACTTTTCTCCGGTTAGAGTCGGAAACGGGGTCAGAGCCCGATCTCGCACCAGGCTTCGCGCTCCGTTTGGTTTTCTTTCCTGAATCGGGATCTGACCCCGTTTCCGCCACCTCCACTTCCCGCTCGGCGTGGATGCGGGTGAAGCCGCTGGCGGATAGCCATTGGGTCAGTTCTTCGGCCGTGGTGCTGGCAGGCAGTTCAACCGGGAATGTCAGCACCAGACGAGGGTCTGCCGTGGGAGTATTGATCGCCGCACGCCGCACCAGCTCCGCATAAATGGTCTCCGGCGTATCGTGCTGCACCGGCAGCGCGGTTTGCTTGTCGAACAAATTACCGGCGCGGGAATACAGCAGCTTGATGTGGTCGTTCAGCTCCGTCATGGTGCCGACGGTGGAGCGGCTGGAGCGCACCGGGTTGGTCTGGTCGATGGCAATGGCCGGGGGCACACCCTCTACCTTGTCGACGGCTGGCTTGTCCATGCGGTCCAGGAACTGGCGGGCATAGGCCGAGAAGGTTTCCACATAACGGCGCTGGCCTTCGGCATACAGCGTGTCGAACACCAGGCTGGACTTGCCGGAGCCACTGGGACCCGTCACTACCGTCAATTCACCGGTGCGGATATCGAGGTCCAGGTTCTTCAAATTGTGCTGGCGCGCGCCGCGGATACGGATGGTTCCCTGGGTCATGGTGTGCGGTCTTTCTGCATGAGGCCAATCATTCTAGGGACTTGCATCCGGGCCACATGGCACAGGGTCTTGTTGCGCGCTGGGGCAAACCCTAGGTGTGGAAGACCACAACTGGCGCGCCAGAGATACGCTCCGGACAATTGGGGCATAACAAAGCCAGGAGACGTACCATGAATATTGCCCACACCCTGTGGAATGCGGTGTTGCTGGCCGCTCTTGCGACCAGCGCACAGGCCCAACTGCGCATAGGCCAGCCCTCGGGTTTCACCGGTTCCGCGGCGGCAGGGGTCAAGGAAAACACCGAGGGTGCCAAGCTCTACCTCGACGCGGTCAACCGGCGTGGGGGCGTGAACGGCCAGCAAATTGAGCTGGTCACGATGGACGACAAATTCGACCCCGCCACCACGGCCGCCATGGGCCGTGCACTGATCACCGAACAACATGTGCTGGCCCTGTTTTTGAACCGCGGCACGCCCCACGCCCAGGCGCTGCTGCCGGTGCTGGCCGAATTGCATGTGCCCTTGGTCGCGCCCAGCACCGGTGCTATGGCACTGCACGAGCCTGTGCTGCCCTGGGTCTTCAATGTGCGCGCCACCTACCAGCGTGAAGCGATCAAGGCGATACGCCACCTGGCCAGTCTGGGCATGACGCGCATCGCGGTGCTGCAGACCGATGATTCCTTTGGCGCCGACGCGGCCATGGGCGCGGAAAAGGGTTTTACCTCAACCGACCTCAAGCCCGTACTGTTGCAAAAATTCCCGCGCGAGAAACCGGACTTTGCCGACCTGGCCGCCAAGGTCAAGGCCAGCGATGCCCAGGCCGTGCTGTACATCGGGTCCTCTGGCAGCGTGGCCAGCGGCGTCAAGGCTTTGCGCACCGCGGGCCTGACGGTACAGGTTGTGACCTTGTCCAACAACGCGTCCGAGGGGTTTATCAAGTTGCTGGGCGAGCATGCGCGCGGCATCATCGTGACCCAGGTCTTCCCCAATGAGCGGGCCATGAACTACCGCTTGATCAAGGAGGCCCAGGAGTTGGCCAAGGCCAAAGGACTGAGCGGCGTGTCACCGGCGATGATTGAAGGCTTTGCCGCAGCCAAGGTGCTGGTGGAAGGCCTGCGCCGTGCCGGCCCCAAACCCACGCCCAGCAGCCTGCGCGACGCATTGGAAACCTTGCAGAAATTCGACCTGGGCGGGCTGGAGGTCAGCTATAGCCCGGGCAACCACAGCGGCCTGGACTTTGCCGACCTGTCCATCATTGGATCGGACGGAAAATTCATGCGCTGAAGCATGTGGCCCCCACGCTCCGCCGCTGCGCGGGTCGCTGCCCCCCCGAGGGGGCTAAATCCGCTTGGGGCGGCCCGGCGCGGATTTGCCCCTAGCCGATCAGCGCCCGCTCCAGCTCTTCGCTGGCCTTGGCGCCTACGGCTTCGGTGATCTTGGGCAACAGGGCCAGCAATTCGTCGTAACCGCTGGCCGACTCTACGGCCAGGTTCAGGCGGAAACCGCGCAGCCCCAAGGCTGCAGTCAGTCTGGTGGCAATGGGCTTGGCTTCGGTATAGCGCTCTTGCGGTGTGCGCCCGCTGTTGAGAGGGGCCGTAATGGCAACGGTTTTGGCAGCCCAGGTGGGCTCAACGACCGACGCGCTGGCAGAGGCTTGCGTCTCGCCCGGCGCCGGAGCCAGCATGCCGTGGGCCACCATGTGCTCCACGTCTTCGGCGGTCAGCCCCAAGGCCGCAGCCGCCGTCAGCACTTCGCCCACGGTCTTGTTGCCATCGAACATGATGAAGGCCGTGCGCTGCCGTGCCGAAAACAGCGGTGAACGCGCCTTGAATGCCTGCTGCCCTGTCTCCGTTTTTATAAGTTTCATTGCCATATCCTAACTCCAGGACATTGGCCTATACAAGGCGGATTACCCTTTGCGCAGCCTCTACGCCGGGATTGGGCGGCTGCCGACACCCATCCGGCTCAAGGTTTGGCCGAGGATGCAGGCTCTGACGCAGCAGATGCAGGCGAGGATGCCGCCACCGCAGGTGCGGTCGATGCGGCGGCGCTGGCCGGAGCCGCGGTGTGCGCGGGCGCCGTGGTGTCGGATCCGTGTTTTTCTCCGCTCATGTCGATGTCACTGCCACCGCGGTTCAAGATGAACAGGGCCAGTGCAGCAAAGACCACAAAGCCCAAAGCCATTTTCCACATGGTTTTTCTCCAAAAAAAGACCCCGGGCCACCACAGCCCGGGGTCGTGTATGTCATCGGTGCTTAGTCGTTGGCGTAGATGTCAACGTCTTTGGTCTCTTTGATGAAGATCATGCCGATGATGAAAGTGCCAGCGGCCACCACCACGGGGTACCACAGGCCGTAGAAGATGTCGCCGGTCGCGGCCACCATCGCAAAGGCTGTGGTCGGCAGCAGACCGCCAAACCAGCCGTTACCAATGTGGTAGGGCAAGCTCATCGAGGTGTAGCGGATGCGGGTGGGGAACATTTCCACCAGCATGGCGGCAATGGGGCCGTACACCATGGTCACCAGGATCACCAGGTAGACCAACACCGCCAACACCATGGGGGTGTTCATCAGCTTGTCATCGGCCTTGGTGGTCAGGCCACCGGCCTTGGCAGCGTCGACCACAGCCTTCTTGAACTCGGCGATGGCCTTGGCGCTTTCGGGCGAGAAGGCATCACGCTTGTCGTTCAGCGTAGCCACCAGCGACGGAATCAGTGTCTCACCGACCTTGACCGTGGCTTCGGTGCCGGTAGCGGCCGCCACGTTCTGGTAGGGGATGTAGTTTTCGGTCAGTGTGCGCTTGGCGATGTCGCAAGACGTCGTGAAGTCGATCGGACGGGCGATCGGGCTACCCTGGAACGAGCAGCGTGCGGGATCGGCCGTCACAATCACGGGCACCGCTTTTTGTGCGGCCACCAGCTTGGGGTTGGCATAGTTCAACAGCATCGGGAAAACCGTGAAATAGGTCACCGCGGCCAACAGGCAGCCAGCCATGATGATGGGCTTGCGGCCGATCTTGTCCGACAGCGAACCGAACACGATGAAGAAGGGCGTGCCAATAACCAGCGCCGAGGCGATCAACAGGTTGGCGGTCTTGGCGTCCACCTTGGCGATGGACGTCAGGAAGAACAGCGCATAGAACTGGCCCGAGTACCAGACCACGGCCTGGCCTGCGGTCAAACCGACCAGGGCCAAGATGACGATCTTGAGGTTGCGCCACTGACCAAAGGACTCGGACAAGGGTGCCTTGGAGGTCTTGCCCTCGGCCTTCATCTTGGTGAAAGCGGGCGACTCGTTCATGCTCAAACGGATGTAGACCGACACGCCCAGCAGCAGGATGGAGACCAGGAATGGCACGCGCCAGCCCCACTCATCGAAATCGGCGCCGGTGAATTCGCGGGTCACCAGAATCACGATCAGCGACAGGAACAGGCCCAGGGTCGCCGTGGTCTGAATCCAGGCCGTATAGGCACCACGCTTGCCATGCGGTGAGTGCTCGGCCACATAGGTTGCGGCACCACCGTACTCACCACCCAGCGCCAAACCTTGCAGCATGCGCAGCGCGATCAGGATCACCGGTGCTGCCAAGCCAATGCTGGCATAGGTAGGTAGCACACCCACGATGAAGGTGGACAGGCCCATGATCAGGATGGTCACCAGGAAGGTGTACTTGCGGCCAATCATGTCGCCCAGGCGGCCAAACACCAGGGCGCCAAAGGGGCGCACCAGGAAGCCCGCGGCAAAGGCCAGCAACGCGAAGATGTAGGCCGATGTGGGGTCCAGACCGCCAAAGAATTTCTTGGCGATGATGGCGGCCAGAGAGCCGTAGAGGTAGAAGTCATACCATTCAAAAACGGTACCGAGCGAAGAAGCGAAGATGACTTTCTTCTCTTCTGCTGACATCGGCCGTGGGGCTGCAGTTGCCATGGTTTGTGTCTCCAATCAAGGTTGTGGATGCGTGCTACCGACGCGGGTTGGTGATCGCACTATGCAAGCACGGTCTGACCCAGTTCTGACACCTTGCCAACAGCAACTTACCGCCACCTGAACGTGAACTTACAGACTCCGTACTAACCCGGATTCAGCGTTTCTTGATATGGAATTTGGGCCCACAAAAGCCTTGGAAAGCCCCATACAGCCTGACCGCAGTGGCCATGGAACCTAGGGAAAGTCCCCGTATTCCCTACAGGCTAACAGGGGCATTGGGGCGGGTTTTTGAGCGATGCGGCTACGACCGTGCGCGCACCACGCCCGCACCGACCGTGCGTGAAGCTTCCCACTGCGGCCCGTCGAACCAGGTGTCGCCCAGCAGGTAGGCGCGCAGCATCGGCAATGCATCCAGCCCCCAGAAGACCTTGCCATCCACCACATAGGCCGGCACACCGAACACACCCAGCGCGATCGCCTCTTCGGCGTGGGTGCGCAATTGGGCTTTGACCGCCTCGTCGGCCGGGTCGCGCTGTGGTGCCAACTGCTGGGTGATGGCGGCCAGCCGGTCCGCGTCTGCCGCATCGGCCCCGCCCATCCACACGTAGCGGAACAGGGTCTCGCATACATAGCGATTGGGTTGGCCATTGGCGTCGGTGGCCAGTGCCAGACGCAACAGTCCCAGGGGATTGAAGGGGTGCGTGGCCGGCATCTCCAGCGTATGCCCTTTGCTGTGCGCCAGCCACTGCACCTGGCGGTAGGTCCAGTCCCGCTTGGCGGGTATCTCCGCAGGCCCTAGTTGCCCGTGGTGCTTCAGCAGAGCAGCAAACAGCAGCGGCTTGTAGGTCACCGAATAGCTCAGCCCCTCCAGGGCCTGTGGCATCTCCTCAAACGCCAGATAGGCATAAGGCGAGATGAAGTCCAGGTAGAAGCTGATCTGTTTCATAGGATAGGCAAGCGCAGGCAGTTGGCTAAGGCGTTACCGGGCTCAGCGTGGTGGCCCGCTCGGCAATGCGGGCCCAGATGGCCTTCTTCTCGGCATCGCTGCTGGCGCGCCACACGCGGATCTCGTCGATGCTGCGCAGGCAGCCTTCGCAGTAGGTGCGCTGGGCGTCCATGCGGCACACCGACACACAGGGCGATGGAATTTCTTCGGCCATAGCCCTCACCAGTTCTGCGCGAACCGCTATCGATTGTGTAGCATCCCATTCGACCGTCATGTCGGCACCACCTGCGTCACATCGGCTGTGGGCGCATCCGACAACACGGCCAGATCGCGCGGGTGCAGCTTGAACACGCCATGCGGATGGCCGGCCGCGGCCCAGATTTCTTCAAAGCGGAACAGCTCCTGGTCCACCAGGGTCACTGGGGGCTGCGCATGGGCCAAGGGCGACACACCGCCAATGCTGAAGCCGGTCTTGGTCTTCACAAAGTCGGCATCGGCACGGCCTATGCGGCCCACCAAGGCTTCGACCTTTTTCTCGTCCACGCGCCGGTCGCCCGAGGTGATGACCAGCACGGCCACATCGTCTTCCTTGCGGCGGAAGATGATGCTCTTGGCGATCTGGCCCACGGCGATGCCCAGCGCATCCGCTGCCTGCTGGGCGGTACGGGCGGCATCGTCCAGCATGACGGGCTGATGGGGGTGGTTCTTGGCCTTCAATGCAGCCGCCACGCGCTGCACGCCTTCAGGCAGGTTGTTCAATTCCATGCTGCGCTCAACCCAATCGTTTGTTCAGCAACGCAGTCGCCGCGCGCGAATTGGGCTTGCGTTGCAAAAAATCGCTGATGAATTTGCCGGCGTCCACCAGCTTGTCCAGGTCAATGCCGGTCTCGATGCCCATGCCGTGCAGCAGGTAGACCACGTCTTCCGACGCCACGTTGCCGGTCGCACCCTTGGCATAGGGGCAACCGCCCAGGCCTGCGACCGAGGTGTCGTAGTTCCAGATGCCCATTTGCAGGCTGGCCAGCGTATTGGCCAGGGCCATGCCATAGGTGTCGTGGAAGTGGCCCGAGATATGGTCCACACCATAGACCTTGAGCGTGGCCTCCATCGCCTTTTGCACCTTGTGCGGGGTCCCCACACCAATGGTGTCGGCCACGCCCACATGCTGCACGCCCAGGTCATGCATCAGCCGCGCCACCATCTCCACCCGCGCTGGGGCAATCTCGCCTTCATAGGGGCAGCCCACAGCACACGAGATGGCGCCGCGCACGGTGAGCCCTTTTTCCAGCGCGGCCTGCACCACGGGGCGGAAGCGCTCGATGCTCTCGGCAATGGAGCAGTTGATGTTCTTTTGGCTGAAGGCTTCGCTGGCCGCGCCAAACACAACAATCTCATCGGGACTGGATTTCAGGGCAGTTTCGAAGCCTTGCATATTGGGCGTCAGCACCGAGTAGCGCACACCCGGTTTGCGCTGCACACCGGCCATGACCTCGGCGTTGTCGGCCATCTGCGGTACCCACTTGGGCGAGACAAAACTGGTGACCTCGATCTCGGTCAGACCGGCATCCTGCAGACGGTGCACCAACTCAATCTTGACGGCGGCGGGAACCGGTTGTTTTTCGTTCTGCAGACCGTCGCGCGGGCCGACATCGACAAGCTTGACGCGGGTGGGTATAGCCATGGAATTCCTTGTTGGGGTTGCTGCGCAATTGTCTCAAAAAAGCCTGCGCAACACCCGCCACAAGGGCAATACGCGCGCAGTGGCAAGCGTGGGAGTTGGGACCCTTTAGCGCTGGAACCCAATCGCTGCAGTACTGCGGCCCGAGCCAAAGGCCAAGCCCTCACCTTCGGCCAGCTTGAAGATGCTGACCGCGCGCTGCAGCATTTGCGCTTGCTCCTGCATGCTGGATGCGGCGGCCGCCGCCTGCTCCACCAGGGCCGCGTTTTGCTGCGTCATCTCATCCATCTGGCTGATGGCCTTGTTGACCTCTTCGATGCCCACGCTTTGCTCCTGGCTGGCCACGGTGATCTCGCCCATGATGTCGGCCACGCGCTTAACCGATGTGACGATGGCGCCCATGGTCTGGCCGGCCTCGTCCACCAGCTTGCTGCCCGCATCGACCTTGTCCACCGAGTCACCAATCAGCGACTTGATCTCTTTGGCGGCACTGGCGCTGCGTTGTGCCAGGCTGCGCACCTCGGCGGCCACCACGGCAAAGCCGCGGCCCTGCTCACCGGCCCGCGCGGCTTCCACCGCCGCGTTCAGCGCCAGGATATTGGTCTGGAACGCGATGCCGTCGATGACGCCAATGATGTCCACAATCTTGCTGGAGCTGGCCTTGATGGAGCCCATGGTGCTGACCACGCGGGTGACGATCTGGCCGCCCTGCGCGGCCACCGCGGATGCGGACTCCACCAACTGGTTGGCCTGGCGGGCGCTGTCGGCGTTTTGTTTGACGGTGCCGGTCAGCTCTTCCATCGCGGCGGCGGTCTCTTCCAGCGAACTGGCCTGGTTCTCGGTACGGGCCGACAGGTCGTGGTTGCCGGCTGCAATTTCTTGTGAAGCCGAGGTGATGGTCTCGGTACCCTGGCGCACCTCGCCTACGGTCTTGGCCAGGCTGTCGTTCATCTCCTTGAGGGCTGCCAGCAATTCGCTGACCTCATCGCGCCCGCTCAGTTCCACGCGTGAGGTCAGCTCACCGGACGCCACCGTCTGCGCTACACGCACCGCGCCCTTGAGCGGCTCGGTAATGCTACGTGTGGTCAGCCAGGCGCAGGCGGCACCCAACACCACCCCCACCAGGCCGCAGGCCAGCAGTACCAGCGTCAGCGAGCGGTCGGCCGCAATGGAGCGGTCCATCACCTCTTTGCCCGCCGCCACCTGGATGCCGACCAGTTTGTTGATCTCCACCAGCAGTTGCTGCGACAACGGGTCTATCTGGCTCACGATGATCTTGGCCGAGCCCTCGGTATTGAAGGCCAGCGCCTGGCCGACGGCCTCTTTGAACAGGCCCTCGGTGGTCTTGTCTATCCTGGTGATTTCGTCGAGCACCTTTTTCTCGGCATCGTTCAAGCCCAGGGCCGTGAGCTTGTCACGGGCCGCGACATAGCTTGCGCGTTGTTCCTTGACCTTGGCCTCTTCCTTTTGCATCAGGGGCACATCGGCCGTCAGCCCGATGTTGCGCATGGCGACGGCAATCTCCAGCAGGCTGCCTTTCATCGTGCCGGCCAACGCGGATTTGTCGGCGCTGTTGGACAGGCCTGCCACCAGTTGGGCCTTGTTGGATGCGTTCAGCGAATTGCCAATCAAAACCATGGCCACCAGGATCGCCAACACGATTCCGAACCCGATCCCCAGACGGGGGCCAATGCGCAAATTACGAAAATTCATGGTGCATCCCAACAGGTATTGGCCCTCGTGGGCGAGGTTCTTGTGCTGCGAAGGGTACTGCCATTCGGGGGCGCTGTCACCCTATTTCAACGGCGTCAATAGCCCTGGCCGCGGTCCACGATACCGGCAACAGGCTCGCCCCGTTGCAAGGCCATCATCTTGCCAACGATCTGCGCAATGCTCTCACTGCGTAACGTGCGGGCCGATGTGTGCGGCGTGACGGTGATGCGCGGATGCTTCCAGAATGCATGCTCTGCAGGCAAGGGCTCGGTGCGGAACACGTCCAGCGTGGCGCCGGCAATGTGGCCGCTGTCCAGCAGCGCCAGCAAGTCCTCTTCCACCAGATGGGCGCCACGCGCGACATTGATGACATAGGCCCCGGCCTGCAGTTGCGACAAGGTGCCGCGGTTCATGATGCCCTGTGTGTCCGGCGTCAGGGGCAGCAGGCAGACCAGCACGCGGCTGGCGGCCAGAAAGTCTTGGAAGCCCTGCGTGCCCGAGAAGCAATGCACGCCCTCCACTGTTTTTGGAGACCGGCTCCAGCCATGGACCGGGAATTCGAAGCTGCCCAATGCCCGGGCCACACGCGCACCCAGCACACCCAGCCCCATGACACCGACCGGAAAATCGGCCCGGGCCTGTGGCTTGCGGTAAGACCATTTGCCCTGGCGGGTATCGGCCTCATACGCATCGAACTCGCGGAAGTGGCGGATGACCGCGTGGCACACATACTCGGCCATTTGCACCGACATGCCGGCGTCGTCCAACCGCACGATCTGCGCGTGGGCAGGCAACCGAAGTTTGAGCAGCGCATCGACCCCGGCGCCAATATTGAACACAGCTTTCAGTTGCGACTGCTCGTCAAAGAACTGTTGCGGCGGCGCCCAGACTACGCCGTAGTCCGCGGCCGGCGCGCCCGCCGACCACAACGCGATATCGGCATCGGGCAGCGCCGCGCGCAGGCCTTGCAGCCAGGGCTCGGACGCGGTGTCAGTGCAGCAGAAGGTGATGCGCATGGCTGGTGATCCCGGTGAAGACAGGATCGCAGTCTAGTAGACGGTGGCGATAGGCAGCTGCATCCGCATGTCAGGCCGCAGCGGTCAGCTTCAGCAACTCTGCACCTTCGGTCACCTGGTCACCTGGTGCGAACAATAGCTCGGCCACCGTGCCATCGGTCGGCGCGGCAATGGTGTGCTCCATCTTCATCGCTTCCATAACAGCCAGGGCCTGCCCCTTCTTCACCACATCACCGGCCTTGACGGCGAAGGACACCACCTTGCCGGGCATGGGCGCGGTCAGTCGGCCGGCTTCGGCATGGGCATCGCCGGAGTGGGCCAACGCATCGATTGCTACGATTTGTGTAGCGCCACGTGCAGTGAATACGTGGGCTACCTCGCCATTTTTGTAAAGGTGCACAGTGGAACGCAGGTCGCCATAGCGCACATCCAGCGCGCCGCCGGCCAGTGGCGTGTAGTGCAGGGCCGCGGTGTTGCCATCCACAGACAACTGCAGACCGCCATCGTGCAAGCGGGTGAACCGCGCGGTATGGGGTTCGCCATGGAACTCCAGCATGAAGTCGCGGTTGGACGCACCGTGCGAGCGCCAGCCATCGCGCTGTGCCCAAGGGTCTATCCAGCCACTGGCATCCGCCTTCGTCGCCAGGGCCAGCTCGCTGACCAGCGTCTGCGCCACCATGGCCGCGGTGGCCATGTGCAGGCCCACCTTCTCCTGCTTGAACAGCACAGCCGATTCGCGCGGAATCAAGGCAGTGTCGAGTTGGGCTTGCGCAAAGGACGCGCTGGTGGTGACATGGCGCAGGAACTGCACATTGGTTGTCAGGCCAACGATATGGGTCTGCGCCAGCGCCGTGTCCAAGCGCGCCAGCGCCTGCTCGCGCGTTGCGCCATGCACGATGAGCTTGGCCACCATGGAGTCGTAGAAGGGGCTGATGCTGTCGCCCTGGCGCACGCCCGAGTCCACGCGCACCGCGTTGTCGGCACGTTCAAAGGTCGTGCAGGCTGGCAGGCCATAGACATGCAAGGTGCCGGTGGCGGGCAGGAAATTGTTGTCGGGGTTTTCGGCGCAGATGCGGGCCTCGATGGCGTGGCCGTGGATCTTCAGTTCGTCCTGCGCCAAGGGCAGCTTCTCGCCAGATGCCACACGCAATTGCCACTCCACCAGGTCTTGCCCGGTGATGGCTTCGGTGACGGGGTGCTCCACCTGCAAGCGCGTGTTCATTTCCATGAAATAGAACTTCATCTGCTCGGGGTGTTCGTAGCCGCCGGGCTGCTCGACGATGAACTCCACGGTACCCGCACCCACATACTTCACCGCACGCGCTGCCTCCACCGCTGCCTGGCCCATGCGGGCGCGCAGTTCGGGTGTCATGCCGGGTGCGGGGGCCTCTTCCAAGACCTTCTGGTGGCGGCGCTGTACCGAGCAATCGCGCTCGAACAGGTACACGTAATTGCCGTGCGTGTCGCCAAACACCTGGATCTCGATATGGCGCGGGCGCTGCACGTATTTCTCGACCAGCACCGCGTCATCACCAAAGCTGTTGATGGCCTCGCGCTTGCACGATGCCAAGGCTGCCGCAAAGTCCTCGGCCTTGTCTACCGCGCGCATGCCCTTGCCACCGCCGCCGGCGCTGGCCTTGATCAACACGGGGTAGCCAATGCGGTCCGCCTCGCGCTGCAGCAGCGCCGGGTCCTGGTCGGCACCGTGGTAACCGGGCACCAGCGGCACGCCAGCCTTTTCCATCAGCTGTTTGGATTCGGCCTTGAGCCCCATGTCCTTGATGGCGGATGCGGGTGGTCCGATGAAGACCAACCCAGCAGCGGCGCAGGCTTGGGCAAAGTCTTCGTTCTCACTCAGAAAGCCATAACCCGGGTGGATGGCTTGTGCTCCCGTGGCCTTGGCGGCTTCGATGATGCGCTCCCAGCGCAGGTAGCTGTCCTTGGGTGCGCTGCCACCGATGTGGATGGCCTCGTCGCAGGCGGCCACGTGCTTGGCGCCTGCGTCCGCGTCGGAATAGACCGCGACTGTTTTGATGGCCAGGCGGCGTGCGGTGGCGGCTACGCGGCAGGCGATCTCGCCGCGGTTTGCAATGAGTATTTTGGTAAACATAGTCGGTATCCTCATTACATCCGGAACACGCCAAACTTCACATCCGGGATCGGCGCGTTCAGCGTGGCGCTCAAGCCTAGGGCCAGCACGCGGCGCGTGTCCGCCGGGTCAATGATGCCGTCGTCCCACAACCTAGCAGTTGCGTAGTACGGGTGGCCTTGCTCTTCGTACTGGCGGCGGATCGGGGTCTTGAAGGCTTCCTCCTCCTCCACACTCCATGCCCCACCCTTGCCTTCTATACCGTCGCGTTTGACGGTGGCCAGCACGCTGGCGGCCTGCTCGCCGCCCATGACGCTGATGCGCGCGTTGGGCCACATCCACAGGAAGCGGGGCGAGTAGGCCCGGCCGCACATGCCGTAATTGCCGGCGCCAAAACTGCCGCCGATGATGATGGTGAACTTAGGCACATTGGCCGTGGCCACGGCCGTGACCATCTTGGCGCCGTTGCGGGCGATGCCTTCGTTCTCGTATTTGCGGCCGACCATGAAGCCAGTGATGTTCTGCAGGAACACCAGCGGGATCTTGCGCTGGCAGCACAGCTCGATGAAGTGCGCGCCCTTGAGCGCCGATTCGCTGAACAGAATGCCGTTGTTGGCGATGATGCCCACCGGCATGCCTTCGATGTGCGCAAAGCCAGTGACCAGCGTGGTGCCAAAGCGGGGCTTGAACTCGTGGAACTCCGAGCCGTCGACGATGCGGGCGATGATCTCGCGCACGTCAAAGGGCTTGCGGGTGTCGGTGGGGATCACACCGTACAACTCTTCTGCTGCGAATTTAGGAGCAACAGGCGCTTTGAGTGCGGGGGCTAGCGCCTTCTTCTGGTTGAGGTTGGCCACCGCGGTGCGGGCGATGGACAGGGCATGCAAATCGTTCTGCGCCAGATGGTCGGCCACGCCACTGAGCCGCGTGTGCACATCACCACCGCCCAGGTCTTCCGCCGTCACTACCTCACCCGTGGCCGCCTTCACCAATGGCGGGCCGCCCAGAAAGATCGTGCCCTGGTTCTTGACGATGATGGTCTCGTCGCTCATGGCCGGCACATAGGCGCCACCAGCCGTGCACGAACCCATGACGACGGCGATCTGGGCAATGCCCTCGGCGCTCATGTTGGCCTGGTTGAAGAAGATGCGGCCAAAGTGGTCGCGGTCGGGGAAGACTTCGTCCTGGTTGGGCAGGTTGGCGCCGCCAGAGTCCACCAGATAGATGCAGGGCAGGCGGTTTTGCTGGGCGATCTCTTGCGCGCGCAAATGCTTTTTGACGGTGACGGGGTAGTAAGTGCCGCCCTTGACCGTGGCGTCGTTGCACACAATCATGCAGTCCACACCCGACACGCGGCCGATACCGGCAATCACACCGGCGCAGGGCGCGCTGTCGCTGCCGTCGCGGTCCGGGTACATGCCCATGGCGGCCAGCGGCGACAGCTCCAGGAACGGCGTGCCCGGGTCCAACAGGTTGTGCACGCGGTCACGCGGCAGCAGCTTGCCGCGGGCCGTGTGCTTGGCGCGGGCGGCGTCGCCACCGCCCATGGCGGCCTTGTCGGTCTGCGCGTTCAGATCAGCCACCAGCGCGCGCATGGCGTTGGCGTTGGCGACGAAGTCGGCCGAGCGGGCGTTGAGTTGGGTCTCCAGAATGGGCATGGGAGTTCCAGTAGAAGGTTTCAGGATTCAGCTTGCATTTTCAGCCGGGTGGGGCAGGTCGCGCAGGTCATAAAGGTTGCAAATCGCGCCACCGCTTAAAAACTGCGGCACACTTAGGGCATGGTTGCATCATCTCCCATTGCCGCTACGCCCATGGCCTTTGTGCGCGCCATTGTGGCCGCCTACCGACGCTATGGCAAGGAACCGGCCCAGGCCCTGCGCCAGGCACAGATTGCGCCAGAACAAATCAACAAGCCCGATGCGCGCATCACCGCTTGGCAGATGGAAACGCTATCGGGAGCCGCGATGCAGGAGCTGGACGACGAGGCCTTGGGCTGGTTCAGCCGGCGCCTGCCCTGGGGTAGCTACGGCATGCTGGCGCGGGCTTCCATCAGCGCGCCGACCTTGGGGGTGGCGATTTCCCGTTGGTGCCGACACCACGGGTTGATTGCTCCGGACATTGCGCTGTCGCTTGAGATTGCGGGCGACGTGGCGACTGTCCGAATTGCGGAGCACTTTGGGACACGGGAAGACCGTGTGGCTGGGGACTCTGCTCCGTGTCCCCCGCCCGCTTTGCGGGCTCCTCCTTTACCTACGCAGAATCCCCAGCCACACAGCCTTCCTGCACCTATGCGCGAGTTCTGCCTGGTTTCCGTGCTTCGCAACATCCACGGTCTGGCCTGCTGGTTAGTGGATTCGCGCATTGCATTGCTGGGGGCGCAATTTCCATTTGGAGCACCTGCACACGCAAGCGCCTACGCCGTCTTGTTCTCCGGCCCTACCAGCTTCGACAGCGGCCCGGCCAGCATTCGGTTTGACGCCCAATATCTGAAGCTGCCGCTGCGCCGCGACGAAAAGGCGCTGCAACAAATGCTGCAACACGCCCTACCGCTGACCGTGCTGCAATACCGCCGCGACCGCCTGCTAGTGCAGCGCGTGCGCCAGACGCTGGCCAGCCATGCGCAGCAAACCCATAGTGCGGAGGCATTGGCGACTCTGCTGAACGTGTCGCCCCGCACGCTGCACCGCCAGCTGAAGGACGAGGGTGCGACGCTACAAGGTCTGAAAGACGAGGTACGCCAAGGTCGAGCCATCGAACTATTGCACCGCACCGAGCGACCGATCAAGCAGGTGGCCGAGGCGGCGGGCTTTCGCAATGAGAAGAGTTTTATCCGGGCGTTTAAAGGCTGGACTGGGCTATCGCCGGCGGAGTTTCGCAGACAGGCAGTGCCGACGGAGTGAAGCCACGCATCCCTAGGCGACGTGCAAGCTTATTCTGCGACACCGCCTGCAGGAAAAGCGCCGTCTACGACTTCTTCATTGGTCAGCTCTCTCCCCATCCACACCACGACGTTGGCACCACCAGCTCCAAGCGCCATTTCCCGAAATGCGCGGCGTTCGACCTGCGTAAAGCCCCCTTCAGGATCACCCAAGGGATGGATGACGATTCGCGGGCTCGGCAAAAACCAAGGCTTGCCAAAGAGCCGCCGTACGAACAGCTTCAGCAATTGCTGCGCCGACGTGAAGTCAGAAACCAGCGACCTGGGATGGGCGAACGGGTTGACGACAACGGCTTGCGCATTCGCTGCGGCTGAGCGGGCGGCTGAGCCAGCGGCCAGAACCCTCTCCGGATTCTTGGCTATGGCAAGCTCAGGCACCTCTGACACAGACTCGCCGCTCCGTGCATTGGTCACGGTCAGACGCTCGGCTGAAATGCGGATGTACACGATGGGGATGAACGAGCGCAGCATCTGAAGTGGCACCTACGGTTAATGCGGATTGACACGCAACAGCCGCTGTCGGCTGCGCCCTGCAACTGGACCACCGCCCCGCGTGAAGGATGATCAAGAAGCCGCTACTTTAGCTTCTGTACCGATGGCTGAAAGATGTCCAATCACGGCCGTCCTCTCGCAAAACAGGAGCTTGCCTGCCATCACCACCGCGCCACACCAACAACTCCTCCTTGGCATGATTTGTCCCCTTCATGGCACACGCGGCATCCCTGCTGTTTGTAGACTGCAAAAACCATGACGATGATGATTGCCATTGACGACTCCACGACGATAGGCGTAGCGTTCTTCCAAGCTGCGGAACGCTATGCATCCAATAGCCTGTTGGCCGTGCCCGCCAACCCGGCACGGCGCTACGACCCTGCGGGCCGCGAGATCAGCTACGCCGAAGCGGCCGACACCGTCCGCGAACTCATAGCGCAATACCGTGCCGCAGGCTACGGGCTAGGCAACCGCGTGGGCCTATTCCTGGAGAGCCGCCCCGAGCACATGTTGCACAAGCTGGCGCTCAATGCAATAGGCGTGTGCTGCGTGCCCATCAACCCGGATTACCGGCCGCGTGAACTGGCCTATGTGGTGGACCATGCCAAGGTGGATCTGATCGTGGCATTGGCAAGCCGCAACGATGCGGTGCAAGCTGCGCTGGCTTTGACGCAGCACCAAGTTTCGGTTGCATTGCTGGAAGATTTCGCCAACACGCCGCTGACCGCACCCGCCACGCCCGCCCAGGCGGGCACACCCACCGGCGACACCCCTGCCAGCATCCTCTACACCTCCGGAACCACCGGCCAACCCAAGGGCTGCGTGCTGTCCCACACCTACGAGCTGGCCGCCGGCCACTGGTACGCCCACCAGGGCGGCCTGGGCACGGTGCGCGAAGGGCAGGAGCGGCTGTATAACCCGCTGCCGCTGTTCCATGTCAACGCGTCCATCCTGTCGTTCTATTGCATGTTGCTCAGCGGCGGCTGCCAGGTGCAGACCGACCGTTTCCAGCCCAGCCGCTGGTGGACGGAGGTGGTGGACAGCCGCGCCACCATCGTGCACTACCTGGGCGTGGTCGTGCCGATGCTGTTGTCGCAACCGGTGAGCCCGCTGGAACGCGCCCACTGCGTGCGCTTTGGCTACGGCGCGGGGGTGGAGCCGCAACTGCACGCGGTGTTTGAAGAACGCTATGGCTTCCCGCTGCTGGAACTGTGGGGCATGACCGAGATGGTTCGCCCGCTGTGCGACAACCATGCGCCGCGCCAGGTGGGCACCCGCGCATTTGGCCGCGCACGGCCCGGGCTGGATGCCTGCGTGATGGACGAGACTGGCCAAGTGGTGGCAGACGGCACGCCGGGCGAGTTGGTCATCCGCCACTCCGAAGCCACTCCGCGCCGGCACTTCTTCAGCGGCTATCTGGACAACCCCGCCGCCACCGAGGATGCGTGGCGCGGCGGCTGGTTCCATACCGGGGACATCGTGACCCGTTCAGCTGACGGCATGCTGCACTTCATGGACCGGCGCAAGAACATCATCCGCCGCTCTGGCGAGAACATTGCCGCCGCCGAGGTGGAGGCCCTGCTACTGACACACCCGCTGGTCGCCAATGTGGCGGTCATGGCTTTGCCCGATGACGTGCGCGAGGAAGAGGTGCTGGCCTGCATCGTACTGAAGGACCGTCAAGGCAACGAGACGGTGGACACCGCCCACACCCTGTTCGACTTCTGCCATGCCAACCTGGCCTACTACAAGGCGCCCGGCTGGCTGTGGTTCGCTGCCGAAATCCCGACCACTGGCACGCAGAAAATCCAGAAGCACCGCATCTTCCCCGAAGGCCAGGACCCGCGCACGCTGCCCGGTATGCACGACCTGCGCGCCCTCAAGAAACGCAATTAGGCTATTCCCATGATCACCCTCTACCACTGCGTCAGCGCCCGCTCCTTTCGCCCCCTGTGGCTATTGGAGGAACTGGGGCTGCCTTACGAGCTGAAAATGCTGCCCTTCCCGCCCCGTGCGCTGGCGAAGGCCTACCTGCAAGAAAACCCGCTGGGCACGGTGCCGCTGTTGGTGGAGGGCGAGACCCGCATGACCGAGTCCGCCGCCATCTGCGAATACCTGGCCACGCGGCACAGCCCCGGAAATCTGAATGTGGCGATGGACGAACCCGCCTACGGCACCTACCTGAACTGGCTGCACATGAGCGACGCCACGCTGACCTTCCCGCAAACCCTGGTACTGCGCTACACCCACTTCGAACCCGCCGAACGCAAGCAGCCCCAGGTGGCCGAAGACTACAGTCGCTGGTTCTTGGCCCGGCTGCGCGCCGTCGACGCAGTCGTGCAACAGCAAGACCACCTCTGCGCAGGGCGTTTCACCGCTGCCGATATCGCAGTCGCCTATGCACTGATGCTGGCCAACCACCTGGGCCTGAGCGCCCAGTTCACCCCCGCGGTGGCGGCCTACTGGGCGCGCCTGCAGGCCCGGCCTGCGTTCCAGCGGGCACTGGCGGTGCAGCACCAAGCCGCGCTGGACCAGGGTGTGCCCACGACACCCGCGCCTGACATCCGGCCCTGAACCGGACGTAGCGCGCGAATGCTCTGTATTTAATAGCGCATTACGTAATATTGACGGTGGCTAGCGGTTAAATTTCCAAATACCACGTCAGGAAGCGGTGCTCTCCACCAACTGCGTTCGCTCGGGCTTGATGCGCACCGCCCATAGCACACCCACCAGCAGCAGCACGATGCCCGCAATGGTCAGCGGCTGGGGCCACTGGCCGCGCAGCAGGTAGGCATAGGTCAGCGCCGACAGCGTTTCAAACACGATCAACTGGCCCACCAGCGCCGTGGGCAGGCGCTGGCTGGCCTCGTTCCAGCAGCGCGTGCCCAGCCACGAGGCAAACAGGCCAATCGCCAGCATCAAGCCCACAAAGACCCAAGGCCGGGGACCGAAAGGCATGGGGAAGCTGTCCTGTGTTGCTGCGGACCAGCCCCAGAAAGCCACGTACCCCACCAGCGCCAAAGGCAGTGTGGCCAAGCCCTGCGCCGTGGCCCAGGCGCGGGGCTTGCGCCCGGGATGGTCGCGCAGCCAGTCGGCATTGCGCAGCGGGTACCAGGTCCAGCAGGCAACCGCACCAACTCCCAACAGGGCGCCGCTGGCATAACGTGCGTAGTCGGCGGCGGGCTCGGCGGCCAAGGCCGCCAGCTCGACCTGGTTCACGCAGGCAATGCCCGCCAGCATCACGGCCAGGCAAGGCGCCAGGCGCGCCCAGGGCAGACGGCCGTCGCGCTGGTGGTTGCGTAGGTTGGCGCAGATGGCAATCACCACCGGCAAGGTGCCGATCAGCATGGTGGGCAACGGACCGCCGGCGCGCTGGATGGCGCTGGCCAGGCACAGGTAGTACAGCACATTGCCGATGGCGGCGAGCTTGAGCGCCTCCAGCCAATCGGAGCGGGTCATGCGCCGCAATTCCGCACGGTCCAGCCACGCCAACGGGAGTGCGATCAAGCCAAAAGCCAGGTAGCGGCCGCAGACCTGCAGCGCGGCCGGGTATTCCGGCACGATCAGAGGCCCGACAAACACCAAACCCCACATCACCCCCGCCGCCAGCGCAAACGCAACACCTGCCAACATGAACAACCGCCCCTCTTTCTACATTTCTATGTAAGGCTGGCAGTGTCGCGCCAAAAGGATGGGCGCGTCTTGTACGAGATTGCTGCAAGAGCAAAGGAGTAGTCTGGGCGGCGGGGCGTTCTGCGCAGGTAAAGGGGGAGCCCGCGCAGCGGGCGGAGGACACGGAGCAGAACGCTCCGCCGCCCAGACTACGGAGCAACTTGGCGCTGGTAGCGCGCGGGAGATACGCCATAACGGCGGCCAAAGGCGCGTGTCAGGTGGGCCTGGTCCGTCAGCCCCGCCATGGCCGCCACCTGCGCGGGCGCCATGCCCTGGGCCAGCCACTGCTTGGCCGCATACAGGCGCCGCGCCATCAGCATCTGGTGCGGTGTCACGTGGTATTGCACCTGGAATTGGCGCAAGAAATGGAAGGAGCTCAAGCCCGCCACGGCAGCCAGGTCCTCCAGCACGATGCGGTCACCCAGATGGGCCTGCATGTAGTCCAGCACCTCGGTAAAGCGTCGCACCGGCCGCTGCGGTGCGCCGGGCTGCTGGCGGGCCAGCGGGCGCACGCCGGCGACCAATTGGGCCAGCAGGCTGTCGAAGGCCAGCGGGTCATCGGGGGTCTGCCACAGCGCCTCCAGCAGGCGCGCCAGATGCTGGGCGCGGGGCCGGTCACGTTCGACGACGGCCTCGTCAAACCACCAGCCCGGCTCGCCAGCGATGTCGGCCAGCACCGTGGGCTCGATGTAGATCATGCGGTAGCGCCAACCGCCGGCCGTCTCGGCGCGCCCGGTGTGCAGCACGTCGGGGTGCATCAGCACGATGGAATCGGGCGGAGCCAGGTGGTCGCTGCCTTTGTAGCGGAAGCGCTCCACGCCCTGCTCGATGACACCAAAGCCATAGGCGTCGTGGGTGTGTGGCTCGAAAGCATGGCGCACGATGTGCGCCCGGTACAGCTCGACCCCCGCGCGCCCACCCGCCGCCACGCGAAACTCGGCGCGGTCGCTGGGGAATTCGAAGTGTTCGGGAACGGCTTGCATGGTGTGTCTGGATATTAACCAAACGCGGGGTGTGGCGTGCGCTCTGCCCCAGTCGAATCAAGCAATGCTTCACATTTGATAGCGAAATAGGTATATCCAACGAGGGCTAGCGGCCATTTTTATGTGTAACGCCGTCATCGGCATACCAAACAACCCCAATTTAGGTATATACACGCCTTTTCGGGGCCTGCCAACACTCCGGCGCGTCAGGCGCGGGGCACCGCGCCCGGGCCCACCGTGCCAACCCGCGCCAGCGTGGCCCGCACACCCGCCAGGGATTGCAGGCGTTCACGCAGGTAGTCGGCCAGCCGCGTTTGCTGGCTGAAGGCGACATTGAAGCGAATGTGCGCATCGTTGGGGTTGTCGGCGCTAAAGGTGGCGCCGCGCACCAGCAGTATCTTGTTACGGTAGGCGTCTTGCACCAGCAGGTTCAGGTCCACATGGTCCGGCACAGATGCCCACAGGAACAGGCCGCCTTCGCCAGGATGGTCCAGCACCAGGCCGGCATCGGTCAACTGGCGCGCGCTGGCATGGCGGGCAGCCAGCAGCTTGGCGTTCAGGCGGTCCAGGTGCTTGCGCCAGCGACCGGCGGCCAAGATTTCCAACATCACGTTTTCGTTCAGCGCCGGTGTTGTCAGTACCGAATAAATTTTTTCACGCATCAGCGCCTTCAGCAGCGAGTGGTCGGCCGCCATATAGCCCACGCGCAGTGCCGGGCTGAGTGCCTTGCAGAAGCTCGAGTAGTAGATGACGCGGTCCAATCCCGCCAGGCTGGCCAGCCGCATGGCGTGGCCGGGGTGGAAGTGACCATGTACATCGTCTTCGGCGATCAAGAAACCATACTGCTGCGCCAGCACCAGCACCTTGTGCAGGTTGGCGGCCGAGCTGCTCCAGCCCGTGGGGTTGTGCAGCACGGTCTGGATGAAGAGCAGGCGTGGCCGGTGCTCGCTGCAGGCGGCCTCCAATTGCTCCAGGTCCAAGCCATCGGGGCGGCGCGCAATGGAGACGATGCGCACACCGTCCTTGCGCAGCCGGTCGAACATCAAGAAGTAGCCAGGGTCTTCCACCAGCACCGTGTCGCCGGGTTGCAAGAAGGCGCGGCAGATCAGGTCGATGGCGTGCGTGCCGCCGTAGGTGGTGAGGATGCGCCCGGCATCCACGGCAATGCCCACGCCGCGGATAACCATGGCAATGCGTTCGCGCAGCTCGGGCAGGCCTTGCGGCGGGCAGCGCGAGGCCATGCCGGCGGTGGCGCGGGCCAGGCCGCGCTGCACGGCGGCTGCGGGCACAGCGTCCTCCAGCCACGCAGGCGGCAGCGCACCGCTGCTGGCCAAGAGCACGCCGGCCCGCTGGTCGTTGGCTTGCTGGGCCAGCCACACGCCCTCTTGTTCCTCACCGGCCTCCAATGCCGCGGCATCGGGCAACGCACTGCGGCGTGTCTCGCAAACAAAGTAGCCGGCGGTGCCGCGTGATTCAATCAAGCCCAAGGCCATCAAGCGGTCATAGGCGGTGACCACGGTGTTGGGGCTGACTGCCAACTGCGCAGCCAATTGGCGTATCGACGGCAGCCGCGCAGCGCAGGGCAGTTGGCCGGCCGCGATCAGCTCGCGCAGGCGCAGCTCAATCTGGTCGGCCAGTGCGGTTGGGGCGTTGCGGTCAAGGGAAAACACACGCCAAGGTTACAGCAGAAAGCTGACCGCCAGCACCACCAACATGGCCCCCATGGTCAGGTTGAAAATGCGCCGTTTGAAGGGGTCCGTCAGCAGGCGACGAATGGCCACGCCAAACAGGGCCCACATGGACGCGCTGGGGAAGCCGATGACCAGCCCTACCACGGCCACCAGCAGCGCCCCCACTGGAGCGCTCAGACCCACGGGCATGAAGACGGAGGCCAGCGTGATCGCCTTCACCCAGCTCTTGGGATTGACGGCCTGGAATAGTGCGGCCTGGGTAAAGCTCAGCGGCTTGGTCTCGCGCGCCTCGCCCAGGGAACTGGCGCTCAACTTCCAGGCCAGGAAGACCAGGTACAGCGCCCCGGTCACCCGCAGAATCTGGTGCAGAACCGGGAAGGCCACGAACAGGCTGCCCAGCCCCAGGCAGGTGATGAAGGTCTGCACCGCCACACCGCTGTTGGTGCCAAAGATTTGCGGCAGCGCGCGACGGTAGCCAAACATGGCGCCCGAGGTGGCGAGCATCACATTGTTCGGCCCCGGTGTGCTGGACATCACAAAGCAGTAGGTCATCAACGGCAGTAAATCGGTCCACATTTGGCACAGGCTCCTTGGTCAATGGCTTGACTGTAGGAGGCGAAGCGCTTGCCGCCAAGGCACAGATGGGGGTGGATGGAATGCGTTGTATCAGTGGGGTGACATGTACAGTTGCTTATCGAACGCGGATGGCAATTCTGCTCGCGCCTACATTGAGGAGCGTGACCACGACACAACATGCGCCACTAATTGGCAAGTTCAACTGATCAATGCCCATAGAATCAATCCGCGCAATTTGCATAGGGATGGGTTCATGCGATTGCGTTCACAACTCCAAATACACAAAGATGAAGTCGAAACTGAACATATTTGCATCTGCAATTTTGCTCGTATGCGTTAGCCAAGCACAAGCAACCTCTTATACCTTCACGGACCTAGCTGCGCCTGGCGGGAGAAGTAGTTTTGCGCGTGGAATCAACAGTGTTGGCCAAGTTGCCGGATATTCCAGCATTGCAGGCCAGACCGACCATGCGACCGTATGGAGCAATAGAACTGCCATCGACCTGGGAGCACCTTTTTTAGCAAACAGCAATGCCACGAGTATCAACAATGCTGGCCAAGTGGCGGGGACGTCCTTGTTCACCCCACCTAGTCAGTGGCATGCCACCGTATGGAACGCCAACGGTCGAACCGACCTTGGCACGCTAAGCACTTCCACTGAGATGTATGGACCCAGCAGCTACGCCTCAAGTATCAATAGTGCGGGGCAAGTCGTCGGCTATTCCGCCACCACGGATCATCTCTGGCACGCTGCGCTTTGGAGCGGCAACACCGCTACCGATCTTGGCACACTGGGTGGTGCATATAGCCAAGCGTATGACATTAACGACAAGGGGCAAATTGCAGGATTCGCCACTACCGCTGGCAATGTCAGAGGACGCGCTACGCTTTGGAGCGAAGGTACCGCTATTGATTTGGGTACGGTGGGTGGAAGCAATAGTTCCGCCCACTCCATCAATGACATTGGGCAGGTGGTGGGAGACTCTCAAATATTCGGCGATCTGGGTTTTCACGCTACGCTTTGGAGTGCTGGAACGGCAATAGACCTTGGTACGCTGGGTGGTGGCTACAGCACAGCCTACGCTATCAACAATGCGGGACAAGTGGTTGGCGACGCCGCCACCTTCGGCTACGGTGGAGGAATGCGCGCCACATTGTGGAATGGCCACACGGCAACTGACCTCAACAGCTTTTTGTCTCTCAGTGACGTCGAAGCAGGTTGGGTCCTTGTCAGTGCCAGGGATATCAATGACTCTGGCTTGATCGTAGGCGATGCAAAGAACATGCATACTGGAGTAACACACGGTTTTCTGTTATCCCCTACTGCAGCGGTTCCGGAGCCGGCAACATACGCGATGATGCTGGTTGGCCTGGGGCTAATGGGTGAGATAGCACGCCGCCGCAGGGCTAAGCAACGCAGCAATAACCAACGGATTTAGCCTAGACCGAGAACTACAGGAGCTTGTCTCTCTGTTCTTTGTAACTAAAGCACCGGAGCCGAGCCTACAAGCGCGGCGTAGCCCGCTCAATAATCGCCGCGCAATCCAGCCCTCGGGGCATCGCGCCAAAGGTGAGTCCGCTGCTGTGCTCACCCAGGCGCGAGGCGCAGAAGGCATCGGCCACGGCGTGGTTGCCAAAGCGCACCAGTAGCGAGCCCTGCAAGGCCAGTGCCATTTTTTCGACGACGCTGCGTGCGCGGTACTCGATGGCGGAAGGGTCCAGCAATTCGCTGCCCAGGCGGGCCACGTACTGGTCCAGGCGGCGGTCGGTGCCGGCGGCGAGTTGCACTTCGTCCATGTAGGCGTCGACCGAGCCGGGGTTGCGGCCCATGGCGCGCAGCATGTCCAGGCACTGCACATTGCCGCTGCCTTCCCAGATGGAGTTGACCGGGGATTCGCGGAACAGGCGGGGCATGATGCAGTCTTCCATGACGCCGCTGCCGCCTATGCATTCCATGGCTTCGTAAGCGTGGGCTGGTGTGCGTTTGCAGATCCAGTATTTGCCGACCGCGGTGCCTACGCGTACCAGCATTTTTTCGTGCTCGCTGGTCTCGCCTGCGTCCAGCGCCTTGGCGATGCGCATGGTCATGGCCAGTGCGGCTTCATTTTCCACCACCAGATCGGCCAGCACGTTTTGCATCAGCGGCTGCTCGGCCAGACGCTTGCCAAAGGCTGAGCGATGGCTGCAATGGTGCAAAGCCTGGGCCACGGCCTGGCGCATGCCGGCGCTGGACCCTACCATGCAGTCAAAGCGTGTCATCGTGACCATCTTCAAAATGGTGACGATGCCGCGACCCTCGCCGCCCACCATCTGCGCATAGGCGCCGCGCAGCTCGGTCTCGCAGGATGCATTGGCCACATTGCCCATCTTGTTCTTCAGGCGCTGGATCTGCATGGGGTTCTTGCGGCCGTCGGCCTGCCAACGCGGTAGCCAGAAGCAGGACAGGCCATCGGGCGCCTGGGCCAGCACTAGGAAGGCGTCGCTCATGGGCGCCGACACGAAATACTTGTGGCCGACCAGTGCATAGGTCTGGCCCGGTCCGCTGGCGCCCAAAGCGTGGGCGCGCAGCGTGTTGGCACGCACGTCCGAGCCGCCCTGTTTTTCGGTCATGGCCATGCCCACGGTGATGGCGGACTTCTGCTCCATGGGGATGTTGCGGTGGTCGTATTGCAGGGCCGTGATCTTGGGCAGCCATTGGGCCGCCAGGTCGGGCTGCTCTTGCAACGCGGGCACGACGGCCGACGTCATCGTCACCGGGCAGCCATGCGCCGCTTCGACCTGGTTTTGCAGGTAGCACATGGCAGCGCGGGCCACATGGGCGCCGCTTTGGGGCATGCGCCAGTGCGCGGCGTGCAGGCCGTGCTCCATGGATATCTGCATCAGCCGGTGGTAGGCCGGGTGGAAGCGCACCTCGTCGACACGGTGGCCATAGTTGTCGTGCGTATAGAGCACCGGCTTGTTTTCGTTGGCCTGAAAGCCCAGCTCAATCAGCTCGCGGCTACCGGTCAGCGCGCCAAAAGCCTGCAGCTCCGGCTCGGCCCAGCCTGCGCCTTCGCGCGCCACGGCCTCGCGCAGGGCGATGTCCTGCTGGTAGGCGTTGTAGTCGCAAAGGGGCGGCGGCTGGTTGGTGACAACATGGGTTTCGGCCAAATGCCCGTAGGCAATGGCAGCGGCGGTGGCTTCGGTCGTGGTTGGCTGCATGCTTGGATTCTCCCTGTGCCACAGCGGGCCGGGCAACTGTGGACTATGGTTAATGAAACCTGTGAATTCAAATTCACATATTCCCAAAAGTACACCACAACGCCAGGCCAACGTCAATCCGCTGGTGCACAGACCGGGGCCTGCCACCACGGTTGCGCTACAGTGGCACCTGTTCACCAATCCTGCAGGCTCCCCCACCCATGGCTTACCGGCCCACTGAAAAAACCGAGGCACGCAAAGCCGAAATCCGACAAAGGCTGCTGGACGCCGCATTAGCCCTGGTCAGCGAGGGCGGCTTTGCCGCATTGACGGTGGTGGCTGTAGCGGCCAGGGCTGGCATCGCCACCGGGGCTGTCTACAAGCACTTCGAGTCCAAGGCGCATTTGTGCGCCGAGGTCTTTGGTATCGCCACCGAAAAAGAAGTGGCCATGGTGCGCGCCATGGCTTCAGGCCCCGGCACGCCGAGCGAGCGCCTGCTGCACACGGTGCAAGCCTTTGCACTGCGCGCCCTGCGCAACCCACGGCTGGCCTTTGCACTGATCGCCGAACCCGTGGACGCGTTGGTGGATGCCCAGCGTCTGCGCTACCGCCAGGCCTATGCCACTGTGTTTGTGGATTTAGTAGCAGAAGGTGTTGCCAACGGCGCATTTGCACCCCAATTGCCCACCGTCAGCGCGGCTGCGCTGGTGGGGGTGATTGCCGAATCCATGGTGGGGCCGCTGTCGTGGACGGCGTCAGACAAGCCGGACTTACCGGCCGAAGAATTGATTTCCGCCATCCAGGCCTTTTGCCTGCGGGCCGTATCGGCCTCTGGAGCGAAGGCTTAGGTTTTCGAAGCGGCCCTTCGGGCCTTTTGGGCCTCCAGTGTCTCGGTGGGACCGCCCTGCTTGACCCACTCGGTATAACCGCCCTCGATGTGCGCCACATTGGTCATGCCCATGTCCTGCAAGGTCTTGGTCGTCAGCGCACTGCGCCACCCGGCACCGCAAAACAGGATGTATTCCTTGCTCTCGTCGCCCAGGATGGGCTTGAAATAGGGCGAGGCCGGGTCCACCCAAAACTCCAGCATGCCGCGCGGAGCATGGAAGGCCCCGACCACCGTGCCGTCGGCCAGTTCGCGAATATCGCGGATATCGACCAACTGGGTCTTGGGGTCGTTCAGCCGGGGCAAGACGTCGGCCACCGTATACGTGCGGATATGCGCCATGGCCTGGTCCACCAGTTGGCGTGACGATGTCGTAATGGGCATATTTATTGCTCTCCTCTGCTCGGGGTTAGCCCCATTGTTGCCGCTTGGCTTTGCCGTGATACTAACCGGGCGCATTTTTTTGCACCCTGCGCCAGAGTTATTTTTCCAGAACAGGACATGCGTTGTTCCCTCCACCCGTTTTCTTTGTAACCCCCCAGACGGGTGCGCCCGCGGCAGATATGCCCGCGGTAATGCGCCTGGGCATGTGTGCGGCCTTGGTCTGCACGGCGTTCGTCGCCACGCCCCTATGGGCGCAAACACCAGCGGCACCTGCGAACAGCACGACCAACAACCGCACCGAAGACCCTGCCTACAGCGTGTTCCGCTGGATCAAGATCCAGGGCGATGCCCAGCGCAAACCCACGGCGGATGCACCCAAGCCCAAGCCCGCAGCGCCAGCCGCTGCCCCGGTACGCAAACCCGACGCCCAGGCCACAACGACAGCCCCAGCTGGCACCACCGAGCGCCCGCAACAGGCTAGCACACCAGCAGCCACTGCGCCTGCAGAGGCAGCAGCACCCCAGCCAGCACCTGCCGGTAACAACAATGTGACCCCCGTGGCCAGTGCCCCTGTGGCCGCTGTCACCGCCGCCGCGCCGGCGCCCGCACCGGTTGCCGAAACCAGCGAGGAGTTGGATGCCGATCTGAAAATCATTTCCCAAGCCCAACCTGAATTCCCACGGGACCTGCGCACCGTGATTTCGCATGGCAAAGTGGTCGTCAGCTTTACGGTGCAGACCGACGGCACCGTGGCCGAACCCACCGTAGTCAGTTACACCAACCGCAAGCTGGGCAAGCCGGCAACCGATGCCGTTGCCAAGTGGGTGTTTGAGCCCGTGCGCATTCCGCGCACCGTGCAGGTGGAAATCGCATTCAACGCACAATAGCCCCCCGTATTGTTTGCTGATCTTCCCGCACCAGGACATGTTGCCGACTTCCACTTCCGCTCCCCTCCATTCCGGTGGCAACTCGCCGCGCCATCTGGCCACCGCAGCGTTGGCTTGGAGCATCGCTGGCTGCATCGCCCTCGCTGCATGGCCCGCGTTGGCGCAAACCGCGGCCAGCACCGACAAGGCTCAGGAGCGTTCGCAACAGCAGTCGGACAACGTCTACAAGTGGATCAAGTACTTTGCCGAGCAGCCCAAAAAGGTCGACCCGGCCAAGGCGCGCCCCAAGGCCGAACAGCCACCGCCGCTGGTCGTCAAGAAGCCCGACGCCAACAAGCCGCCTGCGGAATCAAGCCCAGCGCCCGCCATGGCCGACGCGGCACCTGCGGCTGCCCTGCCCGGCACAGACACACAACAACAGCAGCAGCCAGCACCGCCAGTTGTCGCCGTGGCGGCGCCCGCAACGCCAGAGCCTGAGATTGCAGCGGAGACCGCCAAGCCCTTGCGCCCCGTCTTTGTCGTGGAGCCGACTATTCCGCGGGAAATGCGCGATGAGGTCTTTAACGCCAAGGTGCAGTTGGGCTTCACCGTGCAGCGGGACGGAACCGTGGCGACCCCAACCGTGCTTGCCGGCAGTGACCGCCGACTGAACCGGTCTGCGATGCAGGCCATTGCCCAATGGCGGTTCGAGCCCCTGCTGGCCGACCGCACGACGCAAATCGAATTCGAGTTCCGGCAAGAGTAAGGTGTTGCCCCCACGCTCCGCCGCTACGCGGGTCGCTGCCCCGGCGCTCAGCCCGCCAGCGACCTTTGGATGATGATCTTCTGCACGTCTGACGTGCCTTCATAAATCTGGCAGACACGCACATCTCGGTAGATGCGTTCCAGCGGAAAGTCGCTGACGTAGCCATAGCCGCCCAGCGTCTGGATGGCGGCACTGCAAACGCGCTCGGCCATCTCGCTGGCGAACAGCTTGGCCATGGCAGCCTCTTTCAAACAAGGACGGCCCGCGTCACGCAATGAAGCCGCGTGCCAGATCAATTGGCGTGCTGCTTCAATCTGTGTCGCGCACTCGGCCAGGCGGAAACCCACGGCCTGGTGGTTGAAGATGGGTTGGCCAAAGCTCTGGCGATCCTTGGCATAGGCCACGGCCACATCCAGCGCGCTGCGGGCCATGCCGACGCTCTGGGCCGCGATGCCGATGCGCCCGCCTTCCAAGCCGCCCAGCGCAATGCCATAACCCTCGCCTTCCTTGCCGATCAGGTTCTCGGCCGGGATGCGGCAGTTGTCGAAATTGATCTGCGCCGTGTCGCTGGAATGCTGGCCCAGCTTGTCTTCGATGCGAGCCACCACGTAGCCCGGTGCATTGGTGGGTACCAGGAAGGCGCTCATGCCCCGCTTGCCGGCGCCCTTGTCAGTAACGGCGATAACGATGGCCACATCGCCATTCTTGCCACTGGTGATGAATTGCTTGACGCCATTGATGACGTATTCATCACCCTCACGCACCGCCGTGGTCCGCAGGCTGGATGCGTCGCTGCCCACATGCGGCTCGGTCAGGCAGAAGGCGCCCAGCATCTGGCCATGGGCCAAGGGCACCAGCCACTTCTGTTTTTGCGCCTCGGTGGCGTACTTCATCAGGATCGCATTGACCGGGCAGTTGGTCACGCTGATGACCGTGCTGGTGCCGCCGTCGCCGGCCGCAATTTCTTCCAGCACCAGGGCCAGCGTGACGTAGTCCAGGTTGGCGCCGCCATAGGTTTCTGGCACACAAATGCCATAGGCGCCCAGTGCAGCCAGGCCCTGGTGGGCGGCCTTGGGGAAGTGGTGTTCCTTGTCCCACTTCGCGGCGTTGGGCCACAGCTCGGCCTGGGCAAAATCGCGGACGGCATCGCGCACCATCTCCTGGTCTTGGGTCAACAACATCTGAAAAGTCTCCTCGGGTTTTATGTTTCGTGTTCTACCAGCCCGCCTTGGGCTTGCCGTCTATACCAAAGAAGCGGCCGCTGTCGGCAGGCTTCAGTTGGGCCAGCGTACGGCGCATGGCGGCCACGCTGTCCTGCACGGTCAGGGGGGCACCGCTGCCGCCCATATCGGTCTGCACCCAGCCGGGTGACAGCGCCGTAAAAATGGCTTGTGGGTAATCGTGCCGGGCCGAGGCCACGGCCATGTTCAACGCGGCCTTGCTGACGCGGTAGGTCCAGCTATAACTGGACGCCACACCGGCGATATGGCCCATGTCGCTGCTGATGAAGCCAAAGCGCCCCTGCGCGGCCTCCACCAAGGGGGCCACCTGGGGAATGGCCTGCATCGCGCCCAGCACATTGGTGCGCATCACCTGGTCAAAGTCGGGCTGCGTGGGCGGTGCATGGGCATCGCCGCGCGACATGACGCCGGCCACATAGACCGCCACGTCGATCTTCTCGCCGTCGAGTTGCCAGGCCAGGCCGCTGATGCTGGCCGGGTTGGCCACATCCAGCTTCAACGCCACCGCGTCCAAGGCCCGCAGGCGCTCCAGCCCCGCGTCATCACGGGCGGTGGCGATGACACGGTCGCCAGCGGCGCGGTACTGCTGCACAAACTCCAGTCCAATGCCGCGGGAGGCACCCATCACAAGAATGTTCATATGAGAAGCAGACCTCTAGCCCTCGTTGAATATGCGCCAATAGCTACCAAATTTATAGCATTTCCAATGCCACCGCCGTTGCCTCGCCACCACCAATACACAGCGTGGCCAGGCCCTTCTTCAGGCCGCGGGCCTGCAGCGCATACATCAGCGTGACCATGATGCGCGCGCCGGATGCGCCGATAGGGTGGCCCAGTGCGCAGGCGCCGCCGTTCACATTGACCTTGTCGTGTGGCACGTTCAGCTCTTTCATCAGCGCCATGGGCACGACGGCAAAAGCTTCGTTCACTTCCCACAGGTCCACGTCGCCCACTTCCCAACCCGCCTTGGCCAGCACCTTTTGGGTAGCGCCAACGGGGGCGGTGGCAAACCACTCGGGCTCCTGCGCGTGGGTGGCATGCGCCACGATGCGGGCCAGCGGCTTGCAGCCCAGCTTGGCAGCGGTGCTTTCCTTCATCATCACCAGAGCTGCGGCGCCGTCGTTGATGGACGAGCTGCTGGCGGCCGTGATGGTGCCGTCTTTCTTGAATGCGGGTTTCAGCGTGGGGATCTTGTCCAGCTTGACCTTGCCGGGGCCTTCGTCAATGGACACGACCACCTCGCCACCACGGCCCTTGACCATGACGGGTGTGATCTCGGCGGCAAACGCGCCAGATTCGGTAGCCGCCTTGGCACGCTGCACGCTGGCGGTGGCAAACGCGTCCTGCTCGGCGCGGGTGAAGCTGTATTTGGCGGCGCAGTCTTCGCCGAATGTGCCCATGGAGCGGCCGGGCTCGTAGGCATCTTCCAGGCCGTCCAGCATCATGTGGTCAAACATGCGGTCGTGGCCGATGCGGTAGCCGCCACGGCCCTTGAGCAGCAGGTAGGGGGCGTTGGTCATGCTCTCCATACCGCCGGCCACCAGCACCTCGTGGCTGCCGGCTTGCAGCATGTCGTGGGCGAACATGGCCGCACGCATGGCCGAGCCGCACATCTTGGACAGCGTGACCGCGCCAGCGCTCTTAGGCAAGCCACCCTTGAAACCGGCCTGGCGTGCGGGCGCCTGACCCTGGCCCGCCATCAGGCAGTTGCCAAACAAAACCTCGGTCACCAATTCGGGCTTGACGCCGGCGCGCTCCACCGCCGCCTTGATGGCCGCGCCACCCAGGTCATGCGCCGCGAGGCTGGAAAAATCACCTTGGAAAGCGCCCATGGGGGTGCGGGCTGCGCCGACGATAACGATGGAATCCGACATGCTGGTTCTCCTGGTTTGCGAAGACGTTGCGGGACAGACTTTAGCGCTGTCCTCAACTGATTAAGGGAAGGCGTCCGAGTTGACGTTTACGTAAACGTCAATTGTGACAGAAAGCAGCGGTCTCCGCGCTAAACTGGCCCGATGCAAAAACCAACCCGATACCTGCGTGCCCGAAAGCCCCTCCTGGCATGCCTGCTCTGGGGTGCTGCCATGCCGGCGTGCCTGGCCCAAGTCGGCATATTGCCGGCAGCCGAGGTCGAACGCCGCAATGCGGCTACGGCCTTTGTCCAGGTGGCAGACGCCAGCCTGCAGGTGCTGCGCCTGGAGTGCGGCACCATGATGCCAACAGAGTCCACCCACGTAGAGACCATCGCCCGTGCCTGGTTTGACCGCAACAAGGACGACATCATCGCGGCCACGGTATGGGCGGACCAATACCTGGCCCAGGCCAAGGCCATCAGTGCCGAGGCACACCAGCGCGTGTCCGCTGCGCTGATGACCTCGGTGGCCAATGGCGTGACCGGCCGCGTCAGGGTTTACTTCAACCGCGAGCAACCCACCCCCGCGAGCTGCAACCGCGCCCTGCTGGGCTACGCAGCCCCCCAAATGGATTTCCAAGCCATGGGCAAGAACCCGGGGTATGAGCAGTTTGGCGAGTTTGGTGCAACCCTGAAGGCATTCCGCTCCACCAACGGCTACACCATCCCCGCGCACATCAACCAGCAGTACCAGGAAAAAAACGCTTACAAGGCTATAGCCAGCCTGGAGGCCGCACAGGCCGCACGCGAGCGCGGTGACGGCGTTACGATGCGCGCGATCTTTGCCCACATGGCCAGCTACCGCGACGGCATCGCCGCGCAGTCCGTGGGCCTGTCTTACCTGAACGGCGAACTCACGCCCAAGGACAACGCGCTGGCCTACCGCTGGTTCTCGGCCGCGTGGGGCCTGGACAACTTTGACGGCTTGAATGCCATGGGCGTGATGCTGCGCGACGGCACGGGCGTCGAGGTCAACACCAACATCGCCTATGGCGCGTTCCTGCTGGCCGTGCAAGGCGCCCGCACCCGGACATCGCTGGATGTGGCCCAGCGCAATGTGGAAAGCCTGCAAGGCAAGATTTCAGCAGACGCCAAAAAGACGCTGGCCTGCATGACGCTGGAAAACTTTGAGACGGCGCTGAAGAAGCCCACCACTGCGCTGCCACAGATCCCCAGTTCCACGCTGGTCCAGGGCCAGCGTAAATTGGGGCAACTGGTGCGTGCGCTGGATAGTGTCAATCTGGCCGAGTGCCCCACTTCATAAGCCCTTCATTCCTCACGCGATCACCGCACTTTTCTTTTTGTCGCCATGCTAGTCACCGTGCGGTTTTTCTTATTGGGCCTCCACTTTCTGGTGGCCGGCGCCATCAACCTGACTTTGGGTCTGCTGCGCCCCTTCAATCCCGACAACAGCCGCATCTTTGGGCGCGTGTATTCGCTGCCGGCGCTGCGCTTCCTGGGTTTGCAGACCGAGCTGCAGGTGGATGAACTGCGCAGGCTGAGCAGTCCCTGTGTCATCGTCGTCAACCACCAATCCAACTTTGATCTCTACGTCCTGGGCAGTGTGGTGCCGCGCCGCACCGTGACCATCGGCAAGACCAGCCTGCGCTGGATTCCCATCTTTGGCCAAATCTACTGGCTGGCCGGCAATGTGCTGATCGAGCGCGGCAACGCCATCAAGGCCAAGGCCGCGATGCTGAAAACCACCGACACGCTGCTGCACAAAGACACGTCCATCTGGGTCTTCCCCGAAGGCACGCGCAACCTGGGCCAAGGCCTGCTGCCGTTCAAGAAGGGCGCGTTCCAGATGGCCATCACCGCCGGTGTGCCCATCGTGCCCATCTGCTGCAGCAACTACAAGCGCACGATGCGGTTGAACCGTTGGCACAGCGGCCCGCTGCGCATACGCGCCCTGCCGCCCATGCCGACGACGGGGATGACGCTGGACGATATGCCGGCGCTGATGGAGCGTTGCAGGGAACAGATGGTGGCGTGCATTGACGCACTGGATGCGCCAGACAGCGTGCGAGGCGACACCAATCGCCCGCCTGGACTTGCCGGATAATCTTCACGGTCGATCCGCCGCACCTGTCACATCAGCGGCACATCACCGGTACCAGGGCTCACACCAACGCAGGGGGATTTGCGCATGTCCGAAGAGTTGACGATCCAGTACAAGCAGGCGGCCATCACGCCCTTCTGGCACAAGTTGCCGTTCTTCTTTCTGTTTCCGTTTCGCTTCGGCCCCCTGATCTTCATGGCCTGCATCGTTGTGGCGAGCGCGGTCGCAGGCTTTGTACTGGGCGGCTTCGGACTGGTCTTCAAGGGGTTTCTGGTCTATCTGGGACTGCGCTATGCCTTCAATGTGCTGGAGTTGTTTGCCAAGGGCCGGTTTGAAGGGCATTCGGTCGACCACTCCCTGTGGGGGCCGGAAAAACGCCCCGCCAAGCTGGGCCTGGTGATCGCGCTCTTCATTACGGTGGGCATCAACCTGGGCAATAGTGCGCTGGACGCACGTATCGCCAAAAACACCGCTGTGCAGGACCGTGTTCTGGAACGCTACAAGGCCGCCCATGCCCAGGAAATAGAGGCTCGTCGCCTGGAGCAGGAAGAGTACGACAGACACATGAGCAGCATCGCGCGTGCTCCGGTCGGCGGTCAAAGCGCCCCACCCTCCACCGACGGCGATGACGACGGCCCGCAAGAGGCGGGCCAAGCCGCGGCGCTGCCACCGCTGCCCAGCGCCCTGCCGGAGGTTGCCAGACCCGATAGCGGCCCCAGCCGTGCCGAGATGCTGGAAGCGGGCAAACCCAGCTTCACCGACCCGCTGTGGTTCAAGCTCCAGCCCGCGTGGTACTGGGGTGTCATGGTCCTGCTGAGCCTGATGCTGCCGTCGGCCGCCATCGTCATCGCGCTGGAGGACAAATTCTTCAAAGCCCTGAACCCTGCGCTGGTCTTCTATTTCATCCAATCCATAGGCAGCGCCTACTTTGCGTTGTGGGCCTTCTTCCTGTCCATTGCCGGTGCTCGCCAACTGGCCATGTCGGCTGGCCAGAATTGGCCGATGGGACTGGGCTTTCCGCTGGAGATGGCCTTGGCAACCTATCTGGGTCTGGTGCTGTTTGCGATGATGGGCTACACCCTGTACCAGTTCCACCAGGAGCTCAACCTGGATGTGGAAGTCGACTTTGACGACCACCGCCAAGCAGGCGGCGCCAAGGCCATCGCCCGCGCGGGCTCTGCCAATGTGGCCATCCACGGTGTGGCCCCGGCCGATCCCTTCGAACGCAAAATCCATGCACTGCTCAAAGAGGGCAACGTCAAGGAAGCGATTGCCGAGGTCAAGGACCACATGCGCTACGACCGCTACGACCCCGCGCTCAACACACGCTTACATGCCTTGTATGTGCAGCAAGGTGACCCTGCAGCCACCACCGCCCATGGTCAACAGTGGTTGACGGCATTGGTGCGCGCCCAGCAGGGCAAGCAAGCGGTGGTGGCCTTGGGCAAGCTGCTGGCCATTGACCCCGAGTTTGTGGTCGCCGACGGTGATGTGGTGTTGCCCACCGCACAAGCAGCGCTGGACATGCGCGAGGCAGCCCTGGCCGTCAAGCTACTGAAGGGGTTTGACAAGCGCTTCCCCCAGCACCCGGACTTGCCCGCCGTACTGTTCATGGGCGCCAAGCTGATGAGCGAGAAGATGCGCCAACACGACAAGGCCGCGGCCCTCATACGCTCCGTGCTGGGGCGCTTCCCCGACCACGCCATCGCCAGCGAGGCCAAAGCCTATCTGACCGTGCTGGAGACGGTGGCGGCCAAAGCGGCTACGGCGCGGGCGTAGTGAAGGCCGCGCCTACAGCGTAGGCTTGGCCTGCAGCGGCAGCACCGCTCTACTGCGCTGCTGCCCCCGCGCAAACTCCGCCATCAGCGTAGAGCACGCGTCTTCGGGGTCGGCCGCACGGGTGATCGCCGTGATCACCGCCGCGCTGGCCACGCCCTGGGCCGCAACCTCGGCGATATTGCCCGCATCAATACCCGCAATGCCAACCACCGGCACCGGCAGCACGCCGGCCCAGTAGCGCAGGTTGTCCAGCCCCTGGGGAATCCACGGCATGTCCTTGCTCTGTGTTGCGAAGATGGGTCCGCAGGCGATGTAGGACGGGCGCAGGGCCCAGGCGCGGGCCACCTCCCAATAGCTGTGGGTGCTAAGCCCCAGGCGCACGCCGGCCTGGCGCAGGGCACCCAGGTCCACCGTGTCCAGGTCTTCCTGACCCAGGTGCACACCATAGGCGCCCAGGCGCAGTGCGAGCTGCCAGTGGTCGTTGATGAACAGTTGGGCGCCGGGCGTGGCGTTGGCCAGCGCGATGGACTCGCGCACCTGCGCCTCCAGCGTCGGCTCGTGGGGGTCTTTGATGCGCAACTGCACCGTGCGTATACCGGCGGCCAGCACGCGGCGCACCCAGGCGGCACTGTCGACGACGGCATAGACGCCCAGGCGTGGGTCTCTGAGCGTGCGAAAGGCGGGGGGATCTACCGCCTCGCCGCTGCGGCCACTCGCTTGGAGAGCATTGGCATGGGGCGACAGCGCCGGCAGGTTGGCAATCTGCTGCGCAAAGTCCGCTTGTGCGCTAACCGGCCCGGCCCCAGCACCCGCTGCATAGCCGTGCCGCAGCGCGTGGGTGGTGGTCATCTTGGCCAGCACCACGGCATCGGCCACACAGTAGCCGCTGGCCAGCGCAGCAGCGGCCGTGGATGCAAAGGTGCAGCCGGTGCCGTGCTGGTGCGCGGTGTCCATGCGCGGCAGGCTGAGCCAGGCGTTGGCCTGCGGGCTGCTGAGCCAGTCGCTGGCGACGCCCTCGTGCTGCGCGGCATCGCCACCGGTTATGACCACGGCCACGGGCGGGTTGGCACGCTGGGCCAGCGCGCGGGCCATAGCCTCTGCATCGGCGCCGTCAAATCCCGGCTGCAGGGCCGCCAGCAAGCGCTGCGCCTCTGCGCGGTTGGGGGTGACCAGCGTGGCGCGCGGCAGCAGCTCCTGCACATAGGCCTGCACGATGGCGTCGTCGGCAAAGCCCGCGCCGGTGCTGGCACCCAGCACCGGGTCCACAACCAGCGGCACGGCATGGCCCTGGGCGCGCAGGCGGTCCACCCAGCGGCAGACCACGCGAATGTTGTCCACACTGCCCAGCAGGCCGGTCTTGATCGCTGCGGGTGGCATGTCTTGCGCCAGTGCCGCCAATTGGGCGTCCAGCAACTCGGCGCGCACCGGCTCCACCTGCGTCACCACCACCGAGTTTTGCGCGGTGATGGCGGCCACCGCCGTGCAACCATGCACCCCGAATGCCGCCAAGGCCTTCAGATCAGCCTGCAGGCCTGCGCCACCGCCGCTGTCGGACCCGGCAATGCTCCAGACGATGGGCCGTGCCGACTCTTTTCCGCCAGAAGCACCATTGCCAAATGGGGCGCTAGCCCTCGTCGAATCTATGTGATGCGCTTCTGATTTCATAGCAATATGGGGTAACCCGCTACCGGCGTGGATGCTACTGCCATGTCCTGCTTGGCCATGACGCCGGCCTCGTAGGCCAGCCGTCCGGCGCGGATTCCCAAGCCAAACGCGCGCGCCATGCGCACCGGGTTCAGCGCCTTGGCCACGGCGGTATTGAGGAGCACGCCGTCCAGCCCCAGCTCCATGGCCTGCACGGCGTCCGCCGGTGAGCCTATGCCGGCATCCACGATCAGCGGCACACCGGGCAGGCGTGCGCGCAGCGTGCGCAGCGCGCCGGGGTTGACCAGGCCCTGGCCGGAGCCAATGGGCGCGCCCCAGGGCATCAGGATATTGCAGCCCACGTCCAGCAGGCGCTGGCAGCTGACCAGGTCATCGGTGCAGTAGGGGAAGACTTCAAAGCCGTCCTTGACCAGTTGGCGGGCCGCGTCCACTAGTTCGAACGGGTCGGGCTGCAGCGTGTGCGCATCTCCCACCACTTCCAGCTTGACCCAGTGCGTGTCAAACAGCTCGCGCGCCATCTGCGCCAGCGTAATGGCCTCGCGCGCCGTGCGGCAGCCGGCCGTATTGGGCAGCAGGTGGGCGCCGGTGGCCTTGATGGTGCCGAAGAAATCGCCCTCGGCCGCGGCGCTAGCGCCGGCAGCGACCTGGCGGCGCAGCCCCACGGTGACCACCTGCGCGCCCGATGCGGCAATGGCCTGCTGCAGGATGGCGGGCGATGGATAGCCCGCCGTGCCCAGCAGAAAGCGGCTCTGCAGCGTGCGCCCACCCAGGGTCCAGGTATCGGACGGGTTGTAGCCCGGGTTTGTGCTGTTGCTCGTGTCCACAGGACTAACCTCCTTCAATCGGTTGGAACGTGACGATGGCGTCACCATCCGCCAGCGTCTGCGCGGCCCGCAAAGCGCGTGGCACAAACTGGCTGTTCAATGCGGTGGCCACGGCGTTGGGGCTGTGGCCCTGCTGCTCCACCCACTCTGCCAAGGTTCGCGCGGCGGTGGTCTGCGTGGTGCCGTTGACCACCACGGTGAGGGTCTGCGACACGGTGGCTGCGGATGCGCTCATTGCAAGCCCCCGGCCAGTGCCTCTTCCACCATGGCCGGTGCCACCAGCCAGCCGTGGCGGTACAGGCCGTTGATGCGTGTGATGCCCTTATCGCGCGTCAAGAGCGGCAGGTTGTTGGGCAGGGCCGGCCGCAGGTTGGCCTCGGAGTGAACGACGCGGGCCTCGGCCAGCTCGGGGATCACGCTGTGCGCGGCGCTCAGCAGCTCCAGCGTGCTGCGCAGCGACACTGGCGAGCGGTCCTCGCTCTCGATCTCGCTGGCGCCCACCACCAGGATGTCGTCGGGGCGGGGCACGATGTAGACCGTGTGCCGCGGATGCACCAACCGCACCGAGCGGCTGAGCTGAATACCCGGCGCGTGCAGCCAGAACACCTCGCCGCGCACACCGCGCACCGGTAGCTGCGGGCGCGCACCCAGACCGCGCACGTCGAACACATGGTCAAAGCGCAGGCTCTCGGCCCCATGCGCGCCGCCCTTGCTCAGGCGCACCTGCAGTTCACCCGCGGCGGCCCCCTCCACCACCGTGTTCCAGTGCCAATGCGTACCCTGGCGCGTGCCCTGCGCGGCCAATGCCTGCATGGCCTGCACGGTGTGGATCTGGCCCTCGCAAGGCAGCAGCCAGCTCAGGGCCGGGCCCTGGATGGATGGCTCCAACTCGGCCAGGCGTTTGGCGTCCAGCAGCTCGGGCTGGTAGGGCGCACCGGCCTTGGCCTGCAGCAGGCTGACCACGCGCTGGGCCGCACCGGCATCGCCCCGGTGGGCCAGCAGCAGGCTGCCTTGCAGGCTGAGCGCCACCGGCTCACCCAGGCCGTGCACGATGGACGGCCACAGGTAGCAGGAGCGCAGGCCCCAGGCAAACACGCGCTCGTCGGCGCACTCGAGTTCGGCCACCGGGCTCAGCATGCCCGCCGCTGTCCAGGCTGCGGCCTCAGAGCCTGACTCGGCGTTAGGCCCAGGGCCCTTGGCCGGGTCGAACACATCGACCCGGTGCCCGGCGCGGCTGAGTTCCAGCGCCAGCAGGCGGCCTAGCAAACCCGCTCCTGCAATGCCAATGTGCATATCGACTCTCCTGGCTCGGTCAGGCCTTGGTGATGGGGATGTAGATTTCGCCGCCCGCTTTTTTGAACGAGTCCGACATGGCCTCCATGCCGGCGTCCAGCGCCTGCTCTTCGCTGACGCCCTTGGCCTTGGCGTACTCACGCACCTCTTGCGTGATTTTCATCGAACAGAACTTGGGGCCGCACATGCTGCAAAAGTGCGCGACCTTGGAGCTGTCCTTGGGCAGGGTTTCGTCGTGGAAGTCGCGCGCGGTGTCGGGGTCCAGCGAGAGGTTGAACTGGTCCATCCAGCGGAATTCAAAACGTGCCTTGCTCAACGCGTCATCCCGTGCCCGCGCACCCGGGTGGCCCTTGGCCACATCGGCCGCGTGGGCGGCGATCTTGTAGGTGATGATGCCGGTCTTCACATCGTTGCGGTCGGGCAGGCCCAGGTGTTCCTTGGGTGTCACGTAGCACAGCATGGCCGTGCCGAACCAGCCGATCATCGCCGCGCCAATGCCGCTGGTGATGTGGTCGTAGCCCGGTGCGATGTCGGTGGTCAGCGGGCCCAGGGTATAGAACGGCGCCTCGCCGCAGTGCTTGAGCTGCTCGGTCATATTGGCCTGCACCATGTGCATGGGCACGTGGCCAGGGCCTTCGATCATGACCTGCACGTCTTGCGCCCAGGCCTTTTGTGTCAGCTCGCCCAGCGTGCGCAGTTCGGCGAACTGGGCCTCGTCGTTGGCATCAGCGCCCGAGCCAGGGCGCAAACCGTCACCCAACGAGAAGCTCACGTCATAGGCCTTCATGATTTCGCAGATCTCGTCGAAGTGCGTGTACAGGAAGTTCTCTTTGTGGTGGGCAATGCACCACTTGGCCAGGATGGAGCCGCCGCGCGACACGATACCGGTCACGCGGTTCGCGGTCAGGTGGATGAAGGGCAGGCGCACACCGGCGTGGATGGTGAAGTAGTCCACGCCCTGCTCGGCCTGCTCGATCAGCGTGTCGCGGAAGATGTCCCAGGTCAGGTCTTCGGCAATGCCCCCCACCTTCTCCAGCGCCTGGTAGATGGGCACGGTGCCGATGGGCACCGGTGAGTTGCGCACGATCCAGTCGCGCGTGGTGTGGATGTTTCTGCCGGTGGACAAATCCATGACGGTGTCTGCGCCCCAGCGGATGGACCAGACCAGTTTTTCCACCTCTTCCTCAATACTGGAGGTGACAGCCGAGTTGCCGATGTTGGCGTTGATCTTCACCAGGAAGTTGCGGCCTATGGCCATGGGCTCCAGCTCGGTGTGGTTGATGTTGGCGGGGATGATGGCGCGGCCGCGGGCCACCTCGTCGCGCACAAACTCCGGCGTCATGACCTTGGGGATGCTGGCGCCGAAGCTATTGCCCGCCAGACGTGCCTCGCGCTCGGCATTGCCCAGGTACTGCTCCATCCAGGTCAGCTTCTGGTTCTCGCGCAGGGCCACGTATTCCATCTCGGGCGTGATGATGCCCTTGCGTGCGTAGTGCATCTGCGTCACGTTGCCGCCCGCCTTGGCCCGGCGCGGCTGGCGCTGCAGGCCGGCGGCCTGGGCGCGCAGTGCGGCCAGCGCATCGGTCTCGCCGTGCTTCAGGCCGTCGTCCAATGCGTAGGGCTTGCGGCCCTCGTAGACTTCGGTGTCGCCGCGTTCGGCAACCCAGCCCTGGCGCACCAGCGGCAGGCCCTGGCGCACATCGATCTCGGCACGCGGGTCGGTGTAGGGGCCGGAGGTGTCGTAAACCGTGACGGCCTCGCCATTGCTTTGCAAGATCTCGCGCACCGGCACCTGGATGTCGGGGCGGCTGCCTGGCAGGTAGCGTTTGGTGGAAGCGGGAAGCGGTTCGCGGGTGAGGCGGATGAACTGGGCTAGCTTGTCGGGTGCGTTCATTGGAATGTCTCCTGAGGTAATCGTCATCACCCGAAGACAAAAGGCACCTGCCCCGCAAACTGTGAAAAGGCGCCGCCTGGACGGTTCTGGGCCATTGGCGGCTGTGCACTTCTTACGCTGGTATCAACCAGATCAAGTTCGCGGGTTCGGAATCCATCTCAGCGCAACCACTGCGCACCCCGGGCAAGGCGGAGTGTACGACAAACCGGTCGTTGCCCCAGTCAGGGCTGGTTCCTCAGTGCTCCACCTGGCTGCCGCTCCTGAAACAAAAGGGTGACCTGCGAGATGTAATCCCGCGCCACCGTCTCGCCCTGCCTCGCAGCCAGGGCGGCCAACAGGTTGGAACGCAAGTACCACAGGGTGTCAATGTCGGTAGCAAAGGTGACCCTATGGCGCAGATCGGCGTTGTCGGGGCAGTGCTTTTCCATCAGCGCGAGCATCGCCCCACGCACCCGCGCGAAGGTATCGGGGGCACTGCTGATATCTTGGCCCAGCATGGCCCAATAGCTGTTTCGAATGCGCATGGCAGTACTCCTCTTGCAGCGGGCGCCTTCCGTGCGAGGCACGCTTCCCGACACGCCGTTCATCGCCATCATCATGCGATGTTATGAGGGCTGAATGCAAGGCTCTGTAAATGGATGAGGCCGGGGTGTGCGGCGTCTTACGAAGAGTTACTGTTTGTGAATTCAGTTAACACCGGTATTGGCGTCATTGCCGCACTGGCGCCGCCAGTTTGCCCATACCTCGCACGGCAAGCAATTGCCATACAGAAAGGACAAACGTGGCGACCAGCAGCAATATCGACATGGGTTGGACAAACGCCGTGCTACCAACCAAAAAGAAACCAGAGTGGATGGCGCAGGTCAGGAAACCCAAGGCCGCCAGCAGCTTGTAGAAAAACATCCCAGCTTGAATATTGGCCACTACGCGGTTGTGCGCATACAGCACCAGCGCGATGATGGGAATGTTGAGCAGCAAGTTCATCTGGTTGCCACCGGGAATCCGAAACAACTCCCACTCGCGCCAGAAGGCGGCGTCTATCTGGTGCGTGATGAGGACGGTGGCATTGGCCAGGAAGAGCCCGTGCAGGCGAGAGGTGCTTGCCATGGGCTATCCAACGCTCATCTTGGCGTAAGACTGGCGCTCGATCTCCTGCACTTCAACGCAGAGCTGAACCTGCAGAGTTGATGGCCAGGCACACACGCCATTCAGCGCACTCAGCAAGCTCTTCGAAAGTTCTTGTTTGATCTCAATCGAACGTCCGCTCAATATCGCCAACTTCGCATGGACAAAAGCACGGTCCGCCGTTGATGTGCCCACCAGAAAATTGCTGAGTCGAACGGCTCGGCTCTTGATGTCAACTTCCTCAAACTGACCGGACGCCATCAGCGCCTGGTTCAACGCCATCAAAGCGCCTTCGGCGTTGAACTGTGGCAGATTGTTGGAGTATTCGATGGTCAGATGGGGCATGCTGTTCCTTGCGTGGCGAGAGACTGAAACCGTTATCTATCGCATTGTCGTCCGTGTTAGCTGTGTGGCGGCTTGAACCGCTTCTCCTTGTCATACGGAAACACATCGTGCACATGGCCCGCCTGGATGCGGTCCTTGTGGCTTTGCCAGAACGAGGCCTCCAGCAAGTCGGCGTGGTGCTGCATGAAGATGCTGCGCACCGCCGGATTGCCCAGCAGGAAGGGGCCGAAGGTTTCGGGAAACACGTCCTTGGGGCCCACGCTGTACCAGACCTCGCCGGACATTTCGTCTTCTTCGTTGCGCGGCGGGGGGACGGTGCGGAAGTTGCAGTCGGTGATGTATTCGATCTCGTCATAGTCGTAGAACACGACCTTGCCGTGGCGGGTGATGCCGAAGTTCTTCCATAGCATGTCGCCAGGGAAGATATTGGCGGCCACCAGGTCCTTGATGGCGTTACCGTACTCGACGACACCGCGCTCGATCTGCTCGCGGGCACGCACCGCCGCCAGGCTTTGGTCGGCTGCAGTGGCACCGCCGGCATCAAAGGCCTCTTGCAGGTAGATATTGAGCGGGATCATGCGCCGCTCGATGTAGACGTGCTTGATGATGACTTCCACCGTGCCATCGCCATCGCGGTCGCTGATCTCCAATTGGCTGGGGGCGAATTTCTGAATCTCGGCAATCAGCTCGTCGTCAAACCGGTCGCGCGGGAAGCCGACCTCGCTGTACTCCAGCGTGTCGGCCATGCGGCCCACGCGGTCGTGCTGCTTGACCAGCAGGTACTTGCCCTTGATCTGTTCGCGGGTCGTGTCCTTCTGCGGCGGGTAGTAGTCCTTGATGACCTTGAACACATAGGGAAACGACGGCAAATCGAACACCAGCATGACCATGCCCTTGATGCCCGGCGCGATGCGGAACTTGTCGGTGCTGTGGCGCTGGTGGGCCAGCAGGTCGCGGTAGAACAGCGTCTTGCCCTGCTTGGCCAGGCCCAGCGCGTTGTAGATCTCGTTGCGGGGTTTGCGCGGCATCATGCTGCGCAGGAACTGCACATAGGCGGACGGGATCTCCATGTCCACCATGAAGTAGGCGCGAGCAAAGCTGAACAGCATCAGCAGGTCGTCCTCGCCAAACAGCGCGGCGTCTATGACCAGCTTGGAGCGGTGCGCATGGCTGTCCTCGGCGGCGTCACCCGCCGCATTGCGATCGTCCGCCAGACGCGCGGCCGTGGGCTTCTTGGTGTGCAGAATCGGCAGCGCAAACGGAAACTCGTTGAAGCCATTGATCAGCTTGCCGACGATGTAGCAACCCTTGTTGCGGAAGAACAATCCGGTCAGCACCTGAATCTGGAAATTGGCGCGCAGCTTGGCATCGCCCAGGCGCTCCATCATGGCGTCTTGCACCAGGCCGCAATAGTGCTCCAGGTTGTCAAAGGGGCGCTGCAGGTCAAAGTCCTTGACCATGGTGACCAGCACGCTGGCCATGGTGTCGCGCTTGGGGTAATACGAGCGGTACGTGGGGCGCTTCTTGGACTCGTCGTTTTCGATGTACTCGGTGCTGACGGCCGGGCGCACGAAGATGAAGTCGTTCTGGAAATAACTGCGGTGCAGTATCTTGGTGGTGACCGAGTTGAAGAAGGTCTCGGCCAGCTCGGGCTGGTGGTGGTTCACCAAGAGGCCGATGTAATGCAGCTTGATCTGCTGCCAGATGTCCATGGACTGGTCGCCGGCTTTGAACTCGCGCTCCAGGCGGCGTGAGCATTCCGTCACCCGCAGATCGTAGAACTCGATCCGCTCCCGTTGCGCCCGCTGCTGGCCGTGCCAATCAGCCGTCTCAAAGCGGTGTTTGGCGCGAGCGGACTCGGTGCGGAACAGCTGGTAGTGGCGGTTGAAGCCATCCATCATCGCCTTGGCGATGTCATAAGCGATAGAAGAGTCCAGGCGGGTGGGAAACATGCTGCTCACTTATTCATAGCTACTCACGCAATACCGACGAGGGCTAGCGCCTATTTCTTTCAAACCTACTCGTGGCGGGCGATCAGGCGCACGCCCGACAGGGCCTGGCGGTACAGCACGTCCAGGTCATCCGCACCGCTCACCGTCATATGCAGGTCTTGCAGCAGGCCGTCCTGCAGGCCATAGACCCAGCCGTGCAAGGTGACGCCCTGGCCGCGCGCCCAGGCGTCCTGCACCACCGTGCTTTGGGCCACATTGACGACCTGCTCGATGACATTGAGTTCACACAGGGCATCGGCACGGCCATGCTCGGGCAGCGCCTCCAGCAGGTGGCGATGGCGGTCGCGTACGTCCTGGATGTGGCGCAGCCAGTTGTCCGCCAGGCCTACGCGTGCGCCGTCCAATGCGGCGCGCACACCCGCGCAGCCATAGTGACCGACCACCATGATGTGCTCCACCTGGAGCAGGTCGATGGCGAATTGGATGGTGGACAGGGCATTCAGATCGGAATGCACGACCACATTAGCCACGTTGCGGTGCACGAAGACCTCGCCCGGCTCCAGCCCCGTGATCTGGTTGGCGGGCACGCGGCTGTCGGAGCAGCCAATCCACATGTACTTGGGCTTTTGCTGGGCCTTGAGGCCGGTGAAGAAGCCGGGGCGCTCGGCCTCCATGCGGGCGGCCCAGGCGCGGTTGTGGGCGAAGAGGTCGCTGAGTTTGTCTGCCATCGATAAGCTCCTTATTTATCTGACTTATTTCTTGAGGGAGTAGCGCACGTTCCAGTCCAGCAGGCCGTAGCGGGCCCGCTCTTGCTGGTCATCCAACGCATTGAACTGGCACGGTGTTGTTGCGGGCGTGGCAGACGACGCTGCCGAGCTGCAGGTGAATGAATCCTTGTTACCCAACTGCCACAGGCCCTGGGTGTTGCGCACCTCACCGGTGAAGAACATGGTGCGGGGCGCGTCCAGCGGGTTGGTGGCCGCTGGCGTGCGCAGCAGGTTGCGTCCGGCATTGACGTAGGGGCCGTTCACGCCGACCAGCGGCAGCAGCGTGCTGAACATGTCGCGGTGGCTGGCGGGCAGGGCCTGCTGCGGGCCGCATTGCGGCCCGCCCAGCCCATCTCCCCAGATCACGAAGGGCACCTGGCGCTGCAGGTAGCGGCGCGAGGCATCGGCATACATACCAAACGAGCGCACATTGTGGTCGCCGGTGGCCGCGATGATGGTGTTGGCCTTGAGCGGACCCTTTTGCACATCCTGCACAAAACCGCCCAACAGGTCGGTGGCGTAGTGGTAGGTGTCCAGGTTCAGCAGCAGGGTATCGGACGTGGTCTCGCCCTTCCACAGCGCCATGTCGCGCGGCACACGTTGGTAGTCGGCCGGCAGGTCATAGGGCGGGTGGTTGGTGGACGTCAGCACGAAGACGAAGATGGGTTTGTCCGCGGGCTGGGCAGCTAGGCGCTTGGCGAGGTACTTGAAGACATAACTGTCCCACACGCCCCAAATACCCAAGGTGGCATCAGGGTACTGCTCCTTCAACGTGTTGGCGTCCACCACCTCGTCAAAGCCCTGCACGGCCAGCACACGGTTCAGGTCGCGCCAGCCGGAGCGGGCCGAGGTGACGAACAACGTCTGATAACCGGCATCCTTGACCACGCGGGGAATGGCCCAGGGGATGGGCTTGCGCCCCACGTCGCCCATGGTCAAGGGCGTGATCGGGGTGGAGAACAGGATGGCCTCCAGCGACGGATGGGTGCCGGGCTGCGCGGAATCGAAATTGCGGAAGTGGCAGGCCTTGTCCAGCGTAGGCACCATGCGGCCCAGCACGTCGAACTTGGGAGCCTGGTAGAGCAGCGGCTCGGCGCTCCACGACTCCATCAGGAAGAAGATCAGGTTTTTCTTAGGCGCACCCGGTGGCATTGCCTCGTGCGCGGTCAGCGCGGCTTTGACCTCGGCCTCGCTGCCATGGGGCAGGCCCAGCACCTCGGCCGCGGCCTGAGCGGAATCGAAGCCCATGGCCTTGAGGCCGGCCAACGGGTTCTGCAGGTTCTGCGACTGACCGCGGCTGTCCCAGGCGTACTTCAGCGCGATGGGGCCATTGGGCACCATGTCGTTGAGGAACTGGGAGGTGGTGACGGTCAAATGCTGGCGCTGCAAGGCCATCTCGCGGATGGTGCCCTTGCCGGCAAAGACCAGTGCGAAGAAGATGACGACAACCAGCACCAGTTGAACGGCGGCGGAACGCGTTTGCAGCGCGGCGTCCGGCTTCAAGCGCGCCGTCATCCAGCGGTGCAGCAGTGTGCAGACCCCCGTCAGCACCGCGACCAGCAGCAGTGTCCACACTACCGGGAAGTCATGCCAGATGGTCTGCAGCACGGCCGTGGTGTCGTCCTCTACCAGGCCAAACACCAGCGAATCAATGGGGGTCTTGTAGAAGCCGAAGTAGTGCAGATTGACCAGGGACAGCAGCACATAGAAGAACGCGACGCCGACTGCGATGCGGCCATTGGCCTTGGCAGACGCCCAGGGCAGCACCAGCAGCAATAGAAAGACGGCTACTGCGCTGACCTTCAGATCGAAACGAAAACCTTGCAGCAGCACGCTGGCAATATCGCCGCTGCTGGCCTGGTAGCCCGCCGGCCAGAAGTGCACCAGCTGCCCGATGCGGATGGCCGACAGCACCAGCACCAAAGGCAGCACCAGCACCCAGGCGCGCAGCAGGCCGCGCAGGGTGCCATGGAGAAGAGTGGTCAGTGTGCGTTGGAGGGCGAGCTTCATCTACGGGAGACAGAATGTGGGCAACGGCCTACATTGTCTCAGCGAACAGCTCCCGACCAATCAGCATGCGGCGAATCTCCGATGTACCCGCACCGATCTCGTACAGTTTGGCGTCGCGCCACAGGCGGCCCAGCGGGTATTCGTTGATATAGCCATTGCCGCCAAAGATCTGTACCCCCTCGCCGGCCATCCAGGTGGCCTTCTCGGCGGTCCACAGGATGACGGAGGCGCAGTCCTTGCGCACCTGGCGCACGTGCTCGGCGCCCAGCAGGTCCAGGTTCTTGGCCACGGTATAGGCAAAGCTGCGGCCGGCCTGCAGCACGGTGTACATGTCGGCGACCTTGCCTTGGATCAGCTGGAATTCACCAATGCTCTGGCCAAACTGCTTGCGGTCGTGGATATAGGGGACGACGTTGTCCATGACGGACTGCATGATGCCCAGCGGGCCGCCGGTCAGCACGGCGCGTTCATAGTCCAGGCCGCTCATCAGCACCTTGGCGCCGCCGTTGACCGCGCCCAGCACATTGGCGTGGGGCACTTCCACATTGTTGAATACTAGCTCGCCGGTGTGGCTGCCGCGCATGCCCAGCTTGTCCAACTTCTGGGCAATGCTGAAACCGGGCATGCCCTTTTCGATCAGGAAGGCAGTGACGCCGCGCGCGCCCAGCTCGGGCTCGCTCTTGGCGTAGACGACCAGCGTGTCGGCATCGGGGCCGTTGGTGATCCACATCTTGCTGCCGTTGAGCAGGTAGTAGCCACCCTTGTCTTCGGCCTTGAGCTTCATGGAGAGCACGTCAGAGCCGGCACCGGGTTCGCTCATGGCCAGTGCGCCCACGTGTTCGCCGCTGATCAGCTTGGGCAGGTATTTGGTGCGCTGGGCGTCATTGCCATTGCGTTTGATCTGGTTCACACACAAGTTGCTGTGCGCGCCGTAGCTCAGACCCACGGAGGCCGATGCGCGGGAGATTTCTTCCATCGCAATCATGTGGGCCAGGTAGCCCATGTTGGCGCCGCCGTATTCCTCACCCACGGTGATGCCCAGCACGCCCAGATCACCCATCTTACGCCACAGGTCCATCGGGAACTGGTCGGTCTTGTCGATCTCGGCCGCGCGGGGGGCGATCTCGGCTTGGGCGAATTCGCGCACGGCGTCGCGCAGAGCGTCAATGTCTTCTCCGAGTTGGAAGTTCAGTCCGGGTAGGGTGTTCATGGTGGGGGTCTCCTGTTGTAGCTGGGGTTTGTGTTGGTGTTTATTGGGGGAAAGTCAGGCCTTGGCCTTCTTGGCGGCCGGTTTGGTCGCCTTGGCCAAGAGCGCGCGGGCTTCTTTTTCGTGGGTCTTCAACTCGTCCAGATTGGCCTGCAGATCGGTCATTTGCGACTCCAGTTGCAGGCGGTGGGCGGCCAGCACATCCAGAAATTTCTGCAGCTGCGCGCCGGTATCGCGCGGGCTGTCGTACATCTGGATGATTTCCTTGGCCTCCGTCAGTGACAAGCCCAGTCGCTTGGCCCGCAGCGTCAGCTTGAGCCGGGTGCGGTCGCGCCCGCTGTAGACGCGGCTGCGTCCACCAGGACCGGTGCGCTGGGGCTCCAGCAGCCCCAGGTCTTCGTAGAACCGGATGGCGCGGGTGGTCAGGTCAAACTCGCGCGCCAGATCGCCAATGCTGTAGGTTGTGCTCATGGATGATTCTGTGTGAACAAGTGCGACAGTGCCTTCAAAAGACGCCGCCTAGAATGCCCCATTTGTTGTTGACGTTTACGTAAACGTCAATTATGTAATAAAAAGGCGCGCCCGATGAACGAACTGGAAATGCAGCTCCATTACCCGCTGGGCGAGGCGCTGGCCCCCATGGGCGGCACGCTGGAGGCGGCGCCCGGCGTCAAGTGGATCCGCATGAGCCTGCCGTTTGCGCTGAACCACATCAACTTGTGGCTACTGCGCGATTGCATCGATGGCATAGAGGGCTGGAGCATCGTGGACTGCTGCATCCACCGCGACGAAGCCAAGGCGCAGTGGGAATCCATCTTTGCCAAAGAGTTGGAAGGTCTGCCCATCCTGCGCGTCATCGTCACCCACATGCACCCCGACCATATCGGCCTGGCGCACTGGCTGTGTGAGCGCTGGAATGTGCGTTTATGGATCAGCGCCACGGACTACCAGGTGGCGCGCCTGGGCTGCCTGGGACCGACCGGTTTTGGTGGTGACCGCGCCGCTGAGTATTTCGCATCCCATGGACTGAACAGCCCCGACGCCGTGGAGCAGATCAAGGGCCGCACCGGCTACTTTCCATCGCTGGTGCCGTCCGTTCCGCCGCAGTATCGGCGACTGATGGATGGCATGGTGCTGGATATTGGTGGCCGCGGCTGGCGCTGCATCAGCGGTTACGGCCATGCGCCCGAGCACATTGCGCTGTACTGCGCAGAACTGAATGTGCTGATTGGCGGCGACATGATGCTGCCCCGCATATCGACCAATGTCAGCGTTTACGAGCAGGAGCCCGAGGCCAACGCCCTGGCGCAATTTTTGGACTCCATCGACAAATTCCTGACGCTGCCCGAAGACACGCTGGTGCTGCCCTCCCACGGCAAGCCCTTCACCGGCCTGCACACCCGCATCCAGCAATTGCACGACCACCACCGCGACCGCCTGGCCGAGGTCATGGAGGCCTGCGGCGAGCGCCCCTGCAGCGCCTTCGACATCCTGCCAGTGATGTTCAAGCGCCCGCTGGACATGCACCAAACCACGTTTGCAATGGGTGAAGCGGTGGCCCACCTGCATGCGCTGTGGTTTGGGGGGCAACTCCAACGCACAACGGATGCGCAGGGGGTCTACCGGTTTGGCGTGGTAAACGCAGCGAGATAGCCGACACCTGGCTTAGGTTTACTTCGGCGCGTCCAAGCCACGCGCCACACGAAAGCCGATGGCATTGGATCGGTAGTCCGGCGTCAGGCCGTTGCGGCCGCTGGCACGCAAGCCGGCGGGCTCGCCGACCCAGGCGCCGCCGCGCAACACCCGCTTGTCCAGCACCTGGCAGGCCTTCACCCACGCGCTGCCATCCGCAGGTGCACCCGCATAGCTGTCGTGCTGGCAATCCTGTACCCATTCCCAGACATTGCCATGGACGTTGTACAGGCCAAAGGGGTTAGCACCAAAGCTGTTGACCGGCACCGTGGCCTGGCGCCACGCCCCCTTGTGGCTACCGCGGTAGTCCGCAGCCGTGGTGTCGTAGTTGGCGCGTTCGCTGTCCAGCATTTCGCCCCACCAGAAGGCCGTGGTGCTACCGGCACGCGTGGCGTATTCGCGCTCGGCTTCGCTGAGCAAGCGGTAGGTTTTGCGCGTAGCCTGGCTGAGCCACTGCACGTAGGCCTGGGCATCGTTCCAGCTGACGCAGACCGCGGGGTGGTCATTGGTCTGGACAAAGCCCACCTCCCGCCAGTGGAAGTTGCGGTGGTTGACCCATTTGCCGTTCGACCATGCGAAGCAACCGCCGCTGCGCTCGGCTTCGGTCTGGTATTGGGTTGCGCGCACAAAGGCGGCGAATTCCCCTTTGGTCACGGCATAACGTCCGGCGGCAAAACCACGCACGGTCACCTTGTGCGACGGCCCTTCTTCGCGCACATTTGGGGCCTCAGCGGGGTCGGCTTTTTTCTTCGCAGGGCTGCCCATCACAAATTGCCCCGCAGGGATGGTGGTGAGTTCGGGACAGTCCGCGCAATCCTTGGTGCCTGTGCTGCCGTCGCTGCCGACGGTGGCCACCGCGACAGGGGGGGTTGCGGGCGGCGGGGCCGCGCTGGCCGGCGCAGATGCCGGTGCCTGCACGGCCAGGCCCGGTTGCGGCGACGACGGTTTGTTGTTGTCCGGCTTTGGGCTGGATGGCTGCGCCAGCGGCGGCTTGCTGGTGTCCACAGACACCGGGGTCGTCGGCTTGCGGGTCAGCGTGCTCTTAAGCGGATCATTTCCCCCGACATTGGTGAACGCCAGGTAGACACCCACACCGAGTATGACGGCGGCCACGCTCCAACGCTGTTGCAGCAGCATGTTGAGCAGCACGATCAGCCCCACCGCCACGGCAGAGGCAACAGTCCAATTGCCGGTCAGTTTGTGCCAGAAATAGCCGCAGGCCACGGACACCACGGTGATTGCCAACCACTTCAAGCCTTCCATTGAACCGCCCCTCCAGAGTTGCGCGGCCAGTATCGCACGCACCGAGGGGCCTGTGCACCCCAAAATACACCCATCCCAAGCCGGGCGGCGCCATGGTGCGGAGCGCCCTACCCTGCTCGGAAGTGGGAGTGACTTGCTACACAATAGGCGGACATAACAAGGAGACGTTCCATGCAGTTGATGACGGCGGCTACCTCGATGGGCCGGAGCTTTGGGGCTTTCGCCATAGCGGGCCTGCTGACCCTGGCCTGCGGTTTGGCAAATGCCGCACCCACCGGCAGCAAGTTCGAGCCCTCCGGTCAGCTGGAGGGCTCGACCCTGCAGCTCAATGGCGCTGGGACGCGCTACAGGCTGCTATTCAAGGTCTACGACCTGGCCCTGTACACCCCCAAGAAAGTGAGCACGCCCGAAGACTTGCTGGCGCTGCCCGGCCCCAAGCGCCTGAGCTTCGTGGCGCTGCGCGAGATCCCGGGCACCGACCTGGGTGTGGCCTTCATCAAGGGTTTGCAAGCCAATGCCTCCAGGGAGCAGATCCAGAAGCACACCGGCTCGTCCACGCGCTTGATCGATATTTTTTCAGGCCAGCCCAAACTGACGCCGGGCGATACCTTCGCGATGGATTTCGTGCCGGGCAAGGGCACCACCTTCTACATATCTGGCAAACCCCAGGGCAGCCCGGTCGGCGATGCGGAGTTCTTCAGCATGGTGCTGAATATCTGGGTGGGTAGTTCGCCGGTGGACTCACAACTGAAAGAAGCGCTGCTGGGTCTCGACAAGGGGCGCTAACTAGCCGCAACCCCGGTCACCGAATCGTCAAAAGCCAGCGGCCTTCACACTTGCTTCGAAGTTGCTCAAGGGCCCGACGTTTTCGGTGACTCCATTGGGGTCAACATAGTATGCGAAGCCGTCTTTCGTCATCGCATAGTTCCTGGAATAGCGGTAGTAGCGGTAGCGGAAGCCGTCTTTGACTGCCGTTGGGGCCGGCCCTATGTTGTACAAAAGGCTAGCATAGGCTTGCTCCGCCCAGTTCATAGTGCGTTCCGCCATTGCATTCGGGCTAGCGCCGTATAGGGCAGCACACCCCTCCGCATCGTCCCCGCGCAAGGTTCGAATATAGGCCGCGCTGTGATAGGGCTTGGCGAACATCACGGATTCGCTGACATCGGAATGGTCCAACCCCAAAGAGTGTCCAATCTCGTGCGTCATGACGCCATCCAGCTTGACCAGATCCCAGTACTCGAAGGCATTGATGACGATATCGGAGTCCACTATTCGCTTGGAATCGCCCGACGTCCAGGACAGGCTGTAGGCCGCCGTGTAAACCTCGTCGCGCCAAAACCCACGCCATCCCCATACGTTGACATAGTCGGGTTGACCACCCACTTCGGTCTCGGGCGCAATGCTGGTCAAGCCCATGTACTGGATGTTGACCTTGCAGACCTGCGCCCAGCGCGCGGCGGCAGCTTGCAGGGCGGCAACGACATCTTCGGTGCTGAAAGAAGCCGGCTGGCCCGACGGGTTGTAGTACCACTGGTACACACCTGAAGGCCAAGATTGGTTGCCTCCATTGGACAGCCATTGCGACGATTCACGATCACTCTTGATCACTTTTCGGACAAAGTCCGAATTTTCAGCAGCGTGTACACAGGGAACAAGCGTGGCGAGTGCCAACGCGGTATAGGCGATTCTCTTCTTCATGCGACTTCGGACTTTGCATTCCGATTCAGGGTATGTGACGCGGCGGATTATCGCCTACCACTTGGGTATCGCATCGTCCTTGAGCTGCCCGCGCAACTCAGCATAGTCAGGCACCACGCTGCGCACCGTGTCCCAGAAGCGGGGGCTGTGGTCCATGACGCGCAGATGGCTCAGCTCGTGGACCACCACATAGTCAATCACGGCGGGGCGGAAGTGGATCAGGCGCCAGTTCAGGCGGATGGATCCGTCCGATTTGGCGCTGCCCCAGCGCGTACCTGCGTTGCTGAGGCTGAGCTTGGTCCAGCGCACTTGCAATTGGGGTGCAAAGTGGTGGAGCCGATCCAAAAAGTGTTGGCGCGCTTGGCGCATCAGCCAAGCCTGTACGGCATCACGAATCTGTTCGGGCGAGGCTGTATTGGGCAGGCCAACACGCAGTACGCGCGGTGACGCCGCTGTGGCTGGCTCCACCTCCAACTGCGCACCGGCTGCGCCAAAGTGGTGGCCAGGGTCCAGCAGCACCTGAATGTAATCGCCCAGGAATGGCAGCACCACGCCATCGCGCCAGTCCACACGGGCCTCGTGCTGGCGTGCTTGGCGCTCGCGAGATTCGCCCAGCTTGCGCGTGATCCATTGCGACTTCTCACGCAGCGCGGCCTCCACTTCGAACAGCGGCGTCCACTTGGGTGCACGCACGACCAGGCCGTCTGGCCCCACGACAAAGCCTATGGTGCGCCGCTTGGCGCGCTGGAACAGGTAGGCCACCGTGGCGTCGCCCAGGTGCAACTCGCGGTTGGCACGAGGGTGGGTGAAGGCTGCGGGCGCGATAGCCTGGTGCAGCGGCTGGGCCAGCTTGTGGTTGATGCCCGGTGCGGTGGCTGACGCCGGCTTGGGCTCGGGCAATACCGGCTTGGAGGGCGCTATATTTTCAGGAGCGGCATGCACAGCCTCCACGGGGGCTAGCGCATCAAACAGGTCAAGGGTGTACTGAAAGAAGCTGCGCATGGTGTGGAGCGTGCCGTGGCCTTCTCGGTGGGACGGCCTACCGGTAGGCCTCGGGATCCAGACGGCGCATTTCGGCCTCGATCCAGTCTTCCACTTCCTGCATCAGTTCCTTGTGGTGGCGGCCTTCGCTGGGGATGGGTTTGCCGATGGACACGTCCACAACGCCTGGCGTCTTGATAAAGGCCTTGCGCGGCCAGCATTTGGCCGAGGTCACTGCAATCGGAATCACGGGCGCGCCCGTCTGCACGGCCAGACGCGTGCCGCTGGTTTCGTAGACGCCCTTTTGCCCACGCTCCACACGCGTACCCTCGGGGAACATGATGATCCAGATGCCCTGGGCCAGACGCTCCTTGCCCTGGGCCACGACCTTTTTGAAGGCCTGGGTGCGCAGGCTGCGGTCGATGTGGATCATGTCCAGCAAGCCAATGGCCCAGCCGAAGAAGGGTAGGTAGAGCAGTTCCTTCTTGAACACATAGGCCAGCGGATGGGGCATCAGCGCCGGCATCAGAAAGGTTTCCAGCGTGGACTGGTGCTTGACCAGCAGAACGGCCGGGCTCTTCTCGCCGCTGGGCAGGTTCTCCATGCCGGTGACCCGTGTCTGAATGCCCAGCAGCACGCGCGCGCTGCCTACACTGCTCAAACCCAGCCACGCCGACGCAATGCGGTAGCGGTAGGTACGGTCCAGACGCAGCACCGCCACCAGCATGATGGCCAGCGTGTACGGAATCACGGTCAGCACCATCCAGGCCATGTGAACGAGCGAGCGGAGAAAGGACATAGTGCAGCGAATGGGCCTGTAGCCCTCGTATTAATTGGTTATGGCGCTATCAAAAACAAAGCGCACTACAGATCGGCCGCTTGCGAGGGGCGCACGTCCTGCATGACCAGGTATTCGGCAAAGGCCGCCAGATCCTGGTGCACGATGGTGTCGGGCGGATATCCCTCGGGCAGAGGTCGGTCGCGAAAGACGGCGGCCTTGCCGGTCAGCACCAGGTGCGGATCGCAGCCTGCGGCCACTCCCGCCACCAGATCGCGCTGGGAATCTCCCACGACCGGAACGCCGTCCAGCGTGATGCCATAGCGCTCAGCAATCTGTTCGCACAAACCCGGCTCGGGTTTGCGGCAGCGGCAGCCCTCGTCTGGCGCATGGGGGCAGTAAAAAATGGCATCCACCCGGCCACCAACCGCCGCCAACATGGTGTGCATCTTGGCGTGCATGGCATTGAGCGAAGCCACGTCAAACAGGCCGCGACCCAGACCCGATTGGTTGGTCGCCACCACCACATGCCAGCCCGCATGGTTGAGCCGTGCAATGGCCTCCAATGCGCCGGGCAGCGGTTGCCACTCGGACGGGGACTTGACGAACTCGGTACTGTCTTCGTTGATGGTGCCGTCGCGGTCGAGGATGACGAGTTTCATATCAAGCCTGTAGTGAGGAAACAGCCTGCCGCCGGGCCGCCCCAAGGCAGGCTAGCCCCCTTGGGGGGCAGCGACCCGTGCAACGGTGGAGCGTGGGGGTGTTCATGTGGCGAGCTTGGAGAGGTCGGCCACGCGGTTCATTGCTACGTGCAAGCTCTTGAGCAGACCCAGCCGGTTCAGACGCAGATCCAGCGCCTCCGCGTTGACCATGACGTCTTCGAAGAAAGCGTCAACCGGTGCGCGCAGCGCGGCCAGGGATTGCAAGGACGCGGTGTAGTCGCCTGCCTCCCACTTGGCTTGGGCCGCAGGAACCACGGTCTGCATAGCCGCATACAAGGCTTTTTCCGCGGCCTCCTGCAACAGCACTTCGCTGACATGCGGGTCTACTTCGCCATCGGCCTTTTTCAGGATATTGCTGATGCGCTTGTTGGCGGCAGCCAGCGCGGGCGCTTCGGGCAACCCGGCAAAGGTGCGTACTGCGGCCAGACGCTTGGCAACATCACCCAGACGTTGAGGGCGCAGGGCTAGCACAGCATCCACCTCTTGCGCGCTGTAGCCCTGTTCACGCAAAGAGCCCGCCAGGCGGTCATAAATGAAGTCCGTCAGTGCCACGGTCGCGTCGCTGATCTTGTCGCCAAATGCGGGAACGGCATTGGCCAGCAAGATGCCCAACTCCAGCGGTAGATTCTTCTCCACCAACATACGGATCACACCCAGCGCATGGCGGCGCAGTGCAAAGGGGTCCTTATCGCCGGTGGGCAGATTGCCGATGCCAAACATGCCGACCAGGGTTTCCAATTTGTCAGCCAGCGCCACAACCACACCGGCCATGCTGCGCGGCAAGGTGTCGCCGGCAAAGCGCGGCTTGTAGTGGTCTTCAATGGCGTTGGCTACCACTTCGCCCAAGCCATCGTTGAGCGCGTAATAGCCACCCATGATGCCTTGCAGCTCAGGAAACTCGCCAACCATGTCGGTCACCAGATCGGTCTTAGCCAGTTGTGCGGCCTGGTCGGCTTGCGCCACTAAGCTGGCATCGCCCAGCTGCGCCGCGATAGCCTTGGCAATGGCGCGGACGCGCTCCACACGCTCGCCCTGCGAGCCCAGCTTGTTGTGGTACACGACCTTGCCCAGGCCCTCGACGCGCGAGGCCAGCGTTTTCTTGCGGTCTTGGTCAAAAAAGAATTTGGCATCTGCCAGACGCGGGCGCACGACGCGCTCGTTGCCGCCGATCACAAAGCTGGCGTCTTCGGGATTGATGTTGCTGACGACCAGGAATTTGTTCGTGAGTTTGCCCGCGGCGTCCAGCAGCGGGAAGTACTTCTGGTTGGCCTTCATCGTCAAGATCAGGCACTCTTGCGGCACATCGAGAAACTCTTTTTCGAAGGCACACGTGAGCACATTGGGGCGCTCGACCAACGCGGTCACTTCGTCCAACAAGGCGTCGTCTTCAATGGGCCTGCAACCACCACCGACCTTGGCCGCTGCGGTGGCGAGTTGGCGCGCGATCTCGGCCTTGCGCTTTTCAAAGCTGGGGATCACCGCACCCTGGGAGTGCATCTGCTCTTCGTAACTATCCGCGTCGCGAATTGCGAACGCGTCCACTGAAGACTCAAATCGGTGGCCTTGTGTCATATTGCTGGCTTGCAAGCCCAGCGCATTGACGCCGATGACGTCCGATCCATGCAGGGCCACCAAGCGGTGTGCCGGCCGCACAAAGCTTACGCTGGTCCAACCCGGCAATTCGCAACCGCTTTCCAACTGGTAGGTCATGACCTTGGGAATGGGCAACTTGGCGATCGCGTCTTCCAAGGCCTTTTGCAAGCCGACGGCCAGCCTGGCGCCCTTGACCGTGCTGTCATAGAACAGGGCTTCGGCCTTGCCGTCCGGTGCGCGCTTCAAACCCGCCACAGCAGATGCGTCGGCACCCAGGGCTTGCAGCTTCTTCAGCAAGGCTGGGGTCGCGTTGCCAGCGGCATCGAGGCCCACGGCGACAGGCATCAGCTTTTGCGACACGGCCTTGTCTGCGGCCTGTGCGGCCACAGACGTCACATGCACAGCCAAGCGGCGGGGTGACGCGAAGTGGGTCACCACCGCATCTGCACCGGCCAGGCCTTGACCCTTCAGCGCGTCAGCCAGCACAGAGGCGAAGGCTTCACCCAGCTTCTTGAGCGCCTTGGGCGGCAGCTCTTCCACAAACAGTTCAACCAGAAGGTTTTTCGTTGTTGTCATTCTTGTTCTCTCCGTGCGCTCACGCAGCCTTCTTCGTAGTCGTCGTCATCTGCTCCACCCATTCACGCGGCGCCAACGGGAAACCCAGGCGCTCGCGACTTTCAAAGTAGCTCTGAGCAACGCTGCGCGAGATATTGCGGATGCGGCCGATGTATGCAGCACGCTCGGTCACGCTGATGGCGCCACGGGCATCCAGCAGGTTGAAGCTGTGGGCCGCCTTGAGCACCTGCTCGTACGCGGGCAGCGCCAACTGGTTTTCCATTAAATGCTTGGCCTGCTTTTCGTGAGCGGCGAATGCGGTGAACAGAAAGTCCGCATCGCTGTGCTCGAAGTTGTAGGTCGATTGCTCCACCTCGTTTTGCTTGTACACGTCGCCGTAGGAGAGGCCGTCGGTCCAGGTCAGGTTGTAGACATTGTCCACGCCCTGAAGGTACATGGCCAGGCGCTCCAGGCCGTAGGTGATCTCACCGGTGATGGGTTTGCAATCGATACCGCCTACTTGCTGGAAGTAAGTGAACTGGGTCACTTCCATGCCGTTCAACCAGACTTCCCAGCCCAGGCCCCAGGCGCCGAGCGTGGGGTTTTCCCAATCGTCTTCAACGAAGCGGATGTCGTTCTTTTTGAGGTCAAAGCCCAGGGCTTCGAGGCTGCCCAGGTACAGCTCCAGGATATTGCTGGGAGCGGGCTTCAACACCACCTGGTATTGGTAGTAGTGCTGCAAGCGGTTGGGGTTCTCACCGTAGCGGCCATCCTTGGGGCGGCGGCTGGGCTGCACGTAGGCGGCCTTCCAGGGCTCGGGGCCGAGGGCACGCAAGAAGGTGGCGGTGTGCGAGGTGCCGGCGCCGACTTCCATGTCGTAGGGCTGCAAAAGCGCGCAGCCCTGGTCGGCCCAGTAGGCCTGCAATTTCAGGATGATTTGTTGAAATGTGAGCATGCCCCGATTTTACAGGGGCGAGTCCGCTAGATCGCCCTCGTCCGTTGTGTGCGAGCAGCTATGAAAACAATAGCAATCGCTGCCAGCCAGAGCGGCCACAGGCCGAAGCGCGACACCCACCACGCGAAGGGCGTGGTGCCATTGCGCCCCTGAACGTCACCCACCAGCACGCCGCGCGTGGATCGGGGCAGGGATTCGGTGACGCGGCCGGTGTGGTCGATGATGACCGTGGCACCGGTATTGGTGGCCCGCAGCATGGGACGCTCGAACTCCAACGCCCGCATGCGGCTGATTTGCAGATGCTGGTCAATGGCGACGGAATCGCCAAACCAGCCGATATTGCTGACATTGACGAAGATGGTGGGTGCATTGGCCGCGTCCAGGAAGCGCGCGCCCAATTCTTCGCCAAACAAGTCTTCGTAGCAGATGTTGAGGGCCAGACGCTGGCCCAGCCACGGGTAAGACGCCTGGCCGACAGCGCCGCGGTTGAAGTCCCCCAGCGGGATATTCATCATCCGCGTGAACCATTTGAAGAGCGGGGGAATGAATTCGCCGAAGGGCACCAGGTGGTGCTTGTCATAGCGCCACTCCCCGGTTTGGCCAGGGCCGAAGGCGAACACCGAGTTGGTGTAGCCCTCGCGCATATTGCCCCAGGGTGAACCGACCAGCGCGGCTTGCCCGCCCTGTGAATTTCCCTCTTTGGTAAAACGGGCCGCTAATGCATCCCAGTAGCCATCGGGTAGATCTTGCGGAAGTATGGGCAAGGCGGTCTCCGGCGCGACCACCAGCTCGGTCGTGCTGCGATTCAACTGGTCGCCATACCATTGCAAGGCCAGGGGCACGCCGGTGCCGCTTTGGAATTTCTCGTCCTGGGGAATATTGCCCTGGAGCAGGGTGACCGACAGATTGCCGGTGGGTTGCGACCAACTCAGGTTGGCCAACGGCACTAACAGGCCTGCAGCGATGAGCACAACCAAGCTTGCACGCAGCGTACCCGCCTTGGGCTGCCAAACGAGCACCGCGGCAGCCGCCAGCCAGGCAGCCAGCGCCCCTACGCCATACGCACCCAGCCAGGAAATGAAAGGGGCGAGCGGTCCGCTAGTATGTGCGTAGCCAATGGCACCCCAGCCAAAGCCCGTCAACCAGGTTCCGCGTGCCATTTCGGCCATCACCCACAACGCGGCGAACAACAGGCTGGCCAACAAGGGGCTGTCACCCTTCCAGCGCCAGTACAGTGCGCAAGCCACCGCGTAATACAGGCCCAGCGCCGCGGCCAGGGCGACAATCGCCAGTACCGTGAGTGTGCCATCCAGGCCCGCATAGGTGTGCATGGAGATGTAGAGCCACCAGAACGTGGCGCACAACCAGGCCGTGGCAAACAGCAATCCCAACCCAGCCGCTTGTTTCGCGGTTTTGCTGGTTTGCAATACAGCTAGTAAGGCGGCCAAAGCGGCGCATTGCAGCCACCACAGCGACTGGCCCGTATCGAAGCCAAAAGAAAAGGGCCAGCTAACCCCCGCCGCTTGGGCGTAGGCCGCTAGTAAAACTGTAACTACTCGTGCAAGAGTCGATGTTAGCGAGGCGCGCTGGCCACCGCCCAGCGTCGTACCGCTAGCCGTCCACATCCGCTGCAGCAGAGACTTTGAACCATTTCACGGCGCCGCCCTTGGTGTGTAGCACCAAGAAATCCAGGCCGCCCACCGAGTAGCGTTCACCACGCTTGGGCACATGACCCATTTCGTGGGCGATCAAGCCGCCGATAGTGTCGAAGTGTTGGTCGGGGTCTTGGCCGTCCAGCGTGACCGAGAAGGCATCGTTGACCCGCTCAATCCGTGTGTCGCCGCTGACGCGGTAGGTACGGTCGGCCAGCGCGAAGATGTCGCCCGCATCTTCGGCGATGTCAAATTCGTCTTCGATCTCACCGACGATCTGCTCCAGCACATCTTCAATCGTGATCAGACCGGCCACGCGGCCGAATTCGTCGATGACGATCGCCAAGTGGTTACGGTTGCCGCGGAAGTCGCGCAATAGATCGTTCAGCGCCTTTGTCTCGGGCACGAAAACGGCCGGGCGCAAGAGAGCACGGATATTGAGCTCGGGCGCGCGCTGCAGCTTGAGCAAATCTTTGGCCATCAGAATGCCGATGACGTTTTCTCGTTCCCCCTCGTACACCGGGAAGCGCGAGTGCGCCGTGTCTATGACGGTGTGTATCAGCTCATCCATGGGTGCCTGGATGTTAAGCAGGTCCATGCGCGTGGCAGCCACCATCACGTCACCGGCCGTCATATCAGCCATGCGGATCACGCCTTCGAGCATGACACGCGATTCGGCGCCGATGATGTTGTTGTCCTCGGCCTCCGCCAGCGTCTCTATCAGCTCAGCGGTCGAGTCGGGGCCAGGGTGGATGAACTCGGCCAGTTTGCGCAGAAAAGTGCGCTTGTCTTCTTTGTCTGGCGCGCGCGCGGGGTGGGGGTCTGACACGGAGGGGAGGCAAAGCTTGCCGTTGTTGTGGACCCATAAGGATAGCGGATTTGCGTGGCGGCTCCGTCACGTCCGCGAACCGGGGCTCAGGGAGAACTGCGGCTTTGGGCGTCTATGGCGTTGCGTCGTATCTCTTGCAGCTCGGCCAGGAAACTCCAAAATTGCTTGGCTTGGACCTTGATACGGTAGTCGGTCTGGGCGACTTGTTCTTCGATCATCTCGGTTACTTGACTATCAAAGGTCGCCGGGGGGAGTTGCAGATAGGCCTCCGACTCCGTGCCGTCCCGCGTGACCTTGGCGCCGGCGTTGCGGGCGATTTTCAACATGGCCGCGTTTTCGCTCAGGGCGTGAATGAACAGCAGACTGATGCCGTCATTGCTGGCGTGCATGGCGGCGCGCTCGAACAGGCGGGCGCCGTAGCCACGTCCCCGGGCACCCGGCAACACGGATACGCCAAACTCGGCGCAGGCTTCCAGATCCTTGTCATGCGCATGGGCCAAGTGGGCCATGGCAATCAATTCGAGCCGTCGGTTGTAGATACCAAAGATTTCGTCGCGCTCAAAGTCAAGGCCGTCGACATAGCGTTGGATGTGCTCGTCTTGCGCGAGGTAACCGAAACGCAAATAGCGGTCTTGGGCATCCAATGACAGCAGGTGTTGGGCAATACGGGCGCGATGGTTTGCGCCCAGGGAGCGTATGGGAACCAGCAAAGGAGTCGAACGCTTGGCCGGTTCCTCCGGGCCGCCGTCTTGCGGCGGGCGCAGAAAGTCACGCCCCACTTCCAACGAGGCTTTAATAAGATTGGCTGCTGCGAGCATGGTTGGAATATACGGGTTTTCCCTAGTCTTTGCACCCCAAAGTAGTCAGTCGGGGGCATCCGATAAGCAGTGCGTCGTTACACTGACGGCTTCTATGGACGCAGCACAAACCATCCGCGAAGCAGTCGCCCGAGTCGGTGCGATACGGGAAGCGGCAGCGTCCCGGCCCGAAGCCCGCACAGCCCTAGCAAGTGTCAAGGCGCTTCAAGCTAGGCGATTTGCAGGCACATACGCCGATTTGCTGCGATCTGAGGCCTACGGAGCTGCTTCGCGCTTCTTTTTAGAAGATTTATACAGCGACAAGGACTACTCACAGCGCGATGCCCAATTTTCCCGCATCGCTGGGGCCTTGCAACGGCTATTTCCTCAACAAGTGGTTATGACCGCCGTTTTGTTGGCTCAATTGCATCTGCTGACAGAAGAGTTGGATTGGCAAATGGCTTCAAATTGGGCCTTAGATCCAATAATGGCGGCGAAAGATGCAGCAACGCACTATGTCGCCTGCTGGAGGAGCACTGGCCAGAGTGACGTGCGTCTTCGGCAGTTGGGTGTGGTTCTTCAAGTCGGGAGAGATTTGGACCGACTTACGCGCACACCAGGGCTGCGCTTGATGCTCAAAATGATGCGCGGTCCAGCCAAAGCCGCCGGCTTGGGGTCACTGCAGCTGTTCCTTGAGAACGGATTCGACACCTTTGCAGGTATGTCAGGCAAGGGCCGTAGCGCCGAAGAATTCCTGGGGATTGTCAACGCACGTGAATCCTCTTGGATACAGCGTTTGTCCCATGGCGATGCTACGCAGTGTGCGGCAGATCTACAGACCTGTCTGTCCCTAGGACTTTAATCGGCAGTAGATATTTGTCCAGAACTGAGTCGTTAAAGTAACGAGACCAAAAAAAACGCCCCGTCATTAGACGGGGCGTTTTCGGTGTAATAGTCTGACGATGACCTACTTTCACACGGGAACCCGCACTATCATCGGCGCAGAAGCGTTTCACTGTCCTGTTCGGGATGGGAAGGAGTGGTACCACTTCGCTATGGTCGTCAGACATAACTTTTTGTCATCTTGACTGGGTCAAGACAACCAATTTATAGAGCTAATCAGCTTCATCGATTTAACGAACCTGTTTGTAATTGCTTACTTGCAGGATTTTTGAATGCGTCAACTTGGCATAACTTCCTTGATCAAACTGATCAAAGTTATAGGGTCAAGCCGCACGAGCAATTAGTATCAGTTAGCTTAACGCATTACTGCGCTTCCACACCTGACCTATCAACGTCCTGGTCTTGAACGACTCTTTAGGGGGCTCAAGGCCCCGGCAGATCTCATCTTGAAACGAGTTTCCCGCTTAGATGCTTTCAGCGGTTATCTCTTCCACACTTAGCTACTCGGCATTGCCACTGGCGTGACAACCGATACACCAGAGGTGTGTCCACTCCGGTCCTCTCGTACTAGGAGCAGGCTTCCTCAAATCTGCAGCGCCCACGGAAGATAGGGACCAAACTGTCTCACGACGTTTTAAACCCAGCTCACGTACCTCTTTAAATGGCGAACAGCCATACCCTTGGGACCGGCTACAGCCCCAGGATGAGATGAGCCGACATCGAGGTGCCAAACACCGCCGTCGATATGAACTCTTGGGCGGTATCAGCCTGTTATCCCCAGAGTACCTTTTATCCGTTGAGCGATGGCCCTTCCATACAGAACCACCGGATCACTATGTCCTGCTTTCGCATCTGCTCGACTTGTCAGTCTCGCAGTTAAGCACGCTTATGCCATTGCACTATCGTCACGATGTCCGACCGTAACTAGCGTACCTTCGAACTCCTCCGTTACGCTTTGGGAGGAGACCGCCCCAGTCAAACTGCCTACCATGCACTGTCCCCGATCCAGATAATGGACCTAGGTTAGAACCTCAAACACACCAGGGTGGTATTTCAACGTTGGCTCCATAAGATCTAGCGACCCTACTTCAAAGCCTCCCACCTATCCTACACAGATCTGTTCAAAGTCCAATACAAAGCTACAGTAAAGGTTCATGGGGTCTTTCCGTCTTTCCGCGGGGAGATTGCATCATCACAAACATTTCAACTTCGCTGAGTCTCAGGAGGAGACAGTGTGGCCATCGTTACGCCATTCGTGCAGGTCGGAACTTACCCGACAAGGAATTTCGCTACCTTAGGACCGTTATAGTTACGGCCGCCGTTTACTGGGACTTCAATCAAGAGCTTGCACCCCATCATTTAATCTTCCAGCACCGGGCAGGCGTCACACCCTATACGTCCACTTTCGTGTTTGCAGAGTGCTGTGTTTTTAATAAACAGTCGCAGCCACCGATTTTTTGCAACCTCATTGGGCTCCATCCGCAGGGACTTCACCTACTAAAGGCACACCTTCTTCCGAAGTTACGGTGTCAATTTGCCGAGTTCCTTCTCCTGAGTTCTCTCAAGCGCCTTAGAATACTCATCTCGCGCACCAGTGTCGGTTTGCGGTACGGTCGTGTGTAGCTGAAGCTTAGTGGCTTTTCCTGGAAGCAGGGTATCACTCACTTCGTCTGCAAGCAGACTCGTTATCACCCCTCATCTAAGCCCGGCGGATTTACCTACCAGGCACGACTACAGGCTTGAACCAACATATCCAACAGTTGGCTGAGCTAACCTTCTCCGTCCCCACATCGCACTACACATCGGTACAGGAATATTGACCTGTTTCCCATCAGCTACGCATCTCTGCCTCGCCTTAGGGGCCGACTCACTCTACGCCGATGAACGTTGCGTAGAAAACCTTGCGCTTACGGCGAGGGGGCTTTTCACCCCCTTTAACGCTACTCATGTCAGCATTCGCACTTCTGATACCTCCAGCAGGGTTTACACCACCACCTTCACAGGCTTACAGAACGCTCTCCTACCACTTGCAATAAATTGCAAATCCGCAGCTTCGGTAACTGGCTTAGCCCCGTTACATCTTCCGCGCAGGACGACTCGATCAGTGAGCTATTACGCTTTCTTTAAATGATGGCTGCTTCTAAGCCAACATCCTGACTGTTTTAGCCTTCCCACTTCGTTTCCCACTTAGCCAATTTTAGGGACCTTAGCTGGCGGTCTGGGTTGTTTCCCTCTTGAGTCCGGACGTTAGCACCCGGTGCTCTGTCTCCCAAGCTGTACTCGACGGTATTCGGAGTTTGCATTGGTTTGGTAAGTCGCCATGACCCCCTAGCCAAAACAGTGCTCTACCCCCGTCGGTAATACTTGAGGCACTACCTAAATAGTTTTCGGAGAGAACCAGCTATTTCCAAGTTTGTTTAGCCTTTCACCCCTATCCACAGCTCATCCGCTAGTTTTGCAACACTAGTCGGTTCGGACCTCCAGTACCTGTTACGGCACCTTCATCCTGGCCATGGATAGATCACTTGGTTTCGGGTCTACACCCAGCGACTGGACGCCCTATTCGGACTCGATTTCTCTACGGCTTCCCTATTCGGTTAACCTTGCCACTGAATGTAAGTCGCTGACCCATTATACAAAAGGTACGCAGTCACCCCTTGCGAGGCTCCTACTTTTTGTAAG
>NZ_JBWKQD010000002.1:835000-879515 GCF_059418585.1 Rhodoferax sp. GW821-FHT07G04
TCAAAACAGATCGACAGATCCACCTGCGTTGGACTTGGCCACGCTGGCAGCATTGCCGCGGCGCTCTTCGACCGCCAGCGTCTCGGGATGCGAATGGGCTAATCTCTTAACCAAGGCCTTGCCGGTCACCGGAAAAAAACACACTTTACGCGGATGAATGTCCAATACGTCCTGCGATACGACAGGAATTCGTTCTGTGGACAGATAGTCGAGGACGAACTGGGTATTGCGCTCACCCACATTCATGGTCGTGAACCCTGCCATGACCTGAGCCCCACCGAATATCTTGGCCTGCATGCTTTCCCGTCTGGCACCAAGCTTGAACATCTCATTAATTAACAACTCCATGGCAAAGGAGCCATAGCGCCCCGATCCCTCGCCACCATCACCATCGGGCAACATGAAATGGTTCATCCCTCCGGTCCGCGCCTTGCCATCCCAGATGCAGGCTGCAATACAAGACCCCAACACTGTCATCACAACCAGGTCCTCGTTAGAAACGAAGTACTCACCAGGCAATACCTTCACGGCATCGTATTGGAAGTGATGATCGGCATAGAAGAAGGATGCCTCCCCCGGCTTACGCGACTGGGCCTTGAGCTGATCAACCCGTGACACGCGCCCATTAGCAAGAATTTTGGTGGCCGGAGCGGCATTTGCCCCCAAGGCTCTTCCCACGGACGACTCAACACTGTATTGGGGCAGATTCATGTAAACCTTGTTATCAGTGAAACTAAACCAGCCAAGGCTCCCTCAATCAATTCATATTCAAGGGCGCATTAGCGTCTTTCGTATACCGTCTTTCCCTTCAGCACGAACAAATCACGGGAGTCGCTGAAATTCTCAGCATGTCCAACAAAGAGCAAGGCTCCCGGCTTCATGACCTTATAAATACGCTCAAGCACCCTGCGCTGGGTTTCAGCATCAAAGTAGATCATTACATTCCGACAAAAAACAACGTCGAACGGCTCCTTGAACGGCCAATCGTCCCTGATCAGGTTTACCATCAAGAACTCAATCATCCGGGACAACTCCGGCTTGACTCGCACCATACCGTCGTTTCCGCCCTTACCTCTCAAGAAAAAGCGTTGCATCCGACTGTGGTCTATCCCCTTCATGCCATCCAAACGGTACACCCCCTGGGCAGCAGACGCCAATACTTTGGAGTCGATATCACTTGCGAGCAAAGAAAATTTCGGATTCTGCCCCAGAGCTTCCAGCGCAGTCATGACGATTGAATACGGCTCCTCACCGGTCGACGCGGCGCTGCACCAAACTCGCCAAGGAGTCCCCACTGGCTTTGATTTCAAAAGATCCGCAAAAATCTCAAAATGGTGGTGCTCACGGAAAAAAGACGTCAAATTTGTCGTTAGCGCATTAATGAACTCTTGCCACTCCGGACTCTCGGCAGACTCCAACCACCCTAGGTAATCTCGGAAGCTTTGGTGTCCGGTTTCGCGGAGTCGCCTCGAGAGACGGCTGTACACCATCGCGTGCTTGCCGTCATGCAAACTAATGCCCGCCCGCTTGTAAATCATCGCCTGAACCCGATCAAAGTCCGCATCCGTCCAAGCGAATTCACGACCTTGCACTCCGACTGACGAGCTCACATTCACTTCCGTTTCAGACAATTTCCAACGACACGCCGCGCCAAACTATTGCCGTATCCCCATCTGGCGCAACTCGACAATACACAAGACCGTCACTCAGCCCCCACCAGCCCCATATCTGGCGCGGACATAAGACGTTCGATATCTAGCAAAATCAGCATGCGGTCACCCAAGGAGCCCAGCCCCAGAACCGCCGCACTATCAATCACGCTATCGATATCCGGCGCGGACTTCAAACTCTCTGGAGGCAACTCCATGACATCACTTACGGAATCAACGACGATCCCCACGATACGGTGCCTCAGGTTCAAAATAATGACGACTGTGAAGGAGTTGTACTCTGCCTTAGAGCAGTTGAATTTCAACCGCATGTCGACGATGGGCACAATCGTGCCGCGCAAATTCACGACGCCTTTGATGAAGTTCGGTGCGTTTGCTACCCGTGTCGGTGGTTCATAACCACGAATTTCCTGGACCTTCAGAATGTCGATCCCGTACTCTTCTTGATCCAGGCGAAACGTCAGATATTCCCTGGCTTCGGAAGATGTTAGGTCGTCTACTTTTTCCATTGCACCCATATTGCCCTCCTTCTAGACCTAGGCATCAATGCCGCGAACGGCGCACCAGGGCACCTGTATCCAAAATCAGCGCTACCTTGCCGTCACCCAAGATGGTTGCACCAGAGACGTTGGGAACCTTCCGGTAGTTGGACTCCAGATTCTTAACAACCACTTGCTGCTGCCCCAGCAGTTCGTCCACCAGCAATGCCACCCGACTACCATCCGCTTCAACAACGACCATGATGTCGCAAGTTTTTTCGAAGTCGAACCGCGGGATCTGAAATATTTTCTCAAGCTCGATCACGGGCATGTATTCATCTCGCACCTTAACCAATTGAGAGCCTTGTCCAACCGTACTCACCGCATCCGCCTTTACCTGGAAGGATTCCACAACGGAAGACAGTGGGAGGATATAAACCTCTCCGCCGACCCCTACGGACATGCCATCCATAATGGCCAGCGTCAGCGGCAAGCGAACCGAGACCTTCATCCCATAGCCTTCAGCGGAGTCAATTTCCACCGTGCCATTGAGCGCTGCGATATTCTTCTTGACAACATCCATGCCAACGCCGCGCCCCGACACATCGGTCACGACCTCAGCCGTTGAAAATCCGGGAGCGAAGATCAACTGCCAAACCTCTTGGTCCGACATTTGGTCCGAAACATCCAAGCCCCTCTCTCTGGCCTTTGTCAGTATCCGTTGACGTGACATCCCCTTCCCGTCATCTCGCACTTCAATAACGATGGAGCCACCTTGGTGAGACGCAGACAAGGTGATGGTTCCGGTCTCGGGTTTACCAGCTGCCAGCCGTTCGGCTGGAGACTCCACGCCATGATCGCAGCTGTTGCGGACCAAATGGGTCAACGGATCTGTGATTTTTTCGACCAAGCCTTTGTCCAACTCCGTGGCTTCCCCTTGTGTCACAAAGTCCACCTTCTTGCCCAACTTACTCGCCAAATCACGCAACATCCGCGGGAACCTGCTAAACACGATGGACATGGGGATCATGCGAATCGACATGACGGACTCTTGCAAGTCACGCGTGTTTCGGTCCAAATCGGCCAAACCCGATAGCAGTTGCTGGTATACCGCAGGGTCTAATGCGCGGCTATTTTGCGCCAGCATCGCCTGCGTGATCACCAATTCACCGACCAAGTTGATCAACTGATCTACCTTGCTGATGGCAACACGGATTGTTGCAGCCTCTGGTTGAGCCGCGGCATTTGCGGCAGCTGACTTCGCTACTGGTGCCTTAGACGCCACTTTGGTATCACCCGCAGTTGCCGCAGGCGGCGCACCAGGCGCACCATCGAAAAAGCCAAAACCAGGAAAGGCGGCCAACGGAGCCCCCGGCGGCGGATCATCACTGCTCACTGCCGCGGTTTCAGAACCCGCCGCTTCCTCAGCGCTTGCACCGCTAGCCTCTATCGCCTTAATCTGAATATAGTCTCGTGAAACATGGAACGCGAATAGGTCCAGCAAGTCGTCGTCCGTGGACGCAGTCTCAACCGCAAAAAAACGCGTGTTTTTGGCGTCAGAGGGTAGCGAAGCGATTTCACCCAACCCAGGAATGTCTCTAAACAGCTCTTGCACCGCGTCGGCTTGCTCGGGGCGCTCCAATGGCCCTATGCGTATTTCCAGCGAGCGGGTTGTCTTAGTTTTGCTAGCTGCAGGCGCCGTCGGCGCTTTGGCGGCCTCGACTCGGGGTGCCGGAGGTGTGGATGCCGACACCGCAATGGTCTTTCCGGCGGCCAACTCACTGATGCGACGAACCAAATCACCTGTGGGCGTCGCCTCCCCCTCGCCCCCTGCTTGGTGCCGAGCCAGCAAGCTCCTGGACGCATCTGCCGATTCCAGCAATACATCCACCATCGTTGCGTTGGGATGCAGTTCGTGCCGACGCAGCTTGTCTAACAATGACTCCATTTGATGGGTTAGTTCGGCAACGTCCGCAAAGCCGAAGGTGGCCGCCCCCCCTTTGACCGAGTGCGCACAACGGAAAATTCCGTTCAGCACCTCATCGTCAGCAGTTTCCAGATTCAAATTGAGCAGCATCTGCTCCATTTGGTCCAGGTTCTCACCGGCCTCTTCAAAGAAGATTTGGTAGAACTGCGTTAGATCAAAATCACCATTCCCGCCGCTGTCTTGATGGGCTTCAGACATGCCAATCTCCTATTCTTTTTTATGGATCACGCCACGCATCTAATGATGATCGGAATCAGCGGATGACCTTTTTGATAACGTCCAAAAGCCTTGCCGGATCAAACGGCTTGACCAACCAGCCCGTTGCACCCGCGGCCCGGCCAGCCTGCTTCATCAAGTCGCTGGACTCGGTAGTCAACATCAAAATCGGAGTGGTCTTGAATTGTGGATGATCCCGCAACTTGCGAGTCAGACCCAATCCATCCAAACGGGGCATGTTCTGATCGGTCAGCACCAAGTCAAAGGATTGGGACTGCGCTTTTTCATAGGCATCCTGACCGTCGACCGCCTCTACCACCTGGTACCCGGCACCAGTCAAAGTAAACGACACCATCTTGCGCATGGAGGGTGAATCATCAACGGCGAGAATTAAAGGCATTTGAAGCTCCGACTGTTTCAGTGAGGTGTTATGGGTATAAAAAACTCAAAAAAGCTCAATAGAGCCCGCATCCATTTCGTCTTGTGTCACGGGGTTGGGGCGCTCCGGCACCTCCTCCACAAAAGGCACTGCCTCCCCATCTTCGACGCCCATGGATTCTGACGCCAAACGGTAGGCGCATCCTTGCAGAATCTTAGAGGTATGGATGATCAACTGCGAGGCCATATCCTGGAACTGCAACTCTGTCACCGCCGCGCGCAGCGTACTGCGCACATCGTCTAGTTCCTTCGAGTTCATCAATTCGGGGGTGGCTAAGTTCGCGCTTGCGCTGGTGAAGCGCTCCATAAGGTTTTCCATGGTGTGCGCAAGTAGGCCGTCGAGTCTGCTCAGGTCATGCACCACCACCAGCAAAGAGTCCTGTACTTCGGCGACGAGCATGACCGGCATCTGCACAGCGGGGACAGTAGGCGTTGTCAATGATGGCTGCATTGTCATATGTCCTAATTAACCAGACTCCGCATCGGCCCCAACTCCGTTTTTTGTAGCCGATACGTCACATGCTACTAGATTAGCAGGAAACAGTAGCGTTGGGGAACTTTTGCTATCTCGTACGACAATATACGCGCGGCAATGGCTTGCTCAGCCTCTCTCGCGTGACCCATAATCGAACACCACCGCACCCAAGAAAATGGACACTCGCCCTGCAGCTACTCCGTTGCGTATTCTCCATTTGGAAGATTCGGTACAAGACCATCGCCTGGTCTGCCGGGCGCTTGATACAGCAACGCTCCCCTATGCCATCACCCGTGTTGATACGTTACTTGCGTTCTCGGAACTAGCTGCATCGGGTAGCTACGACTTGATACTTGCTGACTACCGTTTGCCCGGCTTCACTGCAGTGGACGCGTGGACGGCGCTTCCACAAAGCAGTGGCAGGCCTCCTGCCATACTGCTGTCCAGTGCAATTGGCGAAGCTGCAGCGGTAGCCGCTATCCACCTGGGCATCAGCGACTATTTGCACAAAGACGATCTGAGCCGTCTAGAGCGCGTGATTTTGCGCACCATGGAGGTACATAGAACCCATCAGGCAAAGGAGAAGTCGGACCAGGAGCTAGCCTTATCCGAAAAGCGCCTGTCAGAATTGACGGGCTACCTCCAAACAGCCATTGAGCGAGAGAGGGCGGCGATCTCCCGCGAAATCCATGACGATATCGGGGGCTCACTCGCAGCCGCCAACCTCGATCTAGCCTGGATCGCCCGCCATGGAACAGAACCGGCCATGCAAGCTCACGTCCAAGCGGCCACAGACATGATCCAACATGCACTAGGAGCTAGCCAGCGCATCATGATGAGTCTGAGGCCTTCCATTTTGGACCAAGGATTATTCGCGGCTGTGCAATGGCTGGCGTCCGGTTTCGAGCGCCGCACCGGTATTAAAACCATTTTGCGTGCCAACAACGAAAATCTATGCCCCGAAAAACCGGTTCAACTTACCGCCTACCGCACGGCGCAAGAAGCGTTGACCAATATTTCAAAGTATGCCCGCTGCAGCCTGGTTCAAATCGAGATTTCCGATGCGGAGGACTTCCTGACCATGGAAATCAGCGACAACGGTATCGGGATTGCTGAGCCAGAGATGCTCAAACCCAATGCGTTTGGCATTCGCGGCCTTCACGAACGCGCAAAAACCGTAGGTGGTTGGTTGGATATCAGCACCAAGCAAGGGACTGGTACTTCCGTGATACTGTCAGTACCGTTGACGGCATCCGCAAAACTTGCCCCAGAGGCGCAGTTCAAATGATTAAGGTGATTCTTTGCGATGACCACGCTATGGTTCGCCGCGGCATCCGAGACACGTTGGCGGAGGCGGTGGATATACAGGTTGTTGGCGAGGCTGGCAGCTACTCAGAAGTCAGAGCCTTGATGCGCGCAACGCTGTGCGATGTCCTGATCCTGGATCTGAATTTGCCGGGCAGAGGGGGATTGGACGTGCTGGCCAGCCTGCGTGAAGAGAGTTCCCCTGTCAAAGTGTTGATCGTATCAATGTTCGCCGAGGACCAATACGCCATCCGATGCTTACGCGCTGGCGCAGATGGCTATCTGAACAAGGCCGGAGATCCTGGTCAATTGGTTCCCGCAGTGCGCGCTCTGGCCAAAGGTCGCAAATACGTCACACCAGAGATTTCGGAAATGCTGGTGGACAACCTGGCTTCGCCCAGCCCAGTGTCTTTGCATGCTACTTTGTCCGAGAGGGAGTTGCAGACTTTGCTAAAAATCGCCTCTGGCAAAAGGCTCTCTGACATCGCCGAAGAATTGATGCTCAGCCCCAAAACCGTCAGCGTCTACCGCGCGCGCTTGCTGGAAAAGCTAAAACTGTCCAACAATGCCGAGCTTGCGGTGTACGCCATCCGCAACGAGCTGGTCTGATATTCGTCAATTGCTGGCCGAAAAGACGTCTATGGACCGCTCCAACAGCACCATGAAGGGCTGATCCAGCATAGGCAAAGTCAGCGCAATGCCGATCAAGCCCACTGCCAAAGTAATCGGAAAGCCGACGGCAAAGATGTTCATCTGCGGGGCCACCCTGGACACAATGCCCAAGGCAAGATTGGCGAACATCAGCAAGCCCACCATCGGCAGGGCAATCCACAGCGCACTGGCAAAGAGGTCTGTGCCCAGGCGTTGCAGCTTCATATGGGACAGCGTTTCCAGGAAATTCTGGTCTACCGGAAATGACTGGAAGCTTCGGGTAATGGCAAACAAGACCATCAAATGCCCGTTCAGTGCAAGGAAAAGCAATGACGTCATTTGGCCAAAAAAACGGGCTACCGCACTGGATTGCGCGCCAATCGTCGGGTCAAAGAAGGCCGCGAAATTGAGCCCCATCTGAAACCCCACCACCTCCCCCGCCAGCTCCACTGCGGCAAAGACCACTCGCACAGCAAAGCCGATTGCCAGCCCCACCCCGACCTGCTGGACCACAACGCCCAACGCCATAGGGTCGTTGAAGCCTATGGGCGGCAAATTGGGCAGACTGGCTTGGGCGGCCAGCGCAACAAAAAAAGCCAGCGCAACTTTGGCGCGCAGGGGAATCGCCCGCGAAGAGAAAACCGGAGCGGCAGTGAATACCGCCAAGGTACGCAGAAACGGCCAAAAAATGGGCGACACCCAGGCAGCAAGCTGCGCCTCTGTAATAGAGATCACGGGCTACCGACCATCAAGCCACCGCCCCTGGTATGGCCTCTATGGTTCGCCGGATGTACTCAACCAGCATGGTCAGCATCCAGGGGCCGGCGATTGCAAACACTGCGATCACGGCAATCAGCTTGGGCACAAAGGCCAAGGTCGCCTCGTGGATCTGGGTCACCGCCTGGAACAAACTGACCAACAGCCCTACCACCAGGGCTGTTCCCAAAACGGGGGCAGACACCATCAGCAGCATCAGTAAAGCATCTTGCCCCATCGTCAAGACCATTTGCGCGTTCATAGCCGAGCCCTCGTCAACATCAGGTCACAAAGCTAGCCGCCAGCGAACCAATCAATAGATTCCAACCGTCAGCCAACACAAACAGCATCAATTTGAAGGGCAGCGCCACCAATACAGGCGACAACATCATCATGCCCAGGGACATCAGCACACTCGCCACCACGATATCGATAACCAGGAATGGAATAAAGATCATGAAGCCGATCTGAAACGCTGACTTCAGCTCGCTGATCACGAAGGAAGGTACCAAAACCCGCATGGGCGCCGTATCGGCTTTGACACCCGGCGCCAATTTCGCCAATTTGGCGAACAGAGCGAAATCCGACTGCCGTGTCTGTTTCACCATGAAACTGCGAATCGGAGCCTCTCCTCTTTCCAGGGCTTGCTCGAAGGTAATCGTATTCTTGGTCAAAGGAACATAAGCATCGGCGTACACACGGTCCAGGGTCGGCCCCATCACAAAGAAAGTCAAGAACAAAGAAAGCCCCACAATGACTTGATTGGGAGGCGATGACTGCGTTCCTAAGGCTTGGCGCAACAGCGATAGCACAATGACAATCCGGGTGAAGCCGGTCATCATCAGTAGAACCGCGGGCAGGAAAGACAATGCCGTGAAGAACAGCAGCGTCTGGATCGGCACGGAAAAACTCATATTGGAGCCACCGGTTCCCACCAGCAGGGGCAGTTGCCCCGATGTCTGTGCCGCAACCGTACCGTGCAGAGTGACCAGCGCCAGCCCCAACAATGACTTGCCGATGTGTGCGTGGCGATTCAAAGCTTATCTCCTGAATCGGCGCGGACGATCATCGCCGCCCCCGCGTCGCGACGCTCCGAAGCCTCAACGTCAATGCTGTGGAGGCAAGAAATGGCTTGTCCCGTGATCCCCAAAGTGAGCCATACCCGCTTGCCCTCAGGCCCCACCTCCACTGTGACCACGCGTTGCTGCGGGCCTACGGCCAGCGCAGAGATAAAACGCAACTGCCCATTCCCGTCGGCATAGCGGCCAGGGTAGCGCTGTTTAACCCACTTCAAGGCTGACGGCAGACACACCAGTACCGCCAGGAAAGCACCAACCAATAGCCAAGACTGTGTCATCGCGCCCCGTCAACTCTTACTGACCCGACGCAGGCGCTCTGATGGCGTAACCACGTCCGTCAAGCGGATACCAAATTTGTCGTTGACCACGACCACCTCACCCTGGGCAATCAGATAGCCATTCACCAATACATCCATGGGTTCGCCAGCCAAAGCATCCAGCTCGACGACCGACCCCTGACCCAATTGCAGAATGTGTTTGATCGGCACCTTGGTCCGCCCCAACTCCACCGACAGTTGCACCGGAATGTCCAACACCATATTGATGTCGTGCACCGGGGCGTCGCCTCCGCCCGTCATGGACGAGAATGGCTTGGGGGCCTCTCCGGCCAATACCCCGCCCTGTGATTCACTCGCGCTTGGCTCGGTCGCCTTTTGCTCCAGCAGGGCTTCCGCCCAGTCGGCCATGCCGTCATCGGCAGCCGCTTCGTCAGGTTTGTCTTCAGATGCCATTACTTTCTCCTAACCAGTTTTGGTCATTGCCCCGCAAGGCCTTGTCGATGCGAATGGCGTATTTGGAATTGTGGGTGCCGTACTGGCATTCAAAAACGGGCACGCCATCGACAGAGGCCTGAATCTTGGGCTGCCTATCCAATTCGATGAAATCGCCCTTCTTCATAGCCAGCAATTGCTCAATCGTCGCATCGGCACGCGCCAACTCCGCCACCAGCGTAATCTCCGCCGCCTGAATTTCCCGGGTCAACAGATTGACCCAGCGCCGGTCTACCTCAATCGAGTCGCCCTGAGTCGATGAGTACAGCACATCCCGGATAGGCTCCAGTGTGGAATAGGGGAAGCAGAAGTGAATGGCGCCGGTAATGTCACCAATTTCAAGTTGGAACGACGTCGAAATGACGATTTCGCTGGGCGTTGCAATGTTCGCAAACTGCGGCTGCATCTCGGAACGCTGGTAATCCAGCTCCAAGGGATATATGCCCTTCCAGGCCTTTTTGTACTCAGCCGTGATCACATCCACCAAACGGTTGATAACCCGCTGCTCGGTCGCAGAAAAGTCGCGCCCCTCAATGCGGGTCTGAAACTTACCTATGCCGCCATACAGGGTGTCGATCACGCCAAACACCAGGGCCGGCTCGCAAACGATCAAGCCACTGCCGCGCAGGGGGCGGATGGCCACAATATTGAAGTTGGTGGGCACCGCCAATTCACGCAAAAAAGCGCTATAGCGCTGCACAGTGACCGGGCCGACCGAAATTTCCGGGCTTCGGCGTATGAAATTGAACAAGCCAACCCGCAGATTGCGGGTGAACCGCTCATTGACGATTTCCATGGTGGGCATGCGCCCACGAACAATTCTTTCCTGGCTGGAAATGTTGTAGGTACGGACCTCTCCGTGCTCAGCCGCCTCTTCGACCGTCTTCTGGCTTTCGCCAGTGACGCCTTCGAGAAGGGCATCTACCTCTTCCTGCGAAAGAAACGATTCACTCATATATAGATACCTGTGAGACCGCTATTGAACAATAAAACTGGAGAACAACACGCCCACAACCGGGAACTCCGCATGTGCAGCCTTCTTCGCGGTGGCCTTTTTCTTCTTCTTGGGGGGAGCCTCTTCAGCGTGCTCATCGTCATCGTCATCACCGCCCCCAAAGGGTTTGGCGGTTTCCCGCAAAATATCCTTGGCCAGCTTTTGCTTGCCTTCTGCGGACAGCAGTTGCTCGGCCGTCCTTTGCGATATCAGCATCAGCACGCCGCTGCGTATAGTGGGCAGAAATAGTTTGACAGTGTCTACAGCATGGGCGTCGGTCACTTCGAGGGTAACACCGACCTGCGCAACCCGCTCGCCACCCGGATCCGCCAAATTCACCACCATGTTCTCCAACGGCAAATAGGCAGGCGGGGTTTTGGGGGCGGCGTGGGCAGCCGACTTGGCCGGACTGGCCTCTTCCCCTTCTTCTGCAGCTGCGCGCTGCTTGCTGATATAGAAAAACGCTCCCCCGCCCCCCAGCGCCAATACCAGCGCCGCCGCAACGATGATGATCAGCAGTTTCTTGCTTTTGGCGGGCGCCTTGCCATCGCCGTCGTCCGCATCAGGTTTGGCTGCCACATTTGCTCCTTATTAGTTCGTCCGGTTTTGGCCTTGATGGTGACACATTCCCAATCCTTACACAAAGAGATCGAGTGCCCCACCCGCAACGCGCCCACCGCCCGTGCGCTCCAGACGCGCGGGTTGTACCGAAGCCACACCGGACTGTCGCGCACCTTGGCGCGACTTCCGATCGGGGTCTCCGGAGTCACGGGAACCGGTGCCTGCTGTGCCCACCGACACACCCGAAAGCACCAAGCCTTCGCGCTGCAACATATCCTTTAAATGCAGACTGGCGTTTTCCAAAGCAGCCCGCGCCTGCAACTCATCGGAACGGAAAGCAACATGGGCCTCGTTTCCCTGCATACGGATGCTGACCTCCACGGGCTTGTCGCCAATGCCATCCAGCTTCATTTCCGCATTTTGGACGTCATTAGAAATCCAATACGCGACCTTCTCCGCCACATAGGTGTCCGTAGAGGTCACCGGCTCTGGCGCGCCGGGTGACAAACCATTGGAGGCCGACGGCAGGTAAGACTGGCCGACCGCTGGGCTCTCCGTTGCATGCGTGCGCAGCGTTGGACGCTCCCGGGCACCGTCCTCACGGCGCGCAGTTACCACTGTATTGACCGCAGCCAAAGCGGTAGCGACCGGCGACAGCGGTGCCTCCGTGGTCAGCTTTTGTAAAAGCTGCGTCTGGCGAGTGTCTGCCGCTTGGGTCGTTGCCTCGGCGGGTGCAGCGAGTGCGGCTTGCGCCGATGCCAACCGTGCCAACACGTCCTTTTGCGCTTTGGAGGCTTTGCCCGCCAACTCCGTGGCAGCGTCGCCGAGCGAGGCCATCAGTGTTGCAGCTTCGGGCTTGGCCTGCAGGTCCATGGGTTTGCCCCGCCCCGCAGAACCATTGGCAACGCCGGCAATAGCACCTGCACCGGTTTGCTCGGCGTTTGGGGTTGGCGTGGTGGACCATTGGGCTGCCTGCGCCAACAATGCGGAGGCATCCAGCGACATGTCAGTGGGCATTGCGGCATCGACAGTCGATGCCAGTGCAACGGTCACATCGGCAGCGCCGGCCTGCAAGAGTTTGCCAAGGGCGGCGTCTGCGCTGGCGTCGCCATCGGACGCCGCGTCAGTGGTCTTGTCCACATCCATCAACTCCCCTGCACCCGGTTTACGCGCGCCTTTCGCGGCGCCAGTCGACCGTGCCAGGGCGGCCAGGGTAGCGGCAGCCGAACCGGCTCCGGGCTGGCCAGCATCGGCCAAAGTGCCCGCTGCAGAAACAGCCAGATCCGATGCGTCCAGTGACGCCAAAACCGCCATGAAGCCCCCCGCACCCCCTACCCCATGCCCATGGGTATGGCCCGCAGCCCCTTTGGGGTGCTTGGATTCGGTCGCGGCAGGGCGAGAAGTGTTCTGTGTAGAACTGGTTTCAATGCTCATGTTTTTCTCCACTCATAGGCAGTGTCCGATTGCGGGCATGCTGCATGGCTGCAAATTCATCGGTATGGCGCTGCTGACGCCTTTTTTGGGTTCGCGACAACTCGGCTTGGCGGGCTTCCAAAATCTGCTTCAAACCCATCAAGCGAAACTCGGCTTGCAGCAGTTGGGCCTTGGCCTGCTCCAATTGCGCTTCGGATTGGGCCAGCACGCCTGTCTGCATGGTGATCGCTTGCTGCAAGCGGTCCATGAACTGGTATTGGTGGCGCATCAGTTCGGCAGAAACACCGCGCATGGCCGTCCCGGTCCAGCGGGTGTCAGTGTCTGCGGCATAGCCTTGTAGCTGCGCCATTTGTGAGCGGGCATAGTCCAAACCGCGCTCCACCCGCGCGACGGCCTTCGCCATGGCGTCCCGATTCAGGGTCGCATGCTCAATGGCCAGCAAAACGCTTTTCAATGCGGACATGGTGGTCTCTTTGGCTTGTTCGGCTTCATGCACCCACCGTGCCCGAGTTCGTAGCGGCAAATAATTCGTCCAGCACATGCTCCGCAGGCGCCGCCTCGTACATGTCTTGCTGTAGGAACCGACTCATGCCGTCATGCAGCGCAATGGCCTCGTCCAAGGCCGGATCGGAGCCCTGCGCATAAGCGCCGATCTGCACAAGGTCGCGACCCCGTTCAAACTTCGCATAAATGGCCCGGAAACGCCTCGCCAGCTCGAAGTGCTCACGCGACACGACGTTATGCATCACGCGCGAGGCCGACTGCTCCACGTCGATAGCAGGGTAGTGACCAGATTCTGCCAACGGTCGTGACAACACGATGTGACCATCCAAAATGGCCCGCGCCGCGTCGGCGATGGGGTCCTGCTGGTCGTCGCCCTCGGTCAACACCGTATAGAACGCGGTGATGGAGCCAACGCCCTGCAGCCCGTTACCACTGCGCTCAACCAACTGGGGGAGCTTTGCAAAGCATGACGGCGGATAGCCTTTGGTGGCAGGCGGCTCGCCAATGGCCAAGGCGATTTCGCGCTGGGCCATGGCATAGCGGGTCAGCGAATCCATCAACAGCAGCACGTGCAGCCCTTGGTCTCTGAAACTTTCGGCAATGGCCGTGGCGTAGGACGCCCCTTGCAGACGCAGCAACGGTGGCGCATCGGCCGGGGCGGCCACGACGACCGAACGAGAGCGTCCCTCGGCCCCCAGGATGTCTTCAATGAATTCCTTGACTTCGCGGCCCCGTTCACCAATCAGTCCGACTACGATGACATCGGCTTCCGTGTAGCGGGCCATCATGCCCAGCAACACACTCTTGCCAACGCCAGAGCCGGCAAACAACCCAATACGCTGGCCGCGGCCCACCGTCAACAGCGCATTGATCGCCCGCACACCGGTATCCAGTGGCTGGCGCACCGGAGCACGGTCCATGGCATTGATGGGTTTGCGGTCCAGGGGTTTGGACACCACCTCGGTGATCGGGCCTTGGCGATCCATGGGCTGGCCCTGCGCATCCACGACGCGGCCCAGCAAGCCATTGCCCAAGGGCAACCGCAGCATGCCAGCGTCAAAGACCGATGCCGGGGTTGAAGCTTCTCCCAAGCGCGGCACAGGAATATAGGCGGCAGCGGGCGCCACGCCAGCGCCACTGGACAGGCCGTGCACGTCACCGGCTGGCATCAGAAAAGCCCTGTCACCAGCAAATCCAACCACTTCCGCCAGAACTGGCGTGCGTGCCTTCATGGACACCACGCACTGAGAGCCTACTGGCACCTGTATGCCGCGGGCCTCCAGCACCAGACCCGTCAAACGGGTCAGCGTGCCCCGCACCTCCAAAGCACTGTCACGCTCTACGCTGTGGCGTGCGCGCTGCAAGTATTCCGTCCAATCCAGCTTGGCTTCAGTCGTCTCCATGGTGCGCCTCCTCCCAAGACGATTCCAGGCCCAGCTTCGCGACCGTGCGGCTCCAGCGCTTTTCCAGCGTCCCATCGACCACCGTTCCGGCAGCCTCGACCAGACAGCCACCGCGGGTGATACTGGAATCAGCCAACAGCGTCAACGAAAGATTGGGAAACTCTTGGCGCAAAACGTCTTCCAGCACATCCAGATCCAGCGGATTCAAGCGCACCACAGCAGCCTTGGAGTCGGCTGCCAGCATGCCCAGGGCTTCGCGGATCACCGGCTGCAAGGCGTTGGGGTTGCTGGCCAATTCATGGCGCAGCACCTGGCGCGCCAGTTCACAGGCCAGCTCCAGCACCCCCTGGGCCATGACTTGCTGCGAATCGGCGATCTGCGCGCTGGCGGATTCAAACAACTGCAAATAGTGACGGGCGGCATCCTGCCCTTGCATCTCAATGTATTCGGTGATCTGCCGCTGCCCTTCCAGCGTGGCTTGGGCGTGACCCTGTGCATAACCGTCGGCAAAGCCGAGCTGGCGGGCGGCATCGTCGCGGACGCGCTCCTCAGCCTCCTCGCGGGCTTTGACCTTGGCCGCAAAAGCCACCGATGCCTGGTCCACCGCACCAAAGTCAAAGCCGATGACGGCCCCAATATCGGCGCTGGAAATAAAACGGCTTTGGTTGCTACGTGTCATCAGATCATGGCGTCTTCGCCACCTCCACCGCCAATGACAATCTGGCCTTCGTCGGCCAGGCGACGCACGATCTTGAGCACTTCCTTCTGCTGCGCCTCCACCTCGGACAGGCGCATCGGCCCGCGGGATTCCAGGTCCTCGCGCAGCGTGGCGGCGGCGCGGGACGACATATTGGCCAGAATCTTTTCCTTCAACTCCGGCTGAGCCCCCTTCAAGGCCACGATCAGCACATCGGACGACACTTCCTTCAGCACCATCTGGATGGCCTTGTCGTCCAGCTTGAGCACATCGTCGAACACGAACATCTTGTCCATGATCTTCTGGGCCAAGTCGGCATCGTGGTTGCGTATGGACTCGATGACGGTGCCTTCGATGGCGGTGCCCATCAGATTGATCATTTCCGCCGCTGTCTTGATACCGCCCAGAGACGACTTGCGGATCTTGTCGCCGCCCGCCAACACCTTGAACAGCACTTCGTTGAGGTCTTTCAGTGCCGTGGGCTGGATGCCTTCCATGGTGGCCACGCGCAGCATGACTTCGTTGCGTTGGCGCTCAGTCAAGTTTTTCAGTACGTCGGCGGCCTGGTCATAGTCCAGGTGCACCAGGATGGCGGCCACGATTTGCGGATGCTCGTTGCGAAGCAATTCAGCTACCGACAGCGGATCCATCCACTTCAGGCTCTCGATGCCCGAGACGTCGCCGCCCTGCAAGATACGGTCAATCAGCAGGGCTGCCTTGTCGTCGCCCAACGCCAGCTTCAGCACCGAGCGAACGTAGTCGCCGGAATTGGACACCAAGAGGCTTTGCGAAGCAGCCACACCAGTGAATTTGGTGACGACCTCGTCCACCCGCTCGCGCGTAATCTGCGTGGTCTTGGCAATCGCTTCGCCCAGCTTCTGCACCTCTTTGGGAGACAGGTGCTTGAACACTTCCGATGCTTCTGCCTCGCCCAGAGACATCATCAGAATTGCCGCATCTTGGAGACCGTCGTCTGTGGTTGCCATGGTGTTATTGTGCTTCGGCCGTCAGGCCGGTGCCTCGCCGTTCATCCACGTTTTGATGATGTTTGCCACTGCCGCGGGGTTGTCGCGGGTCAACTGGCGTGCATCCTCCAATTGTTTTTCGCTGGCCGTGACCTGCTCCGCTTCCTTGGCAGAGCCGGGACCACTCAGTTGCGGCCGCTCAGGCATATCTGATTCCACAGCGTCCAATTGGTTCATACCCATAGTGCCGCCAGTGGCACCGGCCACTGGCGCAGTCCCCATGGCTTTGATGGCAGGACGGATCACACCGCTCAACACCAACAGGCCGAACAATAGGGTCCCCAGCGGCCAGGCGAAGCTGCGGGCCAGGTCCACCACCTCAGGCTGGCGCCATATGGGAATGTCCGGCACTTCGATCTTTTCAGCAACGAAGGCTGCGTTCACCAGGTTCACCGAGTCGCCACGGTCCTTGTTGAAACCCACAGTTTCGCGCACCAGGGCCGTCATCTTCTCGATTTGGGCATCGGTCAGCGGGGTGCTGGTGGCTTTGCCCTTGTCGTTGGTTACGGTACTGTTGTTGACGACGACTGCGGCATTGATGCGCTTGACAATGCCGGACGCCCCTTTCACCACCCGGATGGTCTTGTCCACTTCGTAGTTGGTGATGGATTCGCGCTTGCCGCCACCGCCGGCTGCTGACTGGCCACCGGCCGACAGGTTTTGTGCGGCCCCATTGATAGGGGCGGACGCAGCACCCGGAGGCTGGTTGGTCGTGGCGCCTGGCACGCCTGAGGGCGGGCTGGTGCTGGCGCCATTGGTGCTTTCCACGACCTGCTGGCTGCGGATTGCGCTGCTGTCGGCTGATTGATTGGGCTTGTGTGACTCGGTGGTGGACTCGGTTTGCGAGAAATCCAGGTCCGCCGTCACCTGCGCCTTGACGTTGTTCCGGCCTACGATGGGCTCCAGGATGTCAAGAATCCGCTGACTGTACTGTTGCTCCACCTGGCGTACATACTGCAATTGCTCCGCGTCCGCGCCCAGGGCGCCTGCAGAACCGTCGGATGCACTGGAAAGCAATTTGCCTGTGTCATCCAGCACGCTGACGGCGGAAGGGCTCATCTCCGGTACGCTGGAAGCCACCAGGTGGATGATGCCGGCCAATTGGGTGCGATCGAGGTTGCGCCCTGGGTGCAGGCTGAGCAGCACAGAGGCCGATGGCTTTTGCTGCTCGCGGAAAAAACCGTTCTGATTGGGCAGCGCCAAGTGCACCCGGGCATTCTGTACGGACGACAAGGCCTGGATGGACCGGGTCAACTCCCCCTCCAAACCGCGCTGAAAGGTCAGGCGCTCCTGAAACTGCGTCATGCCAAAGCGGTTGGACTCCATCATCTCGAAGCCATTGACCGAACCCTTGGGCAGACCCAGCGATGCCAGCTTGAGGCGGGTGTCATGCACCCGATCGGCAGGCACCAGGATGGCGCCGCCGCCATCACCATGCTTGTAAGGCACGTTCAGCGTGCTCAGTTGGGCGATCACGGCACCGCCGTCCTTGTCGGAAAGATTGGAGTACAGGACGCGCCACTCCGCCTGGCGGCCCATGACCAAGCCCACAATGCCAATGGTCACAAACAGCACAATACCAAGCGCCAGACGCAGGCGCTGCCCTTGGTCCAGCGCGGCCAAACGCTGGGCCAGCGTGGGGTTGACGGGAACGGTGGCAACTACAGACATTTTGATTTCCGATGCAAGGGGCAAGGCTGGTCGCAGGACTGGGATTGATTATTCGACCCGGTTCCGAAAACATTAGGGCAATAAGCACCGGCTTTCCCCACCAATTCAAAATAATGCCCCCCTGGGGCGGGGAATAGGATTGCGGCACCCCAAAACAACCACGGAGATCCACCATGGATTTCAAGCTCAGCCCCGTAACCATGCCGACGACGGTACGCCCCAGCACCGGCGCACGCCCCGCCGCGTCCGCAGGCACCCAGGGGGTGGGCGGCGGCTTTGCCGGAGCCTTGAAGGGCGCATTGGGCTCGGTCAGCGCCGCGCAGAACGAGGCCACCCGCCTGCAGCAGGAAGTGCAGATGGAAAACCCCAAGGTCAGCCTGGAAGAAACCATGGTCGCCATTCAGAAGGCGCAAATCGGGTTCCAGGCTGCGCTGCATGTTCGCAACCGCATGGTTCAGGCTTACACTGACATCATGAATATGCAGGTTTAATCCCTGTCGCGGCAGCCTCCCGCGCCGAGCCACTTTAGACAAATAGGCCTCTAGCCCTCGTAGAATATGCGCAAGAAGCTATCAATCCAATAGCATTCACTACGACATGAAAGCAAATCCGCCATGAAGGCAGTCATTTTTGCCGGGGGCTTTGGAACCCGGATTTCCGAAGAAACCGACACCAAACCCAAGCCCATGGTCGAAATCGGTGGTAAGCCCATCCTATGGCACATCATGAAAATTTATTCGACCCATGGGGTCAATGAGTTTGTGATCTGCTGCGGCTACAAGGGCTACCAGATCAAGGAGTACTTCGCCAACTACTTTTTGTACATGTCGGATGTCACGTTCGATATGAGCAAAAACAGCATGGAAGTCCATCAGCGCAGCGCCGAACCCTGGCGTGTGACCCTGGTGGACACCGGCGAGAGCACGATGACCGGCGGACGCCTCAAGCGGGTGGCCGAACACATCCAAGGCGAAGATGCCTTCTGCCTGACCTACGGCGACGGTGTCAGCAATGTGAATATCACGGAACTGATCGCCTTTCACAAAGCGCAGAACGTAAAAGCGACCTTAACCGCGACCCTGCCGCCAGGCCGCTTTGGCGCTTTGCAATTCAATGGCCACAAAGTCAGCCAATTCATGGAAAAACCCCAGGGCGACGGCGCCATGATCAACGGCGGTTTTTTTGTGCTCTCACCCGACGTCTTGCAATACCTGGAAGGTGACGAAACCATCTGGGAGCGTGCACCACTGGAAACCCTGGCCCGTGAAGGTCAATTGGTGGCTTACCAGCACACCGGGTTCTGGCAGCCCATGGACACCTTGCGCGACAAGATTTTGCTGGAGGAGCTGTGGGCCAGCGGCAAAGCGCCGTGGAAGGTCTGGAAATGAAGCCTGCTTTCTGGTCAGGAAAGCGCGTTTTCCTGACCGGCCATACGGGGTTCAAAGGCAGTTGGCTGGCCCTGTGGCTGCAGCAGCTGGGCGCCCAGGTCACCGGCTTTGCGCTGGCCGCGCCCACACAACCTAGCCTGTTTGATGTGGCCCAGGTCGGCCAGAACATGCAATCGGTGCACGGCGATGTGCGTGACTTGCCCGCACTGATACGTGCCATGCAGGCCGCCCAGCCCGAAATCGTCATCCACATGGCGGCGCAATCCCTGGTGCGACTGTCCTACGACACACCGGTCGATACCTACGCCACCAACGTCATGGGCACCGTACACCTGTTGGAGGCTGTGCGCCAAACGCCGGGCGTCAAGGCCGTAGTCAATGTCACCACCGACAAGTGCTACGAAAACAAGGAGTGGGTCTGGGGCTATCGCGAAAACGAACCCATGGGTGGCTTTGACCCCTATAGCAATAGCAAGGGCTGCTCCGAACTGGTCAGCGCCGCCTACCGTTCGTCCTTCTTCAATCCGGCCCAGCATGGACAGCACGGCGTGGCCTTGGCCACTGCGCGGGCCGGCAATGTCATCGGTGGCGGGGATTGGGCCAAGGATAGGCTGATCCCCGACATCCTGGCGGCTTTTGAGGCCGGCCGGCAGGTGCCCATCCGCAACCCCCACGCCACCCGCCCCTGGCAACACGTGCTGGAGCCGCTGCGCGGCTACCTGACCCTGGCCGAGCGCCTCTACACCGACGGCCCAAGCTTTGCTGAAGGCTGGAACTTTGGACCGCACAGTGACGACGCGCGACCGGTCGAATGGATCGTCCGCCAGCTCGCGCAACGATGGGGGCAGGATGCGGCATGGCAAGTCGATGCGGGGGAGCACCCGCATGAAGCGTCCTATCTGAAACTTGATATTTCCAAAGCCGGCCATCGCCTGCACTGGCACCCCGTCCTGCGCCTGGACCAGGCCTTGGGCCTGATCGTGGATTGGGCCCGGGCACGCCAGTCTGGGGCCGATATGCGCAGCATCACCCAACAACAAATTGCCGCCTATCAAGCGCAGGCCTTGGCAAGCCCGCCCACCGGGGCCTGGACCGCGCAATAATTCCCTGTATGCAAAACGCCAAGACCCAAGCCCTGCGAGAGCAGATTTCCAAGCTCGTTGAAGAGTACGCAAGCATCGCGCTGGCCCCTGATCTGTATCTACCGGGGGCCACTGTCGTGCCGCCATCCGGCAAGCTGCTCGATGCGTCCGAACTGAAGAACATGGTCGAGGCCTCGCTAGATGGCTGGCTGACCACCGGGCGTTTCAACACCGAATTCGAGAAAAAACTGGCGGCCTTCATTGGCGTCAAGTACCTGATCACCGTCAACTCCGGTTCGTCGGCCAATCTGGTCGCCTTCAGCACGCTGACCTCGCCACGACTGGGGGCACGTGCCATCCAGAAGGGTGATGAAGTGATTGGCGTGGCGGCCGGTTTCCCGACCACCGTTAACCCCATCCTGCAGTTTGGCGCGGTGCCGGTTTTTGTGGACGTGGACCGCCTGACACACAACATCGACGCAGACAAGATCGAAGCCGCCATTGGCCCCAAGACCAAGGCCATCATGCTGGCCCACTCGCTGGGCAACCCATTCAATCTGGACGTGGTCACCGCGCTGTGCAAGAAGTACAACTTGTGGCTGGTCGAGGACTGCTGCGACGCGCTGGGCAGCACCTACCGCGGCCAGATGGTTGGCACCTTTGGCGACATCGCCACGCTGAGCTTCTACCCGGCCCATCACATCACCATGGGCGAAGGCGGCGCGGTGTTCACCAACAATGAAGAGCTGAAAAGCATTGCCGAGAGCTTTCGCGACTGGGGCCGCGACTGCTATTGTGCACCCGGCAAGGACAACACCTGCGGCAAGCGTTTTGACTGGCAATTGGGCACCCTGCCGCACGGTTACGACCACAAATACACCTACAGCCACCTGGGCTACAACCTCAAGATCACCGACATGCAGGCCGCTTGCGGCTTGGCACAGCTGGAAAAGGCCGAGGCCTTCATCCGCGCGCGCCGGGCCAACTTTGCATTCCTGAAGGAGCGGCTGAAAGACTGCGAAGAATTCGTCAACCTGCCGCAGGCTACCGAACACTCCGATCCTTCGTGGTTCGGCTTTCCGATCACGCTGAAGGACAACTGCCCGGTCTCGCGCCTTGATCTATTGACCTACCTGGACCAAAACAAGGTGGGCACTCGGCTACTGTTTGCCGGCAATCTGACACGCCAGCCCTACATGGTGGGCGCCAACTACCGTGTCAGCGGTGACCTGACCAACACCGACAATGTCATGAACAACACCTTCTGGATAGGTGTGCAACCCTCGCTGACACCCGAGATGCTGGAGTTTGCAGCACGCAAGATCGAGAGTTATTTGGGCGTTGCGTTTGAATAAGCCACTGAGCGCTGTACTGTGAGCCAAACCGTGAACAAGCTGATTGTTTTGCATCCTTCGGACGACGTCGGGATCTGCCGTACGCAACTCATAGGCGGTGCTCAGGTCGAGGGGCTGACGGTTCGAGGCATCATTCCTGCGGGGCATAAGGTGGCGTTGCGCGCCCGCGCCGTGGGAGAACCCGTACACCGCTACAACCAGATCATCGGCTTCGCAACCCGCGCCATTGCGGCGGGGGAGCATGTGCACACCCACAACCTGGGCATGGGTGACTTTGAACGCGACTATGCGTTTGGCGCCGACGCCAAGCCTGCCTCCATGCCACTCCAAGCGCAATTCATGGGCATACGCCGTGCAAACGGCGCGGTGGCCACCCGCAACTACATCGGCATTCTGTCCAGCGTGAATTGCTCCGCGACGGTCGCACGCGCCATTGCGGACCATTTCGCGCTATCACGAGCAGACAGCCCCTTGCACGACTACCCCCAGGTAGATGGCGTGGTGGCCCTGACCCATGGAACCGGCTGCGCCATGGACAGCGATGGCTTGGGCATGCAAATCTTGCAACGCACCCTGCACGGCTATTGCGTACACCCGAATTTTGCTGCGGTGCTGATCATAGGATTGGGCTGCGAGTCCAACCAGCTTTCTGCCCTGCTCTCCAGCGGTGGCTTGGCACATTCGGCGCAGTTCCAGTCCTTCAACATCCAGGACACCGGCGGCACCGCCAAATCGGTTGCGCAAGGCATAGATATCGTGCGCAGTTTCTTGCCTCAAGCCAATGCGGTTACCCGCGTGCGTTGCGGCGCGGAGCATTTGACGGTAGGGCTGCAATGCGGCGGATCCGACGGCTACTCTGGTATCAGCGCCAACCCAGCGCTGGGTTTTGCCTCGGATCTGCTGGTGGCCCATGGCGGTACCGTCATCCTGAGCGAGACCCCTGAAATCTACGGCGCCGAACATCTGCTGACCCGGCGCGCCGCACGGCCCGAAGTTGGTGAACAATTGCTCAAGCGGATTCAATGGTGGGAAGCCTATGTCGCATCGCAACAGGGAACCATGGACAACAACCCGTCCCATGGCAATAAGGTTGGCGGCCTGACCACCATACTGGAAAAGTCGCTGGGCGCGGTCGCCAAAGGGGGCACGACCAACTTGCAAGCCGTCGTGGAGTATGCGCAACCCGTAAAGACCCATGGATTGGTCTTCATGGACACGCCAGGCTACGACCCGGTCAGTGCCACAGGCCAAGTCGCCGGTGGCGCCAATCTGATCTGCTTCACGACAGGGCGCGGCTCCGCCTACGGCTGTGCACCGGCACCATCCCTGAAGCTATCCACCAATACGGCACTGTGGCAACGCCAGCAGGAAGACATAGACCTCAATTGCGGCGGCATCATCGACGGCGACAGTACCGTGGCAGAAATGGGCGCACGCATCTTCGCCAGCTTCCTGGAAACCGCGTCCGGGCAAAAGACCAAGAGCGAGATCCACGGCTATGGCCAAAACGAGTTTGTGCCATGGCAATTGGGAGCCACGATGTAACGACCTCGGCGCCTGCACGACACCCGCGCATAGACAGAATCTTCCAATAGCACACCGCACCCCTTCGCATGGATAGCAAACCCGCCTCGACCACCATCAAGGTTTCAGACTACATCTGCAGCCGCATTCCTGAATTAACGGGCTCGCGCCATGTATTCCTGCTATCCGGCGGGGGCATGATGCATTTGCTCGACAGCGTCGGGCGCAGTACCCTCGCCACCATCCCCATGCACCACGAGCAGGGTGCGGCCATCGCGGCCTACGCCTATGGCCGCACCATCAACAGCACCGGTGTGTGTTTTGCAACCTCCGGCCCCGGCGCCACCAACACGGTGACTGCCGTTGCGGCGGCGTTCACCGACAGCGTCCCCATGCTGTTCATCTCCGGGCAGGTGTCCACACTGTTCTCGCAACGGCAGCAGGGTCTGCGCCAACGGGGTTTCCAGGAATTCAACATCGTGGACATGGTGCGCCCCAGCACCAAGTACACCAACTATGTGCAAAAGGCCGCCGACGTTCGGTACGAACTGGAAAAGGCCTGCTATCTGGCACGCGCCGGTCGCCCAGGCCCCGTATGGCTGGACATCCCGCTGGACGTGCAAGCGGCCAGCGTAGACCCCGACAGCTTGCGGGGGTTTGATCCAGCCGCCGAAGGCTTGGCCGACCTCAACCCTGGGCCGTCGCCGGAACTCGTGGCCTCCATCCTGGGCAAGCTGCGCGCCGCGAAACGCCCCCTGCTGGTGCTGGGCCACGGGGTGTGGCTGGCAGGTGCCAGAGAACGCGTTGCCACGCTGCTGGACCTGTTGAAAGTGCCGGTACAGACCACGTGGAACGCCATTGACCTCGTGCCAGAGGCCCATCCCCGCTACTTTGGCCGCGCCAATGCCTACGGCCCGCGGTATGCCAATTTCGTGATCCAGAACGCGGACTACCTGCTGACGATCGGCGCACGGCTGGGCGTGCAGCACACGGGCTACAACGTCGAATCCTTTGCCCGCGAGGCCTTCCTGGACATGGTCGACCTGGACGAAGACGAGGCCCGCAAACCCTTCCTCAAGGTGGACCGGTTTTCGCACTGCGACGCCGCCGCCTTGATCGACGCGCTCATCGCCGCCGCCCAGGCGTCGGCTGCGCAGCCGGTTCAGGCACCAGCCGACTGGCAAGACTACTGCGTACGCATGAAAGCCCAATACCCGGTCTCGCCACAGTTGGCCGACGTCACGGGCCAAGCCTATGTCGACCCGTACTATTTCTTCGAAGCGCTGAGTGCGGAGCTGTCGGACGATGCACTGGTTCCGCTGGGTTCCTCGGGCACGGCCTTTACGGTCTCGGGCCAGGCGTTCAAGCCCAAGGCCGGGCAGCGCGTCTTCCACGCCAAGGGCATGGCTGCGATGGGGTTTGGCGTGCCCTCTTCCATCGGCGCTTGCGTGGCCCAGGGCGGCAAGATGGCGATTACCGTCGTGGGTGATGGTGGCTTCCAGCTCAACATCCAGGAGCTGCAGACCATTGCCCACAACCGCTTTCCCATCAAGGTCTTCGTCGTCAACAACGACGGCTACCACGCCATCCGCGTGACCCAGGAAAACTATTTCCAGAACCGGTATGTAGGCTCCACGGCCAGCAGCGGCGTTTCGCTGCCGGCCCTGTCGCGCATCGCCACGGCCTATGGCATTGCCTACCGCCAAATAGCCAATAACGACGCCGTGGTGGACAACTTGCGTGGCGTGCTGGGTAACCCCGAGCCCGAAATCATCGAAGTGATGGTGGACCCCGGCAAACACCTCATGCCCAAACTGGGCTCCTATATCAAGGCGGACGGCACCATGGCATCCAAGCCACTGGAAGACCTGCTGCCGCTGCTCGATCGTGCGGAATTCCGTGCCAACATGTTCACCCAACCGCTGGAGTGAGACGAACAATGAAAACAAAAATCCTTTTGATGGGTGCAGGAGCCATTGGCCGCGGTTATCTGCCGTGGACACTGGACGCATCCCGCCACGACTTCATCTTCATCGACAGCAATCCGGCGATTGTGGAGCGTCTGAACAGCCATGGCGGCTACACGACGCACCGGGTAAACGGCGACCAATACGAGACGCGTTTCGTGCAAGTCGCGGCGGCCTATACACCGGACACCTTCATTCTGAAGGACCATGCTGACGCAGTAGCGTGCTTTTTCTCGGTGGGCCCGCGCAATGTCGGCAAAGCGGCGCAGGCTTTTGTCGGGTCCACGATGCCGCTGATACTGTGCGAGAACGAGCCCGAGACCGTGGCAGTGGCCAAACGCGTGGTAGGCCACGACGCGGTCTACTTTGCGGTTCCGGACGTCATCACCTCGAACACTGCGCCAGCCGACCTGCTGGCGCAAGACCCGCTGGCGATCACCACCGAAAACGGTGTCCAGTTCGTGGAGCAAGGCGCTCATGGGTTGCACGGAGACATGCACTGGTTGTCGCGCGAGGAGTTGTTGCGCGTGCAATGGACGCCCAAGCTCTACCTGCACAACACGCCGCACTGCATCACCGCCTACCTGGGTGCATTGATGGGTGTCACCTACGTGCACGAGGCCATGGCCAATCCCAAGGCGTCTCAAATCGTGGAAGGTGCCATGACCGAGATGCTGCAGACTCTCAAGCTGCAGTGGGACATTCCGCATGACTTCCTGGAGTGGTACGCAGAAAAGGAACTGGCTCGGTTCCGATGCGAATTGCTGTTCGATCCGGTAGCCCGGGTTGCGCGCGAGCCCTTGCGCAAGCTGGAACTGCACGGCCGACTGATTGGCGCCGCACAGATGTGCCTGACCCTGGGCGTGCTGCCGCAAAACCTGCTCAAGGGCATCGTGGGCGCCTTGCTGTTTGAGGATGTGCACGACCCGGACCACCATATCGGCCTCATGCGCGAATCCATGGACACCGCGGATTTCAACCGCTATGTGCTGGGCCTGCGCCATGGGGAACCGCTGGACCTGATGTTGCGCGACCAGATGGCCAGCATTACCACCGAACTGCGTGCCTTGGCCAAGGAGATGAAGTGAGCACACTAGACAACAACTCCCTGGTCCGCACAGCGGTGGCCGCCGTGCTGGCGGGCGCCAAGGTGGCCGAAGCTGCCAGCGCGCTGAACGTGGTCAACCACAAGGGCAACCTGCGCGATATCGTCACCCAGGCCGACCTGGATATCAGCGCCCTGCTGGAGCAAAAGTTGCAGCCCACGGGCATTGCCGTGGTGTCCGAGGAACAGGCTCACGCGGACCGGCCGACACCGGATACGTTCTGGGCCGTGGACCCCATTGACGGAACGGTGAACTTTGCCCACGGCCTGCCGCAGTACGGCGTGTGCGTGGGCCTGGTGGAGCGCGGCCAGTTCGTGCTGGGGGCAGTTTGCGCTCCGGCCCTGGACGAACTCTATTTCACGCTGACACCCCAACGCTCCCTGCTGAACGGCCGCCCGTTCACCCATGTGCACAAGGATCGCAAGGATGCACTGGCGGCTGCAAGCTTTGGCGCCAAGGGCAACGCCGCGCAGTACGCACTGTTCCAGGCTGTCAACGAAAGCACCCAGGGCTGCCTGCGCACCGGCAGCGCGGCGCTGAACATCTGCTGGGCAGCTTCCGGGCGCCTGCAGCTGGCTTACGGTTTTGGGGCCAAGGTGTGGGACGTGGCCGCCGCGCTGGCGGTGGCGCGGGGCGCGGGCTGCGCCATTGCGCTGCGCCACAGCGCCAACGCCACCACACTGGACTATTGCGTTGGCTCACAGGACGCCGTGGACCACCTGATTCAACTCGCAACTTCCCACCAACTCTGGAGCGGCGCGCAATGAACTCCCCCACACACGGCTTCGCCGATGTTCCCGTCATCCTGCTGTGCGGCGGGCGCAGCGTGGTGCTGCACGCCGAGACACCCACACCCTGCAACAAAGCCTTGCTGCAGTTGAAGGGCAAGCCCCTTTTGTGGTGGGTGCTTGGCCACTACGCCCGCTATGGCGCTCGCAGCTTCATCCTGGCAACCGGTATCCAGGGCGACGCGTTCGCGCCTGCCCTGCAGGCACTGGGCGCGCAAGCCCGCGCCAGCGATCCGCAGGTATTCGATCTGACCGTGAACAACCAGCCTTGCCAGATACGCATGGTCCCCACCGGGGCCCAAGCCAATACCGCCCAACGGCTATTGGCCTGCAAACCCTGGGTGGAAGGCGCGAGCCGCTTTGCGCTGACCTACTCCGACACCGTCAGCGACGTGGACCTGGGTGCCGAGCTGGCCTTCCACGCCAGCGAGCAGCGTGTGGCCACGCTGGTGTCGGCCAAGTTTCCGGTGCGCTTTCGGGTGCTGGGCATCCGCAGCGGCGAGACAGCGGTGCGCGCGTTTGCGTCGCGTCCTGTCATTGAGGCCGCCAGCATCAACGGCGGCTACTACCTATTCACCCAGGCCATTTGGCAGCCCACCTATGGGCTGGAACAAGCGGATGCTTTGGAGAACAAGCCCCTGGAACAACTGGCGCAAGCCGGCCAGCTGGCTGCCTTCGCGCACAGTGGTGCGTGGCAAAACTGCGACTCGGAGCGAGACTTCGAGTGCATAGAGCGCATCGTCAAGGACTGGGCCTAGGCCGCTGCGCATGCGAATAGCCATACTGGGTGCGACGAGCCAGATCGCCCGGGATCTGGTGGCGTCCTTCGCGCCGGACAGCGGCCACACGCTGGCGCTGTTCGCCCGCCAACCCCAGGCCATCGCGGTGCCGCAATCCCTGCAGGGCACGGCCCGCTGCACCGCGGCATCGCTGGAAGACTTTGACCCCCAGCACCCCTACGACGCCATCATCAACTTTGTGGGCGTGGGCACACCGCGCAAAACCGTGGCCGTTGGCGCGTCCATACTGGACATCACGCAACGGTTTGACGAACTTGCACTCGTTGCGCTGCGCTGCAACCCGCAGTGCCGCTATCTGTTCCTCAGCAGCGGGGCGGCTTACGGGTCGCGATTTGAACGGCCCGCAGACGACAGCACGGTGGCCAGCTTTCCCATCAACCACTTGGGCGCACAAGATTGGTATGGCATTGCGAAGTTTTACGCCGAGTGCCGCCACCGGGCCTTGGCGGACGCGCACATCGTGGACATCCGGGTCTTCAATTACTACAGCCGCCACCAGGACATCGGTGCCGGCTATCTCATCACCGACGCTGTGAAAGCTTTGCACAGTGGGCAGTCCCTGCGCACCGCGCCAACCCCCATGGTGCGCGACTACATCGGTCCGCAGGATTTTCACCAGTTGGTGGAGTGCATTCTGGCCGCCCCCCCCTGCAACATGGCCGTCGACTGCTATTCACGCCAGCCCATTACCAAGCAGGAACTGCTGACCTTGATGGAGCAGCACTTTGGGCTGCAGTACACCGTCGACGATGCGGGCATTGTCAATGGCACGGGCGCGAAGCCGCACTATTACTCGGTCTCGCGTCGGGCGCAAACACTGGGCTACGCGCCCCGGCTCAGCTCGGCAGACAATCTGCTGGCAGAAACACACGCGCTACTGGCCCTGCAGTAAGGTCGCAGTACGCTCCAGTCGTACAACCCTAATTCATACCCAAAATGGGTTTATTGATGTCATTTTTCAGGTACTTTTTGGAAAAGAGGCCTCTAGCCCTCGCCAGTATTCAACTTATGGCTATCAAATAGATAGCGACAACATCGCCTACGCCGGCACCGCCTTCACCACATACTGCATGGGCAGGCTGTCCTGCACGGCCAGCTCGGGGTCTGCGCCCACGCCAATGGCCATGGAGCGAATGGCGGCCAGGATGTGCTCGTTCTTCAATTCGCCAAAGATGCGGGGGAAGCCCTGCTCGATCTTGAAGCCGGCACCGGCAAACATCTCCAGCATGGTGGCGCGGGTGAAGAAGCGCATATGGGTACGGTCCATCAGGCCGCCAGACGGGTCGTAACGGAAATCTCCCACGGCCAATTTGGCCTGCACACTCCAGTGCTGGGCGTTGGGCAGGCAGACGATGACGCAGCCGTCGGCCGGCATGGAGCGGCGGATGCGGGCCAGCACCTCCCACGGGTAGCGCAGATGCTCCAGCACGTCACCAAAGATCCAGACGTTGTAGTCCGCATATTTGGCGTAGAAGGATTCGTCCACGCTTTCAATGTCCTGCAGCAGGACTTCGTCGCAATAGCGCCGCGCACCTTCGGCATTGGCGGGGACCACCTCGATGCCGGTGTACTTGCCATGGGGGTTGATGGCTTTGTAGGCACGGGCCAGTGCGCCGTTGTTGCAGCCCACCTCGACCACGCCGCGGGCGTTGGGCGGTATCAGCGGTAGCAGGTCACGGTTGTAATTGGTGGGCTCTTCAGGTGCCGCTGCCGCGGTTGCGGCGGTGGCTTGTTGTTGCTGTAGCTGCTTTTCCATGACGCTCCTTTGCCATTCTTCCAGGTGGTAGCCGCCGGTGCGCTTGACCGTGCCTTGCCAATCGTGTCGCAAAAACTGCTTGGGTTCAAAGCCCGTCGTGAAGTCATCCTTGACCCAAGGTATGCCCTCTATCAGCCCGTGTTGGCCGGCCCGGTGGATGGCCAGCATGGGTTCGATATTGGGCGCACCGTGCTTGGTCGGCATGGGCCACTGGCGCAGCACCTCGCTATTGCACAGCATGCAGGCCGGGTGCAGGTAGCGCACCGCGCCTTCTGTATAGGTGACATCAAAGCCGCCTTCGTTGACATGGTTGACGTAACCCACGCCATACATGCCAGGCTTGAGCGCCGCCGCCAGCGATTCCAGCAGGCCGGCCTTGAGCACGATGATGTCCGAATCCAGCACCAGCACCGGACCTTGCAGCTCCAGGTTCTGAAACGCCCAGGCCATGCCGGGCCCGTGGTGGATGTTGTAGTCGAAATGGATGAACTTCACATCCGCATACCGGGCACACACGGCCGCTATGGCGGGCGCATGCTCGGCGCTGGAGCCGTCGATGATGGTGATGGGGTTGGCATAAAACTGCCGAAACGACAGCAGCAACTCGTCCACCAGCTCGGCCGAGTTGTACGAGACGGAAATCAGCGGGATGGTCTGGATATCCACGGGCATAACCGGGTCGTCAGCCCTTGTCGTACACCGCCTGCTCGGCCGCTTCCAGCGGGAACGAAGGCTTGCCCTTCATACGCACCTGGGGCGCCTGCATGGCGCGCTTCTCGATGACCAGCACGCTGTCGTAATAGTGCATGGAGAAGGCGGTGCGCGTGAATTCATTGACGGCCAGACCGCTGTTGGGCACGGCATGCCAAGCGTTCAACTGGTCAATCAGGCCCTTGGTGTACTCCACAAAATTGACCGGGTTCTTGTAGCCGCCGCCGAAAGACGGCCAGTAGCTGGTCAGCATGTCTTCGATCAGGTAGACGCCACCGATCTTGAGCTGGCCCCACATTTCCTCAAAGGTGGTGGTCTGCTGCAGCATGGTATGACCACCGTCGTCGATGATGATGTCAAACGGTGGCAGCGTCTTGCAGATGTTTTGCAGCGATTCGCGGCTTTCCTGGTCGGCCAGCAGGATGGTGATCTGCTCTTCGGCCAGTTCGGCGCAGCGCGGATTGATGTCGGCGCCATATATCTTGGCCTGCGGCCCGAAGTAGTGCTTCCACATCTGCAACGAGCCGCCGTGCAGCACGCCGAACTCCAGCAGCGAGATCGGCAGGTTGCGGAACTGGGCGAAATGGCGCTCGTAGATCTCGAAGTAGTGCATCCACTTGTGGATCATGCGGTGCTCGTGGTTTTCGAAATAGTCGATCAATACGCTGCCATTCACCGGTTGTTCCATCGTGCCCCCTAGTTGAACCATTGCCTGTGCGACCGTACGCTCCAAGGTACCGGTCGACCTACGCCCCTCGCCAAACAGAATGCGCGAGGCTTGTTGCAGCACCGCCTGCAGGCGCTCCACGCTGTAAGCACCCGCCTTGACCTCTTCACGCAAAGGCAGCAGGAACCACATGCAGGTCACCAGCTTGGAGCTGAGCAGTTCGTGGGCCGTCGTCTTGTCGGTCAAAAACTTTTGCTGTTGGTGGGCATCGCAAAACAGTTCCAACCATTCGATGTTGGCCCTGATTTTGATGCTGTTGCCGCGCTGGTCCTGCCCCCCGTGCATGCGGAAGTAGCTCAGGGCCTCCGGCAGGTAAACGCAGTCTTTGTGCGAGAGTATGGACAGCCAGGTAGCCACATCCGACAAGGTGGTGTACAGCTTGCCGCCAAACTGGCCAAACAGGTTGCCGGCATCGCTCTTGCGGAACAGCACCGTGGTGGGCTCTCCCACCATGTTCTGACCATTGGACAAAATCATATTCCCCAGCGAACGGCCGCCAACCAGGGTGTCGATCTGGAACAGACGCTCGGTCCCTGCAATGGGTGCCATGTCGCGGCCCTGTGAGTCGATCAACTGCCGGAACGACGTGACCAAGCCGATGCTGGGCTTGGCCAGCATGAAGGACATCATCTTCTGGATCTTCTCCGGGTGGAAGAGATCGTCGTCCATCAGGTAGTTGACGTATTCCCCTTTGGATCGGGCGAAGCAAGATGCAAAATTCTCGGTGGCGCTGCAACCGGGCACCCGTTCGTAGCGGATGTGCGGGTGGCGCTCCAGGTAGGGCGCAAAGCGCTCGGCGGTCAGCAGATCGTCGCTGTTGTCGTTGACGATGATTTCGATGTTGGGATAGGTTTGCGCCAACGCGCTCTGCAAGGCCAGTTCGGCATAGTCAGGCCGGTTATGGGTGGGTATCAGAATGCTGACCAGCGGCAGGCCATGGCCCGGGTAGCCGGCGGCGGTACCGCCCGACTCAGCGCCTACCTCGGCTGCGGGCGATTCCACCAAATGTCTCTTCTGTGTGCTGACCACCATCACTGCGACCTTCCCAAGAACGAGCTCTTTTGTCCACCACGCGGGTCCGCCACTACTTTACAGCCCTGACCCGCCTGCAGCAGAGTATCGCAGTAGCTGGTGGTGACTTTTTGCTCCTGAAAACCCGTGACAAAGACCCGGTACCAGGCCTCACCCTGCCGTGCACCCCCCTCGACGTGGTCTACGTGTGCGGCGCGGATCCAGGGCTTGACAGAGCCTCCCGCATACCGCGTCTCCAGGTCGCGCCATAGCGGCAACAGGCTGCTGCGGTGGAAGACACCGGGCAACTCCACTTCCCATTGGCCGATAGCGCTGGACGGTGTCAATGTGTCCGCCATCAGCTTGGGGGCACCGCCATCCGCCATGCCTACGCGCAGATCGCCATTCAGGGTGGCCTGCAGCTTGGCCGCAGGATCGCCCTGGTCAGACGCCTCGGCCAGGACCGAGCCCAGGCCCAAGGCGTAGGACAGTGTGGCGTAGCTGCGCAGCAGTTCGGCCTTGGCGCGCTGGGTCTCATCGGCGCTGCGTTGGTAGTTCTTGCGGCTCTCCAGCAGCGCCGTCTGGTCGATGGCACCGGCGGCAAAAGCGTCACTACCGATCTTGAACAGGTTCAGCGCGGACCGGGTGACGGCCTTCTGGGCTTCGAGGCGGCGACTGGCCGCCTTCAGGTTGGCCAGGGCGCTCTCCACATCGCGCACGGCCTGCTGCACGGTGCGTCCATAGGTCTCCACCATCTCTTCGTAGTAGGACTGGGCGAACGCCTGCTCGCCCCTTTTGACGCCACCATCAAAGATAGACAGCGCCAGGGCGGCGGCTGTGTTGACTAAAAAGTTCTGTGGCTGAAACAGGGTGGCCAAGCTGGCCCCGGTATAGCCTGCCGACGACGTCAGGTCAATGGCCGGCAGCAAACGGGCACGGGCCACTTCGATATTGGCATTGGCTCCGCGCATGCGGGCTTCCATCATGCGAATGTCGGGCCGATCCAGCAGCAAAGCGGATGGCAGACCGGTACGGACATTTGGCAACTGCAAGGCATCCAGGCCTTTGTCGGACAAGACCAGATGGCCGGGCAAGGTCCCCACCAGCCGGGAAATCGTGCTGCGCAGATCTTCCTGCTGGTTCTCCAGACCGGGTATCACCGCCTGCTGGCTGAAGACCATGGCCCGCTGCTGCTCCAGGTCGTCCGCAGTGGCATCGCCCAGGGCCATGCGTTTTTCCACATTGCGCAGTATCTCGGTGGCCACCGCCTCGTTCTCGCGTGCAATCAGGATGCTGTCGCTGATAGACAGGTAGGCGATATAGGTTGCCACCAGGTTGCCAATGGTGGTGCGCTGCACGTTCTCCCGCTCGTGTATGGCGCGCTCCACTTGCATGTCGGCGGAGTCGACCAAGGAACGCTGCTCACCCCAAACGTCGACCCGGAAGGCACCAGACAGCGCCACCTGCGAGTTCTGCGTGGAGTCCGTCGTCGTGCCCTGGCTCTGTACAACGGCGCGTACCGGTGCAGACAGGCTGGGCAGACGGCCGCCGCGTGCCTGGTCGGCACGAATCTTGGCTTGGGCAACCTGCAATGTGGCGACCCGCAGTTCCGAGTTATGGGCCAGTGCCCGATCAACCAGGCGGTTCAGTTCCTCGCTGCCATATTGCGTCCACCATTCCGTGGGCACACTGCTCGTGGCGGTGGTGGCACCTGCATTGGCCATCGTGGGAGCATTGCGGTAGCTGTTGGGCAGGGGGAAGGTATTGGCATCGACCTTGGGGCCGGTGCTTTCACAGGCCGTCAACAGCCAAGCCGATGCCACAACCAGGCCAACCAGCGTCCGCGCCGGCACCAGCACTCTGTTCTTTGCTTGGGTCGACGGGGTTTGCATGTCAGGGCTCCCGCAAGGATTCTTTAGCAGCCTTGGTCAAGGGCCACAGCAAGTAGGACAACACCGAGCGCTTACCGACCAGGATTTCTGCGCTCAGCGTCATGCCGGGCAACAAGGCTGCATTGGGTGGCATTTCTTCCAGCTTGGTGGACGGCAGCGCAATGCGTGCGCCGTAATAGGCGTCCAGCCCGCCGCCACTGGCCACTTCGCGGCGAAATGCGTCCTGGCTCACAGTGCGCAAAGAGCCTTCCAACGTCCCATGCTTCTGGAAAGGGAAAGCGTCGATCTTGATACTGGCTTTGGATCCCAGCTTGATGTAGCCCACGTCCAGCGAGTCGATCTGCACCTCAGCCTCCAGCACATCGCTAATCGGCACCAGCGTGAAGAAAGGCTCGGCCTCTTTGACGATGGAGCCGGGCGACAGCTTGGCCACTTCCAGCACCACGGCATCGGCCGGTGCGGTCAAAATGACGCGGCTCTGGCGTAGATTGGATTTTTGCAATTGGTCGCTGACGGCGTCGCGCTCACGCGAGACTGCCAGCATCTCTTCCAGCATCTTTTGCCGCCAACCGGTCTCGTAGGCAGACTTCTCCGCTTCCAGTGCGGACAGCTCCTTGCGGATCTCAATCTGGCGATTGCGCGCCAGCTCGGTGCCACGCTCGGCCTCCAGCAGGCGGTCGCGCACTTCCAGCAGTCGGCTCTTGACGGCCAGCTTTTTGCTGACTAGGTCATCGGTCATGACCTCCAGTTCCTTCAGGCCTTTCACCCGCGCTTGCTGGCCTTCCTCGTCGCGCCGCGCCGTCTCCAGCGAGGAGCGCAATTTGGCAATGGATTCGCTTTGCCGCCGCACTTGCGATTGGTAGCTGGACTGGCGCTCCTTGGACAGGCGGGACTGGATCTTGCTGTCGGGCGACTCCGCCGCCAAACGCTCCATGCGCTCACCCGACAGTTCAGCATCCAGGCTGGCCCACTGGGTGTTCAGGCTATCGAGCTTGTTCTTGAGTTGCGAGCTATCGGCCTGTGCAAACGTAGGGTCCAAGGTAGCGAGCTTGTCACCCTTGCGCACCACCTGGCCGGCACGCACCTCGATGGTCTGCACGATGGAGGTTTCCAAGGGCTGGACCACAATATTAGGCAGTGGTGTGACCAGGCGCCCTTTGGCCGTGACGATCATGTCCACTTCGGACAGCCAAGCCCACAAGAAGAAGCTCACCAGCGCGGCGATCAACAAATGCACGGTGATACGCGCCACGGGCGGCAATGGGCGCCGCTCGATCTCGTCGGCGTCGGGCAGGAAGTCAATGGCCGTCTTGCTGGACGCGCCTTTGGACTCCGCGGCTACAGATGGCTGGTTTGCTGATGCCATAGCTGTTGGTAGGTGGGACTGCTGGACAGCAGTTCTTCGTGGCGGCCACTATCGGCCAGTTTGCCTTGCTGCATGACGAGGATGGCGTCGGCATTCACCAGCGTGGACAGCCGGTGCGAAATCATGATGACAGTGCGGCCCACGGCCATCTTGCCCAGGTTGCGGATGAAAATGGCCTCGCTCTCGGGGTCCAGCGCGCTGGCGGCTTCATCCAAAATGAGCACACGGGGTTTCAGCAGCAGCGAGCGCGCAATGGACAAGCGCTGCTTCTGCCCTCCGCTGAGGTTGGACGCGTTCTCTTCCAAAATGGTGTCGTAGCCCTGGGGCAGGCGCTCCACAAACTCATCGGCACCGGCCATCTGGGCCGCCGCAACAATCTCTTCGAACGAGGCACTGGGCTTGGCAATGGATATGTTGTCCCGCACTGAACCGCGGAACAAAAAGTTCTCTTGCATCACGATGCCGACTTGGCGCCGCAGATGGGACAGCTCAATCTCGCGCGCATCCACCCCGTCAAAGCGCACAATGCCCGAGCCCACCGGGTACATGCCCTGGATGATCTTGGTCAGCGTGGATTTGCCGGAGCCGCTCCTGCCCACAATGCCCACCACAGTGCCAGCCTTGATCGTGAAAGTCGTCTTGTCCAGGGCTGCCACATTGGCGCCGGGGTAGCGGAAGGTCACATCGTCAAAGCTGATCTCACCGGTCAGCGTGGGCCGCAGGCCACCTGCACCACCCCGCCCTTCAGATGGCCGGTTCATCACCTCACCCAAGATGCGCACGGACACCGCCGTCTGCTGGTAGTCGTTGATGAGGCCCACGATTTGTGTGAGCGGCCCCATGACGCGGGTGGAGAACATTTGAAACGCGATCAGCGCACCGACAGTCAGGGTCTGGTCAAACACGCCCTGAGCGCCCACAACAATGACCACGATGGGTAATAGCTTGCCCAGGAACTCGGTCATCGCGTTGCCAGTCATCGCGGTCTTGGCCACGCGGAAGTGCGAGGTGATGGTTTGGGCCGACAGCTGATCCCAGGTGCGGCGTTGGGCCGGCTCGATCGCCAGGCCCTTGACGGTACGCATGCCGTGAATGGTCTCCACCAGCAGGGCCTGGCGCGCACCTTCGGCGGCATTCAATGTGTCGAGCTGACGCCTGTAGGTAGGCAGCAGCACCGCGATGATGAGGGCAATCAGCATGGCGAACACGATGACGATGGAGCCCAGCTTGGCCGAATAGGAGAACAGCAAGGGCACGTAGATCAACAGCGTCAAGGTGTCCAGGCAGGTGAAGAACAGCCGCCCCGTCAAGAAGCCGCGGATGCTCTCCAACTGCTGCATGACCCGCGCCACGACCCCGGCTGATGTGCTGTCAAAGTAGTCAATGGGCAGAGACAGCAAGTGGCCAAAGGCCCGCCGCGTGATCTGCATATCGATCTTGTTGGTGGCCGACAGCAGGAGTATCTGGCGCACGTAAGAGAACACCGTCTCAAAGCCCAGGGCCACAAGGATGCCCGCGGCCAGCACCCACAGCGTGGACACACTCTGGTGCACCAAGACCTTGTCGATGACTAACTGGAAAAATATTGGCGAGGCCATGGACAGCACACTCAGCGCCACCGCGGCAATGGCGATGTCCCGGAAGGCAGTCTTTTGCTTCAGGATTTCAGGCACAAACCAGCGAAAACTGAAGGGCTGCTTGGGGTCGGTCAGCGCATGGCTGTGCTTGAGCAGGATGACCTGCCCGCTCCAGTTTTCGGTGAAAACGTCCTTGTCCAAATAGTGAACGGCCGCCTTGGGGATCAGCGGATTCAGAACCGCGACCTCGCCCTCGGCACCACCGCCGCCGGCGCGCACGCCGACGATGATGACGGCCTTGCCGTCTTTCAGCAGCCCGATAAAGGGGAACACGCCCTCTTGCGCGAACAGGCCCTTCCAGGTGAGTTTTGCCAGTTTGCCTTTGAGCCCAATGCCTGCCGCCATGCGTATGACCAGGGCGGGACGCGGCTCCTCATCCGGCAGCGCATGCTCTTCGATCAGGCGCTCAGGATTGACCTGCAGACCATGGTGCTGCGCAATGGCAGTGAGGCACTGCACAACAGAATGTGATTTTTGCTCAGCCATTGCAAAGAGGGGGCATGGGAAACGGAGCCAACGGTATCCAGTTGAGACCCGTCCATGGTCCCACGTTCACCCCGTTCTAAAGCGGCAAAAAGGCCGTGCTTCAGGTCTTATTTTCCTGAAGGCCTATCCAGGCCTTGACCCTGCGGTCGGCCTCCACCAGTTGGGCTGGACTCAGGGATTTGCGGGCTCGCTCGCGGTTGGCTGCCGCGGCCTTGTCACCCCGCGCTGCGGCCAACTCAAACCACTTGCAGGCCTCGATCGGGTCCAAGGCAGCGCCCTCGCCAGTTGCATAGGCCAGACCTATGCGCGATTGGGCGGGCGCAACCCCGCCCTCTGCCGCTTGCAGCAGCAGGGTAAAAGCCTTGGCCTCGTCTTTGGGAACGCCCAGGCCCAGGCGGTGGGCTTGGCCCAGGTTGAACAGTGCCTCCAAATCGCCCTGCTCGGCCGCCAGGGTCCACCACTGCACGGCACGGTCGTGTTTCTTGGCACGTGCAAACAAAGCACCCAAGGTGGCACTGGCCGGAGCAAAGCCGGCGTTGGCCGCCCGCTTGCACAGGCTGGTCGCCTTCTTGGGGTCGGGCTCGACGCCTGGCAAGCCGGATGCGTACAACTCGCCCAGGTTCCATTGGGCTTGGGGCAGATTCTGCGCGGCTGCCTTTTCAAACCAGGCGAAGGCATGGGCGATGTCTTTTTTGACACCCCGCCCCGCGGCGTAACAAACAGCCAGCGCGCATTGCGCCAGTGCGTCGTCCTGCTCGGCCGCCATCTGGTACCAACGGCAAGCCTCGAACCAGTTTTGCGCTACACCGACTCCCTGCGCATAGCGGTCTCCCATGGCGCGTTGGGCCTGGGCCTGCCCTCCGGCTGCGGCCCGAGTCGTGGCCGCAAAGGCCAGTGCCTGTGCATCGTCCGTCACCATCTGGGCCATCGCATACAAGGCCGCTGCGTTGTCTTGCTCCGCCGCCCTGGCATACCAAGCCAGCGCCCCCAGGCTGTCTTGGGCTACACCCAGACCGTGTGCCTGCAGGTCTGCCCAGGCGCGCTGCGCATCAGCATGCCCTTGGGCCGCGGCCTTCTGGTACCAGCTTGCGGCCTGAGCACGCTCTGAGGCCTCAAAGCCGCTGGCCAGCAAGTATTGCGCGCCGGCGTGCCCTTGTTCGGCCGCTTTTTTGTACCAAACCCTGGCCTGTTTGGCACTCTTCTCGACACCAACGCCCTGCTCGAACATCTGGCCCAAGTGGAAAAAATCATCGGCACGGCCATGCGCGGCATACCGGGTCCACCGGCTGTCGTCGTTGCGGCGTTCACGGGCAGCGGGACGCGCCTTGGCGCTGCGGTGGGTACGCCCATATCCTTCAGCATCCAAACGGTTCAATGCAAGCCGGGCACCGGGGTGGCCCTGGGCAGCGGCCTCGCGATACCACAGACTGGCCAAATCCATATCCACCGCTACACCTCTGCCATGCACATAGGCTTCGCCCAGCGCAAACTGCGCCAACGGCAAGCCCTGCTCGGCAGCACGCCGGTACCAGGCCAGGGCGAGACCCGGGTCCTCTTCCACACCTTGGGCCTGTGCGTAGCTATCCGCTACCGCCAGTTGGGCTTCGGCCAAGCCTCTTTCGGCGGCCTCCATCGCAAACTGGAAGGACAACGCGGGCTGGCCAACCGCCAACACCTTGGCCAAGCGCAGCGAGGCCTTTTCATTGCCATGCTCGTGCGATTTGTTGAACCAGAACAAAGCCTTTTGATCGTCCTTGGGTGTGCCCAGCCCGCCGGCATAGGCACTGCCCAACAAGTATTGCGCTGCGATATGGCCTTTTTCAGCTGCAGCTTTGGTCCATGCAAAAGCCTGGGAGACGTTTCGGCCCACGCCGGCGCCGGTGGCATACATCAGTGCCACATCGTATTGGGCGGTCGGGTCACCGATGCGGGCCTCTTTGAGGCGCCGTGCAAAGTTGCGCTTGTCGCCGGCGGATGAGGGGCTATCGCTCATGCGGCCACAGCCACCTGCTGTGCGAGCGGCAACTCGGCCACCAACGCTTGCAGACGCACTTCCAGATCCCGCACAAACTGCGGCGTATCAAACAAGGCACCACTTTCTCTGACCTTGGCAAGCCGCTCGCGCAGCGATGCGCAGCGTGCGGAATCTTGGGCTAAAGCCAGGGCCAGGGCCGCGTAGTCGGCCAGGTTATAGGTAATCAACTCTGGCAGTCCGGCCGCCGTCAACAGCGCCCCCGCCATGCGCGCGCCGAAAGAGCGCCCCGTGTAAGTCACCAGGGGGCACCCCATCCACAGGCAGTCATTGGCAGTCGTCCCGGCGTTGAAGGGGAACGTGTCCAGAAAGAGATCGGCGACCAGGTAGCGCGCCAAGTAGTTCTCAGGCGAGACCCGGGTTGCAAACACCAGCCGCTCCGGCGCACAGCCTGTGGCCTGAGCGACCTGGCGGAGGTTCTTTTCGGCCGCGGGGTTGTCCGCCAACAACCACAGCACACTGCCGGGCACCTGCTCCAGCAATGACAACCACACCGCAAAAACTTCCGGCGTGTACTTGTAGCTGTTGTTGAAAGAGCAAAAGACAAAACCCTGTTCGGGCAAGCCGCAGCTGGCCCGCGTGGGACGCGGCCCCGACACGCGCTTACGGTCGCTGACCTGGTACACGCTAGGCATGTACAAGGGCTTCTCCGAGTAGAACTGCACCTCGGACCGGGGGATCAAGAACTCGTCCGCGATGACATAGTCGATGCTGGGCAAACCGGTAGTTGCCGGCAGCCCCAGGTAGGTGATCTGGATGGGTGCGGGCCGGTACCCCAGGATGTTGGCCCGCGCGCCGGAGGTTTGGCCTTGCAGGTCCACCAGGATGTCGATTTCGTGCGACCGGATCAGCTTTGCAGCCGCTTCATCGCTGAGCTGGTGGATCGTGAAGAAGTGGTCCATCCCGGCTTTGACGCGCTGCCGCGTGGAAGAGCCATCTTCGGGGCTCCAGCAAAAACCATACACCTCAAACGCGTCGCGGTTGTGCAGTTCGAAGAGCTGGACGGTCAACAAAGACACCGGGTGCAGACAAAAATCCGAAGAGCAATAGGCAATCCGCAGCTTGGAATGCCCATAACGGGTTTGGTTCGTCAACTGCGGAAGATTCTTGGCCAGCTTGGTTTCTACAAACAACTCCGCTGCATGCAGTTGGTCACGCGGATCATCCGATACGCTGAGCATGGCCAGCGCAGAGGTGGCTTCACGCATGGTCTCCATGTTGACACCTGGCACTTCGGCATACACCGGCCACGCACATTGCTTTTGCCGCAAGAAGACCCAGTGGTGCAATACATCGGATTGGTCCGGGTCCAGCAGCAGGCTCTGGGTGAGGTACTCCTCCGCCTCGGGAAACTGCTTTTTGGCTTCCAGAACCCGGCCAATATGGTTCATGGCCAACTGCACCATAGGCCGGTTGACCTCATCGCGCGGGCAATTGGCAACGATCCACTTCCACTCGGTCAGCGCTACATCGACTTGGTTGTTGCGTTCCAACAGCAGCCCCAGGTTGAGGCGCGGCTGGGGAAAGGTGGGGGAGATTGCAATGGCGCGGCGGTAGGCGGCTTCTGCGCCAGCCGTGTCACCCAGATTATTTAGCGTCGCACCCAGGTTGAAGTGCACGGCATGGGCATAGGGCGACGGGTTGCGGTTCAGCCACGTCTGATACATCAACGCCGAGAGTGGCAACAGCCCTGCGGCTTCGAGCCTGGAGGTGTAGTCGATCAACTCGACGAAGGCTAGCTTGCCCTCCCAGGCAAGCATGACGGTTGCGCCATAGCTCTCAGCAATTTCCATCCGTTTTCGTTCCTTGACCGACCAAAAACTCGCACAACCCCAGCCTCCCGTCTCAGCGACGGAGAGGACTAGGGTTGACCATGCATTTACTTGCTTGAGGCGAGTATATCGGTGTCAGGTTTGCGTTGGATGTTGGTATTCAGGCTAGTCGCAACCTGTCCTGGGGCAGCAGTGCTACCGGACAGCAGAGGCTGACCGTTCGCATCGAACTGCTTCATCGCATCAACCATGCCTGTGACACCCGAGCTGGCCGCAATCGCATGCATCGCAACCTTGGGTGTGGACTGCGGGCTATCGCCGGCCGCAGCTGTCGCACCGGCTCCTGAACCACCACCAAAGGCTGCCATCGCATCCACCATGCTGCCCACCTGTGAGCGCATCGCATCGGCTGGTGCGCTGCTTGCCGCTGGCGACGCGGTGCTGTCCGCCGCAAGCGCCGGGGTAGGCAGTTGCAGACTGAGCGGTTGTGCCGCCGCCGGAGCAACAGGCGCTGTTGTGCTGCTGGTCTGGAACCACACGTCCGCCATGTCGTGCTTGGCGCCGTCGGCCGTCGTGTAACCCGACACCAATCCCAGCACATTGCCGTTGTCCGTCTGCGTGGAAGACACTGCCTTCAGATCCAGGCTGGTGATGCCCAGCGAACTCAGGCTGTGCAACTCGGAACCTTGGCTGACACCGTCCCCGTCGTCGACCCACACCATCAGATCATTGAAGTTGGCGTCGTTTGCATCCAGCGTACCGTCTGCATTGGCATCCATTTCGGCAAGCGCCTGGTAACCGTTGCTGGCCTTTTGTCCATTGGCGAGGTTGGTTCCTTCTCCGAACAGTTCGGTACCGCCATTGATGGAGCCGTCATGGTTGCGATCCATGACCAGCAAGCCGTCGCCGCCGGTGACCCATCCGGTGTTGACTTTCTGATCCACACCAAAGATGTCGAACTGCACACCGTTGGAAATGTTCTGGGTGCTGATGCCGTTGCCGTTGAGGTCCAGCACGATCGGGGTGCCCAGTTGCAGATGGGGCGTCTGGTCCGTCGTCAGCGCCGCAACCTGTTGCGAAGACAAGGACTCGACCTGCTTGGTACCCAGCGCTGCGATCTGGTCGGTGGTCAGGGCCACGATCTGGTTCGTGGTGAGACCCTGTTGGATCTGGTTGGTCGTCAACACCGCCACATCACGTGTTTCCAGCGCGGCCGTATTGGTGGTGGTGAGTGCAGCAACCTGGCTGGTCCTCAGGGCCACGACCTGATCTGTGCGCAAGGCCACAACTTGATCGGTGGTCAGCGAGTTGATACCAGCGGTGGTCACGGCAGCAACACTGGAGGTTGTCAGCGCTGCAATCTGGGACGTTGTCAGACCCTTGCTAACCTGATCTGTTGTCAATGCAGCTACGCTGGCTGTCGTCAATGCTGCCACGTCGCGGGTCTCAATGGCCGCCACTTGGTCCGTCGTCAGAGCAGCCACTTGGGCTGTCTTGAGCGCCGCGACTTGGTCGGTACGCAAGGCCACAACTTGGTCAGTAGTCAGACCCTTGCTGACTTGATTGGTGGTCAAGGCAGCGATGTTGGTCGTGGTCAGGGCGGCCAAGTCGGCAGTCTCCATAGCCGCCATGCCATCAGTGGTCAGCGCCGCGATCTGCTGTGTCTTCAGAGCCACGACCTGGTCGGTGCGCAGTGCAACAACCTGGTCGGTAGTCAGCGCAGCAACACCGCTGGTTGTGATTGCGGTCACGCCAGCCGTGGTCATCGCAGCGATCTGCGAAGTGGTCAAGCCCTTGCTGACTTGGTCAGTAGTCAAGGCAGCTATGCCGGCCGTAGTCAGGGCAGCGACGTCACGGGTTTCCATGGCGGCCACTTGGTCTGTGGTCAGCGCTGCAACTTGGTGTGTCTTGAGCGCTGCAACCTGGTCCGTGCGCAGTGCGACGATCTGGTCTGTGGTCAGGCCCTTACCAACTTGGTTGGTGCTCAAGGCACCCACGCCAGTGGTGGTCAGAGCCGCTACATCACGGGTTTCCATCGCTGCAATGCCATCCGTGGTCAGCGCAGCCAATTGGTCGGTGCGCATAGCAGCGACCTGATCGGTGCGCAATGCCACGACTTGGTCTGTGGTCAGCGAGGCCACACCAGCGGTGGTCATGGACGCCACTTGCGAGGTCGTCAGTGCAGCCACCTGGTCGGTTGTGAAGCCTTTGCTGATCTGGTTGGTCGTCAGCGCCGCAATGCCTGCCGTCGTAAAGGCCGCCACATCGCGGGTTTCCATCGCAGCGATGCCATCGGTGCTCAGGGCCGCAACCTGGTTGGTCTTCAAGGCCGCGACTTGGTCGGTGCGCAGTGCAACGACTTGGTCGGTTGTCAGCGCAGCGATGCCAGATGTGGTCAGCGCGGTGACGCCGGCCGTGGTCATGGCAGCGACCTGACTGGTGGTCAGGCCCTTGCTGACTTGGTCAGTGGTCAGGGCGCCGATGCTGGCCGAGGTCAGTGCAGCCACATCACGGGTTTCCATGGCGGCCACTTGGTCGGTGGTCAGCGAGGCGACCTGGTTGGTCTTCAGCGCCGCAACCTGGTCGGTGCGCAGAGCAACGACCTGGTCTGTGGTCAGGCCCTTGCTGATCTGGTTGGTGGAGAGCGCTGCCACACCGGCAGTCGTCAGGGCCGCTACGTCGCGGGTTTCCATCGCAGCGATGCCATCGGTGCTCAGGGCTCCGATCTGGTCGGTCTTGAGGACTGCAGCCTGGTCGGTGCGCAATGCCACGACTTGGTCTGTGGTCAGCGAGGCCACACCAGCGGTGGTCATGGCTGTCATCTGGCCTGTGGTCAGTGCAGCGATCTGGTCTGTGGTCAGGCCCTTGCTGATCTGGTTGGTGGAGAGGGCGCCTACGCCAGCGGTCGTCAGGGCCGCCACATCGCGGGTTTCCATCGCAGCGATGCCATCGGTGCTCAGGGCCGCAACCTGGTTGGTCTTCAAGGCCGCGACTTGGTCT
>NZ_JBWKQD010000002.1:879614-1740250 GCF_059418585.1 Rhodoferax sp. GW821-FHT07G04
GAGGTCAGTGCAGCCACATCACGGGTTTCCATGGCGGCCACTTGGTCGGTGGTCAGCGAGGCGACCTGGTTGGTCTTGAGCCCAGCCACTTGGTCGGTACGCAGGGCAACGACCTGGTCTGTGGTCAGGCCTTTGTTGATCTGGTTGGTGGAGAGCGCTGCCACACCGGCAGTCGTCAGGGCCGCTACGTCGCGGGTTTCCATGGCGGCGACGCCATCGGTGCTCAACGCGGCGACCTGATCGGTCTTCAATGTTGCGACTTGGTCCGTACGCAAGGCGACAACCTGGTCCGTGGTCAGCGCTGCCACCCCAGCAGTTGTCAGTGCAGCGGTTCCAGCGGTTGTCAGTGCAGCAATTTGGTCCGTCGTCAGGCCCTTGCTGATCTGGTTGGTGCTCAACGCGCCTATGCTGGCCGATGTCAGTGCCGCCACGTCGCGGGTTTCCATGGCAGCGATGCCATCGGTGGTAATTGCCGCAACTTGGTTCGTCTTGAGGGAGACAACCTGGTCTGTGCGCAAGGCCACGACCTGGTCGGTGGTCAGGGCGGCAACGCCGGCCGTGGTCAACGCAGTGACACCGGCCGTAGTCAACGCAGCGATCTGGCTGGTGGTCAGGCCCTTGCCAACCTGGTCAGTGGTCAAAGAACCTATGCTGGCCGAGGTCAGTGCAGCCACGTCACGGGTTTCCATGGCGGCCACTTGGTCGGTGGTCAGCGCCACGACCTGGCCCGTCTTGAGGGCAGCCACTTGGTCTGTGCGCAGAGCAACAATTTGGTCCGTCGTCAGACCCTTGCTGATCTGGTTGGTGCTCATGGCACCAACACCGGCCGTGCTCAGTGCCGCAAGGTCGTTGGTTTCCAACGCAGCGATTTGGCTGGTGGTCAGCGCCACCACCTGATCCGTCTTGAAGGCCGCCGCCTGATCCGTGCGTAGCGCGACGACCTGGTCGGTCGTGAGTGCCGCGACATCATTTGTCGTGAGCACCGCAATGAACTTGGTTTGAAGGGATGAGAGCTGATCCGTTGTAAACGCTCGCATCTGATCCGTCGTGAGCACCTGGTAGTCTGACGTCGTCAAACTATTGAGTTGGGTCGTGGTCAAAACTGCGATGTTCGCAGTACTCATTCCCAGGAAAGGTGAGGACATGAAAAATTCTCCTACGAGGAGCTGTGCCTACACGAAATAAGCAAGCCCACAAAGCCACTAACGGAATACCAGTATCCAAGAACTATCGGCAAGAGCGTTACAAAATTAAACAACTAGTCGGTGTTATTTCCTGGATTCGAAATACCCCCAGCGTGCTTGCAGCTGGTAAATACAAGGGTAAACCCTAGGTTTTGCCAACAAACCGAAAAAGCGCTCGGTTCAGCTGCCAATTCGGGGCCCCTGGCAAGGACGTTCAGCCCTACCATGGGTGGATCACATGGCATCTCGGACTCAAAACGTGACCCACAACACTACGCAGCCCCCCAAGTACCTGACCAGTGCCATGCTGGTCCCCAAGTACGTGACCCAATTCCAATGCCTGGGCGGGGAGTGTCCAGACACCTGCTGCTCCACCTGGTCCATCCACGTGGACAAAGACACTTTTCAACGCTACCGCCGCGAAGTGCATCCCGCACTCAAACCTCTGCTGAAGCAGTACCTGGTGCAAGAGGACAAGGACTCCTACGCCCGACACGGCAAACTCAGCCTCAGGCCATCGGACTCCCACTGCGGCTTGCACTCCAGCGACGGCCTATGCCCCATTCAGCAGACGCTGGGGGAGGATGCGCTGTCCGACACCTGTTACATCTATCCGCGCTATGTCGTGCAGTTTGGAGACCGCTTCGAACAAAGCCTGACCTTCTCCTGCCCAGAGGCAGCCCGACTGGCATTGACACAAGAAGACGCCTTTGAGTTTGTGAGCGCAGACTTCACAACCCGGCTAGCCACCACACCGGTTGTGAGTTCGGTCAGAGGCTACTCTTTGGAGGCCATGGACGAAGTCCGCGTGTTCTTGATTCAACTCTTTCAAACGCCGGATCTGTCGAACACTGAGCGCCTGGTTACCGCAGGCTGGTTGTGCCAGCAGTTGGACGCGCTTGTCACAGCGGGCACCCAGGCGAACGTTGCGACCCTGCTCGACGACATGCGGGCCATGGTGGAGAGTGGCAGCATCCACGCCACCGTGGATCAGCTCAACAAGCAGCAGGCCACCAGCGTGACCCTGTTCGCCGTCTTGTTCGGCACGAAATCACCGGACGAAGCCCGCGGCAACCAGCGCGACCTACTGGACCAGGTGCGCGCCGGGCTGGAAATCACCGGCGATTTGTCGCTTATCAAAATATCCGACAACTATGCGCGTGGCAGAAAACTGTTGGCGCAAGACGGTGGTGTTTGCGAGAAACTCGTTTCCAAGTACCTGCTCAACGATCTGATCCGCGAGACATTCCCGTGGACCCAGGCAACGGCCATGGAACACTACCGCAGACTGTTGACGCGCTATGGCATTTTGCGCCTGATGCTGGCCGGCGCCGCCGCGCATCACAATAGCGTGCTCGACGCGCCAGACATCATACGAACCATCCAGGTCTTTTGCCGCATCTACCAGCACAACGCGGCATTTGCCAAGCGGGCTGAAGGGCTTCTGGTCAAGTCCGAGTGGACGCAGCTAGACCGGCTTTACGCCCTGCTGCATTGACTCAATGGAGGTAGGGCGGATGCTCGGCCGTTGCAGCGTCCAACTGCTCCAACCACGGCTCCGCCAGGTAACGGATCTGCGCATCATTGGACAAAATGCGCCGCATGATGCGGGCTTTCTCGCTGCGCTGCTCGGGCAGCAATTGCTCTGAGCGGCTGCGCTCACGCAACTGCGCGATCAGCACGGCGCAAACACCTTCACAACGCACCACCTGCTCCCAATCCTGTGACTTGGCCGCATCCAGCATTTTGAGGCTGCTTTCCTCGATAGACTTGTAATAGTCAATCAGCATCTGTGGCATCTCAGGCTCCCGCTTGCATGGCGTATTGGGGCATATTGGCGACTTCGGACTTGATGTCGCTCCAAGCCTGTGCCAGGGGCTGTATCAGGCGGATGACCTCTTCCACCTTGTTGATGTCATTGCGCAGATTAGCTTCGGACAACACAACGATGCAGTAGTCATACAGCCCGCGCAGGTTGGCGGCCAACTCCCCACCCTTGGCGTCGTTGAGGCCAGCCTTGAGTCCTTCTTCAATCAGTCGTACGGCGCGTGAAATGGCCTTGCCCTTGCCGGGAATATCCCGGGCCTGCATGGACAGCTTGGCGGCGCCCAGGGACTGCATCAGCGCCTGGTACAACAGCCCGACCAGCTGGTGCGGATCGGCGCCCGCCACAGCAGTTTCAACCCCTACATTTCTATACGCATTTGCGGAACGCATGTTGACGGATGTGTACATTTTTGAGTCTCTTGTGGCTGCTTGATACAGTATCTATCGGCCGCCACACCCGCAACTCAAGGGCTATCTTTACAGGCTTGTTGGGAAATTTGCCGCGGCAAACACCCGGAATACGGTACTTAAGAACTAGCTGGCCTTGTTCCACTGGGCCAGTTGGGCTGTTACATAGGAACTCAGGCTGGTCATCTTGGCCATTTGCGCGTCCAGGGCCGAATACTGCGCGCGCAGCTGCTTTTCAACCACGGCTGCGTGGTCATTGACCCTGTCCTGCTCGTCTCCATTGCGGGTGATGGCACCCTGCAATGCACTGGACTTGCTGGTGACCCTACCATCCGACGCGATCAGGCCTTTGGTCAGATCGCGCAGCTTCAGCGCAAAGCCATTGGTAGCGCTATTGGCGTTGTCGGCTGTGAACAAATTTTGCAGATTGCTCATATCTGACATGGCGGTCGTGAGCTTGGTCGTGTTGAGTTTCAGCGACCCGTCCGCCTGCTGCTCCAGCCCCACCTCGGACAAACGCGCAAAAGTCGACCCCACGCTGTTGGAACTGATGACTTTGCGCATCAGGCTTTGCAAGCCCACGGTCGTCGAATCGCCCTGCAAAACACCGGACACACCGCCAGGAACATACTTGGTCGCATCCGCCAGGGTCTTGCTCAGCGCCGAGTAGGCATCCGCAAAGGTCTGGATATTCTTCTGCACGGCCGTCTTGTCTTGGGCCACGGAGATTTGCACCGGCGAGCCAACCGCCGTGGTCTGCTGCAAATTGAAGGTCACACCGGCCACCACATTGCTCACCACATTGGTGGCCGACTCAATGGCAACCCCGTTGATCTTGAAGGCCGCATTCAAGCCCGACTGGCTGGACTCCATGCCCGAGGCGGACTCCGAACCATTGGCCAAGGAGGTAAACGACAGGCTATCCAGCGCCGCAAACCCGCTGTTCGATGAAATGGTGAACCCTGCATCGCTCCCGGTGGTGGTGGATTGCAACGACAAGCGTTCGGTGTTGCCGCTACGCAGCACGGTAGCTTTTACCCCGGCGTTCTTGGCGTTGATGGCGTTGGCAATCGCGGTATAGCTGTCGGACTCATTGACATTGACCGTCACGGCCGCAGAGGCTCCGGCCACGAAAGGCCCCGCTCCCGTGGCGCCCCAACTGCCCAACTGAATGGTCAGCACGCCGGTCCCAGCGCCCGCACCCAGCGACGCCCCCACGGCCAGGCTGCGCGAAGCCGTGGTCTGCGCCTGAGCCAGGCGGGTCACGTCCAAACCGAAAGCCGTCGTGGAGGCTGTTGACCCTGCGGTAACCGTCACAGCCGCCGTATTGGATGATGTGGCCGCCTGGGCAGACCAACTGCTGGCAGAGGCCAGGGTGGTGGCCGCATCCTGCAGCGCAGAAACCTGGGATTTGATCGTGCCGTACAGCGACAACTGCTTCTGCAGTGCCGTGGCCTTGGTCTGCAAGGGCTGCAAAGGCTGTTTCTCGATCGCAACCAACTGCGACACGATACTGTTGACGTCCAGCCCACTCCCTACGCCTGGTGATGAAATTGCCATCGCGGCCTCCTATGGGCAGTTTATAGCCCGATATCGCTATTTTCAAAACGCAGAAAAGCGGCGTTGGCCTGTGCCAAACGCCGCTGCCGCGAGCGGGAGGGGCGCAAAGCCCCCACCCTTGCGCCGCGATTACCGCAGCAAGGCCAGCACACCACTGGGTCCCTGGTTGGCCTGCGCCACCATCGCCGTACCAGCCTGTTGCAAGACCTGGGCTCGCGTCAGGTTGGCCGTTTCCATCGCATAGTCCGCATCGACGATACGGCCATGGGCAGCTGCCGAGTTTTCTGCCGAGACCCGCAGATTGGCGATCACGCCTTCAAACCGGTTTTGCGTAGCACCCCAGGTGGAGCGTGCCGTGGTCACTGCGTCGATGTCGGTGTCAATCTTGGCGATTTCGGCGTTGGCCGTCGTGGTCGTGGTACCCAACGTAGTGGATGTTCCCGTGTAGGCCGCGCCAGTCACGGAGATCTGGTCAGCGGTGTTGGCACCCACTTGGAATGCGTAGGTGGTTGCCGCAATCACTACGTTGCCGTTGAATTTGGCAGCGCCGGTGATACGGGTATTTTCAGCCACCAGCACAGTGAACTCAGCGTCCAGATTGGTAACGTCCGTTGTGGTGTTCGTGCCGTTGGACGCCTGCACTGCCAGCTCACGCATGCGTTGCAGGTTTTGCGAGATAACGCCCAAGGCGCCTTCAGCCGTCTGCGCCAGCGAAATCGCGTCGTTGGCATTGCGGATGGCCACGTTCATGCCACGGGTCTGGGCATCCATACGCTCGGCGATGGCCAGACCGGCGGCGTCGTCCTTGGCGGTATTGACACGCAAGCCTGAAGAGAGGCGCTGCATGGAAGTAGCCAGACTGATGGACGTCGATGCCAGGTTGCGCTGGGCATTGATCGAGTTGATATTGGTGTTGATTCCTGCCATTTTGATTCTCCTAAAAATCTTAAAAACCAGGCATCACTGCCCTTTACATAGCCAACCCCAAGGCTGGTCGCCATGACCGGGGCATCGGCAAAGACACCTTCTGGTCGACGAGCCCCTGAACCAGAACCCGTTGGATTTGTTTTCGGACAAACCGGGCCAAGACTTAAGGATTAATTGCAAAAGAGGCGTCTGGAGCAACGGAAATGGCTTGGTTTTCCCGGTTTTATCCGGGAAATGAAACATTCAAGTTTCCCCACAATTTGCTAACCGTGTAGCCAAGTCGGCAAGTGAGCTGACTCCAACCGGGAATTACCCCGGGCTCAACAGCTTTTAAGGAGCGCCTTATGTCAAGCAGTATCAATACCAACGTTGCGTCGCTGAACGCGCAGCGGAATTTGTCGAGTTCGGCACTGTCATTGACCACGTCGATGCAGCGGCTGTCCTCCGGTCTGCGGGTCAACAGCGCCAAGGACGACGCTGCCGGCCTGGCGATCGCGGAGCGCATGGATGCGCAGACCCGCGGAATGAACGTGGCCATCCGCAACTGCAACGACGCCATCTCCATGGCGCAGACGGCTGAAGGCGCCCTGGGAGCGCTTTCGAACAATCTGCAGCGCATGCGCGAACTGGCTGTGCAGGCCGCCAATGGCACCAATACCGCGACCGACATCGCCTCACTGGACCAGGAATACACGCTGCTGAAGGCCGAAAACGACCGCGTGATCGCCTCCACCACCTTCAACGGACAGCCCCTGTTGAGCGCTGCGGTTGCCGCGCAATTCCAGGTGGGCGCCAATACCCTGGATGTGATCACCGTCAACGTGCCGACCACAACCACGACATCAACTACGCTCGGCACCACCAATGCAACCGCATCGGCCGAACTCGCCAACCTGGACACCGACATCAATACCGTCACCAGCATACGTGCCACCTGGGGTGCATCGCAAAACCGGTTCGAGCAGGTCATCTCCAACCTGCGCGTTTCGGCAGAAAACTCTGCTGCTTCCCGCGGCCGCATCATGGACGCGGACTATGCTCAGGAAACCGCCAACCTGTCCCGCGCCAACATCCTGCAACAGGCAGGCACGGCCATGGTGGCCCAGGCCAACCAAATGCCGCAAAGCGTGCTGGCACTGCTGCGCAACGGCTAAGTACCGCAACCCGGTCGCAGAGCCGACACTTCGGTGCCGGATCCCAAGACCCGCCAAGCCCCAGAGGCTTGCTATTGCACTATCTAATTAGTTGGCCCGCCTGCGGTCCCACTGAACTGGATGGTTGTGTGCGTAAATTTCGCACTCAAGTTCTTGTCGCCCATGCCGATAGAGAGCCAAGACAGAGGCTTGAAGTGACCCGCCATCGCGCTACACGGTACAGCTTGTTGAGCGTTCGTTTCTCTGCGTCTTCTTACATCTTGTAGGGCATCTTCCTACAGGAATTTTGTGCTTTTCCGACGGCCGGATTAGCCGAAGTCTGATTTAAGTTTCTGGCACTCCAGCCCAGAATTCGCTCCATGGTGATTCACACGAATTGCCGCTCATACCAGGAGCCCGACATGACCAACGAACAGTTGTTGAACGAAATCCGCGAAGCCAACATGACCTATCTCATGCTGGCACAAAACCTGATCCGCCAAGACAAGCCCGAAGCCCTGTTCCGCCTGGGCATGTCGGAAGAGTCCGCCGATCTGATCGGTGCGCTGTCCCCCGCCCAGATCATGAAGATCGCCTCCGGCAATATGCTGCTGTGCCGCTTCCGTGTGGACGACGACATGGTGTGGAATTTGTTGACCAACCACTCTGTCAACAAGGTCGACAACGACGCCACCACCAAGCTGCATGCCAGCATCCTGATGGCCGGCCGTTACGCCGAAACCCTGTAAAACCTACCGCCCCTTTCCCCTCGGAGCAATACCATGGCCACCAAAAGCGTTTTGAACGATTCCAAGCAAGTTGAGCGCGCCGTCGCGTTGATCCGATTGGGCGCCCGCTTGCAAGTGTTGGAGAGCGAAACCGACCTCTCCTACGAACGCCTGTTGCGGCTGTACAAGGAAGTGGCCGGCCGCTCGCCCAGCAAGGGCCAGCTCCCCTTTTCCACCGAGTGGTTTTTGACCTGGCAGCCCAATATCCATGCTTCCTTGTTCCAGAACACCTATGAGTACCTGACCAAGGTCTGCGCCATGGATGACATTGACGCCATCATGAAAGCCTACCGCCTGTACACCGAGCAGATCTCGGCCTGTGCCGTAGAGCCCCTGCTGTCGGTGACGCGGGCGTGGCGTCTGGTCAAGTTCATTGACAACAATATGCTGTCCATGACCAAATGCAGCAAGTGCGGCGGCCACTTCGTCAGCGAAGCCTATGAGAACAGCCGCCACTTCGAGTGCGGCCTGTGCAGCCCACCCGCCCGCGCCGGCAAGGGCGCTGCCGGTGGTGGCATATTGCTGCACTGATTACTACATAATTAATAGCAACATACTCAATAACGACGAGGGCTAGAAGGCCATTTTTCTTGCACAACTTTGCAAAAACCCCATTTTAGGTAAATAGGCTCACAAAGCCCGGTCAAATTTCTCAAGCACATTGGGACTGCGCCGATATGATAGTGACAGGCCATCAAAAGCCCGTCTATTCAACCCTTGAAGCCACCGGCTTCCCTGTCACAATGCGCCTATGTTCGTAATCGTCGGCTGGCTCGTCATTTTGGTGTGCGTCTTCGGCGTGTACATCTTCCACGGTGGCAACATCATGGTGATTCTGCACGCCCTGCCCTTCGAATTGATCACGATTGGCGGTGCAACGGTCGGCGCCTTCCTGGCCAATAACCAGATGAAGGTGGTCAAGGCCACGGTCAAAGGTCTGGGCGCCTGCTTCAAGGGCAGCAAATACACCAAGGCCCGGTACATGGAGCTGATGGCGCTGATGTACGACATCCTCCAGAAGGCCCGCAAAGAGGGGCTGATGGCGATTGAAAAAGACGTGGAGGAGCCCCACGAATCCGAGCTGTTCAAGAAATACCCCGCCGTCGGCCATGACCACCATGTCGTGGAATTCATCACCGACTACCTGCGCATGATGGTCTCGGGCAATCTGAACGCCCACGAAATCGAGTCCTTGATGGACAGCGAGATTGAAACCCACCACCATGAAGAACACGCCGCCGTGGCCGCCATCCAGCGGGTCGCCGGCGGTCTGCCGGCCTTCGGTATCGTCGCGGCCGTGCTGGGCGTGGTGAACACCATGGGCTCCGTGGGCCAACCACCAGCCGTATTGGGCGGCATGATCGGCTCGGCGCTGGTGGGCACCTTTTTGGGCATTTTGCTGGCCTATGCCTTTGCCGAGCCCTTGGCCGGCGTGCTGGAGCAAAAGGTCGAAGAAGCCGGCAAGGAATTGCAGTGCATACGCACCACGCTCTTGGCCAGCATGCAGGGCTACAACCCCTCCACCGCAATTGAATTTGGCCGCAAGGTTCTGTACTCTACGGAACGCCCCACCTTCGTCGAGCTGGAAAGCTATGTGAAGGGCAAGAAATAGGACCATGGACACCTGATCATGGCTGGCGACGCCAAAAAGCTACAGCCCATCATCATCAAGCGGGTCAAGAAAGGCGGCCACGCTGCGCATGGGGGCGCCTGGAAGATTGCCTACGCCGATTTTGTGACCGCCATGATGGCGTTCTTTCTGCTGATGTGGCTGCTGGGTAGCACGTCGGAGGGCGACAAGAAGGGCATCTCCGACTACTTCCAATCACCGATGAAGGTGGCCATGCAGGGCGGCAGCGGTGCCGGCGCCAGCAGCAGCGTCATCAACGGCGGTGGCAGTGACCTGACCCAAAGCACCGGCCAAGCCAAGCGCGGCGATGGCGCAGACCGCAAGGCCAAGCGCATGTCCGGCGAGCAAAAGAAGATTGAATCCGCCAAGCGTGACGCCAAGATGCTGGCTGAGCTCAGCGCCAAGATCGCCGGCGCCATATCGAATAACCCCAAGATGGCCGAGTTCGCGTCGCAGATCCGGCTTGAGATCACACCCGATGGCCTGCAGATTCAGATCGTGGACGACCAAAAGCGCCCCATGTTCGACAGCGGCAGCGCCACGCTCAAGCCCTATATGCGCGACATCCTGCGGGAAATCGGCACGGCCTTGCTGGGTGTGGAAAACAAAATCAGCCTGGACGGCCATACCGACCGCAGCGCCTACGGCAATGCGGGCAAGGGCTATAGCAACTGGGAGTTATCGGCGGACCGCGCCAATGCATCACGCCGCGAGCTGGCCAATGCCGGCATGCCCGAAGACAAGCTGGCCAGGGTGGTGGGCATGGCGTCCAGCCTGCTGCTGGATCCTGCAGACCCCTTAAGCCCCAGCAACCGCCGCATCAGCATCCTGGTGATGACCAAAGACGCGGAAGAAAGGCTGCTGGGCGGCCTGCGCGTGCCGGTGGACAATGGGGGGGAAACGGAAACAACGCAGGCCGCTGCGGTTGCGCAACCAGCCCATTGATTCCATGCAAAATTCGGTGATACTTAGCAATATGCAAAAATCACCCGGGAAAGGGTAATCCATGTCAAAAGAACTGCGCTTTTTGGTCGTCGATGACTTCTCCACTATGCGGCGCATCGTGCGCAACCTCCTGAAGGAGAGCGGTTTTGTGGATGCAGACGAAGCGGAAGACGGCTTGGTGGCCCTGCAGAAGCTGCGCAGTTCCACCTTTGACTTTGTCGTCAGCGACATCAATATGCCCAATATGAACGGGTTCCAGTTGCTGGGCGAAATCAAGAAAGATGACAAACTCAAACACCTTCCCGTGCTCATGGTGACGGCGGAGGCCCGCAAGGAAGACATCGTGCTGGCAGCCCAACAGGGCGCTGCAGGCTATATCGTCAAGCCCTTCACCAAAGCCACACTGGAAGACAAGGTCAACCATATCCTGACCAAGACCGGTTTGAAGTAAGCCAATAGCTACTAGTCAGCAGGGTCGCCAGAACGCACGTCCGCAACCCTTCGCAATGCACAACCCGCCACAGGCCCCTTCGCGGCTCTGCACGCGCTTTCAGTCTTGCCCCTTATGCAACAGCCATGCTGTTGAATTGCTGCGCACGGCAGACTGCAGTCAGCACCCGCTGTGGCAAAGCGGCTTGCCCACGCAGATTCGGTGGATGCATTGCACGCAGTGCGAACACATCTACAGTGAAGACTATTTCAATGCGGAGGGGCTGACGCTGCTCTTCAGCCAAGGCAATGCCTCACAAATCGGCGTGCAAGATATGGACCGTGAGCGCTACCGTTGGGCTCCCTCCGTAGAGCGTGTACAGAAGCATTTGGCAGAGCCCGCTTGGCTCACTGGCGCCAGTGTGTGGCTGGACGTTGGCTGCGGCGCTGGAGGCCTGGTGATCACTGCCGCAGAGTATGGCTTTGTCGCCATCGGCATGGATACACGGCAAGCCGCCGTTGAGAACCTCACCACGCTAGGGTACAACGCCACCGTAGGCGACCTCTCCACACTGGAGGTCAGCGACCCGGTGCAAGTGGTTTCGTTAGCCGACGTGCTCGAACATGTCCCATTCCCCCGCGATGCACTGAAGCGCGTCCATGCAGCCTTGGAACCAGGCGGCTTGCTGATGGTGTCCTGCCCTAATCTGGATTGCGGTTCCTGGCGAAAATCCAATGCTGAGGGCATCAATCCTTATTGGGGCGAAATTGAGCACCACCACAACTTCAGCCGTGCCTCTCTGATGCGCCTGCTGGCCCAGGAAGGCTTTCACCCAGTGGACTACAGCATCAGTCCACGGTACAAATCCTGCATGGAAATCGTCGCTAAGCGGGTTTAGCCGACCCAGCGGCAAGCTCCCGGTACCGCCTGGCATCTTCGCCCCGGCCCAACCCTTCATACAAGACCGCAAGGTTGGTCGCCGCCAAGTGGCTGCCCCGGCCATGGACCGCCCCCTCCAGATCGGGGTTCTCACCAATTTCCAGACAGCGTAGCCAGCTGGCCTCTATGAGTGGCATCAGCGCATCGGCCTGCGCCGGCATTTCGCAGGCCCAGTCCAGCAGCAGGTCCCCCAGCACAAACCAGTAGTCCGGTGAATGCTCCCACAGCGCCATACGGGATTCGGCCAGTTGCATCGCCTCGGCGTGCTGCCCCGTCTTCTTCAGTGCAAACAGCCAGCGCAGCAACAAGTCATGCGCCAGCGAAAGCCCCGTCGGCAGGGCTTGGTCCGCTTGCGCGAAGTAGCGGGCCGCAGCGCCGAACTCTTCATAGACCGCATGGTCCTTGCCGATCTGGTACATCAAGTAACCATCACCCGGGTTCTCAGCCAGCGCCATCTGCAGCAGCCTGGCATTGCGCCCTTTCTTTCCGGCCATGGCCTGCTGGCGGTAGCCGCTATGGGAAACGCGCACTGCCATTTTGCGCACCGCCAGTTGGTGCACCGGGGCCTCGTGGATGCGTCCCACATAGCGCACCGTCTTTGGCAACACACGGGATATCCAGCTGGACGCGGAGGATCCCCGACCATTGGACTCGAAGGCACTCTCCACCTGGATAGCCCCCACAAAATCGGGACGCATTGTGCGCAGCGCTGCGAGCGTTGGCCCACCGTCTACAACGAGCTCGTCTGCATCCAGCACGACGTTCCAATCGGCACCCGCGAGAGACAAGGCGTGATTGCGGGCCGCCGAAAAATCATCCACCCACGTGAAGTTCCCAACTTGAGCCCCAGCTGCCTGCGCAAGGCGCACCGTATCGTCGACGGACCCGGTATCAACCACGACCATGCGATCCACCCAGGGCCGGGCGCTTTCCAAGCAGCCCCGAATGGACGCGGCTTCGTCGCGGACGATCATGACCAGGGCAATGGAGAACATAGACAGGTAAGCCAGCCCGCGGGTTTGGCGAATCGGGGTTTTGACAACCCATTATCGGACTGACGAGTGCGACCGCCGTGGCGGAAATTGGGGGAGCATCCCCCCCCTTTTCAGCCTTTAGTTTTAAGCCTTGCTCACGACAATGGTGGGAACTCTCAAGCCCCACCATGGAATCAGGCAGTCAAGATCGCAACCTACCAGCCTCCGAGCGCAAGCTGAGGAAGGCGCGCGAGGACGGTCAGGTTGGCCGCTCGGAAGACCTGTCCCATCTGGCAGTGCTGGGTGCCGGCGCCGTCAGCGTCATGCTGCTGGCCCCTATCCTCTTTAACCGCCTACAGCACAGCATCAGCAAACAGCTGTCGTTCGATGCCGCTGCCGTGATGCAGACCGGCAGCATGCTGACCCGCCTGTCCGACGCCACCAGCATTGGCGTCGCAGGCTGCGCTGCCTTCGCCACCATCATCACCGCGGCCGCCATCCTGGCTGCCGTAGCCTCTGGTGGCTGGGTGAACAGCTTGAAGCCGCTGATGCCCGATCTGAGCCGCCTCAACCCACTGTCGGGCTTCGGCAATCTGTTCACGAAGAAGAAGCTGTGGTCTGTGACCAAGATGGTCATCATGATGGCCATTCTCTTTACCATCGCCGCCATCTTCCTGCGCTCGGGCATCCAAACCGTATCGTCGTTGGTGCTGCAACCGTCCAGTTCAGCCATACGCCACCTGACCGACTGGCTGACCACTGGCATGGGTCTGCTGCTGCTAGTCGTGTTCCTGGCGGCTCTGGTCGATGTGCCCTTGCAAACCTTGCTGCACAAGAGCGAAATGAAGATGTCGCACCAAGAAGTCAAGGAAGAAGGCAAGGAATCCGACGGCAACCCGCAAATCAAGGCCAAGATACGCCAGAAGCAGCGGGAGCTGGCCCAAAAGAACAGCGTCAACGCAGTCCCCAAGGCCGACTTTGTGGTCATGAACCCGACCCACTTTGCGGTCGCCATCCGCTACGACGAAAAGACTATGGCCGCGCCCCAGGTCATCTCCAAGGGCTCCGACCTGCTTGCCATGAAGATCCGCGACATCGCCAAGCACCACGCCATTCCAGTTCTGCAGTCTCCCATGCTGGCACGCGCGCTATATGCCAACTCAGAACTGAACGAAGACATTCCCTCCAGCCTGTACACGGCCGTGGCGCAGGTCCTGGCTTACGTCTACCGTCTGCGGGCCGCCATGCGGGGCGAAGGGCCGATGCCGGGTGAGCTGGCACAACCCTTTGTACCACCAGACCTTGATCCCTTTAGCAAAACCATCAAGGCGGCTTAGACATGAATGCCCCATTCAAATCGCTGCAGCAGTGGTTCGGCAACAATACCACCGTGATCCAGGGCGCCTCGGCGCCTCTACTGGTGGTGGCCATTCTGGCGATGATGGTCTTACCTCTGCCGCCGCTGCTGCTGGATGCGTTCTTCACCATCAACATCGCCGTAGCGCTGATGGTCATGATGGTGGCCGCCTACATGATCCGCCCGTTGGACTTTGCAGCCTTCCCTTCGGTGTTGTTGCTGACCACGCTGATGCGCCTGTCGTTGAATGTTGCATCGACCCGTGTGGTGCTGCTGGACGGCCACACCGGACCTGGCGCCGCCGGTGCGGTGATCGAGGCCTTTGGCCACTTCCTGATTGGCGGCAACTTTGCCGTGGGCTTGATAGTGTTCGCCATCCTCGTGGTCATCAATTTCGTCGTGGTCACCAAGGGCTCCGAGCGCATTGCCGAAGTGTCGGCCCGCTTCACATTGGATGCCATGCCCGGCAAGCAGATGGCCGTCGACGCCGACCTCAATGCCGGCCTGATTGACGAAAAGGAAGCCAAGCGCCGGCGGGCCGAGGTGGGAGAAGAGGCCGAGTTCTTCGGTTCCATGGACGGTGCATCCAAGTTTGTGCGCGGCGACGCCGTGGCCGGGATCTTGATTCTGTTGATCAATATCTTTGGCGGCTTCGCCATCGGCATCCTGCAGCACGATCTCAGCGCCTCGCAAGCGGCCAACACGTACATTCTGTTGGCGGTGGGTGATGCCCTGGTCGCGCAGATTCCTGGTTTGTTGATCTCGGTGGCAGCTGCCATGGTCGTGTCCCGCGTGGGCAAAGAGCATGACATCGGCAAGCAGATCGTCGGGCAGGTCTTTGTCTCGCCCAAGGTGCTCGGCATTACCGCGGCCATCATGTTCGTGCTGGGCGTCATTCCCAACATGCCGCACTTTGTGTTTCTGACGATTGCCTCAGTGCTGGCCTATGGGGCCTGGATGCTGGCCCACAAGCCGCCACCGGTGGACCCACAAACATTGGCCACGCCAGTGGCCACCGATGGCGAGGCGTCGTGGGACGACTTGCAACCCGTCGACCAACTGGGCCTGGAGTTAGGCTACCGGCTCATTGCCTTGGTGGACAAGACACGCCAGGGCGACCTGCTAACCCGCATCAAGGGTGTGCGCCGCAAATTTGCGCAAGAAGTGGGTTTCTTGCCCCCGCCCGTGCATGTCCGCGACAACCTGGAGCTCAAGCCCAGCGGTTACCGCATCACGTTGCGCGGCGTCATTGTGGGCGAAGGCGAAGCCTTCCCCGGTATGTACCTGGCCATCAACCCGGGCGGCATCACCACGCCGCTGATCGGCACAGCGACGACCGACCCAGCCTTTGGATTACCCGCCCACTGGATCGACGAGCAGCAGCGGGAAACGGCGCAAATGGTCGGTTTTACCGTGGTTGATTCCGAGACTGTGATGGCCACGCATTTGTCACACTTGATGCAGGTTCAGGCCTCCAAGTTGCTGAGCCGTACAGAGACCCAACAGCTCGTTGAACACGTTGCAAAACTGGCACCCAAATTGATCGAGGAAGTGGTTCCCAAAATGGTTTCCGTCGCCATATTCCAGAAAGTGCTGCAGCTGCTGCTGGATGAGTCGGTCCATATCCGCGACATCCGCACCATCATCGAATCCATTGCCGAGCACGCCACCACGACCAGCGATCCGGTGGAGTTGGCCAAGCGCGTGCGCGTGGCCCTGTCGCCGGCCATCGTGCAGCAAATCTATGGCCCCACACGCGAATTGAACGTGATCGCCATCGACCCGGGTCTGGAGCGTTTGCTGGTCCAGGCACTGGGCAGCGCATCCGGCCCCGCGCTAGACCCCGGCGTGGCCGACATGCTGAGCCGCAGCGCGGCAGAAACCGCGATGAAGCAGGAAGAGATCGGCGTGCCGGCCTGCTTGCTGGTACCCGACCAGATCCGCGGCGCCATTGCCCGCCTGGTGCGCCGCGTGGCACCCCGTCTGCAAGTGCTGGCGCACAGTGAAATTCCAGAAACCCACACCATTCGGATCGGCCCGATCCTCAGAGGCGCAACACCATGAACATCCAACGCTTTACCGCCCCGACCTCCCGTGAAGCGCTTGCCAAGGCCCGCATGACCTTTGGCGACGGCACACTGATCCTATCCAACCGCCCTACTGAAAACGGTGTGGAAGTGGTGGCCACCGCCGAAGACACACTGGCCGCGCTGGACCAGGCGCCCAGCGCGCCCATCGCCAAGACCGGTGGCGGCAGCCCACAGGCACGCAGCACCAAGCTCCCCGCACCCGCGCCAGAGATAGCAGCCTCCAAGGTGGAGGATGACGCCGCGGAACTGGCGATGAGCACGCTATCCTTCCAAGACTATGTCCGTGAGCGGATGCTGCGCAAGCGCCATGAGACCAGCACCATCATCCCCGCGGACCCGCCCCTGCCCGCCGCGACCCCCGAGCGCCCCCGCACGGCGATGGCCGACCGCCCCGTCAGCAAGCGGGAAGCTCCGGCACTGAAGAGCGATAGCACCAGCAAGCCAGCCGCTTTGGCATTCCAGGCGACCGCACTGCCACAGGGCATCGTGGACGAGTTGCACGCGATGAAGGAGATGATGGAAGACCGGTTCAATACCCTGGCCTGGCTGGGTCAGGCACGCCAGAACCCCATTCAGGCCAACCTGATGCTCAAGCTGATCCGCTCGGGCTACTCCCCCAATCTGTCCCGCACGATACTGGAGCGCATGCCGGTGGAGATGAATGCGTCCGAGTCCATGCATTGGGTCATGGATGTGCTGGAGCGCAACCTGCGCACCGATGCCGATGGCCCTGCCGTTCATGAGGAGGGTGGAGTCTTCGCACTGGTGGGTGCCACGGGCGTCGGCAAGACCACGACCACTGCCAAGCTCGCCGGTCTGTGCGCCCGCACCCACGGCGCCGGCAGCGTGGGCCTGATCACGCTGGACACCTACCGCGTGGGCGCTCACGAGCAATTGCGCGCGTACGGCAAGATGCTGGGCGTTGTCGCCCACCTGGCCCATGACCGGGTCGCTTTACAGGACTTGCTGGGTCTGTTGGCCAACAAGAAGATGGTGCTGATCGACACCACCGGCCTGGCCCCCCGCGACCCCCGCAAGCATGAAATGATGGAGCTGCTGGATCTGCCCAACGTCAAACGCCTGCTGGTGCTCAATTCCGGCAGCCACGGCGACACGCTGGATGAAGCCGTCGCTGCCTTCAAGACAGCCGGCGTGCAACAGGCCATCTTTTCCAAAACGGACGAAGCCGTCAAACTCGGCCCCGCGATCGACGCCGCCATCCGCAACCAATTGGTGCTGCGCGGCATCACAACCGGTCAGCGCGTGCCCGAGGATTGGGAAACGGCCCACGCCGCCAAACTGGTGCGCCAATCCATGCGCACCGTTGGCATCTCCGCCTATGACCCCAAGGTCAGCGATCTGGGCTTCTATTTCGGCCAGCCATCGGGGCAGGCGGCCGCGAAGGGGCGCCTGGATGCTTGACCACTTTTCCAACCAGGCATCTGGCTTGATAGGACTGGGCTGCCAGCCCGGCCCGCGACTGGTTGCAATGGTCAGCCACGGCGACGAACGGGCGGAACTGCCGCTGCTATGGCAACTGTGCCTGGCCTTGGTCACTTTTGGCTATTCGGTCCAGGTGCTGGACGGCACTACGCTGGAATCCGAGGGCAACCCGGGGCTTGAGCAGCTTCTGCGCCACGCACACTGGGGTGATGAGGGCCAGCACGGTACACCGGCCTGGACGGTTCTTCCCTCTGCCAAAGGCATTCAATCGCTGATGGATGGGCCTGGCTCACGGGCCGACCGTCTGCGCGGATTGGGGGCATTTTTGCCGGCCGAGAGCATCGTGGTTTTGTACTGTAGAGTGGAATGGATGGCACGCCTGATGGATGACTTGCACGCCGAGCCTTTGTTGGCCGTATCGCCGGCCAAAGCCTCCCTGCTTACTGCCTACATGGCACTCAAACGATTATTGATAACTGGCAAACTAAAGCCTACCATCGTCAACATGCAACAAGACCCGCATCTGTTCGCAGCGCAGCAAGCATCCCCCGCCTCCGCCGGCTTGAGCGAATGCGCGAAGCGGTTTTTGGGCCACGAACTGAAGACCTTGGACATTGCCGAGCCACAGGGCGATGGGGCCCCTTCCGACGCCGTGCAGCGCCTGGCCTTGCGCATGTTGGAAAGCGCAGCCTCCTTGGGTGCCCCACCTACCCAGCGGGGGGCGATGCACCGGGTCACTACCAGGGGCCCTGTGGCCCAGTTTGCGGGGAGCCATTGATGTATACCGTGAAGGGGCAGCTTGACCGTTCCGCCCTGATCAAGCAATACCAGCCCCTGGTTCGGCGACTGGCCCACTATATGATGGCCAAACTGCCCGCCAGTGTGGAGGTGGACGACCTGATACAGGTCGGCCTGATCGGATTGGCCGACGCGCTGTCCCGTTACGAGGCCTCCCAGGGCGTGCAATTCGAAACCTTTGCCACGCAGCGCATACGCGGCGCCATGCTGGACGAATTGCGCGGCAACGATTGGATGTCGCGTGGGTCGCGTAAGAGCCAAAAAGAGATCGAAACCACGATGCGCCGACTGGAGCATCGCTTGGGACGCAGCCCCATTGAGTCCGAAATTGCAGCCGAGATGGGAATGAGCCTAGCCGACTACCAAGACCTGCTGGGCAAGGTGCGCGGTACCCAGTTGGTGTACCTGGAAGATATGTCGCGCAACGGCGAGGACGATGACAACTTCCTGGACCACCATGTCGCCGACAGCGAAGCCGACCCAATGAACCTGCTACGGGACCACCGCTTGCGGGAGTCCCTGGTGGCCGCCATCAAATCGCTGCCGGAGCGGGAGCAATACATCATGAGCATGTACTACGAACAGGACATGAATCTGAAGGAAATTGCAGCGGTTCTGGACGTCACCGAATCCCGGATTTGCCAACTCCACAGCCAGTCTATCGCCCGCCTCCGGGCCAAGATGCGCTCACACTGACAGCGAACGGGGCCTCGCGCAAGCAACGCGCGGCGCGCTGCGGCCTACGCCGCTTCGCCATATTCAACTGTAGAAGAGAAATTTCAGGCAGCAAGCACCGAGAAGGCGCCTGACTGGCGTACGGGTTTGCCGTAGGCACCACCACTGGCATAGGTGGATTTTTCGCGGGTGACAGGCACCACAATTTCCAGGGCTCTGTCTACGTAGGCCATTTGGCGCAGCAGATTTTCACGCAGGCTGGCGATACCGCTAGCCAGCTTGCGGATGCGCAGCGTCCGCTCTGGCGATCCCCACTGGTCGGCACCCAAGCCGTTTGTCATTTGAACCATTTGAACGGCCAAGCGCTGCAGGTTGGCACTGCCCGCCTGCAAAGCAGCCGGATCTTTGCCAACCAGGCTCGCCGTCAGTTCCTTGATTTGTGCTTCAAGACTGTCTATTTGCGTATCCAGAACGGAATGTGTCATGTCAGGGCCTTTGCATCCATGCAATATGCGCAGCCCCGATGCGAACTCAGCTGGTGGTCCGATTGAGCATTTCCTGCGCGTTGAACAAGAGTTTGTCGGCGATGGCCTCGGGGTTGACCACGTAGGTCCCATCCTCGATGGCAGCCCGCACGCTCGCGACTTTCTGCATGTCGATATCGGCCGTCTCGCCCCGCCCGGTTTTCTCCAGTCCACGGGCCAAGGTCGACACCGTCACCGCCACACCCGCTGAGCGTGTGCTTTGGTTGGCATTGCTGGACGCAGTGGTACTGGCGCTGGCGTTTTGCCCTGTTTTTTGCGCACTGGCCGCGTTGTTCAGCTGAATCTGGATCGAGTTGTCTGGCGGTTGACCGATTTTCATGGGGTTCTCCAAAACCACGGTATGTGTAGTCTCGTGCGTTAGATATCGGCCGCATCATGACTGACTTTAGAGATATTTGCATGGTGATTTTGGGCCAATTGGGGGTTTACAGGTCGATTTTTACTGTCTTTGTATCCAGCACCACGCCTGAAGAGACCCGTCCATTGTCCAGTTTGACCCGGGCGATTTGTCCCACGACCCCGGCCGACAGGGCTTGCGCTTCCGACGAAATCTGGAAACCCGGCCCTTGTGCTACCACCTTCACCTGCGCGCCGGCCTGGAAAACCTGGGCGGGCCGCACCATGCCTTGGCGCAGTGTCTGCCCCGTCGACAACTGGCGGGTGGCGATTTGCCCCAGCCACAAAGCCCGGTCGCGGACCACGGGGCTGCTTTCTTCGGCCCAGTTCACCTCGGCCTCCACCACGTCATCTTCCGTAATAGTGACACCCGACGCCACCGGCGACTTGATCACCCAGGCGTTGCCATAGGCGTTTACCGTCACCGGCAAAGACACATTCCATCGCGTCATGCCATCCACACAGCGCAGGCCAACCCGCGTGCGGCCCCACAGGCGGGCACCGGGCGGCAGGTAGGGCTCCACATTGCCGCAGGGGGCCAACTTGAGGCGGCTGTCCAGGTTACCGACCTTAACCTCCATGCGCAACGACGCAGGCCCCGCCGTCTGCGGCGCAGCCGTCGCCTCACGCAGCCAATCCTGCGCGAGCACTTGGAAGTCTGACGTTCCCGCATTTTGCGCATGGGCCGAAGCGGCGGCCAGCACCAAGCCCAGCCATAGCAAGACCCGGCGGGCTCCCCGCACAAACGGCAACGCAGACAACTGACCCGGCATGGCACTCCTCCAATCGTCCCCAGCGCCTCGCGCCCATACGGTCTCGCAGGCACTTGGGGTCAATCAACTATAGGCAGTCGGCCCGACGGCAAAACAGCCAAATGACGGGTTTTAGCCCCCGTATTCCTCCGCTAAAAAATTAAAGCTTTTCCCATAATTGCCTCACGCCGAACAACCTGGCCCAACCAGGGGGTTCACCAACCCTTTCGGAGGTGATCCATGCTTTCCAATCTAACCAGCACATTGGACTTCCATTCCAAAGCGCTGGTCCTGCGCGCCGAACGGCAGCGCGTGATTGCCAGCAACATCGCCAATGCCGATACGCCCGGCTATGCAGGGCGGGACGTCAACTTCAAGGAAGCCATGAGCGCGGCCACCGGCACCAGCACGCAAGCGCCCGCACTCACGGCCAGCACCAGCGACCCGCGCCATATCCCCCTGCAGGCCAGCACCAGCAGCCTGGGTTCCACCGCGTTGCGCTACACCACGCAGTCCCAGCCAGCCATGGACGGCAATAGTGTGGACATGGACCGTGAGCGGGCCAATTTTGTCGACAACTCGGTCCGCTACGAAGCCACGCTTCGCTTTATTAACGGCCAGAGCAAGACCATCTTGAGTGCCATACAAGGCCAGTAAGCATGAAACCCAACGCCCCCATCCATTCACTGCCAGCCGAGGCGGCTCGCCAGGAGGCATGACATGTCGATGTTTTCCATCTTCAACGTATCCGGCAGCGCCATCAGCGCCCAGTCGCAGCGGCTCAACGTCGTTGCCAGCAACCTGGCCAACGCCGATGCCGTCGCCGGACCGGACGGACAGGGTTACAAGAGCCGGCAGGTTGTTTTTGAAACCGCCCCCATGGGCTCGGATGCATCGTCGGGTGTGCGGGTCAATGGCATACGCGAAAGCAACGAACCACTGCGGCGCGTGCACAACCCCGCCCACCCTTCCGCCGACGCGGACGGCTATGTCACACAGTCCAACGTGAACCCGGTAGAGGAAATGGTCAACATGATCTCGGCCTCGCGCTCATACCAAAACAACGTCGAGGTCATGAACACCGCCAAGACGCTACTGCTCAAGACCCTGCAAATGGGGCAATGAGCTAAGGAGATTCCACTATGGTCGCCAGCGTAAGCAACACCACTCCCGCGTTAACAGGGTCAGGCTCCGCCACAAAGTCTGCGGGACAGACCAGCGCCGATGCGCAGCAGGACCGTTTCCTGAAGTTGCTGGTAGCCCAGTTGAACAACCAGGACCCCATGAATCCCATGGACAACGCCCAGATGACGAGCCAGATGGCGCAGATCAATACGGTGTCTGGCATTCAGCAACTCAACGAGACGATGAAATCCCTGGCAACCCAGGTCTCGTCCATGCAGGTCATGCAAAGTGCGGCCTTGATCGGCCACGGCGCGATGGTGCAGAGCAACACCTTGTCGATCGATGCCGGCAAGGCGCGCGGCGCGGTGGATCTGGATGGCGACGCATCCAGCGTCAAAGTACAAATACTGAGCCCCGGCGGGCAGTTGCTGGACACGGTGGACCTGGGGCCCATGGCAGCCGGCCGCCATTCCTTTGAGTGGAATGCGTCCGCCTATACCGGAACCGCCAGCCCCACCTTCAAGATCGTGGCCAGCAATGGCAAACAGTCCGTGGGCTCCACGGCCTTGGCACAGGACACCATCACGTCGATTGGCAACAGCGACGGCGTCATGAATGTGCAGTTCAAAGGCCGCGCCGCGGTTCCCTACAGCGCCATCCAGGCCATTTTGTAACCCCTCCCCGAAGACCCCATCCTCGCTATCCAAAGGAATACACCATGAGCTTCCAAACCGGCCTTTCGGGCTTGAATGCATCCGCCAAAAACCTCGATGTGATCGGCAACAACATTGCCAACGCCAACACCGTGGGCGCCAAGGCTTCGCGTGCGGAATTTGCGGCCGTCGTGGCATCCGCTATTGGCCCCAGCGGCGGCGGCGGTACGGGCGGCGGGGGTATTGGTGTGGAGGTTGCAACGGTCTCGCAGCAGTTCTCACAGGGGACTATCAACATCACCGGCAACAACCTCGATGTGGCCGTCAACGGCGGCGGCTTCTTCGAGTTGACGCTGAAGGACGGGAGCGCGGCCTACACCCGTGACGGCCAGTTCAAACTCGACACCAATGGCAACCTGATCACCAATTCCGGCGCCAATGTGATGGGCTTCACGACGGATATCAATGGCGTCCCCACCAGTGCATCCACATCCCCGCTATCGATTCCCGCCGGCGCACCGATTCCGGCCAAGGTCACGTCAACGATTAACGCCACCTTCAACCTGGACGCCCGCGCCGTCGTCGCCGCCTCGGCCGTTCCCCCCACGCCCTATACCACCTATGGCACGACGATGAATGGGTACGACTCCCAAGGTGTGGCTGTACCGATCAAGATGTACTTCATCAAGACGGCTGCCGACGCCTGGGATGTTTACGACGGCGACCCAGCCGGTGTTCCCACACCCGGTACCCTGCTGACCTCCCTGGCATTCGACACCGCAGGCAAGCTGACAGCCCCGGTGGGCACCGTGCCCGTGACCCTTACCTCCACCAACGCCAACATCGGCACCTTCACCGCCCAGCTGGACGTCAGCAAGGCTACGCAATATGGAACGTCCTTCGCGGTATCGGACCTGAAGCAGGACGGCTACACCGCCGGCACGCTGACCGGCCTGTCCATCAGCGAGCAGGGCGTCATCACCACCCGCTACTCGAACGGGCAAACCCAGGCTACGGGCCAATTGGCATTGGCAGATTTCCGCAATGTGCAAGGCCTGCGGCCCGTCGGCCAGGGCAATTGGGTGGAGACCAATTCCTCGGGCCAACCCATACAGGGCAATCCCGGCCAAGGCAACTTCGGCACCATCAACTCAGGAGCGCTGGAGTCATCCAACGTGGACCTGACCGCTGAACTGGTGGCCATGATGACCGCCCAGCGCGATTACCAAGCCAACGCTCAGACCATCAAGACGCAAGACACGGTGTTGCAAACACTGGTCAATCTGCGTTGAACCCTCACTAACGGAGTCACCCCACCATGGACCGCCTTATCTACACCGCGATGTCGGGCGCCAACGCGGCCGCGAGTCGCCAGGCCGTCCTGTCGAACAATTTGGCCAATGCATCCACGAACGGGTTCCGCGCCGAGCTATCGACCTACCGCGCCGTGCCGCTGCAGGGCGAAGGTGCAACCACCCGCGTCTTTGCGGTGGAAACCACCGCGGGCTATCTGGACCGACCGGGCCCAGCCCAACGCACCGATCGCAGCCTGGACGTCATGGCCAATGGCAGCGCCTGGTTTGCGGTGCAGGCGTTGGACGGTAACGAGGCCTATAGCCGCAACGGCCACCTGGAGGTGTCCACCGACGGAACCGTCGTCTCTGGTACAGGCTTACCCATTCTGTCCAACGGTGGCGCGCCCATGACGGCACCTGCCGGCGCCACGCTGTCCATCGGCAGCGACGGCACGGTCAGCGCCAAGGTGGGAACCCAACCCGCCAACAGCATTGGCCGCTTGAAGATGGTGACCCCCAACGGAGACGACCCGCTCAAACGCGGCGCCGATGGTCTGTTCCGCGCCGCCTCGGGCGACCCGCTGCCCAACGACGAAACCGCCAAGTTGCAAACCGGCGTGCTGGAGGGCTCCAACGTCAACCCCATCGAAACCATGGTGGGCATGATCCAGACGGCGCGCCAGTTTGAAACCCAGATGCGCCTCTTGCAGACCGCCGAATCCAATGACCGTTCCGCTGGCCAATTACTGGGCCTGCAGGGATGATGACGCAAGCCCGTAGCGGCCCCACACCAACAGGATACTGACACCATGATCAACTCACTGTGGATCTCCAAGACCGGCATGGAAGCCCAGCAAATGCAGCTGGATGTCATTTCCAACAATCTGGCCAATGTTTCAACCAATGGTTTCAAGAAATCCCATGCGGTTTTTGAAGACCTGATGTACCAGAACCTGCGCCAAGTGGGTTCGGCCACATCCGAGCAATCTACTCTGCCGACCGGCTTGCAAGTGGGCCTGGGTGTGCGTGCCGTGGCCACCAGCCGTAGCTTTGCGCAGGGCAATTTGCAACAGACCAGCAATAACCTGGACGTGGCTGTTCAAGGCAATGGCTTCTTCCAGGTCACCATGCCCGATGGCACGATTGGCTACACCCGCGACGGAGCCTTCCAGATTGACAACCAGGGCCGCATGGTGACCGCCGGTGGCCTGCCGCTGGTGGGCAGCATCACGGTGCCGGCCACGGCGACGGCCGTCAGCATTGCAGCAGACGGCGCAGTGTCGGCCAGCATTCCCGGCACCACCGCACCGCAAAGCATAGGCACGATCACGCTAGCCAACTTCGTGAACCCGGCCGGCCTGGAGCCCAAAGGGCAAAACATCTATGCCGAAAGCGCAGCCTCCGGGCAGCCCAATGTTGGCACTGCCGGCGCCAACGGCCTGGGCACAGTGATGCAGGGCTTTGTGGAGACGTCCAACGTCAACATCGTGCAGGAACTGGTCACGATGATCCAGACCCAGCGCGCCTACGAAATGAATTCCAAGGCCATCCAGACATCCGATCAGATGTTGCAGAAGCTTGGCCAGTTGTAAGAGGTAGCGTATGACCCATCCCACTCCACCCCGCACGGCACGGAACGTCGCTTGCGCGCTGGCCGTCGCCAGCCTGTGCAGCGCCTGCCAGCAAATCCCGCAAAAAGTGGTTGTGGACTTTGCCGAGCCCAAGGTCAGCCCCGCGCCCATGGCCACACCGGCGGCCACCCGGCCCGCTACGGGTAGCCTGTTCCAGGCAGCGGGCTATCGCCCGGGCTTCGAAGACCGTCGCGCCCGCGTGGTGGGCGACACCGTCACCATCCAGATCGTCGAGGCTTTGACGGCCAGCCAGGTATCCGCATCGACCAGCAATCGCAATACCTCCATCGACTCCGGCATTACAGCTTTGCCCTTCAACAGTGTCGAAGGCTTGGGCAAGCTGGGCATAGGCGCCAAGACCAACAACGACTTCTCGGGCAAGGGCGGCACACAGGCCACGAACACCTTCTCGGGCTCCATCACCGCCACCGTCATCGAAGTCCTGCCCAACGGCCATATGGTCGTGGCCGGTGAGAAACAAATCGGCGTCAACCAAAATGTGGACGTCATGCGCTTTTCGGGCACGGTAGACCCGCGCTTGATGCAGCCAGGCAGCGTCATCAGCTCGACCCAGGTGGCCAATGTGCGGGTAGAGTCGCGCGGCCGGGGCGCCCAAGGCGAGGCCCAGACAGTTGGCTGGCTTTCCAGGTTCTTTTTAAGCTTTCAGCCGTTCTAAAGTTATCCAGAATAGTGCCGAGGGGTATCAGATCCACCCGGATCTGCCCACAAACCAACTCCGCACATGACACCCTGGACCCAACTGGCAAAAACCGCTAGCCTGAGGCTATGGGGCCGGGCTTGCCTGGTTCTGGGTCTGACGGCCTCTCTCGTCCTCAGCCCCAACCTGGCGCAGGCCATGCGCATCAAAGAGGTGGCCAGCGTCGAAGGCGTGCGCAGCAACCAACTGACCGGCTTTGGTCTGGTCGTGGGCCTGGACGGCACCGGCGACCAGACCACACAAATGCCCTACACCACCCAGGGCCTGAGCAACTACCTGCAGCAAATGGGCATCTCCCTGACGAGCACTACGCTGGCCCAGTTGCAGATGAAAAACGTGGCCGCCGTACTGGTCACCGCCCAACTCCCAGCCTTTGCCCGCCCCGGCCAGTTGGTGGACGTGAATGTATCTTCGGTCGGAAACGCCAAATCTTTAAAGGGCGGCACGCTGATCGCAACGCCACTCAAGGGCGCCGATGGTGAAATCTATGCGCTGGCCCAGGGCAATCTGATCGTGGCCGGTGCCGGTGCCGCCGCCGGTGGCAGCAAGGTCACCGTCAACCACCTCAGCGCCGGGCGGATTCCCGATGGAGCCCAGGTAGAACGTATCGTACCCACGGCGCTGCAAGAAGGCCCCACGATCAGTCTCAGCCTGAACGCATCCGACTTTCAAACCGCACGCAAGGTCGCGTCCGCCATCAATGGCAAGTTCGGCCCAGACGTAGCGCAGGCGCTGGATGGCCGCACCGTCAAAGTCAAAGCCCCGATGAACCCCAATGACCGAGTCAATTTCCTGGCCGAGATGGAAGAGCTACCCATCCAGAATTCCGTCGCCGCGGCCAAGGTCATCATCAATGCCCGCACCGGCTCCATCGTACTGAACCAGGCCGTGTCGCTGGGGGCCTGCGCCATTGCGCACGGCAATTTGTCCATCAGCATCTCGACGACGCCCATCATCAGCCAGCCCAATGCCCTGTCCACCGGCGGGCAAACCGTGGTGGCCGAGAAGTCCAATATCGAGATCAAACAGGATTCCGGCAAGCTGATCCAGCTCCCTGCGGCGGCCCAGTTGACCGATGTCGTCAAAGCACTCAATGCGCTGGGGGCCACACCCCAGGATCTGTTGGCCATTCTGCAAGCCATCAAGTCAGCTGGCGCCCTGAACGCGGAACTGGAGGTCATCTAATATGGGCTACGGATCCATCTCTTCCTCCACCGCCCAGTCGCTGGCGGCCGACGCCCAGTCGCTGGGCAATCTGAAGCTGGAAGCCGGCAAAAGCACACCCACCGCCATCCGCGAGACGGCCAAGCAATTCGAGTCCCTGTTCATGCGCGAGCTGATGAAAAGCATGCGCGAAGCGACGATGAAGTCCGGCATGCTGGACAGCCCCGGCAGCGACCTGGGTGCCGATCTGCTGGACCAGCAGTTCGCCGTCCAAATGTCCGGCCAGCCCGGCGGCCTGTCGGACATGATCGCGCTGCAGCTGACCCGCCAAATGGCCGGCACCACCAAGGATGCCTCGGACGCGGCCACTGGGCAGAGCACCACCACGGTAGGCACCGCTAAATCCGGCAAGACGCATACAGCAGCGGCTGCCCACGCCCCGACAGGCCTGGGCAAGACCGCCCGCGCGCCCACGGAGAGCCAGGCCAGCTTTGTGCAGCAGCACAGCCAAGTTGCGAACGAAGTAGAAAAGGCCACCGGCATACCGGCCAGCTTCATGCTGGGGCAGGCCGGACACGAAACCGGTTGGGGCAAATTCGAAATTAAGCATAAAGGCGGCGCTTCGTCGCATAATCTTTTTGGTATCAAGGCCGGTGCGGGTTGGGCCGGCAAGGTTGCCGAAGTGACCACCACCGAATTTGTGGATGGCGTGGCCACCAAGAAGCTGGCCAAATTCCGCGCCTACGACTCGTACGCAGATGCCTTCAAGGACTATGCACGCATGATCACCGAGAGCCCACGCTACGCCAAAGCCAAGGCCCAGGCCGGGTCGGCCCAGTCCTTTGCCAGTGGCCTGCAAAAGGCCGGCTACGCAACCGATCCGGAGTACGCCGCCAAGCTCAGCCGCGCCATCAATACCACGCTGCAAATACGGCGTGCGCAGGCCTGAGCAGGGCTGAAGGAACACGACCATGGGCAGCTTACTCAACGTCGGAACCCGGGCACTGCAAGCCAACCAGGCCGCCTTGCAAACGGCTGGCAACAATATTGCCAATGCCAACGTGGCCGGCTATTCGCGCCAAAAGGTGGTACTGACCACGGTACCGGGTCAGTTCTCCAGTGTTGGCTATATCGGCCAGGGCGTTACGGTCCAATCCATACAGCGCAACTTCAGCGAATTCTTGACACGCCAGTCTGCGCTGGCCGCATCGGCCCAATCAGCCGATTCCACCCGCTCCGACAAGCTGCGCCAACTCGAAGCCGTGTTCCAGGGCGGCACCCAGGGCCTGGGCGCATCCATCAGCGACATGCTGAATGCCTTCTCCGACGTCGCCAGCGCGCCTACCGACATGACCGCGCGCACCGTGGTGCTGACCCGCATCGATGAGACCGCTTCACGCATGCGAGCCGCGTCCCAGCAGCTGGACGACCTGCAAACCGGCGTGGCCCAGGAGCTGTCTCAGAAGGTCACCAACATCAACAGCCTGGCCGCCAGTATTGCTGCAGTGAACGAGCAGATCACAAGGACCAATGGCACAGGCCAACCGCCCAATGACTTACTGGACCGCCGTGACCAGTTGATCAAAGACCTCAACCAGTACGTACAGACCACGTCCATCAAGGCAGACGACGGCTCGATCGGTATCTACATCGCCGGCAGTCAGGAATTGGTGCTGGGCACCAATGCATCCAAGGTGGCCATTGTCAGTGACGACTTTGGCGACTCCCGCAGCAGCAAACTCGCACTGATACGCGCCGGCCAGCCACTGACTGTGGACGAGAACCTGCTGGGCGGCGGCGAAGTCTCGGGACTTTTGCGTTTCCAGAACAGCGACCTGAATGAAGGCCGCAACCTGTTGGGCCGCTTGACCTTGGCCACAACAACCGCGATCAATGCCCAACACAAACTGGGCCTGGACCTGGACGGCAATGTGGGCGGCGACCTGTTCAGCCCCACGGTGATGGGCACCAACAATGTGCTGGAACCCAAGGCACCATCCCCGCTGAACACCGGCTCGATGACCGGTGCTGCGGCCCCCACACTGACCGTCTCCGACCCCACCAAGCTGGTGGCGTCCGACTACGAAATGCAGTTCAGCGCCACCGGCTTCACCATCACCCGCCGCTCCGATGGCGTGGTCTTCACACAGGCACAGGTGACGCCTTCTGCATCGGCTGCTCCGGACGTATTTGCCGAGATCGACGGCCTGCAAATCCACAACCCCTTGGGTGGCGCGGCCAACCCGGGCGACCGCTTCCTGTTCAAGCCCTTCAGCACGTCGGCCAGCAACATCACCAGCATGTTCTCTACGCCACGGGCACTGGCTGTGGCCAGCCCGGTGGCGGCCACGATGGGCACGGCCAATACCGGCAGTCTGCAGCAGGTGTCGGTCACAGCACGCAGCAACCCTATCGCACCGGCGGCATTGGGTGTGACACTGACCTTTACCGGGCCCAACACCTACACGCGCAGCGACCAGGGTGCCACCGTATTCAACTACACACCGGGCCAAGCCATCGAAGCCACGGTCACCGGTCCACCCTTGGCCGATTGGTCGCTGACACTGCAGGGAACGCCCAAGGCTGGCGATACCGTCACCGTCAACACCAACCTCTACCCAGGCATCTCGGGCGGCAACGCGACCGCCATGATGGACCTGCGCGACGTGGCCATGTTTGACGGCGCTGCCATGACCGACGGCTACGCGGGCCTGATCTCGCAGATTGGCATACGCACGCAAAGCGCCGACTATGCGTCGCAGGTGTCTGCGTCCATCGCGACCAATGTGGAGCGTGACCGCGCCGGTGTCTCGGGCGTCAACCTGGACGAGGAAGCCTCCAGCCTGCTGCAGTTCCAGCAGGCCTACCAGGCCTCTGCCAAGATGATCCAGATCGCGCAGAATATTTTTGACACCCTTATACAGAACCTGAGCCGCTGACGCGGATCGAGGGGAGGCATGACATGGCAAACTTTGTACGACTCGGGTCCGCCAACGCCTACGACACCGCCTTGGCCAACATCATGAACCGCCAGTCTTCGCTGGCCAATCTGCAGGAGAACCTGACCTCCGGCAAGCGGGTGGTGCGCGCCAGCGACGACCCCACGGCCGCCGCCCAGGCCGAGCGGGCCATCACCCGCCTGGCCCGCATTCAGACCGACCAACGCGCCTTGGAGGCCCAGCGCGACTCCATCACCCAAGCAGAAGGTACGCTGGGCGATGTCAACGAGGCCTTACAGAATTTCCGAGAGCTGGCGGCTACCGCTGGCAATGCCTCGCACACCACGCTAGAGCGGCAAGCCATTGCCAACCAGCTCAAGGGCTACCGCGACCAGATCTTCGCACTGGCCAACCGCAAGGACACCAATGGCCTGCCGCTGTTCAGCGCCTTGGGCAGCGCCCTGACGCCCTTCGTCGGCCCACAGGCCCTGCCGCAGGACTACACCTTCAACGGCACGCCCGGCCAAGTGGCCAGCAACGAAGTCTCCATCCCCTTTGCGCTCGACGGCGACCGCGCCTTCATGCATCTGCCCGCGCGCGACGGCGTCTTCAATGTCACGCTGACCAATGTGACCGCACCTCCGCACGAGATCCGCACCAGCGGCATCACGCTGACCAACCCTGCCCTGGTCAGCGGCTCTGCCTATAGCATCAACATCACGGGAGTGGACACCACGAGCGTGCCGGGCACGACCACCGTGACCTACGACATCGCCGAGAACCCCAATGTTTCCGGCCCCTTCAGCGGCACGGCCAGTTACCCCAGCAACACCTCCGCCAATATTGCTGTGACGGCCATCCCTGGCCTGTCCATCAGCATCCTGGGGGCTCCCGCCGTGGGCGACACCATGAGCATAGACCCCAGGCCCAGCGTGTTCAGCGTGATGGACGATGCCATCCGTGACATTGGCAGCGCCGCCAACAACAACGCCGCCACGCAAGCCGTAGGCCAGGCCCTGAACAATATTGACATCGGCATGTCGCGCATCACATCGGTACGCGGCCAGGCCGGTGACCTGCTGAACCGCGCGGACCGCATCTCGTCCAACCAGGAGAAGCGCAGCATCCAGGTCGAAGGCGACCGCTCGCGTGCCGAAGACCTGGACATGGTCAAGGGCGTGTCCGACTTCCAGAACCAGCAAACCGGTTACCAAGCTGCCCTGCAGTCCTACGCGCAGGTGCAGAAGCTGTCGCTGTTCAACTACATCAGCTAGCTGGCAACGCGCAGGCGCATGCCCCGTGAAGGCATTCACTGCTCCGCCCGCAACCGCTCAAACGTCCCCCAGAAATGCGCGTCCTGGGTCGTCGCAAAATTGATGCGCATCAGCGTGCTGGGCTGGCGTTCGGCGTGGAACAGGGCGCCGGGGGCCAGCAGGTAGCCTTCGTCCAGCATGCGCTGCGACAGCGCGTCGGTATCCACACCGGTTTCTACCCAACCAAACAAACCGGCCGGCGGCGTCGCAAAGCTGCAGCCATGGGCCAGTGCCAGTTGCACGCTGCGGCTGCGGGCCTGGTCCAGCCGGGTGCGGATGCGCTCGGCATGGCGGCGCAGCTGGCCTTGGTCTATGCACCAGGCCAGGGCCTTTTCCAGCAGCGCCGGCGTGGTCAGCGTGGCCAGCAGCTTGGTGTCGACAAAGGCCTCCACCAGCGAGGCCGGTGCCGCCAGAAAACCGACCCGCCAGCCCGGCGCCAGTATCTTGGCGAAACCGCTGACGTAGATGGTGCGCTGCAAGCCGTCCAGCGCGCTGAGGCGCGTGGCGTGGTCGGGCGCAATGTGGCTGTAGGTGTCGTCCTCCACGATGTGGAAGTTGTGCGCATTGGCCAACTGCAATACCCGGTGCGCACTGCCGGGTGTCAGGCAATAGCCCGTGGGATTGTGGAACACGCTGACGCTGACAAACAGCTTGGGCGCATGCAGTTCGCAGTAGCGCGCCATCACCTCCAGATCCGGCCCATCGGCGCGGCGCGGCACCGGCAGTATGCGCATGCCCAGGGCGGCCAGGCGGGCGAATTCGATGGCCCAGCCCGGCTCTTCGACCATCACATAGTCGCCCGCACGCAGCAGGGTGCGACTGACGATGTCCAGCGCGTGGGTGGCTCCGACGGTGGTGACGATTTGCGCGGGCGCGGCGTGCACGTTGTAGGCCACCAGCTTGTGGGACAGTGCCTGGCGCAGACCACCGTCTCCGGCCGGCTCCCCGTATTGCAGCGAAAAGGATTGCAGCATGGGGTTGCCGGTGACCTTGCGCACGGCTGCGGGCATGAACGTGGTCTCCAGCCAGTCCGGCGGGAACACGCCCATGCCAGGCTGCGGTTTGTCGGTGCTGCCATGGAACATGCCGCGTATCAAGGCCGTAGCGTTCACCGGCACATGCTGAGCCTGGAAGCCACCAGCGGTCGTCGTATTGCGTTTTGCTCCCAAAACAGGAGCAGCATGCGTATTGTTTTCGAGGGCTGGTCCCATTTCCCGCACATAGAACCCGCGGTTCTTGCGGGCCTCCACCAGCCCCTGGGCCAGCAACTGGTCGTAGGCCGCCACCACGGTGGACGGACTCACGCCCTGCTGCTGCGCGCACTGGCGCACCGAGGGCAGGCGCGCTCCCGGCGCCAGCAGGCGGGTGCGAATGCGCTCGGCAAAGCGGTTGCACAACTGCTCGGCAAGCGATTGGGATGCGGTCTTCATCAGCATGGCGGGAGTCTCGTGTAAGCCCCCACGCTACGCCGCTACGCGGGTCGCTGCCCCCCGAGGGGGCGCATTTCCCCTTGGAACGGCCCGGCGGGGAAACCTAGGGGCGGGTCGTTGGTCTGTGTCGCTTCCATCAACAATACAGTTCAGGTTAATGAATTAAAAACTGTACTGGTCGTGTGCTGACTTCAACTATAAAGTGTGGTGCATGGGTTGGCAAGAATTTACGGCTTTACTGGTACTGGCCACGGCGATGAGTTTCACGCCAGGGCCCAATACCACCATGTCCACGGCGTTGGCGGCCAATGGCGGCCTGCGCCGCGCTATGCCTTTTGTCTGCGCCGTACCGCTGGGTTGGAGCGCCCTGCTGCTGCTCTGCGCCCTGGGCCTGGGCGCCTTGCTGCTGGCTGCACCCATGCTGACTCTGGCCGTCAAGCTGCTGGGCGTGACCTACTTGCTGTGGATGGCCTTCAAACTGAGCCAGGCCCGCCAGTTGGGCGAGGCAGATGCCGCCCGTTTGCAGATCGGTTTCTGGCAGGGCGTGGCGCTGCAGTTTGTCAATATCAAGGCCTGGATGCTGGCCCTGGCCATCGTCAGCGGCTGGATCGCCGGCCGTGCAGACCCCGCGCTGCGCCTGGCCGTCGTCATTCCTGTCATGGTGGTCTTCGCCTTTGCCAGCAATATGCTGTACGCCACACTGGGCTCGCTGTTGCGGGACTGGCTGAGTACCGGACACCGGTTGCTGGCCTTTAACCGTCTCATGGCCCTGGTGCTGGTGGTCACGGCCGTATGGATGCTCAGCGTATGACAGGCACAAACCAACGCCAGATCAACCAGGGCCTGTGGCTGGGCCTGTTGGGCATCGTCATCTTCTCGGTGACGCTGCCGATGACCCGCATGGCGGTCGGCACAGCAGACGCGCCACAGATGTCGGGTTTCTTCATTGCCATGGGCCGTGCCGTCGTGGCCGCCGCGCTGTCGGGCGCATTCCTGCTGCTGACCCGCGCGCCCCTCCCCAGCCGCGCAGATTGGTTGCCGCTGGCCGTCACCGCCGGTGGCGTGGTGTTTGGTTTTCCGCTGTTCACCTCCATCGCCATGCGCTATGTAGAGGCCATGCACGCCAGCGTGATTGTGGGGGTGCTGCCCTTGGCCACCGCTGCCGTGGGCGCGCTGCTGCACCGCCAGCGACCGTCCACCGGGTTCTGGCTGTGCGCGGCTTTCGGCAGCGTGCTGGTCGCGGTGTTTGCGATGCTGCATGGGGGTACAACGAGCACCACCGCGGCGACCGCAGGCGTGTCCGTGCATGCGGCGGATCTGTTATTGGTCGCCGCCATGCTGTGCGCCGCCGTGGGCTATGGCTACGGTGCTCGCCTGTCGCAACGCATGCGGGCCGAGCATGTGATCTGCTGGGCTTTGGTCATCGCCCTACCATTGACCTTGCCGCTGGCTGCCTACAACTGGCCGGCCGTGCCCGTGCGCAGCAGTGCCTGGTGGGGCTTTGCCTATGTGGCCGTGTTTTCGATGTGGCTGGGCTTTTTTGCCTGGTACCGCGGCCTGGCACTGGGCGGCACGGTGCGCGTGAGCCAGGTGCAATTGGTGCAACCCTTTTTGAGTATGCTGGCCGCCGTGCCACTGCTGGGCGAGAAGCTGGATGCCGTGACAGTCGGCTTCGGCGTAGCCGTCATCGCCACGGTGTTTATTGGCAAGAAGATGCCGGTATCTCAACGTGCGGCGGCATGACGCCACGCAAGCGTACCAAGATACAACAAAGAGCAAAATCCGTAATTCCCATAGAAAGAGGCATAACCGCATGAAACCCAACGACCTCCCCACCACCAGCCCCTGGACAATGGCCCGCCGCGCCGCGCGCATGAACCCTTCCGTGATCCGCGAAATTCTCAAGGTCACCGAGAAGCCCGGCATCATCAGTTTTGCCGGAGGCCTTCCCTCGGCCAAGACCTTCCCGGTCAGCGAATTCACAGCGGCCTGTACCGCCGTGCTGACCAAGGAGCCCCAGGCCGCGCTGCAATACGCCGCCAGCGAAGGCTTTGGTCCACTGCGTGAAATGGTCGCAGCCCGCCTGCCCTGGAAGGTGGACCCGGCACAAATCCTGATCACCACCGGCTCGCAGCAGGGCCTGGACCTGGTCGCAAAAATCTTGATCGACGCTGACAGCCGCGTGCTGGTCGAAACCCCCACCTACCTGGGCGCGCTGCAGGCCTTCACGCCGATGGAACCCGAAGTGGTCAGCGTGGCCAGCGACGACGAAGGGGTGGATGTGGCCGACCTGGCTTCCAAGGTTGGCACCGGTGCCAGCAAGGCCCGTTTCCTCTACGTACTGCCCAACTTCCAGAACCCCACCGGCCGCACAATGAGCGAAGCACGCCGCGCCGCGCTGGTGGCCAAGGCCGCCGAACTGGGCCTGCCGCTGATCGAAGACAACCCCTATGGCGACCTGTGGTTCGACAAGGAGCCGGCTGCACCCTTGACCGCGCGCAACCCCGATGGCTGCATCTACCTGGGCTCGTTCTCCAAGGTGCTGGCACCCGGCCTGCGCCTGGGTTTCATCGTGGCGCCCAAGCAGATGTACCCCAAGCTGCTGCAGGCCAAACAAGCCGCCGATCTGCACAGTCCCGGCTTCAACCAGCGCATGATTGCCGAGGTCATGAAAGACGGCTTCCTGGACCGCCATATCCCCACCATCCGTGCGCTGTACAAGTCGCAACGCGACGCCATGCTGGCCGCGCTGAAGCAAGACATGCCCAGCGACGTGACCTGGAACACCCCCGATGGCGGCATGTTCCTGTGGGCCCGCCTGCCTGAAGGCATGAACGCGCAAGAGCTGCTGCCCAAGGCCGTGGACAAGGGTGTGGCCTTTGTGCCAGGCGCCGCCTTCTACAACGACCATGGCGACCCGCGCACCATGCGCCTGTCGTTCGTGACCCCCAATGTGGATGAGATCCGTACCGGCGTGGCCGCCTTGGCCGCCGCCATCCGCGAACACCGCTGAAATATGGCCCCCACGCTTGTCACTGCGTGTACTGCGCTGCCCCCCAAGGGGGCGCTCGCCGCCTTGGGGCGGCCCGGCGGCGGCGTCTAACCGTGGACGACCATATCGTCCACCTGTGGGGCCGCATCAGCTCCCTGAATGTGCGCAAGGCCGTATGGGCCGCACAGGAGCTGGGCATTGCCTTCCAGCGCACCGACGCCGGCATGGCCTTTGGCGTGACCACCACACCGGAGTACCAGCGCAAGAACCCCAATGCGCTGGTGCCCCTGTTGGAAGACGGCGACTGTGTGCTGTGGGAGTCCAACGTCATCGTGCGCTACCTGTGCGCACGCTACGGCGCCGAGCACAAGTTCTACCCCACGGAGCTAACGGTCCGCTTTGACGCCGAGCGCTGGATGGACTGGCAGCAGACCACCTTCAACCGCGCCGGTGGCCCTGCCTTCATCCAACTGGTGCGCACCGCGGCCGAACAGCGCAATGCCGAGGTGGTGCGCCAATCGGTCGCTGCCACCGAGCCCTTGTTGGCCTTGCTGGATGTCCATCTGAAGCGCCGTGCCTATATGGGTGGCGACAGCTTTGGCATGGCCGACATCCCGCTGGGTTGCGAGATGCACCGCTGGTGGGGCATGCGCACCGCACAGTTCGAGGCCTGCGGTGTGCAGCGCCAGGAACTGCAAGCATTTCCCCATGTGCAGCGTTGGTTTGGCCAATTGCTGCAACGCCCGGCCAGCCGCGGCGTACTCGATATCACCCTAAGCTAGTTATGCAGCAAAGACCCTTCAAACAAGTCGATGTATTCACCGCCCAGGCCTACCGCGGCAACCCGCTGGCCGTGGTGTTGGACGGCACCGGTCTCAGCACCGAAGAGATGCAGCAATTTGCCCGCTGGACCAATTTGTCCGAAACCACCTTCCTGCTGCCCCCCACGCCCGAGGCCGCGGCCCAGGGCGCGGACTACCAGGTGCGCATCTTCACGCCCGGCTACGAGATGCCGTTCGCCGGCCACCCCACGCTGGGCAGTTGCCACGCCTGGCTGGAGCACGGTGGCGCACCGAAGAAGCCCGGCATGGTGGTCCAACAATGCAAAGTCGGTCTGATCCAGATCAGCCAGGCCGGTGGCCGCCCGGCCTTTGCCGCGCCCCCGCTGCGCCGCAGCGATGCCACGCCCGAGCTGGTGGCGGCTCTGGCCGATGCGCTAGGCCTGCCCCCGGCCCACATCGTGGCCAGCCAACACCAGAACAACGGCCCTTCCCACTTCGGCATCCTCATTGACGACCACGCCGTGCTGCTGGGCCTGGAGCCCGACGGCGCCAAGCTCAACGCTGTGCTCAGCGCGGCCGGCATCAGCGGCGTGGGTGTGGCCACCGTGCAGCAAGCCGACACAGCGCCCAACACAGGTCTGATCGGCCGCTCCAACCGCGAGGCACGGGCCTTTGCGGGTGGCGGAGCCAACACAGCCCCAGGCGACACCAGCGACGAGCCCACGGTCGAAGTGCGCTTCTTCTTCGACCACGGCAAGGGTATTGGCGAAGACCCGGTCACCGGCAGCTTCAATGCCAGCCTGGCACAGTGGCTGATCGCCGAGGGCCACGCGCCGGCGCGCTATGTGGCGGCGCAAGGCACCTGCCTGGGCGTGCTGGGCCGCGTCCACATCCAGCAAGACGCCAGCGGCCAGGTCTGGGTGGGCGGCAACGCTGTCACCTGCGTCAACGGTAGCGTGCTGTTGTAGGCATGGCGTCCATAGACCACCTGGTGGTGATGGCCCGCGACCTGGCCCAGGGTGTGGCCTGGTGCGAAGCCACGCTGGGTGTCACGCCCGGGCCTGGCGGTGAGCACCCACTGATGGGCACCCACAACCGCCTGCTGAAGATCGCCACGGACCAGCACCGCACGGCCTATCTGGAGATCATTGCTATCAATCCAGGAGCACCCCATGCAATTCCGACGAGGGCTAGACGCTGGTTTGACATGGACGCCCCGGCGCTGCAGGCCTATGTAGCGGAGCACGGTCCCATGCTGACGCACTGGGTAGCCAGCGTACCTGACCTGGCCGCCGCCCTGCAGACGCTGGCCGGCCAGGGCATAGACCGGGGCACGGCGTTGCAGGCCTCGCGCCCCACGCCATCCGGCCTGCTGCAGTGGCAAATCAGCGTACGCGACGATGGCCAGCGCCTGTTCGATGGTTGCCTGCCCACGCTGATCCAATGGGGCAGCACCCACCCCACGGACACCATGCCCGCCAGCGGCATCACCCTTGTGGAACTGCAGGTGCAGCACCCGCAAGCCGCGGCACTGAAAGCGGCCTACCAGTCGCTGAACCTGTCTGCCGCCGTCGCAGACACCGGCCCTGCGCGCCTCTGCGCCCAACTGCAAACGCCCAAGGGCCTCGTCACCCTCCACTCACCCTCGCCATGAACCTGCCCAGCCTGCACGACATTGAAGACAGCGCCAGCGTCGTCTACCGCGCCTTTGCCGCCACGCCGCAGTACGCCTGGCCGCTGCTCGCCGAGAAGCTGGGCACCACCTGCTGGCTCAAGCATGAGAACCACACGCCGGTGGGCGCCTTCAAGATCCGCGGCGGGCTGACCTATTTCGAGCAATTGGCGCGCAACAAGGCCCTGCCGACCGAAGTGATCAGCGCCACACGCGGCAACCACGGCCAAAGCATTGGCTGGGCCGCACGCGCCCACGGCGTGCGCTGCACCATCGTCGTGCCGCATGGCAATTCGGTGGAGAAGAACGCCGCCATGCGTTCGCTGGGCGTCACGCTGATCGAGCACGGCACGGACTTCCAGGAGAGCCGCGAGCACGCCATCGCCTTGGCCCGCGAAAGAGGCGCGCACATGGTGCCCAGCTTCCATGCGGACCTGTTGCGTGGTGTCAGCACCTACTGGTGGGAGCTGTTCAAGGCCGTGCCGCAGCTGGATGTGGTCTACGTGCCCATAGGCCAGGGCTCGGGCGCCTGCTCGGCCATCGCGGCCAAGCGCGCGCTGGGCCACCGCATGCGCATCGTCGGCGTCGTCAGCGCCCATGCCACCACCTATGCAGATTCGCTGATGGCCGGCCGCGTGGTCGAGGCCACCGTAACCACGCGCCTGGCCGACGGCATGGCCTGCCGCGTGGCCGATGCCGAAGCGCTGCACATCCTGCAAGGCGAGATAGACCACATCGTGCAGGTCACCGACGCCGAGGTGGCCCAGGCCATGCGTGACCTCTTTGCCTGCACCCACAACGTGGCCGAAGGCGCGGGCGCCGCCAGCTTTGCCGCCGCCATGCAGGAGCGCCATACGCTCAAGGGGCAGACTGTGGGCTTGGCGCTGTCGGGCGGCAACGTCGATAGCGCTCTGTTTGCACGTGTCCTTTCGGAGACGTAACAGGCCAAGAGCTGTCCCCACCATGACAAAGGCAAAGGCCCGCTGTGCCTTAGATTCCTGCCATGGGAAAACTCTATCTGGTACGACACGGGCAGGCCTCTTTCGGGGCCGAGGATTACGACAACTTGAGCGAACTGGGGCACCGACAGAGTGTGCGCCTGGGCCAGTACTTGGCCGCCAAGGGCACGCGCTTTGAGGCAGTGCTGACGGGCACATTGAAACGCCATGCGCAGACCTATGCCGGCATTGCCGAAGGCGCGGCCATGGACCTGCAGCCCACGTTGTGGCCCGGCCTCAACGAATACGACGCCGACGCGGTGATCGCCGCCATCCACCCCGGCCCGCTGGCGCCGCCCAACACGCCCGAATCCTACAAGCTGCATTTCCGCCTGCTGCGCGACGGCCTGACCCAGTGGATGAACGGCGTGCTCAGCCCCAAGGGCATGCCCAGCTACGACGACTTCGTGCACGGCATCATCAGCGCGCTGGACCACGTGCGCAAGCAGCACACCGGTGATGTGCTCTTGGTCAGCAGCGGAGGCCCCATCTCCACCGCCATCGGCCACATCCTGGGCACCGGGCCGGAAAAGACCATCGAACTCAATATGCAGATCCGCAACAGCGCGGTGACCGAATTCTTGTTCACACCCAAGCGCCATTTGCTGCTGACCTTCAACTCCCTGGCCCATTTGGACGGTGCAGAATATGCACCATGGATCACCTACTCCTGAGTCTGTTGCTGACCGGCATCTGTACCGGCCTTGCGGCGCAAACAGCCCCCGTTCACCCGAAGGAACCACGGCCCGGCGATCTGGTCAACACCCTGGGCATGGTGATGGTGCGCATCCCGGCCGGCGAATTCCTGATGGGCAGCGACGAGTCCATCGCCAGCCTGGAGAAGGCCTTTCCGCTGATGGAGCGCCAGCGGCTGGAGGAATTGAGTGACGAAGCGCCGGTGCACCGCGTGCGCATCACCAAGCACTTTTACCTGGGTCGTACCGAGGTCACCGTGGGCCAGTTCCGCCGCTTCCTGGCCGCATCGGGCTATGTGCCCGAATCGGTGGCCGATGGCACGGGGGGCTATGGCTACAACGCCCAGTATGTTCCAAACAAGGGGCCGCGCGGCGAACAGTTCGAGGGACGCAACCCGCGCTACAGTTGGCGCGATCCCGGCTTTGCGCAGACGGATGACCACCCGGTCGTCAACATCACCTGGAACGACGCTCAGGCCCTGGCCCGCTGGCTGAGTCAGACCGAGGGTCGCCACTACCGTCTGCCGACCGAGGCCGAATGGGAATACGCGGCCCGTGCCGGCACGCGCAGCCGCTACCAGCATGGTGACGACCCGGAGGGCCTGCCCCAGGTCGCCAACGCCTTCGATGCCTCCGCACGCCCACTCTGGCCGGCCTTTGCAGCCCATGCCCTGCCGGGTGACGATGGCTATGCCTTTACCGCGCCGGTGGCCAGCTTCGCACCCAATGCCTTCGGCCTGTATGACATGCATGGCAATGCCTGGGAATGGACCAGCGACCTGCACGACGAACACTACTACGCACGATCACCGGTCGATGATCCACAGGGGCCCAGCGAAGGCTCGGTCTATGTGCGCCGCGGCGGCTCCTGGCACAGCTGGCCGCTGTACCTGCGCTCCAGCTACCGCAACTGGAATTCGCCGCAGACCCGCTACACGCTGGTGGGCATGCGGCTGGTGATGGAAGCCGTATCGCATGGCGACGGCAATCCCCCGCAGGGCCGCCCCAAGGGGGATTAGCCCCCTCGGTGGGGCAGCGACCCGCGCAGCGGTGGAGCGTGGGGGCTACACAGCTAGCTGGATCTCGACAACGGTATTGCCGGGCTGGCTGCTGATGCGCAGTTGTGCGCCAATCGCCCCGGCGCGTTCGCGCATGCTGGCCAAGCCGTTGCGCTGCTGCAGCGTGGGGTCGAAGCCACAGCCATCGTCCACCAAGCGCACAAAGACCTGATCGATGTGTGCCCCTTCGGCGTGGGGCGGCGGGCATGCACCGCTGGCGCGGGCATGGCCCTCCACACGCAGCACCTGCGCCCGGGCGTGCTGCAGCACATTGGACAAGGCCTCGAACAGCATGAACTGCAACTCGCTCATGGCGCTAGCGTCGAGCTTCTCGCACAGGGGCAGCAGGTCCACGTCCCATTGCAACTCAATACCCATGCCGGCAAAGCGCGGGCCCAGCCGGTAGCGCATATTGGCCAGCAGGGCCGTCACATCACCCGGTGCCAGGTGGATGGAGTCGATGGACAGTTTGAGCTGGTCCAGGCCATCGCGCAGCGTCTGCAAGACTTCACTGCGGGCATGGGCGTTGTAGGCCTGGTCGTCGACTTGCAGCTGGCGCATCGCCGAGCTGATGTGAGAGCCCACGCCGTCGTGCATATTGCGCAGGATGCGGCCACGCTCAGCCATGCGCTCCTGGCTGCGGGCCAAGTGCTCCAGTTCCTTGCGGCTGTCCAGCACAGCCTGCACAGCCGTGCCGCTGATATGGTCAAAGGTCAGGGCAAACAAGAACAGCACGGCCACCAGCCCCCCGGTGCAGACCATGCTGAAGGCGGTTGCGTATTCCAGGCGGTACATCTGCGGAAAGGCATAGCCCTGCAGGCTGGCCGCGCCATAGGACACCGATATGGCAAAACACACCAGAAACCAGACCAGGGCGTCCACGCTATAGCCCAGCAACAGCACGGCCGCCACCGGTATCAGCGTGAACCAGGGCAGCACCGGCGAATGCAGGCCGCCCGAGAAAAAGCTGCAGCCCATGACCGCCACGAAAGCGACATTGGCCATGTACCAGTTCACGCTGCGCCGGAACTGCCCGGTGGCGCGGAAGTAGAACAGTGCGGTGAACAAGAACACGATGCCGGTAGTCATCAAGGCCGCGCCGATCGAAAAACCAATGACCAGCGAGGTCAGCGCATACAGCACCGAAAACCCGGCATTGATCAGGCAGATGTAGACAAACATGCGCGCGGCGCTGAGTGCGTGTTCGTCCAGATCCGCCTGGTGCGGGATGAACCAGGCCACCCACGCATCCATGCGGTTCAGAACCAGACTGTGGAAAACCGTGCGCATCGCCTACCCCCGACCCAACTAGGCGACCCGGTCCGTCAGAGTGTCCAGAGGCAGTTGGTGCAGCTCGGCCAACAGGCGCGCCAACGCGCGGCCGGCCGCATCCAGCACGGCCCGCCCCTTGTCGGCACTGGCCTGGGCCGCGTTGCCGACCGCGCCGTGGGGGTTGTAGTCTTGCATCTGCCAGCCCAGCTTGGCACTCTTGCCATTGCCCAGGATGTCAAAGCGCGCGGCACGGTCTTCGGAGGTAGACGCAAAGTTCTGTGCCTGTGCCATGTCCACATGCTCAGGCGCCAGGGCCAGCATCATCGAGGTCTCGATCTCGCCCGCATGGATGCCGAAGCGGTGTTCGTGTGCGCTGAAGAGCGCATTGACGTCCTCGCCCTGTGGGCCCAACAGCGGCAGGCCAAACCAGTTGACGCTGTAGACCAGCATGCCCAAGCGCGCGCGCAGGTCGCGGGCCACGATGTCCATGACCCCCACCTGGCCGCCGTGGGAATTGAGCAGCACCAGTTTCTTGACACCGCTGGCGGCGATGCTCTCGCCTATGTCGGTCCACAGGCGTATCGTGGTCTCGGCTTTGAGCGTCAGCGTGCCGGCAAAGCGGGCGTGTTCGGGGCTGAGGCCCACGGCCTGCGTGGGCAGAAACAGGGCCGGCACATCAGCACCCAGGTGGGGCAGCGCGGCCGCGATGACGCCGTCCACCAGCGCGCTGTCCACCTTCAGCGGCAGGTGCGGCCCGTGCTGCTCGGTGGCAGCCACCGGCAGTACGGCGATCATTTGCTCCAGTACACCGCTGGTCTTGCACCGGGCGAAGTCCAAAGTGCTCCAGTCGGCCCAGAAGCGCGAGGGCTGGGGCAGCATGGGCTCGGGGGAAGACGGAGAGGCTTGCGGCATTGTTGTTTGTCGAAAAGTAGGCGGTCCAACAGACCAGCCATGGTAACCCGCTTGGGTGCCAAAAACCACGGGCGCTATCATGGCCCCATGCCTGCCCGCCGCCCCCGCAACGCCACCGGCGACTCTTTTTTTACCTGGGACGGCGACACCCTGGTCGTCAACATCCTGGGCAAACCCGCCGCCAGCAAAGACGCCATTGGCAAACCCATGGGCACGCAGCTCAAGATCAGCGTAACGGCCACGCCCAAGGATGGCAAAGCCACGGACCACATGGTCCGCTTCCTGGCACCCCAGTTTGGGGTGGCCGTGGCGGACATCGAGGTTGTCTTTGGCCAGGAGAGCATCCACAAGCAATTGCGGATCAAGTCGCCCAAGAAGCTGCCGGCGGTGTTCACCGCTTAGCGCTCCACAGGCGCCACCTGTCGCCTACCCTACTGCGCGGCTGCCTGCGGCGATGCCACAATGGGGGGCTCGCCTGCGGTGTACCGCGCCGGGGCGGAACTTTTAGGCTGCCACAAGCTCCCAATTTGCAATGACCTACGCCTTCACACCCCTGGCGCGCCGCGCCGCCGCCATGCGACCATCCTCCACCAGCCTGCGAATCGCTACTTTTTTGATAGCTGCTTGCGCAGCGTGGACGGGGGCTAGCGCTCAAATTCTCCAAAGGGGTTCGACCCAGGGCGGTGCCGCGTCTGCCGTGGTACAGACCGAGCAGGTGCGTGCAGAACTGCTGGCCCATGCGCCCGACGGCGTGGATGCGGGCAAGACCATCTGGGTCGGGCTGGAGCTCAAACACCTGCCCCAGTGGCACACCTATTGGAAGAATCCCGGCGACTCCGGCCTGCCCACCACGCTGCAGTGGACCCTGCCGGCCGGTGTGACCGCAGGCGACATCGCCTGGCCTACTCCGCACCGCATTGCCATCGGCAGCCTGGCCAATTTTGGCTACGACGACACGGTGCTGCTGCCCGTGCCGCTGACGGTGGGCAAGGACTTCAAGGCTTCGGCCGGCGGCATGCTGGAGATCGGCCTGGCGGCCAACTGGCTGGTCTGCCGCCAGGAATGCATTCCGCAAGAGGGCAATTTCGTGCTGAAGCTGCCGGCGCGGGGTTCCACCGCCTTGCGGGGTGCCGATTTTGACGCTGCCCGTGCAGCCGGCCCCCAGGCCCATGGCGGCACAGCCCAGGCCAAAGTCCAGGGCGACGTCTTGACAGTCACCGTCAGCGGCCTGCCCGCCGATTGGAATGGCCGCGCGTTGCAGGCCTTTCCCGAGACTGCCAATGTTGTCGAACCGGTCAGCGCCCCCCAGCCCAGCGATGCCCTGACCGGGACCGCCCAAAAGCCTGCCACCCAGGAATGGAGCAATGGCGTCTGGACCGGCCGCTTCGCGCTATCGGTGCAACGCGAATCCGCGCCTACCAGCCTGCCCGTGGTGCTGGCGCTCGGCAAGCAAAGCCTGCGCAGCGTGCCCGCCATCAGCGGCACCTGGCCCGCCTTACCCAATGCCGGCGCACCGAGCACTGCGGCAGCCCCGGCCACAGCGGGCCAGCCAAGCGGCGGCGGCGCGCGCACCCCTGCGGGCGATACCACCGTCAGCACGAGTTGGGTCATGGCCCTGGTGGCGGCGTTGCTGGGCGGGCTGATACTGAACCTGATGCCCTGCGTGCTGCCGGTGCTGGCCATCAAGGTGCTGAGCTTTGCCAGCCACAGCACACAAAGCCGCGCGTCACACCGCGCCCAAGGCGTTGCCTATACGCTGGGTGTGGTGCTGTCTTTTGTGGCCCTGGGCGGCCTGATGCTCGCGCTACGGGCCAGTGGCGAACAGCTGGGCTGGGGCTTCCAACTGCAGTCGCCCGCCGTGCTGGCGGTGCTGGCCACGCTGTTCACCTTGCTGGGCCTGAACCTGGCCGGACTGTTTGAAATAGGCAGCGTGCTGCCCCACCGCATCGCGTGCATGCAGGCACGCCACCCGGTGGGAGATGCATTCTTGTCAGGCGTGCTGGCCGTGGCCATTGCATCACCCTGCACCGCCCCGTTCATGGGCGCGTCGCTGGGCTACGCCATCAGCCTGCCAGGCTTCCAGGCGCTGAGCATCTTTGCCACACTGGGCTTGGGCCTGGCCCTGCCCTTCCTGGCAGCGGCCTGGGTGCCGGCCGTAGGCCGTTGGCTGCCCCGCCCCGGCGCCTGGATGGACACCATGCGCCGCTTCATGGCCTTCCCCATGCTGGCTACCGTCATCTGGCTGGTCTGGGTGTTGGGCCATCTGACGGGCATCAATGGCGCGGCCGCTTTGCTGGCGCTGCTGTTGACACTGAGCCTGCTGGTCTGGTCGCTGAATCTGAATGGCCGCAGCCGCACCGTGTTTGCTTCTATTTCCATAGCAGCATTGCTAGGTTTGACGGGGTCTATTGGCCCATTGGTCTTGATGGTGGAGGACGGGGCGGTCAGTACGGCTTGGTCCACCGGTGGCACATCCAATTCCCCCTGGCAGGCCTGGGCACCAGGCAAGGTGGAGGCCGAATTGGCAGCCGGCCGGCCCGTTTTTGTGGACTTCACCGCGGCATGGTGCATCACCTGCCAGTACAACAAGAAGACCACGCTGGGCAATGCCGCCGTGTTGGCCGATATGCGTGCGCACAACGTGAGCATGCTGCGTGCCGACTGGACACGTCGCGACCCTGCCATCACTGTAGCGCTGGAAGCCCTGGGCCGCAGCGGCGTGCCGGTGTATGTATTGCACCAGGCTGGCAAGCCTCCCGTCGTGTTCTCGGAGATTCTGGACGCGCAGGCGTTGCGGTCGGCATTGGCAACGCTATAGCTCTGGACCGTAGTTGCTTGGGTGTTTGCGGCACCTCGCTTTTTGGACAAGCCACTAAGCCAAAAGATGAGTCCTGCGACAATCAGAACCATGACCGACACCACCTTCGCCAACCACCAAAACCCCACCTTCCTGCAAGCCTGCCTGCGCCAAGCTACCCCCCACACCCCCGTATGGCTGATGCGCCAGGCCGGCCGCTACCTGCCCGAATACCTGGCAACACGGGTCAAGGCCGGCAACAGCTTCATGGGCTTGGCGACCAATGTGGACTACGCCACCGAGGTCACGCTGCAGCCGCTGGACCGCTACCCGCTGGACGCCGCCATCCTGTTCAGCGACATCCTGACCATTCCCGACGCCATGGGCCTAGGCCTGAGCTTTGGCGCCGGTGAAGGCCCGCGCTTTGCGTCCCCCGTGCGCGACGAAGCCGCCGTGGCCCAACTGGCCGTGCCCGATTTAAACAAGCTGCGCTACGTGTTTGACGCCGTGTCGTCTATCCGCAAAGCGCTGACCCAAGCCGATGGCAAGAGCCGCGTGCCGCTGATCGGCTTCTCGGGCAGCCCCTGGACGCTGGCCTGCTACATGGTCGAAGGCGCGGGATCTACCGACTACCGCCTGGTCAAGACCATGCTGTACAGCCGGCCGGATCTTATGCACCGCGTCCTGGCCACCAATGCCGATGCCGTCGCCGCCTATCTCAACGCGCAGATAGATGCTGGCGCCCAGGCCGTGATGATTTTTGACAGCTGGGGCGGTGTACTGGCCGATGGCGCCTTTCAGGAATTCAGCCTGGCCTACACGGCCCGCGTGCTGGCACAACTGAAGAAGACCCACACCGATGCCGCAGGCAACACCATCCGCATTCCGCGCATCGTGTTCACCAAGGGTGGCGGGCTGTGGCTGCAGGAGATGGCGGCGTTGGACTGCGAAGTGCTGGGCCTGGATTGGACCGTCAACCTGGGCAAGGCGCGCGCCGCCATTGGTGGCGTCGAGGATGGTCCGGGCAAGGCTCTGCAGGGCAACATCGATCCCAATGTGCTGTTTGCCCAGCCCGAGCAGATCACAACCCAGGTGGCCAGCGTGCTAGACAGCTTTGGCAAACCCTACCAAGGCACGGGCACCGGCCCCACGCATATCTTCAATCTGGGCCATGGCATCAGCCAGCACACGCCACCTGAAAACGTGGCCGCTTTGGTGGACGCCGTGCACCGCCATTCCCGTGCTTTGCGGGCATAAGTTTCCTACCATTTTTTTGGCTCGATTTCGGCACCGTGCCCGCACTTATGCACAAAAATAGGGTGCCGCTATACGGGCAATCCCTGATTCGGGCAATCGGCGCTATTAAAGCAATAGCGGTTGTAAGTGGTTGATTTATAAGGACTTTGAACTTTGCTTTTTTTCTGGGCATTCCAGCTAAAGCCTTGATTTTCAAGGCTTGGCGAAGTCCCAGGCCTAGATATCAACAAAGTTATCCACAAAATCATTGGGTAGCACCTAAAGCTCAGTTAAATCAAGTACTTAGCCCTCATTTCGCAAGTTCACATCAATACATTGGCTCAAGTACACCCTCTCCCACTTTTGCGGCGCCAGACCTGCGCCTGGACCCCATGAGCCACTGGTTGTGCGTGCTCGTACAGACCCCGGCCCATGCATCCTTGGGGTCCGTGCTGAGCTATAAAAGTGAGTCGCCACTCGCGCCGGGGACGCTGGTACGGGTGCCCCTGGGGCAGCGCGAAACCCTGGGCCTGGTGTGGGATGCCGACGGTGCCCAGGCCACCGGCGAGGTCGACCCGGGGAAGGTTCGCGCCATTGCCGGAACGCTGGAAGGCATCGCGCCGCTCAGCGCAAGCTGGCAACAATTGCTTACATTTGCGGCGCAGTATTACCAGCGCTCGCTGGGCGAAGTGGCATTGGCCGCGCTACCGCCACAACTGCGGGAACTGTCCGCGGCGCAAATGCAACGCCGCCTGCAACGCGGGGGCAAGAAGAGGACCGTCAAGCAACAAGACAGCGCTCCAGAGGCAACGGCAGAGACTGGCCAGTCTCCCTTGCTCAGCCCCGAGCAGGCAGCAGTGGTCAACCAGATACAAGCCCAGACCGGCCCCTTTTTGCTATTCGGAGCCACAGGCAGCGGCAAGACCGAGGTCTACCTGCACAGCGTACAGACCCTGCTGGCGCAAGACCCGCAATCGCAGGCCCTGGTGATGGTGCCCGAGATCAACCTGACGCCGCAGTTGGAGGCCCGCTTCAAGGCGCGCTTTGCACCCCTGTATGGCGACAACGCCGTGGTCTCCCTGCACAGTGGCATGACCAACCCGCAGCGGCTCAAAAGCTGGCTCGCCGCGCACAGCGGCCAAGCCCGCATCGTGTTGGGCACACGCATGGCGGTATTTGCGTCCATGCCGCAGTTACGGCTCATCGTTGTCGATGAAGAACACGACCCCAGCTACAAAAGCGGCGAAGGCGCCCGCTATTCAGCCCGTGACCTGGCGGTCTACCGCGGCCGGCTGGAAGGTGCCAAGGTCGTACTGGGCTCTGCCACCCCGTCGCTGGAGAGCTGGCACCACAGCCGACCCGCGGCGGAGGGTGGGCGCTACCTGCGGCTGCACATGCCCAGCCGCATAGGCGCACCGTCCGGTGACACCGTCAGTTCCATGGGCAATGCGCCCCCCACGGCCTTGCAGACCATGCGCGCCACCGCAGCCACGCCCGACGGCCTACCGCTGGTGCGCCGCGTGGACATGAACCACCAGCCGCGCAACGCCGTGTTCTCCCTCCCGCTGCTGGAAGCCATCAAGGAGCGTGTGGCCCGTGGCGAACAAAGCATGGTTTTCCTGAACCGGCGCGGCTACGCGCCGGTGCTGCACTGCACCGATTGCGGCTGGAAGAGCGAGTGCCCGCACTGCAGCGCCTTCCGCGTCTTCCACAAAATTGACCGCACGCTGCGCTGCCACCACTGTGGTTTCACCGAGCGCGTGCCCCGCGCCTGCCCCACCTGCGGCAACCCCGATATCGCGCCGCTGGGCCGTGGCACGGAGCGGCTGGAAGAACACCTGGCCGAACTGCTGGCGGATGTGCGCCGACCCAATACCGCGAGCGAACAATTTCCCGACGGGGAGCCGGTGCGGGTGGCCCGCATCGACGCCGACACCACCCGGCTCAAGGGCGAGCTGCAAAGCCAGTTGGCCGCCGTGCATGCCGGCGATGTGGACGTGCTGGTCGGCACGCAGATGATTGCGAAGGGCCACGACTTCCGGCGTATCACACTGGTGGCCGCCGTCAACCCAGATGGCGCGCTGTTCTCCAGCGACTTCCGCGCGCCCGAGCGCTTATTTAGCCTGCTGATGCAGGCGGCCGGGCGGGCCGGGCGCGACGCGACCCTGGGTGAGCGCAGCGAGGTCTGGATCCAAAGCTTCCAGCCCGCCCACCCCCTGTATGCGGCACTCAAGCGCCACGACTACCCGGGGTTTGCAAACGCGCAATTGCAAGAGCGCGCACAGGCCGGACTGCCACCCTTCACCGCCCAAGCACTGGTGCGTGCCGAAGCCCGCACGCAAGAGGTGGCACAAGGCTTTTTGAATACTGCCAGCAACGCAGCCCGAAGCGACATGGCGCAGTGGGAGGGCTGGGCACCGGTGCTGGACCAGGTCACGCTGTACCCGGCCGTGCCCATGAGCATCCAGCGCGTGGCCAATATTGAACGCGCCCAGATGCTGGTGGAAAGTCCATCACGCGCGGCCCTGCAGCAGTTTCTGACGGCCTGGCAGGCCGTGCTGCACGCCACCCGCCAAGGGCCCGAGGGCAAGGGATTGATACGCTGGGCCGTGGACGTGGACCCCCTGGCGATTTGAGGGGCAATAACCCCGCCTGGCGATGGAGCGTGGGGGGCAGCAAATCCGCGCCGGGTCACATTTACATGACGCTGTCACTGGCCCCGCTGGCCACGCGCGGAAACAGCACGCGGATGCGGCTGCCCTCGCCCGGCGTGCTGTGCACCGTGATCTGGCCGCCCAAGATGCGGGTCACAATGCCGTGCACGATGTTCATGCCCAGGCCAGTGCCACCGCGCCCCATCTTGGTCGTGAAGAAGGGGTCGAAGATGCGGGCCCGCACGTCCTCTTCCATACCCACCCCGTTGTCCGCCACGACCAGTTCCACCGTCTGGGCGTCGGCCGCACCAATGCTCACCGAAATGCGCCCGGCGGCGCCTGCATCAAAGGCATGGATGGTGGCATTCATCACCAAATTGGTCAGCACCTGCCCATAGCGACCCGGAAAACTGTCGCAGACCAGGCCGGTACTCAGCGTCTTCTTGATCTCGCAGCCCGACTTGCGCAACGTGGGCTGCAGCATATTCAGAATTTCGGTCGTAACCTCCGCCAGGTCGAACTCGCGGCGCTGGTCACTGGTCTGGTCGACGGCCACCTGTTTGAAGTCTGAGATCAGGTGCGCGGCACGCTGCAGATTGCTTAGCGACAGGGCCAGGCCCTCGTCGGCCCGCTCGATGAACTGGTTCAAAGCCGAGCGCCGCATGGAGCCCCCCGCGAGCTCGGCCTTCAGTTCCAATAGTTCGGACTGGATCGTGGAAGCCACTGTCAGCGCATTGCCAATGGGCGTGTTGAGTTCGTGGGCGACACCAGCGACCACGCGGCCCAGCGATGCCAGTTTTTCGGTCTGCACGATTTCCTCTTGCGCCCGCTCCAGCGTCAGCAGGGTTTTCTCCAGCGACTCGGTGCGCTCGGCCACGCGCTGCTCCAGATGCTCGTTGGCGTCGGTCAACTCCACGTTGCGGCTTTCCAGCTGGGCGATCAGGTGCAGCAGGGCTTGTCGGGTTGCCTCCATGCTATCGGCTAGGGCGCCGACCTCGTCGCGAAACACCGGGCGGATTGGCACATCCAACTGCCCCTTTTCAATACGCCCCGAGGCCTTGGCCAATTCCTCCAGCGGGCGCACCAGGCGCCAATGCATCAACAACAAGATGACGATCAGGGCGCCGATGGAAATTTGCACGCCGTGCTTGACATATTGCAAGCGCACCTCATTGACCTTGCGCAGGTAGCCGGCCGTGGACATTTGAATTGTCAGCTTGCCCACCATGGTCTTGTTGCGCTCCACAACATGGGTCGTGGCGTCCACCAACTTGGGGTCTTCGGGGCTGCGCACGCGGGTTGCAAACGGTGTGCCTTTGTCATCCCATATGGCGATGGAGACGACATCGGGGTTCACAAAGGCCGCCTCCATGATGGAGTTGGCCTGCTCGGCTTCGAACTGCCACAGCGGCTCACGCAGGGCCAGTGCGGTCAACGCGCCCAAGTGGTCCATCTCGGTGTGGATCTGCGCGATGTGCTGTTCGCGCAGGTCCGAGGTCTGCTCCACATAGGACAGGAACGAGGCCAACAACACGCCCACCACCACGGTCAGCGCAATGGCCACCCGCAAGGAATGCAGCCGCAACCACAGCTTGCGAAAGCGAACTAACAGGGGCTCGGGTATCCGCATCTTTTGGACGAGTGGAGTTTGCGCCACTGTAACGCAAAGCGCCCCATTTGGGCCCATCTCAGGGCCGATGCAGTCGCTGATAAACCACTTTACATCTGGCGGAACAGGTGCACGAAGCTGCGGCTCACCGGCAGGCACTCACCACTGCCCTTGATCTGCACCTCACCACCATCGCTGCTGCCGTGGCTGAACTGCTGGACCTGGTGCAGATTGACGATGGCCGAGCGGTGGATCTGCAGGAACTGGCTAGGGTCCAGCTCGTCGGCCAGCTCCCGAATGGTTTTGCGTATCAGGGCCTCGCCACCCTCCCACACGACCAGCGTGTATTTGGTATCCGACTTGATGTAGCGGATCTGCTCCACCGGGATCAGGCGCACCGTGCTGCCCACCGAGGCCTTGATCCACTGCAGGTAGCGCACCGGCAAAATCTGGGACCGGATATGGGCCGACAACTTGTCCAGCACGTCGGTCGTCAACGCCGCATTGGCAGGCAAGCCCAGCGTGGCAGGTGCCTCCAGGCGCTGGCGCAGGCGCCGCACTGTCTCTTGCAGGCGCTCTTCGTCCAGCGGTTTGACGATGTAGTCGATGGCGCCCTGGCGGAAGGCTTCGACCGCATATTGCTCATGCGCGGTGACAAATACCAACGCTGCACGTTCCCCGATACAGCGTGCGGCCTCAATGCCGTTCATGCCGGGCATGTGCACATCCAGAAATGCGACCTGGGGCTGGTGGGCATCGAACAGCTCCACCGCCTCCCGGCCATTGCGGGCGATCGCCACAATCTCCAGGTCGGGCCAATTGCGCTGCAACAGAGCCACCAGGCGATCGCGCAGCAGGGGCTCGTCGTCGGCCACCAAAGCGGTCGTTACCGTTGCCATATCAAACTTGACCTTCCACAATGATTTCGGCCTTGACGCCGTGGGGTTGCTGCTCGCTGAGCTCCAGGCGCGCGCTGCCACCGTAAAAGGCCTGCAGACGGTCACGCAGGTTGGCCAGGCCTATGCCCGGTTGGGCAGACTCCGACATGCCCAGGCCGGTATCGGCCACCCAAAGATGCAGGGTCTTGCCACCGCCCGCGGCGGCGACCGACTGCGCGCCCACCGTGATCTGCCCGCCATCGCAACTGGGGTCGATGCCATGGTGGATGGCGTTCTCCACCAGCGTCAGCAAGGCCATGGCCGGAAAGCGCAAGGTACGCAGGCCGGGGTCTATGTCCACGCTGAACTGAAGTCGGTCGGGCATGCGCATCAGCATCAGTTCCAAGTAGGCGCGCACCAGATCGGTCTCCTGGCCCAGCGTGGCGCCCTCCTGGTGGAGCTGCGGCATCGTGGCCCGAAGGTAGGCGATCAGACTCTTGAATACCGGCGCGGCTTGGGGCGAGCCGCTCTCCACCAGCTCCTGCACATTGGCCAGGGTGTTCAGCAAAAAATGGGGCTCGATCTGCGCCTGGAGCAGGTTGAGCCGGGCGTCGGTGGACTGGCGCATCAGCGTTTCGCGCTCCAACGCGAACTGCAGGGCCTGGGCGCGGGTCTGTGCGTCACGCTCGCGCACCAGAGCCGCCAAAGTGACCAGCAGACCCACGACAGCGGCGCAGATGGTCACCCACCAGAAGCCGACCACGCGGGGACGTGAGTTGGTGAAGGCATGCAGATCGCCCTGCACCTCGACCATATGGACGATCAGCGGCCCCAGCGGCGCCACGGCCAGCACGCACAAGACCTGCGCCAGCCAGCGTGGCACCCAGGTCTGGCGCCAGGCGCCGGCCATCAGGAAGGCGGTCAGCAGTATCGCGGATACCAGCGTGGTTTCGACGAGGATGGCCACGAACGAGTCGCGGAACATCATCTTGAAGATCGGCGCAGCGATCAAGGCAGCGCCCGCCGCCACCAGCACGGGTCGTGAGTGCCACTGCCAAAAGCGTCGAATCAGGGAAATGGGGTGCATGCCGGGACCATACTAACCGGCACAGGGCGGGTCAAGCCAGAGCCCCGCCTTGGCGCGATAGGGCGCGGGAATGGAGGGGTGAACGGCGGGGAGCGTGGCGGCTCTACCGCAATCCGCGCACATAGCGTGCGCCGTCAAACTGCGAATCGTCCGCGTCGGCCTGCGAGGCATTGGTCGCCAACAAGGTGCGCAACGTGGGCACCACCATGGGTTCGGCCGTGCGGGCCTGTTTGGGGCGTTGCGCGGGGGCGGGGAACATGGCCTGCTCCAGTTTGCCCGCCCATTCTGCGAGGTCCGCATGGCCGTCTTCCTCGGCACTGCGGCGGGCAAAGCGCACCATTTCGGCCGCGTATTCCAGGTTGTCGGCCATCCACTGGGTGTCGGTCACACGGCCGGTCTTGCGGCGCAACAGCACGTGCAGGTGGGCCGCAATGGCAAGTTTTTCACTGGCAAGCATAAGTATGGTTTCCTTTCAGGTTCCCATGTGTTCGCGGTGCTGGGTGATGTCCAGGCCTGTCAGCTCGGCGCCGTCCTCCACACGCAGGCCCACCATCAGCTTGGTGAACCACAGTACGGCTGCGCTCATGCCGGCGCTATAGCCCATGACCACGACCACCCCCAGCAACTGCACGCCCACGTCGCCCTGCATGCCCGACACCGTCTTGCTGGCCAACAGCCCCGTCATCAACGCCCCGACAATGCCGCCGATGCCGTGCACGCCAAACACGTCCAACGAGTCATCGGCATTGAGCAGGCGCTTGAGCCCGGTAGCCCCCCAATAACAGGCCAGCCCGGCCACGGCACCGATCAGCAAGGCCGAGAGCGGTGTCACGAAGCCAGCAGCAGGGGTGATGGCGACCAGCCCCGCTACCAGACCGGAGCACAACCCCAGTAGCGAGGGTCGACCGCGCACAGTCCACTCCCCCAGCATCCAGGTGATGGCGCCGGCCGATGCAGCAATGTGCGTCACTGCCATGGCCAGGCCTGCACGGCCATCTGCGGCTACGGCCGATCCGGCGTTGAAGCCAAACCAGCCCACCCACAGCAGACCGGCACCGGCCATGGTCAGGCCCAGGTTGAAAGGCTCGAAAGACTCGCGCCCATAACCCTTGCGAGCGCCCAGCATATAGGCACACACCAAACCGGAAACACCGGCGTTGATATGCACTACAGCACCACCGGCAAAGTCCAGCACACCACGCTGCGCCAGCCAACCACCGGGCTCCCACACCCAATGCGCAATCGGTGCATAGACCAGCACCGACCACAAGCCAATAAACCATAGCAGCGCAGAGAACCGCAGCCGCTCCACCACCGCGCCCACGATCAGCGCTGCGGTGATGATGGCGAACGTCAACTGGAACATCGCGTACACCGACTCCGGCACATTGGGTGCCACGTGACTCGCGGCCACTTTGCCGGATTCCTTCAAGTAGTCCAGGCCGCTGAACCACAGCCGCGTGTCGCCACCCAGCCAGCCATTGCCAGGAGTGAACGCAATGGAGTAACCCACCGCAAACCACAGCAGACTCACCAACGCGGCAACAGCGACCACGCTGGCCATGGTGTTGAGCACATTCTTCTTGCGCACCATGCCGCCATAGAACAAAGCAATGCCGGGCAGCGTCATCAACAGCACCAGGGCGGTGCTGGTCATCATCCAGGCGGTGTCGGCAGCACTGATGCTGTCCTGGGGCACCAAGCCGGGGCGGACCAGTGGTGTGGGCACTGGAGCCACCGTTGGCACAACCGGCGGCGACACCGTCTGCGTTGGTGCACTGGCGCCGTCTGCAACAGGTGCTTGCGCCCAGGCGGAAAGACTGAGGCACAGCGCGCAGACCAGCAGCCACTTCGATTGAAATCGGTGCATCGTGTTCCTTGGTGACATCCAACCTTGTGTCCATTAGCACAAGGCGTGCCACATGGGCGAAAGGTGTATCCTTCGACGCAGATTGATCGACGCTGGAGACCGCCCATGGCACTTTTTTCGTTCATCCCGGACCCGCTGCAAACGGTGCGGCAATTGGTCAACACACTGGAGGCTCGGCTCAATGCGCTGGCCAACACCGGGATGCGGTCGGAAAAAGTGGCGCGGACACTGAACGAGCTGGCAACGCTGTCCTTCGCCTTGCAACATCTGTTCGAGTCGGCCAGCGGTGCGGTGTTGCGGCGCTTGAATTTACCCAGCCGCCAAGAGGTCGGTGAACTGGCCATGGCCGTACGCCGCATTGAGGCGAAGCTGGAACAGTTGCAGGCCCGCCAAACCCATGCCTCCGCGGCTACTGCACCCGAACGCCCGCGACCGGCGCGCACGCGGCGCCCACCGCCGAGTATCGTGGAGCCACCGCCGGTAGAGGCCAAGACCTTGGCGAAGCGGGTTACTACCAAACGCCCACACAAGCGCCCCGTACCAAAAGGCTGAACCGCCATGGGCGCATACAGCAAGAGCAAGAACCAAGACAAGGCCGTGGAGAGCGACCTCTCCCTGCGCGAGCGCCTCCGTGGTGAAATCAACCGCTCGCTGCAGCGGGGCGCCAAGGGCCTGGCCTTGCTGGGCGCGCCACCGCCGGCTGTTGGTCTGACCCCCAAGACACTGCTGCATCGCCGCGGCACACTGAGCCTGTACCACTACCACGCACAGTCCGATGAGATTTACCGTGTGCCCATTTTGTTGGTGATGGCCAGCACCAACCGCGGCTATATCTTCGACTTGGCACCGGGGCAAAGCCTGATCGAATTCATGCTGCTGCGCGGCTACGACGTGTATGTGATGGACTGGAATCCACCGTCCCCGGAAGAGCGCCATCTGACACTGGAGCACTACACGCAAGACTTCATCCCCGACTGCATCACACGCGTGCAGCAGGACTCCGGCGAAGAGGATGTCAGCCTGGTGGGCTATTGCATGGGCGGCCTGATGTCGGCGATTTACGTGGCGCAAAACCCCGACGGCCCGGCCAAGAACCTGGTCTGTTTCACCACACCCGTCGACTTTCACAAGATGGAGTTGTGGAAGTCCTGGTTCGATGAGCGTGCGCTTGATGTAGACCGCCTGGTCGATGCGGCCGGCATTTTGCAACCGGAAACGGTGATCCGCTTCTTCGAGATGCTGCGCCCGGTCAGTGGTGCCGCAGGCCAGGTACGGCTGTGGGACAACCTCTGGCACGATGAATTCGTCAAGTCCTACCGTGTGATGGACCGTTGGGCCGCGGAGACTCTGCCGCTGCCGGGCGACTATGTGCGCCAGATCATCAAGGAGCTGTTCCGCAAGAACGCACTGATGAACGGCAGTCTGCGTATCGGCGGCCAGCCGGTGGACCTGCGCAACATCCGCATACCACTGCTGCACGTGCTGGCCGCCAACGACCACATCGTGCCACCGGCCTGCGGCCAGCCATTGGTGGCGCTGGCCAGTTCTGCCGACAAGGAAGAGGTGGTGCTACCCGGCGGCCATGTCAGCTTGGTGGCCGGGCCAAATGCCATCAAACGCATGTGGCCCAAACTCGACCAATGGCTGCAAACCCGCTCTACTTAAAAGCACCCTGCCCCCAAACCCGTTTGACACGTCCCTGACGCTCACCCTCCGAGGCATTCCATGAACCCCACCCCGCGTTATCCCAAAAGCATCCCCAGCGAAGGGGCCACGCTGGACATTGCAATGATGCAGCCCACGCAAGCGGACGAGGTCGGCGCTTTCATCGCCACATTACCCGCACATGATCTGCTGTTCTTACGCCGCGATGTCAGCCAAGCCAAGGTGCTGGCCGCGTGGATGAGGGCGCTGGAGGACGGTGGCATCCACAGCCTGGTGGCGCGCGAGGCCGGCAACATCGTGGGCTGCACGGCCATCGTTACCGACCCGCTGTCGTGGTCGCCCCATGTCGGCGAGCTGCGCGTGCTGGTCAGCCCCGGACAGCGCGGCCGAGGCCTGGGCCGGGTCTTGATCCAAGAATGCTTTCTGGTCGCCATCGCGATGGGCTTGGAAAAGTTGTGCGTGCAGATGACCGTGGACCAGCGCGCTGCGATTGCCGTGTTTGAAGACCTTGGCTTCAAGGCCGAAGCTTTGCTGGTCGAGCACGTCAAGGACCGCGCGGGCCAGGTCCATGACCTGGTGCTGCTGAGCCACAACGTGCAGGCGGTGCAGTCGCGCATGCAGGCCTATGGCTTGGCGCAGGCAGTGGACGCGTAGAGCATTTCCCGATGAGCGCATCTGCTGCCCGTTTCTCGGTATTGCGCCAATCCGCCGACCCGGAGGTGGTGGCAGCCATTGAGCGCTTGGTCGCCGGAGCACCCGATGCGGCGCTGAACCGCATCAATGTGCTCGCCTTTGCGCACCAACACCAATTGATGGAAGAGCGCTGCATTGCAGGCTTCTTGCATGCCGCGCGCCTGGGCCTGTTTGACCTGGCCTGGAATGTGCTGTGCCCCGGTTGTGGCGGCGTGCTGTCATCGAACGCGACGCTGAAGACCGTGCGCCGCGACGCCTACTCGTGCGCGCTGTGCGCGGCCGGCTACGAACCCACGCTGGACGAGATGGTCGAGGTGGTCTTCACCGTCAACCCTCGCGTGCGCGCCATTGCTGCGCACGACCCGCACCGTCTGCCCATCTGGGACTACATGCGGCAAATCTTCTGGGGCTCGGGCGTGCAGTTACCCGAGGGTGAGGCGTTTGACGCACTGCTGCAAGACATCATCATCGACTCGGTCGAACTACCGCCGGGCGAGAAGGCTTATTTGTCGCTGCAACTGCCGGCGCAATTCGTCATCGTCTTCGACGCAGTCACCCACTCCGCCCACTTTCTGGATGTGAAGGGCGAGCCCACGCGAGAACGGCAAAACCTGGAGGTGGTGCTCAACACCGTACATGCCCCCACCGGCACGGTGGCGATGCGCCCCGGCCCGCTGCGGCTGACGCTGGACAACCAGACCACCGAGCGCGTCCTGCCGGCGGTCTACATCGCGGGTGATGCCCTGCACCATGTGCTGGGCAACCGCGGCCCCTTCCTGACCGCCAAGCGCCTGCTGACCAACCAGACTTTCCGTGACATCTACAAGGCTGAGACCCTGGACATTGACCAGCGGTTGAAGATCACCAGTCTGACCTTCTTATTCACCGATTTGCGCGCCTCCACCGAGTTGTACGAGCGTGTCGGCGACCTGGTGGCCTATGACATGGTCCGCGCCCACTTCCAGGTGCTGAACGCCGTCGTGGCCGACCAGGCCGGCGCCGTCGTCAAGACCATTGGTGACGCGGTGATGGCCACCTTCCCTACCCCTGGCCGCGCCATGGCCGCCGCCCTGGGCATGCGCGAGGCCATGCGCGTGCTGAACGCGCAGAGTAGTGGACGCGAAGACCTGGTGCTGAAAATAGGCCTGCACGAAGGCCCTTGCCTGGCTGTGTCCTTGAACGACCGCCTGGATTACTTCGGCCAAGCAGTCAACATCGCCGCGCGTGTGCAGGGGCTGGCAACGTCCAACTCGATCTTCGCCACCGAGCCGGTGGTCGATTACCCCGGCGTTGCGGACCTGCTGCAGGCCGCGGGCCTTACGGCGCAGGCGCAGAGCCACCAGTTGCGCGGCATTGCGAATGCGTTAACGGTGTTCGAGATCCCGTGATGCATGGCCGACGTGAAATCCACACAGGCTAATTTGTCCACAGCAGATTCCGCAGGAAGCGCATAGCGCCGCCATTGGCCTGAGCTTGATTGGCATAACCCTCGATGAACGCAAGCAGCCCCGACGCAGGGTGCTTGGCATCTATGGCTTGGCACATGCTGGACAAATCGAGGCGTTCAAACTGGGCCATCGGATACCTCGGTGGATGGCTGAAAAACAGAGGGATGCTGAGCCCCTGGTTGCTGGGACATAGTTTTGCGACGGCACCCAAAAGACCGCTGGCTTTCGCATGCCCAATGAGCAGTGTTTTTCCTTCGAACAAAGGGATGACGTGGGCAAGCAAGCCGCCCCACACCTGAAAATCCTGCGCATCCAAGGGAAGGGGGAAGACCGAGTTCTTTTGTCCCGGATTGGCGATCCATTCGTCTTGGTCGTCACGCTCGGCCAATACCGACAGGCGCATGGCCTCGGATGTTTTAAATCCCTTTGTCAGCAACGCTGCCGCGCGCCGCATGCCACTGGCATCATGCAACTCTATCGATTCGCGACCAAACCCGGTGTTGTTGAGCCTATACGAGAGCACGATCTCCAACAGAGCTTCGGCAAAGTAGTGGTATGAGAGGCCCCACAAAATGTCACTCTGGTCGATACGAATTTTGGCCGCCATCTGGTATTCCTTGGCATAGTAATCCGCGTCATCGCTGGGCATACTCAATTGCAAGCCGTGTCTGCCGGGTTTGGGAATCGCGAAAAAGTTCGCCTCCCAGGTCGACAGCTTTCCATCACCATCAAGGTCTCTCTTCCACTGCGCGGGCGCCAGCAACAGGCCTTCGTCTTTCTTCAACTTCAGTTGCTCCAGCACCATGCGCACGCTGCGCAGTTCGTCTCGCACCAGGCTCAATTGTCCGCGCACCACACTGTTGAGCTCGGCGTCGCTAGGCTTCTCCGCCTCGTAGCGACGCTCACCTTTTTTCACGAAGCTGATGATGTTCTGCACCAAAGCCACATCACGGCAAACCACAAAAGCCTGGCGCTCTTGGTTGTTCTTCAAGCCCGTTGGTGCCGACGGCAGCGCAGCACAAGTGCGCTCAAAGCCGTCGGTGGTGGACAAATCCATAGGGGATGCAAAAACGGGTGGGTGCAACGCCATGACCACCCCTGAGAGGGCGGCAAGTGCATACCGCTTGCAAAACGATGCGCTGGAGAGGGGGAGTAAATCATTCATAAGACACCTTGAGTTTTGCGGCCATTAGCGTCGATAAACAATCTCCCCACACGCTTCACGAAGGCCAGTACCGCCAAATGCGCACTCCGGTATCGCCCTGCGCTACGACACCGCCCGCGACCACGTGCGCAACACCTTGGCATCTGCGTCCGGAAATTGGTGACAATCCCACCTGTACCGTGTTCCAACGCAGCGTTGACGTTGATACAGCGTCTATCTGCCCATGATTCGTAGATTCCCAATTCCAGAAAGGATATGTCGTGGTATTTTCCTGTTTTACTGCTCGGCAGCTATACATGATGCGGTGTGGCATGACCGCGATCTGGAGCCTGCTGGCTCTGTGCTGCACTATTGGCCTCGCCACCATGGCCGGAGCGGAAGCCGCAAACAGCAAACCTGGAGCGTATGGAAAGAAATTGGTCGAAACATACGACCTGCCTGTGGAGACGTTGGCCCAGTTTGCGCGCTACACACCCAAGAAGACCACGAACCCTGCAACCATCTTCGCCGAGACACAAGACTGGGCTGGAAAAGAATTGAGCTTGGTCACCAGTGGCAACCCCTACACACTGGTTGTCAAGGTCTCCGGTACAGCGATAGAGAACGGTGATGCAACTGCCTACTTTCAACCCGGTTGGGTGATAGACAACACGAAACGTCTGGGGCTTGTGCTTGAAGTCAGCAAGCAGGAGGCCAAGGCCGGCGCACTGGTAGAACGCCAAGTGGCCATTGCGCCCATCAGCGTAAAAGATGACAAGGCGATCGCCCCCTGCTTGGGGTTTGCTGGCGCCAAGAACATGAACGTCACCAGCGTTTCGGTCGAGGTTTGGTCTGGTCTGCCCAAGGCATCACTGCCGTCTTTGTTACTGGCGTGGTCGCCGCTCATAGGCGGCTTGGCATTCCTGGGCATGTTCTGGTGGTTCCGCCGGTAAGCTGCGCCCACCGCTTCGGCGTTGCACCGACCGAACTATGAGGGGAACGGCTGACCAATTTTCCATGCGTCGGCCTGCTCCTTGCCTTTGACAACATCCACGGGCGACATGGTTTTGCGCATATTGATCTGGTTCGACACTGCGCCCAAGCCACTGCGATCACGGGGTATCAACAGATAGTCCGCGTTGGGATTCTCACTAAACGCCTTGCCCGCCAGCTCATACAGCATATAGGCTTGGCGCATATCCTGCGCAACGCCGTTTCCCTTTTCGACCAAGCCTGCCAAACTGTACAAGCCCGACGCGTGACCCTGTCGCGCCGCACGCAGATACCAGTTGGCCGCAAGTTCAGGCTGTCGTTGCTCGCCGTCCCCCATTTCATACACATAGCCAAGATTGACCATGGCGACGCCACTTCCCCCTGCGGCTGCTTTTTGGTACCAGGCCATCGCCTGTTCGTGATTGCGCACCACCCCACGGCCGGTCTGGTAGATGCGCCCCAACGCCACCATGGCTTGCGTGGAGCCTTTTGACGCGTATGCATTCAGCGCTTCCAGACTATTGGCCGCGTTACCGTTGAGCGCATAACCGATGGCCTGCATCAGCTTGTCGTCTTCCTGCATTTCTTGCTTCGCCGCATCGATCTGCTGCTGGCGGGCTGCCGCCTCTCTTTGGGCCAATTTTTCGCGGGCGCTCGATTGCTTGTAATTCCATTGCCAACCCACGGCACCAATCAACGCGAACACGGTGATCACCACCCACTTGCGCGTCGGTGGGTCCGATGGCTCTGCATCTTTTTCGGCCACATCATTCGCTGTGCGCCGCATCGCGCGACGTTGCGCCGTCTCTTCCGCTGCAGCCTTCGATTTGAGGTAGGCGACCCCGCACTGGGGACACTGCCAAGCGGGCACGGTATCTGTCGCCTTGCGGGCATAGTCACACTTTGCGCAGGTGACCTCTGGGGTGTGCCCCATCAACCCCCAGGCAGGGGCATTTATTTCTTTGTCCGGCATGTTTGGCGATTGAGTTCGAGTACGCAAGTATCCTACCAAGGAGGCCACCTGAGCCTCAAGATAGGTTGGGCAACCTGTGGTGGGTAAGATATTTGGCACTCACCAAGCCGCCGGTCCATCAACAAAGCTCCAGAAAAGCAATATGAATGAAGTAGCCCAACATTTCCTCGAAACCTATGCGCGCGGCGGCGAAGTGGAGGGGGGCTGGAAATTTTCCAAAGCCTTGCAGCAGGCGCGGCTCGACTATTCGGAGCAAAGCCTGGGCAGGCTCGACCAGTTGATGGCGGCGATACGCGAGCGGGCCAAGCCCTCGCGCGAGGCACTGCAGGAGACCCTGCCCGGTCGCAACTTCTGCGCGCTGATCGCGTACTACCTGATCGAGGTGACGCGCCGACATACGGGAGCGAGCATCGACTGGCATGACCGCGCGTCTGCGCTTCGCGTGTTGCCGGCCGGGACCCAACTGCCCGACACGCCATTTACGCGGCTCATTGCCAACGCGCTCGATCAGGGGGCTGCGTTCATGCCGCTGGGCTGGGTCGAGTCGCAAGTCCTGGGTGATGGTGGTCCTGCAATCGGGGCGGGCGAATATGTAGCGAGTCTCGTAGCGCAAATCGAACGCGACGGCCCGGTCGTGTGGTGGACGGGCATGCACGCCCTGGGGCAGATCGCTTCGTGGCAGATGATGATGGCTGCCGACGGTGGCGCAGTGCTGCCAACCAGTCTCAGTTCCACGGCACCAACGACTTGGGTCATGCCGATGACGGGCATGCCAGGAAGCGATATCGATGGCGCCCTGGAAATGGCGGGGCGCAGCCTGGAAGACAACCCGCAAGGCGCGACCTGGCAGGTCCTTGCCTATGACGGTATGGCGGATTTCGAGCACGGCCGCTGCGATGCGGTGATGGTGCTCCTGTACACCTACGGCAAGTCGCCGCTGCGTTTGAAGATTGCCTTTCCCTACCGTCCTGCCCAGGACGGGCGCGCATTCGCAATCCTCGACCCCACGCTGCGCGAAGCAAACGTCGAAAACGACAAGGTCTCTATGTTGAATGGTGCGATGGAGCGTGGAATCAAGAGCATCAAGTGGGCATTTGGAAAGACGTGGGATCAATTGCGGGAAGTGCAAGAGGCCGCCCCTGCGCCGCGGAATACGCCTGCTCCGACCGCAAAGCAAGCATGGGCCAACGGCGCACACTATGTCGCCCCGCTGCCGCTGCAACCCGAAATGGAACGGGCCATCAGCAAGATGCGAGACACGTTCGTCCAGACGCAGAAAAGGTTCAACCCCATCATGCTGGCGTCGGTAGCTGCGAAGGCACCCTACTGGCTGCAAGAGACCGACGCTTTGAGCGAGATTTTGAAACAGCAGACCCTGCTGTTGACAGAGGGGATCATCGTATGGGGTGCGCTAGTACAGGCCAACAAACTGCTGTTTGCCCCCGGCGATGTGGACTGCCCCGCCCTCCTGGTCCATTCCAACGACACCTACTTTGACGCACGCCCCCAGGAGCTGCGGCTGATCGGGCACAAGATTTTTGCTCTGAAAGAAACCCAGCCCAACGATCCGGCGTTGGCCGCTGTCGCGCAGTTGGTCAGCGATGAGATGGACCGGTCCATGGGTTTCAAGCTGCCGCCCGTCTTTTCCAACAAGGAGATGCGTGCCGCCGCCTTCATGGTGTTTCGCAAGCACATTCCCAACGGTGTGCTGTCGGCTGGCTCGTTTCCGCTGCTAACCCATCCGACGACGGACGCCGTGATGGTTGTCCCGTTTGAGTTCTGGCCAATTGAAATGGTCATCATGTGGAAAGAGGGCAAGCTGTAGCAGACCGTCGATTTGCTACAAATTACATAGCTTCCCATTTATATTCGACGAGGGCTACCTGCCATTTTTTCTTAACCCATTTCCCCAAAAACACATGCTGGCAGGCAACTAGGGCATATGCGGATAGCCGGTGATGCGCTGGATCGCCCGGTACAGCGGCTGCAACTTTCCGTACATCTTCTGGTAGACGCTCGCATACAGCGCGTTGTAGGTCGCATGGTTGGCGGCAATCGGCGTGAAGGTCTTGCCGACGCGGGTCATGGCCTTGACCGCGGTGTCAAAGTCCGGGTGCAGGCCCAGCCCCACGGCGGCGTCGATGGCTGCGCCCAGGCCCGAGGTCTCGTAGACATGGGGGCGTGAGGCGGGCAGACCAAAGATGTCGGCCGTGAGTTGCATGGCCGCATCGCTTTGCGAGCCGCCACCGGAGATGCGCAGCTCGGTGATGGGCACGCCGCTGCGCTTCTCGATGCGCTCCTTGCCCTCGCGCAGCGCATAGGCCAGGCCTTCGAGGATGGCGCGGTAGACGTGGGCACGGGTGTGCACGTCGCCAAAGCCGATGATGGCGCCCTTGGCCTCGGGGCCGGGGATCTTGATGCCGGGCGACCAGTAGGGCTGCAGCATCAGACCCATGGAACCCGGTGGCACGGTGTTGACCAGTTCGTCGAACAGCGCCTCGGGTGCCACGCCTTGCGCGGCGCCCTGCTGCTGCTCGTGGTGGCCAAACTGTTGCTTGAACCAGTTAACCATCCAGTAGCCGCGGAATATCTGTACTTCTGTGCTGTAGGCACCGGGTATGGCCGACGGGTAGGGCGGGATGAGGGGCGTGACCTCGAGGTATTTGGCGCTGGTGGTGTTGATGGTGGCCGTGGTGCCATAGCTCAGGCAACCGATGTGGGGCGCCTGGCCGCCGGAGCCTATGACCTCGCAGGCCTTGTCGGCCGCGGCGGCCATCAGCGGTGTGCCTTCGGGGATGCCGGTGGCGGCACTCGCCGCGGCAGTGATGCTGCCCATGCGCGCGCCGGGTGCCACCAGTTCGGGCAACCACTCGGCCTTGACGGCCAGCGCCTGCCACTTCCAATCGCCGGTTTTCGCCCAGCCCAGTTGCTTGTAGTCAAACGGCAGGTAGGCCACCTGCGAGCCCACCGAGTCCACAAACCTGCCGCACAGGCGGTGGTTCAGGTAGCCGGACAGCAACAGGTATTTGTCGGTCTCGTTCCACACATCCGCCTGGTGCGCCTTGATCCAATTGATCTCGGCCTCGCCACGGAAATAGTTGATGGTGCTTTGCACACCGGCCAGCTTGAAGGCCCACTTCCACAGCGTGCCAATGGGTGGCACGGTGTCGGTGCGGCGCTGATCCAGCCAGGTGATGGCGGGGCGCAGCGGTTGGCCTTGCGCGTCGAGGTTGATGACGGTGCCGCGCTGCGTGGTGACCGCCACGCCTTTGACGGTGTCGCGCGCACCGGGGTTCTCTTGCCACAGCCTCTGGCAGGCGGTGCAGACGGCTTGCCAGTAGTCCTCGGGGTCGTGTTCGGCCCAGCCGGGGTGTTCGGAGAAATACGCTTCCAGACGCACCTGGGCCTTGGCGACGATATTGCCCTGCAGATCGAACAGCAGTGCGCGCACGCTTTGGGTGCCGTTGTCGATGGCAAGGATCGTAGGTTCAGCCATGGGTGCTCTCCGAATCTTTGGATTCTGCTGTTGGTGTCGGACTGTAATGCTGCTGCCACAGCGCAAGGTAGGCGGCCTGTTCGGACTCCCAGCGCGTGTCGTCCCAGCCCAGTTCAATTTGGCAGATAGCGCGTATGCGTGGCAGGTGGTCCGCGCCGCCGCCGCGCAGCAGCAGGCCCAGGCGCGTGCGGCGCAGCAGCAGGTCTTGCAGGTGGATAACGGCCTCATGGCGCGCGGCCCAGCGCAGCACCACCCACAGCGTGTGCGTGCCGGGGATGGTGTCTAGCTCACCATCGTGTGCGGCGGACACCACCTCCGCCGCTTGTGCACCGTAATGGCCTTGCAAACGCTGGCGCTGCTGCGTGCGCAAGCCCGCGTGGGCGGGCAGCGCAGCACTGGGCTCCAGCACGGTAGCACCGGCCGGGGCGGAATCCGCCAACGCAGGCCACAGATGGGCCAGGTGTCGCAGCGCGTCCAGCGCAATCAGCCTGAACGTGGTCAGCTTGCCACCGGTCACGGTCAGCAAGCCCTGCTCCATCCACACCGCGTGGTCACGCCCTTCCTTGGACGGATCGGCCTTGCCGGTATCGATGACGGGGCGCACACCAGCATAGGTGGCTATCACATCGTCCTGTGTCAATTGCAATTGGGGGAACTGGAAGTGCAACGCCGCCAGCAGGTAGCGCATTTCCGCGGGTGTGATGGTCGCATCCACGCGCAAGTCACCGCCGTGGTCGATATCGGTAGTGCCGACCAAGGTTGCACCTTCCCATGGAAACGCAAACACCGGGCGACCGTCTTCGGGGTGCATCAGGCTGATCGCCTGGGCGATGGGCAAACGCCAGGCAGGCAGTACCAGATGGCTGCCGCGCAAGGGCCGCAGCTTGGGTGCCGCGCCCTGCTGCTGGCGCAGCTTATCGGCCCAGACACCTGTGGCGTTGATGACGACCTTGGCATGCACCGCATGGCTCTGTCCGCTGACGGCGTCCTTCAACTGCACACCATTCACTGAACCACCATCGGTATCGCGCAGCAACTGCTCAGCCGCCACATAGTTGATGGCCACGCCGCCCAGGCTGCGTGCCTCTTGCAACACGCGCAAGACCAGGCGCGCATCGTCGGTCTTGGCATCGACGTAGCACAGGCCGCCCTGCAAATCAGCGCGGCCAATATTCGGCGCGAGCATCAAAAAATCGTTGGGTGAAAAATAGTGGCGATCGTCACGCTGCCCGGCCAGCCAGTCATAGATTGCGAGGCCCAGTTGGAACATCCAACGCCCGGGCTTACGGCCCTTGTAGTCGGCAAAGGCAAAGCTCTGCGGGTCGACCAGGCCGGCGGCCTCATGCATCAGATTCTGCCGCTCGCGCACCGAGTCCCGCGTCAGGCCCAGCTTGCCCTCCTTCAGGTAACGCAGGCCGCCGTGCACCAGCTTGGAGGAGCGGCTGGATGTCCCCCACGCGAAGTCGCGCTGCTCGACCAGCAGTGCACGCAGGCCGCGGCGGGATGCTTCCAACAAAATGCCGGCACCAGTGATGCCACCACCGATGACGATGATGTCCCATGGCTCGCCATGCAAACTTGCCAGCAGTTGCGCCCGTTGCGCGTCCGGCTGCACAGCAGATGCGCCGTTGCTCATGCGTTTTCCGCGGGCAGCAGCTTGCCCGGATTCATGATGCCTTGCGGATCGAAATGCTGGAACAGACTGCGCATAGCCGCCATGCCCATGGCACCCTTTTCCGCCGCCAGATAGGGCGCGTGGTCCACGCCCACACCATGCTGGTGGCTGATGGTGCCGCCGTTGGCGACGATGGCCTCGCACACCGCGGCCTTCATCGCACGCCAGCGTGCCAGGTCGGTCGCATAGTCGCCACTGAGGCGATAGACAAAAGTCGTGTAGACACTGGCACCCTGGGCGTACAGGTGCGACAGATGGGTGTAGGTGTGCACGCGTTCACCGTCCTGTGCCAGCGCATGGGTGGCCGCGCCTTCCAGCGCGCCGACCATGGGCGTGACCCGGCTCCAGTCGCAGGCCGTCTCTACGGTGTCGATGGCATAACCCTTGAGCCACAGCGCATTGCGCAGGTAGACGTTGCGGAAGCGGTTGTCCTTCCACTTCTTGCCCATGGCCTGGCCAATGGCCACGCCCTGGTGGCGGCGCGCGATGCGCTGGGCGCTCTTGAGTGCCTGGCCCACGGTGTCGGTGTTGCCGCTGGCGCCGATCATCAGCAAACACTTCCCGTCCTTGCAACCGCGCAGACTCAGGTAACCCTCCAGCAAACCAATCAGCGTTTTGTGGCCGGCCATCGTCAGCGTGGTCAGCGTCTCGACCGCGTTGGACAGGCGCAGCATGGACAGCGGCAGCTTGGCCTGCACGATGGCGCGCACGGCCTCTTGCGCCTGCGCCCAGCTGGGGAAAAAGACGGTGTGGAATTCTTCGCGTGCGGGCAGCGGTGTGATGCGCACCGTGGCCTCGGTCAGCACGCCCATGCGGCCCTCGGAGCCCAGCACCATTTCGCGCAGGTCTGTACCCGCGGCGGAGGCGGGGAAAGTATTCACATTCAAGGTACCCACCGGTGTTTCCATCGAACCACCGGCAAACAGTTGCTCGATGCGCCCATAGCGCAGCGACTGCTGGCCGGATGAACGCGTGACCACCCAGCCGCCCAGTGTGGAATATTCAAACGACTGCGGAAAATGCCCTAGCGTGTAGCCGTGGGCGCGCAGCTGCGCTTCCAGATCCGGCCCCAGCACGCCGGCGCCAAATGTGGCTAGCTGGGCCTCGCAATCCAGGTTGATCAAGGCGCTCAGGCGCGACAGGTTGATGTTGAGCACAGGCCGCCCAGCAGCCTCCGGCACCGTCAAATGCCCAACCACGCTGGTGCCTCCGCCGACCGGTATCACCGATGCGCCGCAACGCTTGGCGAATTGCAGCAGTTCCCGCACATGCTCCGCGCTCTCGGGAAAGGCCACGCCATCGCTGACGCGCCCCACCTGGCCGCTGCGCATCTTCAGCCAGTCGGGCAGGCTGTGGCCCAGGCTGTTGCGCAGCCGTGCCTCGGCGCGGGTGTCGACCAGAGGGTGTGTGGGCAAACGGCTGGCGGGTATGGTGGCACAGGCCTGCGCCAGCGTGGCATCGGGCGTGGGCATGCCGGCGCCAATGCGTTGCTCCAAAAACTGCATGGCCTCCGCTGGCAAAACCAGTTCTATGCTGTCGTCACCCCATCCATTCCATCGCTTCATGACCCGTACTCCTGGCTGTCGTTTGCAGCATGCAATTGCTACACTGGCCGCGACTGTAGCCACGCGCATGCGCCCTGTATTGCGCATTCATGACAAGGGATTGTTCTAACGTGCCAACCGCTCCCACCGCTGTTGAAAACCACCCCATGGGCGGACGGGTGGCGGGCGCCTACCTGCAGCCGCTGCTGGAGTTGGCCGTGGAGCGCGGCGTGGCACTGAGTGACTTAGCCGCGGCCGTGGGCCTGCCCGAGAGTGCGCTGTCGCCTTTGCCCGAATCCATTGCCGCCACCGACTATGTGCGCCTGCTGGACGCCGGCGCCGAACTCGCCCAGCACCCCCACTTTGGCCTGCATGTGGGCCAGCGGGTCAAGCTGGGCACCTATGCGGTCTATGGTTTGATTTTGCTGAGCTGCCGCGACTTCGGCCAGGTGCTGCAGCAGACCCTGCGCTATGAAGGTTTGGCCCACGACCTGGGCCGCTCGGAACTGCAGGTGCAAGATGGCACTGCCGAGTACCGGTGGCGCAGCCACTTTCCCACTGCCAGCCGCCATCTGGCCGAGAGCGTGTTCGCCGGTGTGCGCGTCTTCAGCGACTGGCTGGCCGGCACGCCCCTACCGGCGGCACCGGTGGCCTTCACCCACGCCGCGCCGGCCGATGTCAGCGAACACCACCGGCTATTTGGCCCCGACATGACGTTTGGCGCCCCGGTCAACTGCGCGCGCTTTGACGCGGCGCTGCTGGCCCTGCCCGTACCCAACGCCGATGTCAGCCTGTACCCGGTGCTGCAACAACATGCCGAGCAACTGCTGCAGGCCAAGCTACGCGCCCAGGGCGGCGACGGTGGCATCGTGGCCCAGGTGCGCGCCAGCATCGCCAACAACCTCGCCCAGGACAAGGCCCGCGTCGGCACCATTGCCGAAGAGCTTGCCTTAAGCCAGCGCACGCTGCAACGCAAACTGGCCGATGCCGGCGCCAGCTTCCAGCAGTTGCTGGACCAGACGCGCCAAGAACTGGCCCCGGCTTACCTACGGCAGCGCGACCTGAGCCTGGCCGATGTGGCATTTTTGCTGGGCTACCAAGACCAGAGCGCGTTCAACCACGCGTTCAAAGAGTGGACGGGGGAGAGTCCGGGGAGTTACCGGGAGAAGCGGGGAGCACCCTGACAGGCGTCAGGTCATCAGCGTCACAGCCCCGGCAAACGTAAAAAACGCGGCAGCGGTGGACACCAGGATGATGCGCGCAATGCGCCCGTTGTCCGCCCCAAAGCGTTCAGCCAGCAGCGACACATTGCTCGCACTGGGCAAGGCGGCCAGCAGCACCAGCACGGTCAGCGCAAAGCGGTCGATATGCACGCCCAGCTGGATGGCGCCGGCCCCCACCAGCAGCACCAGCAGCGGGTGCAGGAAGAGCTTGATGGCCGCCACCGGCACCACTTCCAGCCAATGCACGGCATGGGCTTTGTCCTCTTTGGCCAGCATCTGGGAGCGGGCCAGCACGGCCCCGATGGTGAACAGGGCCACAGGCGACGCCGCGTCGGCCAGCAGGCCTACGGTCTGCACGACGGGTTTAGGGAAATCCAGTTGCAGTGCCGACACCACGGCGCCCAGCAGGATCGCCCAGGGCATGGGGTTGGTGGCCACGCCCTTGAGCGCATTCTTGGCGGCCTGCCCGGCCGATGCCTCGCCGGGGGCGTGGGCGCCCAGCCGCGACAGCGCGATGCACAGCGAGGTGGTGATCACCATGTCCACCAAAATGGTCACGATGGCCGGCCCGGCAGCCTTGGGGCCCAAAAGTGCCACCAACAGGGGCACACCCATGAAGCCGGTGTTCGGGAAGGCGCCGACCAAGGCGCCAAAGGCGGCATCGTTCCAGCCAATGCGCCCGTGGCGTGTGACGGCCACGACGAAGCCCACCATGACCAGGGCGCACAGCAGGTAGGTCAGCGCCACGCTAGGGTCCAGCAACTGCGCAATCGGCGTGCTGGCGCCGAAGCGGTACAGCATGCAGGGCAGCGCGAAGAACAGCACAAAGGTGTTCAGGCCGGGAATGGCCGCCATGGGCAGCATGCCCCGACGCGCGGCGATGAACCCGCACAGGACCAGGGCGAAAAAGGGAAATGTGACAGTGAGGATTTGCAGCACGGGGCCATTGTCCGGTATTTTGGGCGCGGTGGCGCCAGGAGTTGTCGAGCAAATCACTATACTTTTGATAGCGGATGATGCATATCCGACGAGGGCTAGAGGCCAAATTCGCTATCAACCCTTTGCAACATACCCAAAATAGGGTTTTTAATGCATTCCAGCCCCGTCTGAACACTCCAGATGGCGGAATGCCCGCCCGGTAAGATGGGGCGCTTGTCTGCCCGGAATGCCCCGTTCGAATGTCTGCCCCGTCGTCTCCTTCCTCTCCCCCCGCCTCCCCCATTGCCCACGGCCTGAACCTGGCCCAGCAGGAGGCCGTGAACTACATGCACGGCCCCTGCCTGGTGTTGGCCGGCGCCGGTTCGGGCAAGACACGGGTCATCACGCACAAGATCGGCCGGCTGATCCAGGCGGGACTGGCGCCGCAAAAGATTGCAGCCATCACCTTCACCAACAAGGCGGCGGCGGAAATGCGGGAGCGCGCCAAGGGCCTGATCGGCAAGGCGGCCAAGGATGTGGTGGTCTGCACCTTCCACGCACTGGGTGTGCGCATGCTGCGCCAGGACGGTGCCGTGCTGGGGCTCAAGCCGCAATTCAGCATCCTGGACAGCGACGACGTGACCAATATCCTGAAAGACGCCGGTGGCACCACCGACGCCGCCACCGCCCGCCAGTGGCAATGGACCATCAGCGCCTGGAAGAGCGCGGGCCTGAATGCCGAACAGGCCCTGGCCCAGGCCGCGGACGACAACGAGCGGGTTACGGCGGTCGTCATGGGCCGCTATGAAGAGCGGCTGACGGCCTACCAGAGCGTGGATTTTGACGACCTGATCAGCCTGCCGCTCAAATTGCTGCGCGACCACGAGCCCGTGCGCCAGCGCTGGCAACGCATGATGGGCCACGTGCTGGTCGACGAATACCAGGACACCAATGCCACGCAGTACGAGGTGCTCAAGCTCATCGTCGGCGGCAACCCAGCCGACAGCGCCCGTTTCACCGCGGTGGGGGATGACGACCAATCCATCTACGGCTGGCGCGGGGCCACGCTGGACAATCTGCGCAAGCTACCGGTGGACTTCCCGGCGCTCAAGGTCATCAAGCTGGAGCAGAACTACCGCTCCACCAGCGCCATTTTGCGGGCCGCCAACAACGTGATCGGCCCCAACCCCAAGATGTTTCCCAAAACGCTGTTCAGCGAGCTGGGCGAAGGGGAGCCGGTGCGGGTGGTGGACGCCGACAACGAGGAGCATGAGGCTGAGCGGGCCGTGGCCCGTATCCAGAGCCTGCGCGCCGAAGGGGCCTTGCTGCAAGAGGGCAAGCAGTACAAGGAGTTCCGCGACTTCGCCGTGCTGTACCGCGCCAACCACCAGGCCAAGCCCTTTGAGAAAGCGCTGCGCAAGGCCAATATTCCGTACAAGGTGTCGGGCGGCCAGAGTTTCTTCGACCGGGCCGAGATCCGCGACCTGTGTGCCTGGTTTCGACTGTGGGCCAACAATGACGACGACCCGGCTTTTCTGCGGGCCGTGACCACGCCCAAGCGCGGCATAGGCCACACCACGCTGGGTACGCTGGGGGTGTTTGCCAGCCAGTACAAGCTCAGCCTGTTCGAGTCGCTGTTCTCCAGCTCGCTGGGCTCCGTGCTGGCGGCCAAGGCGCTGGGCAGCCTCCACGAGTTTGGCCGCTATGTGAACGACCTGGAATACCGGGCCCGCCATACCGAGGGGGCCGAAGCCGCCAAGACCTTCATGATGGACTGGCTCAAGGACATAGGCTACGAAAAGCACCTGCTCGATAGCGAAGACAGCGACAAAGTGGCCGCCGCCAAATGGGCCAATGTGCTGGAGTTTTGCGACTGGATGGCCGAGCGCTGCGGCGGCGAGCTGGATGACGCCGCCGGCGTGACCATGCAGCGCGAGGTGAAGTCGCTGCTGGAAGTAGCGCAGAACATTGCCCTGCTGTCCACCATCAGCGAGCGGGAGAAAGACCAGGACGTGGTCACGCTATCCACCTTGCACGCATCCAAGGGGCTGGAGTGGCCCCATGTGCTGCTGGTGGGTGTGACGGAGGGCATGCTGCCCTTCAAGCTGAAAGACGGTGCCGACTCCCTGGGTGGGTCAGAGGCGGCCCACGAGTCCGCCAACGAAGACGTAGCCCAGCACCTGCAGGAAGAGCGCCGGCTGATGTACGTGGGCATCACCCGCGCCCAGCGCAGCCTGGCCGTCAGTTGGACGCGGCGCCGTAAAAAGGGGCGAGAGATGGTGGCCGCCCTGCCCAGCCGCTTCATCGCCGAAATGGGGCTGGACCAGGCCACCGTGCGCGAAGACCCGCGCGAAAAACTCAAGGCGCTGCGGGCGGAGTTTGCAAAAAAGGCGGCGCTGAATGCAGCGGCCGCTACACCGCGCTAGTTAGGTTTAGCGGAATCCGTCGTACCCGGTACGCACGCTCAGGTCAGCAAAGCCGGAGCCTATGCTGTCATCGGTGCGGCCAAACTGGAGGTCGTGCAGCTCGGCCAACAGCATCATCGCATTGGCAGCGTCTTGCTGGAAGCCCATACGGGCATGGCCCATGCCATCACCACCACTGAGTATCAGCTTGGAAATGTAGTCGCTGCATTCCTTGTAGCCCCATAGCGTGCGGATGGTGTTGGCGATGCGGTGGTGGTGCAGCTCGACGGTCATCAGCGCATCGTCCTTGCGCTGGGCGAGGGTGCGCTCTTCGCGAGACATGTTTTGTGCATCAGCATCGGACAAGCCCATGGGCGTTGTGCTCTGGTATGCGGGGCCGTTGGGGTCGGAGTCTAGGGTGGGGAGTGCGCTGAATTTGGAGTCCTGCTCGGCCACCGCGCTTTCCCACAGGCCCCAGGTAGTGTCCGGGTCGTCTTCCACCACCTCCAGCCCACGGGAATCCACAGCATCGGGTGGACTGTCCGGCTTTTTGCCCCTACCAAGAAAACCACTGAACATGGAAATTCTCCGTAATTTGTGGCAATGCTACTCCAGCCGGCGTTTCTTCGCCACCCGTGGAGGCCTATCGGGCATGTAAAAGCCTGCAAACAAGCGCTAAACACCGCAACCCTCTGCCAATGCAGAGGGATCAACGGAAAACAGGGGGGAAATTTGGAGCGGGAAAAGAGGCTCGAACTCTCGACCTATACCTTGGCAAGGTATCGCTCTACCAACTGAGCTATTCCCGCATGTGACCACCGGGGTGGTCAAAATAAAAACCCATCAGACGACGGGTTTTTAAATTTGGTGGCCTGGGGCGGAATCGAACCACCGACACAAGGATTTTCAATCCTCTGCTCTACCGACTGAGCTACCGGGCCTGAGCCATCGATTATAGCAGGAAGATTTCGCGATTTTGAAATCGCGCTGTCAAATTCCGTTGCGCTTGCCGCGCGTCAGGTCGACGCCCAGTTGTTTGAGCTTGCGGTACAGGTGGGTGCGCTCCAGTCCGGTCTTCTCGGCGACCCGCGTCATGGAACCGTTTTCGCGGGCCAGGTGGTATTCGAAATAGGCTTTCTCAAACTCGTCCCGCGCCTCGCGCAACGGCTTGTCCAGCACAAAATTTTGTGTGGCTTGCAGGCCGGCTTCGGTGGTCGCTATGGCTATGGGGGCCGCATAGGTAGCGGATTCCAGCGCGGTTACCAGGGGCCGTGCAGCCGCCACGGGTGGCGCCTTGTGCTGACTGCTGCGGGCCAAGCCTTGCTCCACCGCCTTGAGTAGTTTTTGCAACGTGATGGGCTTTTCGAGAAACGCCAAAGCGCCGATCTTGGTCGCCTCCACCGCGGTATCGATGGTGGCGTGGCCACTCATCATGATGACCGGCATGGTCAGCAGCCCGTTGGAGGACCACTCCTTGAGCAGGGTCACGCCATCGGTGTCAGGCATCCAGATGTCCAGCAGCACCAGGTCGGGGCGCTCACGTGTACGGGCTGAGCGTGCCTGCGCCGCATTTTCTGCGAGCTCTACGTTGTGACCTTCGTCGTTGAGGATTTCCCAAAGCAAATCCCGAATGCCGTGCTCGTCATCAACAACCAGAATGTTTGCCATGGTATCGCGATGTCTCTTTCTTGCCTGTGTGCGCGCTCAAGCCGGGGCTTGGGCGTCGGTCGCCAATGATAACGATACTTGCGCACCGACCACGCTACCGTCTGTAACACGGTTTACGATGTCGATGCGTGTGCCATGCTCATCGGCAATTTTCTTCACCACGGCCAGGCCCAGGCCCGTGCCTTTGGCTTTGGTCGTGACATAAGGCTCAAACGCGCGTTTGAGTATGTGTTCCGGAAAGCCTCCACCGCAATCCAGCACGCTCAAGCGCACGCGTGCGGCGGTGCGTTGGTACTGGGTGCGGACCACAACGCTGCGGTCTTCTCCGGCGGCCTGCGCATGGATTACTTCGCTGGCGTCTTGTGCGTTTTGCAGCAGGTTGTGAATGACCTGGCGCAGTTGCTGCGCATCGCCCATGACCTTCGGGGCGGCGGCATCCAGTTCGGCCCGCACCGGCACGTTTTGGCCTTCGCTTTCGTAGAGATGCAAGACATCCGTTACCAAAGCATTCAGATCCACCGGCTTGAGCTCGGCTGCGGGCAGGCGTGCATAGTCCCTGAAATCGTTGACCAGGCGCTTCATCGCGTCCACTTGGTCGACAATGGTTTTGACGGACTTGGTCAGCACGGCCAGGTCAGCCCCCTCCACCTTGCCTGCGAGCTTCATCTGCAACCGCTCGGCCGACAACTGGATGGGGGTCAGCGGGTTCTTGATCTCATGCGCCAGGCGCCTGGCCACTTCGCCCCAGGCCTGGGCGCGCTGGGCCGACACGATGTCGGAAATGTCGTCAAACACCAGCAGCCGCGCATTGCCCGGCAGTTCAGCCCCCCGGGCGACCAGGGTCAGCGTGCGGTCAAACGGGCCGTGGGCAGCGGTGGCGTTGCCGGCGCTCAATTCAAACGACTTTTGCCAGTGGTCCAGGTCCTGTTCGGTACGCTGGTGCAGGAAGTCCGCAAACTGGGTTTGCACCGCCTGGCCAAACTCCTGCAAGCCGTCGATAGAAGCCAATGACCGGCCTTCGTACTCCGCCAAGGCCACCTTCAGGATGCGCGCGGCACCGGGGTTCGAAGAGCGAATGCCACCCTCTGCATCCAGCACGATGACGCCGGCCGTCAAATTGTCCAGAATGGTTTGCAAATTAGCCCGCGCCGCATCGACCTGCGACATGCTTTGCTGCACCGCCTGGCGTGCGTCGGCCAGTTGTTCGGTCATCGACGCAAAGGCCCTGGTCAACCCGCCCAGCTCATCCTTGCCGCGCGTCGCCAATTTGGGTGTCAGGTCACCGGCAGCTACCTGACTCACCCCTTCGGCCAGCATCAGCAAGGGGCGTGCAATCTGGTCGCCCAGGATCACCGCCAACAGCACGGCGGCAAACACCGCCAGGAACAGGCTCAGCGCCAAGGTACCCAGGTACATGCGCTTGAGGCCCTCGCGGCCCAAGGCCCGTTCCTGGTACTCCCGGTTGGCACTCTCCACCGCCAAAGCATTGGTCACCAGATTGGGAGGCAGAACCCGCGACACCAGCAGATAGCGACCCTCAGGTGCCAGGCCTAGCACGGAGCTTGAAATCGGTACCAACACTTTGACCCGCACGCTACCCGGGTTGGCCGCCGCGGTGTCGTCCAGGCCTTCAACCCAGGACAGTGCTCGATCGGAACGCGCGGACCGGAATTGGGAAGCGGTTGGCTTGCCCGGGGTCAGTTGAAAGCGCGACTGGCCCGCACTGACCAGCAGTTTGCCTGAAGCGCTCCAAACAGCTACGTCCGCAGCACCCAGTTGCTCCAGCATGCGGTCTAATTGCAGACCGATGGCCACCTCCGCCGTCTCGGATAGCTGGGCCGCCGCCGCGCGTGTTTTGGCCGTGAGGTCGCTAGACAGCGTGTCCAGGGTCACGCGCCCCAGGTTGAGCCCGGCCTCCAACGCACCTTCGACCTTGACGTCAAACCAGGTTTCGATGGAACGGGAAACGAACTGGTAGGAAACGCCGAAAACCAATAGACCGGGCGCAACGCCGACCAAGGCAAAGATGGCCGCCAGCTTGACCAGCAGGCGGCTACCAAACCGCCCCTGACGCAATCGCACGAACAGGCGGTAGCCCACCCACAGAATGGCCGCAAAGAGGACCGACGCCACAACTACATTCACAATAAACAGCCGCGCGTAGTTGCTTTCATTGATCTCGCGGTTATTGGTAGCCTGTGTCAACAGGTACAGCAGGATCAAGCCGATGATGACCATGGCGACGGCGCCTGCGGCCACTACCCAGCGCAAGGCCCTGGAACTCTGTAGCGTGTGCGCCGGTTCGCTATTGCGAAAATCGTCCGTCGTCATTTGGTGGCTGCGAGCGTCAACGTGGTGTTGGTGGAGGCAGCCAAGTCCCAATCCGACTGGCCCAGGGCACCAATTTGCCAGGGGCGCGGCAGTTGGCTCAAGTCCAGCTTGAAGCTGAATTCGATCTTGTATTTCACGCCGCTGTCAAGGTCGGCCACATCGGCGATTTTCCAGCGCGCGATGCGCTTGATGGAGGACATGGCCTCTTCCAGCGTGTCGAAGCTGGGGTTCAAGGCCAGGCCCACGCTGACCTCACGGCCCGCCCCGTTGGTCACATTGAGCCGCCAGCGGCGGGTCAATGGCTGGTAGGCCAGACGCAAACGGCGCTGCACCGAGGCCAGCTTTCTGTCGTACCAGTACCAGCGCTCCCGCAGCACACTGGCCTCGGTTACAAAGAACATGGGGATGCCCTTGAGCAGAGCGTCTTCCACTGCACTGGGCAGTTCAAAAGCCACCTGCGCCGAAACCAGAACCTCTTCATCCGCGCGTTCCACCTGGAATTGTGAGATTTCGGTGGCGACCTGGGCCTGGCAAAGCCCCGCGAACACCGCAAAAGCCAGCACACATAGCTGGCGCAAAACGGCATCAGGCCATCTGTTTTTGCAGCAACGCGTAATAAAAGCCATCGTGGTCACAAGGTCCATTGTCCGGGACGGCATCCACTTTTGTGGCATTTTGGGGCATTAAATGGCCCGGCGACGGCAGCAACACCGCGTCGGTGTTGTGTGCGAGAAACGTTTGCACTTGGGCGTCCCCTTCCGCCAAAAACAGCGAACAGGTGCAGTACAGCAGCCGCCCGCCAGGCCGCAACAAGGGCCATAGCGCCTGCAAAATGCGCTTCTGGATGGCTGCCAATTGCCCCACATCGGACTCGCGGCGCAACCAGCGCACGTCGGGATGGCGTCGTACGATGCCCGATGCGGTACAGGGTGCGTCGAGCAGAATGGCGTCGAAGGGCCGGCCATCCCACCAATCCTGTGGCTTGGCGGCATCGGCGCTGAGCACCTGGGCTTGCAAACCCAGCCGCACCAGGTTTTCACCTATACGGGTGGTACGAACGGCATCAATTTCCAAGGCCACAACCTCGCTGTCGGCCAACTCCAGCAGATGGCCCGTTTTGCCCCCAGGCGCCGCACAGGCATCCAGAACGCGAAGGCCGAGGCCCTGGGTAGGCCATCCCTGTAACAGCAAGGGCGCCGCCATTTGGGCAGCCCCGTCTTGCACCGACACCCGGCCTTCAGCAAAGCCCGGCAACTGCTGTACCCCGACCGGTCGGGCCAAGACGATGCAGGCGCCTGCCGAGGATTGCACGGGGATGCCGGCTTGCTCCAAGGCCGCCAGATACTCCGACGGGTTGGTTTTGCGCAGATTGACCCGCAAGGTCATAGGCGCGTGCTGGTTGGCCGTTGTCAAGATATCGCGCCATTGTGCGGGGCGTTCCTTTTGCAGGCGCTTGATCCACCAGCCGGGGTGGTTCCACACAGCGACCGGATCGTTGTCGGTGCTCGCAACCAGGGCCTCCCGCTCACGCAGGAAGCGCCGCAGGCAGGCATTCACAAAGTTGGCCTGGGGTTGGGTGCCAGCACTGCGCTTGGCTGCCTCTACCGCCTGGTTGACCAGAGTGAACGTGTCGTACGGCGCATCGGCATCGTTCCAGGCCAACGCCAAAGCAACACACAGCAAGGCGTCCGCCGCAGGCGGCGGCATGCGGGTGGCGAGCCGCTTGCGCAGGGCCTCGGCCCGGCCCAGGTTGCGCCATACATGAAAGGCCAAGGCCTGCACGCCAGGGCGTAGCTCAGCAGGAACGCGCTCGACGGCAGCGGTGCCGGAGATGCCCTCGCGCACGGCCTGTATCACCCCCGCCGCTGCGCTCAGTTGGCGCCACAGAGGCACCGGTTCAGTTTTGGAATGCATGAAATCCTTAAAGCAAGCCGCTGGGTTTGAAGCCCATCATGCCTACCACTAGGCGTGCCGGGAACTGGTCCAGGGCTTCGTTGTATTGGCCGGCGATCTGGTTAAAACCGCCGCGCGCGGTTTCGACGCGCCGGGTCGTGGTATCCCATAGGGTGCGCAGGGTCGCGGGCACCACCGGTCCGGCCAGATCAGGCGGAGCACTGTCTACCGAATGCCAGACCTGCTGTACGGTGTCAAATGCGTGGCCCAACCGCGACAAATGGTCAGCGCGCAAGGCGCTTGCAGGAGCATCTTTCAAAGCGGCCTCAAACTCCTGGAGTGCGGATTGCAGCTGCAACCAATCGTCATCGGGGAGACCTTCCATGCTGGGCTTGTGCGCTTGGCTGGCGGCCCCCTGGGCCACGTCGTCGCGGACCAGATCCGCATACAGCCGCATATGCTTTTTGACCGAGCCCAGGGCGCGCAGACCCCTGGCCCGCATACGCATCAGGCGGTTGTAGACACCAACGCTCCAAAACACACACAGCGCCAGTGTGATCCCCAGTACCAGCGAAAGATCCATAGCCCATTATGCAAAAAACCCCAAACCCCTCGTGAAAAGGGTTTGGGGTGCTACGTTTAGTGTAGCGATGCGGTTTTACTCGCTAGCAGCACCTTCGCTGTCGTGGGATGCCGCGACGGCTTCGGCATCACCACCTGCCAACTCGGCCGCTTCGGCTTCGGCGATGGCGCGGCGCTCGGCGTCGTCCATGTTTTCGCGAACCTTGCGTGCCTCGTGGTAGGCCAAACCGGTACCGGCAGGAATCAGACGACCGACGATGACGTTTTCCTTCAGACCACGCAGCTCGTCGCGCTTGCCCATGATGGCAGCCTCGGTCAGCACGCGGGTGGTTTCCTGGAAGGAAGCCGCGGAGATGAAGCTGTCGGTGGACAGAGACGCCTTCGTAATACCCAGCAACAGGTTGCTGTAGGTCGCGGGGATCTTGCCTTCGGCGCGCAGTGCATCGTTGGTGTTGAGCATTTCCGAACGCTCCACTTGCTCACCATTGATGTAGCTGGAGTCGCCTGCAGCTTCCACCACCACGCGGCGCAGCATCTGACGAACAATCACTTCGATGTGCTTGTCATTGATCTTCACGCCTTGCAAGCGGTAGACGTCCTGCACTTCGTCCACGATGTAGCGGGCCAGCTCTTCGGCGCCCAGCAGGCGCAGAATGTCTTGCGGGTCGGCCGGGCCGTCCACCACCACTTCACCCTTGTTGACCACCTGGCCTTCGTGGACCAGCATGTTCTTTTCCTTGGGCACCAGTTCTTCCCAGACCTTGCCATCGGGATCGGTGATCTGCAGGCGAATCTTGCCCTTGGTCTCCTTACCGAAAGACACCGTACCGGTGATCTCGGCCAGCGTACCCTTGTCCTTGGGGGTACGGGCTTCGAACAGCTCAGCCACGCGGGGCAGACCCCCGGTAATGTCGCGGGTCTTCTGACCTTCGATCGGGATACGGGCCAGCACTTCGCCGGGGCCCACGTCCTGACCGTCGCGCACCTGGATCAGCGCACCGATCTGGAAGCCAATCGTCACCGAGTGGTCGGTGCCGGGGATCTTGACTTCGTTGCCAGTCGCGTCGATCAGCTTGACCTGGGGACGCACCACCTTGGTTGCGCCGCGGCGCTTGGGGTCGATAACCACCATGGTGGACAAACCGGTCACTTCGTCGACCTGCTTGGCAACCGTGAGGCCCTCTTCCACATTCTCGAAATGCGCCTTGCCAGCGAACTCGGTAATGATGGGGCGGGTCAACGGATCCCAGTTGGCGAGGATGGCGCCAGCCTTGATCGTCTGGTCGGCCTTGACGGTCAAGATCGCACCGTAGGGCACCTTGTGGCGCTCGCGCTCACGGCCATGCTCATCATGGATGATGATTTCACCGGAACGGGCGATCACGACCAGTTCCTTCTTGCTGTTGGTCACATAGCGCATCGTGGCGTTGAAGCCGATCACCCCGTTGGACTTGGCTTCCACGCTCGAAGCAATGGCAGCACGCGAAGCGGCACCACCAATGTGGAAGGTACGCATGGTCAGCTGGGTACCGGGTTCACCGATGGACTGCGCAGCGATCACACCGACGGCTTCACCGCCGTTGATCAGGCCACCACGGCCCAAGTCGCGGCCATAGCACTTGGCGCAGATACCAAAGCGGGTTTCGCAGGTCAGCGCGGTACGCACCTTGACTTCGTCCACGCCAGCGGCTTCCAGATCATCGATCAGGTCTTCGTCCAGCATGTCGCCGGCCGAAGCCAACACAGCACGGTTCTCAGGATGCAGCACGTCTTCTGCGGTCGTGCGGCCCAGCACGCGGTCGCGCAGGGACTCGATCACTTCCCCGCCTTCGACAATGGCGCGCATCAGGTAACCACCGTGGGTGCCGCAGTCCTGCTCGGTCACGACCAAGTCTTGCGTCACGTCCACCAGACGGCGGGTCAGGTAACCGGAGTTCGCTGTCTTCAACGCCGTATCGGCCAGACCCTTACGGGCACCGTGGGTGGAGATGAAGTACTCCAACACGTTCAGACCTTCGCGGAAATTCGCGGTAATCGGTGTCTCGATGATGGAGCCGTCAGGCTTGGCCATCAGACCCCGCATACCGGCCACCTGGCGAATCTGGGCTGCAGAGCCGCGGGCACCGGAGTCGGCCATCATGTAGATGGAGTTGAAGGATTCCTGTTGCACCTGGTTGCCATGGCGGTCGGTGACCGTTTCCTTGGACAACTTGGCCATCATGACCTTGGACACTTCGTCACCCGACTTGCCCCAGATATCTACCACCTTGTTGTAGCGCTCGCCAGAGGTCACCAGACCGGACACATATTGCTGTTCGATCTCTTTGACTTCCTTCTGGGCACGGGCAATGATGCCGTGCTTCTCTTGCGGCACCAGCATGTCATCGATACAGATGGAAATACCGGCCTTGGTTGCCAGGCGGAAGCCGCTTTGCAGCAGCTTGTCGGCAAACACCACCGTGTCTTTCAACCCGCACTTGCGGAAAGACACGTTGATCAGCTTGGAGATTTCCTTCTTCTTCAACGCCTTGTTGATGTTGGAGAAAGGCAGGCCCTTGGGCAGGATTTCGGACAACAAGGCGCGGCCAGCCGTGGTTTCCCACAACTTGGTGGAGGGCACAAACTCGCCAGTTGCCTTGTCTTTGGTCCACTCGGTCAAACGCACGTTGATGCGGGCATTGAGTTCGACCTCGCCCGCGTCGAAGGCGCGCTGCACTTCACCGGTGTCGGAGAAGATCAGACCCTCGCCCTTGCCGTTGATACGGTCACGGGTCGTGTAATACAGACCCAGCACCACGTCCTGCGAAGGAACAATGGATGGCTCGCCGTTGGCGGGGAACAGCACGTTGTTGGAGGCCAGCATCAGCGTGCGGGCTTCCATCTGGGCTTCCACCGACAAGGGCACGTGAACGGCCATCTGGTCACCGTCGAAGTCGGCGTTGAAGGCCGCGCAAACGAGGGGGTGCAGTTGGATCGCCTTGCCTTCGATCAGGATGGGCTCAAAGGCCTGGATACCCAAACGGTGCAGCGTAGGCGCACGGTTCAGCATCACGGGGTGCTCTTTGATGACCTCTTCCAAGATATCCCACACGACGGGCGTGCCGGATTCGACTTCCTTCTTGGCGGCCTTAATGGTGGTCGCAATGCCCATGGCTTCCAGGCGCGCGAAGATGAAGGGCTTGAACAATTCCAAGGCCATCAATTTCGGCAGACCGCACTGGTGCAGCTTGAGCGTTGGGCCCACGGTAATCACGGAACGACCGGAGTAGTCCACGCGCTTGCCCAGCAAGTTCTGGCGGAAACGACCGGATTTACCCTTGATCATGTCGGCCAGGGACTTCAGCGCGCGCTTGTTGGCGCCTGTCATGGCCTTGCCGCGGCGGCCGTTGTCCAGCAAGCTGTCCACGGCTTCTTGCAGCATACGTTTCTCATTGCGTGCAATGATTTCCGGAGCTTTCAGTTCCAGCAAACGGCGCAGACGGCTGTTGCGGTTGATGACGCGGCGGTACAGGTCGTTCAGGTCAGAGGTCGCAAAACGGCCACCGTCCAGAGGCACCAGCGGACGCAGGTCCGGTGGCAACACGGGCAGCACGTCCAGCACCATCCACTCGGGCTTGATGCCGGATTTCTTGAACGCTTCCAGAACCTTCAAACGCTTGGCGTTCTTCTTGATCTTCAGTTCAGAACCGGTCAAGTCGTTGCGCAGCTTCTCGATCGAACCTTCGATGTCGATGCTTTGCAGCAGATCCTTGATACCTTCCGCGCCCATCTTGGCCTGGAACTCGTCGCCGTATTCCTTGAACTTGGCGTCGAAATCGTCTTCGGACATGATGCTGAACTTCTTCAGCGGGGTCATGCCGGGATCGGTGACCACATATGCTTCAAAGTACAGCACGCGTTCGATGTCACGCAGTGTCATGTCCAGCACCAGGCCCAGACGGCTGGGCAAGGACTTCAGGAACCAGATGTGGGCGCAAGGCGCGGCCAGATCAATGTGGCCCATGCGTTCGCGGCGAACCTTGGTCTGTGTAACTTCAACGCCACACTTCTCGCAGATCACACCACGGTGCTTCAGGCGCTTGTACTTGCCGCACAGGCATTCGTAGTCCTTGATGGGTCCGAAGATCTTGGCGCAGAACAGGCCGTCACGTTCGGGCTTGAAAGTGCGGTAGTTGATGGTTTCTGGCTTGCGCACTTCACCGAAAGACCAGGAACGGATCTTCTCGGGCGAAGCCATGCCGATCTTGATGGCTTCAAAGTGCTCATCAGGGGTGAACTGCTTGAACAGGTCGAGTAGAGATTTCATGTGACTCTTTCCCTTTCAATTAAGAACGTTCGAGTTCGATGTCGATGCCCAAGGAACGGATTTCCTTGACCAACACATTGAACGATTCCGGCATGCCGGCTTCGATGGAGTGCTCGCCCTTGACGATGCTCTCGTAGACCTTGGTACGGCCTTGCACGTCGTCGGACTTGACGGTGAGCATTTCCTGCAGGGTGTAGGAGGCGCCATACGCTTCCAGCGCCCACACTTCCATTTCACCGAAACGCTGTCCACCGAACTGGGCTTTACCACCCAGCGGCTGCTGCGTAACCAGCGAGTAGGGACCAGTCGAACGGGCATGCATCTTGTCGTCCACCAAGTGGTGCAGCTTCAGGTAGTGCATGTAGCCAACGGTGGTGGTGCGTTCAAACGGATCACCAGAGCGACCGTCATACAACTGCGCCTGGGTGCGCGCGGGTGTCAGGCCCTTGGCCTTGGCCACGTCATCCGGGTAAGCCAGTTGCAGCATGTTGCCAATTTCGGCTTCGGTAGCGCCATCGAACACGGGCGATGCAAACGGCACGCCACTGGTCAACTCCTGGGCCATGCTGCGCACTTCTTCGTCCGACAACTGGCCGAGGTCTTCCTTGCGGCCAGTGCCGTTGTAGACCTGTTCCAGGAAGCCACGGATCTCAGTGGCTGCGGCTTCACGTTGCAGCATGTCGCCAATGCGTTGGCCCAGGCCCTTGCCAGCCCAGCCCAAGTGCACTTCCAACACCTGACCGATGTTCATACGCGAAGGCACGCCCAACGGGTTCAGCACGATGTCCACGGGTGTACCGTCGGCGAGGTAGGGCATGTCTTCCACAGGTGTGATCTTGGAGACCACACCCTTGTTGCCGTGGCGGCCGGCCATCTTGTCGCCGGGCTGCAGGCGGCGCTTGACCGCGATATAGACCTTGACCATCTTCAGCACGCCCGCGGGCAACTCGTCGCCTTGCGTGAGCTTCTTGCGCTTTTCTTCAAACGCGAGGTCGAAGCTATGGCGCTGTTGCTCGATGGAGTTCTTGACCGACTCCAACTGGGCAGCCACATCTTCTTCGGCAGGACGGATGTCGAACCAGTGGAACTTCTCGACGGAGGCCAGATAGGCCTTGTCGATCTTGGTTCCCTTGGCCAGCTTTTGCGGGCCGCCGTTGGCGACCTTGTTGGTCAGCAGCTTTTCGATACGGTCGAACGCGTCCGCTTCCACAATACGCAACTGGTCGTTCAGGTCCAAGCGGAAGCGCTTCAGCTCATCGTCAATGATCTGTTGGGCGCGACGGTCGCGTTGGATGCCTTCACGGGTGAACACTTGCACATCAATGACGGTACCTTGCGAACCCTGGTCCACGCGCAGCGAGGTGTCCTTCACGTCGGAAGCCTTTTCGCCGAAGATGGCGCGCAACAGCTTCTCTTCCGGTGTCAACGTGGTTTCACCCTTGGGTGTGACCTTGCCGACCAGCGTATCGCCGGGCAACACTTCTGCCCCCACGTAGATGATGCCGGACTCGTCCAGACGATTCAGCTGCTGTTCGCTCAGATTGGGGATATCGCGGGTAATTTCTTCCGCACCCAATTTGGTGTCACGCGCCATCACCACCAGTTCTTCGATATGGATCGAGGTGTAACGGTCTTCCGCCACCACGCGCTCGCTAATCAAGATCGAGTCTTCGAAGTTGTAGCCATTCCAAGGCATGAAGGCCACCAGCATGTTCTGGCCGATGGCTATTTCGCCCAGATCGGTAGAAGCGCCGTCGGCAATCACGTCACCCTTGGACAGCTTGTCGCCCTTCTTGACGATGGGACGCTGGTGGATGTTGGTGTTCTGGTTGGAACGCTGGTACTTGATCAAGTTGTAGATGTCCACACCCACTTCACCAGCCTGCGCTTCAGCGTCGTTGACGCGGATAACAACACGGGTCGCATCCACATAGTCCACGATACCGCCACGGGTGGCGGTGACCACGGTGCCGGAGTCGACAGCCGCGACACGCTCAATGCCGGTACCCACCATGGGCTTCTCGGGGCGCAGCACGGGCACGGCCTGACGCGACATGTTGGCGCCCATCAAGGCGCGGTTCGCATCGTCGTGCTCGAGGAACGGAACCAGCGATGCCGCAACCGACACGATCTGAGCAGGAGACACGTCCATGTACTGCACGCGCTCAGCGCCCACCAGAATGGACTCGCCTTTTTCACGAGCAGACACCAAGTCGCCCGTCAGTTTGTTGTCTTTGTCCAGCGCCGCATTGGCCTGGGCAATCACGTACTTGCCTTCTTCAATAGCCGACAGGTAGTCGATGTCGTTCGTCACCTTGCTATCGACCACGCGACGGTACGGTGTTTCGATGAAACCGTACTCGTTCAGGCGAGCGTACAAAGCCAGCGAGTTGATCAGACCAATGTTTGGACCTTCAGGCGTTTCGATAGGGCAAACGCGACCATAGTGGGTCACGTGCACGTCACGCACTTCAAAGCCAGCACGCTCACGCGTCAGACCACCTGGACCAAGGGCCGATACACGGCGCTTGTGGGTGATTTCGGCCAGCGGGTTGGTCTGGTCCATGAACTGAGACAGCTGCGAGGCACCGAAGAACTCCTTCAACGCGGCCGAGATCGGCTTGCTGTTGATCAGGTCATGCGGCATCAAGGGCTCTTGTTCGGCTTGACCCAGGCGCTCTTTGACAGCCTTTTCGATACGTGCCAAACCGGTGCGGTACTGGTTCTCGGCCAACTCACCGACACAACGCACGCGGCGGTTACCCAAGTGGTCGATATCGTCGACTTCACCACGGCCATTGCGCAGATCCACCAGGATCTTGACCACAGCCAAGATGTCTTCGTTGGTCAACACCTTGGGACCGGTCGATTCGGAACGGCCCATCTTGGCGTTGAATTTCATGCGGCCCACGCGCGACAGGTCATACGTGTCGGGGTTGTAGAACAGGCGCTGGAACAAGGCTTGCACCGCGTCTTCCGTGGGTGGCTCACCGGGGCGCATCATGCGGTAGATGGCCACGCGGGCGGCAAATTCGTCCACGGTTTCATCGGTACGCAGGGTTTGCGAGATGTAGGCGCCTTGGTCCAATTCGTTGGTGTAGATGCAAGGCAGATCCTGCACGCCGGCCAGGCGCAGCTTCTTCAACAGCGCTTCGGTCAGCTCCTCGTTGGCCTTGGCCACGATTTCGCCAGTATCACCATCAATCACATTGCAGGCCACGACGCGGCCAATCAGGAAGTCTTCGGGCACGCTGATGTGCGTGGTGCCGGACTGCTCCAGTTCACGGGTGTGGCGCACGGTGACGCGCTTGTCTTTGGCGACCACAACCTTGCCGCTCTTGTCGGTAATGTCGAAACGGGCCACTTCACCGCGCAGGCGCTCGGCGACAAATTCCATCTGCGCACCACTGTCCATCAACCGGAAGTTGTCGTTGACGAAGAAGTTGGCCAGGATGGACTCGTTGGTCAGGCCAATGGCCTTCAACAGGATCGTGACCGGCATCTTGCGGCGACGGTCCACGCGGAAATACAGCAGGTCTTTGGGATCAAACTCAAAGTCCAACCAGGAACCGCGGTAAGGAATGATGCGGGCGGAGAACAGCAGCTTGCCCGAGCTATGGGTTTTGCCCTTGTCGTGCTCAAAGAACACGCCGGGGGAACGGTGCAACTGGGACACGATCACGCGCTCAGTGCCGTTGATGATGAAGGAACCCTTGCCCGTCATCAAGGGCACTTCACCCATGTAGACTTCTTGTTCCTTGACCTCTTTGACCACCTTGTTTTGCGCAGTGGAGGATTCACGGTCATAAATGATCAACTGGACTTTTGCGCGCACAGCCGATGCAAAGGTCAGACCACGGGTCTGGCATTCCCGCACATCAAATGCGGGCTTGGCCAAACTGTATTCCAGGTACTTCATCTCGACAAAGCCGTTGTGCGAGACGATGGGGAAGGCGGCTTCAAACGCAGCTTGCAAACCTTCGCCGGTTCGCTTCTTGGGGGCTACGTCGGCTTGCAAAAAGGCCGTGTAGGCGTCTTTCTGCATTTGCAACAAATAAGGGATTTCGAGCACGCTGTCGCGGTTACCAAAATTCTTGCGAATCCGCTTGCGTTCTGTGTATGTATAAGCCATTAGATCTCCGGGCAAAGACTAAAGGAACCTGGGGGTCCTAAACGACTGTCGTACCGAGCACCATCCCACTCGGTCTCTCTTGGCGATTGGCCACTACCAATCATTGGCGGACGGCTGCGCGTTGCACGCAGCCCGTTCCAAGGGCATTTTCTGTAGTCGGGGTCAGAAAACACTAAAAAGCTGCGTTCTAACGCAACTTTTTAGTGCACTCTCACAAGCACCAAAGGCTGGGGGCCCCTATCGGAACCCCCAGCCCTTGTAGACGGCTCAATTACTTGAGTTCAGCCTTAGCACCAGCTTCGACCAGCTTCTTCAGAGCGGCTTCAGCGTCAGCCTTGGCAATGCCTTCCTTGACGTTCTTCGGAGCGCCGTCAACCAGGTCCTTGGCTTCCTTCAGACCCAGACCAGTGATTTCACGCACGGCCTTGATGACGGACACCTTGTTGGCGCCAGCTTCAGTCAGAACGACGTTGAACTCGGTCTTCTCTTCAGCAGCAGCAGCGGCACCACCGCCACCAGCAGCAGCGGGAGCGGCCATGGCGGCAGCGCTCACACCAAATTTCTCTTCGATGGCTTTCACCAGGTCGTTGAGTTCCATGACCGACATGCTGTCCAGCGCGGTCAAAAATGCGTCTTTATCGAATGCCATTTTGATTTCCTAACAATATTGGTTACTACGGACTGCCAGCAATTACGCTGCAACAGCCTCAGCGGGAGCAGCTTCCGCTGCGCCTGCGCCACGTTTTTCCGCCAAAGCGGCCAGCACACGGGCTGTACGCGAGATGGGGGATTGCATCAAGCCCAACAACTGAGCCAACAACACTTCCTTGGAAGGGATGCTTGCGAGTTGCTTAACGCCGTTCACGTCCAGGGCTTTTCCGCCATACGCACCAGCGCGAATGACCAACTTGTCGTTGGTCTTCGCAAATTCGGCCACCACTTTCGCGGCGGCCACTGCGTCGGCAGAGAAACCATAGATCAGAGGACCGGTCATCTGGTCGGACACGACTTCAAAGCTGCTACCAGCGACAGCACGGCGAGCCAAGGTGTTCTTCAACACACTCAGCGTCACACCATTGCTACGCGCGGTATTGCGCAGTTTGGTCATGTCAGCGACCGTGATGCCACGGTATTCCGCGATCACGAGCGTTTGAGCTTTAGCGGCGAGGCCGGTCACATCACTGATGACCGCTTCTTTCTCACTGCGATTCAAACTCAAGGTCTACTCCTTTAAATGCGCATTGCGGTTTGCACCGCGTTGCGCTCCACATTGCAGCGACCAACTGTTAACGAAACTCTTCAATTCCATCTGCAGCGGGATCGCCATCTGCGTTGGCTTATGTATTAAGCACAGTCAAGCTGTACGCCAACGGTCTTGGATGACCCGCTTTACCCGAAGGTGAAACGGCCCACCACATCAAGCGACCGTTTCCGGCCGCTCAAATTTCTTCTCTTGCGATTACGCCGCGATGGATTGGATGTCTACGCGAACACCCACACCCATGGTCGACGAAACAGCAACCTTCTTCAAATACACGCCCTTGCTGGAAGCAGGCTTGGCCTTGTTCAGGGCTTCGACCAATGCGGCCAAATTGCCCTTCAGTGCAGCCGCTTCAAACGAGCGACGGCCGATCGTGGAGTGCACAATGCCTGCCTTGTCGACGCGGAATTGCACTTGACCAGCCTTGGCATTGCGGACTGCGCCAGCAACGTCAGGTGTAACAGTACCAACCTTGGGGTTAGGCATCAGGCCGCGTGGACCCAAAACTTGACCCAAGGTACCAACGATACGCATAGCGTCGGGAGCGGCGATCACCACATCGAAAGGCATGTCACCAGCCTTGACCATGGCAGCCAGGTCGTCCATACCGACGATGTCTGCGCCTGCAGCCTTGGCTTCTTCAGCCTTGGCACCTTGTGCGAAAACAGCCACGCGCTTGGTCTTGCCGGTGCCGTTGGGCAACACGACGGCGCCACGCACCACTTGATCCGACTTCTTGGCGTCAATGCCAAGTTGTACGGCCACGTCGATGGATTCGTCGAACTTGGCAGTCGCGAATTCCTTCACCAGGCCCAGGGCATCAGCCAAAGGGTACAGCTTGTTGCTGTCGATCTTGCCGACTTGCGTCTTTTGTTTTTTGGTCAGATTGGCCATTTACACGCCCTCCACATTCACGCCCATGGAACGGGCAGAACCAGCGATGGTGCGAACTGCAGCGTCCAGATCGGCAGCTGTCATGTCTTTCATCTTGGTCTTAGCAATTTCTTCGAGCTGAGCGCGGGTGATCTTGCCAACCTTGTCCTTCAGCGGATTGGAAGAGCCCTTGTCCAGCTTGATGGCCTTCTTGATCAAGACCGTTGCGGGCGGCGTCTTGATGACAAAAGTAAAGCTCTTGTCTGCAAACGCGGTAATCACCACGGGCAAAGGCAGGCCAGGCTCTACACCTTGGGTCTGCGCATTGAATGCCTTGCAGAACTCCATGATGTTCAAACCACGTTGACCCAGAGCGGGGCCGATGGGGGGGGATGGGTTGGCCTTACCGGCTGGCACTTGCAGCTTGATAAAACCGACGATTTTCTTCGCCATGTTTTCTCCTTACGGGTGATAACGCCTTGATCTGAACAACTCAGAATTGCGGCTTCCCGGGGTTAACAACTCTTTCTTTCAAACCATTCGCACCGAGTCGGAAAATGCGAACTTCCAAATATCAGAGGACTACGCCTCAGCCCGTCAGGTCTTCTCGATCTGAGAAAACTCCAACTCAACCGGCGTGGAGCGGCCGAAGATGGTGACGGACACCCGCACCTTGCTCTTCTCGTAGTTGACGTCTTCCACCGAGCCATTGAAATCGGTGAATGGACCTTCCTTGACGCGCACAAACTCGCCCACCAGGAATTCCACCTTGTGACGGGGTTTGTCGGTACCCTCTTGCATCTGGTTGACGATCTTCATGACCTCAGCCTCAGAGATGGGCGCCGGACGGTTCTTGGCACCACCGACAAAGCCCGTCACCTTATTGGTGTGCTTGATCAAGTGCCAAGTGTCATCATCCATAACCATTTCCACCAGCACATAGCCAGGGAAAAACTTACGCTCGGTTGTCTTCTTTTGGCCATTCTTGACCTCAACAACCTCTTCCATGGGAACCAGGATGCGGCCAAACTTGCCCTGCATGCCAGCGCGCGTGATGCGCTCCTGGATATTGCGCTCAACCGCCTTCTCCATACCGGAGTAGGCATGCACAACATACCAACGCAAATCTGGGTTCGCAGGCGCTGCCGCCGACGATTCGCCCACAGTGGTTTCTACGACATCGGTCATTATTTCTTCCACCCCAGAATCAAATCGTAGAGAAGCCATTCCAGCGTTTTGTCTGTCAACCACAGGAACATAGCCATGATCAACACAAAACCAAAGACATAGGCCGTGATCTGAATGGCTTCCTTGCGAGCAGGCCATACCACCTTGCGCACTTCGCGCCAAGCGTCACGACCAAACGCGATCAACTGCTTGCCAGTTTCTGACACAAAGAAAACAGCCGCGGCCGCGCCCAAGCCCAGCAGCAATGCAGCCCACTGAACCAAGGCACCTTGCTTATCCAGCAAATAGAAGGCAGCCAACGCAGCCACCACCAGGACTGAGGCAGCAGCCAACTTGGCCTTGTCTGCCCCGGTATTGACGGTTTGAATTTGTGACGTGGCCATAATCTCTTTATTTCGCGTTTCTCGTTCGAACCAACTCTGCCTGCTCAAGACACAAAGCCCGCTACGGGGTAGCGGGCCTGTTTGCCACCAGTTTTAGACCAACTGGTTGGCAGGGGCAGTAGGAATCGAACCTACAACCTTCGGTTTTGGAGACCGACGCTCTGCCAATTGAGCTATACCCCTTCGCAATATTCCTTAAGCGAAGATCTTGGCAACCACACCGGCGCCCACGGTACGACCGCCTTCGCGGATCGCGAAGCGCAGGCCTTCTTCCATGGCGATGGGGTTGATCAGCTTGACGGTGATGGAGACGTTGTCGCCAGGCATCACCATTTCCTTGCCTTCGGGCAACTCGATCGCACCGGTCACGTCCGTTGTACGGAAGTAGAACTGGGGACGGTAGTTGTTGAAGAAAGGTGTGTGGCGGCCGCCTTCGTCCTTGGACAAAACGTAGATTTCGCCGGTGAAGTGGGTGTGGGGCTTGATGGAGCCGGGCTTGCACAGCACTTGGCCGCGCTGCACGTCTTCACGCTTGGTACCACGCAACAGGATACCGACGTTGTCGCCAGCCTGGCCTTGGTCCAGCAGCTTGCGGAACATTTCCACGCCGGTGCAGGTTGTCTTTTGGGTGTCAGCGATACCGACGATTTCGATTTCTTCGCCGACCTTGACCACGCCGCGCTCGACACGGCCAGTCACCACGGTACCACGGCCGGAGATGGAGAACACGTCTTCCACGGGCATCAGGAAGGTGCCGTCGACTGCGCGCTCGGGGGTGGGGATGTAGCTGTCCAGGGCGTCGGCCAGTTTCATGATGGCTTCTTCACCCAAAGCACCCTTGTCGCCTTCCATGGCGAGCTTGGCGGAGCCGTGGATGATGGGGGTGTCATCACCGGGGAAGTCGTACTTGGAGAGCAGTTCGCGCACTTCCATTTCGACCAATTCCAGCAGTTCCTTGTCGTCGACCATGTCGCATTTGTTCAGGAACACGAGGATGTAGGGCACGCCAACCTGGCGAGCCAACAGGATGTGTTCGCGGGTCTGGGGCATGGGACCGTCCGCTGCGGAGCAGACCAGGATAGCGCCATCCATCTGGGCAGCGCCGGTGATCATGTTCTTCACATAGTCGGCGTGGCCAGGGCAGTCCACGTGGGCGTAGTGGCGGTTGGCCGTTTCGTATTCGACGTGGGCGGTGTTGATGGTAATACCGCGCGCTTTTTCTTCAGGAGCCGCGTCGATCTGGTCATAGGCCTTGGCTTGGCCGCCGAACTTGGCTGCCAGCACGGTGGTGATGGCGGCTGTCAGGGTGGTCTTGCCGTGGTCAACGTGGCCAATGGTTCCCACGTTCACGTGGGGCTTGGTACGTGTGAATTTTTCTTTTGCCATTATCAGACTCCGAAAAGAAATGGTTTAAATCAACAACATTCGCCGCACCACCAGCAACAACGCCGGCGATGCACAAAACTGGTGCCCTTTGCGGGAATCGGACCCGCGACCTCTCCCTTACCAAGGGAGTGCTCTACCACTGAGCCAAAAGGGCAAATTCTTTACAAACCTTTTTACAAAACCAAGGCAACAAGCCGACCGTGGAGCGGGGTAGGAGAATCGAACTCCTCGCTTTAGCTTGGAAGGCTAAGGTATTACCACTATACGAACCCCGCATAGGCTCATCCAACCAACAATCAGGCTTATCACTGGTGGAGAGGGCTGGATTCGAACCAGCGTACTCGTAAGAGGGCAGATTTACAGTCTGCTGCCATTAACCACTCGGCCACCTCTCCAAGGTGAACCCCGGATTATGCCATTAGTTTTTGACCTTGTCATATCCAGCGCCTAAGATTTTTCCGAAATATGTTGTTTCGGGCCTCGCTCAGGGCGTGGTTTGGTGCGCGTCCCGCCAGGCGCGTGCCCGCGAAAAGTGCCCACAGCCGATGAAAGGCAAGGGCGGACGCAGTGCCGACAGCGGCGACGGGTGGTTGGCCGTCAGGACCAGATGCCGGCTGGCATCGATCAGCGACCGCTTGCTCTGGGCGTGAGAACCCCACAGCATAAAGACCGTGGGCTGCGCCTCCTGCGAGACGTGGCGGATGATGGCATCCGTCAGCAGCTCCCAGCCCTTGCCGGAGTGGCTGGCGGGCTGCCCCTCCTCCACGGTCAGGCAGGTGTTGAGCAGCAGCACGCCCTTTTGCGCCCATTTCACGAGGCTGCCGCCCGGCCGGGGCATGGTGGGGATGGGTGTGCCCATATCGCGCAGCAGCTCCTTGAAGATATTGCGCAGTGACGGCGGAAATGGCACGCCCGGCGCGACGGAAAACGCCAGCCCCTCGGCCTGGCCACGGCCGTGGTAAGGGTCTTGCCCCAGGATGACGACCCGCACGGCCTCGGGTGGCGTCAACTGCAGCGCCCGCAGCGGTTGCGGCGGAAAGACAGTGGCCCCGGCGTAGAGGCGATCACCCAGAAAGCCCAGCAGACTTTGCCCTGGCGCAGACTGGAAAAACCGGTCCACCAGCGGCTGCCACCCAGCCGCTACCGGCCAAGCGGCTGGATCGGCCGACTGCAACTGGTCAGGCGCACTGTGCACAGCCAGCGCGTCATCAGAAGAAGGGGTTTGCGACATGGCAACAGCCCTTCCTTTTCAGCCAAACAGTGCGGCCAAGGCCTCGCCCGGCTCCGGCGCACGCATGAAGGCCTCGCCCACCAAGAAGGCATTAACGCCCGCCGCGCCCATGCGCAACACGTCGTCACGACTCAGGATGCCGCTCTCGGTGACCAGAATCCGGTCCGCCGGCACATTGGCCTTGAGCGCCAGCGTGGTGTCCAGCGTGACCTCAAACGTCTTTAGATTGCGGTTGTTGATGCCCACCAGCGGCGTCTTGAGCTTGAGCGCACGCTCCAGTTCGGCGCCGTCGTGCACTTCCACCAACACGGCCATGTCCAGGCTGCGGGCGATGGCCTCCAGGTCTTTCATCTGCGCATCGTCCAGGCAAGCCGCAATCAGCAAAATGCAGTCGGCGCCCATGGCGCGGGATTCGTAGATCTGGTACGGATCAACCATGAAATCCTTGCGCAACACCGGCAACTGGCAACTGGCGCGCGCCTGCTTGAGGTAGTCCACCTCGCCCTGGAAAAACTGCACATCCGTCAGCACCGACAGGCAAGCTGCACCGTATTCGGCGTACGACTGCGCTATGTCAGCTGGAATGAAGTCTTCGCGCAGCACACCCTTGCTGGGGCTGGCCTTCTTGATCTCAGCAATCACGGCCGGCTGGCCTGCCGCGATCTTGGCCTTGAGCGCACCCACGAAGTCACGGGTCAGCACCCGGGATTCGGCGTCGGCCCGCATCGCAGCCAATGACCTGCGCTTCAGCGCCGCCGCCACCTCTTGGCGCTTGACGGTCACGATCTTGTCCAGAATATCACTCATGCTGCGTCCTTGGCTGCTAATTGGCGGGACAGTGCCACCAGGGCCTGCAACTTGGCCTTGGCCGCGCCGGATTCGATGGCCGTACGGGCCAATTGCAGCCCCTCCACCATGCTACCCGCCACATTGGCGGCATACAACGCCAAGCCGGCATTCAGCACCACGATATCCTTGGCCGGGCCCGCCTGGTTGTCCAGCACGCCCATCAGCATGGCCTTGGAGTCTTCGGCCGTTTCGACCTTCAGCGAGCGGTTGCTGACCATGGCCATTCCGAAGTCTTCGGGGTGGATTTCATACTCGGTGATGACACCGTCCTTGAGCTCCCCCACCAGCGTAGCGGCACCCAACGACACTTCGTCCATGCCGTCGCGACCATAGACCACCAGCGCGTGCTCAGCGCCCAGGCGCTGCAAGGCACGCACCTGGATGCCCACCAAGTCTGCATGGAACACGCCCATCAGGATGTTGGGGGCGCCAGCCGGATTGGTCAGTGGGCCCAGGATGTTGAAGATGGTGCGCACACCCATTTCACGCCGAATCGGCGCCACGTTCTTCATCGCCGGGTGGTGGTTGGGCGCGAACATGAAGCCGATGCCGGTATCGGCCACGCACTGGGCAATCTGCGCGGGCGACAGGTTGATGTTGAGCCCCAGCGACTCCAGCACGTCAGCGCTGCCGCATTTGCTGCTGACGCTGCGCCCGCCATGCTTGCTGACCTTGGCACCCGCCGCAGCGGCGACGAACATGGAGCAGGTGGAAATATTGAAGGTGTGGGAGCCATCACCCCCGGTGCCCACGATGTCCACCAAGTTGGTTTTGTCAGCAATCTCGACCTTGGTCGAAAACTCGCGCATCACCTGGGCGGCGGCGGCAATTTCGCCAATGGTCTCCTTCTTCACGCGCAGGCCGGTGGTGATGGCCGCCATCATGACGGGCGACATCTCTCCGGACATGATTTGCCGCATCAGGTGAAGCATTTCATCATGGAATATCTCACGGTGTTCGATGGTGCGCTGCAGGGCTTCCTGCGGCGTGATGTGTCCAATGGGGGTGGGCATGCTGAATTCCTCTGTGTGTTTAAACCTGGGGCGACTCGGTGAGCGCCAACTTGATTCCGAAACCTACGAACATCGCACCGGCGACCCGGTCCAACCAGTGCAGGCCGCGCTGCACGGCGCCCACGCGCCGGGCCATCCAGGCCGCGGTCAAGGCCCACCCGGTGTTCACGGGAATGGCATTGATGTTGAACAACACGCCCAGCAACACAAAGGCCAGCGCCTTGTTGTCAAAGTCGGGGGCGATGAACTGCGGAACGAACGCCAGGAAGAAGATCGCCACCTTGGGGTTCAGCACATTGGTCCAAAAACCGCCGATAAAAACCCGTTTCAACGACGTCGCCTCGGGCTGCTCCACCTGGGCCGCGGCCAGGATGCCGCCCGTACTGGAGGCCCGCGCGAACAGCATGCGCACGCCCATCCACAGCAGGTAGGCAGCTCCCAGCCATTTCAGTACCGTGAAAGCCCACGCGGATGCGGCCAACAAAGCTCCTACGCCCAGGGCCGCCGCTGCAATATGCACGAAGCAGCCGGTAGTAATACCCAGGCCAGCCACAACGCCTGCCCGCGCGCCGGACTTCAGCGCGTTGGAGACGATGTACAAAACATCCGGCCCGGGAGTCAGATTGAGCAGCCACCCGGCCGCGATGAACAACAGCAATTGATCGGTAGGCACGGTGTACTTACTCCTGATGGGGGATGGATGAAAAGAATTTGCGGATGGCTGCCACGGCGCGATCCACACCCTCGACATCCACATCCAGGTGGGTCACAAAGCGCAAGCGGTACAGGCCAGTGGCGCGTATGCCCTGCCCCGCTAGAAACGCCAGCAGTGCGGCAGACTGGCTGCGCGCGGCGCCCTCCAGGTCCACAAACACGATATTGCTCTGGGGTGGCTCCACGACCAGGCCTTCAATGCCCGCCAGTCCGGTGGCCATGCGTTGCGCCAGCGCGTGGTCATCGGCCAAGCGCAGCACATGGTGATCCAGCGCATAGGAGGCCGCCGCTGCCAGCAAACCCGCCTGGCGCATGCCACCGCCAGCCATCTTGCGCACACGGTGGGCGCGGGCGATCAGCTCGCGGCTGCCACACAGCGCCGAGCCCACGGGGGCGCCCAGGCCCTTGCTGAAGCAGACGGAGACGCTGTCAAAGCACTGGGCGATCCGCCGCGCTTCGGCGAACACGTCACCCCCGGTTTTCGCCGCCTGCGCCGTCGCCGCATTGAACAACCGCGCGCCGTCCAGGTGGCGATTCAGACCACGTTCCCGGGCCAAGTTGGTCGCCGCCTGCACGTAGTCAAACGGCAGCAACTTGCCGCCGATCGTGTTCTCCAGCGTCAGCAGGCGGCTGCGGGCGAAGTGGGCATCGTCGGGCTTGATGGCGGCTTCGATATCCGCCAGTGCGAGCGTGCCGTCCGGCTGGTGGGCCAACGGCTGCGGTTGCACACTGCCCAACACGGCCGCGCCACCGCCTTCCCAGCGGTAGGTGTGGGCCATCTGGCCCACGATGTACTCGTCGCCGCGCTGGCAGTGGGCCATGATGGCGCACAGGTTGCTCTGCGTGCCGGTGGGCATGAACAGCGCGGCCTCAAAGCCCAACAGCGCGGCGATTCTTTCCTGCAGCACATTGACCGTAGGGTCGTCGGCAAACACATCGTCGCCCAGCGGCGCGGCCATCATTGCGGCGCGCATGCCGGGCGTGGGCTGGGTCACGGTGTCGCTGCGCAGGTCAACCGTCTCGCCAGAATAGGCATTAGTCATTCTGGCCTCCAGCCCTCGTCAAATATAAACATATTGCTAGACTTTTCATAGCAGAAAGTTTTTCAACATCGCGTGCCCATGCTCGGTGAGTATGGACTCGGGGTGAAACTGAACCCCCTCCATGCGCACCGCGTGGGCCAGGCCGCTGTGGCGCACCCCCATGATCTCGCCATCATCCGTCCACGCGGTCACGGCCAGCTCCTTGGGGCAAGTGGCGCGTTCGATGGCTAGCGAGTGGTAGCGATTGACAGTGAATTGCTTCGGCAGGCCAGCGAACACGCCCTCCTGCGTCGTCGTGATCACCGAGGTCTTACCGTGCATCAATTGCTGCGCCCGGATGATGGTGCCGCCCAAGGCCGCACCAATACTCTGGTGGCCCAGGCAGACGCCCAAGATGGGCAGCTTGCCCATGAAATGCTGGATGGCGGCGACCGAGATGCCGGCTTCTGCTGGTGAGCAGGGGCCGGGCGACACCACCAGGCGGTCCGGGCGGCGCTCGGCGATGCCTTCCACCGTGATCTCGTCGTTGCGGAAGACTTCCACCTCGGCGCCCAGTTCACCGATGTACTGGACGATGTTGTAGGTGAAGCTGTCGTAATTGTCGATCATGACGAGTTTCATGCTGTTTCTCCCTGCCGCAAGCGCGCAAATTCACGGTGCTCAAAGGAAATGCAGACCTCCATCAGGCTGCGGTAGACGGCTTCGATGACGGCGGGCTCGCCGCCCTCGGCCACCGCACGTGCGCGCACGCGCTCCACGATGGCTTCGATGCGCGCTTCGTCGCGCACCTGGTTCTCGGCCTGCTTGATGCGCGCAGCCTGGGTCATGTAGCCGCTGCGCTGCACCAGCAGGGGCACCAGCACATCGTCCAGCGCGTCGACACAGCGGCGCACATCGGTCATCGTGGTGCAGTGCTGCACCTGTTCAATCGCCTTGTTGGTTTTCATTATTCCAATCCCTCTTCGACCAGTTCCGCCGCCCGCAACAGCGCGCGCGCCTTGGCCTCTGTTTCTTTCCACTCCAGCTCCGGCACGCTGTCGGCCACCACCCCGGCGGCGGCCTGCACGTACAAAGTCTGGTTCTTGATGATGCCGGTGCGGATGGCAATGGCCACATCCATGTCACCGGCGTAGCTCAGGTAGCCGCAGGCGCCGCCGTACAGGCCGCGCTTGGTGGGTTCCAGTTGGTCGATCAGCTCCATCGCGTGCACCTTGGGCGCGCCGGTCAGCGTGCCGGCCGGGAAGGTGGCCTTGAGCACGTCCATGCTGGTCATGCCGGGCAAGAGCGTGCCTTCGACATTGCTGACGATGTGCATGACGTGGCTGTAACGCTCCACACAGAAGGCGTCCGACACCTTGACGCTGCCGATCTGGGCGATGCGGCCGATGTCGTTGCGCGCCAGGTCGATCAGCATCACGTGTTCGGCGCGTTCCTTGGGATCGCCGACCAGTTCCTGCTCGGCGGCCTTGTCCAGCTCGGGCGTGGCGCCGCGGGGGCGCGTGCCTGCCAGAGGGCGAATCGTGATTTTTGTAGACACTGCAGCGCCAGCGGTGACCAACTCTTGCCTGACAAGAATCTCCGGCGACGCACCCACCACATGGAAATCCCCAAAGTGGTAGTAGTACATATAGGGGCTGGGGTTCAGTGAACGCAGTGCGCGGTAGAGACTTAGCGGCGACTCGGTGTACCGCTTCTTGATGCGCTGGCCCACCTGGACCTGCATGAAGTCACCCCCGGCAATCAGCTCCTTGGCGCGCTCCACGGCGGCGATGTAGTCGGCCTTGGCAAAGTCGCGTTGGGCCGGGTGGGTGGGCGTGGGTTTGACGGCCGGGATGCTGACCGCCTGGGCCAGCCGCTCTTTCAGCGCACGCAGACGCTGTCCGGCACGGGCATAAGCGTCGGGCTGGGTGGGGTCGGCGTACACGATCAGGTGCAGCTTGCCCGACAGGTTGTCGATGACGGCCAGCTCTTCACACTGCAGCAGCAGGATGTCGGGACAGCCCAGCTCGTCGGGCGGACACGTGTCCTGCAGCTTTTTCTCGATATAGCGCACGGCGTCGTAGCCAAAGTAGCCGGCCAGGCCACCGCAAAAGCGCGGCAGGCCGGGGCTCAGGGCCACCTTGAAGCGCTGCTGGTAGCTGGCGATGAAATCCAGCGGGTTGGCGCTGGAGATTTCCACCACCACGCCGTCGGTCACGACCTCGGTGCGGGCGTTGGTGCCAAAGCCGCTGGCGCGCAACAGCGTGCGGGCGGGCAGGCCGATGAAGCTGTAGCGGCCGAAGCGCTCGCCACCGACTACGGACTCCAGCAGAAAGCTGTGTTTGCCGTTGTCAGCATCTGGCGTTTGGCCTGGCGTGTGGGCCAGCTTCAGGTACAGGGAGAGTGGCGTTTCCAGGTCGGCAAAGGCCTGGGCCATCAGTGGGATGCGGTTGAAGCCTTGGGCGGCCAGGGCTTGGAATTCAGATTCTGAAATCACGGAATGCAGTCCTCTCATTGCAGGATGGCACCGGGTGCCACCGACGCACCCGTCTTGCAATCGAGCGGAGGGCGCGTCTCTTTCTCAAACCGATTCCCCTGGGCAGGCCGGGGGAAGACTGGGTGCGCGCAAGATGTCGGAGTGGGGAGTCCGTGCCGCTTGTTCGCGCAGAACCCGTTGAGAACCACGCGCGCATTTCACCTGGTTATCAGGCGTAAGCGGCAGTCTCGGGTTCAGGCATGACGGTCAGCGTACGCCAGGGCCAGGCTCCCCGGTCGCTACAACCCGTCAAAAAGATATGGTGAACGAACATGCGCCCAGTGTATCAAACCCCGGCGTCGGTCTCTTTTGGACCGATACTCGTAACCCAGTTCGCGAAAACCCTAGGTTGTTACCACTTGTAAACGGCGCAGAATTGGCGCATTAAGCGAACGATCGTTCATTTTTTAGTGGGAGATTCCATGCCCGTATTCCAACGATTCATTCTGGCCTCTGCAGCCCTGGTGATAAGCGCCAGCGCCTTTGCCGCCCCCTTGGTTATCCACGGGGTCAAGGTGCCCGAGACCAGCCAGGTCGGCGGCGCGACATTGCAGCTCAATGGCGCCGGCACGCGCTACAAAGGCCCGTTCAAGGTCTATGTGGCCGACCTGTACACCAGCAAGAAAGTCAGCTCGCTGGACGAATTGGTGGCCGCCCCCGGCCCCAAACGCCTGACGATGACCTTTTTGCGCGAAATCGAAGCCGGCCCCTTCGGCAAGCTGTTGACCCGGGGCGTGGAAGACAACGTCTCCAAAGCCGAAATGTCCAAGCTGGTTCCCGGCCTGATCCGCATGGGCGACATCTTCACCGTCAACAAGCAGTTGGTGCCCGGTGATGTCATCACCATCGATTGGATTCCCGGTACCGGCATGGTGGTCACCGCCAAGGGCCAGGTGCAGGGCGAGCCCTTTACGTCGCCCGAGTTTTACCGCGCCATCATGTCGATCTGGTTTGGCAGCTCGCCAGCCGACTTCATGCTCAAGGATGCGATGCTGGGTACCAAGTAAGCAGCAGGCAAGGCCCCTTGGTGCCACAAGCCCGCCGGCCCCAGCGCCCGCGGGCTTTTTTGCGTCCGTCTGGTGCATGAAATTTGCAACACGGAGTAACGAAACAGGACTAAAGTAGTGGCATACACGCGTGAATGTTGGATCCACGAACAAGGATGTCACATGAAACTCCGCCTGAAACTACCGCTCGCCTTTGCCCTCGCTCTGGGATTGCTTCTTCTGGGGGGGTTCTTCGGCATCTACAAGCTCAATAGCTCTCTGGACATTTATGAAATCGATGTCAAGAACACGGTAGCCGCCAACAAAAAGGTGGCCGAGGTGGACACCAGCTTCTCGTCCGCCGTACAAGAGTGGAAAAACGTGCTGCTGCGCGGCAAAGAGCCGGCCGACCTCGACAAGTACTGGGGCTCGCACCTCAAGGAGATGAAGCAGGTCCAGGATGGGCTCAAGGAGCTGGACGGCATGAAGATGGACAGCGAGGCCAAGGCCACGCTGCAGAAGCTGGACCAGGCCATTCCCGTTGTGAGCGAGGCCTACAAGAAGGCTTTTGAAGAGTTCAAGGCCGCCGGCATGGACCCGGCAGCTGGTGACAAGGCCGCCCGCGGCAAGGACCGCGAATCCGGCGCGCTGATGAAGGAACTCAAGACCAAACTCTCCAAGGATGAAGCCACCATCGCGGCCGCAGCCAGCAAGGCCGCCGACCGCGCCACCAGCCTGGCCCTGATCGTCATGTTGCTGGGCGCCGCACTGGGCATGGCCGGCGGCATCTGGCTGAGTCACCAGATCGTGCTGCCGTTGGCCCGTGCCGTAGAACTGGCCGAGAAGGTGGCCCACGGCCACCTGAACAACACCATCGATATCCGCGGCAAAGACGAGATTGCAGCCCTGCTGGTGTCATTGCAAGAGATGCAGAGCAGCCTGGCCAAGCTGGTCATCAATGTCCGCCAGGGTTCCGAGAGCGTGGCCACGGCCAGTGCCGAAATTGCCCAGGGCAACAACGACTTGTCGGCCCGCACCGAGCAGCAGGCCAGTGCACTGGAAGAAACGGCCGCTTCGATGGAGGAACTGGGATCCACCGTGAAGCAAAACGCCGACAGCGCCCGCCAAGCCAACCAGTTGGCCCAAAGCGCATCCAGCGTGGCCGTGCAGGGCGGCATTGTCGTGGACCAGGTGGTTCAGACCATGAAGGGCATCAACGAAAGCTCCAAGAAGATCTCCGACATCATCAGCGTCATCGATGGCATTGCCTTCCAGACCAATATCCTGGCCTTGAATGCGGCCGTGGAAGCCGCCCGCGCAGGCGAGCAAGGCCGGGGCTTTGCGGTCGTGGCATCCGAGGTGCGTTCGCTTGCCGGCCGTTCGGCCGAGGCGGCCAAGGAAATCAAATCCCTGATCGGTGCCAGCGTGGAGCGTGTGGGCCACGGCACGGCCCTGGTGGACCAAGCCGGCACCACGATGAAAGAAGTGGTGGACAGTATCAAGCGCGTCACCGACATCATGGGCGAGATCAGCGCGGCCAGTGGCGAACAAAGCATGGGCGTGCAGCAGGTGGGTGAAGCCGTCATGCAAATGGACCAGGCCACGCAACAAAACGCCGCCCTGGTGGAGCAAATGGCCGCCGCGGCCAGCAGCCTCAAGAGCCAGGCCAACGATCTGGTGCAAGTGGTGGCCGAATTCAAGGTGGATGACGGCGGTGGAGCCTTGGCCCGGTCGGTCCCTGCGCGGGCGCCGATGGCCGCCAGCAAGCCGAGCACCGCGCCCCGCCCGACCGCACCAGCCCCCAAACTGGCCAGCAGACCGGCTGCCAAACCGGAAGCAGCCACCGCGCTCCCCAAACCTGCAGTGGCCGCACGCGCCAAACAGCCCACCCCGGCCGGTGGCGATGACGACTGGGAAACCTTTTAGCCCCGGCCCCCGCCTGCCGACTTAGGCGGCGGTGCGCGCCTGTGTCCAGGCCACCAGGGCCTCTTCTTCCAGCGGCTTGCTGTACAGATAGCCCTGACCCTTGTCGCACCCCAGCTCCGCCATCAGTTGCGCCTGCCCTTCGGTTTCAATACCTTCGGCTACCGTGCCCAGCCCGAGCGTGTGGGCCATGCGTATCGTGGCCTCGATCAGCACGCGGTGGTAGGGGCTGTCCTGGGCGCGGCTGACGAACGAGCGGTCCACCTTGACGTAATTCACCGGCAGCTCGTGCAGGCAGGACAGCGAGGAATAGCCCGTGCCGAAGTCGTCCAGCGACAGCGCCACACCCAGTGCGCGTATCGCGTGCAACGTAGTCAACACCTCTTCATCCTGCGCGGCCAGGCTTTCCGTGACCTCCAGCACCAGTTGCTGGGGCGCCAGGCCATTGGCCCGCAGCGCGTCCTGCACATCGGCCGCCAGGCCTGGCTGGCGCAACTGCGCACGCGACAGGTTGACCGACAGCGTGGGTACCGCGCCGGGGGCGGTGGCCAGTGGCATGGCGGCAAACGTACGGCAGGCGGTTTGCAGTACAAACTGGCCCAGCGCCGCGATCAGGCCACAGGCCTCGGCCACTGGGATGAATTCCACCGGCGACACCAGACCGCGCCGTGGATGGCGCCAGCGCAGCAGCGCCTCCACGCCGATGAATGTGCCGCGCTCCAGGTCGACCAGCGGCTGGTAGACGACGAACAGCTCCTGCTTTTCCAGCGCCAGGCGCAAGTCATTCTCCAGCGCCACCGAGGCACTGACCTGCTGGCGCATCGAGGGCTCGAACATTACATAGCGGGCGCGGCCCGTGCGCTTGGCCTCGTACATCGCAATGTCGGCGTCGCGCAGCGCGCCATCGGCGTCTTCTGCGGCATAGGCGCTGGTGACAATGCCAATGCTGACCGAGGAATTGACCCGGTTGGAGCCGATGGTGTAGGGCATGGACAGCACATCGATCAATCGGCTGGCCACGATTTCGGCATCCAGGTCACCGCGGATATCGTCCAGCACCACGACGAATTCGTCGCCGCCGATACGGGCCGCCAGATGCGCAAAGTCGCTGGTGTGCATCAGGCTGTCGCCGGGCCGCAGGCTGTGCTGCAGGCGGGTGGCGATCTGGCGCAAGAGCGCATCCCCTACAGCATGGCCCAGCGTGTCGTTGACCTGCTTGAACCGGTCAAAGTCCATGAACAGCACCGCAAAATGGTAGCCCGGCTGGGCCTGGCGGCGTTGGATGGCCTGGGCAATGGACTGCAGGGCCGCGCTGCGGTTAGGCAACTGCGTCAGGCTGTCGGTACGGGCCGCAGCGCGCAGTTCCTGCTCCATGGCCTTTTGCGCCTGCACATCCATGGCAACGCCGGCCATGCGGATAGCGTGGCCCTTGCTGGAGCGATCCACGACCGCGCCAACGAACATGATCCAGGCCCAGCGGCTGGCCTGGTGGCGTATGCGCAAGGACATGCGCAGTGGCATGCTGGAGTCGCGCAACTGGGCGGTCACCGCCGTGATCCAGGGCCCCAGGTCATCGGGGTGTATCAACGCGTTCCAGGCGTCAATATGCATGGCCATCTGCTCACGCTGGTAACCCATGATCTCCAGCAGACGGTCATTGCATTGCATGCCGCCACTGCGCACGTCCCACTGCCAGGTGCCCAAACCCGCGCCGTCCACCGCCAACGACAACAGGCGCTGTTGGGCCCGCACATCGGTCAAGTCGGTGGCCACTGTGACCCAGCCGCTGACCGCACCATCGTCGCCGCGCATGGGCTGCATGTCCATCAAGGCCCAGCGCGCCTCACCGGTGGTGGAACGCAGGCTGATCTCGCGCTTGAGCGGCAGGCCCGCGGCGACCGCGTCCTGGAACTGCGCCGCCACCGTGGGGTCGGCATTGCCGCGCTCCAGCAGCACGGCCATGCGCTGGCCCAGGCAGGCCTCTGCGGGCAAGCCGGTCATGGCGGAAAAAGCATTGTTGACCCAGACCACGGTGCGGTCGGCATCGGCCAGCACCACGGCATTGGAACTGCGCTCGGCCACCAGGGCCAGCCGTTTGAGGCGCTCCACCTGCGCGGCCGCTGTCTCAGCGGGTATCTCGGCCGCAGGCTTGGATGGAATGGAACTGCTTGGCATGGGTTTGCGAAAGGGTCGCCTGTACCAAGCAGCGGGGTTGGTGTGGCCTAGGCAGCCAGCGCCTGCCGCATGGCGTCGATAACGCCCTTGTAATCGGGTTTTCCAAAAATGGCGCTGCCGGCCACAAAGGTATCGGCACCGGCATCGGCCACACGGCGGATGTTGTCCGCCTTGATGCCGCCGTCCACCTCCAGGCGGATGTCCTTGCCGCTGGCAGTGATGCGCTTGCGCACGTCTTCGATCTTGCGCAGTGCCGAGTCGATGAAACTCTGGCCGCCAAAGCCAGGGTTGACGCTCATGATGAGGATGAGGTCGATGTCGTCGATCACCCAGTCCAGCACATCCAGCGGTTCGGCGGGGTTGAAAACCAGGCCGGCCTTGACGCCCTTGGACTTGATGGCCTGGATGCTGCGGTGCACGTGGCTGGACGCATCGGGATGGAAGCTGATGTAGTCGGCCCCGGCATCCGCAAAGGCCGCCGCCAGCGCGTCCACTGGCGAGATCATCAGATGCACATCAATTGGCACGGCCACGCCGGCGACGGTCTTGGCATGTGGCTTCAAGGCCTGGCAGATCATGGGGCCAAACGTCAAATTGGGCACGTAGTGGTTGTCCATCACGTCGAAATGGATCCAGTCGGAACCGGCGGCGATGACGTTTTTGACTTCTTCGCCCAGGCGGGCAAAGTCGGCAGAGAGTATGGAGGGGGCGATGCGGAAGGTCATCCCTGGAGTTTAAACACTTGATTCCTTGGCGCGAAACTGTCTTTCAGGACCGGATAGCATTGCGCCCTATGGCCAAGTACCAAATCTCTGTCGAAGTTCTACCCCAATTCCTGCCCGATCAGTCCGCGCCCGACGAAGGCCTGTATGTGTTTGCTTACACCATCACCATCAGCAACACCGGTGACATAGCAGCCCAGGTGATCTCGCGCACCTGGAACATCAACGATTCCAATGGCCACACCGAAAAGGTCAAGGGCCTGGGCGTCGTCGGCCAGCAGCCTCTGCTCAAGCCCGGTCAGGCCTTTGAATACACCAGCGGCACGCGGCTGCGCACGCCCACCGGTACCATGCACGGCAGCTTTTTCTGCGTGGCCGAAGACGGTGAAAAGTTTGACGCCGATGTGCCCATGTTTGTACTCGACGCGCTGAGCGGCGAGTCCGGCGTGGGCGGGTCGCGCACGCTGCACTGATGCCCTCCAACGCAGTAGCGGCACCCACCCTGCCCGGCAAGCACAGCGGCAGTGGCCAGGCATTGGCTGCCTTGCTCCAGACCATGGATGCGGATGCACCGCAGGTGCAGCGCCACCTGTGGCTGATCGCCCTGGTCGATTGGATACGCGGCAGCGCGGCGCCCACCGAAAGCGCATCGGCCCGCATGGACATCTTCCTGGACGCGGTCGAAGCCAGCCCCGAGATGACAGTGCGCCTGCAGGTCTGGTGGCGCACGCTGGTGGAATCGGTCGATGGCACAACGCTGCTGTCGGACTATGGTTTTGCATCGCGCAACGCCTTTGTCAGCGAGCTGGTAGACCGCCTGCACTACAAGCTGCTGCCGGTGTCGCCCGAGACCAGCGACGCGTCGGAACTGTTCTCGCTGATCATGCCCAGCCCGCGCGATGCGCAGTGGCTGGCCGAGCTGTCGGAATACAGTTTGGAGCGCTTGGGTCGTCTGATCAGCGCCCCAGCCGCGGGCCACGATGTGCAGACCTACCCCACGCTCAGCTATTGGCAAAACACCTTGCTGGAGGCCATCAACTTCTGCACCAGCCAGATCCGCGCCACCGGCTTTTCGCCCGAGATACGCCTGCGCATGAGCGCCCCCGCGCTGGAGGCCAGCCCCTTCCATACGCTGGCGGCCGACTTCGACACATTGCGCGACACCTGGCTGGCGCAGCAAGACGGCAGCGGCTCCGCCGACACACTGGCCCAGGCCGCCCAGCATTTTCGCGCCAAGCTCGACGCCTGCCGCCATGCCGCCGCCACCGTCTACACCCATCTGGACGCGCACGGCATCTCGGTGGACTTGGTGTTTCGGTTGCGCCAGTTACGCGAACGCGTGCTGCGCATCCGCACGCTGCTGGACTGCCTGATGGGCGCACCAGGTCCGGTGCATACGGCGCAGCTGTTCTCGCACCTGGCCAGCGTGGGCCAGTCGCAGCGCAGCCTGCGTGCGCTGTTTTCGCACAGCACCTCGCTCTTGGCCGCCAAGGTGGCCGAACGCAGCTCGGAGCGCGGCGAGCACTACATCACCCGCACCCGCGGCGAGTACCGCGCCATGCTGCGCAGTGCCGCTGGCGGCGGCGCCCTGACTGCGCTGACCACGCTGATGAAGTTCCTGGTCATGACCGTGGGCCTGACCGCCTTCTGGTACGGCTTTTGGTGCGGCGTCGTCTATGCGGGCAGTTTTGTGCTGATCCAGCTGCTGCATTGCACGCTGGCCACCAAACAACCGGCGATGACGGCACCGGCCATGGCCGCCAAGCTGCGCGATTTTTCCGACGCCAGCGCGCTGAAGGATTTTGTCGACGAGGTCACCCACCTGGTGCGCTCGCAGGTGGCGGCGGTGCTGGGCAATGTGGTGGTCGTGTTCCCGAGCGTGCTGCTGATCTCGGGCGCCATGCAACTGCTACGCGGCAAGCCCATGATCAATGCGGCCGAAGCGGACCACGTCTTCCATGCCTTGACGCTATTAGGCCCTTGCCTGCTGTTTGCCGCCTTCACCGGCGTGCTGCTGTTTGCCGCCAGCATCTTTGCCGGCTGGGTGGAAAACTGGTTTGTATTGCACCGGCTGGACTCGGCCATACGCTACAACCCGCAGATCACCCGCCGCCTGGGCGCGGCGCGGGCCGACCGCTGGGCGAGCTTCATGCGCGACCATATCTCGGGCTTTGCGTCCAATATTTCACTGGGCTTCATGCTGGGTCTGCTGCCGGTCATCTTCGGCTTCTTCAGCCTGGGGCTGGATGTGCGGCATGTGACACTGTCCACCGGCCAACTGGCCGCCGCCTGCGCCAGCCTGGGCTGGGATGTGGTGCGCAACCCTGCCTTGTGGTGGGCAGTCGCCAGCCTGCCCTTCATTGGCGCGCTGAACCTGGGTGTGAGTTTTTACCTGGCCTTCAATGTGGCCCTGCGCGCCCACAGCGTGACCGGCCTGGGCCGCGTGCGCATACGCCGCGCCGTGCTCGAGCGGCTGCGCCAGGCACCGATGAGCTTTTTGCGCCCGGCCCGCGAAGAAGGCTGACGGCAGCAAACGACCATGGCCATCGGCGAATTCGAACTGATACGGCGCTTCTTCACGCGCCCCACGCCGCGGGCTGTGCTGGGCGTGGGCGACGACTGCGCGCTGTTGCAGCCTGCACCGGGCATGCAGATGGCTATCTCCACTGACATGCTGGTCGAGGGGCGGCACTTCTTTGCCGGCACCGACCCCTACCGCCTGGGCCACAAGGCGCTGGCCGTCAACCTCAGCGACCTGGCCGCCTGCGGCGCGCGGCCACTGGCCTTTACGCTGGCACTGGCTCTGCCGCAGGCCGACGCCAACTGGCTGGAACCGTTTGCCCAAGGGCTGCTGGCGTTGGCCGATGCCCACGGCTGCGAGCTGATTGGCGGCGATACGACCCGTGGGCCTTTGAACATCTGCATTACCGTGTTCGGCGAAGTGCCCGCCGGCCCCGCCCTGCGACCAGGCCTGCCAGCCACCTCGGCTCTGTTGCGCGGCGGTGCCCAGGTGGGCGACGACATCTATGTGAGCGGCACACTGGGCGATGCCTGCCTGGCCTTGCAAGCGCTGCAGGGCCATATCGCGTTGCCGGGCGACCTGCTGGCCGCTGCCCGCCAGCGCCTGGAGCAACCCACGCCCCGCGTGGCATTGGGCCTGGCACTGCGGGGCATCGCCAGTGCTGCGGCCGACGTCAGCGACGGCTTGGTCGGCGACCTGGGCCACATCCTGCAGCGCTCGGGCGTTGGCGCCAGGCTGGACACCAGCGTTGCTATGAGTTTATTAGCATCTCACCTAGATTTGACGGGGGCTAGCGGCCAGTTTGGCAAAACCGTTTCCGCTGAAATGGCCCTGCGCTGCGTGCTGGCCGGTGGCGACGACTACGAGCTGGTGTTCTGCGCCCCGCCCAGCCAACGCGCCGCCGTGCAAGCAGCAGCCCAGACCAGCACCACGCCGGTCACCTGCATAGGCCAGATCGAGCCAGCACCGGGGCTGCGCCTGGTGGATGCGCAGGGCACCGTGCTAGCCAACAGCTTCCAAGCCTTCAACCACTTCACTTCAGCATGAGCCGATTAGGACTGACCCGCGACAAAATCTACAAAACCGTAGCCCGGCAACTGCACGGCGTCGTGCCCTGCTGGGTCTGCGGCCAGCCCGTGGCTCCGCCAGAGGCCACGCTGGAACACATCAAGCCCCTGAGCGAAGGCGGCAACAGCCACCTGGAAAACCTGGCCATCAGCCACGCTGTGTGCAACCACCAACGCAGTCAAGCGGCATCCCCCTCCCCTTCTTCCGTCTGAGGCTGCAAAAGTGCCGCAGCCTCGCCTGGGGGCGGCTGATAATGGCGCAACACCCGCCCACTGCCACGAGCCACGACGGAACCCGCCATGACAACCCTCAACACCAACCCCGACGCCACCTTTCGCATCAGCCGCACGGTCAACGGGCCGCTGGACGCGGTGTGGAAGGCCTATACCGAGCAAGAGCCGCTGATGCAATGGTTCGGCCCCACGGGCTTCTCCATGCCGGTCAGCCGCTTTGACCTGCGCCCCGGCGGCGAATTTCACTACTGCCTGCGCACGCCGACCGGCTTTGAGATGTGGGGTAAATGGACCTTTGTCACCATAGACGCGCCGCACACGCTGTCCATGGTCGTGGCCTTCTCCGATGCCAATGGCGGCATCACGCGCCACCCCATGTCGGCCGCCTGGCCGCTGCAGACGCTGTCGACCACCACATTCGTTGCCGAGGGCGACAACAAGACCCACATCCGCATCGAGTGGCAGCCGCATGACGCCACCGTGGACGAGATCGCGGCGTTCAAAGCCGGCCACGCCTCCATGACCCAGGGCTGCAATGCCAGCTTTGAACAGCTCGATGCCTACCTGGCACAGTTACCGCCCCGACCATGAATGCAGATGCCCACCAGCCTGACCCCTTTGCCGACCCGGTGACGGTGTTCCCGGCCGATGGCGGCCGCCCTCCGCCGGTGGCGCGGCCCAGCCTGCGCTTTTTGTTGTCCCACCCGGCGCACTGGATTGCGCTGGGCTTTGGCTCCGGCCTGTCGCGCATCGCACCCGGCACGGCTGGCACGCTGTGGGCCTGGGTGGCGTTCCTGGTGCTGGCGCCGTGGATGAACGACATGCGCTGGGGCCTGTTGATCGGCTTGTCCTTGCCGCTGGGCTGGTGGGCCTGCAGCGTGACGGCGCGCAATATGGCGGTACTGGACCCTGGCAGCATCGTGTGGGACGAGGTGGTGGCCTTCTGGCTGGTGCTGTGGCTGGTCATGCCCACCGGCCTGGTCGGCCAGATGCTGGCCTTTGGCCTGTTTCGCTTCTTTGACGCGGTCAAGCCCGGCCCCGTGGGCTGGGCCGACGGCCTGTACCACCACCTGAACCCGGCCACCGACCGCGCCGCCTGGCGCAAAGCCGGCTTTGGCATCATGCTGGACGACATCGTGGCGGCCGCCTGCACGGTGCTGGTCATCGCCCTGTGGAGATTTCTGGTATGAAGCCTGCAACGGATTCACTATCAAATTCGGAGCAACATGTACATATTTCACGAGGGCTAGCGGCCGATTTACTCAAAGCACATGGCTGGACATTGGCTACCGCCGAGAGCTGCACCGGCGGCATGATCGCCGCCTGCTGCACCGACCTGGCGGGCTCCAGCGACTGGTTTGAGCGCGGCTTTGTGACCTATTCCAACGCCGCCAAGACCGAGATGCTGGGCGTGGACGCCGCGCTGATCACCCGCCACGGCGCCGTCAGTGAGCCCGTGGTGCGCGCCATGGTGCAGGGCGCCCTGCAACACTCTGCCGCCCAGGTGGCGGTTGCAGTGACCGGTGTGGCCGGCCCCGGTGGTGGCAGTGAGGCCAAGCCGGTGGGCACGGTCTGGCTGGGCTGGGCGACGCCGGCTGGTGTGGTGACTGAGCTGCAGCACTTCGCCGGTGACCGCGCGCAGGTGCGTTCCGCCACAGTGCAGCATGCGCTGCGGCGTCTGGTTGAGCTGCTACGTTAGGAGGCTGGGCGGCGGAGCGTTCTGCTCCGTGTCCCCCGCCCTTCGGTCTCCTCCTTTACCTGCGCAGAACGCCCCGCCGCCCAGCCTCCTAACTCTCACGTTTTTCCCTACGTCCGAATGAAGTCCAGCAGTCGCCGCCGTGGCGCGGGCTCGACGGTTGGCGCAAAACCCACTCGCACCCACATCTGCACCGTCTCGCCCCTGGCGGTGGCGCCGGCCAGCGCGTGGATGTCGGCATAAGGCTTCTGCTGCTCCGCATACTCCTGCAGCGCCTGCGACAGCGGGTGCAGCGCCAACCCCTGGGCCGTGGCCGCCAACTGCGCACGGGCATAGGCGCGGCCCGCGTTGACCTGGGTCACGCGGTCATTGCCCGGCGTCACCAGCCACCAGAAGCCGGGGGTGGAGGCCAGTTTGGCATCGAAGGCCTGGATCTGGCTGGTGGTGGCGTAGTCGTCGGGCTTGGGGGCGTTTTTGCGGTCGAACAGGCCCAGCCTGTCCATGGCCACCACCATAGGCGCCGTCAGCGACAGGCCGTCGCGATGGGCAGCGATCTCGGACTGGCCCACACGCAGCACGTCAAACGACTCCATGATGGTGCGCGGCACCGTCAGCTCGATGCGCCAGGCGTCCCGCGCAATGCTGCGGTGCTGGTCCAGCGTGGCCGCGCCCTGCTCCAGTCCAGCAAAGCCCGTGCGCACGGGGGCCGCGCCGCCGGCCGCCGCCGCCATCGCCATCGCCGTCCAGGCTGTAGCGGGCACGGCGCGGGTGATGTCATACGCGCTGCGGTTGGTATGGCGCTGCAGGATGTAGGCGAACAGCGGGTCTTTTTGCACCATGGCGTCCGGTGTCAGGCGCACCGTGGCCACCGGGCGGGTGTCGAGCTTGGCGGGGCCAAAGGCACCCTGGGGAAATAACGTGACATCGGTGCGCAAACCTTTTTCACGCGCGGCAAGGTCCAGCAATTCCAGAAAGGTGCCGTGGCTCACCATGATCTGGCGCGACAGTGGGTCAGTCTGCGACAGCACACGCTGCAGGTCGCAGTACAGCGTGATCTCACCCGGCGTGCGCAGGTCGGCCACCCAGGACTGCAGGTTGTGCGAATGCGGCGCCAGGATGGCGTAGCTCAGCAACCAGCGCCGCACATCGCTCTGCTGGGCGATGTCGCTACCCGGACCGGCCCAGGCTTCAATCGCCTCGGGCGGCATGCCTTGCGCACAGCCGGACAGGCCCGCCGTGCCAGCCACGGCGATGGCGGACACCGCGCCACCGCCAACCAGGCGTATGAACTGGCGACGGCGCAAAGGCTCGCCGCGTTTGGGGTTGTAGGGATGGTGGCTCATGGTCGTGCTCGGTGGAGTGAAGGGGGTTACTGGGCTAGCGCGGCGCGCTGGGTTTCGAGCCTCACTGCGCGCGGGGCCGGCACGGCGGGCAGCAGCCCCAGATCCACCAGCGCAGCCTGTGTGGCAATGGGCAGCGGCGTAAAGGGCTCGGCGCCGATTAGCGCTACCAGCTTGTCATTGGCCAGTGCATGGGGCGTGTTCCACAGGTAGTGCATCTCCAGCAGCGCGTGCCATGTGGACACGAACAGCGCACCGATGCGGATGATGGGCCAGGGCAGACCGGCCAGCTTCAGTGCCGCGCCGGGCTTCTTGCCCCAACCCTGGGACTGGGCCAGTGGCGCCAGCACATCCATCCAGCGCTGGCCGGTGATGCGGTGGCCGGCAAAGTGCAGCACCTCAAAAGCCGGCAACTGGGCGCGCCGCTCGGCTACGGCCACAAAGGTACGCGCCAGGTCCGGCAAATAGGCCCATGCGCGGGACACATCAGGTGCACCGGGGTAGGTGAACACACCTTTGCGGATGTCCTTGACCATGGCAGTGTCGAACCAGGTGCCCTTGCCACCGCCGAAGAAATCACCGGCCCGGATGACGATGCTGCGCACGCCACTGTGCTGCAGGCGCTGCTCCATCTGGATGCGGACCTGGCCCTTGACGGTGCGGGCGGTTTGCGGCGTGTCTTCGCGCAGCACGGCGGGCATGGCGGCGCCAAAGTTGTAGACATTACCGGGCACCATCAGCGTGGCGCCCAGTGCGCGGGTGATGGCGATGGCGGCGTCGGTCATGGGTAGCACCTGGGTTTGCCAGGCGGCGTTGGTGTAGGCGGGGTTCAAAGCATGCACGACCACGGTTGCGCCTTGGGCTGCTTGCGCCAGGGCTTGGGTGTTGTTCAGATCAATGCCCAGCCATTCGATGCTTGCTTCTTGGGGCGTTTCAACCCCTGGGCGTGTCTGGCCGAGGACGCGCCAACCGGCTTCGGCAAAGGCGCGGGCGGCGGTCAGGCCAAAGCGGCCGCGGGCGCCGAGGATCAGAACGGTGTTGGTAGCGATGGTGGTATCGGTGTGCATGGTGTTGACTCCTCTGCGGTTGGGTTGGGTAGCGATGGAGGAATTGTGGAAATATTGGGCACTTTGCACAATTGCATATATGCTCACACCAGTTATTCACTTTTGAATACCGACCCACCCCATGCCCAACCCGAATGCCTTTGACTGGAGCCTGATCCGCTCCTTCCTCGCCGCGCTGGACCACGGCAGCCTGCTGGGCGCCGCGCGCGTGCTCAAGACCAGCCAGCCCACACTGGGCCGCCATATTGCTGAGTTGGAAAGCCAACTGGGCGTGGTGCTGTTCGAGCGCACCGGCCGCGGCCTGGTGCCCACAGCCACCGCCCTGCAGCTGGCAGAATCCGCCCGCGGCATGGAGGCTGGAGCCCTGCAACTGACCCGCACCTTGACCGGCGCGCAGGCCGAAACGCTGGGTACCGTGCGCATCACCGCCAGCCAGCCCGTAGCCGTGCAATTGATGCCACCGCTGCTGGCGCGCATGCGCCTGGCCCTGCCCGACATCCAGGTGGAGCTGGTGTCCAGCAACCAGGTGTCCAATCTGCTGCGCCGCGAAGCCGATATTGCGGTGCGCATGGTGCGCCCCGAGCAGGGCACGCTGGTGGCCAAGAAGATCGGCAATGTGGGCGTAGGCGCCTATGCGCACCGCAGCTACCTGGCCCGGCGCACCGCCATCCGCCAACCACCGGACCTGCTGCAGCACGACCTGATCGGCGGTGACACCGACACCGCCATCCTGCGCGGCTTTCAGGCCATGGGCTTCCCGGTGGGGGGCGAGGCCTTTGCGCTGCGCACCGACGACCTCATCGTGCAATGGCAGGCGGTGCGCGCCGGCCTGGGCGTGGGTTTTGTAGCCGATTACATGGCCCGCAGCCAGCCCGATGTGCTGCCCGTGCTGCAGGGCCTGTTGCCCATTCCCGACCTGCCGATGTGGCTGGCCGTGCACCGCGAGATCCGCACCAACCGGCGCATCCGTGCGGTCTATGACTTCTTAGCCGAAGCCCTACCCTTGGTGATCTAGCCCCACACCAGCCCGGGGGCCAGGGCGCCAAAGCGTTTTGCGTAGGTAAAGGAGGAGCCCGCACAGCGGGCGGGGGACACGGAGCATAACGCTCTGCCGCCCTTGCCCCGTGCGAGAGCCTAAAAAGTCTCCCAGTCGTCATCCCCGCCCGCAGGGGCAGGCTTGGTCTGCTTCTTGGGTGGAGCTGCAGGACTGGGCGCGGCAGCTACCGGTTTAGCGGTACTAGCAGCGGGTTTGCGCGCAGCTGCAGACGACACACCGATCGCACGGCGCTCATCGCCCTTGAAAGGCTTGGCCTGCGAGGCTGGTGCGCGCACCGCTGTGCGGGGCATGCTGGATGCACCGGCCTGGGCCGTCACTTTGAAAAAAGCCACGGCCTGCACCAGCTCACCGGCCTGGCTCTTGAGGCTGCTGGCGGCCGCTGCCATTTGCTCCACCAGCGCGGCATTTTGCTGCGTGGTCTGGTCCATCTGCGTCACCGCTTCACCCACTTGGGCCACACCGGTGGCTTGCTCATTGCTGGCGGCGCTGATCTCGCCCATGATGTCGGTGACGCGCTTGATACTGCTGACGACCTCGGCCATGGTGGTACCGGCCTGATCCACCAGCGCGGTGCCATGCTCGACCCGCTCCACGCTGGCATTGATCAGCATCTTGATTTCTTTCGCCGCCTCAGCGCTGCGCCCGGCCAAGGACCGCACCTCACTGGCGACCACGGCAAAGCCCCTGCCCTGCTCACCCGCGCGGGCCGCTTCCACCGCGGCGTTCAAAGCCAGGATATTGGTCTGGAAAGCGATGCCGTCGATGACGCTGATGATGTCCGATATCTTGCGGCTGGACTCGTTGATGCCCTTCATCGTCTCCACGACTTGGCCGACAACATTGCCACCCTCAACCGCGATGGTGGATGCGCTTTGCGCCAACTGGTTGGCCTGGCGAGCCGAGTCGGCGTTCTGGCGTACGGTGGAGCCCAATTGCTCCATCGACGACGCCGTTTCTTCCAGCGCGCTGGCCTGCTGCTCGGTGCGGGCACTGAGGTCGTTATTGCCCTCAGCGATTTCGGCGCTGGCCGTGGCCACGCCCTCCGACCCGGTGCGGACCGTCGTCACGATCTGAGCCAGATTGCCCTGCATGGCGTTGAGGCTGGCCATCAGGCTTTGCGTGTCGCCCGGCTTTACTGCGATGCTGCGCGTGAAGTCACCTTGCGACACGGCCCGGGCCAGCTCGGCAGCCTCGCCCGGTTCGCCACCCAACTCTTTGAGCAGGCTGCGGGTGATCATCAGGCCCAGCACGGCGGCAACGCCCAACGCCATCAAGCCCAGCACCATCATGATGACACGGGCACTGGAATAGGTTTGCGAGCCCGACTTTGCGGAGGCCTCCAGCAACTCGGTCTGAAAGGCCGTCAAGGCCTTGATGGCCGTCTGGTACGCAATCTGGCTGGGACGCAGCTCGCTGCTCAAAAAGGCCTTGGCTTCGTCGGCCTTGTCGGTCTTGACCAAGTCCATGAGCTTGTCCTGGCCTGCGATGTACTTGGTCCGCTGCGCCTTGAGTTCCTTCAGCAACTCAATGCCCTTGGGCGCAACCACCAGTTGGTCCAGCAGCTCCACATTCTTCTTGATGATGGCCCGGGCCTGTGTGATGTTGTCAGTCTGCTTCTGTCGCTCGACCCCATCGGCGGTCAGCATCATGTCGCGCAGTGCCGTGGAAATATCGCCGACCTGGGTCAGTATGGTGTTGGTGGCGTCGATCTTGGGCAGGCGGTCATCGGTGATGTTCACCACATCGGCTTCGATACGGGCCATGGAAAACAGCCCCACGCCCATCATCAGCAACATAAGAGCGCACACCACGCCGAAGCCAATGGTTAGCCGCGCGCGCACGGTCCAGGAAGAAATGTTCATTCGACGACTCCAAAAAGATGGGGACCCCACCGCGGTTGGCGGCGTGAACGCGCATTGCAACTGTGCCGCGTGTGTGGCACATCCTAGCGTGCCTCTACGGTAGTGGCAACCAGATATTCAGCCGCTCAGGCGCCGTGGCATTTCTTGTATTTCTTGCCGCTGCCGCAGTAGCAGGGGTCGTTGCGCCCGGGCACATCGGTGCGGCGCAATGTCTCCACGCGCGGGCCGATGTTGCGCCAGATTTCACGCAAGTCGTACACCGACCATACGGCGTCGCCAAAGGCATTGAGTCGGTCCACGCTGACGGACGGCGGACCGTCGTCGCTGAAGGGGGACAACTCGGGCTCGCCCTCGTCGTCTTCGGTCAGGGCCACAACGGCTTGCAGGGCTATGTCATGCCATTTGGCGGCCTTCTTGTCGCTGGGCTCGGCCCACTCTTCGGGCCAGGCTTCCACCGCATACATGAATCCCAGGGCCCAGACCTGCGCGAAGGCCGGCAACACCTCGTCGCGCAGGTCGGCGCGCTCGGCTTCGGGCAGGCCAGCCAATGTGCCACGCACGTCCAGCACCTCGGGGTGGTAAGCCATGGCGTCTTCCAAGGTCTCGGTGGGGGTATCCAGCGCGGTCTTAATCTCGGCCCAGCGCTGGTCCCAGATTTGCAGGAACTGCGCACGCTGGGCTGCGTCGGCGAAAGAGCCACCTGCCTCCGGCGCGGCCTCGCCGTCTTGCACCACCTGCGGTGCATCGCCCGCGCCATCGTCTGCCACGGCCAGCAGCACATCCAGGTATTCAGCCTGGGGGATGGCGCGGCGGCAGCAGATCAGGGCCGCCATGAAACCCTCGCAAAACTCCCACTGCGGGGTTTCGTCGTAACGGGTGCGCAGGTCGTCGAGGATGGCGTCGAGGGTGTCAAACTGTTCCGGGCTCACGGCGTCGGACCAATCGCCGGGTTCTGCTCCGGGGTTCTCGGATGCGGGTGTGTCAGGGGTGTTGGTGGAGGTCATAGGGAACTCGCTGGGGTGTGTGGATGGGGCGGCACAGAGCGGGGTTTACACCATTCTGCATTTTTACATTTGCCTGCTATTGTCGGGTGATGCTGAATTACCTCGACTCGATTTTTCCGGTGCGCTATACGGTGATGGGCCTCAGTTGCTTTGGCCTCTTGCTCAGCGTCTTCAGTCTGGTGGCCTTTGGCGTGGGCATACCCGCCTTCCTGCTGTTTGGCGCCCTGGTGGCCACCGGGGTCTATGACCTGCGCCAGAACAAGCGCTCCATCCTGCGCAACTACCCCATCATCGGGCACATCCGCTTCATGCTGGAATTTGTACGGCCGGAGATCCGCCAGTATTTCATCGAGAGCGACACCGAGTCCAACCCCTTCTCGCGCGCCCAGCGCTCCCTGGTCTACCAGCGCGCCAAGGGTGACCCGGACAAGCGCCCTTTTGGCACGCAGCTGGACGTGCATGCCGAGGGCTATGAGTGGATCAACCATTCGCTGGCCCCTACCAAATTGGACTCGCACGATTTCCGGGTGCTGATTGGCGCTGGGCGGGCCCAGCCCTATAGCTGCAGCGTGTTCAACATCTCGGCCATGAGCTTTGGGGCCTTGAGTGCCAACGCCATCCAGGCGCTGAATGCCGGCGCCAGGCGCGGCGGCTTTGCGCACGACACGGGCGAGGGCTCCATCTCCACCCACCACCGCAAGCACGGTGGCGACCTGATCTGGGAGGTGGCCTCGGGCTACTTTGGCTGCCGCAACGACGACGGTAGCTTCAACCCGGAAAAGTTTGCCGCCAATGCCCGCGATCCACAGGTCAAGATGATCGAGATCAAGCTCAGCCAAGGCGCCAAGCCCGGCCACGGCGGCGTGCTGCCCGGTGCCAAGGTGACGCCCGAAATTGCCGAGGCCCGCGGCGTGCCGGTCGGCGTGGACTGCATCTCGCCCGCATCGCACAGCGCGTTTTCCACGCCGATTGAGATGATGGAGTTTGTGGACCGCCTGCGCGAGTTGTCGGGCGGCAAGCCCACCGGCATCAAGCTGTGCATAGGCCACCCCTGGGAGTGGTTTGCAATGGTCAAGGCCATGCTGGCCACCGGCATCACGCCCGACTTCATTGTGGTGGACGGGGCCGAAGGCGGCACCGGCGCCGCGCCGGTGGAGTTCACGGACCACGTAGGCTCGCCACTGCAAGAGGGCCTGCTATTGGTGCACAACACGTTGCGCGGCGTGGGTCTGCGCGAGCAGGTCAAGGTGGGCTGCGCCGGCAAGGTGGTCAGCGCCTTTGACATCGCCCGCATGATGGCCCTGGGCGCCGACTGGTGCAACAGCGCGCGCGGTTTCATGTTCTCGCTGGGTTGCCTGCAGGCCCAGACCTGCCACACCGGCCACTGCCCCACCGGCGTGACCACACAAGACCCGATTCGCCAACAGGCCCTGGTGGTGCCTGACAAGGCCACGCGTGTCTACAACTTCCACCAGCAGACCCTGCATGCCTTGCAAGAGCTGGTACAGGCCGCCGGCGTAGAACACCCGGGCGAGATCACGGCCCACCACATCGTGCGCCGCTCGGGCGACCACAAGGTGCAATCCCTGGCCCAACTGATACTGACACAGTTGCCCGATCGCGCGCTGCTGGAGAGTGACCTGCAGGCCCTGCCGGTGATCTACCGCCATACCTGGCCACGGTCCGCACCCCAGAGCTTCACGCTGCAGGCGGAGATGCCGCAGGCGCTGACGACCGCCTGAGTGGCACGCATCCGCCAGAGGTGCTCCAGCTAGTTTGCTACGGTTTCAATAGCTGCCTGCGCAGCAGCGCCGAGGGCTAGCAGCCTTTTTTTCATACAGAGCACGGCGTTGTCCTTGCTCAGCACCAGGGCCTGGTGTGCCACGGCCAGGTCGATGAACTTCTGGTCGTCCGGGTCTTTGCAGACGATAGGTGCCTTGGCGGCAACCGCTTGCGTCTGGACCAGCGTGTCGAAATGGGCCAGCACGTCGCTGGGCTGCAGTTGGTAGTAGGCCAAGCGTTGGGCGATCTTGGGGTAGCCCAGCACCCGGGCCAGTTCCTCGCGCATGGGTGGGGTGGCGATCCATTGCAGGGTGCCAGCTTGCAAGGCGTCGCGCAGAGTTTGGGCGGCGGGGTCGTTGAAGACGAAGGTGTCCAGGACGATGTTGGTGTCCAGGATGACCTTATTTGCGCTCACGCGCCGTTCCCTTCACCATCTCAAACTTGAACATCCGGCACTCAATCGGCCCGTTCCACATCGGGACGCGGCGGGATTCTTTGAGGCGCATCTTGCTGGGCAACTTGAGGTCGGGCGTCAGTATCCAGCCGGTCCAGCCGCTGAAGTTTTTCTTCCAGTGGGTGGCCAACTGGCTGAAGAATTCGCCGCCGTCCTCGGTCACGGCCTGCTCGCGCGCGCCGCTGACGGGGTGGCTGCCGGCGCTGGAGGCCTCGTAGTCTGGCGACGGCAGATCGCCACCAGCCTGCCGGTGCGCAGGTCCTGCGCGCCGGGCTCCGGCCCCGCTGACACCCGCCACGGCAATACGGTCACCATAGGGTGGGTTGAGCAGCAGCAAGCCGGGCACATCGGTGGGCGGCATGCGTTGCAACGCGTCGCCACCGCGGAACTCGACGACATCGGCCACACCGGCGCGCTCGGCATTGCGCTGGGCAAAGTCCACCATCCGGTGGGACACATCGCTGCCAAAAATCAATGGCCCCTGGTCGGGTCCCGGCTTGACGACGGCAGCGGCAGCTTCGGCCTTGATGGCGTCCCAGACGTGTTGCTGGAACGGAATGTATTTCTCAAACGCAAAGCGGCGCAGGCTGCCCGGTGCGATGTTGCAGGCGATCTGCGCGGCCTCGATGGCAATGGTGCCGCTACCGCAGCAGGGGTCGTACAGCGGCAACAGATCATCGTCACCCTCGGCCCAGCCGCAGGCGGCAATCATGGCCGCGGCCAGCGTCTCTTTCAGCGGCGCCTCGCCCTTGTCCTCGCGCCAGCCGCGCTTGAACAGCGGCTCGCCCGAGGTGTCGATATACAGCGAGCAAGTGTCGGTGGTCAGGTGGGCATAAATGCGCACATCGGGCCACTGGGTGTTGACGTCCGGGCGCACCCCGTGGGCCTTGGCGCGGAAGCGGTCGCAAACGGCGTCCTTGATCTTGAGCGCGGCAAAGTTCAGGCTGTTCAGCGGGCTGTGCTGGGCCGTCACCTCGACCTTGATCGACTGCTGGGGCGTGAACCAGATCTCCCACGCCACGTCGCTGGCGGCGCGGTACAGGTCTTGTTCGGTGCGGTATTCCGTGTAGTTCAGCTGCACCAGCACGCGCTGGGCCAAGCGGCTGTGCAAGTTGAGCCGCAGCGCGTCGCGCCACGAGGCCTGGGCCATCACCCCGCCACGGCGTGTCAGCAGGTCCTGGCCCATCAAACCGGTCAGGTCGTGCACCTCATGGGCCAGCAGGTCTTCTACGCCGGCGGCGCAGGGGAGGAAGATTTGGAGTGAGTTCATAAAGCCTTCCTCAACGACGCGGGAGCAATCTTCAGCCCCTCGCGGTATTTGGCAACCGTGCGGCGGGCGCATTCGATGCCCTGCTCTTTCAGCATCTCGGAAATCTGGTTATCACTCAAGGGCTTTTTGTCGCTTTCGGCGCTGATGAATTGCTTGATGAGTGCGCGCACGGCCGTGCTGGACGCATTGCCGCCGGACTCTGTGCCCAGGCCGGAGCCGAAGAAATATTTCAGCTCGAAGGTGCCGAACGGCGTGGCCATGTATTTGGCGGTGGTGACGCGGCTGATGGTGGACTCGTGCAGGCCCAGTTCGTCGGCAATCTCGCGCAGCACCAGGGGGCGCATGGCCAGCTCGCCGTGCGTGAAGAAGCTTTTTTGCCGGTCCACGATGGCGGTGCTGACGCGCAGGATGGTGTCAAAGCGCTGCTGGATGTTCTTGATGAACCAGCGCGCCTCTTGCAGGCGCTGCTGCAGGCCGGCGTAACTGGCGCTGTCCTTGCCGCCACCACGGTGGTTGCGCAGCACGTTGGCATAAATGTCGTGCACGCGCAGCTTGGGCATGACCTCGGGGTTGAGCATCACGCGGAACTGCGGGTTGACACCGGGGCGCACCTTGCCCACGGGCACCACCAGCACATCGGGCACAACGATGTTGCGCTCCACATCCACAAAGCGGCGGCCGGGCTTGGGTTCCAGGCGGGCGATCAGCGTGATGGCCTCGCGCGTCTGTGCGTCGGTGCCGTTGCAGCGCTGCACCAGGGTCTTGACATCGCGGCGGGCCAGCAGGTCCATGGGCTGGGCGCAGATGCGCAGCGCCAAGGCCAATAGTGCGGCCTGCTCGGGCTCGGGCGGGTCCAGCGCGTCGTCCAGTTGGGCGCGCAGTTGCAGGCGCAGGCATTCACCCAGGTCGCGGGCGCCCACACCAGCAGGCTCCAGGCTTTGCAGCAGGCCCAGGGCGACCGTGAAGTGGTGGACCAGGTCTTCCAGCTGTTCTTCATCCGCGTCACCGGCTAGGCTGCGGGCCAGCTCGGGCAGCGGGTCTTCGAGGTAGCCGTCGTCGTTCAGCGACTCGATCAGAAAGCGCAGCGCGCTGGCATCCACCTCGCCCAGGCGCAGGCCCAGCGCCTGGCGGTGCAGGAAAGACTGCAGCGACTCCTGGGTACGGGCCAGTTCGGTGGCGTCGGTGTCTTCGTCGTCACCCAGGTTGTTGGTGCGGGCCTTGGCATCCGTGCCCCATTCGCCGTCGTCGGGCACCAGTTCGGTTGTGCCGTCGCCGTCCCAGCTGGGTTCGTCGTCACCGCTGCCCAGCGGGGTGGTGTCTTCGTCCTTTGTGCTGCTAGCCCCCGTGGAATCTGGATAGTCCGCTACGGAATTGGAAGCAACTTCGGATTCACGCTCCCCCGCACTGACCGGCGTATCGGCCTGGGCCAGGCCAAACTCCTCGCGCACGGCCTCGTCCTGGGTCAGTTCCAGAAAGGGGTTTTCGTCCAGCATCTGCTCCACTTCCTGGCTGAGTTCCAGTGTGGAGAGTTGCAGCAGGCGGATGGACTGCTGCAACTGGGGCGTGAGCGCCAGGTGCTGCGAGACGCGTAAAGAAAGCCCCTGTTTCATCACATCCGAAAGTGTTCGCCGAGGTACACGCGGCGCACGTCGGCGTTGTCCACGATCTCGGAAGGCGTGCCCTGGGCCAGCACGCGGCCGTCGCTGATGATGTAGGCGTGGTCGCAGATACCCAGGGTCTCGCGCACGTTGTGGTCGGTGATCAACACACCAATGCCGCGCGACTTCAGGAAATTGATGATGCGCTGGATTTCAATGACGGCAATCGGGTCGATACCGGCGAAGGGCTCGTCCAGCAAGATGAAGCGGGGCCGCGTGGCCAGCGCGCGGGCGATCTCCACACGGCGGCGCTCACCACCCGACAGCGCCAGCGCCGGTGATTCGCGCAGATGCTCGACGCGCAGGTCTTGCAGCAGCGCGGTCAGGCGCCGCTCGATCTCGGCGTTGTTCAGCGGCTTGCCGGCCTCGTCGTGCTGCAACTCCAGCACGGCGCGCACGTTTTCCTCGACATTGAGCTTGCGGAAAATCGACGCCTCTTGTGGCAGGTAGCCCAGCCCCAGGCGCGCACGGCGGTGGATGGGCATGTGCTCGATGGAGTGGCCATCTATCGTGATGTCGCCGGCGCTGGCACGCAGCAGGCCGACGATGATGTAGAAGGATGTGGTCTTGCCCGCGCCATTGGGCCCCAGCAGCCCCACGACCTCGCCGGTACGCATCGTCAGGGACACATCCTTGACCACCTGGCGCTTGCCGTAGAACTTCTGGATATGGCTGACCTCCAGCCGGCCCAGGGTCGAATCCACCGCGCCGCTGCCGTTGGCGCTGCTATCTGTGTCTTTGCTGCTTTCGCCGCTGTCTGCGGCCACCACCACATCGCTCACTGGGGGGTTCCCCCCAATGTCGTCGTGGCGCGCAGGTTGGGGCTGGGTTGGGATGCCGCCTTGCCCGCCGCCGGTGCAGAGGCAGCAGCTTCGGGCTTGGGCGTCAGCATGGCTCGCACCCGGCCGCCGGGCGCGGGTGCGCTGGCACTGGTTTTTGCACTGGCGGCGCTGCTGCCATCCACACTGAATTTATCGGTCAGGTTCTCATACACAATGACCGCGCCGCTGATTTCGTCGGCCACTGCGCCACCGCGCAGGCGGCGCAACTGGGCCTTGCCGGTGAATTTAACAATATCGGCACGGCCGTCGTAGTCAATGTGCTCGCTCTCCACCTCGATGAATTCGTCCAGGGCCTCGCGCTTTTGCCGAAAGAACGCCGGCCGCTCCGGCGAGCCGGAAATAGCGCCGAACTGATAGCCGTCGGCGTCCTGGCGCACATCAATATGGGCGGCGCGGACTTGGATCGTGCCCTTGGTCATTACCACGTTGCCATGGAAGATCGTGAGCTGTTTGACATCGTCGTAGCGCATGGTGTCGGCTTCGAGATTCATAGGCTTGTTGCGGTCGGCCTTTTCTGCCCAGGCGGGCATGGCAAGCGCCGTGCAAACGGCCAGGAACAGCAGAAGTTGGGGTGGTTTTTTCATAAAGGCACGGAACTTGCTCGGGTGGAGCCTGGACGATTGTACTGAGCATAGCGCCACAATCGCTTCTGGTACCCCGGGCTTTTTAGGGCGCTTCTATTTTTATAGCTACATATTCAGTATGTACAAGGGCTAGGCTCCATTTCCATCAATGCCTGTCCGCTCCAACCCCCCGGCCTAGAATGGCTTGGCCAATCAGCAGGAGACATGCCCATGTTCGAATCCGCAGAAATCGGCCACACCATCACCAAAGCTGCCTACAAGGCCGCAGTCCCGGCCCTGCGCGCAGCGCTGCTGACTGCACAGGTAGACCTGCACGAGAACAAGAAGATTCCGGTCATCGTGTTGGTCAGCGGGCAGGATGGCGCCGGCAAGGGCGAGACCATCAATGTGCTGTACGAATGGATGGACGCCCGCTTTTTGTCCACGCTGGCTTTCTCTGAGCCCACTGACGAGGAGCGCGAGCGCCCGCCCATGTGGCGCTACTGGCGTTCGCTGCCGCCCAAGGGGCGGGTCGGCATCTTCGCCGGGTCGTGGTATTCGGAGCCGATACGCCAGCGCATCGAAGACGAGATTTCGCTCAAAGAGCTGGATGCCCAGGCCGACCAGATCAACCGTTTCGAGTCCATGCTGGTGGATGAGGGCGCGCTGGTGCTGAAGTTCTGGTTCCACCTGACCAAGGAAGGCCAGGCCAAACGCCTGAAGGCGCTGGAGAAAGACCCGCGCACCGCCTGGCGTGTGACGCAGTGGAACTGGGACCGGCTCAAGACGTACGACAAACTGCAAGACGTGGCCGGCCACCTGCTGCGCATGACCAACACGCCGTGGGCGCCGTGGATGGTGATCGAAGGCACGGACGACCGCTACCGCTCACTGACCGTAGCGCAGATCCTGCTGCAATCCATGCAAAAGAAGCTGGCCAGCACCGACGAACAGGACACGCCGGTGGCACCACTGGTGCGCGTGGACACCGATGGCCGCACCGTGCTGTCGACGATGGACCTCACGCTCGCCTTGGCCGACAAAGACTATGAGGACGCGCTCGCCCACTGGCAAGGAAGGCTGGCCGAGCTGATGCGCGATCCACGCTTCCAGGGTCGTTCCCTCGTGTGCGCATTTGAGGGCGCGGACGCCGCCGGCAAGGGCGGCGCAATCCGGCGCATCAGCGCGGCGCTGGACGCGCGCCAATACCAGGTGATCCCGGTTGCTGCGCCAACCGAGGAAGAACGCGCGCAGCCCTATCTGTGGCGCTTCTGGCGCCATGTGCCGCGCAAGGGTCGGGTGACGATATTCGACCGCACCTGGTATGGCCGCGTGCTGGTGGAGCGGGTCGAAGGCTTTTGCAGCGAAGCCGACTGGCTGCGCGCCTACACCGAGATCAACGACTTCGAACACGAGCTGGCCGCGTCGGGCGCCATCGTCGTCAAGTTCTGGCTGCAGATCAGCCAGCAGGAGCAGCTGAAACGCTTCAAGGCGCGCGAGCAGATTCCCTTCAAGCGCTTCAAGATCACCGAAGAAGACTGGCGCAACCGCAAGAAGTGGGACGCTTACCAGCTGGCCGTCTGCGACATGGTGGAACGCACCAGCACGGGCAATGCGCCATGGACGCTGGTGGAGGCCAACGACAAGAACTACGCCCGCATCAAGATTCTGCAGACGCTGTGTGAGCGGGTGGAGGCAGAGCTGGATGGGCGTTGCGCGGACGACGGTTCACCGGCTAGGCCGAAGAAACCGAAGAAGTCCAAGAAAGACAATAAGCGCCACAAAGCCTGAGGCGCCTGGACGTCATAGCGTTCTGCTCCGTGTCCCCCGCCCGCTGCGCGGGCTCCTCCTTTACCTGCGCAGAACGCTATGCCGCCCAGGCTCTAGCGTGAGGGTGTTGCGCCCAACTGAGGGGACAGATCCACACTAACCTCCAACCCCGGCTTGGCATTGCGCAAGGTCAACCGCCCACCATGGGCCTGCGCCACCAGCTTGCACAGATATAGCCCCAAGCCCACGCCGCCAGCCGTGCGGCCCCGCGCGGAATCGGGCCGGTAGAAAGGCTCGGCCAGGTGCGGTAGCACCATGTCGTCTACGCCGGGGCCGTAGTCGCGCACCGATACGCACGCGGTGGCCCGCCCCGCCTCATCGACGTGTTGGTGCAGCCGGATGCTGGGCGGCTGGTCTGCGCCGACACTGTGGCGCAGCGCGTTGTCGAGCAGGTTGCGCAGCAGCAGGCGCATACGCGTGCGGTCCAGTTGCAGCGGCGGCAGATCGGGCGCCAATTCCAAGTCCACGGCAGGCGCAGCGCCTGTTGAAGCGGCCTGGGCCACCTCCTGGATCAATTCGGCCAAGTCCACCGGCTCCAGTTGCAGGGCGGCATGGCCCTGGCCCAGGCGTTCGCTTTCCAGCAGGTCGGTGACCAGGTCGCGCATCTCGCCCAGGTCGCGCAGCAAGGCCTCGCGGCGTGCGGCCACATCGCCTTCCTCCGGTAACAGCTCGGTGTTCAAGCGTGCGCGGGTGAGCGGGCTGCGCAGTTCGTGGCTGATGGCCAGCAGCAGGCCGCGCTTGGCCTCCAGCATCTGGTGGATGCTGCGCGCCATGGTGTTGACGTCGGTGGCCAGTTGGCCCAACTCATCGCGGCGGCGCACCGGTATGGGCTGGGCAAAGTCTCCGCTGCCAAAACGCTGGGCGCCGTCGCGTATGTCGTCCAGCGGGCGCAGCAGGCGGCGTATGTAGCCATAGGCCAGCGCAGTCAGCGCCAGGATGCCGGCCAGTGTCATCCAGCCTATGCGGTGGGGCTGGTTTTCCCAGGCGGCGGTGCTGATGCCCAGCGCGATGCGATGGCCGTCGGCCGTGGTGCGCGACAACAGGCGCGGTGGGCCGTCCTGCCATTCATCGCGCATCTCGCCATGGTGGTGGGGCAACATCTCCGACTGCGGGTTGCTGCGCCAATTGACCACCGGCCCGGCGATCTGCACGCTCAGCGGCAGGCGCTGGGTCAGCGCTTGGGCGCGCTCAATGCTGGGCGGGCTGCCGATCTCGGCCACCAGCCGGTCCACGTAATCGCTGACCAGCGGGCGGGCCGCCACACGCCAGCCCACGCTCAGCGCCTTTTGCATGCCAAAGGTGAAGGTGGCGGCCAGGCCCATGGCCAGTAGCAGAAACAGCGTCAGCAAGCGCCAGCGCAGCGAATGCCCCAGCGCATGCCGCGCCCGGCGGTGCCAGTGGCGGCGCAGCTTATGCATGGCGGGTCTGGCTGGGGCTCTGCGCACGCAGCGCCAGCGCATAGCCGGCGTTGCGCAGGGTCTTGATCGCGTCCAACGGCTCCAGCTTCTTGCGCAGGCGGCTGACCACAATGTCCACGGCCCGTGTGTAAAGGTCTGCCTCATGCCCGCGCAGCTGGTTCAGGATGTCGTCGCGGTGGAAGACCTTGCCGGGCTCGCGGGCCAGCAGGTGCAGCAGGTCAAATTCGGTGCTGGTCAGCTCGATGCTCTGGCCCAGGCACTGCACGCTGCGGGTGGTGGCGTCCACCACCAGCCCCTCGAAGAGCAGGCGGCCATCGGCGGCGACGGGTGTTGCGGATGCCGTGCTATTGCCATTCGGCTGGCGGCGGCGCAGCACGGTCTGCAGGCGTGCGACCAGCTCACGCGGCTCGAAGGGCTTGGGCAAATAGTCATCGGCCCCCAGCTCGAGGCCGACCACACGGTCCATGACATCGCCGCGTGCCGTCAGCATGATCAGCGGGATATCGCTCTCTTTGCGTATCGTGCGGCACAGCTCAAAGCCGTCCATCTCGGGCAGCATCACATCCAGAATGGCGGCATCGAACCCGCCCTGGCGCAACTGGGCCAGGCCGGTGCTGGGGCGCGTGGCGTGGCTGAGCTGCATTTCAAAGCGGGCGCAGTAGGCGGCCAGCGGCTCGCCCAACTGCTCATCGTCGTCAATCAACAGGATGCGCATCGTCGTCATGCGCCGATTGTCGTACCAGCGGCGTGGTAGTAAACGGCCTGGCGCAGCCGCTGCTGGCGCGGCGCGGGCAAGCGGTCAAAGGTATCGGCCGCCAGCGCCAGTGCACACTGCAGGTTGGCCGGGCTGTGCGCGGCAGACCGCGCCAACTGCTGGGCATGCTCCCGGTCGAACCGGGGGCCCCAGATCAGGGCCAGCAGCTCGGCGGCTGGCTCTGCGGTGGATGCCAGCAGCGCCGGGCCGTGGGCCCGCACGCCGGCAAATAGCGCTTGCATGGGTGGCATGGCATCGCTCCCCTGCTGGCGCTCAACCCCGGTGCCACCAGCCGTGGCGGCCTTGCTGCATAGCTTCGCGTACCTTGGTTTGCTGGGCGGGTGTCAGGCTGTCATAGAAATCGGCCAGGGCGTTGATGACCTCGGGGCTCTTACTGGTGACGGCGGCGGTCTTTTCCGTCAGCAGGGTCTGGGCACGGCTGCGGTCAAACTTCTCACCCGCCACCAGGGCCTGCATCTCGGCGCGGGGATTGGTGGTCTTGCCCACCAGGGCGCTGCGCTGCTCTTGCAGCTTGTCGGCCAGCACGTTGAGGCGTTGCTTCTGGTCGGTATTCAGGTCCAGCTTGCCCGCCACGCGTTCGATGATTTTGGTACGCATCTGGGCCTGGTCTTCGGCGCTCATATTGCTGCCAAATTCGTGGCGGTGGTGGCTGCAGGCAGAGAGTCCACCGACGACGATGCTGACGCCCACCAGGCTGTAGAGGCTGCGTTTGATCCAGGATTTCATGGAAGTGTCCTTTGAAGGAATGTGTTGAACAGGGCTCCATCGTGCCGGGGTGGTGCTGTGGCGTCCTCTCGCCGGGGTATCGATTTGTTTCAATATTTTTCAGCGCCGGGGCCGGTTTGCGGCACACTCGCGCCAGGGATGACACGAAAGGTCCATGCCATGCAAGCCAATGCGCTCACCATCACCAAGTTCTACACCGCGTTTGCGCAGTTGGATGGCGACGGCATGGCCCAGTGCTATGCGGACAACGTGTCCTTTGCCGACGAGGTGTTCACGCTGCAGGGCAAGACCGCGACCATGGGCATGTGGCAGATGTTGATCGCAGCCACCCGCGCCAAGGGCATGGATGCATGGCGCCTGGAGTTCTGCGACGTGATGGCCGATGCCACATCGGGCGAGGCGCACTGGGACGCGCACTACCGCTTCAGTGCCACCGGACGCATGGTGCTCAACCGCATCGACGCGGAATTCACATTCGACCCACAGGGCCTGATCACACAGCACCATGACCGCTTCAACTTCTGGTCCTGGGCCAGCCAGGCCCTGGGGGCGCCGGGCCTGCTGCTCGGCTGGTCGCCCTTTTTGCGCCACAAGGTGCGCCAGCAGGCTGCGGCCAATTTGCAAAAGTTCATGGCCAGCCAACAGCCATCGCCATGAGCTGGTTTGAAGGATTCGAAACGCGCACCATCGTTGCCAAGGATGGCGCAGACATATTCTTCCGTTGCGGGGGCAATCCAGACCGGCCAGCCTTGGTGCTGCTGCACGGGTTTCCGCAAACCCATGTGATGTGGCGGCGCGTGGCGCAGTTGCTGTGCGACGACTTTTTCCTGGTGTTGCCCGATGTGCGGGGCTATGGCGACTCGTCCCACGCGCCGGGTTTGCCGGACCACAGCAACTACAGCAAGCGCGCCATGGCAGCCGATGTGGTGGCCGTTGCCGACGCACTGGGGCTAGGCAGTTTCTTCCTCACAGGCCACGACAGGGGTGGCCGCGTGGCCCACCGTCTGGCGCTGGACCATGGACCACGGGTGCGCAAGCTGTGCGTCATCGACATCGCACCCACACTGGACATGTATGCCCGCACCGACATGGCGTTTGCCACTGCCTACTACCACTGGTTCCACCTGATACAGCCCAGCCCCTTGCCCGAGGAGATGATTGACGGCAATGCCATGGCCTATCTGCACCACAAGCTGGGCGGTTGGGGCGCTGGCGGTCTGGCACACATCGAGCCACAGGCACTGGCCGAATACGAGCGCGCCTTCTGCCGCCCCGAGGCCATCCACAGCGCGTGCGAAGACTACCGCGCCAGTGCCGGCATCGACCTGGAGCATGACCGTGCAAGCCGTGCGCATGGCGAGAAGATCGCTTGCGAAACCTTGGTGCTGTGGGGTGCACGCGGCGTGGTGCAGCGTCTGTTCAAACCCCTGGATCTGTGGCAGGCCCAGTGCGCCGCAGCGGTCAGCGGAGAGGCCTTGCCGGCGGGGCACTTCATACCCGAGGAATTGCCGGCGCAAACAGCAGAGGCCTTGCGCACCTTCATGCGCTAAGGCCTCTGCTACCGGCTATTGCGGTGTTGGATTAACGTTTGGCGCGCACTTCGGCGATCAAGGCGTCGGTCACTTGCAATGCGCGTTCGATATTGCCGGCCATGGTGCCGTCGGTGTAGAAGCGCCCGGCAATACCCAGGGCCGGCACGCCTTCGACCTTATAGGTGTTTTGCAACTGGGTGGCACGTGTGGCCTTGGTCTGCACGGTGAAAGAGTTGTACTGCTCCAGGAACTTCGCCTTGTCGACACCCTGCTTGCTGACCCATTCCGCGATCTCTTCGCCGGTGGCCAATTTGAGCTTTTCAACGTGAATGGCATGGAATACCTTGGCGTGCAGCTTGTCCACCAGTCCCAGCGCTTCCAGCGTCAGGGCCAGGCGCTGCTGCGGCACAAAGCTGTCCTGGAAGGACACGTGGGAGCGGCGGAAGGCCACGTCCTTGGGCAGGGTCTTGATCCAGTTGACCAGCGTGGGTTCGAAGGCATTGCAGTGGGGGCAGCTGTACCAGAAGAACTCCACCACTTCGATCTTGCCAGCCGGGGCCTCAACGGGCGCCTTGGTGTCGAGGATGTGGTAGTCCTTGCCGGCAGAGAACTTGGAAGCCTGTGCCTGCGCCGAGGGCGAGAACCAGGCGCTGGAAGCCAGGGCGGCACCAGCGGCCGCTTGGGTAAATTCACGGCGTTTCATCATCTTATTCATGCAAGACCACTCCAAAAAATTTGTGCCATTGTGACCGGGAGCCAGGACATTAGTTCCCTGCGCTGGGGCTGGGTGCTTAACGCTGTACACGCACCAAAGAGGTTTCCAGGCCCGCCTTCTCCATTTTTTCCTTGTTACGCTCGGCGTCTTCCTTGGTGTCGAAAGGCCCGGTGCGCACACGGAACACGACGCGACCCGATTGCTCACGCTCGGTAATCTTGGTCTCGATGCCGCTCAAGGACAGCTTGGCCCGATGGGCCTCGGCATCTTCCGCGGTACGGAATGCCCCAAGCTGCACAAAGAAGATGAATGGCTCGGTGCTGGTTGACGTGGTGCTGGGGCCTGCCCCCTTGGCCTTGGCCAGATCACCCAAGGGGTCGGCCGAGACGGCGGGCTTGACCTCGCCCTTGGCGTCAGGCTTTGCGTCGGGCTTGGCCGCAGCTGCTTTGGGGTCCGCCTTGGGATCGGCCTTGCTGGGGTCTGCAGACTTGTTGGTGGCTGTTGCAGAAGCCGCAGGTGCCGCGGCCTTGGCGGGGTTCTTGCCATACAGCGGGGCGTTGGGGTCCCAGTCCTTGTTCTTCTTGGCCTCGGCCTCGTCCTGGTCGGCCGAGCGGCTCTGGCCTTTGTTCATGAAGGGCACCGGCACCTTGGTCACATAGACGGCCACGCCCAAGGCCGCAGCCAGGCCAATGACGATGCCGATGATGAACCCCAGAATTGTTCCGCCACGCTGTTGCTTCATGCGCTACCTTCGTTGTCAACTACATTTTTTGCGGGGCGCTGACGCCCAACACTGCCAAGCCATTGTGCAATACCTGGGCCGTGGCCGCGACCAGGGCCAGGCGGGCCAGCTTGACCGCTTCTTCGTCCACCAGGATGCGTTCGGCATCGTAGTAGCTGTGGTAGCAGGCGGCCAGTTCGCGCAGGTAGAAGGTCACATCGTGTGGCGCTTCGTCTACGGCTGCGGCCGTCAGCATCTCAGGGTACTTGGCCAGCAACAACATCAGCGCCTGGGCTTGCGGGCTTTGCAGGGCCGACAGGTCCACGCTTTGCAGGCTGGCCACATCACCGCCCCAGGCGGCCAGCACCGAGCAGATGCGGGCATGGGCGTACTGCACGTAGTAGACCGGGTTGTCGTTGTTCTTCTGCACCGCCAAGTCAACGTCAAAGGTGTATTCGGTGTCGGGCTTGCGGGAGAGCAGGAAGAAACGCACAGCGTCCTTATTGGTCCACTCGATCAGATCGCGCAGCGTCACATAGCTGCCAGCCCGCTTGCTGATCTTGACCTCTTCGCCGCCCTTGACCACGCGCACCATGGTGTGCAGCACATAGTCGGGGTAGCCCTGGGGAATGCCCACATCGGCCGCCTGCAGTCCGGCGCGCACACGGGCGATGGTGCCGTGGTGGTCTGTGCCCTGGATGTTGACGACCTTGGTGAAGCCACGCTCCCATTTGCTGATGTGGTAGGCCACATCCGGCACGAAGTAGGTGTAGGTGCCATCCTTCTTGCGCATGACGCGGTCCTTGTCGTCACCGTAGTCGGTGGACTTCAACCACAGCGCGCCGTCCTGTTCGTAGGTCTTGCCATTGGCGACCAGCTTGCCCACCGTTTGTTCGACGCGGTTGCTCGTGTACAGGCTGGACTCCAGGTAGTACTCGTCAAACTTCAGGTTGAAGGCTTGCAGGTCCTTGTCCTGCTCGTGGCGCAGATAGGCCACGGCGAAGTTGCGGATGGACTCCAGGTCCTCCACATCGCCACTGGCCGTGAAGCTGCGGTCGTCGGCCTGCACGGTTTTCTTGGCCAGGAAATCGTCGGCGATGTCCTGGATGTAGTCACCGTTGTAGAAGGCCTTGCTGGCGGGGTTGTCGGGATCGGTGGGCCAGCAGTCGTCGCCGGGCTTGAAGCCCTTGGCGCGCAACTGCGTGCTCTTGGTCAGAGTTTCGATCTGCACGCCGGCATCGTTGTAGTAGAACTCGCGGTGCACGCTCCAGCCCTGGGTCGCAAACAGGTTGCAGATGGCATCGCCCAACGCGGCTTGGCGGCCGTGGCCCACATGCAAAGGGCCGGTGGGGTTGGCCGACACAAACTCCACCAGCACGCGCTGGCCCTGTTCTTCCGATCGCACGGGCTGGTAGCCATACTGCGCGCCCTGGCCCAGCACTGCACGCACGACCTGCTGCTTGCTCTCGGGCTTCAAGCGGATGTTGATGAATCCGGGACCGGCGATTTCGATGGCGTCGACCCAGCGTTGGAAGGCGGGCTGCGCCAGCATTTCGGCCTTCAGGTTATCGGCCAGTTGGCGCGGGTTCAGCTTGAGTGGCTTGGCCAGTTGCATGGCGGCCGTGGTGGCCAGGTCACCATGGGCAGCCACCTTGGGCGACTCAAACGCCGCCTTGGCACCGCTGCCCGGAGACAGTTTTTCGAGGGAAGCGGCCAGCGCTTCCAATAATTCGTTTTTTACAGACAGCATGCGGGGATTTTACGGGGGCGGGTCGGTGGGTCATCCACATTGTTGTTTTTGGCGTTGTGTGTTTGAATCCCAGCGTGGATTTCGTTCGCTTTTTCCTTGCAACGGCGGCACCGGCTGTCACTTCAACCCCTAGGACACACGATCATGATGAAAAAATTCCTCCCCCTGCTGGCTCTGGGTCTCTCTCTGTCATTTGGTGCGGTCCATGCGGCGGATGCTGAGTCCGCTTGCGGCGACAAGGCCGCCGAAAAGAAATTGGCCGGCGCCGCGAAAACCAGCTTCATGAAGAAGTGCGTGGCCGATGCGGGTGGTGGCAGCGCCAGTGCCACCTGCGAGAAGTCCGCCGCCGACAAAAAGCTGGCCGGTGCCGCCAAGACCAGCCACATCAAGAAGTGCATGGCCGATGAAAAGGCCGGCGGCGCTACACCCGCCGCCGCCGCCAGCGCCCCCAAGAAGTAAGCCACCCCACGCTTAAATCTCTATGCCCCATCAGCCTGGCTGGTGGGGCATTGTTATTTTTGGATGGACGGCAGGCCCACCACCGCTGCATCAAAAGCCCCAGCGGCCACAGGCCGGGCAAAGAAGTAGCCCTGGCCCAGTTGGCAACCCAGTTCCAGCAGAATCTGGCGCGTTGCTTCATCCTCTATGCCCTCGGCCGTGGTGTTCAGGCCCAGGCTCTTGGCCATTTGGATGATGGCCGTGACGATGGCCCTGTCCTGCGGACCTTGGTGCAGCCGCTTGACGAAGGACTGGTCGATCTTGAGCTTGTCCACCGCAAAGCGCTGCAGATAGGACAGGTTGGAGTAGCCGGTCCCAAAGTCGTCGATGGAAATCTTGACCCCCAGGGCCTTGAGCTCTTGCAGCGATGCGATGAAGGTTTCGGCGTCCTGCACCAGCGTGGATTCGGTGATTTCCAGCTCCAGGCAAGCCGGGTCCAGGCCGGGGCCTTGCAGTGCATCCCGCACCACCGCCACGATGTTGCCGCGCCGGAACTGTACAGGCGACAGATTCACCGCCATCACAAACTGGGTGCGTCCTGCCCGCTGCCATACGGCCATTTGCTTGCAGGCCTCTTGCAGCACCCAGGCCCCCATGTCCACGATCAGGCCCGACTTTTCGGCGGCCGGGATAAAGTCGCCAGGTGGCACCAGGCCCCGTTCGGGGTGCTGCCAGCGCACCAGCGCCTCCGCCCCCACCAAGGCGCCGCTGGTCAGATCGACCACCGGCTGGTAGTGCAGCACAAACTCGTGGTGGGCCAGCGCGGTGCGCAAATGGGACAGCAGCATCAGATTGCTCTGGATGTTGGCATTCATCGTCGCATCAAAAAACCGGAAGGCGTTGCGCCCCGCTTCCTTGGCCTGGTACATCGCGATATCCGCCTCGCGCAACAAAGACTCGTAGTCTGCACCGTCATCGGGGAACAAGGCGATGCCGATGGAGCACGAGGTGCCGATGTCGGTTCCATTGATGGCGATGGGCAGCGCCAGGCTCTCCAGCACGCTGCTGGCCGCCTTGGACACATCGTCCACATCGGCAATGTCCGTCAGGCCGATGACGAACTCATCGCCCCCATGCCGGTCCACGATGTCGGACTTGCGCACCGCGCCCTCCAGCCGCATTGCCACCTGCTTCAAAAATTCGTCGCCCACGGCGTGACCCAGCGAATCATTGACCGCTTTGAAGTTGTCCAGATCCACAAACAGCAGGGCCACCCGTGAGCGGTGGCGCGTGGCATTCACAATGGCTTGCTGGATATGGTCCCGCCCCATGGAGCGGTTGGGCAGGCCGGTCAATGCGTCATGCTGCGACAGGTAGGCCAGATGCCTCTGCGAGGCCAACACTTTGGTGATCTGCTCTCGCAGCGACAGCAGCGTCTTTTGCATGTCGTCCACCACCGTCCACACAGCCAAGCCACCCACCACCAGGATCAGGCTCACGTCGCGCCACAGCTCCACTGGGTTGCGGGGCGCCACAGGCGAAGCCCGCCAGCCCTGGGTGGTGGCATAGGTGAGCAGGGCCAATAGGCCCATCATGCAGGCCCACAGCACGTGGTAACCCCGCTTGCCCAGCAGCAGCCCGGCCATGGTCAGCAGCACGGGAAAGACCAGCAAAGAGGCATCCTTCAAGCCATCGCCCAGCCACATCAGGCTGGCCGCCATGGCGGTGATGGAGCTCAGCAACAGCAGCGTCGCCCGGTGGGTGTGCCCGCGGCGGTTCAGCGCAAAACACAGGGCCGCCATGGCCAGGCCCGCCACTTGCGGCCCCACCATCTGCCATTGGCCCAGGTACATGAAGAAGGGCAGCGACACGCACAAGGCCAGGGCCACCAGCGCAGACAACTGGGCCAGGCGCAGGGAACGCAGTGCGCCGGCTGCGTCCAGGCTGGTGTCAAGGGTGTTGGGCATGTAGGCAAACGGGGGTTGGCCTACATGCTACTCACCCTAGGGTGCCTATGGCAATGCCCGCAAACAATGCGGCACCCACCCAGTGGTTGAGGCGGAAGGCTTTGAAGCAGCCGTCTCGGGTGCGCTGGCGTATCAGTGTGTAGTGCCACACCACCTGCACCGAGGCCACGGCCTCGCCCAGCCACCAGGCCCAGGGCTGCACGCGGGGTGCAACCACCCACGACCAGATGAGCAGGTACAGCACATAGAACAGCATCACGGCCGGCACGTCCCAGCGGCCCAGTGTGATGGCCGAGGTCTTCATGCCGATCTTCAGGTCATCGTCTCGGTCCACCATGGCGTATTCGGTGTCGTAGGCCAATACCCAGAACAGGTTGCCAAGCAACAGCAACCAGGCCTCGGCCGGAATACTGCCTTTCACCGCAGCCCAGCTTAGGGAATCGCCGCCTTGCACGGCGGTGAACGCCATCGGGATGCCAAAGCTGAAGGCGACGCCCAGCACCGCCTGCGGCATGGATACAAAACGCTTGGCAAAGGGGTAGACCACGGCCACGGCCAGTGCGGCGAACGACCACAGCACCGTCACCGCATTGGTCGTCAACACCAGGCCAAAGGCCAGCAAGGCCAGCACTGCACCCAGCAGCAAGGCCTCGCGCACCGACACGGCGCCGCTGGTTACCGGTCGCTGCGCCGTGCGCTTGACGTGCTTGTCAAACTCGCGGTCGGCCACATCGTTGACGCAGCAACCCGCACTGCGCATCAGTATGGTGCCCAGCGTGAAAACGGCCAGCAGATGCCAACCCGGAAAGCCGCCGGCAGCCAGCCACAGCGCGCTGAGCGTGGGCCACAACAGCAGCAGCCAGCCCGCGGGGCGGTCCCAGCGTATCAGTTGCAGGTACAGGTTGATTTTCTGGCGCACAGGCTTCACGCTCACAAGCCTACGGCCCGCAAATCCAGCCGGCCGTCGCGCAACGGTGGACACCAGAAGTACGCGCCTGTAATGGGCTTGGACATCTGAAACAGCGCGTCCACCACGCCATCCTCCAGCCCCGCCATGCGCCGCATCTGCGCCTCAAAGGCGTCAAAAGAGCGGCCGAAGGCGACGAACATCAAACCCGCCTGCATGCCCGCGGCCCACGGCATGGAGCGGCGCAGCACAAAGGCCTCGGGCTCAAAGCTCTCTTGCGCCGTACGTTTGACGTGGGCCGACTCGGGCGCATCGTCCAGCTCTTCGTTGTCGCTGCGCCGGCGTCCCACCATGTGGTCTTGCGCCATGGACGTCATCGCCTCAAAAGCGGTGAAGTCGTGCGCCCACTGCTGCACGGCGACAAAGCTGCTGCCCGGCAAACCAGGCCCGCCATCGTGCACCAACGCGGCCTCCAAGGCTGCTTCGCCTTCGGGGTTCTCGGTGCCGTCTTCGTACCCGGTCAGGTCGCGGCCATGGCCATTCGGCCCCTTGCCGTGCCGAAAACCATCGACCACCTGGTCCAGGCGAAAGGCCGGCACCAGCGCCTGCGCCACGCGCCGTGACAGGTTGACCAGCTCGCCCATATCATCCCCCCGCAACCAGCACCACAGTGCACAGGGTGTGGCGGGCACGGGTGCGGGTGCGCCGCGCAGATCAGGGAAGGCGCGCAGGCCTGCCACAGTGGCGCCCAGTGCGGCGACGCAGTCCTGGCCCATACCAACCACGGCAGCCCGGCCATCCACCAGCGGTGCCAAGCGGGTCAAGGCAGCACCCAGGGCGGGTGCTGTCGCATCGGCTAAAGCAAAAAACAAATAACGCCCAACACGGGGCACCGGATCTACGATTCCGGTCTGGGCAGCATGTGCCATGGCCTCTATTTCCTATCGGTCAGTCAATCAATGAATCAGGAGAGTCGTTTCACGCCCGGCAATTCGCAGGCATAGATGGCGTTGCGCAGCGCGGCAATCGCCTCGTAGCGGGTGAAGCTCCGCCGCCACACCAGCACCACGCGGCGCGAGGGCGGCTCGCCACCCAGGCCATCGTCGACCGGCAGGTATTTGACCAGCGAGTCGGCGTGCCGGCGCGTCTTGGCCACCAGCGCGCCCGAGGGCACGCTCAGGCGGGGCACCAAGGTAATGCCCATGCCGGCGGCCACCATGTGCTTGATGGTCTCCAGCGACGAGCCTTCAAAGCTCTTGCGTATGCCCTCGGTGTCGCTGGAAAAGCGGGCAAATTCGGGGCAGACCTCCAGCACATGGTCGCGGAAGCAATGGCCATTGCCCAGCAGCAGCATGGTCTCTTTCTTCAGCTCGTCAGTGCTGACCTGTGTCTGCGTAGCCAGCGCGTGCTGCATGGGGATGGCGGCCAAAAAGGGCTCGTCGTACAACTGGGCCGATGCCAGGCCCACGTCAGGGAAAGGCTCAGCCAGGATGGCGCAGTCGATCTCGCCGGTGCGCAGCATTTCCATCAGCTTGACGGTGAAATTCTCCTGCAGCACCAGCGGCATCTGTGGCGTGTGCTTGATGACTTGGCGCACAAGATCCGGCAGCAAATAGGGGGCGATGGTGTAGATCACGCCCAGCTTCAGCGGGCCGGCCAGCGGGTCCTTGCCGCGCTTGGCAATGTCCTTGATGTTGGCAGCCTGCTCCAGCACGCTTTGCGCCTGGCGCACGATCTCCTCGCCCAGCGGGGTCACGGTGACCTCGTTGGCGCTGCGCTCGAAGAGCTTGACTTCCAGCTCTTCTTCCAACTTTTTGACCGCAACCGACAGCGTGGGTTGCGACACGTAGCAGGCCTCCGCGGCCTTGCCGAAGTGGCGCTCACGGGCCACGGCCACAATGTATTTCAGTTCGGTCAGCGTCATGACAATCTCGATGGGGTGGACAGGGCCTCAGCGTTGCTGCTGTTGCTGGCCCGACTGGCTGACAGAGCTCTGGATCAGCAATTCCAGCCGCTCCTTCCAGGCACGGCGGATTTCAGGTTTGCTACCCCCCAAGACCCGGAAGGCCGCCAGGCGCGGGTCGTCCTCTGACCAATATTCGTCTCGCACAGCAACCTCCAACTCAGTCCCGAAACCATTGACGCTGCCACCCTTGAGGCTTCCGTGGAAGGTGCGCTTGCCGGCATGCAAAATGACTTTGCCCGTGGGGTCCAGGTCGATCAACCAGATGATATTGCCGCGCTCGTCAAAGTGCATTTCAGTCGCCGTGCCTTTGAAACCGGCCACCGCCCGCCATTTCTCCAATTGCGCATCGGCACGGCTTTGGCGGTCTGCATCCGTCATGGGCGCGGTGGGATCTTCTTCAGGCTCCACGATCAGGCCGATCGCGGCGGCGGCCTCTTCCTGCGCGCGCTTGCGCTCCTCTTCCACCTGGGCCGCCAGTTGCTGCTCCAGCTTCTCTATCCAGGCGCGCAGGGGGCTTGCAAACTGCTGAAACCCATTGGCAATGGGGTCGGGCACACGGTCCAGGCGCAGCTCGCAGCGCTCACCACCGGTGCGCTTCTGGGCCTTGCGCAGCAGCTCGTCACTGGCCGTGAACGTGATGCGGCTCATGCCCGTGGGCTTGGCCTCGTCCCCCTCCGCAGCCTTGAACGAAATCCGTGCCACATCCATCTGCAGGCCGACGGCGGCCATGGTGACGGTCAGCGCGCCGCTTTGCACCTCTTCATCGCCGCCATCCAGCGGCCGGCGCATGTGGCGGCCATTCTTGGTGATGATCTTGAGCTCTTTGGCCGCGTGGCGGGCCTCTACCGAAAAGCCCTGGGCCACAAAACGCAGCCCGCCCGGGATGCTGACCACATGGGTGCGCAACAGGTAGGCCTGGTACTCCATGAACAGGTAGACGCCCGCCCCCAGCAGGGCGGCGCCACCCAGGGCCCACCACAGAAGGGGAAAGAATCCGGTCAATAGCATCGCACGCTCAGGCCTTTAAAAATTCTGATTTTCCGCCCAACCAACGGGCCACATGGCGTGCCGCCAGGTGGGGATGGTGGTCCAACAGCATCGGCGCCTCGCGCCGGGCCCACTCCAGCAACACGGTATCACGGTTCAGGTCGGCAAAGCGCAACATCGCTTCGCCCGATTGTCGCGCGCCCAGGAACTCTCCGGGGCCCCGTATGTCCAGATCCCGACGGGCGATTTCAAAGCCATCGTTGGTTTCGGCCATGGCCTTGAGTCGCGCGCGGGCGGCCTGGCTCAGGCGTGGCGCATCACCGGTGGAGTACAGCAGCACGCAGGCCGACGCTGCGGCACCCCGCCCTACCCGGCCGCGCAATTGGTGCAATTGGGATAGGCCAAAGCGCTCGGCGTGCTCGATGACCATCAGCGAGGCATTGGGCACGTCCACCCCCACCTCGATGACCGTGGTGCTGACCAAGACCGACATCAGGCCCGAAGTGAAGGCCCCCATTACCGCTTTTTTGTCGTCCGCATGCATGCGCGAATGCAGCAGGCCGATTTGTGGCCCCCACGCTCCGCCGCTGCGCGGGTCGCTGCCCCCAGTGTGGTCTGACTTGCCTTGGGGCGGCCCTGCGGCAAATTGCACACCCTGCAGCGCCTCTACCAGGTCCGCGTGGGTTTGCGTGGCATTGGTCAGGTCCAACGCCTCGCTCTCCTCGATCAGCGGGCAGACCCAATAGACCTGGCGGCCCTGGGCCACCTGGGCGCGTATGCGCTCCATGACCTCGTCGCGCCGGGCGTCGTTGACCAGCTTGGTGACGATGGGTGTGCGGCCCGGTGGCAGCTCGTCGATGGTGGAAACATCCAGGTCCGCGTAGTAGCTCATGGCCAGCGTGCGCGGGATCGGCGTGGCCGTCATCATCAGCATGTGGGGTTCCATGCCGTCGTGGTTGAGCTTGTTGCGCAAGGCCAATCTCTGGGCCACGCCAAAGCGGTGCTGCTCGTCGATGACGGCCAGCGCCAGGTTCTTGAACTGCACTTTTTCCTGGATGACCGCGTGGGTGCCCACCACCAGCGCTGCTTCGCCGCTTTCTATCATCGCCAGGGCCTCGCGGCGCTGCTTGGCCTTCTGGGTGCCAGTCAGCCAGGCGGTGGTGATGCCCAGCGGCTCCAGCCAGGCCAGCAGTTTGCGGAAATGTTGCTCGGCCAATATTTCGGTGGGCGCCATCAGCGCGCACTGCCAACCTGCATCTATGCAGATGCAGGCGGCCAGCGCGGCCACCACGGTCTTGCCCGAGCCCACGTCGCCCTGCAGCAGCCGGTGCATGGGCACGTTGCGCGCCAGGTCGTGCGCGATCTCGGCGCAGACCCGCTGCTGGGCGGCCGTCAGCTTGAAAGGCAAAGTGGCCACCAGCTCCGTGTACAGCGGCAGGAGTTCGGGCCGCTCAGGCTCCTGCGGCGCGTGGGGCGGGTTGAACGCCTCGGGTGCGACCATTGCCAGCACCGGTGCACGCAGCGCAGCCCGCTCGCGGCGCGACTGCAGCTGCGACAACTGCTGGGCCAGCAACTCCTCCGCCTTCAGCCGCTGCCAGGCCGGGTGGCTGTGGTCTTGCAAGGTATCCAACGACACATCGGGCGCGGGGTGGTGCAAAAATGATAGCGCATCACGCAGAGTCCACGGGGGCTGGTGACTGGTTAGGCTTAAGTCACCTGGCGCAAACGTGTCCGACAGCTCGGCGCGTGCCAGCCCGGCCAACACCTCCTTGCGCAGCACCGGCTGCGACAACCCCGCCACCGTGGGGTAGATGGGCGTCAGCGCCTTGGGCAGATCGCCGCCTGCGCTGCGGAAAGCCGGGTGCAGCATGGTCCAGCCCAGGAAACCGCCCTTGACCTCACCGCGCGCTCGTATGCGGCTACCCACGGCCAGGGCCTTTTGCTGTGACGGGTAGAAGCTGAAGAAGCGCAGCGTGCAGGTGTCGGTGCCGTCATCCAGCGTCACCACCAGTTGGCGGCGCGGCCGGAACGTGACCTCACAGTCCGTCACCCGGCCTTCGATCTGGATGGCATCGCCTTCCCGCGCGTCACGCAGCGGGGTGATGCGGGTTTCGTCCTCATAGCGCAGCGGCAGGTGCAGGGCCAGGTCGATATCGCGCTTGAGGCCCAGCTTGGCTAGGGCCTTCTGGGTCGGGGTTTGGGCTGCGGCTTTGGTGGTTGCTGCTTCTTTGCTGGGCGTGCCGCCGGCCTTGCTGCCAGATGCCTTGGCGCCGGCTGGGTTTCCGGGTTCTGGGCTGGTGGACGGTGCGGGGCTGTGCGGCATGGGACAATTCTGCCCGTTCTTTCACCCTTCTCAACCTTGGCACGGGTTTGTCCAACCCTCAAGCACCATGACCCATTCTTCCCCCGACCAGGCGGCGGTCGTTAACACCGTCACCACCACCCACACGCTCAGCGACTTCGATTTTGAGCTGCCCGAAGCGCTGATCGCCCAGCACCCGGCCGCGACCCGCACCGCCTCGCGCCTGCTGGATGGCACGGTCACCCCAGTCGTAGACCGCATCTTCAAAGACCTGCCCGGCCTGCTACGCGCGGGCGACCTGCTGGTCTTCAACGACACCAAGGTCGTCAAGGCCCGCCTCTTTGGCGAAAAAGCCACCGGCGGCAAGGTAGAGTTGTTGATCGAGCGCGTGCTGGGCGGCAACCAGGTGGCCGCCCATATGCGGGTCAGCAAGAAACCCGAAGTAGGCGCCACGCTGAAGCTGGTCTGCGCACCCGGCCATGAAGACGGTTTAAGCGCCACGATGCTCGGCCGCTGGCCCGATGCCACCGAAGGCCCGCTGTTCCGCTTTGTGCTCAGCAACGACGCGGGCGACGACCCCTACGCGCTGATGGAGCGCCACGGCCACGTGCCGCTGCCGCCCTACATCACCCACACCGATTCGGCCGAAGACGCCCAGCGCTACCAGACCGTGTTCGCCAAGAACCCCGGCGCCGTGGCCGCCCCCACCGCCGCCCTGCACTTTGACGAGGCTTTGCTGGACCAATTGACCGCCATGGGCGTGCACCAGGCCCACGTGACGCTGCACGTGGGCGCCGGCACATTCCAGCCCGTCAAGACCGAAAATTTGTCCGAGCACCAGATGCATAGCGAATGGTACGACGTGCCGCCCGCCACGCAGCAGGCCATTGCCGACTGCCGCGCACGCGGCGGCCGTGTGGTGGCCGTGGGCACGACCACGGTGCGCACGCTGGAGTCGTGGGCGCACAGCGGCGTGGCGCGGGGCGACACCCGCATCTTCATCACACCGGGCTTTGAGTTCAAGCTGATCGACCTGCTGGTGACCAATTTCCATTTGCCCAAGTCATCGCTGATGATGCTGGTCAGTGCCTTTGCAGGGTACGAGCCCATCATGGCGCTGTACCGGCATGCGATTGCGCAGGGGTATCGGTTCTTTAGTTATGGGGATGCGATGTTGCTGCACCGCAGGACTTGATGCGCTAATGTCGGTTAGAGGCACATAGCTGACCTAGAAGTTGCCAGACAGCAGTCGTTCAACCGATCGATTTTTGCGCTTCAACGTTCGACGTAAGGGGCCTGCCGCAGGCAGGTCCCCTTGACGGAGGGGTTAGGCCCGGCCTTGGCACTGGGACTGGCTGTGACAGCTTGCATGGCTCAAGGCACCTTAGCGGCAAGCCAAAGAAGCGCGGCGACCGCGAAGAATACTACCCAGGACAAATGCCTGCCGCGGGTGAAGACCAGCGGAAACAGACCGGAGACAAGCGCGACAGAGCTGAAGACCTGAAGCACAGCCTTGGACCCAAGCGGTTGCGCTGAAGCCTGAAGAACCAGGACGGCGACTCCCCACCAGACAACGGTGAGCAGATGCCAGACGAACCTAAGAGTGCCAGTGGTGAATTGGGTGCCACCGAAAAGCTCTGGCAAGTTATCGCGTTTGAAGAGCCGCATGAGGATGTAGCGCTCACCGAGATACGAGTGAGCGGCACCGGTAAGGAACAAGAGCGACGCGGCGAGGATCAGCATTTGCTCGGGGCTTAACGCAATGTAGATCGCAAAACCCGGTTGATACATCCTGGCCTTGACGATACATCTTTCATTAAAAAACTCCTGGGAATGGCTTACATCTTAGGTTTCCTCGGATTTTGAACCTTTTTATACAGGTATAAAAATTCCGACAAACCCCGCAGCTTGCGATTGCCAGATTCTAGGTGCCAAAGCGCTGAAAGCTGGGATTTGGACCTACTTAGTAAACGACCGCTTCCGCCCCACTACAGACTACAGGCAGGTACTGTAGCCGCATCAAACGCCGTACACCCCAAACACGGTTACGACTCCACAGCCGCGAATGAATCTATCTCCTTGTAAAAATACGTCGTTCCACACAGCGCACCCTCAGGCCAATGCGCGTAGTTGGGAATGACGCCAACGCGCTTCCACCCCAACCGCCCATACAGCCGTTCAGCATCGCTACCCGTCGCCGTATCCAGCACCAGCAATTGCTTGCCACAAGCCCGCGCCATATCTTCGGCGCCATGCATCAGCGCAGCGCCCAGCCCTTGTCGGCGGCCGCGGCGGTGGACCAGCATCTTGCACAGGTCGGCGCGGTGCACTTGGTTGTCGGGCTGGTCCAACACCAGTTGCACGGTGCCGACGATGCCCACGCCATCACGCGCCACCAGCAGGGCACGCTCGCCCGCAGCCACACCCGCCGCCACGCGCTGCCAGAAGGCGAACGCCTGGTCCAGTGCCAACGGTTGCATGAAGCCGACGGACGCGCCGCCCTCCACACAGTCCAGCAAGACCGAGGACAGTTGCGCGATATGGTCCTCGTCCAGCGTATGCAAGCGTTCCAATGTGATGGTGGTCGACATCTCAGAATTTCCGTGTTGTAGTGGGTGATGTGTCACTGACCAACACCACCGCATAGCGCGTGGTGCGGTCCGTGGGGTTGAAGAACACGATGGGCTGGTCCAGCGTCATGGCCAGGCAGTCGCCTCCGTGCAGTTGCCAGGTGGTGGCGCCCACAGTCAGATCCATGCGGCCGTCCAACACCCAGACCTGCTGGTGTACCTGGGTGTTGCGCGGCCCGGTCTCAAAGGCCACGCGGGCACCGGCGGGAAAGGCCACGTCCACCAACTGGATGGGGGACGCAAAACCGGCTGGCGACACAGCACGGCGCACATAGCCCGAGCCGGGGTCGGTCCAGACAGCTTGCTCAGCATGGCGCGCCAGCGGCGTGGCGGCGGAAGCGTCGTCGGCCGTGTTGCCACCGCGTACGCCCACCAGCTCGGATAGCGTGACGCCCAGGCCGACCGCGATCTTGTCCAACACCACGGCGGTGGGGCTGTTTTGCCCGCGTTCGATCAGGGAGAGAGCCGAGCGGCTGACACCCGTGGCCTGGGCCAGGGCCTCCAGCGACAGCTTGCGGTCCGCCCGCAGCGTCCGCAGGTTGGCGGCGATGCGGGAATCGATGGATGAGGATGGGTTTTGTGCAATTTCCATATTTATGGATATTTTATCCATAAATATGGAAATCAGATCAACTATCCGCCAACGGGTCTGCCGCTTTTCATCAGCTTGCCCAGGTAGCCCGAGTCCTCCTGGTGCTGAAAAGCCTTGCGCAGGCTGGCCAGCATCGCGGGAGGCATCTGTGGGCTGGCGGCCAACCACAGGTTGCCCACCAAATCCAGTCGGAAGGCGGGGGTAAAGCTGTCGCAGGCCACCTTCGCCTCTTCGCAGGCGAGCCGTATGCCTTCGTCCGAAAAAGCAATGAGGTCGATGCGGCCGGCCTGCTGCATCTTCAAAAGGCTGAAGGCGACGTTAACCACCTCCAGCCCCTTATCTGCACCCTCAGTGAATCCCTGAGCACGCAGATAGTCTGCCCGCACGTCGCCACGCATGACCCCAATGCGGTAGGGCCTGGCATCGTCCAGGGACTGGATGGCGATGTCCTTGCGGCTGTCCAGGCGGTAGAGGTAGTAGTTACGTTTGGCCATCAACCCCACCCACTGGTACTTGGACTCACGCTCTGCCGTGCGCAGCATGGGGAAGAGCACGGCATTGGGCTTCATCTCCAGCGTCTTCAGCGCCCGGGCAAACGGCTGGGGCTCTATGGTGTAGCTGAGCCCGGCATCCTGCATCAGCCGGCTGATGAGCTCGCGTCCATAACCGTTTGTACGCACAGGGCTGTCCGTAGCCGACACGCCAACGCCACCACCGGTCAGCACCAGCACATTGGTGGGCGCATCCGCGGCACGTGCAATCGCACCGGCGGCAACGAGGAACGTGAAGAGGAGACGGCGCAGCATGTGTGTGTCAATAAGGTTCCTGCAATGCGCCCTATCTTACGGCCCCCATACATGCCAGCTAGCGTGCCCCGTAAAATGCCCCACCCTCCGGAACACGCCCCATGCTGCAATTCAACCTCCTCCAAACCGACCCCGCCACCGCTACCTACGCGGGCAGCCACGCCCGCCGCGGCACGCTGACGCTGAACCATGGTGTCGTGCAAACGCCGATCTTCATGCCGGTGGGTACCTATGGCACGGTCAAGGGCGTGATGCCGCAAAGCCTGCACGATATGGGGGCGCAGATCATCCTGGGCAACACCTTCCACCTGTGGATGCGCCCGGGGCTGGACGTGATGGCCAGCTTTGGCGGCCTGCATGGGTTCGAGAAATGGGACAAGCCCATCCTGACCGACTCGGGCGGCTTCCAGGTCTGGAGCCTGGGCGAGATGCGCAAGATCAGCGAAGAAGGCGTCAAGTTCGCCAGCCCCGTCAATGGCGACAAGCTGTTCCTCACACCCGAGATCAGCATGCAGATCCAGACCGTGCTGAACAGCGACATCGTCATGCAGTTCGACGAATGCACGCCCTACGACACCAAGGGCCACATCACGACCGAACGCGAGGCCCGCACCTCGATGGAGCTGAGCCTGCGCTGGGCCAAGCGCTGCCAGGCCGAGTTCGCACGGCTGGAGAACCCCAATGCGCTGTTCGGCATCGTGCAAGGCGGCATGTTTGAAAACCTGCGCCAGGAGTCGCTGGACCAACTGGTAGAGATGGACTTCCCCGGTTACGCCGTCGGTGGCGTCAGCGTGGGCGAGCCCAAGGACGAAATGCAACGCATCATGGCCCACACGCCGCACCGCCTGCCGGCCAACAAGCCGCGCTACCTGATGGGCGTGGGCACGCCCGAGGACCTGGTCCAAGGCGTGGCCGAGGGCGTGGACATGTTCGACTGCGTGATGCCCACGCGCAATGCGCGCAACGGCACGCTGTTCACCCGCTACGGCGACCTGAAGATCCGCAACGCCCGCCACAAGACCGACCACCAACCGCTGGACGCCAGCTGCACCTGCTACGCCTGTGCGGGCGCCAGCGGCGTGTCATGGGAGCAAGGCGGACGCGAGGGCTTCAGCCGCGCCTACCTGCACCACCTGGACCGCTGCGGCGAGATGCTGGGCCCCATGCTGGCCACCGTGCACAACCTGCACTACTACCTGAACCTGATGCGCGAGGTGCGCGAGTCACTGGATGCCGGTGCGTTTGGCGCGTTCCGGGCACGGTTCAAGGCGGAACGGGCGCGGGGCGTTTGAGCGATAGCTATGCTATTTGTAGCAAAATAACTATATTTGACGAGGGCTATAGGCCTATTTAACCAACCATTCTGCCAAAAAATGCCTCATAAACCCCAATTTGGGTTGAAATCCGGCCCTGCGCCGGTCCAGGCCCCGTCGGGCCGCCAGCGGGCTGCCCAGCTCGGCAGATCGGCCGCCGGCATGGGCCTGGCAATGCCATAGCCCTGGGCCCGGTCGCAGCCCAGTGCCAGCAACTGCACGCCGTGGGCGATGGTCTCCACGCCCTCGGCAATCACCTCGCGCTTGAAGGCGGCGGCCAGGCCGATGACACCCTGGACGATGGCCAGGTCGTTGCCGTCATCCAGCATGTCGCGCACAAAGCTCTGGTCGATCTTGATGACCTCGGCCGGCAAGTGGCGCAGGTGGGCCAGCGACGAGTAGCCGGTGCCAAAGTCGTCCAGCGCAAAACGCACGCCCAGAGCCTGGCAGGTCTGGATGGTCTGGAAAACCTGAGCCATGTCCTCCAGCGCCGTGGTTTCCAGAATCTCCAGCTCCAGGGCCTGCGGCGCCACGCTGGGGTAGCGCGCCAGCAGCAGCGTGAGTTGCTGCGCGAAATTGTCTTGCTGCAATTGGCGCGCGCCGATGTTGACGCTGACCGCCAGCTCCAGCCCCGCGGCCTTCCACTGCGCCATCTGCTTGAGTGCCGCGTCTATGACCCACTCGCCCACGGCCACACTGATGGGGTGGTTTTCCACCACCGGCAAGAAGGCCGCTGGCGCCAGCAGACCCTGCTGCGGGTGCTGCCAGCGTATCAGCGCCTCGGCCCCCAACAGGGCGCCCGTGCGCATATTGACCTTGGGCTGGTAGTACAGCACGAACTCCTGCTGCGTCAGCGCGCGGCTGATGTGCTCCAGGCTCTCGCGCTGGGTCTTGACGGCCGTGTCCTGTGCCACATCGAAGACGTGGTAGCGGTTCTTGCCGGCCTGCTTGGCCACATACATGGCCTGGTCTGCGTGGCGCAGCAGTTGGTCGACCTCGGAATCGTCCTGTGGGTAGATGGTGACGCCAATACTGGCCGACACCTGCAGCACAAAAGGGCCCAGCGCCACCGGCGCGGCCGCAGCCTTGAGCAGGCGCTCCAGTACCGGCTCGGCGTCTTGCACGCGCCCCAGGTCGACCAGCACCGCGACGAACTCGTCACCGCCAATGCGGGCCAGCGTGTCGCCATCGCGCAGCGCGGCCTTCATGCGGTGGGTCAGGGCCACCAGCAACTCATCGCCCTGGCCGTGGCCGTGGGTGTCGTTGACGGTCTTGAAGCCATCCAGGTCCAGGTAGACCACGGCCACCGAGCGCGCGCGGCGCAGGCTTTGCGTCAGGGCCTGCTGCAGGCGGTCGGCCAGCAGCACGCGGTTGGGCAGGCTGGTCAGGGCGTCGAAGTGCGCCACATGTTCCAGCTGGCGCTGGTAGTCCTTCATCGGCGTGATGTCGGTGAACAGGGCCACATAGTTCTTGATCTGGCCCTTGGTGTTGCGCACGGTGCTGATGGTCAGCATCTCGGCGAAGATCTCACCGTTCTTGCGGCGGTTCCAGATCTCGCCGCTCCAGTAGCCAGCTGTCTCCAGCGCATGCTGGCGGGCGGCATAGAACTCATCGCCCTGGCGGCCGGAATTCAGCAGCGCACGCGGGTGCTGGCCCAGCGCCTCTTCGCGGGTGAAGCCGGTGATCTCGGTGAACATGTCGTTGACATCGATGATGACGTCACCGGCATTCACGATCATGATGCCCTCGCGTGCATGGCTGAACACGGTGGCGGCCAGGCGTAAGCGCGCGTCGGCCCGGGATTGCTCGATGGCCAGCGCCGCCAGCCGGGCCTCGTCTTCGATCAGCAGCAGGTCTTGCAAGGCCGGCTGGCAGACCTGGCGGTGGTACACGGCAAAGGTGCCCAGCACCCGGCCCTGGGCCGACAGAATGGGCTCGGACCAGCAGGCCGCCACATCGGCCTGGCGCGCCAGCTCACGGTACGGCAGCCACCAGGGGTGGTTGGCGATGTCCTCCACAATGACGCGCTGGCCAGTGAAGGCCGCCGTGCCACAGGAGCCCGTGGTGGGGCCGAATTCCAGGCCGTCCAGTGCCGCGTTGTAGAAGGCCGGCAGGCTGGGCGCGGCCCCATGGCGCAGGTGCGTGCCATCGGCATCCAGCAGTTGGATGCTGCACAGCATGGCGGGGTTGATGGCCTCCACATCGCGGACCATGGCGTCCAACACATCCGACAGCGGCGCCTTCTCGGCCAGCAGCTTGAGCACGCGGTTGTGGTGCTGCTGGCGCTGGTCGGCGCGCCTACGGTCGTTGATGTCGGCCAGCACACCCACCAGGCCCAGTATCTGGTTGTCGGCGTCCACGAAACGGCGGCCGGCCAGGTGCCCCCAGAAATCGACGCCATCGGCGCGGCGGTACAGGCGCTCCACATCGGTGGTGGCCACCTGCCCGCCCAGCAGCTTGATCATCAGCGCGCGGCCGATCTCGCGCTCCACCGGGTCGATCAGCTCCACATACTCCATGCCCACCAGCTCGGCCACGGACCAGCGGAACATTTCCGCCATGCGCCGGTTGGCATGGGTGATGCGCCCCTGCAGGTTGACGAGGAAGATGCCGACGCTGGAGGTGTCCAGGATTTGCTGCAGCAGCAGTTCGCCACCGGGCAGGTTCAGCGCCGTGGGCGGTGTGGTCGTCCGCCCGGTGCGTTTCACGCGAGCTGCCCCTGGGTGTCGGCAATAAAGACGGTCAACACGCCGGTATAGCCGTAGAGGTGGTGGTGGGCGATTTCACCGGCCGCAAAGAAGCCGACCAGGGGCACATCGCCCAGCGCGCGGCGCACCAGTTGCAGTTCGGCACTGGGGCCGCCAAAGTGTGATCCGCCGCGCCCGGTGCAGCTGACATAGACCGCACCGGCCACGCGCCGCGCCGGGTGGGGCGCCGATTCCAGCATCGAGGCCTGCACCGCGTGGGCGGTCTCCAGGGCCTGCTCCTGCGGCTCCAGCTCCTCGCGGATTTCGGCGCAGATGCGGGTCAGGTCGGCGCGAGCGGCCTGCACATTGCGCCGGCAAAACACCAGTTGCGCGCCGGCCTCCACACGGTCGGCCACGACAACGCCGCGGCGCACCGGGTCCAACCCGATGATGTGGCGCACCAGCACGTCTTCGCCAAAATTGCCGGTCTGGTGCACGGCCGAACGGGCCGTGCCGAGCGACTGCCCATCGGGCGCCGGCACCAGGCCGACCAGCGTGGCACGCACCACGTCCAACGCCTCCTGGGGCTCGTCCAGCGAAATGGCCAGGTCGCGCAGCATGACCTCCAGCGCGGGCTCGCCATCCAGGCTCAGCACCACGTTGTGTTCGGCTTCGGTGACGCGGCGCACAGCCGACACCGGCATGCAGCCCTGGGTGACGCGCGACACCAGGGCCACATCGGCACCAAAGGCCACGCCGCTCATACCACCGCTGAACACGCCGCTGGCCGCGCCGTGGCCGCCGATGTTGCCATCACCGCCGACGGCGAACTGCACGGTCTGCCAGCGGCTGCTGGAGAGGCCGCCGAACACGTAGTTGGAACTGGTGCGCGCCGCCATCTCGGCGATCAGCTCGCCGACATCGGTGGTCTCGGGGTCGGCATGCACGAGCGCGGCATGGGCCTCAAAACCCATGCCTAGCGGCGCCACGCCGGAGAACACGCGGTACTGGTCGCTGGGCAGCTCCAGCAGCATGACGGCCATGGCCGGTTCGTCCCAATATTCCACATTGTTGGACACGATGCCCGCGCCCACGGTGCCCGACCAGTCGGTTACCAGCGGCAACTCGGCCGCCAGGTGGTCCAGGATGTCTTGCGCCACGTCGGCATAGTGGTCGGTGATGTAGAGCAAAGCCAGCGTGGGTGCGCTGGCATAGCCCGGCAGCGCCATCTGGGCCCGCAACTGCGCGGCGACCAGTGCGGCTGCCATCGGCCACTGGGGGTGGGTGGCGTGTGCGTAAGGAAAAAGCTTCATATATCCGTACCCCCCTTGCGGACGGACCGGTGACCGAGAGGACTACAGGCCGCGCGACGATGCGGTCTTGCGAGCAGCCGGTTTGCCGGTCGCCCGTTTGACGGCCCCGGTGGCCGCCTTCTTACCCACCGCCTTGGCGGATTTGATGGCTTCCTTGGCCATGCCGGTGGCCATGTTCTTGGTGACATCGACCGCGGTCTTGCTGGCGGCCTCTTTGAAGGCACCGGCCGCGATCTGCTGGAACTGCTGCGTGAGCGACCCCCACAGGTGTAGCGGGTCGACCAGGGCGCCCACGCCCGATGCGGCCTTGCCGGCCTTGGACGATGCGCTGCTGGTGCCGGTAGCCACTTCGGAGATGGTCTTGGCGGTGGAGGCCGCGCGATCGCTGACACGCTGCACGCCCGACTGCACCGACTCGGCCGCCTTGAGCTTGAGGGCATTGGCCACGTCGCCGATGTTGAAGTTCATGCCCTTGAGCGTGGCCAGTGTCATCTTCTGCACCTCCAGCGCCTGGATGGTGGCGCCCAGCGCGCGGGAGTTTTGCTCCAGCCAGAAGTGCACGGCCTTGAGCTCTTCGATGCGCTTTTCCAGCTCTTCGACATTCAGCGTAGGGGCAACCCAGTTACCCAGGTTGGGCATCTGCGGAATATTGCTGGTGGCACCCTTGGCCAAGGTTTGCAGGAAGTCGAAGCCCGGTACAAATTTGCCAAAGCCGGTGGTGTCTTTATCGCTCATATGGGCTCCCAAGGAGTGAGTGGAGGTTGCCTACGCTCTCAATGGACAACAGCTTACTCCAATGTAGCGCACCGGTGTTGCAGAAGATCGCCCCCTGCTAACCCAGCCAGGCCTTCAGTTGGGAGGCCGTGGGCACGCCGGTGATGCGCTGCACCCGACCGTCGCGCCCAACCAACACCACATAGGGGGTGATGTTGTGCCAGCGCGGGTCCACGCGCTTGCGCAGGGCCGCGCCATCGCCGGCAAAGGCGTAGACCTGGGTCGTGCCCACATAGTGGCGGGCGGTGGCCAAGGCCCGCTCGCCCTGCACGTCCATCAGGATGGTGGCCCGCACCACGGGTGCTTCCAGCGGCGCCACGGCCTGCTGTAGCAGCTCAAAGACCTCGGGGCAGACCGTGCAAAACGAGTTGGTGAACACATAGGCGGCGGGGCGCGGGCCGCTGCGCAACCATTGACGCCACAGGGTTGCATCGAAAGATGCTACGGTTTCAATAGCTGCATGACTAGGTTCGACGAGGGCTAACGCCTGATTTGACACCAAGAGACCCGGCGTAAGCAGTGCCAGCACCAACAGCCGGCGCCGTGTGGAATGGGAGGGGTGTGCCATAGGGGTGGGGGTCGTTTTGGGGGGCTGTGGCGCCGTGCCAACCCCAGTGTGCCTGAATCCGCACACGGCGGCTCGGCAAGGCGGTAGAGCGGTTAAATTGGAGGGCTGCATCCGCCCCCTCCCCTCACAAAAAAACGAAGAACAACTGGCCCTATGAACCTCGGGATCGCCGCGCGCCAAGTCTCTGCCGGATGCATCGTGGGCCTCAGTGCCATCATCTATGCGGTCTCCTACGGCGCGCTGCTGTTCGCCGGTCCGTTGGCGCCCTATGTGGGCTATGGCATTGCCGCGGCGCTGGCCACGGCGTGCGTGGGCGCGTTGTTTGGCTGGCTGTCGCAGGAGCGCACCTTCATCAGCGGGCCGGACTCCAACACCATCTCGGTGCTGGCAGCCATGGTGGCCACGCTGGCCGCGACGGCCAGCACCGGCGAACCCGCGCCCAGCCGCGTTATTGCCAGCCTGTGCGTCACCTCCCTCGTCTGCGCGGCGGCCTTCTACCTGCTGGGGCGCTACCGGCTGGCCGGCTTGATACGCTACATCCCGTTCTCGGTGATGGCGGGCTTTCTGGCGGCCACCGGCTGGTTGATGTGCAGCGGGGCCATGCACATCATCGCCGGCACGCCGCTGAGCCTGCAGGGGCTGGAGGCCCTGGCCGCCAACCCCTACCGGCCCGAGCTGGTGCTGGCCCTGGCGGTGGTGGTGGCGCTGTTCGCGCTGGGGCGGTGGGCGTCGGCCGCGTTGCTGATACCGGTGGTGATGCTGGCGGCCACCGGCCTGACGCATATCTTCCTGGCCAGCGGCCTGTGCCAAGCCAGCACCTGCAACCCGGCGGCCTGGATGTTTGCCGCCCTGCCCGACGCCACCTGGCTACCCCCCTGGCGCAACCCGCTGGACTGGGCCGAGCTACACCTGCTGCTGCAGGCCCTGCCCAGCATGCTGATGGTCAGCTTTGTCGGCCTGCTGACCATTCTGCTGTCGCTGGCCAGCCTGGAGCTGGACTACCAACGGGAATTCGATTTGAACCGGCTGCTCAAGGCCCATGCCGCGTCCACCGGACTGTCGGCGCTGGTGGGTGGTTTTGTGGGCATCATCTCCATAGGCCGCACCACGCTGAACCACCACACAGGTGGCGGCGCCTGGTCGGGCCTGGTGGCTGCGGCCATGTGCCTGGCCATGCTGCTGGGGGCCGGCGACGTGATCAGCCACGTGCCCAAGGCGGCACTGGGCGGCCTGGTGCTGTACCTGGGCCTGGGCATGCTGCGCCAGTGGCTGTGGCAACAGCGCAAGGCCGCCTCGCGTGACGAGCTGCTGCAAATCGTGCTCATCGTCATCCTGGTGGCCAACTATGGCTACCTGGTCGGCTTTGCCGCCGGCCTGCTGATTGCCTGCAGCATTTTTGTGCTGACCTACAGCAAGCTGCCGCTGACCAGTGTCACGACCACGCTGGCCGTGCTGGCCAGCTCGGTGCTGCGCTCGGACCAGGCCATGGAGACGCTGCGCCAGCGCGGCGAGCGCAGCATCATCTACCGGCTGCAGGGCTATGTGTTTTTTGGCTCGGCCAACAAGATCGACACCCTGTTCCAGGAACTGGCCATCGACGGACTGGATTGCGTGATACTGGACTTCAGCAAGGTCAGCGGCGTGGATCTGTCCGCCATTGGCGTGCTGCAGCGCATCGTGCGCCGCTACCAGGACCAACCGCTACGCGTCTACCTGGTCCACGCCCCTAGCAACCGGGCCGCGCTGCACGCGGTAGCCCAGCACCTGCCGCACCACCCACGCCTGCATTTCTTCGCCACATTGGACGAGGCGCTGGAAGCCGCCGAGGACAGCCTGCTGGACCGGCAGGCCGCCGCCGCGGCAACAGCCGAAGGCCACCAGGACTGCTTTGCCTTTCTGGACCAGGCCAACGACCGGACGGCTTTCCAAAGCTATTGCAGCAGCCTGCACGTTCCACAGGGCGCGCTGCTGTGCCGCGACGGGGAGTTTTCCGACGCCATCTATTTCGTTGCCCAAGGCAGCTTCAATGTGGTCAAGACCACGGGCGGCGAAGACAGTGGCAATGGCCACAGACTGGCCAAGATCAGCGGCGGCGCCATGGTCGGCGAGATGGCCTTCTACACCGGCCAGGCGCGCACCGCCTCCATCATTGCGGTGGTAGATTCCACCGTCTACGCGCTGGACAAGGCCGCGCTGGAGCGCATGCGCACGCAGGCACCCGACATGGCCACGCGCTTTGACCATGTGGTGATTGCCAAGCTGGCGCGCGCACTGCACCGCGCCAACCGCCTATCCGCAACGTTGGGCTGAGCAGCGCCCAAAGGACCCACAACCATGATGCACTACACCTTCTTGTCCGCCACCATCCTGCTGGTACTGATCACGGACCCGATTGGCAATATTCCCATCTTTGCCAACGCGCTCAAGCATGTGGCGCCCGAGCGCCGGCCGCGCGTCATCCTGCGCGAGATCCTCATCGCCTTTGCGCTGTTGTTGACCTTCATGTTTGTCGGCGAGAGCTTTTTGCGCGTCATGAACCTGAGTGAGTTGTCGCTGCAGATCGGCGGCGGCGTGATCCTGTTCCTGATCGCACTGCGCATGGTGTTCCCGCCACCGGCCGGCGGCGCGGAAGAAGAGCAGATGGTGGAGCCGCTGATCGTGCCGCTGGCCGTGCCCGCCATCGCCGGCCCCTCGGCGCTAGCCACTGTGCTGCTGCTGGTGTCGCAACAGCCCGAGCGCCGCATCGAGTGGATAGGCGCGCTGTGCGTGACCATGCTGGTCAGCGCCATCGTGCTGGTCTCGGCCGAGCGCATCCAGCGCATCATCGGCACGCGTCTGGTGACGGCGGTGGAGCGGCTGATGGGCCTGGTGCTGGTGTCGGTGGCCATCGAGATGCTGCTGCGGGGCATCAAGACCTTTGTGCTGCAAATGGCCAAGGGCTGAGCCCAAAGCCTTCACGCGCCACTACTTCTGCGGTTTGGCTGGCATACGCCCCGCCGCCGGCAGCGCCAAGGCGTAGCGGCTGGCAATGGCCTTCCACTGCGGATCGGAGGGCATGGCCTTCACAATGCGCACCAGGCGGGCGGCCAGGTCGGCATTGCGTTTGCCGATCAGGATGTGGCGCAAAAACTCCTGCTCGCCGGGCATAGGCAGGCTGACCAGATCGGGCTTGGCGGGCCCCGACCGGTGCATCAAGGTGCGAAAGGCCGTCATATTGGTCTGCGTGAAATCCACACGGCCTATGGCCAGTTGCTTCATGGAAGCGCTCAGCGACGAAGAGTCCAGGCGGATGATGGTGTGGTTGCTGACGAGCTCGTCCAGGCCTTGGTAGCGGGCATCCAACGAGGCGCCGAAGCGCATGCCCGCCAGATCACTCAATTGGCGTATGGGCGGCGCTATGGGACCTCGGAACACCAGCAGATTGGCATCCACAAACAGCCCGTCGGTCCATGCAAAGCGCTGCTGTTCGGCATCGTCCACAAAGCGCGGGTTCAAAAACAGCGCAATGCCGCCAAAGGCAGACGGGTCGGCCAGTTCCATGCGCATCAGGCGCGAGCGGGGAATGGTCTCCAATTGCAGACGATAGACGCCGGCCAGTTTCTGGTTCAAGTAGGCCACGCAGTCGGCCGCCAGGCCGTTGCCGTCTTCTTCCACGAAGGGCGATTGCGCATACGTGTTGAAGGCGATGACCGGTGGCCCCGCCGGCGTGACGGCCTGGGCCTGCACAGGATGCTGCGCAATCCCCCATAGGCCCAGCGCCGCCACGGCGTAGCACCCAAGGCCGCGCGCCGCGCAACGGCGCAGCCACGGCCACGCTAAGGCCCGCCTCAGGGGGTTCCAAACATCCACCATGCTATTGCCTGCATTGCTCCACGACGTGCCACCAAGCGTACCGCTATGGCCACCGCTGTCAAGCAGCGATTGCGCTTGCAAAAACAATATAAACCGTTATTCTGCAAGCAATAGAGGTATGGTACGAACTTCGCCCTCCACCAGCGCGCGCAGGCCCGCGTGCGTGGGCATCTGCACTCGCGCACAGATGCTGGCCGCACTGGTTTGCGTCCTTGGTACTCCCTGCGGCGCAGGCACCACCCTCATTGCCGAAGCCAGCAGCGGCTTGGCGTTTTCGCAATCCGAGGTGGGAGCCTACGCGGCCCCGCTGCGGCAGCGTTTTCTGGACCAGGCCCAGGCCCGGCAAGAGCGGGGTTGTGCCGCGCAATGTCCCCAGATTGCCCGCGTATGGCAACGCTTGCTGCCCGTGGTGCTGACCCAGCAGCCAACACAGGCTCCGTTGCGGCTGGAACTGGTCACCAGTGTGCAGGTCGATGCACTGAGTTTTGCGGATGGGACCATCGTGCTGTCCACTGCCTTTGTGGACCGCCTGGGCCTGGACGATGCCCAACTGGCCTTTGTGTTGGCCCACGAGGTGTCGCACATCCTGTTGCAGCACGAACGGCAGACGCTGACCTCGGCCATGGCCTTGATGGCGCCGGCGCTGGTCAACCGTGCGTCCGACGTCTACGACGCAATGCAGGAGCGCTATTTCACGCTGGACAGCGCGCTGTCGCTGATCGCCCACCAGACCGAATGGGAGGCTGACGAAGTGGGCCTGCAACTGGCCGCATTGGCGGGTTTTGACCCGCGCCAGCAATTGGTGTTCATGCAGAGCCTTGCGGTTCGCCAGGGCAATCCAGGTGCGTCCATGGTTTCCACCCATCCGGCTGCCGCGTTGCGGCTGGAGAAGCTGCAAGCGCTGCTGCCGTTGGCGATGCGCCTGTATGCGGCGGGCGCCGCCGGCGCGGACAAGCCTTAGCGGGCGGGCTGGGGCTGCCCCGGCGCCATGACCTCTTGCTCGATGGCGCCAAAGATGCTGTGGCCGTCCAGCCCCTTCATCTCGATGCGGATGGTGTCGCCGTATTGCATGAACTCCGTGCTGGGCTGGCCATCCAGGATGGTTTCCATCGCCCGCTTCTCGGCGATGCAGCTATAGCCCTTGGGCCATTCGGTGGTCGCCTTGTCGCCGCTGCCTTTGGCCACACCCTGGTTGCTGACCGTGCCGGAGCCGATGATGGACCCTGCGCGCACATTGCGGGTCTTGCACAGGTGGGCAATCAGCTGGCCGAAGTGGAAGGTCATGTCCGGCCCGGCATCGCACATACCGACTTTGCGGCCATTCCAGGTGCTTTGCAGCGGCAGGTGCACGCGGCCCTGTATCCAGGCCTCACCCAACTCATCGGACGTCACAGCCACCGGGCTGAAGGCCGTGGCTGGCTTGCTCTGCACAAAACCAAAGCCCTTGGCCAGTTCGGCGGGGATCAGGTTGCGCAGGCTCACGTCGTTGACCAGCATCAGCAGACGGATGCCGTCCAGCGCGCGCTCGGCCGTGCAGCCCATGGGCATGTCGCTGGTGATGACGGCCACCTCGGCTTCGAAGTCGATGCCAAAGGCCTCGCTGGCGCAGACGATGGGGTCGCGCGGGCCTGTCAGGTCGTCGCTGCCGCCCTGGTACATCAGCGGGTCGGTGTAAAAGCTCTCGGGCACCTCGGCGCCGCGGGCCTTGCGCACCAGCTCTACGTGGTTGAGGTAGGCCGAGCCGTCGGCCCATTGGTAGGCGCGGGGCAGCGGCGCCATGCACTGTGCGGTATCGAACGGAAAGGCGTGGCGGGCGCGGCCATTGTTGAGGTTGTCATACAGGCCCTGCAGTTGGGGCGACAGGTAGTTCCAGTCATCCAGTACCTGCTGCAGGCGATTGGCAATGTGGGTGGCGTAGACCGCCTGGCTGAGGTCGCGCGAGACGACGACCAGTTGGCCGTCGCGCGAGCCGTCTTTGTAGGTTGCGAGTTTCATGGGGGAATTGTCGCTCTGAATTAAACTGGCGCACACCAGGATCCGTGGCCACCGTGGCCCCCTGTTGCGATCCAACCGCTTACCGCTGCCCCGTTTCTTCCCCATCCATGCCCGTTCCGTCCACGCCTGCCACCCGCCGCCGTCGCCCATCCCAACGGGTGCTGGTGCTGACCGCCGTGGTGCTGCTGGCGCACTGGGCGGTGCTGCGTTCGGCGCCGCTGGCCTGGGCAGCCCATGCCAGCAGCGATACGGGTACGGCCTGGGCCTTTTCGACCCGCACCATTGCAGCCCCCCCTCCGCCGGCACCGCCAGCCGTGGCAAATGATCCGGTCAAACCGGCACCCACCGCGGCTGCACGCAAGGCCCCGCGCTTACCGCCACCCCCGAAGCCAGAGGCCGTCTTGCCGGAGGGCACTGAATCAAATAGCACGCCAGCCCTCGTCGAGTCTATGCAATCCGCTATCGAAACCGTAGCATCTGATACCCTCAGCGACGGCGCCTTTGCCAACACGACCCAGTTGCTGGCAGCCGCGGCCATGCCGGCACCCGCTCCCGTGGTCGTGGCCGCAGGCCCCAGCGCCAGCAGCCCCGCTGTCGCCACACCACCACCGGCCAAGGCCGTGCAGAAGTTTGTGGTGCCACCACCGGCACGGCTGAAGTACGACGTCAAGGGCGAGGTCAAAGGCTTTCCCTACCATGTCAATGGCGACCTGCAATGGACGCAGGACGGCAAAACCTACAGTGCCCGCATGGAAATCAGCCATTTCTTGCTGGGCTCGCGCGTGCAGACCAGCACCGGCCAGATCGGCAGCCACGGGCTGGAGCCCATCCGTTTTGGCGACAAGGTACGCAGCGAGGTCGCCGCCCACTTCAATTACGAGGCCAACAAGGTCACGTTCAGCGCGAACACACCCGACGTGCCCCTGCTACCGGGCGCGCAGGACCAGCTCAGCGTGCTGCTGCAAGCCGCCACCATGGTGGCCGGCGACCCACGGCAGTTCACACCGAACAGCACACTATCGTTCCAGGCGATCGGGCCCCGGTCGGCCGAGAACTGGGTGTTTACCGTGGGTGTCAGCGAAAAACTGAGCCTGCCCGGCGGCGAGATCAGCGGCCTGCACCTGTGGCGCGACCCCAATGGCCAATACGACTCCAAGCTGGAAGTCTGGCTGGCCCCTGAACTGGGCTACCTGCCCGTGCGCATACGCCTGACCCAGGCCAATGGGGATCTGGTTGACCAGCAGTGGAAATCCACACAGCGTTGAGCCCCCACGCTCCGCCGCTGCGCGGGTTCCCAAAAACATTGCATCTTGATTTCTCGGATATTGCGCCCACTTGCAATACACGCTCTATGATGGAAACCATGCAAACGCTCTACGACTCAGAATCCTATTCGGTCACCCATATGCTGGCCAATGCCGAATACGACGGCAAGACCACCAGTGTGGGCACCATTGCCACCGTGCAGTACCCCAGCGGTGTGCCGACGATGGCGCGGCATGGTTTCGAGATCGTGGACAAGCGATCCGGCAAAGAGGTGTACCTGGACGGCTCGTGGGCCGAATTGTTCCAGCAGCACATCATGGCCTGGCAGGTCAACACCCCCACCCAGGAAGAGGTGGAAGACACCTTGGAACAGTACGCAGAATTGGCGCAAAACCCGGTACTGGTGCACTAAACCTTCGCGAGGAACCGCCCCATGAACGCGCATATCCAGGCCTGCCAGCAGCAGTTACTGGCCATGCGCACGGCCTTGCTGGCGCAGATTACCGAGCAAGGGGTTGGTGCCGTCAGCCGCGTTGATGTCGCCGCAGACCATTTTGGCCACCCCGACCAGACCGGTGCGCAACTGGCGTCCGAGCGCCAACTGGAGTTGGCCATGGGCGAGCGGGAAGTAGCCGAGTTGGCCGCTATAGACGCCGCCCTGGGCCGTGTGCAAGCCGGCAACTATGGCGAATGCACCGACTGCGGCAAACCCATTGCACCCGCCCGCCTGCAGGCCAGCCCCGAGGCCGCGCGCTGCATTGCCTGCCAGGAAAAACTGGAACACCGGCACTCCGGGTAAGACCAGCGGTGCCAAACAGCTGTTTCGTGCTGCGACAATGTCGCACCATGAGCCAGACCTACATACTCACCCTGTCATGCCCAGACCGCCTGGGATTGGTCCACGCCGTCTCCGGCTTTTTGCTGGAACGCGGTGGCAATATCGAAGAAGCTGCCCAGTACAACGATCCCGATACCGGCCTGTTTTTCATGCGGGTGCAGTTCAGCTGCGTGCGCCTGACCTTCCAGGATCTGCGCACCCAACTCGCCTTTTTTGCCAAGCCCTACTCCATGCAATGGGGGTTGCATGCCACGTCGCAGCCCATGCGCGCCGTGCTGCTGGTCAGCAAAGAAGGGCATTGCCTCAATGACTTGCTGTTCCGCTGGAAGAGCGGCCTGCTGGCCATCGATATCCGCGCCATCGTCTCCAACCACCGGCACTTCTACCAGTTGGCGGCCAGCTACAACATCCCGTTCCACTACATCCCCGTCAACTCGGAGACCAAGGCCCAGGCCGAAGCCCGCCAGTTGGAGATCATCGACTCCGAAGGTGCGGAACTGGTGGTGCTGGCCCGCTACATGCAAATCTTGAGCGACGAGTTCTGCCAGAAGCTGTCTGGCCGCGCCATCAACATCCACCACTCCTTCCTGCCCAGCTTCAAGGGGGCCAAGCCCTACTACCAGGCCCACGACCGGGGTGTGAAGCTGATCGGCGCCACCGCCCACTACGTGACGGCCGACCTGGACGAAGGCCCCATCATCGAGCAGGATGTGGCCCGCGTGGACCACAGCAAGACCGTGGAAGATTTGACGACCCAGGGCCGAGACACCGAGAGCCAGGTGCTGGCCCGCGCCGTCAAATGGCACAGCGAACACCGCGTGCTGCTGAACGGCCATAAGACGGTGATTTTCAAATAGCGCCAACGCCCCGTTTACGAGCCAAGATGAACAAGGGGGCGTAGCGCCCCCTTTTTGTTTTAGCGGTAGACCGTCGTTCCCAGGTCGAAACGACCAACGAGCTGGTCCAGCGACTGGGCCTGCTCATCCAGCGACTGGGCCGCAGCCGCGGCCTCTTCCACCAGGGCGGCATTCTGCTGCGTGGTCTCTTCGATCTGCGCAATGGCGCGGTTGATATCTTCAATGCCTTCGCTTTGCTCCAGCGAGGCTCCGGAGATTTCTTCCATCACCGTGCTGACCTGCATCACGGTCTTTGCCATGTCGGCAATCGTCTGCCCCGCGCTGCGCGCCAGTTGCGAACCCTCTTTGACCTGCGCGGTCGAGTTTTCGATCAATGCGCTGATTTCCTTGGCGGCGGTGGCGCTGCGCTGTGCCAGGTCGCGCACCTCGGCGGCCACCACGGCAAAGCCACGCCCTTGCTCGCCGGCGTGCGCGGCTTCCACGGCGGCATTCAGCGCCAGGATATTGGTCTGGAAGGCAATGCTCTGGATGGCACCGATGTTGGAATGGATGGCCTGCGTGCTCTGGCTGATCTTTTCCATGGTCAGCACCACGTTGGCGACCACCTCCCCCCCCTGGCGCGCCGCCTGGCTGGCACTGCCGGATAGTTGCGCGGCGCGGGTGGAGCTGTCGGCATAGCGCTTGGCGATGGCAGTGAGCTGCTCCACATTGGTCGTTGTCTTTTCCAGTGACGATGCCTGCTGTTCGGTGCGGTTGGACAGGTCCAGGTTGCCCATGGAGATTTCACGCGAGGCATTGGCCACCTGGGCCGAGCTTTCGGCGATCTCGCCCATGGTCTGCGCCAATTGGGTCTGCATTTCGCGCAGCGAGTGCAACAGGCTCTCGGTGTCGTTGGGCGCCAGCTTGATCTCTGTCGTCAAGTCGCCGCTGGCAATGCCGCTGGCAATGGACTTGGCGTAGGCCGGCTCACCGCCGAGTTGGCGCGTCAGGCGCCAGATCACCCAGCTGCCTACGGCGATGGACAGGGCAATCAGCAGCAGCACGATGCCCACAACCCAAATCAGGGACGTCTTGTAAATCTCGCCGGTGTGTTGCATCGTGGCCTCGGCCGACTGGCTGCGCTGGGCCACCAGGCTATCCACGATCTTCTCGACCTTGCGGGTTTCATTGAGCAGGCCCGCGTCTTCGGATGCGACGTCGGGGCTCAACTCCATGAAGGACAGGGGCTGCTCCTTGACCAGCTTGATGTACTCGCGCAGGCGCTTGCTCCACTTGGCAATCGCCTCGGCCAACTGCTTGGTCGTCGCTACCGACTCTTCGCTGGTCGACAGGCCCTGGATGAGTTCGATCTTCTTACCCACCTCGGCGAGGCTGGACTCGATGTCCTTGGACAGGGTCTCACGCTCGGCGGCCGTGCTGGCCGTCAGTAACTGGGTTTCGGCACGGCTGGCCCGCAGCACGTTGCTGCGCACCTGCTCGGCAGCCTGGCCGGCGGCGTATTCCTGCTCATAGATCACCTTGGTGGACGCATTGAGGCGCCCCATCTGGAACAACGAGAACGCGCCGATGATCAAGGCACCGGCCACCACCACGGCAAAGGCCAGGCGCAAACTGGCGCGCACCGACATGCCATCACCCGCCGACTTTGCGGGCTTGAGCAGGCGCTCGCGTACTGTTTGGGCCATGCCGCCCAGAGCCTTCAGTGCGGGGTTTTGGGGAGGGAGCCGAACGTCGGCGATCGAATCGGACAATGCAGGCTGCAGGCTTTCAGCGGGATCGGATTCCATCATGCGATTCCTAAATGGGAGATGCGAAAGCATCAGGATAGCCGGGTTTTACGCCCGTGTGCCCATTTTTTCGCCCATGCGGATGGCGCCTGCGGGCGCCCATGTGGAGCTGAAAGTCAAGGGGCCGCGCGGAAACAACAGCACCACGGTAGACCCCAGCAAGAATCGTCCCATCTCATCGCCTTGGGCCAAATGGACGCCGCCATCGGCGTAGCTGCGTTCCCAGATGCGCCCCGGCCGCGGCGGATTGACCAGGCCATGCCACACGGTGGCCATGCTGCCCACGATGGTGGCGCCCACCAGCACCTGCACAAAGGGGCCCTGGGGTGAATCGAATACGCAGACCACGCGCTCATTGCGGGCAAACAGACCGGGCACACCGCGCGCCGTCGTCGGGTTGACCGAAAACAGGTCACCGGGCACGTAAATCATGCGCCTGAGCACCCCATTGCAGGGCATGTGGATGCGGTGGTAGTCCTTGGGGCTCAAGTACAGGGTTGCGAAATGGCCGTCTTCGAACTCGGCGGCCAGCTTGGCGTCGCCCCCAACCAGCGCCGTCGTGGAGTAGCTGTGGCCCTTGGCCTGGAAGATCTGATCCTTCTCGATACGCCCGAACTGGCTGATGGCACCGTCCACCGGGCACACCAGCTCCGCCTGCGCCAGTGGCCGGGCGCCGGGCTTCAGCGGCCGGGTGAAAAAATCGTTGAATGTGGCGTAGCTGGCAATGTCGGGGTTGGCCGCTTCGGCCATGTTGACGTTGTAGCGTTTGACAAACCAGCGTATGACGGCGGTGGTCGTGCTGCCGGCGCGGGCGCTGGCCAGCTTGCCGGCCAGGGCGGTGATCGCCTGCTTGGGAATGAGGTACTGCGGCAAAACCGCCAGGGTGTCGGACACGGCAGTTCCTTCTGATAGTGTGTTGAAGCCCCGAGGCGGGGACGAATCCGGCCGGATTATAGTTAGTGCACCATGTCTGCCGCCCGCATCCCGCCCATCCAATGCCTGCTGACTTTCGAAGCGCTGGCCCGCCTGCGCAGCGTGACGCAGGCCGCCGAAGAGCAGTGCGTGACGCCCAGCGCGGTCAGCCACCGCGTGCGCCAGCTCGAAGGCATCATCGGGACCAAGCTGTTTGGCCGCGCCGACTTTTCGCTGACGACCGAAGGCATTGCCTACCTGGCCCATGTGCGCGAAGGCCTGGCCAGTCTGCAAAAATTCCCCAGCGCGGCCAGCGCACCCGGCAAGCGCAAGCTGCGTCTGGCAGTGACACCCACCTTCGCCCGCGCCATCCTGATTCCGCGGCTAAGCCAGTTCACCGAGGCCTACCCCGAGATTGACCTGACGCTGCAGGTGTCCATACCCCTGCTGGACGTGGTCGCCGAGGACGCCGACTTGATGGTGCGTTTTGGCACCGGCCGCTATGCCGACATCGAACACCTGTGCCTGATGAAGGACGAGGTCACGCCGGTAGCCTCGCCTGCGTTTGTGCGCGAGCAGGGTCCGTTTGACACAGCGCAAGACCTGGAGGGCCTGCCGCTACTGCGCAGCCCGCTGGAGCCGTGGCGCACCTGGTTTGCCGCCAATGCACTCGACTGGCCGGAACCCATAGATGGCTCACAATTCAACGACATGGGTCTGCTGTGCGATGGCGCCGCCGCCGGCATGGGCGTGGCCCTGGTGCGGCTGAAGCTGGGTGCGCCCTGGCTGGACAATGGTTCGCTGGTGCGGCTCGGCACCAACGCGCTGTTTGGCGCCAACATCCCCAGCCCGCATGCCCACTACCTGTGCTGGCGCACCGGCACCATGGACCGCTGGGAATGCGCGGCCTTTGCGGACTGGTTGAAAAAAGCGGTGACCTAACTTGCAATTTCTTCACGCCATATCCACGCGCTGTGCCGTACAGTGCATGCAGACAGCCTCTCCCGGACGCCTCCATGAATGCCCCCTCTTCCACAAACCAGCAGGAATCGCTACAAAAAGCAGAGCTGCAAGCCCAGGTTATACGAGGGCTAGAGGCCAATTTACCAAAAAGCAGCCTGCTATGGAACCGCGAAGACACCACCCCCTACGAATGCGACGGCTTGACCGCCTACCGCCAGCGCCCGCTGGTGGTGGCGCTGCCCGAGACCGAGGCACAGGTGGCGGCCGTGCTGAAGACCTGCCACGCGCTGGGCGTGCCGGTGGTGGCCCGCGGTGCGGGCACCGGTCTATCCGGCGGTGCCATGCCGCACGCGATGGGCGTAACCCTGTCGCTGGCCAAATTCAACAAAATCCTGCAGGTCGATAAACGCAGCCGCACTGCCGTCGTACAGTGCGGCGTGCGCAACCTGGCCATCAGCGAGGCGGCCGCGCCCTTGGGCCTGTACTACGCACCCGACCCGTCCAGCCAGATCGCCTGCACGATTGGCGGCAACGTGGCCGAGAACTCCGGTGGCGTGCACTGCCTCAAATACGGGCTGACGCTGCACAACGTGCTCAAGGTCAAGGGCTATACGGTTGAAGGTGAGCCCATCACCTTTGGCAGCGACGCGCTGGACAGTCCCGGCTACGACCTGCTGAGCCTGGTGGTTGGCAGCGAGGGCATGCTGGCCGTCATCACCGAAGTGACGGTGAAGTTGGTGCCCAAGCCGCAACTGGCGCGCTGCATCATGGCCAGCTTTGACGACCTGCGCAAGGCCGGCGACGCGGTGGCCGCGGTGATTGCCGCCGGCATCATCCCGGCCGGGCTGGAGATGATGGACAAGCCCATGACCGCCGCGGTCGAAGATTTCGTACACGCCGGCTACGACCTGAACGCCGAAGCCATTCTGCTGTGCGAGAGCGACGGCACGCCGGAAGAAGTGGAAGAAGAAATCGCCCGCATGGCCGATGTGCTGCGTGCGAACGGCGCCACCGCCATCGCCGTCAGCCGCGACGAGGCCGAGCGCCTGAAATTCTGGAGCGGCCGCAAGAACGCTTTCCCCGCCAGCGGACGCATCAGCCCGGACTACATGTGCATGGACTCGACGATCCCGCGCAAACGCCTGGCCGACATCCTGCTGGCCATCCAGCAGATGGAGAAGAAATACCAGTTGCGCTGCGCCAATGTCTTCCACGCCGGAGATGGCAACCTGCACCCCTTAATCTTGTTCGACGCCAACGACCCCGACCAGTTGCACCGCTGCGAACTGTTTGGCGCCGACATCCTGGAAACCAGTGTAGCCATGGGCGGCACGGTGACCGGTGAGCATGGCGTGGGGGTGGAAAAGCTCAATAGCATGTGCGTGCAGTTCTCCGCCGCCGAAAACGCGCAGATGCTAGGCATCAAACAGGCCTTTGACCCCAAGGCCCTGCTGAACCCCGGCAAGGTGATCCCCACGCTACAGCGCTGTGCCGAATACGGCAAGATGCTGGTGCGCGGCGGGCAGATCAAGCACCCGGATCTGCCGCGCTACTGAGTTGACTCGGTTCAGGTGCGCTTTTTGGAGATGCTCTCCAAGGCCTGCTTGCCCACGGACTCGCACAAGTGGTTCAAGCCCTGCGCCACATTGGCCGAGTAGTCGGACACTGTGTATTCCTGGCCCTTGTAGCGGATGCGCAGGCCCAGACGGTCTTTGCCCGCAAAGATGCCAAAGGCGACGCGAATACCGGGCGGCCGCTGGCGGATATCGGTGATCGTGACCTCGGCAACATCCGTCTCCGACACGGCCATTGCATTCTTTTTCGCTTCAGCCGCATAGGCTGCTTCGATCAGCGGAGGTACTTTTTCGTTCTTCTCGCAGTCACCGCAAGCCCAGGTGATGCTGAGCTTGGGGACCGTGGGCAAGCTTTGGGCTTTGGACGCCGCCGCGGTTTCGGTTTTGGCCACAACAGTGGCTTCGGCGGTGGCCTCGGTGGCGCTGGGCTCCGTCTGGGCCCAGGCTGGGCCTGCAGATGCAAAGCCCAATAGCAACGCCGCGCTGGCAAAAACGAATTCTTTTTTCACGCATTTCTCCCTGGTTTGTAGATGCACATGCGCTCCGGTGCCTCACCGTGAGCGCACAGCATTGTGCCGTCTACCATGGGGCTAACTCGACATCTCTCCCAGGTTGGTGTAACGCGTTGTTACTTGGTCTGTGCCAATGGTGGATGGAACAGACGGTGACAACAACACAATGCACGGGATGCACCGCAGGGGCGCCCGCCTAGGCAATCTGCTCCAACGCCGCTTTCAGGTGCGCTACCGTGCGGTCCACGTTGTGCAACTTCTCCAGCCCAAACAGCCCGACGCGGAAACTGCTGAAGTCGGCCGGCTCATCACACTGCAGCGGCACGCCCGCGGCCGTCTGCAGGCCTTGGGCCAAAAACTTCTTGCTGTTCTGCACGCCCGGGTCTTCGGTGTAGCTGACAACCACGCCCGGCGCCTGGAAGCCTTTGGCCGCCACGCTGGCGATACCCTTGCTCTCGAACAGCGCGCGCACCTTGGTGCCCAGGTCGAGCTGCTCGGCACGCACTTTTTCGAACCCGTAGCTGCGCGTCTCCTGCATCACCTCGCGCAGGCGGGTCAGCGCGTCGGTAGGCATGGTGGCGTGGTACATGTGGGCGCCGCCTTCGTAGGCTTCCATGATCTGCAGCCACTTCTTCAGGTCGCAGGCAAAGCTGGTGCTGGTGGTGCCGTCGATGGCTGCGCGGCCGCGCTCGCTCAAGCAAACCATGGCACAGCAGGGTGAGCCGCTCCAGCCTTTTTGCGGGGCGCTGACCAGCACATCCACACCCGTGGCCTGCATGTCAACCCACATCGCACCGGACGCAATGCAGTCCAGCACAAACAGCCCCCCGACCGCGTGCACGGCGTCGGACACGGCGCGCAGGTAGTCGTCGGGCAGCAGCATGCCCGAGGCGGTTTCCACATGCGGAGCGAACACCACGTCGGGCTTCTCGCGGGCAATCGTGGCCACCACCTCGTCCACCGGGCAGGGCGCCCACGGTGCCTGTTTGCCATCGCCCACGCGGCGGGCCTTGAGCACGGTGCTGGACGCGGGGATGCGGCCCATATCAAAGATTTGCGTCCAGCGGTAGCTGAACCAGCCATTGCGGATGACGAGGGTCTTCTTGTCGGTGGCGAACTGCCGCGCCACGGCTTCCATGCCAAAGGTGCCGCTGCCGGGCACGAGGATGGCGGACTTGGCGTGGTAGACCTCTTTGAGGATGGCCGAGATGTCTTTCATGACGCCCTGGAAGCGCTGCGACATGTGGTTCAGTGCGCGGTCGGTGTAAACCACCGAGAATTCGAGCAGGCCCTCGGGGTCGATCTGGGGCAATAGTCCGGGCATGGCGGTCCTCTATTTTGTTGAGGACAGAGCTTGCACTGCGTGCTGCGGTCTGTCCCGCAAGGTTTCAGGATTTGAAGCGGAGGGGCAGCTTAGCATGGGCTGCCTGCCCTTCCACGCCAGGGGATTACCAGGTGTCAATGCTGGGCCCAGGGGGCATGGGGTCAACCCGCCCGGCCTGCAGCCCACGCACAATCCAGGCCCGCGTATCGGCGGGGTCGATGACCGCATCAATCTCCAGTGTGGCAGCCATGTTTATGGCGCTGCCGTTGTCATATTGGCGGGCCACCAGTTTGTCGTACAGCGCCTGGCGCTCGGGGCCTTCGGGCACGGCCTCCAGCTCCTTCTTGAAGCCCAGGCGGACGGCTCCTTCCAGCCCCATGGCGCCGAACTCGCCAGTGGGCCAGGCGACGGTGAACAGTGGGGAATGGAAACCACCGGCCGTGACGCCCATGGCGCCCAGGCCATAACCTTTGCGCAGGACGATGCTCAGGAAGGGCACACGCAGATGCGCCGCAGCAATGAACAGGCGGCTGACGTGGCGCACCTGGGCCGTCGCCTCGATCTCCGGCCCGACCATGAACCCGGGTGTATCCACTAGGCTGACAATGGGCAGGCCGTGGGCGTTGCACAGCTGCATGAAACGCGCGGCCTTGTCGGCAGCGTCTGCGTCGATCGCGCCGCCCAGGTGCAGCGGATTGTTGGCCAGCAGGCCGATAGGCCGGCCCTCAACACGGGCCAGCGCGGTGTGGATGCCTTTGCCAAAACCGGTGCGCAGCTCCAGCAGGGAATCGACATCGGCAAGGCCCTGCAACGCGGCGCGGGTATCGTAGACGCGCAGGCGGTTCTCGGGCACCACGTCGCGCAGGGCCAGCGCGGGCGGGGCGGTGAATGCCTTGGCAGGTCCCTGGAAGAACGTCAGGTAATGCCGCGCCGCCGCCACGGCCTGCGCCTCGTCGTCCACCAGGATGTCGATAACGCCATTGCCATGCTGCACGCCGGACGGCCCAATCTGCTCCGGCTTGAAGACACCCAGGCCGCCACCCTCCACCATGGCCGGGCCGCCCATGCCGATGTTGCTGGCCTTGGTGGCGATGATGACATCGCTGCAACCCAACAGCGCCGCATTGCCGGCAAAACAACGACCGGCGGCGATGCCGACCACCGGCACCTGGCCGTTGAGCCGCGCGTAGCTGGCAAAGGTGGCCACATGCAGGCCGGCCACGATGGGCATGTCCACATCGCCCGGCCGGCCGCCCCCGCCCTCGGCAAACAGCACGACCGGCAGCTTGTTCTGCAGCGCCAAGCCCAGCATGCGGTCGGTCTTCTGGTGGTTGCGCATGCCCTGGGTACCGGCCAGCACGGTGGCGTCGTACGACATGGCGACGATGGACTGGCCGTTGACCTGGCCGATGCCGGTGACCATGCCGTCGGCGGGGGTGTTCTGGATCAGGTCTTCTGCACTGCGGCGGCTGCGCTGGGCGGCCACGGCCAGGGCGCCGTATTCGGTGAAGCTACCGGCGTCGCACAGGTCGGTAATGTTCTCGCGCGCGCTGCGCAGGCCCTGGGCGTGGCGCTTGGCCATCGCCTCCGGGCGGCTGGCGTCCAGCGTGAACGCCTGGCGCGCCAGCAGCTTCTGCAGGTCGGCGCGGGGCGCGTCGGGTGCATGTGGTGCGGCGGGCTGATGGGCACTTTGCGGCAAATCGCCTTTTGCCATTTCAGCCTCTAGCCCCCGTGGAACCTGCGTGATTAGCTCTGAAATCAATAGCACTTCATCGGCATTGACCATTTCACCTGCGGCAAACAGCAGCTCGGTGACACGGCCCTCGGCCTCGGCGCGCACCTCGTGCTCCATCTTCATGGCCTCCAGGATCACGACCACGTCGCCCGCGCGCACGGTGTCGCCGGGGGCGACCAGCCATTGAACAATCTGGGCCTGCAAGGGGGAGCGGATGGAAGTCATGGCGGCATTGTGGAGCAGGCCCAGCGCCGTGCGCGTCAAGCGAGTGACAGCCAGGGTGGCCCCGCCCGATTTGCTCCACAATCGCGGCATGCACCACACCCCATTGATAGAAATGACCCGCGGTGGCACGCTGGAGAACCAGCACTTCGGCTCGGTTGCCGTGGTCAACACCCAAGGCAAGCTGCTGGCCCATGCGGGCGATCCGCACTGGATGACCTTTACCCGCTCCACGCTGAAGGCGCTGCAGGCCCTGCCCTTTGTGGAAGCCGGCGGCCCACAGCACTTTGGCTTTACGCCCCAGCACGTCGCCCTGCTGTGCGCCAGCCACAGCGGCGAGCCCATGCACGTGCAGGCCGCGCAAGACATGCTGGAGAAGGCGGGCCAGACCTACAAGGTGCTGCGCTGCGGTTGCCATGTGCCCTACCACTTCGAGATTACCGGAACAGCCCCTAGCCCTCATGAAACCTTCGATGAGCGCTACAACAACTGCAGCGGAAAGCATGCCGGCTTTGTCGCCTACTGCGTGCAGCACGGCCTGAGCCTGGACAACTACGAGGCACCCGAACACCCCTTGCAACAGGCGATTCGCCGCGACGTGGCGTTGGCGGTGGGCATGGATGCCCACGACATGAAGGCGGGCGTGGACGGCTGCTCGGCTCCCAACTACGCGATGCCGCTGTCCAAGCTGGCCACGGGCTATGCGCGCCTGGCCAGCGGTGCGGCGGACAGCCAGTTTGGCGCCAGCTTTGCGCAACTCAGCGCGGCCATGACCGCCCACCCCGATCTGGTCAGCGGCACGGGCCGCAACGACAAGGCCTTCATGGAAGCCGGCAAGGGCGACTGGGTCACCAAGGTCGGCGCCGACGGCGTGCAGGTGGTAGGCAGCAAGAGCCGCGGCCAGGCCTTTGCGCTGAAGATCATCGACGCCAACAAGCCCGCCCTGTTTGCCGCCAGCGTGGAGGTCATGGAACAACTGGGCTGGCTGGACGATGCCCAGCGCGAGGCGCTGCGCCCCTGGCGCGCCCAGGCCATCATCAATGCCCGCGGCATCCAGGTGGGCGAGCGCCGCCCGGCTTTCAAGCTGCAGAAGCCCTAGGCCAGAATCCTCTTTTTCCTTTCTCGACGACACCATGAACCACAACACCAAAGTCAGTTTGATAGGCGCCCCCACCGACATCGGCGCCGGCAGCCGCGGCGCCAGCATGGGGCCAGAGGCCCTGCGCGTGGCCAACATCGCCAGCACCCTGGCCCAGCAAGGCCTGGATGTGGTCGACAAGGGCAACCTGACCGGCCCCAACAACCCCTGGCTGCCCCCCACCGACGGCTACCGCCACCTGACCGAGGTCACTGCGTGGAACCAGTCCGTGCACGACGCCGTGTATGCCGAGCTGTCCGATGGCCGCCTGCCCATCTTGCTGGGCGGCGACCACTGCCTGGGCATAGGCTCCATCAGCGCCGTGGCCCGCCACTGCCGCGACACCGGCAAGAAACTGCGCATCCTGTGGCTGGACGCCCATGCCGACTTCAACACCAACACACTCACACCCAGCGGCAACATCCACGGCATGCCGGTGGCCTGCCTGTGCGGCCATGGGCCCAAGGAGCTGATCGAGATCGGCGGCCATGTGCCCGCCATTTCGCCCAAATGGATACGCCAGATCGGTATCCGCAGCGTGGACGAAGGGGAAAAGCGCTTTGTGCACGAGATGGACCTGGAAGTGTTCGACATGCGCTACATCGACGAGATGGGCATGCGCGCCGCCGTCGAGCTGGCGCTGGCCCTGGTGGATGCCAACACCCACCTGCATGTGAGCTTTGACGTGGACTTTCTGGACCCCGACATTGCCCCCGGCGTGGGCACCACGGTGCGCGGCGGCCCCAACTACCGCGAGGCCCAGCTGTGCATGGAGATGATTGCCGACACCGGCCGCCTGGCCAGCCTGGACGTCATGGAGCTCAACCCCGCGCTGGACGAGCGCAACCGCACGGCCGAGGTGGCGGTGGACCTGATCGAGTCGCTGTTCGGCAAGAGCACGCTGATGCGCAAATAGGCCCAGACGGGCCTTGGCCCCGTCGGCAGGGGGCCGCGCACAGATTTGCTCCAGCCTGCGCTTGCTGTTAGGATGATTTTCAGGTCCCGTTTGGGGGTTCATCGTGACGGAGGATGCGGCTATGAGAAGGCTACTCTGTGTGGGCTTGTTGTTGTCTGGCAGCGCCTGGGCCCAGGGTTTGACCCTGACCACGGAAGACGCTCCGCCCTTCAACTACACCACCGACGAGGGCAAGACCGTGGTCGGCAGCGCCACCGAAGTCATCCACGCATTGTTCAAGCGGGCCAGGATCGATTACACCATCACGCTCTATCCCTGGGTGCGCGCCATCGAGATGGCCCGCAGCAACAAGGACACCTGCGTCTACTCCACCACCCGCACCGAAGAGCGCGAAAAGAGCTTTCAGTGGGTAGGGCCGGTGGCCCCCAATGACTGGATTCTGTTCGCCAAGACCGATAGCAAAATCCAACTGACGTCCGTCGACGATGCCCGCAGGTACAAGCTGGGCGGCTACCGGGGCGATGCCGTCACGCTGTTCCTGCAGAGCCAGAAATTCACGGTCGACGAAGCGGTCAATGACGAGCAAAACGTCAAGAAGCTGCAGGCCGGGCGCATCGAGCTGTGGGCCACCGGCAGCCAGGCTGGCCCCTTCATCGCCCGCAAAGCCAACGTTCCGATCAAGCCGCTGTTGAACCTGCGCAAAACCGAGCTCTACCTGGCCTGCAACCCCGCCGTCGCGCCGGAAACCGTGGCCAAGCTCAATGCCACGCTGCACGCCATGGCCAAGGATGGCACGACCGACAAGATTTACAAACAGTACCAGTAGGCCGAATGAGGCCGCCCCCAGAACATGCGCTATCCACCTTCGCCGAGTACACGACCATGAAAAAAATTCTATGCTGTTGCTGGGGTTTGCTGCTGTGCGCCAGCACCTGGGCCGATGGGCTGGTATTGACCACCGAAGACGCGCCCCCGTTCAACTACTCCGACGACGACGGAAAGACCATCCAGGGCAGCGCCACCGAGGCCTTGCAAGAAGCACTGCGGCGCACGCAGATTGACTACAAGATCACGCTCTACCCCTGGGTACGGGCCATCAAGATGGCGCGCATGGAGAAGGACACCTGCGTCTACTCCACCACCCGCACCGAGGAACGCGAAAAAGAATTCCAATGGGTGGGGCCCATCGCATTCAGCAACTGGGTGTTTTTCGCCAAGGCGGACAGCGGCATCAAGCTGGACTCATTGGACGATGCTAGGAAATACAAGGTCGGTGGTTACCGCGGGGACGCGCTGGCGCTGTACCTCAAGGGCCTGAAATTCACCGTGGACGAGGCCTATTACGACGACCAGAATGTGCGCAAGCTGGAGGGCGGCCGCATTGACCTGTGGGCCACCGGCAGCCAGAACGGGCCGTATTTCGCTGGCAAGAAAAACGTCAAGATCAAACCCCTGCTGGAGTTCAAGCAGACCGAGCTTTACCTGGCCTGCAATCTGTCAGTGGCACCGGAAACCATTGCCAAACTCAATACCACGCTCAGGGCCATGGACAAGGACGGCACCACCGACAAAATCAACCGCAAATACCAATAATTTTATTTTTACTCGGGGTACTGCACCACCTGCACGTAGTTGTCACGCGGCAGGTAGCGCTTGGCGGTGGCCTGTAGCTCTTGCGGCGTGATGGCGGCCACGCGCTTCTCAAAGTCCAACAGGATGGCGGGGTCGGTGCCATACAAGGCCGCAGTTTGCAGCTGCCCCGACCAGTAGCTGTTCTCGCGCAGATTCTTGCGGTGGGCGATCAACCAGTTTTGTTTGACCTTGGCCCAGTCCTGCGGATCGGCACCGGCGTCCTGAATCTTCTGGATCTCGCCAAAGGCCGCGACAACCACCTTGTCCACATTTTCCGGCGCACAGGGCAGGGTCAAGTTCAATTGGTAATGGCCATAGGGCGTGCGCATCAAGCTGCCGCGCAGGCTGCCGCCATAAATCAGCGTGAGCTTTTCGCGCAGTTCGTCGATGATCTTGATGTTCAACACATCGATCAAAGCACTCACGCGCAACTGCTCATCCTCGGAATAAACCGCAGGCCCGCCGAAGCTGATGGACACCTGGCTCTTGGCCTCGCTGCCGATGCGCACCTCTTTCTTCACGACTCCGGTCACCGGGCGTATACCCAGGTCCGCAAACTGGGCCGGGATGTCCGGTGTGGGCAGACTGCCCAGGTAGCGGGCCACCAGGGGCTTGATGTCCTCCGGCTTGAAGCTGCCCACGAGCACAAAAACCATGCCCTTGGCGCTGGCAAAGCGCTCGCCATAGATGCTGCGCATGCGTTCCAGATTCAAGTTGTCAAAGTTGGCCGGCCGGGGCGTGAGCCAGACACGGGGATGGGCGTTGTACAAGGTCGTCTGCACCGCATCCGAAAACACCGACTCAGGCCGCGCAATGGCGTTGCGGGCAGAGTCTTGCGAGCGGGTCACAAAGGACTGGTACAGGTCCTCATCTCGCCGCGTGGCGCCGAACTTCAGACTCAACAGCTGCAAGGTGGTCTCCAGGTCCTCCCTGCTGGATGACGCGCTGACATACTCGTTATACGTACCCAGGCCCGCGTTCACCGACAGCACCTTGCCAGCCAGCATCTTTTGCAGATCAGTGGGGGAGAACTCGCTGACACCCATTGCGGACGCCACCGAACTGGCATACCCCGCATTGAACATATCCGCCTGGCCATACAGCGACTGTCCGCCAAAACGGTTGGCACCCAGTGTGATCTCGTCGTTCTTGAAGTCGGTGGGTTTGAGGATGACTTTGATGCCGTTGGACAAATCCCACTCGGTGGTTCCCAGCGCGGCGTTCTGCCGCTCGGCGACCACGCTGCCCCCCTTGGGTGGATGGGCCATCAAGCTGCTGGCCACGGCCTTCTCGCTACGGGCACTGACCACGCTCTGCTCGGCCTTGGTGACGCTGGCCAGCAATTGGGTTTCTGTGGGGATGTTGCTGTCGGCTTTGTCCGTGCCGGTGTAGACCACGAGCTTGCTGGCCTTGTCGGGAATGGCGGCCTTGGCATAGGCGTTGACATCGGCTAGGCTGATGGTGGGCAGCAACTCACGGCCATAGGCCAGCTCGTTTTCGATACCGGGTATGCGCTCACCCTCCAGGAAGCTGCGCAAGTACTCGGCGGCGTAGCGGGCCGAATCGGTCTTCTCGCGCTCGGCAAAGCCCTGCTCCAGGTTGCGCAGCAGGCTCTTTTTGCTGCGCTCCAGCTCGGCGGCCGAGAAGCCGTATCGGCGGGCACGCTCGTTCTCCTGAATCAGGGCCTGCACCGCGGGTTCAGCCCCCATCCGGCCCAGCAGCGCACTGGAGTTGAAGGACCGGTAACCCGGCACCAGACGGCCCATGCCACTGCCCCCCCCCACAAAGGGCGGCGTGGCCTGCTGGGTCAACTCCTGCATGCGCTGGCCCAGCATGGCGCCAAACAGCCGTTCGACCAGGGCCTCGCGGTAATCGGCAAACGTGATCTCGTCACGCTGGGGCTGCACCGGGTAGCGGATCATCATCACATTGTTGGTGGCTTCCTTGTCGGTCACCACCAGGGCTTCGGAGTCACTGCGCGCCGACAACTTGGGGTAGAGGCGCGGCCGCTCGTTGGCGGGATTCTGGAGTTTGCCGAAGTGGGATTCCACCAAGGCCTTCGCAGCCTGGGGTTCGATGTCGCCCACCACCACCACGGCCATCAGATTGGGGCGGTACCAGTCTTTGTAGAAGCGCTTGATGGCATCGTGCTTGAAGTGTTTGATGCTGTCTTCGGTACCGATGGGCAGGCGCTTGGCGTACAGCGAACCACTGAATATCTTGGGCAGCACCTGTTTGTTCATGCGTTCCTGGGCGCCACGGCCTATGCGCAACTCTTCCAACACGATGGAGCGCTCTAGGTCGGTATCAGGGTCATTGAAGGCCACGCCGTGGGCCCAGTCTTCCAGCACCAGAAAGCCCTTTTCGATGTTCTCGGGGTTCCCGGTGGGGATGGGCAGGATATAGACCGTCTCGTTGAAGCTGGTGTAGGCATTCAGGTCAGGGCCAAACTTGAGTCCAATGGACTGCAGGTACGAGACCAGTTCGTGCTTCTTGAAGTGCGTGGAGCCGTTGAAGGCCATGTGCTCGGTCACATGGGCCAGGCCCAGTTGGTCCTCATCCTCCAGGATGGAACCGGCCTTGACGACCAGGCGCAGTTCCAGGCGCTTCTCGGGACGGCTGTTTTTCTGGATGTAATAGGTCAGGCCGTTGGCCAACTGGCCGACCGTTACCTGAGGCCCCACGGGCACGGGATCGGTCAGCGTGAGTGCGGCCTGGGCAGCCCATGCACTGGCCAGCAGGACGCCGGCTGCGCACAGGTTTCGAAATAAGGGGGGTCGTGTCATGTATTTCTCAACAATAGCAAGAGGTTGAGCTTAGCAGCAGCCCGTAAACACCGGGTATATTTGCCCCCAGTTTCCCGAGAGAACCATGCCGCGACTGACCCCTGTACTGCTAGCCTGCCTTGCCGCACTGTGCACTTCGGTGCACGCCGGCGTGCCCGAGGGTGTGGAAGCCCACACCAAACAGCGCTACGCCGATGCCCGCAAGGAGCTGGCCGAACCCGCCGAACAAGGCGACGCCGAGGCGATGACACTGATGGCCGAAATGCTGATGCGCGGCCAAGGCGGCAGCCGCGACGAACTCAAAGCCCGCGACTACATGCTCAAGGCCCACGAGGCCGGTACCGTGCGCGCCACCTACAACCTGGGCAATATGTACCTGACAGGCAACCTGGTCGCCAAGGACGAGGCCAAGGGCACGTCCCTGGTCAAACAGGCGGCCGAGCAGCGCTACGCCCCCGCCCAGGCCAACCTGGGCGCCTGGATCTCGGCCGGCCGGTTCGGCTTCGCCAAGGACGAGGCCATCGCGCTCACCTGGTTCCAGGCCGCGGCGGCACAGGACAACGCCGTCGCCATGGGCTGGCTGGGCTCCTACTATGAAGAGGGCAAGGGTGGCCTGACCATGGACAAGTTGGTCGCATTGGATTGGTACAAGAAGGGCGGCGAAAAGGGCTACTCCTATGCGCTGGAGGCCGCCGGCCGCATGTACGCGCTGGGCCGCGGTGTCAGTGCCGACGGTGCCGAAGCCCTGCGCTGGTTCCGGCGCGCGGTGGCGGCGGGCTACCTGCCCAGCTACAACTGGATGGCCAGCGTCTACGAATTCGGCCGTGGCGGTGTCGCCAAATCGCCCACCCTGGCCTATGCCTGGTATGCCGCCGTACCCAGCAACGCCTATGCGGACGATATGAAGACGGCCAACGAAGGCAAGGAGCGCACCCAGAAACTGCTGAGCACGGCTGAATTGGAAGAAGCCACCAAGCAGTCCAAAACCGTCGCCGGCCAGACCATTGCCGCCGAATTGGCCGCCAAGGCCAGCAGCGCCGCTGCAACCCGCAAAGATGTCTACGGCAGCGGTGTCGTCGTTAGCCGCGGGGGCGACATCGTGACCAACGAGCATGTGGTGCGTGGTTGCCAGAAGATCCGCATCCAGCCCCAGGGCCTGGAAGCCAAGCTGGTGGCCAAGGACAGCCGCAATGACCTGGCGCTGCTGCGCGTGGAAGGCGCCAGCCTGGCGGCCATGAAATTCCGCTCCGGCAAGGGCCTGCGCAAGGGCGATGAGCTGGTGGTGGTGGGCTACCCGCTGCCAGGCATCCTGTCGTCAGGGGCGGTCGTGACCACGGGCATTGTGAACGCCCTCAGCGGTGTCAGCGACGACACCTCGGGGTTCCAGATGTCGGCGGCCGTGCAACCGGGCTCCAGCGGCGGACCGATCTTCGACCACAACGGCATGCTGGTGGGCATTGTGCGCGCCACCATCCCCAGCAACGGCCCCATCCCCGCGCAAAACATCAACTTCGGCATCAACCTGCCCACGCTGTCGAGCTTCCTGGACGCCCACTCGGTGGACTATGCCGTCAATACCAGCACCGGAAAGCCTATGAGCCTGGTCGACATTTCTTCCATGGCGCAGAAGTCCACGGTGCAAGTCCAGTGCAACTGAGCATTTGTTAATTTGGCCGCCAGCCCTCGTCAAACAAGCACAGTTCGCTAGATTATTGATAGCAGCTCGCAGTCCACGCTGCGGCTGGCGCCCGTTCGCACCGGCGTGAAGCTCGTCTGAGCAGGCCTGCAGGTCTTGTGCGTAGAATGCAACGCACCCCTCCATACAAAGCTCGGATCGGCTGCGTTGATGCTCCACAAACGGTCTCCGTTCTCCCGCAACGTCTGGCTCACCGTGAGCATGGTGGTCGCCATGGCCGGCATGTTCTTCGCCTACACCGTGTTGGAAGAGCGGGTAGACCGGACCAACGCGCTGCGCTTCCAATCCATCCGCCTGGCCGACGAGTTGCGCCTGTCATCCGACGAGCTGACCCGCATGGCCCGCTCCTTCATTGCCACCGGCGAGGTGCGCTACAAGAAGCACTACCAGAATATTCTGGCCATCCGCGATGGCCAACTGCCCCGGCCTGCGGATTACCGCAACATGGCCTGGGACCAATTGCTGGCCAATAGCCGGCGCGCAGGCCCCGACTATGGCCCGGCGATCAGCCTGCTGGAGCTGATACGCGCAACCGGCGTGACAGAGGAAGAGTTTGACAAACTGGCCAAGGCCAAGACCCAGTCGGACGCTTTGACGCACACCGAGTTGGCGGCCATGGCCCTGCTGGACGAACCCGGGCCACAAGCTTCCGCCAACCGCGCCAGGGCCCTGACCATGGTCTTCGATGACAACTACCACAGCGCCAAGGCGCAGCTGATAGAGCCCATTGGCCAGTTCTACACCATGGTGGAGGAGCGCACCCGCCAGGCCGTGAAGGAGGATGAGACCGACTCCCGCCACTTGCGGTATGCCCTGGTCATCAACGGGCTGTTGCTGTTGGCCATGCTGGCCCGTACGCGCTGGGCCTTCCGGGCCGCGCTGGGCGGCCCGCTGGACAAGGTCCATGCCCACATCACGCAGATCGGCCAGGGGGATTTTTCCGCCCCCATCGAGGTACCAGACGGCAGAGAGGGAAGTGTGCTGGGCTTGCTGGCGCAGACCCAGGCCAGCCTGGCCCGCATGGACGGCGAGCGCCGCCAGGCTCAGGCCGCGCGCCTGGAATCCCTGCGAGAGTCACAGACATTGATGGCGGCAGTCAATGTCTACTCCATCGTGTCCATGACCGACCCGGCCGGCACCATCACCTATGCCAATGAGATGTTCAGCCGGATCAGCGGCTACAGCCATGCCGAATTGATAGGGCAGAACCACCGCATCCTCAATTCCGGCACCCAGCCCCCAAGCTTCTGGGCCGCGGTGTGGAAGACCGTCTCCAGTGGCCATGTCTGGCGTGGCGAAGTGTGCAACCGCGCCAAGGACGGCTCGCTGTACTGGGTGGACACCGTGATTGCGCCCTACTTCGGCGACAAGGGTATTGAGAAGTACATCTCCATCCGCTCCGACATCACCGCGAACAAGCGGGCGCAGCAGGTGCTGGATGTGGAACGCCAACGCCTGGACAACATCATCACCGGCATACGCGCTGGCACCTGGGAATGGAACCACCAGACCGACCAGGCCCGCGTCAACGCGCGTTGGGCCGAGTTGATGGGCTACACACTGGAAGAGGTGGAGCCCGACCCCAACCGCGTCTGGCGCGACGCCGTGCACCCGGACGATCTGGCGACCGCCGGCCGCAATCTGGAAGAGCATCTGGCCGGACAGCGCGACACCTATGAGTTTGAAGGCCGGGTGCGCCACAAGAATGGACAGTGGGGCTGGCAACTGACCCGCGGACGCCTGGGCACCCGCACCCCCGATGGCAAGCCGGAGTGGATGTACGGCATCACGCTGGACATCACCGAAACCAAGCGGGCCGAGATCGAGCGCGAGGAGCAGGCCGCCAGCCTGCGGGACAGCGCGGCTTTTCTGGCCCGCGCCGGCCGCATTGCCGGCATAGGCCGCTGGCAATATGACCTGGTCAGGGGCACGATCGAATGGTCGGCCCAAACCTGCCACATCCACGACGTGGCCAACGGATATGCCCCCTCGCTGGAGGAGTCCATCGCCTTTTTTGCCCCCGAAGCCCGCGCCGAGATCCAGACCGCCATCGACAACGCCAAGAAGACCGGCAAGCCCTGGGATCTGGAACTACCCCTGGTCACTGCGATGGCGCGGCGCATCTGGGTGCGTTGCGCCGCAGAGGCCGAGTACCGCGACGGCAAGCGCATACGGCTGGTGGGGATTTTTCAGGACATCACGCAGCGCCACAAGCTGGAAGACGAAATCCGGCAAAAGAACGTGCTGATGAAGAACATCCTGGAAAACATCCCGGTGGGCCTGAGCGTCATGGACAGCAAGCTGAACCTGGTCGTGGACAACCCGCTGTTTCGCACGCTGCTGGACTTTCCCGATTCGCTGTTTTCCGGCGAGGTCACGTCGTTTGAGTCCATCATCCGCTTCAACGCCATGCGCGGCGAATACGGCGCCGGTGACCAGGACTCCATCGTCAAGGACATTGTCGACCGCGCCCGTCTGGCCCAGGCCCACCGCTTCCAGCGCCAGCGCGGGGACGGCCGCACACTGGAAGTGCGGGGCGCGCCAATGCCCGATGGCGGATTCGTCACCACCTACTCCGACATCACCGAGCTGACCCGCGCTACCGAAGCCGCGCAGGAGGCCTCGCGCTCCAAGAGCCAGTTCGTGGCCAATATGAGCCACGAGATCCGCACACCGATGAATGCCATCCTGGGCATGCTCAAGCTCTTGCACAACACGGAGTTGTCCACGCGGCAACTGGACTACGCGGCCAAGGCGGAGGGGGCGGCCAAGTCCCTGCTCGGTCTGCTCAACGACGTGCTGGACTTCTCCAAGATCGAGGCCGGCAAGATGGCGCTGGACCCACAGCCGTTTCGCATGGACCGCTTGCTGCGCGACCTGTCGGTCATCCTGTCGGCCAATGTGGGCCAGAAGCCGGTCGAGGTCTTGTTTGACGTGGACCCCTGTTTGCCGGCGGTCATGGTGGGCGATGCCATGCGCCTGCAACAGGTGCTGATCAACCTGGGGGGCAATGCCATCAAGTTCACGAACCGCGGCGAGGTGGTGGTGCAGTTCAGGGTGCTGGAGCAGACGCCGGGGCACACGCGGCTGCGCATCGCCGTGCGCGACACCGGCATTGGCATCGCACCCGAAAACCTGACCCATATCTTCGATGGCTTTTCGCAGGCCGAGGCCTCGACAACGCGCCGCTTCGGTGGCACGGGCCTGGGCCTGTCCATCTGCAAACGCCTGGTGGCGCTGATGGGCGGCGCGCTGGAAATCGACAGTGTGCTGGACCAGGGCAGTTGCTTCCACTTCAGCATTGGCCTGGCCATTGCCGACGATGTGCCGGGCGACCCGCGACCACCGCAACAGACGGTGGAAGGCCCCATGCATGTGCTGGTGGTGGACGACAACCCGGTGGCTGCCGATCTGCTGGCGGCCATGGCCCAATCCTGGGGTTGGCGCGCGGACGTGACCCACAGTGGCGAGCAGGCGCTGGCCTTGCTGCAGGCGCGAGCCCTGGCCCTGCGCTCGCCCTACGACGCCGTGTTTGTCGACTGGCTGATGCCGGGCCTGGATGGCTGGGAAACCATCGCCCAGATGCGCACGCTTGGCGCCCAGGCGATCAGCCCCATCACCGTGATGGTGACGGCCCATGGGCGCGACATGCTGACCCAGCGCAGCCCTGAGGAGCAGGCCTGCCTGAATGCCTTTCTGATCAAACCGATCACCGCCTCCATGCTGCTGGACACCATTGTGGATGCGCGCGCAGGGGTCAGCAATCTGCGCACCCGGCCGCGCACGCGCTCCGAACGCGTGGGCCGCCTGGAGGGCATGCGGGTGCTGGTGGTGGAAGACAATTTGATCAACCAGCAAGTCGCCCGTGAACTGCTGAGCGACGAAGGGGCGCAGGTCACGATTGCCGCCAATGGACAGCTCGGCGTGGATGCCGTCGCCGCGGCCGAGCCCCCTTTCCATGCGGTGTTGATGGACATACAAATGCCGGTCATGGACGGCTATGTAGCCACCCAACAGATCCGCCAAACGCTGGGGTTGGCCAAGCTGCCCATCATCGCAATGACGGCCAATGCCATGGCTTCCGATCGGGAGGCCTGCCTGCGATCCGGCATGAACGACCATATCGGCAAACCCTTTGACCTGGCCCATCTGGTAGAAGTGTTGCTCATGCACACACGGCGCGGCAGGCCCGGTGCCAACACGGTGCGCCTGCCCCGCACGGACGCCAACGCCCAGGCCGATCCAGGCGCCGCAGCCCCGCTGGAAATCCCGCCGCCCGATCGCATGGATACCGAGGCGGCCATCGCACGCCTGGCCGGCAACACGGCGCTGTACGCGACGATTCTGCAGTCCTTTCTGCAGGGCCTGCCCGAGCAGTCCGCCCAACTGGAGCAACTGCTGCAAGGAAACGACACCGCTGGTGCGGCCCAATTGCTGCACACGCTCAAGGGGGTATCGGCCACGGTAGGGGCTATCCACCTGTCTGCGGTGGCAAGGGCAGCCGAAACCGAGGTCAAACGCGCGGGTGCCACGCCACCCTGGACCGATCTTTACACACGCTTTACACAAGCGGTGGCCGATACCCAACGTACCATGGGACCGCTGGTGCAACACTATGGTGCATCGGAGCAACGGGGTGTGCAAGAGGCGCAAAACCGGGCCGAACTGCTGGCCGATCTGGATGAGTTGCGTGCCCTGCTGGCCGACTCGGACATGCGGGCGCTGGAGGTGCATGCGCGGGTGCAAACGGCCAGTCCCAAATCTGCTGCCAAGGGGTTCGCCGAGCTGGAGCAGGCCGTGCGGGACTTCGACTTCGCAGAGGCCGCTGCGCAATGTGAAAGGCTGATCGAAGCACTCAATGGTGCGTCCGCCAATGCCTAATCAGGACTTATAACGCCCTGTTACGATTTCACACACTAAACCCTGTGGTTTTGTCAGAAAGCGCACAGAACTTCGCAAACAAATATGTTAGGGAAGTCATTGTGATTTTCTTTGAAAGTGCTATTCTTTGGCCGGTTATGACTTGGGCCTTTGGGTAACTTTGGGTATAGGTCATGCACTGAATTTCGTCTGCATTTCCCACTCATCCCACCAAAGGCGTCATCATGAAAAAGTCAAACTTCGCTCCCCAACGTGAACAAAGCAAACTTGGCTCGGAAACCGGCGTCGATGACGATCTGTTGTCCGGTGTAGTCGGCGGCGCCGGCACGCCCACAGCAACCCCTGCAACCAACACCAAAAAGGCCGACGATGCCTTGCAGGCCATTAACGGCCTGATCGGCCCCGACTCCCAAATCGGCACTGCCGCTTCACAAGCAGGCGCCCATACCAATACCACCAGCGTGGGGGCCGAAACCAGTGTCACGCAAACAGCCAACCTGGGCCATGGCGTATCGGTCACGCAGACCGCTACCGCGGGTGCGGGAGCCGAGGCCGGCACCTATGTCGGCCCCGCAGGCGCAGGCGCCAGTGCGGGCGCCCACGCCGATGCCGGCGTGACACAGACCACCAATTTTGGCGGTGGCGTCACGCTCACCACGGAAGTCAATGCAGGCGCCAAAGCGGAGGCTGACGCCCATGTCGGCCCCACCGGCGCATCGGCCACCGTTTCCGTGGGCGCTCATGCCCACGACGGCGCAACCGTGACCGTCCAGTCCGGCAACACGACGGTCACGGCTACGGTCGCCGTCGACGCCAAGGCGGATGCCAGCGCTGGCGTATCTGTGGGCATTTCCGGCGTCAAGGCCGACGCCGAAGCCAGTGCCAGCATCACAGAATCCGCATCCATCAGCACCCACAGCAATGTGGGTGGCACGACCTTTGTCGACTCCCATAGCTCGGTGGAAGCCGGCTTGAAGGCCGAGGCTGGCGCCCATGGTGGCGTGGGCGTGGATGGCGTCAAGGGCGAGGCCGAAGCCGTGGCCGGCGACTTTGTCGAAGTCAAGACCAGCGTCCACTCGGGTGACCACAACATCAGCGGCGGCGCCACGGTGGGTTACATCACACCGGGCTCGGTGGGCGCAGGCGCCCACGTCGATGCCACCATGAAAGATGGCAACCTGACCATTGGCGTCAACGTCATGGGCGCTATCGGCATCAGCGGCCTGGAGTTGGGCGGCGATGTGACCATCAACACCAAGCCTATTGTGCAAGGTGCGGAATACGTGGGCCAGCATGTGGCCGACGGAACCGTCATGGTCGCCAATCAAGTAGCCCATGGAGCGACCGATGTGGCCAACCAGGTAGCCCATGGGGCCACCGATGCCGCGAACCAGGTGGCCCATGGAGCGACCGATGCGGCCAACCAGGTAGCACACGGCGCGACCAACGCCGCCAACACGGTCGCCCATGGCGTCACCGATGCCGCCCATCAGGCGGAAGCAGCTGTCAAGGCGGCCGCTGAACAAGCAGCCCACCAGGCAGAAGCGGCCGCCAAGGCGGCAGCAGCAGAAGTGGCCAAGCACGCTGCAGAAGTGAAGCATGCCGCCGAGGTTGCCGCGAAGGCCGCCGCTGCCGAAGTCGCCAAGCATGCCGAAGAAGTGAAGCATGCTGCGGAAGAAGCCGCCAAGAAGGCGGCCGCCGCCGCCGCAGAAGTGAAGCACCAAGCCGAAGTCGCTGCACAAAAGGCAGCTGCGGCCACCGCCGAACTGAAGCACCAAGCCGAACTGGCTGCACAAAAGGCAGCCGCCGAAGTGGCCAAGCACGCAGCCGAAGTGAAGCATGCTGCGGAAGAAGCCGCCAAGAAGGCCGCCGCTGCCGCCGCCGAGTTGAAGCACCAGGCTGAAGTTGCCGCGCAAAAGGCCGCTGCCGAGGCGGCCGCCAAGGCAGCCGAAATCAAGCACGCTGCAGAAGAAGCCGCCAAGAAGGCGGCTGCTATCGCTGCCGAAGTGAAACACCAGGCCGAAATCAAGGCTGCGGCAGCGGCAGCTGAAGTGAAGCACCAAGCCGAACTCGCTGCACAGAAGGCCGCAGCCGCAGCGGCTGAAGTGAAACACCAAGCCGAACTCGCGGCACAGAGGGCAGCAGCAGAAGCGAAGCACCAAGCCGAGCTGGCCGCACAAAAGGCCGCGGCTGCTGCCGCCGAAATCAAGCACCAGGCCGAACTGGCCGCCCAAAGAGCGGCGGCTGCCGCTGCTGAAGTCAAACACCAAGCCGAACTGGCGGCTCAGAGAGCAGCCGACGCGGCGAGGACCGCAGCCAACGCGGTTTCCCACGCGGCCACCACGGTGTACAACGCGGTCAAGAGCTACTAAAACCTGCTCCGTTGCACAGTTCCACCAGATTCCACAGGCCCTATGTTGACAAGGCTGCGGAAGGGGTGGAGTTGTGCAGGAGCAAACCCTGCTGCGCCTAGGGGCCAGGACGCATACTCCGCGACCTGGCCAGCTTGCCCAAAAGGGTGGCATGTTTTTTTAGTGGATCTCCGCGAATAAATACACCATGACCACAGAATCCCCTGCTTCACCCTCCTCTTCAGCAGTCAAGCCGCAGGGCGGCGGCCTCTTTGCCGGCAATGCGCTGTCCAAGGTCTCCTCGCCGGATCGGCTGGACCTGGGTGCCCGCCTGGTCAGCCCGGCCTCATGGCTGCTGCTCACCGTGGCTGTGCTGCTGATAGCGACCACCGTCATTGGCAGTGCGGTTATCAAGGTGCCCATCAAGGTGGCGGCGCAGGGGCTGCTGATGTCGCCCTTGGGCGTCAAGGACGTGGTGTCCGGCACCGGTGGGCGCGTGCGCAGCATACGGGTGCGCGCCGGCGACCACATCGCCGTGGGCCAGGCCATTGCGGACGTGGAACAGCCCGATTTGCAGCAGGAAATTACGGTTGCCAATGGCGAACTGCGCGACAGCAGCGACCAGTTGCAACGCATACGGGATTTCCAGAACCGGACCATGGCCGAGCAAGACGGCATGCGCAGCGAATTGCGCAAAGACCTGCAGCAAAAACTGAGCTTCACCGAACAGCGCCGGGTGTGGCTCAAACAGCAGGTAGATGTCATGGAGACCCTGGTCAACCTCGGCATCGCAGCCAAACCCCAACTGATGCAAGCCAACCTGGACCTGGCCGGTGCCGATGAAGAAATCGGCCGCAGCCGCAATGCGCTCAAGCAATTGGACCTGGACGCCAAAAAGCAGAAGACCGACTACGAACGCGAGGCGCTGGAACTGGATCTGAAGATGGCCTCGGCCAAACGCAAGTCCGAGATGCTGACCGAGCGCCTGGGCCGCATGGATGTGCTGCAAAGCCCCTACGCCGGCATGGTGGTGGAGCTCAAGCTCAATGAAGGGGAAATGATTGAGCGCGGCGGCACGCTGTTGTCTCTGCTGCCCGAGACCCAGGCCAATGGCGAGCCGCAGCCCAAGGCCGCAACTGCAGCCGCGGATACCGCTGCATCCAAACGGTCCCATGTGCCGCTGATCGCCACGCTGTATGTCAGCTCGGCCGACGGCAAACGCATTCGCAAAGACATGCAAGCCGAGGTGGTTCCTGCCACGGTCAAGCGCGAAGAATACGGTTTCATCTCAGGCAAAGTGCTGTCGGTTGCCGAAATGCCAGCCACGCAGGAAGGCATGCAAAGCCGGCTGAAGAACCAGAAACTGGTGCAGTCCCTGTCGCAGGCGGGTGCACCGTTTGAATTGATTGTGGCGCTGGATGCCGACCCCTCCACCCCCAGCGGTTTTCGTTGGTCCTCATCGCGCGGCCCTGACGAGAACCTGAGCGCGGGCGGCCTGTGCGCGGCGGAGGTGGTTACCAAGGAAGAAACCGTCTTCAAGTTGCTGGTGCCGTCGCTGCGGCGCTTCTTTGCGAAATTCGCTTCATGAAGTGGCCGTTCTCATTGCCGGACCACGTGCGCCGGGTGCCCATGGTGGCACAGCAGGAGGCTGTCGAATGCGGTGCGGCCTGCCTGGCCATGGTGCTGGCCTACTACGGGCGCTGGGTCACGCTGGAAGAACTGCGTGAGCAATGCGGCATCACCCGCGATGGCACCAAGGCCACCAATGTGGTCAAAGCAGCGCGTCTGCACAACATGGTGGCCAAAGGCCTGCAGAAGGATGCCAAGGAACTGCTGTCCCTGCCCCACCCGCTGATCGTGTTCTGGCGCTTCAACCACTTTGTGGTGGTGGAAAGCATAGACGAGCAGCGCGTGCGCCTGATGGACCCGGCGGTCGGCCCGCTGACCATCACCCGCGAGGAATTTGCCGAAGGCTATACCGGCATTGCACTGGCTTTTGAGCCCGGTGAAGGCTTTACCAAGACCAAGGGCCGCCCCTCGCTGGTGGAGACCATCAGCAGCTACCTCGACGGCTTCCGTCTAGGACTGGTGTTTGCACTGGTGGCAGGCATCGCCCTCATCGTGCCCGGCGTACTGGCCTCCGGCTTCAACCAGCTGTATGTCGACAATGTACTGATCGAAGGCCGCCATACCTGGCTGACGCCCCTGGTGTCGGGCATGGTGGCTGCGGCATTCTTGAAGATGCTGCTGTCCTACCTGAACCAGGTGGCCCTGGCCCGCCTGAACACCAGCATCTCGACCTCGCTGGCAGCCAAACAGATGTGGCGCTTGCTGGAGTTGCCGTTGAACTTCTTCGCCCAACGCTATTCGGGCGACGTGGCGAATCGCTTTGCGCTGATCGACCGCTTGTCGGGCCTGATGTCCAACACGCTGGCCCCAGCCTTGATTGGCGTGCCCAATCTGGTGGTTTACTTCATCCTGTTGGCGTTGCTGGACCCGGTACTGGCCGGCATCACGGCACTGGCGGCCATCTTGGCGCTGACGGTGTTGTCGCTGTCGGTCAAAGGGCTGGAGGACGCGTCGCGTCGCATGGTGCATGACGACTCCAAGCTGTATTCGATGACGATTCAGGGCTTTGCGCTGATTGACGAATTCAAGATGTCGGGCACGGAGACGGCATTCACCGCACGCTGGGCCAGCGCCCAGGCCCGTGTGATCACGGCCGACCAGCTGTCCAACTTCCGCAGCAACGTGCTCAATGAGATCTCCAACCTGATCGTCGGCGTGGCCGGCCTGGCCATTCTGATCGTGGGCGGCTTGCGCGTCATGGACGGCGTGCTGACCATCGGCATGCTGCTGGCCTTTCAAACGCTGATGAGCAGCTTCGTCAATCCGCTACTGGGTTTTGTGGGCGTGGGGGGGCAATTGCAAACGGTGCGGGGCCTGGTCGACCGGCTGGACGATATCCGCCGCTATGGCACGACCACGATCAACACACCCGCCCCTGCCAGCGCAGCCCCCCTGCCCGCCCCTGCCACGGATAGCCCCACGGCTACGGCCCCGGCCAGCAACGCACCCGCGCCCTTTCTGTCCATCGAGAAAGTGGCCTTCGGCTACAGCCCGTTGACCCCACCCATTCTGAAAGCCATCAACTTCAACCTGGCCGCCGGTTCGCGCATCGCGCTGGTCGGCAGTTCGGGCAGCGGCAAGTCCACCTTGGGCCGCATCATCGTCGGCCTGACGGCACCTACCGAAGGTGCCGTGAAGGTCATGGGCCGCACGCTGGCGGATTGGAAGACCGCTTCGTCCGGGGCGCCCATGGTGTCTTATGTAGAGCAGAGCGTGGTCATGTTCGAGGGTAGCCTGCGTGACAACCTGACCCTGTGGGACAACACGATTTCGCAAGAGCGCCTGATCAATGCCGCACGCGATGCCTGCGCCCACGACTTCATCATGCGCATGGGCAATGGCTACGACACCAAGCTGCTGGAAGGTGGCCGCAATATGAGTGGCGGTGAGCGCCAGCGCCTGGCCATCGCCCGCGCGCTGGCTGTAGACCCGTTGTTGCTGGTGCTGGACGAGGCCACCAGTGCGCTGGACCCGGAATCGGACGTACGCATCATGGACGCTGTGCGCCGACGCGGCTGCGCCTGCATCATCATTGCGCAGCGCCTGAGTTCCATACGCGACTGCGACTACATCCTGGTCATGAAGAACGGCGCCATCGTAGAAGCTGGCACACACCAGCAACTGATGGACCAACGCGGTGAGTACTGCAACCTCGTGAGCACCTAAGCCATGCAAGCTACTCAGCCCGCTCCCACCGCCCAAGGCGTTGCCATCCAGAATGGCGGCACGGTCCGCCTGGACCAGCCAGCCCACTGCTACCTGATCCACTCGGGTCGTTTCGAAATCTACGCCATGCTGGGCGGCCGGCGCATGTACCTGGCCGAGCTCGTTGCCGGGCAGACGCTGATGTGTGCGCCCTGTGCGCAAGGCCAGCTGGTGGCCGTGGCGCCCGAAGGGGGCGTCCTGGTCCCGCAGGCTGCAGCCGCCATCCCCATCAAATCGTTGGCGGCGATGGCCGACACCTGGGTTCTGGCCTTGTCCGAAGCGGTGTCGCGCTTGGGGCAGATACGACCCACCGTGCAAGCCAGAGACCCGGGCATGGCCCAGGACGGACACGAAGGCCAGCACCTGCATGCCACCCGCGGCGTGTTGTGGGTCGTGGCCAAGGCAGCCGATCTGCTATTTCTGGGCGGCGGCGAACCCACCCAGATGGTCCCGATTTCACCGGTACTGTGGGCCAGTGTCACCGCCAATGGCCCGCTGGACTTTGTACCTGCGGAGTTGTTTGCATTCACCTCCATCTCCCAATCGCTCAGCAGTTTCCACGGCCAGTTGCTGACCCATCTGCATGCCGACTTGCTAGAGCAAGCACGGCTGGAAGCAGAACGAATTGCCGGGCGCGAAGAACAGGTTGCCGAAGACCTGGCCAAGGTCATGGATGGGCATGAGCGCATTCTCGAATCCAAGATCCACGCCCCTCCCGATGACGACCTGATCTTTGCCTGGCGCAAGATCGGCGGCACTGTTCCCGCGGGCATGAGCAAGTCCGACAAGACCGACTTTGCGGCATTCGCCGATGCCATGCACATGCCCTACCGCCGTGTATCGCTGAGCGGTGCCTGGTGGAGTACGGACATGGGCCCGCTGGTGGGCCAGTTCCTGGAAGACGGGCGCCCGGTGGCCCTGGTACCCGATTGGCGCGGCCGCTACCGTTTGCACCTGCAGGGCAGCAAGCCGCAATTGATCGATGCGGAGCTGGCCGCCCAGTTGGACAGCTCCGCGTTCTCGGTGGTCAAACCCATGCCCGAGCGCAAGCTGCGACCGCGCGACCTCATCGCAGTGGCCATTGCCTCCTGTGCCGGCGACCTGACCACTTTGCTGGTGGCGACACTGGGGGCCTCATTGCTGGGCCTCTTGGTGCCCATTGCCACCGGCCACATCATCGACACCTTTGTGCCCAGTGATATGCGGGGGCAGTTGTTCATACTGGGTGTCATGCTGGTCGTGGGCCAGTTCTGCGCCTTCCTGCTAAAGGCCAGCTCGGACTTGGCCCGCCAACGCATCGATGGGCGCGTGGCTGCGCGCCTGCAGGGTGGCGTCATGGACCGCGTGTTCCGCATGCCCAGTTTTGTGTTGCGCACCTTCTCGTCCACCGACTTGGCGATGCGCGTCATGTCCATCGACGGCATACGCCGCACCGTCACCGGCATTGCGCTCAATACATTGTTGACCGGCGTGTTCGGGCTCAGCACCATCGGCCTGCTGTTTTACTACGATGTCTACGCGGCCGTCGTGGCCCTGCTGCTGTTCCTGGCGCTGGCCGGCACCGGAGCCTTTGCAGGCTACAAGCAGATCAACGCCATGCTCAAGGGTGAGCAGATGAGCGCCAACGTGGCCACATTCACGCAGCAGTTGATGGAAAACATCTCCACGCTGCGGGCCTTCGGCGCCGAGAAGCGGGCCTATATTCAGTGGTCGCGCAACTCCATCGAGATGCGCAAACGCGGCCTGCGCGGCAAGAACATACAGATTCTGTTCGACACCTTGCTGTCCGGCTACGACCTGCTGGCGCTGGCCACAGTGTTTATCGTTATTGGCCGCCAGAGCGACAGCATGTCCTCAGGTTCCTTCATGGCCTTTGCCACCGCCTATGCCAACTTCTTGGGCGCCTCTATCGGTTTCGGGCGAGCGCTGCTGCCGGTGGCGGGCTTGATACCCATGTACGCCCGCGTCAAGCCGCTGATGGAAAACACCCCGGAACGCTCCGGCACGGCACAAGATCCAGGGCGACTCTCCGGTTCCTTGGAGGTGGCCAATGTGGCCTTCGCCTACCCCGGCGGGCCGCACATCCTCAAGGGCATGAATTTCCGGGTAGAGCCGGGCCAATTTGTCGCTCTGGTCGGAGCCTCCGGCTGCGGAAAATCCACGCTGGTCAATCTCTTGCTGGGCATAGACAAGCCCGAGCAAGGCGCCATCTTGTTTGACGGTAACAACCTGGCCGACCTGGACGTGACGGCCGTGCGACGACAGTTTGGTGTGTGCCGGCAAAACGGGCGCATGTTCAGTGGCTCCTTGTACGAAAACATCCTGGGCGCCCACCAGGGCACGCAGGCCGATGTGTGGGAGGCCGCTCGCCTGGCCGGCATTGACGAGGAAATCCGTGCCCTGCCCATGCAGCTGCACACCGTGGTGACCGAAGGCAGCGCCACCTTTTCAGGTGGCCAAGTCCAGCGCCTGCTACTGGCACGCGCGCTGGTGGGCAACCCCCGCTTTGTGGTGCTGGACGAGGCCACCAGCGCCTTGGACAACATCACGCAAGATTTGGTGGTGCGCAATGTGGAGCGCCTGGGCGTGACCCGCATCGTGGTGGCACACCGCCTGAGCACGATCCGCAACGCGGATGTGATCCTGTTCATACGCGACGGCCAGGTTTCCGAAGCCGGCAACTATGATGAACTGGTGCGCCATGGCGGCGACTTCGCGCATTTCGTCAAACGGCAATCCCTATAAGGCAGCAGACTGCGCCGCCCCGATACCAACCATTTAACAGGAGCACACCATGCGCAAAGTATTGAGTATTCTGGGTCAACTCAGTGACGAGGATGTGGAGTGGATTGCGCGCCAGGGCCACAAGCTGGAATGCACCGTGGGCCAGACCCTGATCACGGCCGGCCAACCCGTCACGCGGCTCTTTATTTTGCTGGACGGCGAGGTCGCCATTCTGCTGCCCAATGGCGCGGAGCTGGTGCGCGTGGGCTCCGGCGAAATCCTGGGTGAAATGTCCTTGGTCGACAAATCCCCGCCTTCGGCCAGCGCACGCATCACCGAGAAGTCCACGTTCCTGGCCATCGACCAGGACCTGATGCGCAACAAGATGGAGACCGACCCCATCTTCGCTGCCCACATGTACCGCGCCATTGCCTGTTTTCTGTCTATGCGCATGCGCGCAACCATCTCCAACCTGGGCTATGGAAAGTCTGCGACCTCGTTGGATGACGAGATGGAAGTAGACGAAGAAATACTCGACAAACTACACCTGGCCGGTGCCCGCTTCGAGCGCATGCGCCAAATCCTGGGCTAACCGCAGACACCATGTCATATACCGTAGCAAGACGTTTACCCCGTGCCCACGCATGGTCGGCGACCACGGCCCTGCTGGTGCTGGCCTTCGGCAGCACCAGCGGCCTGGCGGCCGATGAACGCATTGCTGGCACCAGCCTAGGACTGCTCAACAGTGTGCACGTGGCCCTGGCGCGCAATCCCAGCGTCGTCAACAGCGGCTACCAGGTGCAGATTGCACGGGGCCAGTTGCAACAGGCGCAAAGCTCTTTTGACACGGTGCTGGGCGCGTCGGTCACCAACCAACGCAAACACACGCCCAGTACCGCGGCCGACCAAGCCACGGGGAGCGCTGATTCGGTGGTGGCCGACGAGACCAGTAGCAGCGTCAAGCTGACGCAACTGCTGCGCAACGGCATCACGATAGAGCCTGCGCTGTCGATCAGCCGTTCCAGTGACAACTCGGCGCTGTCCCAGCAAAACCCGGTCGCCAACCGCTCGACCTTGGGGGTCAATGTGACCGTCCCACTGCTGAAGAACCCAGGTGCCGATGGTGCCGCCGTCGGTGAGCGCACCGCAGAGCTGGAGCTGGAAGCCGTTCGCCTGGATCGCACGCAGGCGCTGTCGCAAGCCACACTGAATGTGGTCTCTGCCTATTGGGCTTATTTGGCCGCCGAGAAGGCCCGGCTCATCGCAGTGGATGCCGAGAAGAGCAGCCTGCGGCGCATGGAAGACACCAACAAACTGGTACAGGCCGAAATACTGCCGGCCGCCGAGCGCGACCTGGTGGCCGCCGACGGCGCTTCCAAACGTTCGGCCCGCATTGCGGCCGAGCAGGCCCTGGAAGACGCGCGCGCCAACCTGGCCCGCAGCATGGGCCTGTCGCCAGATGAAACGCTGACGCTGCCCCTGCCCGGCGAGGACTTCCCGCCCGTGCCCAGCCAGGCGCCCGATCCCACCCAACAGTCGCTGCGCATGCGTGAGCTGGCGCTGCGCCAGCGGACTGATTTGCGTGCCATCCAGCTGCGCTATGGCCAGGCCGAGATCAATCTGGACGCGGCGCGCAAGAGCCTCAAACCCCAGTTGGACTTGATCCTGGGCGTGGGGGTCAGCGGTCTGAACGAGGGCAGTGCCAATTCCAACTACCTGGGCGCCGCCAACACCAATTTGCGCGGGCCCAATGCCACGGTCGGCCTGAGCTACCAGTTCCCGGTGCAAAACCGCGGTGCGGTGGGCCTGTTGGTGCAAAAGCAAGGAGCCCTGGACCAATTGGACGTTAACCGGCGTGATCTGCAGTCCTCCATCCTGATCAGCATTGAAAGCCTGAGCACCTCGGTCTACCGGCTGGGCCTGCAATTGAGCGACTCGAAACGGTCGGTGGAGCTGTACGCCAAGTCGGTGGAGAACGAAGAGATCCGGCGCAAGATGGGGCGCAGTACCTTGATTGAAGTCTTGAACGTGTCAGACCGCCTGCTGCAGGCCCGCCAAAGCCTGACGACAGCGCAGCTGAGCTACGCCAATGCCATTGCCCAGCTGCGCTATGCCTGCGGTGCGTTCTTCAAAGCCGATAGCGACACAGCCGCCGCCGACCTGGTACTGGACAGAGAAAGCCTGCTGACGCCACCGTGACCCCCAGCACCCGATTCCACGACGCACTCACCGCATACACCGCCCTGCTCGGCCCGGACCGGGTCTGTACCGAGCCCGCCGCACTGGCCCACGCCAACACCGCCACGTTTGCAACGCAGGCTCAAGCGCCCGCCATCCTGAAGCCTGCCAACCGCGCACAGGTGGTGGCTTGCCTGCGCATTGCCAACCAATTCCAGGCTCCGCTGTACCCGGTCAGCACCGGTAAAAACTGGGGTTATGGCTCGGCCGTGGCCCCGCAGCATGGCTGCGCGCTGCTGGCGCTGGCGGACTTGAACCGCATCGTGGACTGGGATGCCACGACCGGGCGCGTGCGTCTCGAGCCCGGTGTCACCTTCCAGCAGCTCAGTCGTTTTTTGCGGGATGCCGGCGCGCCATACCAGGCACCGCACACCGGCTCGGGCATGCACACATCCGTCATTGGCAATATCTTGGAGCGCGGCATTGGCAAAGGCTTGTACGAAGACATGGCAGCCCACGTGCAGGCCTGCGAAGCCGTGTTGGCCAATGGTCAGGTCTTGAAAACCAGCCAAGATGCCAGCGGGCCGCAGCTGTTTGGCTTGTTGCCGCAGAGCAACTTGGCCGTCGTTGTCGAAATCACGCTGCAGTTGGAGCCGGCGCCGCAATGCAGCCAGTTGATCACCTTTCCCATTCCCGGCGGCGCCCCGGCCCTGGTGCAGGCGGTGCGCTGGTTGCACGACACTGCAATGCGCGGCGCCCCACGGTCTCAACTCGCATTTCTGAACGACTATCGCATTGCGTCGCAAATCGCGCGCTTCCCCCACGGAGAACTGGACGCCCATGCCGCCCTGCCCCGCCCCTGGATGCAGGCCTGCCTGGAGCCCTGGCAAGGCGCCCAATGGATAGGGGCCTGCACCCTGTGGGCCGACGATGATGGCGAACTGGCTTGGCGGCGCAAGCGGCTGACAGACGCCCTGGGCGCTCTGGGCCTGCAGCCCCGCCTGGAGTCGCCAATCGACCAACCCCAACTGGCCTTGGACGACGATGGCCTACGGTGTGCGTACTGGCGCAAGACCTTTCCCATGCCCAACGAGCCCGACCTGGATCGCGACCGTTGCGGCGTCATCTGGCTGGCACCGGTGGTGCCCTTGGGCAGCCCGCACCTGCAGAGTCTGATCGCACAACTGGAAGAGACCACGCTGGCCCATGGCCTGGAGCCGGCCCTGGCTTTGCGCAGCGGGCATGCTGGGTCCGTGCGCCTGATACTGGGTCTGTTCTTTGACCGGGATCTGGATGGCGCCGATGCCCGCGCCCTGCAATGCCATAACGCCCTGCAGGCCGTGTTGCTGGCGACCGGCATACCGCGCTACCGCCACAGCCTGCTGGATGGTGGGCCATCGGAGATGGATCCTGGTGTACGTGCGGCGATGGCCGCCCTCAAGGCCCATTTCGACCCCCACGGCATTCTGGCCCCCCAACGCTACAACACGCAATGACCGAGTTCAAAAGCCCGCTGGCCGTCTCCCATCTGTCTGCCTACAACGGACTGGGCTTCGGCGTGCCCGCCTTGCCTGATGCACTACTGGAATTACGCGGGGATATGCAAGCCCATCTGCATGCCTGCTTCGCCCATCTGCCGGGCCCGATGCGGGACGAGGCTCAAGGCATTGTCCAGGCGTACTCGGGCCAGGCCGATGCCTTCTTCCGGTTGTTCTACCAACCGGTGTGGTCCTTTTTGCACTGGGTTCTGGACGCTGCACAACCCGGCCTGGCACCCGCTGCGCGGGACGACGCCTGCACCGCACAGGCATTGGGCTTGTTCCTGCACCTGTGGGATGACCACCTGTGCGATGGCCAGTTGGCCACCACGCAACTCACACTGCAGGTGCGCAGCGATGCCTGGACCGCGTACACTGCGGCGGCATTGCGCTTGGCCAAGCACACAGGCATGCCCGAACAACTGATCACCGCACACACGGCCACCTACCTCGCGGCCATCCACACCCCTGAAGCCATTGACAACCTGGACGACTTTTGTGCCCGGTTTGAGCGCCAGATTGCCATCTGGACCCTGGTGCCCCGCCTGCTCGGCCCGGCCCTGGGCAGCCCGGCCGTCGGCGACGACCTGGCCCAGGTGCTCCGGGCCTTCTCCAATGCCTGGCGCATCATGGACGATGTACAGGATGTGGAGGACGACGTGCTGGCTGGCGTGGAGTCCGCCGTATGGCAGGCGTTGGACGCAACGGGCCGCCAGGCCTGGGCCCACGCCCACGCCGAGGCCAAAGCCTTGGGGCAGTTGCACGGCCCGTCCTGGACTGCGCTGCAGGCCCATCTGGACGCGACCGCGTGTATCAGCAAACTCTTAGTCGAAACTTACAACTGGCTGGAGCGGGCCGCAGCTTTGGCACAACACAACGGATGGGGCGATTTGGCAGAGGAGATTCGGGCCCACCGCCCCTTTGAACTGCCAGCGAAAAGCCCATGAGAATAGGCACACGCGAGACAAAATTCCCCTATAGTGGGCTCTTCAAATTGTGTAGTGACGGGCTGCCCCGCTCACCCTGGGCGCGCCAGGCACGGCTGGCGCAAATCAACTGATCAAGAGGTACTGCATGTCCCTATTCAAAAGCAACGTCAAGTTGCATGTCACCATCAGTTGGTTGTTCGTCCTGCTGACACTACCTGTGATGACCATTTTCGTCATCGTCAGCTACCGCTCCAATGCGCTGGTCATTGACGATTACTCCAACAAGTTCATCGAAAAGTCCATCAAGGACAACATCAACAACGCCACCCGGCTGCTCAACCCCATCATCAGCACAGCCCGCTCCGCCGGCACACTGATGCGCGACCGGCCGGAGTATTTCCGCGAAGAGTCTTCGACTGACTACCTGCACGAAATCGTGGACTCCAACGAGGCCGTGTACGCCGCCTATGCCGCCTTTGACGATGGATCCTTTCGCCAGGTGCGCCGCGCAGTCAAGGGCAAGACCGTGCTCGACAAGCCCATATCGGCCGAGACCCAGATCATTGACCGCTACATCGACACGCGCAAGAAGGGGGCCGACGGCGTGGTGCCAGACGTCTACCGCTTCCACTCCGAGTGGCGCAAGATCGTCGGCACCGACAGTGGCCCCGCCGCCTACGACCCGCGCAGCCGCGGCTACTACAAGGACGCCATTCGGCTCAAGACGCTGACCGTGTCCGACGTCTACCCCTTCGCCAGCTCCGGCGAGCTGGGCATCACGGTAACCGCGCCCATCATCACCAACGACAAGGTGATTGGGGTTTTCGCCGTGGACCTGACGCTCAAGACCCTGTCGCGCTACCTGTCCGACAACCGCGTCACAGCCAACAGCATCACCATCATGGCGGACGAGAGCGGCGGCGTGATTGCCCACCCCGAGTTGGAGATGGGCATTGCGCAAAAAGGTGGCGAGCTGGTGCAAAACCGCCTCAACAAGCTGGGCGACCCGCGCGTGATGGCGGCCTTGGGCGAGCGCCTGCGCAGTGGCAAGGACCGTTTCATCTTCACGACCGGCCCTAACAACACCGAATACATCGGCACCTTCTCCCCCTTCCCCAAAGACTTCAATAAGCCCTGGGAGCTGTTGATACTGACTCCCACCGACGATTTCGTCGGCGTCATCAAAGACACCAACCGCCGGCTGCTGATCTTCGGTGTGCTGGCTTTTGGCCTGCAGCTGATACTGATCTACCGCCTGTCCAAGGCCATCTCCCGGCCCATGGAAATATTGGCGGACGACGTGTCCAATATTCGCGAGTTCCGCTTTGACGACACCAAGGTGGTCACATCCCGCATCGCCGAGATCGACCACCTGGCCAAGGCCGTGTACTTGTTGACCCGGGCGTTGGAGTCTTTCACCTCCTATGTGCCGCGCGGTCTGGTGCAGCAGCTGATGGACTCGGGCCAGGGCACCAAGCTGGGTGTGGAGAGCCGCTACCTGACGCTGTTCTTCACCGACTTGGAAGGCTTCTCCACACTGTCCGAATCCGAGCCTTCACAGCAATTGCTGGCCCGCGTGTCGGACTACTTCTCCAGCGTCACCAGCGCCATCGAACGCGAGCATGGCACGGTGGACAAGTACATTGGCGACGCGGTGATGGCCTTCTGGGGCGCGCCCAACCGCATCGAGAGCCATGCCTACCTGGCCTGCGTGGCCGCCGTGCGCTCGCAGCGGCGCATGGCCATTCGCAACCGCGACTGGGCGGCCAAAGACATGCCGCCGCTGAAGGTGCGCATCGGCATCCACAGCGATGCCGTGCTGGTGGGCAATGTGGGCTCGGCCGAGCGGGTCAGCTACACCGTGATGGGCGACGGCGTCAACGTGGCCGCCCGCCTGGAAGGCATCAACAAGGAAATGGGCACCTGGGTCTGCGTCAGCCAGGCCGTGTTCCGCGAAGCCGGCGAGCGGCTGTGGCTGCGCCCCATCGACACCGTGACGGTCAAGGGCCGCAAGGGCGAGCTGCTGATCTACGAACTACTGGCCATTCGCGATGGCGACGAAGAGACCACGGCCACACCCGAGGAGATCACGCTGTGCAATATGACGACCGCGGCCTATGCGCTGTACGCGCAAGAGAACTTCGTGCAGTCGCAGGCGGCCTATGCCTCCATTCTGGAGCGCTTCCCCCACGACATGGTGTCCCAGAGAATGATGGAAAAATGTGACACCGCCATCAACAAGGCCTTCCACAAGCGCTGACCCACACACGCGAGATACACAAAATGATGACGACCACCCGCCCCCTCTACCGACCCTCCCCCTGGCGATTTCTTGTGCTGGCTTTGGTGCTGCTGTTCGGCCTGGCTGGAGCCCAGGCCCGCGAAATGGCAGAAATCAAGGCCAGCGGCAAACTCATCATCGCCATTCCCGACCAACGCAATCCGCCCTTCTTTTTCGAAGACAAGGGGGAACTCAAGGGCCTGGACATCGACCTGTCCAAGGCAGTGGCCGAAGCCCTGGGCGTAGAGGCGGTTTTCAACCGCAGCGGCAAGAACTTCAACGACGCCGTCAAGCTCGTGGCCGACGACCAAGCCGACATGTCGGCTGCCAAGATCAGCCGCACGCTGGCCCGCTCACAAACCGTGCTGTTCAGCGCACCTTATGTCACCTTGCCCCACGCCATGCTGGTGAACCGCCTGCGCTTTGCGCAGATTTCGGGCGGCAAGCCGGTGGCCGAGGTCATGCAGAACTACAGCGACACGGTGGGCGTGATCGCCAACTCCTCCTTCGTGGGCTTTGCCAAGACCTATTTCCCCAAAGCCAAGATTGTGGAGTTCGAGACCTGGGACCAGGTCGTGGATGCCGTGGCCAAGGGCAAGGTCACCACCGCCTACCGCGATGCCTTTGAAGTCAAGCGCATTTTCAAGGTCAAGCCCGATCTGGTGCTGACGGTGCGCTCGGTGATGATCGAAGACATCAAGGACACCATTGGCATCGCCGTCAACCGCAACAACTACCTGCTACTGAACTTCTTGAACCTGTTCCTGGAGCAAAAGAACATCAAGTACACCTCGGAGCAGATCCTGAGCAAGTACGAGAAATATCTCAACTGATAGACGACACCACACGGAAGCAGCATGGAACTGAAAAAACTCGCAACCCACCCGGTGTCTATCGTCGGGTCCATTGCGCTGGGTGTCGCCACCGGCATCTACACCCCCGAAATCGCCAAGGCCCTGAAGTTCATAGGCGACATCTATGTCGACCTGTTGAAAATGGTGATATTGCCCTTTCTGATATCGGCCGTCATCGTCAGCATCAACCGCCTGGCCAACAACCCCTCCGCCTCGCGTTACGTCGTACGCATCGTGGCCTGCCTGGTGGCGGGTATGACGCTGGCCGGCGTCGTGGGCCTGGCCTATATGTATGGCGTCAAGCCCGGCTCCAATATGGACCAGAACACCATGCAGGCCTTTGGCAAGCTGGTGCAATCCGACATCACCGGCGTGGAAAGCAGCATCAACCTGCTGTCACCCGTGGCGTCCGACAAGCACGAAGGCATGCTGATCAAGCTGATGTCGCGCATGATCCCCAGCAACATCTTCAGCGCCCTGTCGGTGGGCGATACGCTCAAGACGCTGTTCTTTGCGCTGATGTTCGGTTTTGCACTGACCAAGTCGCCGGCCAATACCGCGATCGGCTTTCTGGAGGGCTGCGAGGTCATCTTCCGCGCCTGCCAGAAGCTGACCACGTGGCTGCTGTATGTGCTGCCCATCGCCTCGTTCTCGCTGGCTGCCGACCAGATCGCCAACACGGGCTTCGAGCCCTTCAAGGTCATGGTGCAGTTCATCATTGCCTTTGGTGCGGTGACCGCCATCCTGGTCGCGCTATGTGTGGCCATCATCTGGCGCAAGTCGGGCCGCAAGCTGTCCACCGCCGTGGCCTCGCAGGAAGGGCCGTTCTTCCTGGCCGTGGCCACGCGCAACAGCGCATCCTGCATGCCCTCCATGCTGATCGCCATGGTCGACAAGCTGGGCTTTGACAAGGCCATCACCGAACTGCTGGTGCCGCTGGGCACGGCGCTGTTCCGCGTGGGGCCGGTGCTGTACTACTGCATGGCCACCGTCTTCATTGCCCAACTGTACGGGCGCGACCTGGCCGCCACCGACTATGTGCTGATCCTGTTCGCATCGCTGATTGCCGGCTTCTCGTCCACCGGCATGAACGGCATCGTGACCATCTCGCAGACCACCATCGTCTGCTCACTGCTGGGTCTGCCCTTTGAAGCCGCCTTTGTGCTGTTTGTCGCCGTGGAACCCATCTGCGACACTTTCCGTACCGTGTTGCTGGTGCTGTCCATCAACGCCCTGGTGGCGCTGATCACCCCCTTGGCGGGGAGTGCGCAGGCAGAGAAGCAATACGTAGCCAAGGCAGCCATCTGATGGACACCCAACAGCAAGCTCTGCTGGGCATTCTGGGCGGCATGGGTCCTTTGGCCACCGTCGATTTCCTCGGCAAGCTGACGCGCCTGACCCCGGCCACCTGCGACCAGGACCACCTGCCCTGGGTCACGGTGAGCCAGCCCGGCATTCCCGACCGCAGCGCTGCCATCAAGGCCGGCAACGACGGCCCCGGTCCCTACCTGCGCAAGGGCGCGGCCTGGCTGGCCGCCCAGGGCACCAGCCTGATCGCCATTCCCTGCAACACCAGCCATTTCTGGTACGACCAGATGCAGGCGGCGTCCAGCGTACCCATCCTGCACATTGCCGACGCCACCATCGAAGAGCTGCAATTGAGCCAGGCGCCGATTGGCGCCATCGCCATCCTGGCGACCCGCGGCACGGTGCAGGCCGGCATCTACAGCAAACGGCTGGTGGCCCAGGGCTTCGACCTGGCCGCCATCACCGAGGAAGAGCAGACCGTCGTCGACCAGATCATCAAGGACGTCAAGGGTGGCCAAGTGGGCCCGGCGCGGGATGCCATGCGCGTGCTGCTGCAGACGCTGGCGGGGCGCGGCGTCAAGACCGCCATCCTGGGTTGTACCGAGCTGCCCATTGCCCATGTGGTGCGCTCGGGCGACCCCCACAGCGGTGTGCAGGCCATAGACACCTCGCTGGCACTGGCCACGGTCAGCCTGCGGCGGTTGGGCTATCTGAAGTCTTGAACGAGCCCCAGGGTTCTTTAAAACCCCAAAACGGGTTTGTTGCACAAACCTATCAGGAAAACTGGCCTCTAGCCCTCGTCAGACGGACCTCATTAGCTATCTATTCAATAGCAATTAGCGTCGCAGCACCGAGAAAGCTTCGAACTCCCAGCTGCGCATGGCCAGCAGCAGCGTGTAGCCCTCCAGGTCCTTGTCTTGCAGTTTCTGGTCGGCCAGGTGCTGCTGCGCAAAGTCTTGTGCCACGCGCTGCATGCGCTCCATGAAAGATGGCGCCAGGCTGCGGCTGATTGAGCCGTGCACCAGCAGCAGGCCCTCGCCCGCACCGTCAAAGCCGCCCGAGAAGTAATCCAGCAGCGCGTTCTCACGGAAATAGTCCATGACCGGACCATGGGGCCGCCAGCGGAAGGTCTTGGCCAGCTTGAGGCGGTAGCGGTTCAGCGGGCGCAGCTCGATGATGCCGATGCGGTCCAGTTGCGCCAGGTAGCCAATGCATTCGGCCTCGGTCAGGCGGTAGGCAGCCACGATCTGCTCCAGCGTCCATTGGCTGAGCACACAGATCGCCACCAGCAGCAGCTTTTTGTCGGCCACCACGGCGCGTTCCTGCTCCTGCGTCAGCTGCGCCAGCAACGGCTGCGAATCGGCCACACGGCGCGCCAGGTCGGCAAAGTCGATCTTCAGCGCCCGGCAGATGGCATCGATGCGCGACAGGGGCATATCGCCCTTGGCCAGCATGCGCTTGATGCTGGACTCGGCCATACCCATGGACTGGGCCAGGTCGGCATAGGTCATGTGGGCGGATTTCAGCTCCTGCTTCAGGGCAGATACAAGGTCGGCGGTAGTGCTCATAGGTATCGATTATTGATACTTTTCGTAGCCGGGTACAGACTCGCAGCAAGAATCGACAGCATTCTGTGCACTGCGACAACAGACTGGGGCCTTCACCGCTTGCTTGGAGCCTTGGATGATGATGAAACGACAACACCCGCTGACAACTTCCGAAACCGGCCTGCTGGTCGCCGTAGTCCTGGCCTGCATCGTGGCCTGCCTGGGGCCCCACGTTCCCCAGTACGCCAACTACCACGCCTTTGCCGACCAGCGCACCCTGTGGGGCCTGCCGTTCGCGATGGACGTGCTGAGCAATCTGCCCTTCGCCCTCTTCGGCGCCTGGGGTCTGCTGCGCCTGCGGGGCCGACGCACGCCGCACGCCCGGCGCGTGGGCTATGCCGTGCAAGTGCCCTGCGATGCGCAGCTCCCGCTGGCGCAGCTGTTCTTCGCTGGCCTGATGCTGACCGCCGCGTGCTCGTCCTACTACCACCTGCAGCCCGATCAAGCAGGCCTGCTGGTGGACCGCATGGGCATGCTGTTTCCCTTCGCCGGTTTGATGGGCCTGGCGGCGGCGGACCGCATCAGCGCGCGCGCCGGTCTGTGGACCGCAGGTGCGGTGCTGGCCTTGGGGCCGGTCGCCGTCATGGTCTGGGCCTGGACCGGCAATCTGCTGCCCTGGTCCATGCTGCAAGGCGGCGGCATGGTATTGGTCGTGTGCCTGGCCCTGCGGCGGCCGCTGGTAGGTGCCTGGGGTCTGCCGCTGGCGGCTGTCATTGGCTGCTATGCCATGGCCAAGTTGCTGGAGTTGGGCGATTACCCGGTGTTGGCCCTGAGCCACGGCCTGGTGTCCGGCCACAGTTTGAAACACGTGGCCGCAGCCCTGGCGGCCTGGCCAGTCATCGCCGTCATGCACAATGGCGCACAAGCCAGCGCATGGTCGCGCATGGCCGTGCGGACCTGAGCAGCAACCCCAAACAGACCCGAGGACATTCTGTGAACACTGAAACCTTGAATCCCACGGCGGCAACGGCGGCATCTGCTGCGGACCATGCCCACCCCAACCAGTTTGCACTCTTGGGTCAGCGCCGCTTCGCGCCCTTCTTCTGGACCCAGTTTGCCGGTGCGGCGAACGACAATCTGTTCAAGTTCGCCTTCACCGTGATGGTGACCTACCAGCTCAGCGTGGGCTGGCTGCCACCGGCCATGGCGGGCCTGGCGATTGGCGCGCTGTTCATCCTGCCCTTCCTGCTGTTCTCGGCCACGGCCGGCCAGCTGACCGACAAGTACGACAAGACCCTGATGATCCGGTTCGTCAAGAACCTGGAGATCGCCATCATGGCGATTGCGGCCTATGGTTTTGTCAGCGACAACGTGGCCGTGCTGCTGCTGTGCACGTTTTTGATGGGTGTGCACTCCACGCTGTTTGGCCCGGTGAAGTTTGCGCTGTTGCCCCAAGTATTGAACGAACGCGAACTGACCGGTGGCAATGGCATGGTGGAGATGGGCACCTTTGTCGCCATCTTGCTGGGCAATGTGGTGGGCGGCTTGCTGGTGGCCATTCCCGGCATCGGCCATGAGACCGTGGCGTTTGCTTGTGTGGGCTTGGCCATTGTGGGGCGCGTCGTCGCGGGCTTCATTCCCAAGGCACCGGCCACCGACCCCGGCCTGAAAATCAACTGGAACCCCATCAGTGAGACGCTGCGCAACCTGAAGCTGGCGCATGGCAACCTGGTGGTGTTCCGCTCGCTGTTGGGCATCAGCTGGATGTGGTTCTTTGGCGCCGTGTTTTTGAGCCAGTTCCCCAGCCTGGCCAAGGAGGTGCTGCACGGCAATGAGCAGGTGGCGTCGCTGCTACTGGTGGTGTTTTCCATCGGCATCGGCACCGGCTCGCTGTTGTGCGAGGTGCTGAGCAAGCGCCATGTGGAAATCGGCCTGGTGCCCATGGGTGCCATTGGCATGAGTATCTTTGCCGTGGACCTGTACTTTGCGTCCAATGGCCTGCCCGCATCCGAGATCATGGGTTTGTCGGCCTTCATGGCCCAGCCAGCCCACTGGCGTGTGATGGCCGACCTGGCACTCTTGAGTCTGTTCGCCGGCCTGTACAGCGTGCCCATGTATGCGCTGATCCAGTTGCGCAGCCAGCCGACGCACCGCGCCCGCATCATCGCGGCCAACAACATCCTGAACGCGTTGTTCATGATCGGCAGCTCGGTGATTGCCGGTGCACTGCTCAAGGCCGGCTTCACGATCCCGCAGATCTTCTTGTTCACCGGCCTGGCCAACGCCGTCGTGGCCTTCTACATCTTCATGCTGGTGCCCGAGTACCTGCTGCGCTTTGTGGCCTGGGTGCTGTCGCACTTCGGCTACCGCTTCAAGATCCGCGGCGACCAGCACATACCCACCGAGGGGGCGGCCATCCTGGTGTGCAACCACGTGAGCTTTGTCGATGCGGTGTTGCTGATGGCGGCCAGCCCACGGCCCATCTACTTCATCATGGACCACAAGATCTTCAAGGTGCCGGTGCTGGGCTGGTTGTTCAAGCTGGCCAAGGCCATTCCCATTGCCCCACGCACACAGGACCCAGTGGCCTACGAGGCGGCGTTCGAGGCCGCAGCCAAGGTGCTGTCCGAAGGCGATCTGCTGTGCATCTTCCCCGAAGGCGGGCTGACCCGCGACGGCGCACTGCAGGAGTTCAAGGGCGGCATCATGAAGGTACTGGAGCGCTGCGCCCAGCGTGGCCAGACCGTGCCGGTGGTGCCAATGGCGCTGATCAATTTGTGGGGCTCCTTCTTCAGCCGCGTCGAGCAGGGCGGCGCGATGGTGCGCCCTTTCCGCCGCGGGCTGTGGAGCCCGGTGGGCCTGCATGTGGGCGCTCCCATTGCGCCGGCCGATGTGCAACCCACACTGCTGCGCACCCGGGTGCAGCAATTGCTGGACACTTAAGCCAGCAAGAGACCGGCGGCATACCGCCGTCTCAATACAAGCTATACACAAGGCCCTATCGCAGACCCATGCCAAGGGCGTAAGTTTGCAGCTTGCGCTCTTGGAGGATGGGTTCCATGTTGATAAAGCGATGCGGCTCAGCGGGTGCCGCGTATTGGATGGCGCTGCTGCTGGTGTGCAGCAGCCTGCTGGCCCCTGCGCAAAGCCGTGCGGCCGGCACGACGGCAGCCGAAACCAGCGGCCCAACCACGGCCGACTCCTGCAAAGCCACCGTGCTGCGTTTCGAACGCGCTCTAGCCATCATGCGGGAAACCCAGGGCAACAAAGCGGGCGAAGAATTGAAAGAGAAACTGCTACCGGCCAAGCTGCAAGCCGACATCCTGTTCAAGGAGGGCTACTGTGGCCTGGCGCGGTACATCCAGGAAAAGAAGCTGGACCGTTAGACGCCCCCTTTGCCGCGCAGGGCGATCCAGCTGGCGCGTTCTCAGTGCATGCTGGCCAGCAAGGCCGCATTCCCACCGGCCGCCGTGGTGTTGACGGTGATGGTCTGCTCCGCGCAGAAGCGGTACAGGTAGTGCGGGCCGCCGGCCTTGGGGCCGGTGCCACTCAAGCCCTCACCACCAAAGGGCTGCACACCCACCACGGCGCCGATCATGTTGCGGTTGATGTAGATGTTGCCCACATGGGCGGCATGGGCCAGGGCTTGGGCGCGGCTGTCGATGCGGGTCTGGATACCGCAGGTCAGTCCATAGCCCAGCGCATTGACCTGGGCAATGATGTCGGCCGGGTCACCGCCCCATCGCACGACCTGCAGCACGGGGCCAAAGATTTCGGCCTTGACGTCTTCGACGCGGGCCACTTCAAAGGCATGGGGCGCAATCAGATTTGCTATGTTTTTGGAAGCACTTTGTGTATATTTTTCGGGGGCTAGCAGCACTTTTGATTCAAGCGTCAGGCGCTGAATGTGCTTCTGGATGTTGTCATACGCTTCCGCATCGATGACGGGGCCTACGTCGGTGGCAATGTCGGCCGTATCGCCAGCCACCAGTTCGCCGGCCGCGCCCTTGAGCATGGCGATGACGCCGTCGGCAATGGCCTCGTGCACGCACAGCAGACGCAGCGCCGAGCAGCGCTGGCCAGCCGAACGGAAGGCGCTTTGCACGACCGCATCGACCACCTGCTCGGGCAGGGCGGACGAGTCCACCACCATGGCGTTGATGCCGCCGGTCTCGGCGATCAGCGGAACAATCGCACCGTCCTTGGCGGCCAACGCGCGGTTGATGATCTTGGCGACCTGGGTGGAGCCGGTGAACACCACACCCGCTACGCCGGGCTGTGCCACCAGCGCGGCGCCTACGGTTTCACCCGCACCATGCGCCAGTTGCAAGGCGTCGGCCGGCACACCGGCGGCGTGCATCAGTTGCACTGCGACCTGGGCCACACCCGGCGTCTGCTCCGCCGGTTTGGCCAGCACGGTATTGCCGGTCGCCAAGGCCGCGGCGACCTGCCCCACAAAAATGGCCAGCGGGAAATTCCACGGGCTGATGCAAACCCACACGCCGCGCGCGGTCAGCGACAGCGTGTTGGTCTCGCCAGTGACGCCAAAGGCATAACCACCCAGCGCGGGCGGCGCACCATGGACCTGCGGCATGGCCAGCGGCTGCATGATGCGCTCGGCCTCATCGGCGTAGTAGCGCAAAAAGTCGACCGCCTCGCGCACTTCGCTGACAGCGTCACCCCAGGTCTTGTGGGCTTCCTTAACCAGCAAGGCGCAGAAGGCGGGGGTTTGCTCCAGCATGGTGTCGGCAGCGCGGCGCAGGATGGCTGCGCGTTCGGCCACGGGCGTCTTGCTCCAGCTCCGTTGGGCAGCAGCAGCGGCGGCAAAGGCGCTGGCAATGTTCTGGGTGTTGAACTCGGACACCACGGGCACCGTGGTGCTGGCCAATGCGGTCATCAACGGATCGCGCATGGTGGGCACGGTCAGGTCCAGCCCCGTGCTGTTCTTGCGCGCACCGGCATGGGCGCCAAACAAGACCGGGGGTAGTGGCAGGCTGGAATGGGGCTCCAGGCGCAGCGGCGAAATCAGCAGCTCCTGCATGCCCACGGACTCATCGGCCAGCTGGTGCACAAACGAGGAATTGGCACCGTTCTCCAGCAGGCGGCGCACCAGGTAGGCCAGCAGGTCGCGGTGCGCACCCACCGGGGCGTACACGCGGCAGGTGACCAGCGGGTTTTTCAGCACCTCGCGATAGACACCCTCGCCCATGCCGTGCAGGCGCTGCAGCTCAAACTTGGCGCCGGTCTTGGCACCCATTTGCAGGATGGCAGCAATGGTGGCGGCGTTGTGCGTGGCGAACTGGGGGTAGACCGCGTCGGGCGCGGCCAATAGCGCGCTGGCGCAGGCCAGGTAGGACACATCGGTGTGGTGCTTGTGTGTGAACACCGGATAGTGCGGCAAGCCAAACTCTTGCGCACGTTTGATCTCGGCATCCCAGTACGCGCCCTTGACCAGGCGGCACATCAGGCGCACCTTGTAGCGGCGTGCCAGACTGGTGATGTGCTCAATCAGCTCTAGCGAGCGGGTTTGGTAAGCCTGCATGGCCAGGCCAAAACCGCGCCAGTTGGGGTGGTGCTCGGCGACCTTGGCGACCAGGGCTTCGAACAGCTCCAGTGACAGTTCCAGCCGGTCCACCTCTTCAGCGTCTACCGTCAGGTTGATATTGGCCGCCGCGGCGCGCTGGCACAGACCCCACACCCGGGGCACCAGCTCGGCCATGACACGCGCGCTGTGCGCGTCCTCGTAGCGCGGGTGCAAGGCACTCAGCTTGATAGAGATACCGTCATTCTGCTCCATAGCCCTCGTCTTATCTGCACGAGCAGCTATTGAATCGATAGCATCCGCATAGCTTTGCAAGTAACGCAGTGCGTCTTCGTCGGTGCGCGCGCCCTCGCCCAGCATGTCGTACGAGAAGGTGAGATTGGCATGCTTGCGGGCACTGTCCGCCTCGCGTTGTGCTTCCTTCATGTTCTGTCCCAGCACAAACTGGCGGCCCAGCAATTGCACAGCGCGCAGCGTTGCAGCCACTACGGTCTTGGCGCCCAGCTTGCCCATCAACCCGGGCTCGCTCTTGGCGTTGCCATCGGTGGCACCGGGCAGGAAGTGCTTGCTCATCGCAATGGCGGTGCTGGACAAGCGCGCCAGCACCTTGTCACCGCTGCCGTCAAAGTCGGCACGGCCCAGTTGGTCGGCGGTCAGCGCAATGGCGGTTTCGGCATCGGGCACGCGCAAGAGCGCTTCGGCCAGGCGCATCAGGGCCAGGCCCTCGGCGCTGGAGATCGGGTATTCCTTGAGCAGGCTTTCCATAGCCCAGAAGGGTGGCGGGTTGTCGCGCACGGCCTGCACCCAGGGGGCCGCCGTCTTGGCCGCTGACGCCCAATCCAGCGCCTGGCTGACGGTCTGCAGGTTGCGGGCCACCACGTCGGCCTCGGGACGGTAGGGGAAGGGCAGGCGTTGTGGGACGGGCATTTTTTGTCTCCTGGTGGGTTGCTTGCTGGATGGACTGATTTCAGGCCATCAAACGGATGATGTAGCTATGTTCGCCGAATGCATCTGCAATTTCTCACTAAAATTTGCACAGTGAATAGCCAAAAATGCTGAAACCCGGTTTGGGTGTGGGTGGCCGGTGTGTGTTTTGCGCAGGTAAAGGAGGAGCCCGCAGGGCGGGGGACACGGAGCAAAACACACACCGGCCGCCCACACCCAAACTGCGCCAACCAAAAGACCATGGCAACCAATCCAACAGACCTAGACCGCATAGACCTGAAGATCCTGACCTGCCTGCAGGAAGACGGCCGCATCTCCAATCTCAAATTGGCGGAAGCCGTAGCCCTGTCCCCCACGGCCGTGCTGGCGCGGGTGCAACGCCTCACCAAGGATGGCTACATCCTCGGTTATGAAGCCAGGCTGAATCCGCTGAAGCTGGGTGCCGGCATGATGGTCTTCGTCGAGGTGCTGCTGGACCGCACCACCCCCAACGTGTTCGAAGCCTTCAAGGCCGCAGTGCAAGTGCGCGGCGAAATCATGGAATGCCATATGGTGGCAGGAGGATTTGACTACCTGCTCAAGACCCGCATGGCGGACATGGCCGCCTACCGCGACTTTGCCGGCACCGTGCTGTGGCAGTTACCCGGCGTGCGCGAAACACGGACCTACCCTGTGATGGAAGAGGTCAAAAACACCACGCAATTGACGCTGTTTTAAGGCCCCAGCACAAGGCTGTGCATACTGATACATGCCTGATACAAGTGCAAAAAACCGCTGCCTATAATGCGCCCGAGGGAAAACCCGCAGGCCCTTTTGAAGGGCTGAAACGTTAAGTCTTTTGAGCCACAACAACGCCTTGTTCCACACCTGGACATCCACCTTATGCGCCATGCACTGATCGTCTTGTTTGCAACAGCAACCCTGTGTAGCGGCGCCTTCGCCCAGAACCAAAGCCAGCAAGGTTTCAAGTTTTCCAACGAAGATAACGCCGACCAACAGCGCGAAGCCGAAACGCAGGCCAGAGTCCAAGCCATACTGGCCAGCCCCTGCCGCAGCAAGATCAAGAACCAGAAGGTCATGGTGCTGATCGGTGAAAGCCGCAACGGCTATGTAACAGCCACCCAATCCAACTACGGTGGCCCCTTCGATGCACTCAACGCCCGATTGCAAAAGGTGGGACTCAAGACCGTCACCCAAGCGCAGATCAAGGCCCAAGTGGCACAGGCCGAAATCGACGCCTATTTCAAGAATGACCCTGACGCTGCCCTGAGCGCATCCAAGCGCCTGTCGGCCCAATACATCTTGCGGGGTCTGATCTCCACCGAAACCGCCTACAACCGTATCGTGCGCGTCAACCAGGTCAACATCCGCATGAACTTCACGCTGACCGATGCTGGCGGCCGTACCCTGGCCCAAGCCAGTGCCGAAAACGCCAGCTATGCCGGCATGGACACGGCCGGCATGGCCCTGACCTTGGTCAACGAAAAAGCAGACGAAGTCGTCGCACAGTTGTACAGTGACTATTGCCGCGTGGGCGGCTAGTCAGGGGTTTTTTGCACGGCGTGGGTGCCTCGCTTTCAACCGAGGTTTGAACGCATATCTTTTTACTTGGGAGTTAAGTCGATGAACCACCGTTTCACTACAGCAGCATTCAAAGGCGCCGCCGCTTCGGCCCTGCTGGCACTCTGCGCCCTGGGCAGCGCCGTGCATGCGCAGCCCACTTTTGGCAACCCATCGCCCACGGCAGGCAGCTCCACCTCCAACCAGGCCAATGCCGCTGCCGACGCTGCTGCCTACAAGGAAGTGGAATACACCAACCGCGCCACCCGCGGCCCGTCCCTGGTCGTCATTCCCGGCGAGATCAAGAGCAACAACGCGACCTTCACGCAACGCTTCTTGCCCAACAATATTGCGGACTTTGCCGAGCTGGAGCTGTCCAACGCCAACTTCGGGGTGTTGGAGCGCACCAACCTAGGCCCGCTGATGAACGAGATCTCATTGGCCTACAACCTGGGTGACCCCGCGGCTGCGCGCAAGACCATGCAGGTGGGCAAGCTCAAGACCACCAAGTGGATCGTCAAGTTCGACATCCTGAAGGCCGAGCAGATCGCCGAAGCCCAAAAGGGTTTTGACGGCCGCGCCATTGGCGGCCTGTTGTCCGCCTTTGGTGGTAGCCGCGCCACGTCGGTGGCCGGCGGCGTGACCAGTTCGGTTCAGACAGGTGACTCCACCGGCGTGTGGCTGATCGGCATGCGCTACAAGATCATGGACGCCAATACCACCGAGCAAGTGGCCCAGGGCTACAAGGACCTGAAGATGGAAGTCGGCGCAACCGGCACCAGCGTGCTGGGCGTATCCAGCTCGGCCAAGGGCGGCGTAGGCCTGGACACCATGGTGCAGCGCCTGGTCCAAACCCTGGTTTGGGACATCGACGCCAAACATAAATAAGTAGACGGCCTTGCCCCACGCCACCGGACGGCCGGTGGCGTTCAAACAAAAGACCCTCACGCTCTGCGCCCTCTTACTGCCCACACCATGACCAACTTAACCAAACTCGGCAAATACGTCATCCGTCGCGAGCTCGGCAAGGGTGCCATGGGCATCGTCTATGAGGGCTTTGATCCGGTCATTGAGCGCACCGTCGCCATCAAGACCATCTTGCAGCAACAACTCAGCCCTGAAGAGGCCGCCAACGTGCTGGCCCGCTTCAAGCGCGAGGCGCAAGCAGCCGGACGCTTGAACCATCCCGGCATCGTCGCGGTGTATGACTACGGTGAGGTCATGGTGGATGAGGACTACACCATGGTCGCGGGCGAAGCAGCGCAGCAGGCCCGCCAGCGCGTGGCGTTCATCGCGATGGAGTTTGTACAAGGCAAGGAGCTGCGCGAATACTTTGAGGCCAATGAACGCTTTGCCTTGAAGGATGTCGAGCGCCTCATGGGTGAGATCCTCGACGCTTTGGGCCACGCCCATGCCAATGGCGTGGTGCACCGCGACATGAAGCCGGCCAATCTGATCGTGCTGCCCAATGGCAAGATCAAGGTCGCCGACTTCGGCATTGCCCGCGTCGAGAAATCCGAGCTGACCCAGGTCGGCACTGTCATGGGTACGCCGGCCTATATGTCGCCCGAGCAGTTCATGGGCCAGCCGGTGGACGGGCGCAGCGACATCTTCTCCTGCGGCGTCATCCTGTACCAATTCTTGACGGGCGAGAAGCCGTTTACCGGCAACTCGACCACCATCATGTACAAGGTGCTGCACGAGGAACCTCTGGCACCGTCGCTGCTGAACGTGGCGCTGCCACCCGCCTTTGATGCCGTGGTCAAGAAGGCCATGGCCAAGAACCCGGACGAGCGCTACCAATCGGCACAGGAATTCGCCCAGGCCATCAAGACCACACTGAGCGCAGCCCCAGCCAATGCCATGGCCGCTGCTGCAGCAGCCGATGGTGACCGCACCGAGCTGAGCATTGCACCCGGGGCAGCGGCCACTTCCATCAAAAAGGCAAGCCCTGCCAACGGCAGCCAGGGCTCCAAGGCCAACCCACCGCCACCGCCCGAGCAATCCGCGGTCAACACTGCGGTGAAGGCGCAGCGCGCCGACAAATCGAACACCGCGCTGGTCGCGGCCCTGGTAGTGGGCTTCGCCGTGCTCGGTGGGGGCGGATATCTGTATTCGCGCAATGGCAGTGGAACTGGAAGTGAAAGTGCAGGCACCACCGCTGGCATCGCCCAGCCAAACAGCAGTGGCGGCCCGGTGAGCAATGCTCCCAGCAGCACACCCACCGCCGGCACCACACCGGTAGCCGCCAGCAGCCCCGCTGAAGTAGCGCTGGAGCCGGGCACCATGGTCATCAGCGCCCTGGGCCTGGTCGACCCCAAGGACGCGCGCTTCAGCGGCGATGCCAACGCGGCCCAAGCCGAGTCCCGAGCGGATGCGATGCGCCAGCTGGTCGAGAAAGCTGTGGCCTTGTACGTGGAGAAAGACTCCATCAACAAGAACTATGCGGTGTTGGACAAGAAGCTGTTGTCGCAACCGGGCACCTATATCAAGACCATGATCCAGGAGGGCGCAGCCGCCACCGGCAAGGACGGCCTGCTGGAGACCGAAGCCCGCGCCGTGGTGCGCGTGCGCGATGTGCAGAAGTCGCTGAACCAGTTGTCCAAGGAGGAGCGCATCGAGTTCATCCGCAACAACGGCGACCCCAAGGTCTCCATCCAGATGTCCATCCGCAATGCGGATACCACACAGGCCCTGCCACCCGAGCGCTCCATGGTCGCCGAAAACGTGGTTAAAGAGCGCATCAAGTCCTTTGGCTTTCGGGTCTGGTCGGCCGACGGCGATGTGAAGGCTGGCGCCAAGGTCCAGCCGTCTGACTTCCAGATCGAGGGAGAGGTCAAGGTCAAGGTGCTGTCGGCCAAGCTGCCGGCATCGGGCCTGACGATCAGCAAGACAGCTCTGACCTCCTGGACCATCAAGGCCATCGACAAGGCCAGTGGCGAAGAGGTCTACCTCAACACCGTCAACCCCACCGGCAAGAGCTGGGGCTCGGAAGACCTGGCCTTGGCTGAGATTGGCAAGCTGGTGGGCGATGAATTCTCCAAAAACTTCTTTTTGGAGCACTTCAACTTCAATGCGCAAAAGGTCAACTTGAATGTCACCGGCCTACCGGACAAAAACAGCGCCAAGCTGCTGCTGCGCGAGCTGCGCGGGTTCCGCCAGGTGCTGGATGCCCAGTTGGCGTCCGACGCCGGCAGCTACCAGTTGCAACTAGCCGAGGGCAATGCCAGCGAGTTGATCAACGAGGGCGTGCTCAAGCCGCTGAACACCAAGCTGGGCCAAGCCTGCTTTGCGTTGGCGGGCTCCAATGGCACGGCCGTCAACGTCAGCTTCTCGGCTGCCTGTGCCGAGCAAGGCGTGCGTGGCAAGCTCGACACCCTGCCACCCGCAGGCCTGCAAAGCGCTCCGGGTGCGCGCGGCAAGCTGGTTGCCAAGACGACCTGACTGGCTCAACCCGAGGGCTCCCTCTGGGGACAGCGACCCGCGCAGCGGCGGAGCGTGGGGGCAACAGTCTTTAGCCCTGAATCACAAAGCTGACGAATTCGACATCGGGCACATTGACGGAGTGCCCGAAGCCGATGCGCCCCTCGCCGCGCAGCATGATTTCCTCGCGCCGCAGCAGCACTTCGGCTTCATTGGCCATGGCCACAAAGGTGCCATTGGTGCTTTGGTCCACCAGAAAAAATTTGTCCCGCCGGCATTCGATGCGCGCATGCTGGCGCGAGGCGTTGCGATCGGCAATGACCACATCGCACTGGGCGTCGCGTCCCAATACGATCGCCGTGCGGGCACTGTCCACCACCCAGGCCCTGTCGAGGGCGGGATGCTCCAGGCGCAGCGCGGCGGGTTTGTTGGTAAAGGCCAGCGACGCGGTGGTCATGGTCAGCTCTTCGCCACCTTGCCAGATGACCTCGCTGACGCTGACTTCGTCGCCCTTGCCCTTGACCGCCAGGGCTGCGATATTGCGGGTGGACAACTGCAGCATTTGCGTCATGCGGGCCACGGTGGCGCCGGTGGTAATGATTTGCATGCCCTTGGCCAGGCCGGCCATGCGGGCCGCCACATTGACCGTATCGCCAAACACATCGTTGTTTTCGTCGATGACCGGCCCAAAATGAAAGCCGATGCGCACGCTGCGCTTGACATCGGACACGGTGGGCAAAGCCATAACCTTGTGGTGCATGTCGGTGGCGGCCAGACAACCGGCGTCGGCACTGGGCAGCACACACATGATTTCGTCGCCAATGGTCTTGATGACACGACCGCCATACTGTTGCACAACGCCGCCCAGCACCGCCAGGCACTCGTCGATCATTTGCTTGGCGGTGGCGTCGCCCAGCGTGTCATACAGCTTGGTGCTACCCACCACATCGGCAAACAGCACCGTCAGTTGGGCGGTCGGGCGCACGGCCACCGTGCTGGTCAAACCGGCATGCACGGTTTCCCCGGGAGCGAAGTGGTTTGGATCGGTGGCGGCCATAGGCCCATTGATTCTATATACAACGGTGGACAGTCTCCATTGCATTTTGCGCCGGACCATTGGGGCCCATTCCCAAACCAGGGGAGTTTTGCCACAATCCAGTTTTTTAAGGGGAAAACATGAAACTGCCCGTAGCAATCGCCGCCCTGCTGTTGGCAACCGGCGCCGCTTGTGCCAGCGCCCAGACCATGAAGCCCGGCCTGTGGGAAATCACCACGCAGATGCAGAGCGGCTCCGGCGAAATGGCCGACGCCATGGCCAAGATGCAAAAGCAGATGGACAGCATGCCCCCCGAGCAACGCAAGATGATGCAGGACATGATGGCCAAGCGGGGCATGCAGATGGGCGCCAATGGCGGCACCGGCATGAGCATCAAGGTCTGCATGACCCAGGAAATGGTGGACCGTAACCAGGTAGCCAATCACCAATCCGAAAATCACGGTGATTGCACCCACACCAACAGCCCCCGCAGTGGCAACACCATGCAGTTCTCGTTTGTCTGCAACAAGCCGCCCAGCAGCGGCGAAGGCCGTGTGACCTTCACCAGCCCCGAGGCCTACACGATGAAGATGACGTCCACCAGCATGGTCAAGGGCCAACCCACCAAGATGGATATGCAGACCGACGGCCGCTGGCAAGGGACGGACTGCGGGGCCATCAAGCCTTTTGAGATACCTAAGAAGTAGGAGCCGCAACCTCTGGCGCGGGGGCGGCGGGGCCATAGTCGCGCTGCCCGAAGATGGCGCTGCCCACCCGCACCATCGTGGCGCCGCTGGCGATGGCTGCCTCCAGATCGCTGCTCATGCCCATCGACAGGGTATCAAGGGGCACTCCAGCCTGGATCAATTCATCCAATAGCGTCCTAGCCCTCGAGAATACTGCGCAAGCAGCTATGAAATCAGGAGCAGGCTCCGGGATGCACATCAGGCCCCGCAGGCGCAACCCTGGCAGCGCGGCCACCGCTTGCGCCAGCGCCAGCGCATCGCTCGGCACGACACCGGACTTGGTGGGCCCACCATCCACATTCACCTGGATGCAGACCTGTAGCGGCGCCAGATGCGTCGGCCGCTGCTCACTGAGGCGCTGGGCAATCTTGAGGCGGTCTACCGTGTGCACCCAGTCAAAGTGCTCGGCCACCAGGCGCGTCTTGTTGCTCTGGATGGGGCCTATGCAATGCCACTCCAGAGGCAGCCCGCGCAGGGTCTGGATTTTCTCCACCGCCTCTTGGATGTAGTTCTCACCAAACGCCGTTTGCCCGGCCGCATGCGCCTGTGCAACGGCGTCTGCGCCAAAGGTCTTGGAAACGGCCAATAAGCGCACCGCGTCGCCGGCCCGCCCAGCCTGTGTGCAGGCCTGTGCAATTCGGGCTTGAACGTGGTGGAGATTCTCTGCAATCATGGTCATAATGTCCTAAGCGTAACAAACCCAGCCCCCAGCAAAAGAGGACATCGTGGACATTACCCAACTACTGGCCTTCAGCGTCAAAAACAAGGCATCCGATTTGCACCTCTCGGCCGGCCTGCCGCCCATGATCCGGGTCCACGGTGACGTGCGCCGCATCAACGTGGAGGCACTGGACCACAAACAGGTCCACGGCATGGTGTACGACATCATGAACGACGGCCAGCGCAAGCACTACGAAGAGTTTCTGGAAATCGACTTTTCGTTTGAGATCGACGGCCTGGCGCGTTTTCGCGTCAACGCCTTCAACCACAACCGCGGCGCCGGTGCGGTGTTCCGTACCATTCCCAGCAAGATCTTGTCACTGGAGCAGCTCAACGCGCCCAAGATCTTTGGCGACCTGGCCCTGAAGCCGCGCGGCATGGTGCTGGTGACCGGCCCTACGGGCTCGGGCAAATCCACGACGCTGGCCGCCATGGTCAACTACCTGAACGAGACCGAGTTCGGCCACATTTTGACCGTAGAAGACCCGATTGAGTTTGTGCACGAGTCCAAGAAATGCCTGGTCAACCAGCGTGAGGTGGGGCCACATACGCTGTCGTTTGCCGCCGCGCTGCGCTCCGCTCTGCGGGAAGACCCGGACTGTATTCTGGTCGGCGAAATGCGTGACCTGGAAACCATCCGCCTGGCCATGACAGCCGCGGAAACCGGTCACTTGGTATTCGGAACACTGCACACGTCGAGTGCCGCCAAAACGATTGACCGGATCATCGACGTGTTCCCCGCCGATGAAAAAGAAATGGTCCGGGCCATGTTGTCCGAATCACTGCAGGCGGTGATCTCACAGACACTGTGCAAGACCAAAGACGGCCAGGGCCGTGTGGCGGCCCACGAGATCATGCTGGGCACCAGCGCCATCCGCAACCTGATTCGCGAAGCCAAGGTAGCGCAGATGTACTCGGCCATCCAGACCGGCAACAGCGTGGGCATGCAGACGCTGGACCAGAACCTTACCGACCTCGTCAAGCGCAATGTCATCAGCGCGGCTGAAGCGCGCGGCAAGGCCAAGATTCCCGAGAACTTCCCCGGCTAGTAGGTATGTGGCCCCCACGTTCGTTCACTACGTGTAACTCTCTGCCCCCCGAGAGGGCTAACTCGCCTTGGGGTGGCCCGGCGGCGAGTTGGTGCCTGCGTAGGGTGAGCTTGTTGCCATCCAATTTTTTCTGAAGGGAGCTCTCATGGAGCGCGATCAAGCCACGAAATTTATCAACGACCTGCTCAAGCTCATGGTCGGTCGCAATGGCAGCGACTTGTTCATCACCGGTGATTTTCCGCCGGCCATCAAGGTCGACGGCAAGGTGACCAAGGTCTCTCCCCAGGCTCTGACGGGGGCGCACACACTGTCGCTGGCGCGCTCCATCATGAACGACAAACAGGTGGCGGACTTTGAGCGCACCAAGGAAAGCAACTTCGCCATCGCGCCACCGGGTGTTGGCCGCTTCCGTGTCAACGCCTTCATCCAGCAAGGCAAGGTCGGCATGGTGCTGCGGGTGATCCCCACGGTACTGCCCACCATCGACGGCTTGGGCGTACCCCAGGTGCTGAAGGAGATTGCCCAATCCAAGCGCGGCCTGTGCATCATGGTGGGGGCCACTGGCTCGGGCAAGTCCACGACGCTGGCGGCCATGGTGGATTGGCGCAATGAGAACTCCTATGGCCACATCATCACCGTGGAAGACCCAGTGGAATTTGTGCATGCCCACAAGAACTGCGTCGTGACCCAGCGCGAAGTGGGCCTGGACACCGACAGCTGGGAGGCCGCGCTGAAGAACACGCTGCGCCAAGCGCCCGATGTGATCTTGATGGGCGAAATCCGCGACCGCGAGACCATGGAGCACGCCGTGGCCTTCGCCGAAACCGGTCACCTGTGCTTGGCCACGCTGCACGCCAATAGCGCCAACCAAGCGCTGGACCGTATCATCAACTTCTTCCCCGAAGAGCGCCGCGCCCAATTGCTGATGGACCTGTCGCTGAATTTGAAAGCCTTGGTGTCGCAGCGCCTGATCCCCAAGCAGGACGGCAAGGGCCGGGTGGCTGCGGTGGAGATCCTGATTAATTCACCGCTGATTTCGGATCTGATCTTCAAGGGCGAAGTGGCCGAAATCAAGGAAATCATGAAGAAGAGCCGTCAGGCCGGCATGCAGACCTTCGACCAGGCGCTGTTCGACATGTACGAGAAGAACTGGATTACTTTTGAGGACGCACTGCGCAACGCCGACTCCCTGAACGACCTGCGCCTTCAGATCAAGCTCAACAGCCAGCGCGCCAAGTCCAGCGATCTGGCCGCGGGCACCGAGAACTTCGCCATCATGTGAATGTGGCCCCCACGCTCCACCGCTCCGCGGGTCGCTGCCCCAGTCTGGGGAAGGGGCTCCAGATTTTCCGTCGCGTGGGGCTAAATCCACTTGGAGCGGCCCGGCGCGGATTTGTGACCCCCACTCGCCTCACCGCGTGAACCTTGGAAGCGGCCGGCGGAAAATTGCCCTTCGCAACAAAAACTCTTCTCCCCCATGTCATCCACCAACGCCAAGACCTACGAAACCTGTCCCAGCACCCGCGTTGCCTTTCTGGGCCTGGGCGTCATGGGCTACCCCATGGCGGGCCACCTCGCACTGGCGGGGCACCAAGTCACCGTCTACAACCGAACTGCTACCAAATCAGTAGCGTGGTGTGAAGAGTTGGCGGGGGCTAGCAGCTCAAATGGCTTAAGCACCTATGCCGCGACACCACGCCAAGCCGCCCAGCAGGCGGACCTGGTGTTTTGCTGTGTAGGCAATGACGATGATCTGCGCAGCGTGGTGCTGGGCCCTGATGGCGCCTTTGCGGGCATGCAGCCTGGCGCCGTGTTCGTGGACCACACCACGGCATCGGCCAGCGTGGCCCGCGAGCTGAGCGCCACTGCGCGCCAACAGGGCCTGCACTTTGTAGACGCCCCGGTCTCCGGTGGCCAGGCGGGTGCCCAAAACGGAATGTTGACCGTGATGTGCGGCGGCGAACAAGCTGCTTTTGACAAGGCCCGTCCCGTCGCCATGGCCTTCAGTCGCGCCTTCACGTTGCTGGGTGACAGCGGCTCCGGCCAGCTGGCCAAGATGGTGAACCAGATTTGCATTGCCGGCTTGGTACAAGGCCTCTCCGAAGCCATCGCCTTCGGCCAGCGCGCCGGCTTGGACATGACCCAGGTGCTGGACGTGATTGGCAAGGGGGCGGCCCAAAGCTGGCAGCTCGACAACCGTGGCAAGACCATGGTGGCCGACAAATTCGACTTCGGTTTTGCCGTGGACTGGATGCGCAAGGACCTGGGCCTGGTCTTGGACGAGGCCAAGCGCAATGGGGCCCGCCTTCCGGTAACCGCCTTGGTGGACCAGTTCTACGCCGACGTGCAGCACATGGGCGGTCAGCGCTGGGATACGTCCAGCCTGATCAAACGCCTGAAGTAAAACGACAGCGATGCCGCGTTATTCCTTGGGTGGGTCCTTCGGTGGCGTGGCCGACATCCGCGCCAATTCGTCTTCGCTGATGGTCTCCAGAATGCGAACCACGCGTTGAACACCGGTGGTAGCGCTGATCAAATCGGTAGCGCGCTGGGCTTCGCGTGTGGTGACCCGGCCCATCACGTAAACCGTTCCACGCTCGGTGGTGATCTTGAAAGCAGTGGAGAAAAGATCCTTGGCATCCACCAGCGCCGCCTTAACACGGCCCGTCACCAGAGAGTCCGACGAGCGCTGCGTCAGTGTGGAATTACCCAACACCGCCAATTCATTGACGATGTGGCGCACATTGTCCACGCCCGACACGATCTGTTCCACCAATTGCTTGTCCTGTGCCGACGCCACTTCACCGGTCAGCAGGACCTGGCGGTTGTAGCTGGTGACATTGACATGGCCACGATCACCCAGGTTCTCGCGGATGCGGCTGGCCGAGCGCAACTCGATGCCCTCGTCTTCGACCACGGTTCCGGTGGTGCGCCGATCGCTGGCCACCATGCCCGTGACGACAGCACCGCCCACCGCCAATGGAAAGCAGGCCGTCAAGCCGCCCAAGCTACTACCCAGCAAGGCCAGCACCAGGCCAGCGCGTCGTAAAGAGATTTTCATTTGGAAACTTCCTGTTCGCCCAAAAGCTGGGCATCTACCGCATCACAGATGCAATGCAAGGTCAATATGTGTACTTCCTGGATGCGTGCAGTGCGGTCATGCGGCACGCAGATGTGTACGTCGGTGTCGCGCAGCATCTGCGTCATCTTGCCGCCGCCACGCCCTGTCAGCCCCACGACCACCATTTCGCGCGCATGCGCGGCTTCGATGGCCGCCATCACGTTGGCCGAATTGCCGCTGGTGGAAATGGCCAGCAACACGTCGCCTGGCATGCCCAAGGCCCGCACTTGGCGAGAAAAGACAACGTTGAAATCGTAGTCGTTGGCAATGGCGGTGAGGATGGAACTGTCGGTCGTCAGCGCAATGGCGCCAAGCTCGGGGCGCTCGCGTTCAAAGCGGCCGACAAACTCGGCCGCGAAGTGTTGGGCATCGGCGGCGGAGCCGCCATTACCGCAGGCCAGTACCTTGCCGCCACTGGTGACACAGGTCAATACGGCCTGTACGGCCGCTGCGATGGGTTTGCTCAGCGCGAGGGCGGACTGGTATTTGAGGTCCGCACTGTCAATGAAGTGTTGTTGAATTCGTTGTTCAAGCATGGGCGACTATGATACCGCGCAGCAATTCCCCTTGGCCTCCGACGTATACCCGCGGTGGAGGGCCTTACACGGGGTTACACAAAGCCTATTGGGCATCGAACGCCGCACGCAACCACTGCACACCCTCGGGCTCTATCACCACGACATCAAAGCGACACGGCGGCAGGGTTTGGTAGCGCAACAGGTAGTGGCGAGCCGCAAAAACAATGCGGCGTTGCTTGGTGCTGGTGATGCTGGCCGCCGCACCTCCTTGGCGCAACGAACTGCGCTTGCGCACCTCCACAAACACCAGGGTGCCGTCCTGCGCCTGCATCACCAAATCAATTTCACCGCCGCCCCGGCCGGGCGTTCGATAATTGCGCACCAGCAGACGCAAACCCTGTTGTTGCAGGTAACGTAGCGCCATATCCTCCGCGCTGTCGCCTAATTGCTTGGTCGTGGCGCTTGCCCTTGTGGGCGACACCTTAGGTTTTGAAGAAAGGAATCCCATGTGAGCGCTTTGTTTTCCTCTGCCCTTGCCGCCTCAGCCGAGGCCGCTTCTGCGCAGCATTATCCGCAGGGAGCGCTCTACGTGGTCGCAACGCCGATTGGCAATCTCGCCGACATCAGCCTGCGTGCCCTGCATGTGCTGGGTCTGGTGGATGCTATCGCCTGCGAAGATACCCGCCATACCCAGACGCTGCTGCGCGCCTATGGCATCGACAAAGGCGCAGCCCAACTCATTGCTGTGCACCAGCACAATGAAGCGCAGGCCGCGCAGGTCGTGATCGCCCATCTGCGCCAGGGCCAGCGCGTGGCCTATGTCAGCGACGCAGGGACGCCGGGCATCAGCGACCCCGGCGCCCGCCTGGTGGCAGCCCTGCAGCAACAAGGCCTGCGCGCCATCCCCCTGCCAGGCCCCAGCAGCGTTACCACCCTGCTATCGGTGGCCGGCTGTACGGAGGAGGAGCAAACCGGATTTGTGTTCGCCGGCTTTCTGCCCACAAAGGCGGCCGAGCGGGAACGTGCAGTGCAGGCCCTATCGACCGAAATGCGGGCCGTTGTGCTACTGGAAGCGCCACACCGGGTGGAGGCCACAGCGCTTGCGCTGGCGAGCTTGGGCACCCGCGCTGTGACGGTTGGTCGCGAGTTGACCAAACAGTTTGAAGAAGTTGCAACGGTCGAAGCCAGTGCGTTATCAGCCTGGTTCGCGGCAGACGCCAACCGTCTGCGCGGCGAATTTTCCTTGGTCCTGCACCCCGTTGCCAAGGCAGGTGAAGCGCCCCAAGACACGCGCATCTTGAAGCTGCTGCTGGAGCAGCTGCCATTGAAGACCGCCGTCAAGTTGGCGGCTGACATTACCGGCGAGCCGCGCAATGCACTCTACGAAATGGCCCTTGCGCTGAAGTCGGAGAGTTCCGACTGAGAGCGCGTGTTCAGGATTCGGAGACGTCAGACCCCGCCACGTAACCGTGTACGCAGGTTCTGAGAACCGCCTGAATCTGCTCCGTGTTGTCTGCGGCTATGCCTGCACGCAAAGCCTGCAGTTGGACTTGCAGCTGTGACCACTCCAAATAGTGTTCATGGGCCTTCATGACACGTGGATGCGCCGTGGGCGTGGGGTTGTCGCCGATCAATAACTCTTCATATAGCTTTTCACCGGGACGCAGTCCGGTAATGGCAATGGCGATATCCCCGTCCGGTGTGGACTCGTCGCGCACCACCATGCCCGACAGCTCCACCATGCGGCGCGCCAGATCAATGATGCGCACGGGCTCGCCCATGTCCAGCACAAACACTTCACCCCCTGTGGCCATGGCGCCCGCTTGCAACACCAGTTGAGCCGCCTCGGGGATGGTCATGAAATAGCGGGTCACATCGGCATGGGTGACCGTCAACGGCCCCCCCGCTGCCAGTTGGCGGCGGAACAGGGGCACCACGCTGCCGCTGGAGCCCAGCACATTGCCGAAACGCACCATGCTGAAGCAGGTGCCCCCAGACTGTGGCGCTTGCGCCGCCAGTGCCTGCAAAACCAGCTCCGCCATGCGTTTACTAGCGCCCATGATGTTGGTCGGCCGCACTGCTTTATCAGTGGATACCAGCACGAAGCTGGCAACACCGTGGTCTACCGCAGCCTGGGCCATATTCAGGGTCCCGAATACGTTGTTGTCCATGCCCACTGCGGGGTTGGATTCCACGATGGGCACATGCTTGTAAGCAGCAGCGTGGTAGACGGTGCAGGGTTTGTACAGGCGACACACCTCTTGCAGACGGGCCAAGTTGGCCACACTGCCCAATAACGGGACCAACTCCACTGGCGATCCCACGGACTGCACGGACTCCACCAACTCATGGTGAACGGTGTAGAGATTGAATTCGCTGTGGTCGAACAGCAAGAGTTGGCGGGGACGCTGTGCGAGGATCTGCCGGCACAGTTCGCTGCCTATGCTGCCCCCGGCCCCCGTAACCAGCACCACTTTGCCAGCCAGGTTGCGGGCCAGCAGGTCTATATTGGGCGGGACGGGATCGCGCCCCAACAAGTCTTCGATATCCAGTTCCTTGAAGTCCTGCACGGTGACGCGTCCGCTTGCCAGGTCTGCCCAATCTGGCAAGGTGCGCACATGGACGGGCACCGCATGCAAGCCATCAATAATGGCCTTGCGCCGTGCCCGTGTGGCAGTGGGCATGGCCAATAGCAGGTCGGTGACGCCCTGCTCCAGCACCAGGCTTGCGATACTGGAAGGCCCAAATACCGGTATGCCATTGACGCTACGCCCCACCTTGGCAGGGTCGTCATCGACAAAACCCACCAGCGCAAAAGGTGCTGCAACGCCCATGGCCGAAGCTGTTTGCACGCCCGCCATGCCTGCGCCGTAGATCAGGAAGCGGCTCTCCGACACGCCACCCAAAGGCCGTAGTCCCGCCAGCCAAAAGCGCGCAAATGCGCGGCTGGCGCCAACCATCAGAAAAAAGATCAGTGGCTGCAAGATGCCCAGGCTGCGCGGTACACCCGGCCATTGCATGCCCATCAGCAATGCCAGCAACACCGCCGCATAAATGCAAGTAGCCTGCGCCGTAGCGATCAAGGCCGCTTGGCCGGTATACCGAAAGATGGCGCGGTACAGGCCGAACCGGATGAACACCGGCACAAACAGTACCGGGGTCAGCCCATAGACCCACCATTGCATGTCAACCGGCCAATGCAGGATATCCAGCCGGAGGGAGAAAGCCAGCCAGGTTGCCAGCATGGCCAAGCACACATCCAACGCCACCACGACCAGCCGCTTGGCCGAGCGTGACCATCCTAGAACTCTGCTCCGCATTGAACTCCGTTACCTAGATGGATGGATCAGCTCTTGATCGCGAATTCGTCTTTGGCTCGGCCCTGCGCCACCAGAGTGGACAACCAGCGTGGCGTCAATCCACGGCCGCTCCAGGTTTCACCATTCGGGCCGCGGAATTTGGCCGCCACAACAGCACCAGCGCCAGCGCCTTTCCTTTTGGCACCAGATGTTTTGGGTTTTGTGGCCGCCTTGGCTTTGGCCCCTGCCTTGCGGCCTGCCGGAGCCTGGAGATCTTTGAGTGTGATGCCAAACGCCTGCATTTTGGCCTTTATGTCCAGAACCGTTTTGTCAAACTCCCGATCCTTTATCTCGGCGGCTTGCTTTTGCAGTTTCTCAATCTGCATTTGAATATCCAGCAAATTACCCATAATCGACTCCTATTCAATTGTCAGTGGCTTACATCGCTGCGCATGATAACCTTCAGCGCCGTCCGAAAAAGTATCTGGATATCGAAGGCCAACGATTGGCGCTGCAGATACTCCTTATCCAAGGCTACTTTCTGCGGTATGGGTAATTCGTCACGTCCATTGATTTGCGCCCAACCTGTTAAGCCGGGCATGATTGCGTGCACCCCGCATTCCGTACGCTGTGCAATCAAATCGTATTGATTGAATAGGGCCGGCCGCGGCCCGACAAAGCTCATGTCTCCTTTGATAATGCTCCATAGCTGGGGCAATTCATCCAAGCTGGATTTCCGCAAAAAACCACCAATGGGTGTCAGATGGTCCTCAGGGCGGGCCAGCAAATGGGTGGCAACCGCAGGCGTGCCCACGCGCATGCTGCGAAACTTTGGCATTTGAAAAATGCGATTGTGTCGCCCCACCCTGTCAGACCAATATAAAACAGGGCCCCGGGAGCTCAATTTGACCAGCACGGCTACTATGGTGCATGGCAGGAACAATATGACCGCCACCATGGCGGCGAGCATTAGATCAAAGCAACGCTTCATATATTTAACATATTCATACTATTTACCCCGTTCCGCCTTGTACCAATCAGCCGTGGCTTGTAGTCCCTGGCGCAAGGTAAAAGGGGGAAACCAGTCCAGTTCAGTGCAAACCTTGGTGCTGTCTACCCGCAAGGAGCTCAGCAGACGCTCAAATTCGGCTGTGTAGCCCGTCATATTACCCAGCGTTTGCAACAGAAACGGCGGCACCGGGAACAGGCGCGATTGCACACCCAGCGCCCGCGCCAAACCGCGCAGCAACGCATGCGTAGAAACCGGTGTTCCATCGCTGATCAAATAGGTATGGCCGCTGGCCGCTGGATGAAAAGCACAAACGATGAGGAAGTCCGCCAAATTGCCGACAAATAGCAAATCCCGAAAATTGCGGGTCAGGCCCAACGGCAAGGGAATACCGCGGTGAACGGCACCCAGTAAGCGCAAGAAATTGCCGCCGACACCCGGGCCGTAAATCAGCGGCGGACGCACCGTCACAACTTCAAGCCTCCCCTCCCGATGGATACCGCGCAGTATTTGCTCAGCCTCCCATTTGGAAACGGAATAGGGGTTATGAGGATCTGGTGTGTCTTGGTCCGTGAATTTGAGTTCTCCCTCGGTGCTTGGACCGTTTACACCAATGGAACTCACATTGATGAGCCGCCGGACACCGGCCGCAATGGCAGCCTGCGCGAGCCTTTCGGTACCCAGTGTGTTGACGCGTCGAAATTCGGCCAAAGGGTCCTTGGACTTGTCGTTCATGATGTGCACGCGTGCAGCCAAATGGACAACGGCATCACAACCGGCCAGCGCTGCTTCCCATTCTGTCTTGCCATCGACATTGCCAACCGCAACACTTTCAACACCCGGCGGCAGAATGCATGGAGAGCGTGTGAGGCCACGAACCCGAAGACCACGCTGGACTGCCTCTATGCACAGGGCACGCCCGACAAAACCATTGGCCCCGGTGACCGCAACAATACCGCTCATATCTACTTCCAACCCACAATAGCCAATGCCAGGCACGATAGCGCAAACCAAACCCTGTCCCCCGGCTTGCGTCTGCAGCGGGCCGATTGCAGGCAAAGGAGCAGCATGGCCCAGCGCCCACCCCGGCACCAAGCACGGACAAAACTCTGCCGATCTGCTCCCACCAATTGGGCAATCAATCGCGCTTGATTCAAACCCCAGCCATTGAGGACTTGTTTGGCCCGCCACAGCACGGCCGCCACGCCGGCATTGGCACCGACCTGGTTACCCTCATGCTGCCGGTACTCAAGACTGGCGTAATTGTCTATGAACCACTTGAATCCATTCGTCCGCGCGTAGGCATAGGTAAACCAATCGTGCAAACCCACGTCCCAAGTGCGTGCAGTCTGCCTGCGCAACAAGTCTTGTAACGCCTGCACCAACGGACGGGTCACAACAAAGGTGCAGCCAGGACCGGCCGATTCAAACAGGTAGTCCCACTGTTGTTGGGGGTAGGATTTTTTGATGTAGCGCGATCGTCCCGATTCCCAAAAAGCCAGTACATCGCTGGAGTACCCGTCTGCACCGCGCTCGTGCAGGCACGCAATCGCCCGATTTAATTTTTCTGTACGCCACAAATCATCCTGATCGGCGAAGGCAATATAGTCAAACCCTGAAAAATCGATGTCCCGCAATAATCGAAAGAAATTGCGGGCCGCACCCCCGAATTTCTGCCCATACGGCAGCAGTACAACGCGCGAATCTTTTGCCTGCAACTGCTCAAACCATTCCTGCGTACCATCACTCGAAACATCAACACTGACAAACAGTGTCACCGCAACATCGGCTTGCGTGAGAATGGAGTCTGTTTGCTGTTGCAGATACCGCATTCCGTTGTAGGCGGCCAGACAAACCGCCACGGAAGGCTTGCATATTGGAGGGAGTGGCATGCAGTTCACATTCGTTTCAGAAAGTGGACGATGAGTAATCGCCGTATATATTTAACCAACGAATAGCATTGCAAAATCCATAACTGCGGTAAATTGAGCTTGCCTCTGCGATGAAAGTAGTGATAGTTTGCCAATTCGGCCCGTTCCATGCCCCACATATTGGCGCTCAAACCTGATGCGCCATATACAGGCTTGTATACGGCAGCCAACTCTATTTGCAGCTTCACTGCGAGCAAGGGGGCACCCACAATTTCCAACCACAGTCTGTGGTCCTCCATGTAGCGCGTGCCCGCAGAAAATCGCATGCTGATTTCACGCTTCAGCATCACAGATGGGGTCACGAACTGGTGCCGCAGCAGTAGCGACCGCCAAGTGATAATCAGTTCACCCAGCAGCGTTACAGGCCAATCAGGCAAACTAGCCGCATCCGCAGGCAATGCGCGGTACAGGTGACCACACAGCGCCACCTCTGGATGCTGCGCCATGTAGGCATACTGAATGGCTATTTTCTGGGGGTGCCATGCATCGTCCGCATCCAAAAAAGCAATGTAAGGCTGTGTGGCCGCATCCCAACCCGCATTGCGTGCGGAGGCCGCCCCGGCATTGGCACGCAGCGCAATCGTCTTGACCCAAGGGCCATGGCGCACTTGAAGGGCTTGTACCAATTCCCACGTACCGTCGCCACTGGCATCGTCCACCAGGATCAATTCCATTGGGCGCACAGTCTGCTGCGCGACCGACTGCACGGCGCGCTCTACAGTTGCAGTGCAGCGGTAGCACGGTATCACCACTGAAACCAGTGCCATAGCTTGCGGTAGAGGGGAGTCGGTCATGCCGAGCGGTACCCGCGAAGCACCGCTCGCAAACGGTCGGGGCGCCGCACGAGGATGCGCTTAATCACCATGCGAATCAGCATCAAGCGCGTCGACACAAAAGGCAGCGGAGCATGGCGCCTGAGAAAGCGCGTGCAAGACCGCGTTGCATATTCGTCAAGCAATGGGTTGCCCATGCCCAGGCTTGCGGATTGCTTGTGCCAAACGGTGGAGCCTTCGGCAACCGCCAACTGCCAACCCGCTCGGCGCATGCGAAAGCCCAGGTCTGTGTCCTCCCAGTACATGAAGAAGCGCGCCGTATCGAACAAGCCGACTTGCTCCAATACCTCCCGGCGCAGCAGCACCGACGCACCAGAGACAAAGTCGATAGGGCCGGGCGTCAGGCGATGGTTAGAACGGCCGAGCCACAGGTTAACGCGCCCGCCGCCCCAAAGCTGGACTTGGCTCCGTACATCCGCGTCATACAGCACAGACCCCACTGCGCCCACATCTTTGCGCAGCTCAGCGACCCGGACCAAGGCCGACAACGCGTCGGGGGCCACTGTTGCATCGCTATTGACCAGCCAGATGTACTCCGCACCACCCGCCAATGCGTGCTGAATGCCGGCATTGCAACCGCCACCAAAGCCCAGGTTGGCGCCCGTTTGCAAAAAATCCACCGAAGGCAATGACCTCCTGAGCTGATCTTCAGACCCATCCGTCGAGCCGTTGTCGACCAGCACAATGCGGAAAGCCCCATAGTCCAATGCCTGCAGACTGGCCACGCAGGCCAGGGTATCTTTCCAACCGTTCCAATTCAATACGACGATTGCGACGCGTACTGTGGTCTGCGTGGGGCTATTGGCTGATGGAGCCATGGGCAAAGATGTCATGCGGCGGCCCTGGTGCACACCAGTTGCACAACATCTTGCTCTGCCAAGCTTGCAGGCGCCCTGGCATGCAAAAGCGCTTTGGCGGCCTGGATATCGATGGGAAGCGTATCCAAGGCGCGCCGCCGGATGCGTTCGGATTCGACGGCAGTCTCCAGGGGAAATGACGGAACTTGCGCGCAGTCGAAACCTTGAGCCCGTAGATGCTGGATCAACCACGTGCCGTCTGGTATGGCCAAGTGCCTGGGTGCTTCCAGTCCACGCCAATTCTCCCCATAGTGGCGACGCAGGAAGCTGGCCGCGTTGGGAGCGCTGAGCAGCAGCACACCACCGGGCCGCAGCGACTCCCACAACAGGCGCAGCAGGTGCAGAGGGTCGTGTACATGTTCCAGCACATGCGAACACACCACGCAGTCGGCTTGCCCCAGGTAGTTGCCGAGCAATTCGTAGCCCCCCTGCTCCACCTGCAGACCCTGCGCTTGCGCAGTCTGAACTGCCGAGGCATCCAACTCAATCCCTCGTGTTTGCCAACCCAATTGGGCTGCCAGTTTCAGTTTGTCGCCGTTGCCGCATCCCACGTCTATCAGCAAGCCTTTGGACCCTTGCGCCCACTGACGCAAGCCAAAAGGCTCAGCGACCCATGGCCTCAACCAGGTTACCGTCCAAGCTGCCCAGCGGGGAAGATTCAAGCGCGGTGTGATGGTGACCCGCAATGCTTGGGACCAGTGTTCGTTGCGCAGCCGTTGTTTGAGTAATGCCAGGCGAGTGTTTGGCGTATCCCCTGCATGGGTGTAGTACCGCTTATACGCAGCACCAATAGAAGCTGGACTGGGGCGTGGATTTACATAGAGTGCGCGGCAACGGCTGCAATCCCAATAGCTCCAGCGCCCAGGCGAACAAGCAAACGCCCAATCCTGCACGCCCTCGTACGCCAAACTGCATTTCGAATCTCCACAGTACGGGCAGTTGGACACCGGCTCCAAAGCGTCCATAGGCCAGGGCGATTCAAACACCATACAGCCTCCGTACTGCGCAGTGCAGCAAAGCCCAGTCCAATACGACACGGGCCACCCAAGCCAATGCGGCACCGATCAGCCCAAAATGGGCCGACAGAATCCACAACGCAAACAGGTACAACAACAACTCTGCCATATGGAAGATGGCGGTCAAGCGGGGATTTCCCTTTGCATGCAGCAAAGTGAAAGGCACCGTAGCCATGGAATTGACCCAGACTCCCACACACAGAATACAGACGATCGGAAGCGCATCATGGGCAAACGCTGCCGATATCCAAAGCGACAAGACCGGGTAGGCCAGCAAGGCCGCAGCGGCAGACACCACCAGCATAGACAGATTGACCCTACGATAGGTCCGCCGGTATGCCAAAAGGGATGCGGTATCTCCCATCGCAGCGAGATGGGGGAGCAAGGCCGCCGTCAATGCTGCAGGTATCAACAGCAAACGCAGCAGTCCCTCCTGCGGAATGGAATACAGCGCCAATTGGTCCGCACCAACCGCGGCACTAACGAAGAAGCGATCACCGGTCACCATCAGAGGACCGACTATGCCCGTCACCGTCACCCAAACACCGTAGCTCCATAGTGCTTTCAGATGGCGCCGTGCAAAGCCTACGCCGTCCATGACGAGCTGGTGTCGCAATTGCACAGCCATGGCAACCAGCACGAGGCAGCGCCCCAGTACCAAGTAAATGGTGATCGTCCCCAGGTGTGGCCCATGGACGAACACGGACCATGCCGGCAGCGCAAACATCCATACCCCCAACACGATTCTGCTGACATTGGAGGCCGCAAATCGGTTCAAACCCTCCAGCGCACCGCGCAATCCGCTGGCCAACGTGGTTGGCAGTACGCCCACGGCGGCAGTCAAAAATGCTTGTCGCGCGTCATCCTGTAACGCGGGGCTGATCTTGAGCCAGTGTTCAGCCAAGCTTGGCGCCAGCAGCCATACCACCACCACGCCCAACAAGCCTGCGGCACTTGTCAGCACTATGCCGGCTCTCAGTGTGGGGCCGACCTCCGCGGAGCGATCTTCTGCCGTGTGCTGACTGAGTTTGACCGTTAGCGCCCGACCGACCCCCAAATCAAACAAGCTGAAATACCCAATCAACCCCCAGATCAATGTCAAGACGCCAAACGCTTCACCCCCCAAGCGATTCAGCGTGTAGGGTATCAGCGCTACTCCTGCCAACAATGGCACAGCGCTGCCCGCCAGATTCCATAAGGCATTGCGTTTCAGGGACATAGATTTTTCGAACGGCAGCTAGGCCTACCGAAAATCGGCATCGCCTGACGTCAACCACCACTTGTCCTTCAACATGTCAACACGCGGATCATCGGTCCAGCAACTGGTGGGAATATAGATGTTGAGCAATTCGTCCTTCCCATCACACGCTACAAAGTGCTGCGCGTAGTTGGTTGTGATCCAGCAGTACAGATGCGGCAAGGCCCACCGCGCAGTCATGCGGCGCGCCTGGTCAACAACCAGTGGCAGGTTGGCAAGTGGTGCAACTACGTCAAGCAGCTCGCAGGAGTCCTCCAGGCGGCGAAGTACCATCAACCCCAAAGGTTTGCCGGTCCAGCGCGAGACAACCGCCAACACCTCGTAGTCGTTGTGCGGATGATTGAAGTAGCGGTGCTCAATGTATTTCCAGTCCCTAACACCCACGACGCCTTCACGCAGATCACCCGCCATGGCCTTCCATAGTGACTCAACCAGCACCCGGTCTTGGTCCTGACCTTTCGCCAAGGACCGGACCCGTGTGTGCAAGCGCGGCCGCAACGCAGCAGGCGTCCAACGGACGGCAGCCATCCGACCCGCCTTGGTATAGAGGCCCATTTTTTCGGCAACCAGCATGGCACGCTCGTTGGGGAAGCCGTAGGCAACCGGGCCATAAATTTCTGCCGTTGTGGCAGCTGTCAACAAAAAGGGCCCTTGCCGAGTCATGACACCACGCTCTTGGGGGTGCACCATGACATCGCAGCCACCATAGGCCCACTCAGGCTTGCCGCAGAGAAGAATTTCCCGGTACATGCCTCCATAGTGGGCAACCAGCATACCGTCCTCGCGCCTGGCCGAAACGGCATTGCCGCGGCCTTCAGCATATTTCCAGGCCCACAACTCTGGGGTCAGCGGATGCCCAAACACCTCCTGAAACAGCACCCCCACCTCTGCAAAGTCGCCGGGGCGCACGTGCCGCAACTGCCAGCGGGGTGTTGTCGTTTTGCGCAAAGCGCATACAAAGCTGCCGCTGCCAGCGAGGGACGATTGGGCTTCCAAGTCCACGACCTTAAAACCACACCGCCCGCCAATAGCAACCACATACTCCAGCCATCGGGTCACGCGCGGAGGAACGTTCTCGACCTCGCACCCGATCAGAAGGACCAGCCCGTCCTGCGCCACACAGCTGGACAATTGATCAAACAACGCCATGGGGTGAATATGCGGGGAGAGCCCCAAGACCAATACGGCGTCAAACGGCACCGCTTGGGCTTGTGGCAAGTCGAGGTCTACTTGGTAGACCGCCTGGCGTGTGTCAGATGGGAACTGCGCCAACACTGGCGGAGTGGAAAGAGAGGCCGTGCTGACGGCGTAAGCGCGCTCCTTCAGCTCGCCACACAATGCCTCTGTAGAATCGCCCAGCAATAGCAAGTTTGCGGGCGGCTCCGGCAAGGCTTCAGTCAACACCCCGTTGAGGGTCAGACCGCTGTGGGGCATAACGAGGGATTCACTCCAAAGCATCACCATTTCGCCAGCAAAAGGCGCAAGTTTAAAGGATAGAAGCCCACGAACCTCTCATATGTGAGCGCGCGCTTCCCCTGAGCAGCAGTGATAGGCAACCTATTTTTTCAAAACAAGCTCTGGCGAACAGCCCTGAATGGCATTGCAAGGGCTGTTGCGTGGCTTCGGCCAGAACCGCGCTTCACGCGGCGCCTACCCGGACTCGCACGACACACGCAAGAGGCCCTCCCTTCGCCAGAAACACTCGGATCGCAACACCCGCCCTACTCCCCTTTCTTTGAACGCTCCGGCAAATGGGTCGATGAACACCACACCGCTATCGCCCAATTGCCTGTTGAAGGCGCACTGATATGCGCAGGGATCCCTGGGTTTCTGCGCGCTGCAGATGCCCTGCTGCTCTATGAATTGGCTTATTTTGCCGAAGGCGATATTTTGGAGTTGGGCTCAGCCTGGGGCCTATCCACCAGCATCCTCGGTCACGCCATTCGCAACTCCGGTCGCCGCGCATGTGTTGCCGCCATAGAAATAGATTCCAACTTTCAGCGAGAGACCTACAACACGATCCAGACCGCGCAACTGGCTTCTTATTACCACGGACTCGCAGGCTCGGCCGCCGAGCATCTCCCGCGGCTTGTCACCCAGCAGCGACAATTCGGGCTGGTGTTCATCGACCATGACCACAGCTATGAAGCCACTCTGCAGGCATGTGAGGCGTTGACAACGCTATTGGCGCCAGGAGGGTATGCCGTGTTCCATGATTTCAACGACGAGCGGAATCGCACCGAGCCCTCGGTATACGGCGTATTCCAGGGTGTGAGCCATTTAATGCAAAACCCTGACTTTGTGTTTGTGGGCATCATGGGCTGCTGCGGTATTGTTCATAGGCGTGCAACATGACTGGGGCCACTGTCTCAGTCATTCTGCCTGTTTACAACGGCATGGAGTACCTGAAGGAATCCATCGGCAGCGTTCTGTCACAGACCTTGCGGCCTATGGAATTGCTGCTGGTCGACGACGGGTCCACCGATGGGTCCTTGGAATACTTGCAAAGTGTGGCGACCCCATTCCCCAAGGTCGTCTTGACGCAGAACAACAAGCGCCAGTCCGCGGCGCGCAACCTCGCGGCCATCCATGCCACGGGCAAGTATCTGGCGTTTCTGGACCATGACGATATTTGGTTTCCCACTCACCTGGAAAAGCTGGTAGCCCCCATGGAAGTCGATGCCTGGGTGGGCTGGACATACAGCGATCTTGACGAAATCGATTCCACTGGCCGCCAGGTATGCCAACGCAATTTGCGCAGCTTCAATCCCCACGTTGAGCATCCCAAGACCAATCTGGTAAACATGCTGTCGTCCGACATGTTCATTTTTCCCTCGGCAGCCGTGGTACGTCGCGAAGCCTTTGAAGCCATAGGCGGTTTTGATGAGCGCCTTTCGGGTTACGAAGACGATGATCTTTTTCTGCGGCTGTTCCGCGCAGGTTGGCTCAACGTGTTCTTACCCGAATCCTTGCTGCGCTACCGTCGGCATGCCACCAGCAGCTCATTTTCGGAACGCATGTGGATCAGCCGGGAAATCTTCGCGCAGAAGCTATTGGCCGACTACCCCGATGATCCCCACTTGGTGCGCTATTACGTGCGGGACATCATCGCACCCCGTTTTTATGCCAGCGCCAAAGCCGAGTACCTGCGACACATGCCGCACCAGCGTTGGGAACAGTGCATCAAATCGCTGGCTCTGATGCGGCGCTTCAATGCCTTGTCCCAGTTGCCGCCGGGGCGTACCGCCCTGAAGCGGGCATTGGCCTTTGCATGCATGAGCAACCCTCAGCGCTTTGCGCGCTGGTACCCCTTGTTGCAGCGCGTCTTTAGCCATTTGCCCCGCCTGTAGGCAGAGGCGCACAGCCACCGGCCCAGGCAAGCCCCTTGTCGCGCGCGGCTTGCGAATAGGCAGCAATGTCTTGCGCACACAGGGCCCGTATACGTTGCGCAGACTCCTGCTCCTCCATGGCGCGGTATAGCGCACGGTAGCTATGGATGGTGGCAAGGACCGTGCGATCCAGATCGAACGTTGCCAGCCAGCCCAAGCGGTGTTGCGCCTTCTCGGCAGAAATTCTCAGACAAGGCTCCTGTGGCTGCGATGCATGCGGGGCCGTCCACTCTAGGCTACCGCCACCCCAGGCGTCTATGACACGCCGTGCGAGCTCCTGCACGGAGACCACCGAATGGCTTGATGGCCCGAAATTCCATGCTTCTGAGAACACCCGAGGATGGTGGTACTGGTGCTGCGCCAACGTCAAGTAACCCGACAGCGGCTCCAAAACGTACTGCCATGGCCTGAGAGCCTCCGGTTGCGTCAAGGGAATCGGCCGCCCCGCCATCAAAGCGCGCACGCTATTGGGCATCAGTCTATGCCCCGACCAGTCTCCTCCTCCCAGGGCATTGCCCGCCCGCACCGTCGCTAGGCTGCATGCTTCGTTCGACGTGAAGAACGAGTCCCGATAAGAGGCCACAACAATTTCGACTGCAGCTTTGCTCGCGCTATAGGGGTCATGGCCACCCAGCGCATCGCTTTCCACAAAAGGCATGCCTGCCCCAGGCTGGGCATAACACTTGTCACTGGTCACGATTTGGCATACACGAACCGAAGGGTTGTGGCGCACCGCTTCCAGCAGTGCCACCGCGCCCATGACGTTCGTTGAAAACGTGGGCAGTGGTTGTGCATATGAGGGGCCGACCTGGGCCTGTGCAGCCAGATGGAACACGATCTCAGGCTGGAAATCGGCTACCAGGTCGCCAAGGGCTTTGGCATCGGCTATCTCTCCTAGGTGCGAGCGGACTAGCTCCGCAAGATCCAGCAGACCAAACAAGCTGGGAACGGTCGCCGGGGCCTGCGCATAACCGCAGACTTGGGCACCCAACAGATGCAGCCAGTAGCTTAGCCAACTGCCTTTGAAGCCGGTATGCCCTGTTACCAGCACGCGCTTGCCGGACCAAAACCCATCACCTGCGTCAACATTCACCATGAAAATACCCATAATAGGTTTATTTAGCAAGGTAGCTCGACAATATTTCTTCCAGCCCTCGTCGCCATTGAATTAATAGCTACCACATTGATAGCAAATCGTTTTCTTTCCTCGAGCGGACGCATTCGGTATGATTGACGCCAGCAGCCTCCACCCAGGAACGGTGGGCGTCTTTGTTCACTTCTTTTACCAGAATCCCGTGGAATCCGATCTCCCCTCCCCCCTAGCCATTATCGAGGGGGCCGCACCGCCTGCAACTGCGAAGACGGCACCCCTGGTTTCCATTCTCATCCGCAGCATGGACCGCGCATTATTGGCGCAGGCTCTGGATTCGGTCGCCTTGCAAACGTATGAAAACATTGAGGTGGTGGTGCTCGCCGTGCGCCCCAACCATAGAACGCTTGATGGCCGCTGCGGCAAGTTCCCGCTGCGCTTGATTTCGACCGACCAAGCTGTCTTGCGCAGCGCGGCGGCGAACCGGGCCATGGCGGCGGCACAAGGAAATTTTTTCATTTTCCTGGACGATGACGACTGGATGATGCCTGGCCACATCGCCCGCTTGGCCGAAGTGCTCGAAAAAATGCCGCAGACACACGCGGTCTATACCGGCATAGGACTGGTCGATGCGGATGGCAACCCCAAAGGACAGACCTTTGACTTGCCATTCGACCCCATTCGCCAGATCGCTGGCAATCTGACGCCTATCCACGCCGTTCTCTTCCGCGCCGAGGTACTCGCCAAGGGATGCCGGTTTGACGAGGAGTTGGACCGACTGGAAGACTGGGACTTCTGGCTGCAAATCGCCAAGCTGGGGCCCATGGTGCACCTGCCCGGCGTGAGCGCCGTCTACCGCATCCACGAGAGTTCCGGAGTGCACACCGATGCGGGCCCCGAAGGCAATGCAACGGGGCGGATTTACGAGAAATGGGAGCCCTATTGGACGCAGCAGCAGATTGCACAGATCATGCAACGCGTTTGGACCCATCCCGACATGGAAACGCGCCTGAACGAGACCCACCAAAAGTTGGCGCAGGTTGAGCTGGCGGTGGTCGATCAGCAGTCCACCATCTCGGAGCAGAATGCATTCATTGCCGACCAAGCCTCGTGTATTACAGAGCAGTCGTCCAACATCGAACAACTGCAGCGCATCAGTGAATCGCTATCTCAACGCCTGATCAAGACCAGCGCCGATCTGGCACAGAGCGAGGGCGTGCGTTTGGCCGTTCTGAACAGCCGGTTCTGGCGCATGACGGGCCCATTACGCTGGCTTGCCACCCAGGCAAAAGCCATTGCATTCAACAGCTTTTGGGGCCGGGCGGGGCGATTCCCGTTGATCTTGTTCAAGGAAGGGCCACCCGGAGTTTTACGTCGATTATGGCCATTGCAAGCAACTACACCTTCGCATGGATACTCCTACCGCGAATGGGCGCGCACCCGCGATGCCCTCTCAGACACGGAATTGGAGAAGTTGGGAGCAGCGACATCCACGTGGGATCGCCGCCCTCTAATCTCCATCGTGATGCCGGTCTACAACCCTCCTTTGGATTTGCTCGATGCCGCCATCGCGTCCATCAAGCGCCAGATTTATCCCCATTGGGAGCTTTGTATCGCCGATGATGCATCGACCAATCCAGAAGTTTGGTTGTTGTTGCAACGCTTGTCCTTACTGGATAAGCGCATCAAGATCGTCCGTCGCGATGTCAATGGGCATATCTCGCGTGCGTCCAATAGCGCCTTGGAGTTGGCAACGGGGGAATTCATTGCGTTGATGGACAACGACGACGTTTTACCGCGCGACGCCCTGTACTGGGTCGCTGAGACGGCAGTACGCGCGCCCGACGTACAAATCGTCTATTCCGATGAAGATAAATTGAATGGGCAAGGTGAGCGCTTTGACGCCTACTTCAAGTCGGACTGGAATTACACCCTCTTCCTTGGCCACAATATGATCAGCCACCTTGGCGTCTACCGTACCCAATTGGTGCGCGATGTAGGTGGCTTCAGAGTCGGATTGGAGGGATCCCAAGACTACGATCTGGCTTTGCGTTGCATTGAGAGAATTGATGCCTCTCAAATTCTTCACATTCCGCGCGTACTCTACCATTGGCGCGCAATCGAAAGCAGCACGGCATTGAATATTGAATCCAAGCCATATGCATTGGACGCCGCCCAATGTGCATTGCAGGATCACTTAGTGCGTATTGGTAGCACGGCCAAAGTTGAGCGGATGCCTAGTTTGAACTACCGCTGCGTCCGCGAAGCCGCGACCCCGAAGGACACACTCACAGTGGTATTGGTGTATGAAAGTGACAGCACTGAGTTGGGCGATATACCTTCTTGGTCATCTGAAGCCGACTTCAACATCACCGAAGTTTTGAAGTGTCCGAACAATCCGGCCACTATCAATGCGGCCATCCGCTCCGCACAAGGCAGGATGGTGGCACTGGTGCGCTCGGACGTTTGCCCTTCAAACCCAGACGCGCTGGCAGAACTAGTCGGCTATGTGATGGAGGAGAAGACCGGTGCCGCAGCCGGCACAGTGCGCGATTCGAACGGCCGGCTGATCTCAGGCGGTTTGATCCTAGACCAAACCAGCATTGCATCGGTTTTGCACAAGGGGTTGTCCAATGGAAATCACGGCTACATGGGGCGCGCGTTCTTGGCGCAAGAGCTGTCGGCACTCGCCGCGGACTGTTTGGTACTCCGCAAGCAAGTATTCACCGACCATGGGGAGTTTGATACCGCCCTGGGAATTAGTCCTATAGGAGCCGTGGCATGGTGCTTGCGGCTGCGTAATGTTGGCTTCCGCTTAGTTTGGTGTCCCAGTTCCACCTGGACCAGTTCGTCCCAATCCTCCACCCTGGCCGAGGCCAATGCGCAATCTGTCTTGCAGCGGCAGATTTTCATGAACCGCTACGGCCCTCAGTATGCCCACTGGTTGCTTCGCGACCCTGCCTACCATCCTTTGCTCGACACTGCGACGGCGGACTTTTCTTTGTTGCGATGACCTCGGGCGGTACCAACCTTAAGCTCGTAGTGCACTCCCGTCCCGATCTGCCGGAGTTGCTCCCGGACGAGGCGAACCTTCTTCGAATTTCTTGCAGTCCTTGCTCGATTGGCCGTTTCATTCTGCCTTCGCACCGGACACAGCCTATTTGATTCACACTTGGGTTGAAGCACTTTGTTCAAGCCCCGCGGTCTGCCACTGACAGCGGGCAGACACGCAAAGCTCGGTGCTTATTGGGTAGCGGCGTTCGCGTATTTTTCGCTATCGCAAGCTAGGTCACAATACAGGTGTATCCCTCAGGTATCTCTATATGCGCTGACTGGCTAAGAGCATCAGCAAATGATTGATGGACACCATGCAAATTCACTACCCCCCCCGAAATACTGGCGGCCAGCAAGCAATAGACAAAATGATCGCGGCGAGTTTTCAGCAAGCTGTGCAGCTCCATCAACACGGTCAGCTGGTGCAAGCGCAGTTGTTGTACGAGCAGATTATCAAGGCCCAGCCAAAACACTTCCATGCGTTGCATCTGCAAGGGGTAATCGCATTCCAGATGGGTAACTATCAACTTGCGGTGGATTTGATCGGGCGAGCTATAAGGCTCGATATGGGCCAAGCCGCCTTCCATTGCAATTTGGGCAATGCACAACTTAAGCTTGGGCACATCTCAGCAGCTATCGTAAGTTATGACAGAGCCATTCGCATGAAGCCTGACTACGCCGACGCTCATGCCAACCGAGGAGTCGCGCTTGCTGAGCTTCTTCAGCATGAGCAAGCCGTAGAAAGCTACGAACGTGCGATCTCATCAAATCCGAAATATGCGGACGCCTACTACAACCGAGGCACCGCATTGCTTGAGCTTGGACAAATAGAAGGTGCAATCACTAGCTTCAACACCGCTATTGCTTTGCAGCCGGGTAATGCCGATTTTTACCGCGCCCGTGGGCTGGCGCATCGAGTTCAAGGCCAAGGTGATGAGGCCATGCTCAACTACCGACAGGCTCTCGTCCTAATGCCCGGTTCTCAGGAGGCGCATTGTGGCCTTGCAGCAGTTCTCTTGGAGCAGGGCAGGTTCGAAGACGCCATGTCCAACTATATCGCGGCACTGAGCGCTAATGCGAGCACTGAGGCCAAACGTGGTTTCGCGCGCTGCCTGTGTCGCATGCAATTCACCGACGCCAGCCCGGCCTTCCGTGCGCTAGTCATCCAGGCTATTTCTGAAGCATGGGCGCGGCCGGCACAGCTATTTGCGCCTGCGGTCAGCATCGTCAAATTGGATCCATCAATCTCAGCCAGCATTGATCGCGCCAACGCGGCATGGCCTCAACGCCTATCACTCGGCGAGCTTTTTGGAACGCCAGGTGTCCCCCCCCTCGCCAACGATCCGCTAATGCGATCCATCTTGGAGTGCATGCCAGTTTGCAGCGTCGAAATGGAGCGGTTTTTGACAATGACCCGGCGCATCTTATTGGCGCGCTGCCTGGACGGAAGCGTTATTGACAATGAGGAGACGGCACTGCTGTGTGGAATTGCCCGCCAATGCTTTATCAACGAGTATGTCTTCTCGGCTACTGACGAGGAACTAGAACAAGTTCAGACCTTGCGCAGCCTAGTGGAGGAGGATTTGAAGGCCCATAGGCCGATACTCGACTCAAGTCTCGCCGCAATCGCCGCCTTCCTTCCACTAACCACTGTGGCGAATGCCCATGTCTTGCTGAGTGAGGCATGGTCTAGTCCAGTTCAGGCACTGTTGAAGCAGCAGATCGAGGAGCCCTCACAGGAGCAAGCTTACCGCCCGCACATTCCTCGGTTAACCTCACTTACCGACGAAGTGTCTTTGCGGGTGCAGCAGCAGTATGAGGAAAACCCCTACCCCCGGTGGATGAGCACTTCAAACGCCGGGGGCGCGAAATCGGTGGTCCGATATCTGCGTCAACAATTTCCCGAAGCACCGATTCAGGCATCACCAAAAGGTGACGGTCAGGACATATTGATAGCAGGATCCGGCACGGGCCAGCAGGCCATCGATACCGCACTGCTATTCCCCAATTCCAAAATTTTAGCCGTTGACCTCAGTTTGTCGAGTCTGTCCTATGCCAAGCGCAAAACGGCTGAGCTGGGCGGGGTTGAAAATATCGAATACGCGCAGGCTGACATCATGGAGTTAGGGTCAATCGTTCAGCGATTTGACGTTATTGAGTCGGTTGGAGTCCTGCATCACCTTGCGGATCCTGTGGCGGGATGGCGTGTATTGCTGGGCCTGTTGCGACCAGGTGGATTTATGCGGCTTGGCTTTTACAGCGAATTGGCGCGGCGAGATGTGGTCGCCGCGCGCACCTTTATTGCGCAGCAGGGCTATAGACCAAATCCTGCAGACATTCGCCGGTGCCGTCAGGACTTGATGTCGGCCGAGCGAGGCCAGCAGTTCCCCGGCGTTTTGTCGTTCGCCGACTTCTTTGGAATGAGCGAGTGCAGGGATTTGCTCTTCCACGTTCAGGAACATCGATTCACGGTACCGCAAATCCAAGAGACGCTCAAAATGCTAGGCCTTGCGTTTATCAGCTTTAGCATTGAGCCAGCCATTAGACGACAGTACGAGACTATGTTCCCGCAGGACAAATCGCGCACCAATCTGGATAACTGGCATGCTTTTGAAACTGCAAATCCAGACACTTTTGCAAGGATGTACCAATTTTGGGTGCAGAAGGCCGGCGCCTCGCACTGATACGCACAACTGCCAGCCTCGCAGATTTATTTCCAAAACAAATCCGCGAGGACGCCTGCTAGTACTTCAGCGGTTGCGGTTCAAAACTTGGTGCGTAAACCAAGAACCAATCATTTTGAACCCAGACCCAGGTGTTGGGGCTTTCGACGTCCACAGGGGAAACCACAATGGGTTTCACAGAAAATGGAGTCATCGTTGGCTTCATTTCATATCTGAGCTTCATATTGACGAAGGCCTCGTTGCCTTTGATCTCAATTTTGTCAACTGCGGATTGCAGATAGGTGATCACTCCCGCCTGGTCGAGGTAGAGCTTCTTTGGCATTTGCGCCTTATAGACAAAGTCAAACATATCGTAGGCTTTGTCGTAATCCCCAGCTATCCGAGCATCCCATAGTTCTTTTACGCGACGCTCTAGCTTCGCTCTGCGCTCCACATCGGTCATTGCAGGAAACTCCCGCTGCCCTGGCAAGCTATTGTTGGCATCCCCAACCAGCAGTTGCTTCACAACGAATTTACCTGCCGTAGGTTTGTCGGCAGGGTAGACCTCGTACCCTATCGCTGCTTGATCTGCAAAGTTGATCAGCTGTGGCCACCCAAGCCAGAGTTCGCCCGGTGTGTTCAACGGTTTGGGAGCGGACCACTTCAATCCCTGGTCATAGGATGCCGACAAGTAGACATTGGGGCGGATATCGCGAAAGTCAACCCATGCCGCGACCAACGAACCCCGCTGTGTTGCCAGAATAACCGGCGAAATAGAGCGGGTGTTTTCGACGGCTTTTACATCCAGCCGCTGAGCAGGAGTCATCCATTTGTTCTGCATCAAATCTGCGGTAGCTTGAAGCACATGCGTTTTCTCCCCTGAACGGTCTTGCATCCATGTCAAATGTGCGCGACCTCCTGCAACTGCCATATCAATACCGCTGTTGCTTACGCCATCAGTCCCCGCTACATGACCCAAAGATTGCCAAGTCTTCCCTCCATCTTGGGAAGAAAGGGCAAACACTCCACGCTGGAGCTCATCGGCAGCCAGCACGACATTTTTCCCACTCGCCTTGGCGATCAAGGACGAAATATCGTGATCGGCTGTATACAGCACTGCTGGCTGCGACCAAGTTTGACCCGCATCTTCGCTGAAACGGCTTACGACTTGGTAAGATGCCTTTCCATCAACGTTCACCAGTTCTGTCCAGGCACCAAGCCAAGCTGCCCCTGACTGGACTATTTGTGGCTCGCGTGCATAACTAGACCTGCCATCTGACGGCGGCCTGTCCAAGCGCTGGTCTTGCGTGCTCCAGTTGAGCCCAAAGTCTGTGGAGCGATTGAAATAGGTCTGGTAGTTAGGCAAGCGCTCGTCGTGGTAAATCATGCCAAGCTCTCCCCTAGGCCCTGACACCAAGCTGTACGGCGTCAGCACGCCATGCTCCGCGTTAACCATGCTGACTGGTGAGAACTTCTTACCACCATCGGCCGACGAAGTGAAATAGATGTTTTTGCCATCTTGGTGCGACCACCACGTGGCTGCCAGTTTTTGCTCCACCTTGTTGAGCTGAAAGTAGCTGCCACCTTGTTTGACACGCGCCGTCTCATCCAGAGATTGTGTTTGGCCACCGATCTGCAAGACTACTCGATCTTGTTTTGTGGAATGCAGCACTGCAACCTTTCCATCTACTTCGATCAGTGCAGGGCGAGTCTGGTAAACGCCAGTGGCGACGTCATCCACTTGTGCAAGCACCGGCATAGCCATATCAGAAAAGCTCGCAGCACACGCCGTTAACAAACTGATGGAAGATAGCGACACGATGAGGAGTAAAGGACGTTTCATACAGAATTTTCTCAACGATTGAATGGGCGACGCAGTGTAGCATCGCAATCAAAAACCATACGGAGCCGGGACGCTGCTCTCGATACAAACCACGCACGATCCATCCCTAGCCGGAACAAAAAAAGGCCCCGCAAGCGGGGCCTTTTTATCCTCTTCTCTAAAGAGCTCGCCACCAAGGGCAAGCCCGTCAGAAAAAGAAGCTGCTGGTTGATTACAGACCAGCTTGTTCGCGGTGCAGGAACTTCTTGCCAGCGAAAGGTGCGCCAACTGCTGGCAACACGGTTTGCATCTTCATCATGATAGCGCCAGTAGCGGTACCTGTCGAAGGAGCTGTAGGAGCCACTGCAACACCAGTTGCCTTGACCAAACTACCATTACCACCAACAGCAGCTGCTTGAGCAGAAGTCATCAGGTCAGTCGCGGAGATGGGGCCAGCGCAAGTAATGGTCTTGCTAGTTGTACCAGAGATCAGGCTTTCGTCGTTGTTCCAAACGCCAGATCCAACGTTCGTGAATTTAACGCCTGGATTCCAGTTACGGCCAGCAACGATATCAGCATTCATGTTACCGACCACCACACCATACCAAGATGTAGTCACCACAGCGGAGGGCAGGGAAGTCAATGGGAAGCTCAGGTCAACGATAGCAGAGAAGTTACCTTCACCAGCACCAGATGAATCCAAGGCATTGTCAATACCGGCGTAGGAAACAACCAAGCCAGAAGCTGGGTCAACGATGGCCATGCTACCGCGCAGACCATCGGTCGTTGCAGATGTACGGGTCGAAACAACCAAGAAACCTTCTTGGCCGGACAATGGGAAGTACACGGGTGTGGATGTATCGGTAGACACAACCTTACCGAAACCACCAACGGTAGTAGCAGCGATGGAGTGCGACAAGATGTCGTTAGCTGTCAAAGAACCGTTTGCATCGAAGTGGGTGCAAGATGTGCCGTAGTTGTACACATAGTGGATAACTTCAGTAGCGGGTGCTGTACCAGTGTTGGACAAGCTCAAAACGCTCTGAGCGCCAGTAGCTGTAGTGAAGTATGGGAACAGCAGCGAGTTCGCGCTAGCAGTACCGACAGCAGACATCAGAGCCACGCCAGCGGCAGCAGCGATCAGAGTCTTTTGAAAAGTTTTTTTCATGTTTACGTTTCCTATTTTGGCCAAAATAAAATAATTCATACACCTAGCATGGCAATTTCTCACCAACGCCAGTGTACTACCATTTGCACTAACGAAATCCATTGTACATGGATTGACTAAACCGGTCAAAAAAACTTGTAGTTGCTCTGCCGGATGGCCAGTTCCCTGACGCATGGTGCCAATGTACAAAAGAACATTAGCAAGGTCAAAGACATTCCAAGCGATTTGTGTGGCTTTTTGTGTCTCTGTGCCTTTAATGCAACACAGAAACAACAAATTTAGTTGCCTTTTGCACCTTCCGCTTGTGCTGCCGCATTTTCACTACTTTTTGTCGCAGTGGCCGCATCCAGGTTCAGTTTGTTCATGCCCGTGAGCTTCTTACGGAATTCAGCAGTCACCTCACGCGCTTGCTGATTGTCATTCACGACACGCGGGGTGATCGTAATGATGAGTTCACGGCGGGTGCTCGTATCACTCTTCGCGCCGAAGAGCGCGCCCACGACCGGTATCTCAGACAGCAGCGGGATGCCAGAGGATCCACCATTCTTGTCGTCCTTGATCAGGCCGGCCAGTACCATGGTGTCACCCGACTGCACCGCCACAATGGTTTGCGCTGAGCGCTTGTTGATAGTAGGAGATGCAAGACCGGTTGTAGTAAGTCCATCCTGAACATCACTGACTTCCTGATTGACCTCCAAAGTGACCAATCCACCCGCGTTAATGTGGGGCCGCACAGAGAGCACCACCCCTGTATCCACATAATTTACCGACGTAATCACATTGGTCCCCGTTACTGTGCTGGATCCGGCCACAGGTACGCTTGCACCAACATTGATTTTTGCAACCTGGTTGTCAGTCACCATGACATGCGGCGACGACAAAACATTGAGCTTGCTATTGCTAGCCAATGCGCTCAACACCGCCGATATATTTCCGCCAGTCGTACGCCAAACCGCGGTGAAGGGCAACCTTGGAGTGACTGCGCTTGCGGAATCCGAAGACAGCGTCGAACCCAATCCTCCATTGGTATTCGTCAAGCTTCCAGACAGGTTGTTATTGCTATTGAAAAACCATTCCAAGCCATACCGAAGGTTGCCTGTCAAAGTCACTTCGGCAATCGTGACCTCTACCAGTACTTGACGCGGCACGACATCAAGCTTCTTGATGGCTTCTTCTATTTTTTCGTACTCGGCGCCATTAGCCAAAATCAACAAGGCATTGTTGTCACGATCCGCAATGATCTTGAGTGTGCTCCCGGCACCTAACCCCAGGGCCTCGCCAGTACCCGTTGCCACCACACTGGCGGCCGTGTTCACGGTTGCCCCAGGAAGCGCGCCACCCACCGACGTGGAAACACCTGTTGTTGGCGACCCAGACAATCCGCCTGAGCTACTGCCACCAGAAGACTGCATCGTTGTGCCCGTCAGTCCTGGCGCGACAGTTGCGGCCGGCGTACTGGTGGTTGACTTCCCCCCCATGACTTGACTAAGCAGCGCTGCAATTTTTTCCGCATTGCCGTTTTGTACCGGATAGACATGCAAGCGTGTGCCGCTCTTTCCGCCGTTACGATCCAAACGCTCCACCCAAACGCGCGCCTGATCCAGGTATTGCGGACGGGGGCTGACCACGAAAACAGCATTCATGCGCTCAATCGGGATGATGCGCAGCAGGCCCGCAAACGGGCTTTTGGATTTGTCTCCAAATAGCATTTCCAGCTCAGGTAGGATGCTTTTCACGTCCACACTTTTGAGCGTAAATAGCCCCACAGACATACCCGACAGCCAGTCGAGATCAAACACGCTGACCGTTTCCAATGCATGGCGCATCTCGCTCTCGCCGCCCGCCAGCATGAGCAGATTGCGGTTTTCATCCACACGCAAAATACTCCCCTCTGGTAGCAAGGGCTCCAGAATCTTGGACATCTCACGCGCTGCGATGTACTGCAATTGCACTATCTGAACGCTGTGTCCAGCTTGCGGCGAGCCCAATTGCGGAGTGGTCGAGCCGCGCAGCGCATTGTTCAATGGCCCTATTTTGTATGTGCCGTTTTCCTTGACCATGGCCGCGCCATTCATGCGCAAGACCGTCTCCAAGATGGGGGTTACTGCTGCACGATTGATCGGCTGGCTTGTGTGGATGGTGACAGTGCCATTCACCTTGGGATCGATGGTGTAGTTCTCATTGAGCATGTCACCCATGACGACACGAACCACCTCTCGCAAATCGGCACCTTCGAAATTGAGCACAATGTCTTGCGCTCCAGCAGGTTGGACTGAAATATTGGCTGGCTTGACAAATACACCACTCCCAGGAACGAGCTTAATGCCGTTGTCGGCCTCGGTCTTTTTGGTCTCACCAGATTGCGCCACTGCCAAAGACTCCGGCTTGACATCAACGGCACTTGACGTTCTGGGTGACGTAGGTGTCAGGGGCGTTATGGGCGCGCGCTGTGGGCCACCCTGGCTTGCACAACCTACGAACACGACAGGTGCGCAACACAGCAAAGCAATCGCCAGCGCCGAATGTTTGTGAGAGCTTCTTTTCATATGCATTCCTTAAACTGTTAGTCACACAGGCATTTCTGAGTACACAGAACTGCGTGCTTACTTTTTGCCATCCAAACGGGGCGGGCTAGGCGGAGGGGGCAAAGGCGCAGACGCGGAATCCGCGGGCTTCAAAGGCGGTTGCGACGCAGCCGGAACTGCCCCGCTTGCAGGTCTCACGGGAGCCGATGCGGCGGACACAGGCGGTACTGGGGGCAGAGGAGGGGCCGCAGCCGTTGCAGGAGGCGGCGGCAACCCTGCGGGTGGCGTGCTCTTGGGGCCAGTCTGGACATTGAGAATGAGTTCCTCACTCTCTACGCCTTGACGCAAGAGCACGCGAGAAGCCTCGACTTCCCCCAAGGTAATTCCACGCACCACACCATTTACCGCAACGGTTTCAACCTTGTTCGTCTGCACATCGCGCAACAGCGCCGAGCGCTGCTTGGGTGTGACCAGCACCCCCACCAGCACAAACTGCCCCTTTTTCATGGCGGAGGCGCCCCCCTTACGGGCGACAGCTGACGACCGTCGGCTGACGGCAAATAGCGACCGAGATATGACTTCAGAAAACCCGTCGTCTTCTGTAGGCATCTCAAATTCCGGCAACACCGCCAGCGGCCTCACGGAGCTGACGGGAATGTTTCGCATTTTCAGCAAATCGCGCTCAAGCCGAAGGCCGTTACTCCACTCCCAGAACAAAGCGCCTACGAGCAACAGTGCCGCAGCTATCAGAGCGATGGCAATGGCCTTTTCACGAGTCATCACAGTCTTCATGGGGCGGCCTTCAGGGCGTAGCCCGACAAATCAAACTGAACAACCAATTCTGGTTCGTTGAGCGGCTCACCACGCGACACCACCAAATTGGGCGCGCGAATCGAAAAGTTGTCGAGAAAAAGATAGGGTTTGGCCGACTCCAATGCGTACAACATCCCTTTAACGGATGTCAAGGGAGCAAGCAGTTGCACCTGGACCGTAACTTGCCGATAGTCACCTTCGTCCTTGTTTGGAAGTGGTTGTATGCTGTTTACCTTGGCGCCATTGGCCTCAAATATCGCCTGCGCCTGTTGCTGTAACTCAGCAGCAACGAGTGCGGGGCTAGCACTTTTTAGAAAATGTCGCTTCGCCTCCAATGCCCTCACTTCCAAAGCCTGCTTTTGCAAGCCGTCGCGCATGCCCACAATTTTGGAAAGCCGGTCAAGTCGATTGACCGACTCATCTAAAGCCGAGTCGTAGTGCCGATTCAATAGCCACACGGGCACGGCTACTGCTGCCAACAGGAGCAGGACGGCCAGCACAAGAATGGCTAATGCAGCACCCTTTTTTTGCTGAGGATTCAATGGCTTCATGGCGCCCTCCCTGCCGAAGATGAGGCAGCCGATGCAGGCAGCGCAGGCAATGACGTCGCTTTTGCAGGCTGACGCAACTGGACAGTTAACTGATATCGCTCAGTTCCAGCCACTTGCCCCTTAAAGAGGGCCGAACTGAAACGCGCATCACGAAACATAGTGGATTGTTCAAACAAGCCGATAAGGCGAGACGATGAAGCAGTCTCCCCTTGTACTTGCAGCTCCTTGCCCTTCAGGTCAACGACTTGAACCCACGTGTCATCGGGAAGAATACGTGTCAACTCTTGCAAGATTTGAATCACTGCCGGAGAAGTTTGCCGTTTCTCCAGCAGAAAGTTGTGCTGCTCGACGCGCTTGTCCAATTCCGCGCGCGCCGCATTGACCACCTCTGCCGCCCTTTTTCCTTTGTCGACCCAAGGAAGCAATTGCACAACCGCTTCACGCTTGACCACCAAAGGCACGGCCAGCGCCGAGAGCGCCAGGAGAATCACCAAGGCGGCGAGCCAAGGGTTAGCACCGTGGCGCCAGGGTGAAGGGGCATTAGCCTGGGCGGACGGCATCAGATTGAGCAAGCTCGCCTGCGCAACCAAATCCTGCACAAAAAGCGCCCGCACCTCAATACCCAATCCGAGCAATGTCGCAATCCCACGGTCAACCGCATCACGCGGCGTTGCAACAAACTCCACCGTCATCTGCCCCGCATTGAAATCACGTGCCAGCACTATGTAGTTGAAATAGATTTTGCCGGCGGAAAAGGGAGTGAGTTGTTCCGCTTGAAACTCCAGAACCTGCCGCAAGTTTTCTTCGGCCGCCAGCGGCAATAGGATGGTTTTGCGCAGAACCTGATTCGAGGCCAAGGTGATGGCCGCAATGCGGGAGCTGGCGATTTCGGGCTTCCGCATAGTGGGGCTGATTTCACCCAATGGCACCAGAGCATAGTGATCCAGCGTCAGGTCGGCCGACCGCATCCACGCCGGCGCCATATCGGATAGCTCACTCAACCACCACTGCAGAAATTGGCTACCCTGAACTTGCTTCTTTATACCAAGCAAGGTGCCGCCCAGACTATTCGATAGAGCCGTCATTTCTTTCCCGAAAATTATTCGCCCTGCCCCTCACCCCAGGCCAGCAAGACGACAGGACGCTTGGGATCTGGGACAACGCGGGCAACTGCTTGGCGCACAAACACCGTTCCGTCAACCATTTTCGCCTCACTACGGACCGTATAAACAGGCAACCCGCCCGGCACAAAGGAAAAAGCCCCTGCAGCCGCAAACGCAGGTGCTTTTTGACCAGATAAGATCACACTGCGACGCAACTCCAAATACTCGTCCACCAGCGCGGGAGTGACGCCCGGAATGGCCAACAGTGCTTCTCGCGGCGCAACGGCCGTATTCAGACCTGCCAGTTTGGTGTGCACCGTCAACGCCGGCTCCAGGATGCGAAACAACTCCGGCGTCATACCCAAGACCCGCTGCAATTCATCCACGGTTTCGAATGGCGCATTAGGTGGGGCGTAGCTTTTCCCGGCAGCGACGTACTCCTCTTCCTCCGCACCATGGAGTCTTCGCAATTTGTCGCCGTCACGCCAATCTTGAACACAATCGGCCATTGCGATAGCGGCCTCGTTGCTCATTCCTACAGAACGAAAAAGCCCTATCAGCAGAGCTTCTGGCGCGGTGTTGAGATCAATTTTACCAGACTCATCCTCGATCAAAACGCGCGAGACCCCGCCCTCAAAGGCCAACTCATGCGGCATGCCATCCGCGGTCCAGCGCTGTATTTCCGTTGGCGGCTTCATCAGCTCATACCAGGCACGTTGCACGCCAGCATCAGCCTGTGCCTGTGCTTGCGCCACCGACAACAGGTTACGTGCGATATGGGCCTCTCCGCGCATGCTGAAGGCAAAATTCCCTGCTATCACGGATAGCAAAGTGATAACCCAAAGCACCAACACCAAGGCTACGCCTCGCTCCCGCCTCATCGCGGCACCTCCGCACTGATCAAAGGCGCAACAACGAAATCCGGCCATTCCGTACCATCAACAAAGCGCACCTGAATCCTGATGAGTTGCGGCATGGTGTTTGGGTTGTCCCAGCGATCCAACCAGCGAGGCGCGGCACCGTCACTCTCCTTACCAAAGTAACTCAGCCAAATGTCGTCGACCTCGTTGAGCTCGGCAGCAACCAACACCATCTCTTTTGTCTGCTCCAGTGGCGAGAAGTCTGCCATCGTGGGAACAACCGGAGCGTGTCGCCAGGTCAAACGGCGACTCTGGCTTGATTGTTCAAGCTCCAATGCAACCGCATACAAACCACCGACGCCAAGACGTGACGGCAAAGGCGCCACAAAATTCAGTTTGTGGCGCTCACCCAGGAATGCATAACGCTGCGCGGTCGCCGGCTTCCAACGGTAGGGGTAGATGCGTTCCATTTCGCGGCGCAGGAAGTTCTCGACGGATCGCACCGAATTCAAACTATCCACCTGCTTTTGCACGGCATCCCAACTCCGTACGCCCAGCCTCAGTCCGCCAAACAACAGCACCAGAATGAAGCTCAACAGTGTCAAGGAGATTAGCAACTCCAACAATGTGAAGCCCCGTTGAGATGGGAAAGAATGGCGGCTAACCACTATCATTGACGGGGCCCGAGGCGGATGGATGAGAGTTCGATATGCTTGTCACGGCCATCCTCTTGCCACGCAACCATGGATCGAACCAGATACTGGCGCATGGGCAGCCGCAAACGATCCGCCTCCCCGCCATCGTCGACCGCAACGACGCTGACGCGCCAATGCAAATTGATGCCCGCCTGGCCGCTGTCTTCGCCGGGTGCCAGCGTCCGCTCAATACCAACAGCCGCCAATCGGGATTGCGCTAAAAACACCGCACGGCTGTAACTCTCCGCCATCCTGGAGTTGCGCATGCCGCCCGAAAAAATGTGCAAGATAACCGCCATTGTCAAGGACAGAATGACGAAGGCGACCAAGATTTCCAGCAAGGTCATGCCTCGGTTATGGTTGCGCATGGTCAATCGATGATGACGACTTGACCCGTCAACCAATTGATGTCTACATCGTAATTGCGCTCGTGCGCGCTCAGCGTGATGCGGCCGCCCGTGGAGCCACCATCTGGAAAGAAGCGGATGGCTCCGGTTGTCCCACTGACCAATTCAGATTCCGCAGTGAACAACTTCACTGCCACCGTTTTGGGGATCTGGTAGACACGCTGGTCGCCACTGAGCTGGAACTGATGCCCTTCGACATCAACGGTCAACGTAGCCTCCCGCCGCCGCGCCACGGCATCACTGCGCGCTTTGCGCAAACCTGCCGCCAACTGGCGCGCGGAAGCTTTCAATTCTGCGCCAGAGACTCCCGTGGAAACCAACGGCCCTGCCAAGGTGTAGGCCATCGCCATGATGACCATAACAACCAGCAATTCGATCAACGAGAATCCGGCTTGCGGGGCTTGGCTTATTTTTCCCAACCGTTGATGTCCTTGTTGTCTCCCTCGCCACCCTCGCGGTTATCAGCCCCCCAGGAACTGATGTCATAGACGCCGTGCTGACCCGGGGCGACATAGTGGTATTCGTTGTCCCAAGGATCTTTGGGCACGTTGGGCTTTCGCAGATAGGGTCCATTCCAACCAGCTACGCCCGCGGGTTGCTTAACCAAGGCCTGCAAACCCTCTTGCGTTGTAGGGTAACGCCCAGTCTCCAACTTGAACAAGTCCAGGCTGCCCGTAAATTCTTCGATCTGCAACCTAGCGGTTTTTTCCTTGGCTCCTTGAAGGTAGCTAATCACCTTGGGCCCCGCCAAACCCGCCAGCAAACCCAAAATCACCAAAACCACCAACAATTCGATCAGCGTAAAGCCTTTATGCTGTCGGCTCATTTGTTTGCTCTTCATTTGCTCTCACTCCAAAATTCAATTGCTGGCAACGCTCTACATCGCCAGATCGTTCACACTCAGGATGGCTACCAATATGGACATAATGATGCCGCCAATGACCAGCCCCAAGCCCAGAATCAGCACGGGTTCCATCAAGGAAAGTAGGCGTTTGACCGAACTGCTCACTTCGCGGTCGTAGATGTCGGCGACACGGATCAGCATTTCCTGCAGCTTGCCCGTCTCCTCGCCGACCATCACCAAGTGTACTGCCAGCTTGGGAAACAACCCCGTTTCCATCAAAGGCTTGCCCAAGCCCTTGCCCTCCTTGAGTTGGGCGGCGACATCTCCCAGGCCTTGTGCCATGACCGTATTGTTCAGCGTCTCTTTCACGATAGACAGTGCCGCCAGCAGGGTCACACCATTGCCAATCAAGGTACCCAGTGTGCGGGAAAACCGCGCGACCTCCAGTTTGCCAATGAGATCCCCCACCAACGGGAGACCCAGCAAACGTTTGTCCCAACGGTAGCGACTTGCTGGCTCTCGCATCTGCTTGGAGAACCATGCGTATACAGCCACCACACCCAACACCATAAGCCACCAGTAATTGCGCACTGCATCCCCCGCCGCAATCACCATTTGGGTCGGCAAAGGAAGAGCCTTGCCGGATTCCGCGAACATCTGAGAGAACTGGGGTACCACCCACATCAGCAGAATAGCCACCGACAGCACTGACACACCTATCAAAATAGCTGGATAAATGAGTGCCGACTTAACCGTATCCCGCAGTTCCCTGGAGCGCTCCATGAACTCGGTCAAACGTTGCAACACGACATCCAGAGCGCCGCCGGCTTCTCCCGCACGAATCATGTTCAAGTAGAACCGCGTAAAAACACCTTTACGTGCGTCCATGGCCTTGGACAGCGAGGCGCCCCCGCGCACATCTTCCCGCAATTGGCCCATCAGTTCTCGAACCGCGTCGTTGGCAGACAGACTGATTAGTATTTCCAGGCACCGATCCAGTGGCAGCCCCGCCTTCAGCAAGGTTGCTATCTCCTGGGTGAACACAGCAACGTCATCTTGGGTCACCCGACTTTTGCGAAAAAGCCCCGCGGTATTGCTGGACGCAGCATTGCCGGCTGCCATCTCCTCTATCCGAATAGGAATAAGCCCTATGCTCTGCAGACGGTCCACCACGACGGACTGGGAGAGCCCCTCCATATCACCCTCCTGGCTCTCACCGGAGGGCGTGACTGCCTTGTAGCGAAACAACGGCACTGCGGCTACTCCTCGCGCGTAACGCGCAAGACTTCTTCCACCGTGGTGATACCCGCTACAGCTTTGGCAAGACCGTTCTCATACATGGTCTGCATGCCGTCAGCGATAGCTTGCTGCCGAACCTCACCGGCAGTTACATGGCGCATGATCATGCCGCGAATAGTGTCTGTCATAACCAGCAATTCGACGATGCTGACTCGGCCCGTATAGCCCGTTCCGCCACACACCTCACAACCTACAGGACGGTACAACATGATTGGGCGAACTTCTGTATAGCGCTGAAGCTGCATCTCCTCTACCACCTCCGGTAGCGCTGGGTGCGCTTGACAGCAGTGGCTACACAGAGTGCGCACCAGGCGCTGAGCCAAAATGCCGTTGACTGTTGAGGTCAGCAAGTAGTCATCCATACCCATATCCAGCAGCCGATTGATGGTGCTGGCCGCGTCATTCGTGTGCAAAGTCGATAACACCATGTGTCCAGTCAGTGCCGACTGAACCGCGATTTGTGCCGTTTCGAGGTCACGAATTTCGCCGATCATGATGACATCGGGATCCTGGCGTACGATGGAGCGCAGGGCATTGGCAAAGGTCAAGCCAATTTGGGGTTTAACCTGAATCTGGTTGATGCCCTCCATCTGGTACTCGACAGGATCTTCCACCGTCAATATCTTGACATCGGGTTTGTTGAGTTTGTCTAGGGCCGTGTACAGCGTCGTGGTCTTACCCGATCCTGTAGGGCCTGTCACCAGCACGATCCCATGGGGCTGCGTCAAGACCTGAAGAAAACGCTCCAAGGCAACGGGATCAAATCCAAGGCTCACAAAATCCAATGTGGTACCGCTCTTGTCCAGGATACGCATCACCACGCTCTCCCCGTGCATGGTCGGTACCGTGGAAACGCGCAAGTCGATCTCCTTGCCCTGCAGTCGCAGTTTAATGCGCCCATCTTGCGGCAGGCGGCGCTCCGCAATGTCCAGACTGGCCATGATCTTGATGCGCGAAATGACGGCCGCAGAAAACCGCCGAGGAGGAGATTCCACCTCATGCATGACACCATCGACACGATAGCGCACGATCAGGCGGTTCTCGAACGGCTCAATATGGATGTCAGAGGCGCGTGCCTGCAGCGCATGGCTGATGATGAGGCTGACCAACCGAATAATCGGCGCCTCGGAGGCCAACTCTTTGAGTTGCTGCAGGTCTTCGTTGCCGCCGTCTTCGTCGCGGGTCTGTGCCTCGCCCACGATTTGATCCATGGAAGTTTTGCCCGTGCCATATAGACGCTCGAAGGCTGCGTCCAACTCGGAAGGCACCGCCAGTTGGGGGACCACTATGCGCCCGGTCACCATGCGAAAGGCATTCAACACATACTCGTCGCGGGGATCCACCATCGCCAGCACGAGTTGAGCCTCGTCTTCCTGCAAGGGCAAGGCTTTGGCTTCTTTGATGAAACGCACCGCGACGCGTTCCTCCAATATGGGCAACTCCGGATAACTGGCCAACGGGACCACGGGCAATTGGAGTTGCACCGACAACGCATCAATCACGTCGCGCTCGGCGGCAAATCCAGTGCGGATCAGAATGGCGCCAATGCGTTCCTTGCTGTCGGATTCCTGAACCCGCAGAGCGCGCTCCAGGTTGGCGAGGTCGAGCTTTCCACGCTCAATCAGTATTTCTCCAAGACGCATGCTCGACTCAATGACTTTCCGTGAAGAAAAATAGTGCAGATACTAGCATAGGCCTCGGGAGACACTTTTGCCTGCTGATTCCAGCATTAATAGACTCTAACTACCAAGAAAAGTTCACGCCGTGGGAACAAGCGTGCAGCTATTGCAACAAAAGGTGGAGTATCTATCCCCTCTAACCGCAAAGCCCATTGCTTGAGTGATTGGCGGAGATTTCTCCCTGAATACCGATGAAACGCCTCTTGCTCCAACATAAACTCATGGGAGGCGCCCCAACGTGCAGTTGGCAATGGAAGTATCGCCACTTGTAGTACAAGGCAAATACTGCTCCTCAGAGGCAAGGATGATGTAAGAATGGAAAATAGACTTGTTCCCTACACGGCAACTACCAGTTTCGGCATGGGTCGTATGCTTGTACTTGCGCCGCACTCAGATGACGAAGTATTTGGTTGTGGCGGAGCCATATTGCAACAAGTCGCAGAGGGAGGAGCAATTCAGGTCATAGTACTGACAGACGGAGACTACCACCCCAACTGCGACGACACGCAGCAATACGCCCAAGCCCGACGCGCCGAAAGTCGGGAAGCGGCACGAATCCTGGGATATGGGGAACCCATATTTTGGGGATTGAAAGACCGTGGTTTGGAATACGGTGAGCAATTGGTGCAGCGTATTGCAGACCAGATTAAGGCGTTTGCACCGGATTGCGTTTTCGCTACATCGATTTATGAAATGCACCCGGACCATCGCGCGCTTGGAATGGCTGCATTGGAAGCTGTGCGGCGCCACGGATCGGTACTGAAGCTGGTCATGTATGAGGTCGGGGTTCCGATGCTACGGCCAAACGTGCTATTGGACATCAGTGGTCCCCGGGCGCAGCGCAAGCAGGTTGCGATGGCGTGTTTTGTCTCGCAACTCAAGATGCAGGCTTATGACGAGCACATCAGTGCTTTGAATCGCTTCAGGAGCTACACATTGGGGCCACTGGTCAGCGCTGCAGAAGCCTACATGGTGGTTCAGCCCGCTGAGTTGGTACGCAATTCGTTGGAGTTATACGAGTCGGAGCATCAGCGCCAGCACAGTGTGGGTCTACCAATGATGCCGGAAGACATCCCGCTGGTCAGCGTCGTGGTGAGAAACCTTGGTCCCGGGACCGCTCACAACGCGTTGGACTCGGTCGCTATGCAGACCTATCCCAATATAGAGGTGATACTGCTAGAAACAGACAGTGCTGTGACCAATGTTGCACCCGTCGCATGCGGGCGGTTCCCTTTGAGACACATTCAGACCACGGGCACGACAGGACACGCGGAGTCGACCAATGCCGGATTGAAGAGTGCCCGCGGAGAGTATTTGATTGTTCTGGAGGCGGAAGATCTGTTCCTGCCAGATCACTTGGCAAAGCTTGTTCAATCATTGGCACAACACGACGCGCTCGCCACCTACACAGGGGTTAGGTTCGTTGACAAGCAAGGACAGCCAATGGCCATCTTGGACGAACAATGGAACAGCACGCATGTGCGGATCGAAACCCTACTTCCATCCAATGCCGTCTTATTTGCCCGGTCATTGGTTGAAAAGGGCTGCGCGTTGGATGAGATCCGCGGACAAATCGACTACGAGGGATTCTGGCTGCAAATTGCAGCGCACACCGTATTTCGGTACACACCCAAAGTCAGCGCGGTATGCCAACGCGTCCGCACTGGCTTACACCATTTCGCAGAGAGCCAACGACTGCGATCTGTCCTGCTCAATACCCAGCAGAGTTTAGACAAAGCGTCATCGCAACTGAGGGCAGAGCAAACGCACACGCAGGCACTAGAAGTGCAATTGGGCATGCTCCGCACGCAATTGGATCAACTCAAAGCCGCTGTTGCCACGCAGAGTGCACACGCACATGCTTTGGAAAGCACCGTGCAGGATCTGCGCTCCTCCACGTCCTGGAAGATCACCTGGCCGTTACGGTTCTTCTCGGGCTTATTGAGGGGTCGACAGTGATACCCATGCTAAGCCCGTCCCGACAAATACCCTCAACAGTTACCGTCATCATCGTGAACTTCAATGGCGGAGAAATGATTAGCCGATGTTTGACCGCCATGGAAAAGCAACGGTTCCGAGAATTTGTGACCATCGTGGTGGACAACCATAGCACTGACAATTCAGTGTCATCGATTCAGCAACTACATCCCTCCGTTACTGTCTTATCACCCGGCCGCAACCTGGGGTTTGCCGGCGGTGTCAACCATGCGTTACGGCATATTGACCTTGGGCCATGGGTGGCGCTCTTGAACCCCGATGCATTTCCGCATGAAGACTGGCTGGCTAACCTCGTCTCAACGGGTGAAGCTCACCCCACCCATGCAGCCTTTGGATCCCGGATGTTTAGCGACCCCGAGCACAAATACCTTGACGGCATAGGAGACGCCTACCACGTCAGCGGACTTCCTTGGAGAAGAGGGCATGGCTGCGCAGACTCTGCGCGATACGGCACGAAGCAAGAAATATTTGCCCCCTGTGCAGCTGCGGCTCTGTACCGAACCGCAGCGCTGCAGACAGTCGGCTTGCTTGACGAAGATTTTTTCCTCTACGTCGAAGATGTCGATCTTGGCTTTCGCCTGCGACTAGCCGGCTACCGCGCCATGTATGTTCCGACTGCCACGGTGCAACATTTGGGTTCCGCGGTTGTCGGTCGGCGCAGCGATTCGCAGACTTACCACGGCCATAGGAACATGGTTTGGGCCTATGTGAAGAACATGCCGGGCATCCTGTTCTGGATGTTTCTCCCCGTGCACATTGCACTCAATATCCTAACCATCCTCTGGTTTTCAGCAAAGGGAAACGGTGCTGTAATCGCTAGAGCCAAGCTCGACGCTGTGCTGGGCATACCGCATTACTGGAAAAAACGCCGGGAAATTCAGTCCACCAGAAAAGCGAGCATATGGAGCATTCTCGGGCAGCTTAGCTGGAACCCCTTCAATCGCTGTGCATAAGCCCTCGATCGGCCGGAAAAGAACGATTAAGAGGCGTCCATCGCCAACCGATCCGCTGCGGACTGGGCCGATGCACTAGTCTGCCAACTGTGCGGGAGTGAAACTATGCCTTGCTCCAGATGATCCTGAGTGAAATGCAATGTTGCAACGTTTGCTGCAGTGTCGTACAGGTGAATCCCGTTCTCACTGAGTAAGTACACATCAATAGAGTATTCCCCTTTCAGCAAAGGAATTTGTGGGAATTCTATGGTGGCAGCTCCCCGGCCCGACGAATCACGGACCAGTTCCACATTATCCGCTTGCGTACTGCTGCTAGCGATGGTTCGCCCATCTGGAGAGTGCAACGTTAGAGCAACGACAGGCGACGGAAGATTCGGATCAGAGGCAAAGCCGATGCTGACCGACAAAGTCTGTTTGGCGCTTTGGACATACAAAACTGTTCCAAGCGTCTGGTCTACTTTGGTTTGAACACCCAGGATATGCGCATGCCCGGAGGGAGATGCATGCGCAGACGGCTGCCCTGCTGCGGAGATAGCTGGCGCCGCAGCGTCACGGTCCAGAAATGCCTGGTAACCGGCGACAACGGTAGCCGGATCTCCCAGCAATTGCACCCCACCTTTCTCCAACCACAACGCCCGCGTACACAACGCCTCAATCTGGTAGATCGAGTGTGAGCAAAACAAGATAGTCGCGCCCTTTTCCTTCAGCCGCATGATGCGGTCAAAGGACTTGCGGGCAAAAGCGCCATCACCAACCGACAAGGCCTCATCGATGACGAGGATGTCCGGATCCACGCTGGTGGCGATTGAGAAGGCCAGCCGCACGTACATGCCGCTGGAATAGGTCTTGACGGGCTGGTGGATGAAGTCGGCGATGCCCGAAAAATCCACAATCGCGTCGTAGCGTGCGTCGATCTCCTCCTTGCTCAGCCCCAGGATGGAGGCATTGAGGTAGATGTTTTCCTTGCCCGTGAACTCCGGGTTGAAACCGGCCCCCAACTCCAGCAAGGCCGCCACCCGGCCATGCACGGACACCTGTCCGGCACTGGGCGTCAGCGTGCCACAGATCAATTGCAACAGCGTGGATTTGCCAGCACCGTTGCGGCCAACCAAACCCAGGACCTCACCCTTCTTCAATTCAAATGTAACGTCGTGCAATGCCGCGAACTCTTTGAAGTAGCGACGCCGGCCGCGCATCAGCATCTGCTTCAAGCGATCAATCGGGCGCTCGTAGAGCTGGAATGCTTTGCCCAAGCCCTGGGCGTGGATGGCAAGGCTGCTAGAGGACATCGGCAAAGCCTTTGCGTGTCAACTGAAAAAAGGTGGCCGCCACCGCTGCAAATATGGCAGACAGCACAGCATAGATCCCCAGCGCAGCCCAATCCGGCCATTGCCCCAACAACAGCACAGCCCTTACTTGTTCGATGATCAAGGTCAGTGGATTGAGGTTCATCCAGAACTGCAAGTCGGGGTTCAACGATTTCACGGAATAGAACACAGGCGACATGAACATCGTCAAGCTGACAACCATGGCCATCACCTGCCCTATGTCGCGGACAAACACGCCGATGGCCGACAAGAGCCAGCCCAAGCCCAGCAACACCGGCAAGAACGCCAGCAGCACCAAAGGAAAGGCAAGCGCTGACAGTGGCAAACCGCCGCGAAACAGGGCGAGCACGACCAACATCGTCCCTGCGCTGATCAGCAAATGAAACAAGCCGGACAACACAGCTACCCAGGTCAATAGCTCGATCGGGAAAATCACCTTTTTGACCAGATTCGGCTGGTCCACAATGAGATTGGGGGCCTTGCCGGCCACTTCAGAAAAAAGATTGAATACCAGCAGACCAGCAAAAACCTGCAGCGAAAACTCTACGCCGCCGCCTTGGGACACACCGGGCCAACTCTGCTTGAACACGCCAACAAACACGAAGGAATAGACTCCCAGCATCAGCAAAGGGGTCAGAAAAGACCAAGTAAGCCCCAACAGCGAGCCGCGGTAGCGGCCCAGCACATCGCGTTTGGCAAACTGCCAAAGCAGGGATCGGTTGCGGGTGGGGATGTAGGAGCGTTGCGGACTTGTCACAGTTCGTAGTTTAACGGGGCACCAGTAGCCGCCCTGCACACCGGTGGCTGCCGGTTAGGATATGCCATCTACACCGTTGGCCCTGCAGGCAGTACATTCGCCCTATTATTTCCGCTAAGTTTCCACTCAGCCGACAACGCCGGGCCGTACCCAACCCCATCCCTATCGGAGCATCCCATGGTCAAAAAACTGCCAAAAGTCGATATTTCCAAACTCACCCAAGCCCAGTTCAGTGGATCGGTCAAAGACTCTGCCCAGCAAATTTGGCAGGCTGGGTTGGGCGCTTTTACGCGCGCACAGGCCGAAGGATCGAAGGCGTTTGAGTCCCTGGTGAAGGAAGGCGTCAGCATCCAGCGCAAGACGCAGGCAGCCGCGGAAGAGAAAATCTCGGAAGCCACCAGCAAGATGTCGCATATGGCAACCGATATCACCTCCAAGGCCTCGGGCCAATGGGACAAGTTGGAAAACATTTTTGAAGAGCGGGTGGCAAAAGCCCTGAACAAGCTGGGCGTGCCTTCGGCCAAGGACGTCAACGCGCTGATTGCACGCATCGACGAGCTGAACAAGACCGTGCAGAAACTGTCCGCCAAAGCCCCCGATGCGGCGGCCCCCGCCAAAAAAGCGGCGACCAAAACGGCTGCCAAAGCCAAAACCGGCGCTGCTGCCAAGAAGACTAAACCCGCCGCCGCAAGAGACTGATTGCAGAGAAGAGCCCGCGCCGCTAGCCACGGGGTCTATGCGGCGATCCGGCTCTTTTTGGGCCAAACCCAGGCATCGAGAAGAGCAGGCACCCGCTGCAAGCACTATTGCATCGCAGCAAAAAGTTCAGCCCCCGCACTCTACACTTTCCACCTATGCACGCCACAACACACAGGCCACCCAAAATCGCGTTAGCGCTGTCCGGTGGCGGCCCCCTGGGCGCGATCTACGAAGTGGGCGCCATGTGTGCGCTCGAAGAGTCGCTGAACGGCCTGGACTTCACCAAATTGGACCACTACGTGGGTGTATCGGCTGGCGGCTTCATCGTGGCAGCTCTGGCCAATGGCATGTCGCCGCGCTCCCTGTGCGCCTCTTTCATCGAAAACGACAGCGCGCCCTCCGAAACCTTTGACCCCTCCTGGTTGCTCAAGCCCGCCTATGGCGAGTTTTTGCGCCGCAGCATCATGTTGCCGGGTTTGGTGCTGTCGGCGCTGTGGCACTTCACGATGGGCCGCAAATCCTTGCTGAATGCATTGGAGCGCCTGAGCCCCGGCCTCCCTACGGGTGTGTTTTCCAACCAGGCTGTGGACAGCGAACTGGCCCGCCTGTTCAGCCGCGAAGGCCGAACCAACGATTTTCGCCAGCTCAAGACCAAGCTGACTCTGGTCGCCACCAACCTCGACAGCGGGGAGGCCGCGCCCTTTGGCCGGCCGGGTTGGGACCATGTGCCCATCTCGCAAGCCGTGCAGGCCAGCTCCGCTCTGCCGGGCCTGTTCCCTCCGGTGGAAATCGACGACCAGTACTACGTGGATGGGGCCCTGAAGAAAACCATGCACGCGTCGGTGGCGCTGGAAGACGATGTGGACCTGCTGATCTGCCTGAATCCACTGGTACCGTTCAATGCAACCACCCCTGGGACGGCCAAGGTCATGCAGCGCGGCTTGCCGGAGCACAAACGCAGAATCCCGCGCATCGTCGATGGTGGCCTGCCGGCCGTGCTGAGCCAGACCTTCCGCTCCATGATCCATTCGCGCATGGAACTGGGCATGAAGCATTACACCCACGCCTACCCCAACACCGACATCATCCTCTTCGAGCCCGACCACCGCGACCCCGAGCTCTATTTGGCCAACACCTTCAGCTACGCGCAACGCCGCCAGTTGGCCGAGCATGCCTACCAGCAGACCCGTCAGATGCTGCGCTCGCGCAAGACCGGGCTATCAGCCAAGCTGGCGCGCCACGGTATCAGCCTGAACCACGAAGTATTGGACGACCCCAAGCGCCACCTCTCCGCCCCGCCCAAGGCTCCCACCCGCATCGGCCGGGCCATTGCCACGCTGCAAGAGGTCATGGATGATTTGAGCGAAACCGTAGCGACGGCAACCCGCCGCAGCGCCGCCCACTGAGCCCGCACCACCATCATGGTCAAAAAAGCTCCCCGCCGCACCGCAGAACGCATTTTGGAAGTCACGCTGGAGCTGTTCAACCGCTTTGGCGAGCCCAATGTCTCGACCACGCTGATATCGGCCGAGTTGGGCATCAGCCCGGGTAACCTGTACTACCACTACCCGGCCAAGGACGAGCTGATCAATTCGTTGTTCGATCGCTATGAAAAGGCGCTCAACGAGTTGCTCAACGCCAGCGACAGCGTGCGCGATGTGGAAGACGCCTGGTTCTTCATGCACACGCTGTTCGAACTGATCTGGCAATACCGCTTTTTGTACCGCGACCTCAACGACCTGCTGAGCAAGAACCGCCGGCTGGAAACCCACTTCCAATGGGTGCTGAAGAACAAGACCCGTTCCGTGCGTGCCATGCTCGACAGCATGAACCGCTCCGGTGCCATGCACATCGACTCCCGCGAGATAGAGCCCACGGCCACCAGCATGGTGGTGGTGCTGACCTATTGGCTGAGCTTTGAATACGTCAAAGACCCGCGCAATGCGCTGGAACCCGAGAGCGCCCAATCCGCACTGCTGCGTGGCGCGCACCATGTGCTGAACCTGCTGATTCCCTACCTGGAAGCCAGCCAGCGCACCCATTTATTGAAGCTGGTAGGGGCTTACACCACATCCACAAGCGCCCAGGCCGCATAAGATAAGCCGCACACACCAAAAGCAACACCGTGTCTACAGCGCACCCGATGCAAGAAAAAAGCACCGACACAGACAGGAGACACAGCATGGCCCCATGGACCGCCTTTAGCCACAGCGGTGACTACCCATTTGACGCCGCCCGCGTCAAAAAACAATGGAGCCAATTGCACGCCGGGGACCTGGAACCCTTACCCGAGGACGCCGCGGTGCTGGAGGCTTGGGCACTCTTCCACAGCGGCGAATTCGAGAAGGCCGCAGAGGCGGGTTTGCAGGCGGGTGGCGCGGGCATTAATGTGGCCAACAAGGCCACCAGCGTCTACGCCCACTACCTGGAACCCCGCGAGAAGAATCGCCAACGCCTGTTTCTGCAGGTGGCCGAACGGTCCGCCGAACTGGCGGCCGCAGAACCCGCCAACGCCAACGCCTTTTACTGGCAGGCCTATGCGCTGGGGCGCTACAGCCAGGGCATCAGCGTGGCCAAAGCCCTGGCCCAGGGCGTGGGCGGCAAGGTCAAATCGGCGCTGGAGTCGGTGATACGGCTACAGCCTCTGCATGGCGACGCCCACATCGCACTGGGGGCCTTCCATGCCGAGGTCATCGACAAGGTGGGCACACTGATCGCCAACATGACTTACGGCGCAAAAAGAGAAACCAGTCTCAACCTGTTCGCCCGGGCGCTGAGCCTGAACCCGCACTCAGCCATTGCCAAGATCGAATACGCCAACGCGCTGGTCATTCTGGAGGGTGACAAAGGCATGGCCGAAGCCACCCAATACTACGAGCAGGCCGCCGCCATGCGGGCCATGGACGCGGCGCAGCATATGGATGTGGAAATGGCACAGACTGAACTTGCGAGCTAGCCCCCACGGTCGCCCACTGCGTGTGACTCCCTGCCCCCCGAGGGGGCCGCGTTTCAGCTTGGGGCGGCCCGGCGCTGAAACATCCCCCCGCTGTTCCACAATGCTTCCCCACGCTGCTGTACTATTACTCTCACCACGTTGAAACCAACCACCCCTAACGGAGCACCCCATGGCCGATCTCAAAAAGCAATTCGAAGCCGCTGTCGCCAATTCCAAGAACCTGAGCGAGCGTCCTGACAACAACACCATGCTGAAAATCTACGCCCTGTACAAGCAGGCTACGGTGGGCGACAACGCGGAAAAAAAACCCGGCTTCACTGACCTGGTGGGCCGCGCCAAGTGGGACGCATGGAACGGCTTCAAAGGAACCAGCTCCAAAGACGCCATGCAGCAGTACGTGGAGCTGATCGAGTCCCTCAGCTAAATTCGGCGGCAGCCCTCGTACAGGCTACCTAGTTAGCTATAAAAACAAGAGCGCCCTGCGGCGCTCTTGTTTTTTGTACTCGCCCATTCACCTCTCTAGGGCTTGGCCTTGGTCTTCTTGGCAGCGGCCTTGGGGGCCAGCAAATCGTCCAGGTTCTTGACGATCTCGGCCTCTATCTTGCCCTTGAAGGCGCCCAGCAAAAAGCCCAGCTTGGCGTCCAGATCAAAGTGTTGGCCGGTCACTACCAGTACGCCATTGACGCCGGACCGTGTGAAGCTGACGCGGTCTTCCTTGGCACCCTCTTCGTAGCTGCATTCCATGCCGAAATCGTCTTCCACCTGCTGCGCCCAGGAACGTGCGATCTTGCGGGCCGCCGCCAGGCTCAGGGTGTGCTCCCGTCGAATATGAAGGTTTGCCAAGTACGTGCTCCTCAAATAGGTTTGTTGTGATTGTGCGGGGTTGGTCCATACTGAGGCCCATACCGGACCATCAACCCCCTTTTATACGACCATGCTATACAAATTCAAATCCAAAGTCACCGGGGACCTCATCATGCTGGAACCCAACGGGCGCCAGATTCTGCAACTCATCGGCAAGGACGATGGCGCCTCCCTGGTCAAAGGCATTCTGCTGCCTGCCGACATGCCCGGGGCCATCGCCGCTTTGGAACAGGCCATTGCCAAAGACGAGGCAGACCAGAAGCAGCGGTTGCAAGAGGCCCAGGCCGCCGGTGAGAAGCTGCCCCGCGCCGACACCGTGTCGCTGCGCCAGCGCGCCCTGCCCTTCATCGATATGCTGAAGCGCTGCCACCGGGCCGACAAAGAGATCGTTTGGGGAGTCTAGACTCCAGCCGTCAGTCCGCGTAGACCCCAGCGGCCTTGATCACCGGGCTCCACTTGGCGATCTCGGCCAGCACGAAGCGCTTGTGCTCGGCCGGCTCCACCCGCTTGTCGGCTACGACAACCGCCCCCAGGGTTTCCTGTTTTTTGACGAAGTCCGGGTCCTTCAAGGCCACCTTCAACGCTGCGTTGATCTTGGCCAGCACATCGGCCGGCGTACCCTTGGGCGCATAAAGCCCCTGCCACACCGACACGTCAAAACCCTTGAGACCCATGTCCTGCAGCGTGGGCAAATCCCGCAAGGCCGGTGTCGTCAGGGGCTTGGCCGTGGTGACCGCGTATCCAATGACCTTCTTGGCCTCGATCTGGGCTGAGGTATTGGTGGTTTGGTCACACATCAGATCAATCTGCCCGCCTATCAGGTCCGTCATGGCCGGCGCCGTGCCCTTGTAGGGCACCGTGGTCATGTCTACCTGCACCGCGCTCTGGAACAGCAGACCGCACAGGTGCGAGGCCGAGCCCACACCCGCATTGCCCAGGTTGATCTTGGCCTTGTTCTGGTTGATCCAGCCCAGCAACTCCTTGAAGTTTTTGGCGGGCAAGCTGGGGCGGCCCAACAGCGTCATGGGCACATCGCTGACCATGCCCAGGTATTCAAAATCACTCTCCACCTTGAACGGGATATTGCGCACCAGCGTGGGCATCGTGGCCATGCTGATGTGGTGGAACAGCAGCGTGTAGCCGTCGGGCGCGGCCTTGGCCACCTTGTTGGCGCCGATGGACCCGCCGGCGCCTGCCGCGTTGTCCACCACCACCGTAGCCCCACCCAAGGGCTTGCGCAGGGCCTCGGCCAAGTCACGCGCCGTCTTGTCGGTAGGGCCGCCTGCCGCAAAAGGAACGATCAAGGTGATGGGACGGCTGGGGTAGGTTTGGGCCTGCGCGCATACGGCCAGCACAGCGGTGGCAAGGGCCAGCAATTTCTTCTGTTTCATGGGTGGGTATCCCGATCAAGGTACCAACCAGCTTAGCCATGGCAGCAGAAATTGCCACGGTGTAAACACTAGGGCCTGTTGTTCACACTACTCATTTGTAGCTGCGCGCATCCTCAATGATCTTGCCGTCGTTGGGCAGGCTGCCCACGGCCACCATGTCCACCTGGCCGCGCAGCTTGGTCACCTCGCGGATGGCATCGCCAATGCGTGTGGCCAGCCCCGCATCGGGCGTGCCGGCCACCTCGACCTGCAGCGTCATCGCGTCGTTGGCCATCTCGCCGCTGACCACCAGGCGGGCGCGGCCGATCTCGGCAAAGCGCTTGACCACATCGTTGACCTGCTTGGGGTGCACGAACATGCCGCGCACCTTGGTGGTCTGGTCGGCGCGGCCCATCCAGCCCTTGATGCGCGCATTGGTGCGTCCGGTCGGACAGGTTCCGGGCAGCAGCGCTGACAGGTCGCCGGTGCCAAAACGGATCAAGGGGTAGCCGGGGTTCAGCGTGGTGACGACCACCTCGCCCACCTCGCCGTCCGGCACCGGGTCGCCGGTGCCGGGGCGCACGATCTCAACGATCACACCTTCGTCCAGCACCAGGCCTTCACGGGCTGCCGTCTCATAGGCAATCAAGCCCAGATCGGCCGTCGCATAGCATTGGTAGCCGTCAATGCTGTGGGCCAGAAACCAATCCCGCAGGCTGGGCGGGAAGGCCTCGCCACCGAACATGGCCTTCTTCACGCTGGGCAGGGCCACTCCCATCTCGGCGGCCTTTTCGACAATGATTTTCAGAAAGCTGGGGGTGCCGATATAGCCCGCCGGTTGCAGGTCGCGCATGGCCTGCACCTGCTGCTCAGTCTGGCCCGTGCCACCGGGGAACACGGTGCAGCCCATGGCGTGGGCGCCGGTCTCCATCATGGAGCCGGCCGGTACGAAGTGGTAGCTAAAGCTGTTATGGATTAGCTCGCCGGGCCGGAAGCCCGCCGCGTAGATGGCCCGTGCCATGCGCCAGTAGTCGCGCGCCGTGCCCTCGGGTTCGTACATGGGGCCAGGGCTGGCATACACCCGCGTCATGTTGGCGCCGTAACCCAGCGTGCTGAAGCCGCCAAACACGTCGCCGGGCGCCACCGCGCCTGCGGCATGTGCGCGGGCTGCCAGTTGGCGCTCCTGCAATTCGCTCTTGCGGATCACCGGCAGCTTGGCCAGTGCGGCGCGGTCGACCACCGTCGTGGTATCCACATCCTGCAGCAGATCGGCAAACGCCAGCGAAGCGCGCTTGGCGTGGGCCAGTTGCCCCGGCAACGCAGCCATCAGCGCAGCCTCGCGCTCCGCCGGAGGACGGGTTTCCAAAGCGTCATAGACTGAACTCATGCGTATCTCCCCTGGCTCGATAGGACGCTATATATTACGTAGCAGTACATGCAGATTTCACGAGGGCTAGAGCCCGATTTGCCAAAACACCATCAGGCCAACCAGCGCTTGCGGCGCTTGTAGCTCTTGACATCCTTGAAGCTCTTGCGCTCGCCGCCGCCCATGCCCAGGTAGAACTCCTTGACGTCTTCGTTGGTGCGCAGGTAGTCGGCCGCGCCGTCCATGACCACGCGGCCGGATTCCATGATGTAGCCGTAGTCGGCGTACTTCAGTGCCATATTGGTGTTCTGCTCGGCCAGCAAAAAGGTGACCTTTTCCTTGGCGTTGAGGTCTTTGACGATCTCGAACACCTCTTCGACGATCTGCGGCGCCAGGCCCATGGAGGGCTCGTCCAGCAGCACCATGCTGGGGTTGGCCATGATGGCGCGGCCGATGGCGCACATCTGCTGCTCGCCACCCGAGGTGTACGCCGCCTGGCTGGTGCGCCGGGTCTTGAGCCGTGGGAAGTAGGTGTAGACCTTTTCCAGATTCGCCGCCACCTCGGCCTTGCTCTTGCGGGTGTAGCCACCGGTCAACAAATTCTCTTCAATCGTCAAGTGGGCAAAGCAGTGGCGGCCTTCCATGACCTGCACCACACCACGCTGCACCAGGTCGGCCGGGCTCAGGTTCTCGATGCGCTCACCGCGCAGTTCGATGCTGCCCTTGGTCACCGCGCCGCGTTCACCGGCCAACAGGTTGGATACCGCCCGCAGCGTGGTCGTCTTGCCCGCGCCGTTGCCGCCCAGGATGGCCACGATGCCGCCCTCGGGCACCTGCAGCGACACGCCCTTGAGGACCAGGATGACGTGGTTGTAGATGACCTCGATGCCGTTGACGTTGAGAACAATATTCTTTGCATCACTCATGGTGGTAGTTCCGTTCAAACCAAATGAAAGACCCGCTGGGCGAGCCTTTGATTTGGTGGCCCCGCGGGGCCACCGTTGTCATCAGGACTGACAATCCGCAGGGGTGCGGGGTGTCAGCTTTTTATCTGCGGCGTACTTGGCTGCCGTGGTCTTGACCAGGGGCTTGATGATCTGCTCATCACCCTGCAGCCAGTCGGACGTGAACTTCCAGGCCTTGCCATCCCAGGTGTGGATGCGGGCCCAGGAGGCGCCCATGTGGTCCACACACGAGGTGCTGATGGGGCGCATCACGCCGGCAAAGCCCAGTGCGTCCAGCTTGGGTTGGGTCAGGTTCAGGTTTTCCAGACCCCAGCGCACTTGCTCGCCGGTCATGACCTTGCCCTTGCCGTAGCGCTCTTGCGCGGCGCGTATGCCTTCCACGCCCAGCATCGCGCTCATGGCACCGCGCATGTACAGCACCTGGCCCAGCTCTTCCTTGGGACCCGTGCCCTGGCCCTTGTCGTGCACCATGGTGGTCACATCCTTGACCAGCTTGGATTGCGGTTCGGCGCCGTGCTGCATGGTCACGGCGTTGTAGCCCTTGGCGCCCTCAGCCACGTCTTTCACATCGGGCTCAGCACCGGCCCACCACACGCCATACATCTTCTCGCGGGGGTAGCCGGTGGCCTGGGCTTCCTTGATGGCGGTGGAGTTCATCACGCCCCAGCCCCACAGCACCACGTAGTCAGGCTTGTTCTGGCGCACCTGCAGCCAGGTGGCTTTTTGCTCCACGCCGGGCGCGGTCACGGGCAGCAGTTGCAGCGTGAAGCCGTGCATGGCTGCGCGCTCTTGCAACAGCGGAATGGGCTCTTTGCCAAACGGGCTGTCGTGGTAGACCAGGGCCAGCTTCTTACCCTTCAGGCTACCGAAGCCGCCTTCCTTCTTGGCGATGGCTTGCATGATGGCATCGGCAGCTACCCAATAGGTTCCCGCGATGGGGAAGTTCCATTTGAAGACGGAACCATCCGCGCTCTCGCTGCGGCCATAGCCCACAGTCACCACCGATATCTTGTCGGCCGGGGCCTTCTCGGTGATGGCAAAGGTGGCGCCGGTGGACAGGGGTTGCACAAACGAGGCTCCCTTGCTCTTCAGGCGCTCATAGCACTCCACGCTGCGGGCCGTGTCATAGCCGGTCTCGCATTCTTCAAAGGACAGCTTGACGCCGTTGATGCCACCGCGGGCATTGACCAGCTTGAGGTAGTCCACATAACCATTGGCCCATGGCACGCCGTTGGGTGCGTAGGGCCCTGTGCGGTAGGACAGCACGGGAATGAATTGTTCCTTGGCCTGGGCGAAGGCATTGCCCGCCACAAAGGTGCCGCCTGCCACGGCCAGCAGGGTGGTGGCCAGTGCGAGTTTGCGAAGCTTCATTGTCTCTCTCCTAGTAGTAATTGATGGTTGTTGAAGAAGCACAGGGGAACACGTTTTATAAACCCACAATATCAATGCGGGAAGGGCCACAGGCGCAATTTCTGTTTGGCGATGGACCACAGCTTGGCCAGGCCATGGGGCTCCACGATCAGGAACCACACGATCAGGCCGCCAAAGATCATCAGCTCGGCATGGGAGACGCCGGCCGTGGATATCTGCACACCGAACAGCGCGGCCAGCGCCGGCAGGAACTGGTTCAGGAAGATCGGCAGCAGCACGATAAACCCGGCACCGAAAAAACTGCCCATGATGGAACCCATGCCGCCGATGATGACCATGAACAAAAGCTTGAACGACTGGTCCACCGAGAAGGCCGCCGGCTCCCAGGCGCCGAGGTAGATGAAGGCCCACAGCGCACCCGCCATGCCGACGATGAAGGAGCTGACGGCAAAGGCGCTGAGCTTGGCAAACATGGGACGGATGCCGATGACAGCGGCGGCCACGTCCATGTCGCGAATCGCCATCCACTCTCGGCCCACGGCGCCGCGCACCAGGTTCTTGGCCAAGAGCGCAATCACCGACAGCAGCGTCAGGCAGAACAGGTATTTGGACACCGGGCTGGCCAGCGACAGGCCGAACACCTGCAGGTTGTTGACTGACACCGAGCCCGAGGGTGAGTAGTTGGTGAACCACTGGATGCGCAAAAACATCCAGTCCGCAAAGAACTGCGCAGCCAGCGTGGCCACCGCCAGGTACAGGCCCTTGACCCGCAGGCTGGGCAGACCGAACAGGATGCCGAACAGCATGGCGCAGACACCACCCAACACCAGGGCGAGCACCAGTGGCATGCCCTCGATGCGCACGAAGAAGTTGTAGGCCGCATAGGCGCCCACCGCCATGAAGGCGCCCGAACCCAGGGATATCTGGCCACAGTAGCCGACCAGGATATTCACGCCGATGGCCGCCAGCGAGAAGATCAGGAAAGGGATCAGGATGTTGGTGAACCAGTAGTCGCTGGCCACTGAGGGCAGCGCGACAAACGCTACCGCCAGCAGCGCGTACAGCGCGATGCGATCCTGCGCGATCGGGAAGATCTGCTGGTCTGCCCGGTAGTTGGTTTTGAATTGGCCGTTTTCTCTATAGAACATATGCTTCTCTCAGACGCGGTCAATGATTTTTTCGCCGAACAAGCCCTGGGGACGGATCAGCAGGAAGCCCAGCGCGAGCACGTAGGCAAACCAGATTTCGATGCCGCCGCCTACATAGGGCCCGAGGTAAACCTCGGACAGTTTTTCGCCCACACCAATGATCAGCCCGCCCACAATGGCGCCGGGTACCGATGTCAACCCGCCCAGAATCACGACCGGCAGGGCCCGCAGCGCAACGGTTGTCAGTGAGAACTGCACACCCAGCTTGCTGCCCCAGATCATGCCGGCCACCAAAGCGACGACACCGGCCACGCACCACACGATGACCCAGATGCGGTTCAGCGGAATGCCGATGGATTGGGCTGCCTGGTGGTCATCGGCCACGGCACGCAAGGCACGGCCGGTCGCGGTCTTCTGGAAGAACACGCTCAGCGCAGCGACCAGCACCGCTGCAATCAGTGCGGCGTACAGGTCTTCCTTATTGATCAGGATGCCGCCTTCAAAGGCGCTTTCCAGGATCAGAACCGGGTCCTTGGGCATGCCGATGTCGATCTTGTAGATGCTGTTGCCAAAGAGGGTCTGCCCCATGCCCTCCAGCAGGTAGGTGATGCCCAGCGTGGCCATCAAGAGCGTCGTGCCCTCTTGGTTGACCAGGTGGCGCAGCACCAGGCGCTCAATGACCCAGGCCACAGCAAACATCACCACCCCGGCCAGCACAAAGGCCAGCAGGTTGACGATGAAGAAGCCCTGCAGGCCGGTGACTTGGGGAATCCATTCCGCAAAACGCGCCATGGCCAGCGCCGCGAACAGCACCATCGCGCCCTGGGCGAAGTTGAAGACGCCCGATGCCTTGTAGATCAGCACAAAGCCCAGCGCCACCAGCGAATACAGCATGCCGGCCATCAGGCCACCGAGCAGGGTTTCAAGGAAAAAAGCCATGTTCTTGTTCCTTAGTGCGAGGTGCCGAGGTAGGCGCTGATGACGTCGGGGTTGTTGCGCACCTCGTCCGGCGTGCCGTCACCAATCTTCTTGCCGTAGTCCAACACCACGACGCGATCGCTGATGTCCATGACCACGCCCATGTCGTGCTCGATCAAGACCACGGTGGTGCCGAACTCGTCATTCACATCCAGCACAAAGCGGCACATGTCCTGCTTTTCTTCAACGTTCATGCCGGCCATGGGTTCGTCCAGCAGCAGCACCTGTGGCTCCATCGCCAGCGCACGACCCAGGTCGACCCGCTTTTGCAAACCGTAGGGCAGCTGGCCCACGGGCGTCTTGCGGTAAGCCTGGATCTCCAGAAAATCGATGATGTGCTCCACGTATTCGCGGTGCATGATTTCCTCGCGCTCGGCCGGCCCCCAGCGCAGTGCCTGCAGCAGGATATTGCTTTTGATCTTGAGATTGCGGCCGGACATGATGTTGTCCAGCACGCTCATGCCCTTGAACAGCGCCAGGTTCTGGAAGGTGCGGCCAATGCCCATCACCGCCACCTGGTGGCTGTCCATATGCTTGAAAGACTGGCCGCGGAAGGTGATGGTGCCCTGCTGCGGCGTGTAGACGCCGTTGATGCAGTTCAGCATGGAGCTCTTGCCCGCACCGTTCGGGCCGATGATGGCGCGTATCTCGTGCTCGCGCACATTGAACGAAATGTCGGTCAACGCCTTGACGCCGCCAAAGCTCAAGGAGATGTTCTTGACATCCAGGATGACGTCGCCAATTTTTTTGGCCTTTGCAGCAACCGGTTCTACTGCCGTATGTGTTGCGATTTGTGGTGTCGCGATTTGTGTCTCGATTTTCATGCTGCCGCCTTGACGGGTGCAAAGGTCTTGGTGTCGTCAATCCGCAGCGTGGCGCTGACCTTGCCGGTGCGACCGTCTTCGAACTTGACCTGGGTTTCTATGAATTGCGAGGCCTTGCCGCCATACAGTGCGTCGATCAGCACGTCGTAGCGCTCGGCGATAAAGCCGCGGCGGACCTTGTTGGTGCGGGTCAGCTCGCCGTCGTCGGCGTCCAACTCCTTGTGCAGGATCAGGAAACGGCTGACCTGACTGCCGGCCAAGAGTGCGTCCACGCTCAAATCAGCGTTGACCTTTTCCACGCACTCCTTGATCAGCGCGTAGACCTCGGGCTTTTGCGCCAGGTCGGTGTAGCCGGCATAGGGCAGGTTGCGCCGCTCGGCCCAGTTGCCCACGGCGTCAAAGTCGATGTTGATCATCACGCACACCTTCTCACGGCCATCGCCATAGGCCACGGCTTCCTTGATGTGCTGGAAGAACTTGAGCTTGTTCTCCACATACTTGGGCGCAAACATGGCACCGTCGTTGGCACCGCCCTTGATCCGGCCCACATCCTTGACGCGGTCGATGATCTTCAGGTGACCATTGGCGTCGATGAAGCCGGCATCGCTGGTGTGGTACCAGCCATCGGCCGTGCGCACCTCGGCGGTGGCGGCGGGGTTCTTGTAGTACTCGGTGAACAGGCCGGGGGATTTGACGAGGATCTCGCCGTTCTCCTGCACCTTGATCTCCACACCGTCGCAGGGCACGCCCACGGTGTCGGCACGGGCCTGGTTGTCTGGCTGCAGGCACACAAACACGGCCGTCTCGGTGGAGCCATACAACTGCTTGAGGTTGATGCCGATGGAGCGGAAGAACGAAAACAAATCTGGCCCGATGGCCTCACCCGCCGTGTAGGCCACCCGCACGCGGGAGAGGCCCAGCGTATTGCGCAGCGGGCCGTAGACCAGCACGCTGCCCAGCGCATACAGCAGGCGATCTGCCAGGCCTACCGTCTTGCCATCCATCAGCTGCGGACCCACGCGTTTGGCCACACCCATGAAGTAGTGAAACATGTTGCGCTTGATGGCACCGGCGTCTTCCATGCGGATCATGACGCTGGTCAGCAGGCCTTCAAAAATGCGGGGCGGCGCGAAGTAGTAGGTGGGACCAATCTCTTTCAGGTCAATGGTCACCGTGGCGGATGACTCCGGGCAATTGACCACATAGCCGCAGGCCAGCCACTGCGCGTACGAAAAAATGTTCTGCCCGATCCAGGCCGGTGGCAGGTAGGCCAGCACCTCTTCGTCACCGGTCAGCTTGTCGAACTGCGCACCTACATGGGCACGGTTCAGCAGTGAGTTGTGGGTATGCACCACGCCCTTGGGGTTGCCGGTGGTGCCGGAGGTGAAGAACATCGCGCCCACGTCGTTGGGGGTGGCCTGGTTGGCCTCGGCCGGATAGAACTGGGGGTGCAAGTCATTGAACACCTTGCCCGCCGCTTGCAGTTCGTCCAACGATGCCAGGCAGGTCTCGGCGTAGTTGCGCAGGCCGCGGGGGTCGTCGTAGTAGATGCGTTCCAGCCGCGGGCAGCTCTCGCGAATCTCCAGCAGCTTGTCGACCTGCTCCTGGTCTTCGGCAAAGGCGAAGCGCACCTCGGCGTTGTTGATGGGGAACACGCACTCGGCAGCCGCGGCATCCTGGTACAGCGGCACGGGTATGGCGCCCAGCGATTGCACGGCCAGCATGGTGGCATACAGGCGCGGCCGGTTGGCACCCACCACCACCATGTGCTCGCCCCGGCGCAGTCCGGCCTGGTGCAAGCCGGCAGCCAGTTGCTGCACCATGGTCAACAAATCCAGCCAAGTCAGCGCCTGCCAGATGCCGTATTCCTTCTCACGCATGGCGGGCGCGTTGGGGCGCTCACTGGCGTGTTTTTGGAGTAGCCGCGGAAAAGTCGTTTGCATTGCCAAATCCTTGTCAGTCACCTTTGCTCACACCCGATGCCGTGCAACAACAGGTCTGCGTATGGGGCGAATATTAGTCGTGCATTTGACGCCGAGTTGTCGTTTGGACGACAATTTAAATGTTTCTGGCTAGGTGTTTTCCCTTCACTTATCGCTAACTTACAAAGCCCTGCATGCCCACCGACTCCGCCCTTTTCCAGCGCCGCCGCGCACTCACCGCCGCCGAGTTGGAGGCCATTCCGTGGATCCACATCCTGTCGCCGCAGGAGCGCGAACGCGCTACCGAAGACCTGAAGATTGCCGACGCCGACCCCGGCGAATACATCTGCCGCATAGGCCGCCCGGTGACCTACTGGTTTGGTGTCGTGGATGGCTTGTTAAAGATGAGCAGCGACAACGCCGAAGGCCAGACCATGACCTTCACCGGCGTGCCGCCCGGTGGCTGGTTTGGCGAGGGCACGGCCATGAAGCGCGAGACCTACCGCTACAACATCCAGCCCCTGCGCAAGAGCCGCGTGGCGGGTTTACATGTCGACACTTTTCACTGGCTGCTGGACCACTCCATCGGCTTCAACCGCTTTGTGATGAACCAGTTGAACGAACGACTGGGCCAGTTCATCGCCGCCCGCGAAATCGACCGCATGACCAACCCCGACATCCGCGTCGCACGCAGCTTGGCATCCCTCTTCAACCCCGTGCTCTACCCCGGCGTGGGCGAGGTGCTGCGCATCACGCAGCAGGAGCTGGCGTATCTGGTCGGCCTGTCACGCCAGCGCGTCAACGAGGCGCTGACGGCGCTGGCGGCGCAGGGGGCGATCAAGGTGGAGTACGGGGGGCTACGGGTGGTGGATTTGCAGGCCCTGAGGAGCCGGGTGAGTTTCAGGCAGGGTGATTAAAATACCCAATTTAGGTTTATTTATAAGCCTGTCAAACAATTTAGGCCTATAGCCCTCGTGAAATATAGATAGTTTGCTATTTATTTGGAAGCAATATTGCGCACACTCGGCCGCAACTGCCCGCTCGCACCGACAGCCTGGCTGCGGTTACTCCAATCAAAACCGCACCCGGTAGCCAAACGACAAAAAATCCTCTCCGTTGGCGCCATAGTCGTTCAGCAGGTCGTACACCGCGCAGCGGTGGTGCAGGCGCACAAAGAATTCGTTGGCCTTCTGCTGGGGCCGTGAGAATGCCAGCTCGATCGTCAAGAAGTTGAGCGTCTGGCTGCCATTGCCCTGCGGCCCCCGCTCGAGCGAACTGACCTTGGACGTGTAGGACAGGCCCAAAGGCCCCAAACGCAGATCGGTTTGCAGCGTGTCATTCCAGGGGAAACTGCTCCAACGCAACACCGGGGCGATAGCAATTTCTGTCAGGGATTCGATGCCAAACTGCTGGCCGACCATGGCGTCGACTTCCAATGCCAGAGGCCAGGACTGTGAGCGCCACAGCGTCTTGGTGCCGGTCAGGGCCAGCATGTGCTGGTTCAGAAAATTGGCACGGCCCTGCGTCAGCCCGGCGGGTTCAGAGTCGTAGTACTTGCCAGCGTAGGCGCCCAGGCTCCACTCGGGCTCTGCGGCAACAGCCGGTGCGGTGAACACCCCCAAGCCTGCACATAGCAACACCAGCACGCCAGCCTTGCGCCAGCAGCAAGACAACAGGAAGACCGGGTGCGGCGCCTTCATCATCGGTGGTAGTCTCTGGTTGAGCAGTTGACTGAGCGAGCAATCATTCTCCTCACTTTTTCCGCCCTGCGCAGGGTGTGCGGGCGACCCTGTGAACCACCACAGACCGAGGGATACGTTCCCCAGCCGAGTCGCGTATAGCATTCCAGCCCCTAGCCCTCGTAAAATATGCACATTTAGCTACAAAAGAGATAGCAAATGACAGATTCCAAGCCCCCCGCTCCCGCCTTCCGCCGCGCCGCGCCGCCGGCGGGCAAAGCCCCTGCCAACCGTGCGCCCATTCCCGCGGGACAGACCAACACCGCCGCCCATGGCGCCAACGGCACGGTGCGGCTGAACAAGCGCATGGCCGAGCTGGGCATGGCCTCGCGCCGCGAGGCCGACGACTGGATCGCCAAGGGCTGGGTCAAGGTCAATGGCAAGGTGGCCGAGATGGGTATGCAGGTGGCGCCGGATGCACGCATCGAGGTGACCCAGCAGGCCAAAGGGGCGCAAGCCAACCAGGTGACGATTTTGCTGAACAAGCCGATCGGCATCGTCAGCGGCCAGGCCGAAGACGGGCACGAGCCCGCCATCACGCTGATCCAGCCGCAAAACCGCTGGGCAGACGACAACGCCCGCTTCTTCTTCCATGGCAGCCAGCTCAAGAGCCTGGTGCCGGCCGGCCGGCTGGACATCGATTCCACAGGCCTCTTGGTGCTGACGCAGGACGGCCGCGTGGCTCGCCAGCTGATCGGCGAGGACTCGGGCATGGAGAAGGAATACCTGGTCCGCGTGGTCTACACCGGCGTGGCCAACCCGGCTGCGGCCAACTCGCCCGCCGCCACTTACAACGCCCGGGCTACAGCGGCCCGACCCGCAACCCAACCCGCTGCCCCCACCCAACTGAGCCGCATTGACGATGACGACCCGGTCAGCACCGATGTGCAGTCCGTGTTCCCCATCGAAAAGTTGCGCCTGCTGCGCCACGGCCTGCGCCTGGATGACCAGGCGCTGAAGCCCGCCAAAGTGGAATGGCAAAACCCCGAGCAACTGCGCTTTGTGCTCACCGAAGGCAAGAAGCGCCAGATCCGCCGCATGTGCGAGCTGGTCGGGCTCAAGGTGGTGGGCCTGAAACGCGTGCGCGTCGGCAAGGTCATGCTGGGGAACTTGCCGGTGGGGCAGTGGCGTTACCTGGCGCCGCACGAATCCTTCTAAACCCCACAACACAACCCACGCCGGAAGCGCCCATGCCCAAATCACCCGCAAAACCGGCCAAAACCTCAGCGCTGAAGCACCTGCGCCCCTCCGACCTGCGCGGCGTGGCGCAACTGGTCACCCAAGCGACTAGTGGCGCGGCGTCCATGGCCGAGGGCGTGCACCACGCGGTGCTGGACACCATGGGCCTGGCCGGGGGCAAGGCGGGGCAGCAAACCAGCGGCATCACCGGTTTTGTCTACCGCACCGTGCGTGGCGTGACCGAACTGGTGGGCAAAGCTTTGCAGGCAAGCTTTACCAAACTAGAGCCGCTGCTGGCCACGCTGGTGGATGCGCCGCCCGACACACCCGAGCGCGAAGCCGTTCTGGCGGCGCTGAATGGTGTACTGGGCGACCAGCTGGAACAAAACCACAACCCGCTGGCCACGCCAATGACACTGCGCTATCAGGGCCGGGCGCTAAACCCGAACGCCTTGCCCACGATGCCAGACGCCACCGGCAAAGTCCTGTTGCTGATCCACGGCCTGTGCATGAACGATTTGCAGTGGACGCCGGGTGAACCTGCTGCTGCCGATGCAAAACCCGTGGCCGATATCGCCGCCACGCTGGCTGCCGAGTTGGGCTACACCCCCATCTACCTGCGCTACAACACTGGCCGGCACACGTCACAAAACGGGCGTGAGCTGGCCACTATGCTGGAGCAACTGCTGGCGCATTGGCCGGCGCCGGTGAAGGAGTTAACGGTGGTCGTGCACAGTATGGGCGGCCTGGTGATACGCAGTGCAGTGCACGCCGCACAACAGGAATCACGGCGCTGGCCGCAGCAGTTGAAAAACATCATTTTCCTGGGCACACCCCACCATGGCGCCCCGTTGGAGCGCGCCGGCAACTGGATCGACATCCTGCTGGGCACCACGCCGTTCAGCAAACCCTTTGCCAAGCTGGGGCAGCTGCGCAGCAGTGGCATCACCGACCTGCGCTACGGCCATGTGCAAGACGCCGACTGGATGGGCCGCGACCGCTTCCAGCGCACGCCCGATACGCGCCAGCCCCTGCCCCTGCCGGATGGCGTGGCCTGCTACACCGTGGCCGCCACTACAGCGGGCAAGCGCAGCCCGCTGGCCGAGCGCATCATCGGTGACGGCCTGGTCCCCCTGCCCAGCGCCCTGGGCCAGCACGCCGACCCGCGGCACCAACTGGCCTTCGCCAAAGCCAACCAAACCATCGTCTACCGCACCAACCACATGGCGCTGCTGCACAGCCCCGAGGTGGCACGCCAAGTCACACTGTGGCTGGCCGGCTCTTGAAAACCCACCCCATCGCCCATAATTGAGGGTTTCGCGCGGCACGCAGTGGGCGTCCGCCAGCACCCGTTTTTGATTTAGCTTTACCGAAGGTTCCATTCCCCATGAGCAAGCAAACCCTTTCCTTCCAGGCCGAAGTTGCCCAGTTGTTGCACCTGGTCACCCACTCGCTGTACTCCAACAAGGAAATTTTCCTGCGCGAGCTGATCTCCAACGCGTCCGACGCCTGCGACAAGCTGCGTTTTGAGGCCATCAACAACAGCGGCCTGTACGAGAACGACTCCGAGCTCAAGGTCAAGGTCACCTTCGACAAGGACGCCAAGACGCTCACCATCACCGACAACGGTATCGGCCTTTCACAGCAAGAGGCTATCGACAACCTGGGAACGATTGCCAAAAGCGGTACCAAGGACTTTGTCAGCAAGCTGACCGGCGACCAGAAGGCGGACTCCAACCTCATCGGCCAGTTCGGCGTGGGCTTTTACTCCGGCTTCATCGTTGCCGACAAGATCACCGTCGAATCCCGCCGCGCGGGCCTGAAGGCCGACGAGGCCGTGCGCTGGGTCAGCGACGGTGGCGCCAGCGGCGGCGGTGCGTTCGAGGTAGAGACCATCACCCGCGAAGCCCGCGGCACCAGCGTCATCCTGCACCTGCGCGACGATGCCCAGGACTACACCCAGACCTGGAAGGTCAAGAACATCATCAACAAGTATTCGGACCACATCAGCCTGCCCATCCAGATGGAAAAGGAAGAGTGGAAAGACGGCGAACTGATCAACCCCAGCGACGAAAACGGTGGCCGCCAGCCCGGCGGCATGGTCAAGACTGGCGAATGGGAAACCGTCAACAAGGCCAGCGCCATCTGGACGCGCCCCAAGAAGGACATCACGTCCGAGCAATACGACGAGTTCTACAAACAGATCAGCCACGACTTCGAAGCCCCGCTGGCCCACACACACAACCGCGTGGAAGGCAGCACCGAATACACGCAGTTGCTCTACATCCCCGGCAAGGCGCCGATGGATTTGTGGAACCGCGAGAAAAAGGGCGGCCTGAAGCTCTACGTCAAGCGCGTGTTCATCATGGACGACGCCGAAGCCCTGCTGCCCACCTACCTGCGCTTCGTCAAGGGCGTGGTCGATTCCGCCGACCTGCCGCTGAACGTCAGCCGTGAACTGCTGCAAGAGAGCCGCGACGTCAAGGCCATCCGTGAGGGCTGCACCAAGCGCGTGCTGTCCATGCTGGAAGACCTGGCCAACCATGACAAGTTGCCTGAAAGCTCGGCCGATGGCGTGACCGACGTGGTCAGCGAGGAAGACAAGGCCAACATCGGCAAATACACCAAGTTCTACGGCGAATTTGGCGCGGTGCTGAAGGAAGGCCTGGGCGAAGACTTCGCCAACAAGGAGCGCCTGTGCAAGCTGCTGCGCTTCGCATCCACCACCAGCGATTCGATGAGCGTGGGCTTTGCCGACTACAAGGCCCGCATGAAGGAAGGCCAAGAGGCCATCTACTACATCACCGCCGACACCCTGGCCGCCGGCAAGAACAGTCCGCAACTGGAAGTGTTCAAGAAGAAGGGCATCGAAGTGCTGGTCATGACCGACCGCGTCGACGAGTGGGCGCTGAATTTTGTGCAAGAGTTCGATGGCACCCCGCTGCAAAGCGTGGCCAAGGGCGCGGTCGATCTGGGCAGCCTGCAGGACGAAGCCGAAAAGAAGGCCGCTGAGGAAGCCGCCGAGACCTTCAAGCCCCTGCTGGCCAAGCTGAAGGAAGCGCTGAAGGACAAGGCCGAAGACGTGCGCGTGACCACCCGCCTGGTGGACAGCCCCGCATGTTTGGTCGTCAAGGATGACGGCATGAGCACCCAACTGGCCCGCATGCTCAAGCAAGCCGGCCAGGCCGCACCCGAAGTGAAGCCGGTGCTGGAAGTGAATGCCGAACACGCGTTGGTCAAGAAGCTGGACGGCAGCGTGCACTTCCACGACCTGGCCCACATCCTGTTTGACCAGGCGCTGCTGGCCGAAGGCGGCATGCCGGCCGATCCGGCGGCCTATGTGAAGCGGGTGAATGCGCTGTTGGCGTAAGTCATATTTGTCAAATCGAGTCGCAGCCCTCGTGTAATATGCATGAGACGCTATTGATTCAGTAGCAAATAGAAAGCCCCGCCGTCGAAAGACTGGCGGGGCTTTTTCTATGGCTCACCATCGCCTATCGTCTACGAGCACACCGGCACTTTCCATGAACGCGCGCTGGAGCGGCTGGAGCACATCACACCCGTTCGCCATCACAGCGGCAATGTTGAACCGCCGCAGTCGGATCTGTTTCGAACAGTGCTGCGGAAGATGTAGGGTTGAGCCGCGCGTGTAGCAGCAGCCTCGCAAAGCACGTCAGGCAACCGCTTCCCGTAGTGCCGCCTGCGCGAGCAGCCGGGTGGAGTCCAGCGTGGGCAGTGGCGAGTTGACGTCGTTGATGATCAGCGGGATTTCGGTGCAGCCCAGGACCACCGCCTCGCAGCCCTGCTGCTTGAAGTTTGCAATCACCTGCTGGAAAACCGCCACGCTGCCGGGCTTGACCACGCCAGCCACCAGCTCGTCCATGATGATGCGGCCCAATGTATCGCGCTCGGCGTCGGTGGGCCGCACACAGTCAATGCCCAAGGCGGCCAATTTTTCCGGGTAAACCTCGCTGCGCACCAGCCAGGCGGTGCCGGTCAGACCCACGCGCTGGAACTGACGCGCCTGCGCCTCGGCGGCCACCACTTCAGCGATGTGCAGCCAAGGCAAGGGACTGCGCGGCTGCACATAAGCGAAAGCCTGGTGGATGGTGTTGTCAGGGCAGATCAGGAAGTCCGCTCCCGCGCTGGCCAGCTTGCGCGCCGAGTGCAGCATCAACTCGCCCACACCGGCTAGGTCCTCACGGTTCAGGCAATCCACATACTCCGCCAGCGAAGGTGTGTGCATCGAGACCTCGGGGTGCGCGTGTGGCCCCAGCAGGGCAGCCCCTTCCGCGCAGATCGTGCGGTAGCACAGGGCCGCACCCTCGGCGGAGCAACCCACAATTCCAATATGTTTGGTCGTCATGTCGGCAGCGATTGTGCCGCACGGGTTTTGGGGTTTCCGGCGGATGGCGCCCAAAGACCATAAGCCCAGCGGCGCTATTTGGATTTGCTGTAATCGGAGCACGATCCGCCAGGAGGACTGCCATGAAAGACTTCGCTCTAGCATCACGCATGCTGACGCTGCGTGGTGAGTTTTACCCAACCGGCTTTGTCTTCGCGATGATGCCCACCGAGGATGACGCCCAAGCCGTCGAACGCGGCTTGTTGGCAGGCGGCTTCCAGGGCGACGACATCATGCTGCTGAAGACCGACGACGTGCTCGAAAAGGTCGTCCCTACGGCTGCCCACCATGGCGAGGTGTTTCCCTCGGTCGGCACCGAGAGCGCCACGGTGCTCAAGTACCGGGACTTGGCCTTGCAAGGGCACTGCGCGATGATGGTCCGGGCCTCATCGGGCGATGCCACCGAGAAGGTGATGCAGTCGGTGCGCACCGTGCCTTTTTCGATTGCCGAGAAATACCGCTTTCTGGTGATCGAGGATCTGCACTAGGTGCAATAGCAATCGCACCAGCTAGCTGCGCGGCAGTATGGGCTCCGTGGCTGCGCGGTCGCGGCCCGCGTGCTTGGCCTGGTACAGCGCAATGTCGGCCGCCTTGAGCAGGGCCTGGTGGCCAATGTCCTGGTTGGGCACGCCCGATGACACGCCCATGCTGACCGTAACCAGACCCAGGGCACTGGCAGCATGGGGTATTGCCAGGCGGTGCACAGCCTCGCGCACACGCTGCGCCACCATCAACGCACCGTCCGTGTCGATGCCGGGCAACACCACAGCAAACTCTTCACCACCATAGCGTGCGACCAGGTCCCCAGGACGGAACACGATGGATGCCAGGCACTCGGCAATACGGCGCAGGCAGTCGTCGCCCAGTTGGTGCCCATAGTGGTCGTTGTAGAGCTTGAAGTGGTCCACATCCATCAGCAGCAGCGCAACCGGCGTCTTGTCGCGCCGGGCGCGCAGCCATTCCTGGCTCAGTTTCTCGTCAAAGCTGCGGCGATTGGCAATGCCGGTCAGGCCGTCGCACGCTGCCAGGCGCTCCAGCGCGCTTTGGGCTTGCTTTTGCTCGGTCATGTCGCGCAGCGTCTCCACCACGGCCATCAGTTCACCGTTGGCACCATAGATAGGGCCGGCGTCTATGGCCAGATAGACCTGGTGGCCCAGTCGCGGCATCACACACCAGTTCTGGGCGTGGAAGCCGTTTTCGTTGTCGCCGGTCTTGTCAAAGGATGCGTAGTACTGCCCAATTTCGGCCGTGCGCCCCTGCGCAACCAGATCGGCCAGGCAGGGCCGCGGCGTATCGTAGAAAGCACGCCAATGCTCGCGGGTGCCCAAGACTTCCTTGGCTCCTACGCCGGTCAGGCGCTCGCAGGCCCGGTTCCAGATGATGACGTGGCAGGCCGCATCCAGCACAAAGGTGGGCACGACCAAGTCTTGCATCAGTTTGACGGCAAAGCTGCGGTCGCGGTCGGAGTGCTTGGTTTTCATCCGGGGCCAAGGGGTTGTAAGGTGTCTCCTGCGCTCCCATTGTGCAACTCCGCCGCGGTCCACCGCAAGGCTTTCTCGCGCCGGACGTCGCGCGGCAAAATAACGCTGAACTCGCCAATGTCCGATCCCATGCAAGACACCCAACGCCCACGCACAACACTGCGCTCCCTGCTGATCGCCCTGTCCCTGTTCGGGTTGGCGCTGTGCCCACCGGCCGGCCATGCCGCGACGGCCAAAGAGGGCCAACCCCGCGCCATTACGCCGCGGGGCGAGCTAGGCCCCGAAGAAAAAGCCACGATCGACCTGTTTGAACGTTCCCGCGACTCGGTGGTGTTCATCACCACCAGTTCCCGGGTGCAGGACTTCTGGTCGCGCAATGTCTTCTCAGTGCCGCGGGGCACGGGCTCGGGCTTTATCTGGGACGAGTCCGGCCATGTGGTCACCAACTACCACGTCATCGAAGGGGCCAGCGAGGCCACCGTCAAGCTGGCCGACGGCAGCGAGTTCAAATGCAGTCTGGTGGGGGCCAGCCCCACGCACGATATTGCGGTACTGAAGATCGGTGGCAGCTACAAGCACGCACCACCGGTGCCGTTGGGCACCAGCCATGACATCCGTGTGGGCCAGAGGGTGTTTGCCATCGGCAATCCCTTTGGCCTGGACTGGACGCTGACCAGTGGCATCGTATCGGCACTGAACCGGTCCTTGAATGGCGACAACGGCTCGGCGGTAGAGCACTTGATCCAGACCGATGCCGCCATCAACCCCGGCAATTCGGGCGGACCGCTGCTGGACTCCGCCGGCCGTCTGATCGGCATCAACACCGCCATCTACAGCCCTAGCGGGGCCAATGCCGGCATAGGCTTTGCGGTGCCGGTGGATACCGTGAACCGCGTGGTGCCGCAGATCATCCGCCACGGCAAGTATGTGCTGCCGGCCCTGGGCATACGCATGGACGAGGGCATCAACCAACGCCTGCAGTCGATCCTGAACCTCAAGGGGGTTGTGGTGCTGCGCGCCTCCAACAACGCGACACAGCCGGCCGCAGGCCTGAAAGAGGCCAGCTTCGGCCGCAATGGCAGCATCACGCTGGGCGATGTCATCACGGCGGTGGAAGGCAAGCCCATCACTTCCGTCAGCCAGTTGGCGGCCCGACTGGACGATTTCAAGGTGGGCGACAAGGTCAAGCTGACGGTGCTGCGCCAGGGGCGCAGCGTGACCTTGGAAGTGGTTCTACAAACGGACCCTTGACGCGATGCGACAGGGCCGTCCGTCTACTCTTTCAGCATTTTTTCAATGCGCCGGTCGGGAATGAACCAGATCAGCGCTACGCCGGCCAGCAGCGCGCCGGCAAACCAGGCATAGCCGAGCAGCGCCAGGGGCATGGCCGCGATATAGGACACCAGCGACAGCTTGCCCTTGTAGTCTCCGCCCACCGCGCGGGCCAGCGCGGAGTCTTCGCCATGGAGGCGGATGATGCGTGCCTGCAGCAGGGTATAGGCCACGGCGCACATCAGCAGATCAAAGGCGTAGACGGCTACCGGCAGTTCGGCGAAATGGTTTTCACCCATCCAGCCCGTGGCAAAGGGGATCAGCGACAGCCAGAACAGCAGGTGCATATTGGCCCACAGCACATCGCCGCTGACATGCTTGACCGCGTGCAACATATGGTGGTGGTTGTTCCAGTAGATGCCCACATAGACAAAGCTCAGCACGTAGCTGAGGAACACAGGCCCCAGCGCGGCAAGATCAGCCCACTGGCTGCCGTGCGGCACCTTCATTTCCAACACCATGATCGTGATGATGATGGCGATCACGCCATCGCTGAATGCCTCCAGACGCCCTTTGCCCATATCCACCTTCCTTTGTACCAAAGCACCGCACTGTAGCGCCAATCGCGTGGCAGCGTTTAGCGTGACTGTGCAACGGTAGCGAGAACGTCTTCAGTCGGTAATACCCATGCGGACCAGGCCATACAAGGGCACGCCATACACCGCGCGCAATGAGGGCCATAGAACCGAATAGGGAAAACCGTAACGCTCCATGACCGGCAATTCCGCCAGCAATTTGAGGCGGGGATGCGCAGCGGTGAGCTCACCCATGCTGCGCACACCCCAGCGAAACTGCGCGCCCGTATGCCGTACCGACGGATGCCAATGCGCCCAGCCTGCGCCCATCCAGCCCAGCACATCAAAGCACAGCTCAGAGCCGGCCGGGGCCCGCTCACCGAACGTCTGCAACAGGGCGTGCACCTGCTCAGGCTCCAGATACATCAAAACGCCCTCGCACACCAAGACATGGGGCGTATGGCGGCGCGACCGGGCCAGGCCGAGTTGGTCCCACCAGTGGGCGTCCCTGAGGTCCACACGGGCATGCCTGTGCCGCGCCGATTGGCTGGGTAAGACGCTGTCGCGCAATGCCATGACTTCGGCGCAATCGGCGTCCAGCCAATGGTTGCAGCCATTGTCCAGCCACTGGAAATAGTGCGCCAAGCCGCAGCCCAGGTTGGCACCAACAGCCCGCGGATGCAGGGCAAAGAATTCGCGCGCCAACTGCCGCAATTGCGCCGTGCGCACCAGCACGCAAAAGATGCTGGAAGGGTCTTGCAGAAAACACTGGAGATCGATACCCAGGGCTTGCGCGGTCTGCGCGGCATACACATCGCCCAATGCGAACCGGGGAAACATGGCATCGCCGAATGCCCGCGCCGCCAAGGGGATCAGCAAGGTGGAAGGCACATCGCCCAGCGCTGCACGCGGACGCTGTGGCGATGGCGCTGTTGTTCTTGTCATGCAGGTACTCCCTTGCCATGTTCGTCAGAGGTGCGCAACCGGCTGAACTGCCCAAGCAGAACGAACCAGTGTACGCACATTGGAAGCCCCTGTGGCCATGAAGGGCCACAGGTTTTGAAGTGCCTTCACAACACATGGCATTTTTGCGCTCAGCATTGGCCAACCTGTGCTTCAATGGCGTTGTAGTTGTTGTACCGACGGGTTCACAGTTATTGCACAGGAGGCCGCCATGGAATCGTCTCGCAGTCTTGTTCCGCAGTCTTCACTGTTCCAACTGCCCATCGCACAAATGCGCCGCGTGTTCCAACCCGACGAGGTCGAGCGCAAGCTGGCCAAATTGCAGGACAGCGACCACGACAGCCTGCGCGCCACCTACCAGCGCATGCTGGAGCGTGGGCCGCAACGCTTCTCGGTCAAGCCATCGGGCATACCGCATATGGCAAGCCTGTACCAGACACTGCCCAATTTCACCGAGGTACTGGACGACGTCAAGCGCCACGTGGCCCTGGCCCAGGACAGCCGCGATGCGCTGGAGCTCACGCCCATGCTGTTGTTGGGCCCGCCCGGCATAGGCAAGACCCATTTCGCCCGCAAGCTGGCCGACCTGCTGGGCACCGGCATGAATCTGGTGCCGATGGGTTCCATGACGGCGGGCTGGTTGTTGTCGGGCTCCTCGTCGCAATGGAAGGGGGCCAAGCCGGGCAAGGTGTTCGAAGCCCTGGTGGACGGCGAATACGCCAACCCGGTGATCGTGGTCGACGAAATCGACAAGGCCAGCGCCGAAGCCCAATACGACCCGCTGGGAGCGCTCTACAGCCTGTTGGAGCACGACACCGCGCAAAGCTTCACCGATGAATTCGCCGAGGTCGCCATCGACGCCAGCCAGGTGATCTGGGTCACAACGGCCAATGACGAGCGCGGCATCCCCGCGCCGATTCTGAACCGCATGAATGTGTTCACCGTGGAAGCCCCCACACCGGAGGCGGCACGCCAGATTGCCCGCGAGCTGTACCAAAGCATACGCAACGAGCACGACTGGGGCCAACGCTTCGGGCCGGAGCCCGGCGACGACGTGCTGGACCAGTTGTGCCTGCTGGCTCCCCGCGACATGCGCCGCGCATGGATGACAGGCTTTGGCAATGCACGCCTGGACGGGCGCTGCGACGTGATCGCGGCCGACCTGCCCCGCCCCGGAAACAAGAAGGGCAGCATGGGCTTTGTGCAGTAGAACTTGCACTTTTTTTGAATTTTGCTCTACTATTGATAGCTACTAGCCCATATTTTACGAGGGCTAGAGGCACAAAATAAAAACACGAGGAGCATGGCGATGGTGTCGTTGAATCCGTCTTACCTGGCGTCGTACTGGACGCAGTCCATGGTCGAGGTCAATCTGCTGATCTTCCTCTATCTGGGCGGTGCCATGGTCCTTGGCATGCTGCTGGGTTACGAGCGCTCTTACCACGGCCGTGCTGCAGGCATGCGCACCTATGGCATTGTCTGCATGGCCTCCGCAGCGATGACCGTGTTTTGCGGCTACCCCGGCTTCTGGTGGGGCGGGGGCCACGGGCCGCTGTCCATTGACCCCACGCGGGTCATCCAGGGCATCGTGACCGGGGTGGGTTTCCTCGGTGCCGGTGTCATCATGAAGGAAGGTCTCAACATCAGCGGCCTGACCACAGCTGCGTCCATCTGGGCCTCCAGCGCCATTGGCGTACTGGTGGGTTTGGGCTTCTTCGGTGCGGCCATTTTGTTGACCCTGCTCCTGATCACCCTGATGATGTGGGCGCCCAAGCTGGAGGTGCGGCTGCCATCGCGCCGAGCCATGGGCGTGGTGCTGGGCTTCCGCCCGGGGTTTGAGCCACACGAGTCCACACTCAAAAATACGATCCGGGCGTGGGGCTATATCGTGGCCGAAGGCTCGCTCAACATCTCCGCCACCCAGCATGCCATCCAGTGGAATTTCGTCATGGTGGCGCTGCGCAGCCGGCCCGAACCCAACTCGCTGTTCGAGCTATCGCGCAAGCTGCGTGAGGTGGACGGCGTGGACAGCTTGCAAATCAGCCACGCCAGGAACTAAATCAACGTCGCGCCAATTTGGCCAGCGGCAGCGGCTTGCCTTCCGCCGTAAAAGGCGGCGCAATACCCAACAGCTTGGCAAGCGTGGGCGCAATGTCCACAACCTCCACACGCTGGTCGACGCGTCCCTTACCGATCCAGGCTGGGCCGTACGCCAGGATGGGGACGTGGGTGTCGTAGGTATACGGCGAGCCATGGGTGGTCGCGGCCTTGCTGGCAAACATCCAATACGGTTTGAACGCAAATTGCACGTCGCCGGAGACATCGGCATTCCAGGACTTGCGCATCTGCGCAAACAGCGGCTCGCTGGCCCGCGAACCGCTCAATAGCTCGGCGCGGGTATAGGCTGCCGCAAATCCCGGCTCGGCCAACAGCAGGTTGCGCGCCGCCTCGGCCACGGCATTGGCGTCCACGTTTTGGGCGGCCAGCAATTTCTTGTCCAACAACAACGCGGGACCGGAATAGCCCAATACCCATTTGCCGAGGCCGAACTGTTTCTCCAGCCCACGGTTCAGGTTTTGCAAGGTTTGCGCGGAGTCGATCTTGCCGCTGGCCAGGCCCTGGCTGGCGCTGTACTCCACCGCCGGGCTGAAGCCATGGTCGGCCGTCAGCACGGCCACGTACTGGCCCTTGCCCAGCTTGGTATCCAGGTCCTTCCAGAAGTCTTGCAACAGCATGTCGAGCTGCAGGAAGTGGTCATGCGACAGGCGCGACTCGGCGCTGAAAGCGTGGTTCACATAGTCATGACCCGACAGGCTGATGGCCAGGATGTCGGGCGCCTTGTCCTTGCCCAGGTGTTCGCCGTCCAGGGCGGCGCGGGCGAAGTCCAGTGTCAACTCATCACCAAAGGGGCCTCGCAACAACAGGCCATAAAAATTCGGACCGGGCTCTGTGTCCTCCGGCGCGCTGTAGCGGGCTGGCAGTGCGCCACCGGCGGGGCCATACCAGATCTGGTTGTCGGGCAGAGATCGGGCATAGGCCGCCTCCGGCAGAAGCGCCGTCCATTCGCGTTTGAAATAGCGGTCTGCAGGGCGGGCCGCATTGAAGGCCGTGACCCAAGCCGGGTGCTGCTGCATGTAGTAGGTGGTGGACGCAAATTGCCCGCTACCGGACATGTACATATAGGCCGTTCCGGTCTTGCCCGCCGGCAAGATGGCGCCGCGGTCCTTGCCCGAGATGGCGATGACCTTGGACTGCGGGCTGACCCGGCGTAGCACGTCGCCCACGGTCTCCACCTTCAGATTTTTCGGGCTGGTGCCGTCCAGCGGCGTGGTGGTATTGCCAATATAAGTGGCCGTGGTGTCGCCGGTGCAGTATTCGGTGGCGCCCGTTTGGGCATCGCGCCATTCGTTGGCGATGATGCCGGTGCGGTGCGGGTAGGCGCCGGTCAGCATCGTGGCGTGGCCGGCTGCCGTCACGGTGAAGGCATGGCCGTAATGCGCATTGGTAAACCAGGTACCGCGCTTCAGGAAACGGTTGAACCCGTCGGGCGCCAACTGGTCCTGGTAGCCAGTCACTTGGCGCTCGGGAAGACCATCGATGGCAATGAACACGATCAGCTTGGGGCGGTGCAATGGCGTCTTGGCGTCCACGGTACCGGCATGGGCCAGCACCGCTGCGGCCAACAACAGGCCGGTCAGTCGGCGCAGTGTGGTGGGCAGGTGCGCGCTCATGCTGCTTGCCCCAGTGTCTGGGCCAGCCACTGGCAGACGGGGCTATTGCCGTCTTCCAGCCCGTGGATCACCGTGAAGTGGTTGGTGCCGGGGTGTTCTTTCAGCGTGGATGTATTGCCTGCGGCTTGCCAAGCGTCGTGGTAGGCCTGCGACTGGCGGGCAAACTCCGCACTCTCCAGGCCGCCCCAGGTCACCCACAGCGGCGTCTTGCAAGGGCGCACCATGAAGGCCGGCGAGTTGCGCCGCACGATGCCATCATCCAGCTGGATCATGGGTTGCAGGTAGCTGTAGCGCAGCGGCTCCAGGTCAAACAAGCCGCTGAAGGCGATGGCACCCGCCAGAGGGTCTTGCGGCAGACCGTAGTCGCGCGCCCATTCGGTCTGCAGGCACATGGCGGTCAGGTGGCCGCCAGCCGAATGGCCGCCAATCGCAACCCGTTTGGGATCGCCACCATGCTGGGCTATGTTGCGCAGCACCCAGGCAATGGATGCACGGCATTGGCGGGTGATTTCGTCAATCGTCACAAAGGGGCACAGTGCGTAGTTGACGACCACGGTGGTGATGCCACGCTGGTGCAGGCCCAGCGCCACGCCGCTGAAGTCCTTGCTGGACAACGAACGCCAGTAGCCCCCGTGGATGAACACAAATACCGGCGCGTTGGGCGCATCGGCCAGAAAAATGTCCAGGGTTTCTTCGACGGTAGGGCCGTAGGGCACGTCGAGCACGCAGCGCAACTCGGACCGCGCCCGGTTGGCCTGGGCCGTGAAGTGCTGCATGGGCTGGTCGGTGGGCGCCAGCACCAGGCTGGGGTTGTACTGGGCGTCTAGTTGCGCCTGGGTCTCAAAGTTGCGGTACAGCGTGCGCATGCGGGCCTTTTTTTGTTTGAGCGGTGGGAAGCGGCCATTATGCGCATCCCAGGCCCCCGCCCGGCTACCCTGCCAGCAGGGCTCAGTTCAGGTAGGACTCGGCGTGGGCCTCGAAATCTTCGGCGTCGATCGCCGCGTCATAGGCGGCACGGCTGGCCAGGGCCTCGGCGGTGTAGGGGATCAGCGGTTTGTCCAACGGACGCAGCTTGTGGCGGCGCAGACCGCGCAATTGTTGGGAGCGTTCCATGGTTTGCAGAACCAATTCGGGCTCCATCATCAGGCTGAAGGGGTTGAGTGCCAGGGTTGCGGTGGTCATCGTGGTTCTCCGGTTGCATCGTCTTGCGCCAGGGGTTGAAAGGGTTTGGCGCTTGGTGCAACTGTAGCCACAGTGGCGTGAAACTGGAGTCAGCCACGGGCTGGAAAGCGTGTAGGAATTTGCCTTACAAGACCAGCCCGGGGGTTGGAACGCCTTGTAACGTTTTCGTCGGCTGCCTATAGTGAAATTACCAGAAAATTGGCGCTGCGCCGCCGCTGGGGTGGCTGCGTGAAAAAACGAAGGATGGTTGGACCGTGAAGACGATAAATGCCCAGAAGCGCGCCGTGCGCGCATTCGCCCTGGTGTCCCTCTGTGGAGCGCTCAATGCCTATGGCGCCAGCACCTTCGACCCCACGATCAACCGGTTGTTCATCACCTCGGTGGCAGTCAACGGGACGACTTACCAGAATGTGTCGGCCACGATCAATGCCTACAACCTGCTGGGCGTCGATGGCGGCACGCCGGTGTCCGACACCTTTACCCCCGGCAGCAACCTGCTGATTCTCGGCTCCGTGGTGTTCCAGGGCACGACCTTCAACAATGTGCGGGTGCAGTTGAACTCGTTCACGCTGCTGGCGGCCACACCGGTGACCAGCACGCCGTCCACACCCACGACGCCTACCACCCCCACCACACCGACGACTCCAACGACACCGACAACACCCACCACGCCAACAACCCCTACTACGCCGACGACGCCCACCACTCCCACGTCACCCGGCACGCTGACGGCGGCCAATACCTGCAGCCTGTCCAACTTCCAGACGGACTTGATGACACTGATCAACCAGGCCCGCGCCAGCAGCCAGACCTGCGGCACCACGGTATACCCCGCAGTGCCCGCCGTGGCGTGGAACAGCAAATTGTTTGATGCGGCTGCCGGCCATTCGGCCGATATGGCCAACCAAAACTATTTCTCGCACACCAGCCTGGACGGGCGCACCTTTGACCAGCGCATCACGGCGGCCGGTTACAGCTGGTCGCGGCTGGGCGAGAACATCGCGGCCGGGCAAAGCAGTGTGTCATCTGTGATGGCCGGCTGGATGGCGAGCCCCGGGCATTGCAGCAACATCATGAGCGCCAACTTCACCGAAGTGGGTGTGGCCTGCGTCATCAACATGAGCTCCACCTACCGGCTGTATTGGACGATGGATCTGGGCCGCCCTTAAGCCTGACCCTGATCAGCCACCGTCAACAGCCTGGCCCGCACGCTCTTGCCTTTGACCCGCCCCGCATTGAGCTTGGCGCAGGCCTGTGTGGCCACATCGCGCGCCATTGCCACAAAGGTGCAGAACTCGGTCACCTGGATCTTGCCCACCTGCTCACGCGTATAGGCCGGGCCACCCTCCTCACTGGTCAAAGCACCCAGTACGTCGCCGGCGCGGATCTTCTCTTTGCGACCGCCCAGAATCTGCAGCGTGACCATGGGGGGCAATAACGGGCCTTTGCCAGTGGGTGCCAGTTCGTCCAGCTTGTGCCACACCGAGGGCTTGTTCTGGTATTGCTCGATCTTGCCGACAAAACCCATCTCGTTCATCGTCGCCAGGCTCAGCGCCAAGCCGGACGCGCCAGCACGCCCGGTACGGCCAATGCGGTGCACATGCACCTCGGGGTCGGGCGTGATGTCCACATTGATGACCGCTTCCAACTGCGTGATGTCCAGACCCCGTGAGGCCACATCGGTCGCCACCAGCACCGAGCAACTGCGGTTGGCAAACTGGGCCAGCACCTGGTCGCGCTCGCGTTGTTCCAATTCGCCATACAGGGCCAAGGCGTAAAAACCCTCCGCCTGCAGCAGGGTGACTAGGTCCTTGCACTGCTGCTTGGTATTGCAAAAGGCCAGTGTGCTGACGGGGCGGAAGTGGCGCAGCAAGGCGCCCACCGTCTCCAGCCGATTGCCGCGGGTCACCTCGTAAAAGCGCTGCTCGATCAGGCTCTCGGTCTTGGGCGGAGCCACCTCCACGCGCTGGGGCTCACGCATGAACTGCCGTGCCAGCTTTTCAATGCCCTCCGGGTAGGTGGCCGAGAACAGCAGGGTTTGCCGGTTGGCCGGGCACTGCTTGGCCACGGTGGCGATGTCGTCGAAGAAGCCCATGTCCAGCATGCGGTCGGCCTCATCCAGCACCAGGGTGTTCAGGCCTTCCAACGTCAGGTAGCCGCGCTCCAGATGGTCCATGATGCGGCCGGGCGTGCCAACCACGACGTGTGCGCCATGCTCCAGGCTGGCCCGCTGGCCGCGTAGCGCAATACCACCGCACAGCGTGACGACCTTGATGTTTTCTTCGGCCCGCGCCAAGCGACGGATTTCGACCGTCACCTGGTCCGCCAGTTCGCGCGTGGGACACAGCACCATGGCTTGCACCGCAAACCAGCGGGGGTTGAGCTTGGCCAACAGCGCCAGCGCAAAGGCCGCCGTCTTGCCACTACCGGTCTGGGCCTTAGCAATCAGGTCCTGACCCGCCAGGGCTATGGGCAGGCTGGCGGCCTGTATGGGGGTCATGGACTCGTAGCCCAACTGCTGCAGATTCGCCAGCACAGCGGGAGACAATGGGAGATTGCTGAAAGCCGGTGCGGCTGTGGGGGATGTGGTGGCTGTCATCCCCCGATTATCCGCCCCACCTCAGTTAGACCAATGTCCTGTGCTCTCCAGCACCGGCGATAGCTGGGCCGCACCCCAGCGCAGCGGCAGTGCCGCCGCGATACGCAGCATGCGGGTGACCTGCAAGCGCAGCAGCCGTTGTGCACCGGTGAAGCTGTCCACCAGCGGGTCGTCCCAGAGGATCTGCGCCTCTGCCGCCAGATACAGCAGGTCACCCGTGGCGTAGTCCACCACCAGCAAACCCGCACGCGGGTTCACGGCCAGATTGCCCAGCGTGTTGAAGAAGAAATTGCCGGTGAAGTCCGGCACGGTCAGCGTGTCGCCCTCCACCCGCACAAAGCCGGGTTTGCCGCCGCGGTGCGACACGTCCACCCCATGCGCCGGGCCGCGCTGTGCGGGGTCGGTACCTGCATACGCGGTGGCGATGAAAAAAGTGTCGGTCTGCGTCAGCAAGGTCCGCGCGGCAGCGTCCAGCCCCGGCGCGCGGTGCACGGCAGAAACGATACCGGCGTCGGGCTCCACATACACCGGCTCACGCGCCTGGATGTACTTAGGGCAGTTGCCAAAGCTCTGCTCAACCTGCACCGTGAAACCCTTCTCATGGAGCGCACGCACCACACCATTCATACGGTTGCGCCGCCGCGTATGGGGCTCTATGCCCAGCAGGCCGATGCTGGCACCGGCACGCAAGTTGGCGTGCAGTGGATCGTCCGCCAGCGGCAAGGCCTGCACGGTCAAGGTCTTGTCATCGGGCGACGCCACAAACCCCGGCGGCGCTGCCAGCACCGAGGCCCAGGGCTGGCCACCGGCGTCTACCGAACCCACAACGATGAACGGGAGTTGCGCAAAGAAGGTGCGGTGCTGATCGGGCATGTGGTCGCGCATGACCACGCTGCCCACAGCTGCCATGCGCTCGCGTATCCCCACGCGCGCCTGCAATGCCTGTTCACCCGCGTGGAAGGCGCGCTCCGAAGTGGGTGTGAGGTGGTCCATATCAAGCAGCCTCTTGCAACGGCGTTCTCACCATGGGTACAAAACCCGGCAGCGCCTCGATACGGTCCAGCCAGGCGCGCACGTGGGGGTAGGCGTCCAACGCCACGCGCCCTTCTGGCGCGTGTGCCGTGTAGCTGTAGTTGGCAATGTCGGCCAGTGTGGGGCGGTCGCCCACCAGGTAGTCCGTGTGCTGCAGCGTGGCCTCCATCACCGCCAGCAGATTGTGGGCGCGTTGGATGGCTTCGTCGGCCGGTGTGGGCCGCTTGAACAGCACGATGACCCGGGCCGCCGCTGCGCCAAAGGCAAGAGGCCCCGCTGCCACGGACAACCAGCGCTGCACCGCAGCGGCGCGCACCGGGTCGCGCGGCAGCCAGGCGTCCGCATCGGGCGCATAGCGGCTGGCCAGGTAGACCAGAATGGCGTTGGCATCGGCCAGTGTCACGTCGCCATCCTGTACCACCGGAATCTGCCCGAAGGGGTTCATCTGCAGGAAGGCTGATGTCTTGTGGGCGCCTGCGGCGAGGTTCACATCCACCAGTTCCACCGGCAAGCCGAGCAGCGAGAGAAACAGTTCGACCCGATGGCAGTGGCCCGAAATGGCCATGCGGTGCAGGCGGATGGGTTGGAGGGGGTGTGAAGAGGGCATGATGGGCTTTCGGTACAACAATGGAGGTGGAGATAGCCGCATTGTGTTTATTGCCATGAATTTGATAAATGGCGCAATAGTCATTTAACTAATCCACTTATCGGTCTAATATGCGGCATGGACAAACTCAAGGCCATGCAGGCATTTGTGCAGATAGCCGACCAGGGCAGCCTGACGGCGGCGGCACGTGTGCTGGACTCGTCACTGCCGGCCGTGGTGCGCACGCTGGCGGCGCTGGAGGCCCACCTGGGCGTACGCCTGATGCACCGCACGACGCGGCGCCTGTCGCTCACCGAAGAGGGCAAGCATTACCTGGAGAGCTGCCGCCAAGTGCTCAACGCCGTGGGCGAGGCCGAATCCGCGTTGGGCGCCGATGCGCGCGAGCCCACAGGCCAGTTGCACATCACCGCGCCGGTCATGTTCGGCCAGATGCACGTAACCCCGGTGGTCATGCGTTTTGTGCAGCGCTACACGCGCGTGCAGTGCAGCGTGGTGCTGGCCGACCGCGTGGTCAACCTGCTCGAAGAAGGGCTGGACCTGGGCATCCGCATCGGTGCACTGGAAGACTCGACACTGGTGGCCCAGCCGCTGGGCAGCCTGCGCCGTGTCGTGGCTGCCAGCCCGGCCTACCTGGCGCGCCAGGGCGTGCCCGCCCACCCGCGCGATCTGCTGCAGGCCAATTGCATACGGTTTATGGGTACCAGCGGCCCGTGGTGGACCTTCCATGCAGAGGGCAAAACCTTCACCGTGCCCGCCACCGGCAACCTGAGCTTCAACCACAACGGGCCGGTGCTGGATGCCTGCCTGGCCGGTCTGGGCTTTGGCATGTTCATCTCGTACCAAGTTGCACCCTATCTGGCGCAAGGCGCATTGCAACTGGTGCTGGAAGATTTTGAGCCGCCACCTCGCCCTATCCACGTCGTGTACCCCCACGCCCGCCTGCTGCCGGCGCGCACCCGCGCCTTCATCGACTTCATCAAGCAGGACTTCAAAGGTCTTACGCCGTTTGGCCACCAGGCTTAAGGGCCACTCCTACAATGGCCTGCTCTCGTAGCCCCACTGCACCAGCCCCCATGACCGCACTGCACATCTCCACCCAATTCGACTCCGGCGCCATTGAAGTGCTGAGCCTGGACGACCCGCGCAATATTGAACTCAACATCCGCGCCGACAACGCCAGCAACTTTGCCCAGTGGTTCCACTTCGCGCTGCACGGTGCGGCCGGCAAGGCCATCACGCTGCGCTTCTTGAATGCCGGCACCTGTGCCTACCCCGACGGCTGGGAGGGCTACCGCGTGGTGGCCAGCCACGACCGCCAGACCTGGTTCCGCATCGACACCGAATTCGACGGCAAGGTGATGACAGCCCACACCCGGCCCGAGTGCAATTGCATGTACTTCGCATACTTCGAGCCCTACTCCTACGAGCAGCACCTGGATTTGCTGGCCTCGGCCGCCCAGTCCGCCCATGTGGAGATGCAGCGCCTGGGTGCCACGCTGGACGGCCGCGACATGGGCCTGCTGCGCATCACCGATGCCCATGGCCCCACCCCGCCCGAGCTGAAGAAAAAAGTCTGGATGATTGCCCGCCAGCACCCCGGTGAGACCATGGCCGAGTGGTTTGTCGAAGGTTTCCTGGAACGCCTGCTGGACCCTGAAGACGCGGTCAGCCGTGTGCTGCTGGACCGTTGCGTCTTCCACGTCGTGCCCAATATGAACCCCGATGGCAGTGTGCGCGGCAACCTGCGCACCAATGCCGCTGGCGCCAACCTGAACCGCGAATGGGCCACCCCCAGCATGGAAACATCGCCCGAGGTCTTCCTGGTGCGCCAGCATATGCAGAAGACCGGCGTGGACTTGTGCCTGGACGTGCACGGCGACGAGGGCCTGCCCTACAACTTCGTCGTCGGCTCCGAAGGCAACCCCGGCTACACCGAAGGCATTGCCATGCTGGAAGACGCATTCAAGACCGCCTGGCTGGCCAGCTGCCCGGACTTCCAAGACCAGTTCAACTACGGCCGCAGCGAACCCGGCACCGCCAACCCCACGCTGGCCACCAACTGGGTGGCTCAAAACTTTGGCTGCCTGGCGCTGACGATTGAGATGCCGTTCAAGGACAACGCGCAATTGCCCAACCCGGCCACGGGCTGGAATGGGGAGCGCTCGCGGAAGCTGGGGGCTAGTGTTTTGCAGCCTTTGTTGGCTACGTTGTGAGCGCTGATTTGCTACTGATTCAGTAGCAATGTCGCTAATCTTGACGAGGGCTAGCGGTTAGTTTTTTAAATGCGTTTCTGGCAGAAGCCTCGCGAAAGGCAGGCGGCGTGGCTCGCGTTCTCCGGCTCGCCTCGCGGGCGACTGGGTTGGCACGCTGCCGCTACTGCTTCAAGACGTTGATTGGCGTGCGGGCTCTGTGGCAACCACGTTGTTGACGAACCAACGTCGGCCAACCGACAACATTCGCCCGCGAGCGTGGGCCAAGGGAACGGATGCCCGGTTCGCCAGCCCGCACACGCGTAGGCAAGCAACGTCGACCTCCAAAATATTCCTCATGGATTTATAGAATATTTATTCTAGAACATTTATACTAATCAAATGCCGCAAGCGACAACACCCATCCCCCACCCCACCGCCGCCGAGCTGGACTTGCTGCGCGTGCTGTGGCACACCGGCCCAGCCGATGCCAAGCTGGTGCATGAGACCTTGCTAGCAGAACGGCCGGAGGCCACCTATGCCACAGTGTTGCGCCAACTGCAGGTGATGCATACCAAGGGCCTGCTGATCCGTGACGAGAGCCAGCGCCCACAGCGCTATGCGCCGGCCCAAAAGCAGGACAAGCTGCAGACCCATCTACTCAAGGACCTCATCGCCAAGGCCTTCGCTGGCTCCGGCAAGGCCCTCGTGCTGGCTGCGCTCAAGGGCCATGTCAGCGCCAAGGAGCGTGCCGATATCCAGAAACTGCTGCACGGCAATAATGTTCAGGACGACGCCGCATGAGCCCGCTCGCCCTGGAATGGCTGGTACCGGCCCTGGGCTGGGCGCTGCTGCACTTTGTGTGGCAAGGCCTGGTGGTCGGCGCGCTGGCGTGGCTGGTGCTGGCGGTCTCGCGCAACGCCAGTGCGCGCTGGCGCTACGCGGCGTGTGCGGTATCCCTGCTCGTCTGCCTATGCCTGCCGCTGACCCATATGGCGTGGATACTGAACTCCATCGACGCGCTGCCGCAGCAAGCCATTGAATTTCCCGATTGGCTGCAAGCCCTGGCCGCACAACTACCCGCCCTGGTGGCCGCCTGGAGCCTGGGCGTGGGCCTGATGGCACTGCGCCTGGGTGCCGGTCTGGCCTGGGTCGGCGTGCTACGCCGCCGTGCCAGCCAGGCCCCCGCGGTGTGGCAGGCACGGCTGGATGCTCTCGCCTGGCGCCTGGGCGTGCACCGCAAGGTTTTGCTCAAGGTCTTGCCCGACTTGGCCAGCCCCATCACGGTGGGCTTTCTGCGGCCTCTGGTGCTGCTGCCAACCGCCTTGCTCAGTGGCATGCCGCCCCATTTGCTGGAGGCCCTGCTGGCCCACGAACTGGCCCATGTGCGCCGCTGGGACTACCTGGCCAACCTGCTGCAAAGCGTGGTCGAAGCCCTGCTGTTTTTCCACCCCGTGGTCTGGTGGCTGTCCACCCGCATGCGGGACGCCCGCGAAGAGGTGGCCGATGCCTTGGCCGCCCAAGCGCTGGATGACCCACGCCGCATGGCCCAGGCCTTGCATGCGCTGGCGCTGCAGCAACCCCCTATCCCCACTCCTACACTGGCCTTGTCGGCCCGCGGCGGACAACTACTACAACGATTGGAACGACTGATGGCACCCCAACCCGCACATACCGCTACCTGGAAGATGGCATTGCCCGCCCTGCTGCTGGCCAGCACCAGCCTGTGGGTCCAAGCGCACAACGCCAACTCCAATGCCAACGCGGGCGGTGGCGCATCGGTAGCCGGCCCCATCACCGTACAACAACCTGCGGCTGCAACCCCTGCCGCCGCACCGGCACCCATAGCCACAGCAGCCGCCCTGCCCAGTGCACCGCAACTGCTGCAACTACCCGTCAACGCCAAGCACGCCCTGGTGCTGGAAGAAGGCACGGGCCGCGTCGTCATGGCCAAGGATGCCGATGCCGCCGTACCCATTGCCTCCATCACCAAGCTGGTGACCGCCATGGTGGTGCTGGACGCCAAGCCCAATCTGCAAGAGACACTGCGCGTGTCCCAAGACGATGTGGACATGCTCAAGCACAGCGCCTCGCGCATTCGCGTGGGTGCCGAGATGACACGCCTGGCCGCGCTGAAGCTGGCCCTGATGCAGTCCGAAAACCGCGCCGCCGCTGCGCTGGCCCGCTACTACCCCGGCGGCACACCCGCCTTTGTGCAGGCCATGCAGGCCAAGGTGCGCAGCCTGGGCCTGACCCGCACGGCCTTTGCCGACCCCACGGGCCTGTCTCCGGCCAATGTGTCCACCGCCAACGAGGTAGCCAAGATCGCCGTAGCCGCATCGCGCTACCCCGAGATCGCCGACATCACCAGCGACCGCAGTGCCAGTGTGCCGGTCAATGGCCGCCTGCGCGCCGTGCACAACACCAACAAGCTGGTGGGCGGCAATGGCTGGGATATCGAACTCTCCAAAACCGGCTACACCGACGAAGCCGGCCGTTGCCTGACCATGCGCATCAAGAGCGGCATCAAGCACTTCACAGTGGTGTTGCTGGACGCCGACGGCTCGGCACAACGCCTGCGTGACGCCACACGGATTCGCGCATCGCTGGCCAAGTTGCATATCTGATCCCCTAACCCGCGGGCCATGCGCCCGACCACCCCCCTAAACCACTATGCAACGCCGCAATTTTCTGGCCGCAGGCGCAGCCGCGCTTGCCACACTGCCCGCCTCCAACTACGCGCAGACCGGTGCACCCGCAGTGGATGCGACTACCGCCACGGCGAACGACGGCAGCGCCATCCGCCACTTCGCCGCACCGCACGCCCTGGCCCCCGTGCGTGCCAGCGCCGACCGCATCATCGGCATCACCGTATGCCGACGCCCCTTTCGCGCTCAGGGCCCCCGCATCGAGTCCGAGCGCCGCTATGGCAAAACCATCGTCCACCACTACGGCCATGGCGGCAGCGGCTGGTCACTGTCCTGGGGCTCGGCCCAGCAGGCTCTGCCGCTGATATTGGCGACAGGCCAGCGCAGCATCGCCGTCGTCGGCTGCGGCGCCATTGGCCTCACCACGGCGCGGGTGGCGCAACTCCACGGCCTCAAGGTGCGCATCTATTGCAAGGAACGCCCGCCCGAAGTGGCGTCCACCTTTGCCACCGGCACCTGGTCACCCGACTCGCGCATCTGCACCGAAGAGCATGCGACACCGGCCTTCACCCAACGCTGGGGTCGCATGGCGCGCCACTCGTTCAAAACCTACCAAAGCCTGCTGGGCCTGGCCGACAACCCGGTGGAGTGGCGCGACGGCTATGTGCTGTCGGACATCCCGTTTGACCAGCCCCTGAACATCGAAGACGACGAGCCGGACTACCCGGACCTGAATGCGCAGCTAGCCGACATCCGGCCCAAGGCCGTTTTGCTCAAGCCAAGCGAGCATCCTTTTCGCGTGCCCCACGTGAAGCGCTTCACGCAGATGAACTTCAACATCTCCAGCTACCAGCGCCTGCTGGTGGATGACTTCCTGCGGGCCGGGGGCGACATCGTGCAACGCACATTCGAGCATCCCAGCCAGTTTGCCGATGTGCGCGAGCACACCCTCGTCAACTGCACGGGCTACGGCGCGCGGGCCTTGCTGGACGATACCTCGGTCATCCCGGTGCGCGGTCAGATCGCCCGCCTGGTGCCGCAGGCAGAGGTGGACTACGCGCTGGTCTACCGCGGCCACAACCTCTTCATGCTGTCGCGCCGCGACACCTTGCTGGTGCAGGCCCAGGGCGCGCACGACTTCGGCAGCGACGACACCGGCGTGGACCGTGCACTGTCCCTCGCCGCGGTGGAGCGGCTGGCCAGTGTGTTTGCCTAAGCACCCAAGCTTTCAACAGAGAGAAAAAAGCACCGTGAACAACTTACCCAACCAACCCAATCGCCGCGTTGCAGTTGCGCTTCTGTTCGCCTGTTTTGCGTCCCTGCCTGCGTGGGCTTCCAACCACCAGTCGGACAAGATCCGCGGCATGGTCGACGCATCCATCCAGCCGCTGATGGCAGAGCACGATGTGCCTGGCATGGCGGTAGCCGTCACCCTCAACGGCCAGGCCTACTTCTTCAACTACGGTGTCGCTTCAAAAGAGAAAAACACACCCGTCAGCGAGGCCACGCTGTTTGAACTCGGCTCCATCAGCAAGACCTTTACCGCCACGCTGGCTTCATATGCGCAGGTGCAGGGCAAGCTGTCGCTGAACGACCACCCCAGCAAGTACCTGCCGCAGCTCAAAGGCCACGCCATCGACAAGGCGACGCTGCTGCACCTGGGCACCTACACCGCTGGCGGGCTGCCACTGCAGTTTCCCGATGAAGTCTCAAACGACCAGATGGTCGACTACTTCCAGCAATGGAAACCGCAAGCCGCACCTGGCGCGCAGCGCCAATACTCCAACCCCAGCATAGGTCTGCTCGGGCATATCACCGGCCTGGCCCTGAACAGCGATTTTGCCGACGCCATGGAAACGCAGCTCTTCCCCCAACTGGGCCTGACCAATAGCTACATCCGCGTTCCAGACAGTGCGATGAGCAGCTATGCGTGGGGATATGACAAGGGGAACAAGGCCGTGCGCGTAAACCCCGGCGTACTGGATGCACAGGCCTACGGCGTCAAGTCAACAGCCGCCGACATGATCCGCTACGTGCAAGCCAACATCGAGCCAGATCAGTTGGAAGAGCCCATGCGGCGCGCCGTCAACGGCACCCACATCGGCTACTTCAGCGCAGGTGCCATGGTGCAGGGCTTGGGGTGGGAGCGCTACCCCTATCCCGTCACGCTGACACGCTTGCTGGATGGCAACTCCTACACCATGATCCTGGAGAGCGTCGCGGCCAAGCGGCGGGTGCCTCCACAAGGCCAGTCGGGGCGAACCCTGTTCAACAAGACCGGCTCCACCGGCGGGTTCGGCAGCTATGTGGCCTTCGTGCCGAGCCAAAAAATCGGCATCGTGATGCTGGCAAACAAGAACTATCCGATTCCCGCGCGCATCACGGCAGCGCACGCGATCTTGCGGCAGTTGGCACCTCTGGCGAAATAGGTTTCCGGCAAAGTCCGCCTGCCCCCAAAAAAGCCGTCAGCCAGACCAGACCAATTGCCGCGTGGTCTGTGTCCCAGCGCACAGGACCGCCGTGCGGCGCAGGCTAAGGTTGCTCAATCGCAACAGCACCCCAAGCTGGGGTTGGATTGAACATGAACCTTGACCTCTTGGCTGGCTACCTGCACATCGCGCCCTGGCCTCTGCAACCCGACGTGATCTTCTGGTCGGCGCTGATGCTGGTCACCGGTGGCTGCCTGGGCGAGTTGGTGTTCCGCAAGGCGGGGCTGCCGCGCATCGTCGGCTACAGCGCCGTGGGCATGGTGATTGCCGCCATGGGGCGGGGCGACAGCCTGCACTACCAGAGCGGCGTGGTCCGTGTCATCGTGGATCTGGCCTTGGGCCTGCTGCTGTTCGAGTTGGGCAGCCGCGTCAGCCTGCGCTGGCTGCGTGCCAACCCCGGCCTGCTGTGCACCAGCCTGGCCGAGGCCTTGTGCAGCTTCCTGGTAGTGCTGACATCGCTGCGCTGGCTGGGCCTGAGCATGGGGGTCGCGCTGGCCTGCGCCACGCTGACGCTGGCCACATCGGCTGCCGTCATAGGCCGCGTATCGAGCGAGCTGCATTCCGCCGGCCAGGTGACCGAACGCATGGTCATCATGACGGCACTGAACACCTTGTTTGCGGTACTGCTGCACAAGCTGGGCATTGCCTGGCTGCACCTGGACACCGTGGGCGATTGGATATTCGCCACCACCCAGCCGCTGTATACCTTTGGCGGGTCTTTCCTGGTGGCGGCCCTGCTGTGCGGCCTGGTGTCCTGGGTTGCGCGCCGGCTGGACCTGCGCGACGAGAACTCCGTGCTGCTGCTGTTGGGGCTGATCCTGCTGGCCCTGACCACGGCACGCATGCTCAACCTGTCCACCCTGCTGGTACCACTCTTGGCCGGCGTGCTGCTGCGCAATACCTCGCACCGCCCCTGGATCTGGCCACGCCACTTCGGCACGGCAGGCGGGGTGCTGGTGTTGATGCTGTTTGTGATTGTGGGTGCCTCATGGTCAGTGTCCGCATTGGCCGTGGGCGGTGTGGCGGCGGTGGTGCTGCTGTTGGCACGGGTACTCGTCAAAGGCGTGGTGGTGGCCGCCGGCGCGCACTGGAGCGGCATCAGCCTGCGCCAGTCGTTAGCGCTGACGTTGACGTTGACGCCCATCTCCGGCACGGCCCTGGTGTTGCTGGCCGACCTGCAGATCAGCCACCCGGCCTTTGCCACCCAGGTGGCGCCCATTGTCTTCAGTGCCATCGCCATCATGGAACTGCTGGGGCCTATCGTCGTGCAATGGGGTTTGCGCATGGCCGGCGAGTTGCCCGGCCACACCATACCCAACCAACAGGGAGCACCAGCATGAGCCTAGGAAGCTTCGCGGAATCGCGCGCCCTGACCATGGGCGTGGAACTGGAGCTGCAGATCGTCAACCTGCACGACTTTGACTTGAGCCCCGGCTCGGCCGACCTGTTGCGCCTGGTCAACCGGCGCAAGCTGCCAGGCCTGGTCACTCCCGAGATCACCGACAGCATGATCGAGCTGTGCACCGGCGTGTGCACCACGCATGCTGAGGTGCTGTCGCAACTGACCGAGATACGCGACGCCCTGGTGCAGTGCGCCGCGCAGTTGAACCTGGGCCTCTCCGGTGGCGGCACGCACCCCTTCCAGCACTGGAGCGAGCGCCGCATCTACGACACACCGCGCTTCCACCGCGTGGCCGAGTTGTATGGCTATCTGTCCAAGCAATTCACGATCTTCGGCCAGCACGTGCACATCGGCTGCCCGGGGCCGAATGAGGCCTTGCTGCTGCTGCATGGCTTGTCGCGCTTCATCCCGCACCTGATCGCGCTGTCGGCCTCGTCGCCCTTTGTGCAAGGCACGGACACGGGCTTCCATTCCGCACGGTTGAACTCGGTGTTTGCGTTTCCGCTGTCGGGCCGCGCGCCCTTTGTGCTGAACTGGGAGGACTTCAACGTCTTCTTCGACAAGATGGCGCGCACCGGCGTCGTCAAAAGCATGAAGGACTTTTATTGGGACATACGCCCCAAGCCCGAATACGGGACCATCGAGGTGCGAGTGCTCGATACCCCCTTGACCATCCACAAGGCCGCGGCCATGGCCGGCCTGGTGCAATGCCTGGCCCGCTGGATCAGCATGGAGCGTCCCTTTGAACCGGTGGAAGACGACTACCTGCCCTACACCTTCAACCGCTTCCAGGCCTGCCGCTTCGGGTTGGACGGCACCTTTGTAGACCCCAAGACCGGCGAGCACCGCACGCTGCGCGACGACATCTACACCACGCTGGCTGCACTGGAGCCGCATGCGGCGGCCTTGCACGCCACCGGCGCGCTGGCCTATCTGCGCGGCGAACTGGCCGGCATGGGCAACGACGCGAGCTGGATACGCGGCATCGCCCAGCGCGAGCACCTGCTGCCCGAAGTGGTGCGCCAGCAATGCCGCGCCTGGGCGGGGCAGAGCGTGTAGCAAGCCGCCCATTCAGGGCCGCAACTCAACCACCCACCGCACCCAAACCACGGCTCACCGGTTTAGCCCTTTACCGCCACCGGGCGTTGCGGCCCAATCACATGCATGCAGAGACAGCACCGCCTGATGAATCGCCGAGCCGCCTTGATCTCCTTGGCTGGTGCCACCACGGCGGTGGCCTGTGGTGGCGGTGGCAGCAGCGGGGGCGACACCCCCACGTCGCCGCCGCCAACCCAACCTCCTCCCCCGCCCGCACGACTAAGCCTGAGCGGCCCGCAAATGCTAGGCCCCGACGGCAAGCCCGCGCTGCTGCGCGGCATGAACGAAGGCACCTGGGGTGAAATGCAGAGCTTTGATGCGGCCACCATCGCTGCCCAGGGTGCCACCGTGGTGCGGGTCTTGATACGCTGGTGGGGCCTGTATGGCAGCACCGATGTGGAAAGCCGCGCCGATACTGCGCCCGGTCACTTTGACCCCGCTCACCTGAGCCGCTTCCTCACCGAGGTGAAGTGGTGCATAGACGCAGGCCTGTGGGTCATACCCGTCATCGACTCCAACTGCGGCCAAAGCGGCACGCAAAGTACCGGCATGGCCAACTACTGCGACCCGCGCGGCAACTACCCCGGCGGCCGCAACTTCTGGACCGACATGACACAGCGCCAGCTGTTCAAGGAGGCCTGGATCCACCTGGCCGGACTGCTCAAGGGCTATCCGCAGATTGCCTTCTACGAGCTACTGCCCGAACCACTGGATGGGCGCGATGCGTCGCACGCTGCGGAGGTATCGGCCTTCTACCAGGAGCTGATGGCCGCGATTGAAGACCAGGCCGGCGATAAGCGCACACCCTTCCTGGTGGGTGCACGCGATGGCTACAACATCAACCTGTGTGATGAGGCCTACATACCCGCCACCCGCTGGGCCAACCGCGTGGTCTACACCGGCAACCTGTTTCTGCGCACCGGTGGCACGCAGGCCGAGAACATTGCCAGCATGGAGTCACGCCTGGGTGCCCTGGTGGCCATGCGCAACACGCGCGGGGTGCCGGTCTTCATCCAACAGTTTGGCGTGCGCACCGGCGACGACCCCACCACCTTCTACCTGGACGCCGGCCTGCAGCGCATGAACGCCGCCAGTGTGGGCTACACCGGCTGGCAATGGCGGCAGAACACCACCAACCCGGACGAATACGCCATCGTCGTCAAAGACGCGCGCTCGGGCGCGGACGTGGTGAAGACGAATGTGCTGGCGGTGTACTCCAAATACTGGAAGGCACGCTGATTGCCATTGCTACGAATGTAATAGCGGCATAGGCATACTCTACGAGGGTTAGCTCCTATTTTCGCTTTGACGCCTTGCCCGAAATGCCATGGGCGGCACGCCATAGTGCGCCTTGAACGCACGGCTGAACGACGCACGGTCCACATACCCCACGGCCGCCACAGCTTGGTCGATGGTGGCCTGGTCTTCCAGCAGTGCCTTGGCAGCCTCCAGCCGCAGGCGCATGGCGTAGGCCTGTAGCGTCAGGCCCGTCTCGGCCTTGAAACGGCGCAGCAGGTTGCGCGGGCTGGTGTGCAGCGCGGCGGCCAGCGTGGGCACGTCGGGTGGCTCGGTGAAGGCCGTGCGCAGGCGCTGCTGGGCGGCAGCCACCAGCGCGTCCTGGGCACTGGGGCTGGGCAGGAGCGGAAAGTAGTTGCTCTGCGGCCCGCGCCGGTGGTCAAACAGCATGGCGGCCGCCACGCGTTGTGCCAACTCGATGCCTGCCTCTTGTTCCACCACGGCCAGCGCTAGGTCTATGCCGGCACTGCCGCCGCCGCTGGTCATGATGGGACCATCGCGCTCCACCATGTGTTCAAAGCGCCATTGCACGGCCGGGAAGGCCTCGCGCACCTCGCGGGCGTCACCCCAGAACGTGGTCGCACGCCGGCCATCCAGCAGGCCCGTGCCCGCCAGCACCTGGGCACCGGCGCACACGCTGGCCAGTTGGCGGCCTGGGCGCAACCAATCGGGCAACAGCTGGCGCAACGGTGCGCTGCCCGCCAGCACCTGGGCCACCGGCCCGCGCGCGGCGGGCACCAGCACCAGGTCGCAATCGCGCAAAGCCTCGAACCCGGCCTGCGGCTTGAGCACCACACCTTGGGCACCCACCGGCCTTTGCGACGCGGCCAACACGCCCGTTTCAAACACGGTGCGCCCCGCATAGCGGTTAGCGCTGTGCAAGACGTCCAGCACATTGGCCACGCTGGAGGCCACGGTCTCGGTTTGGATGGGAATGGCAACGCGCATGATGGCCGATTTAACCACAAGGTTGTCTATTTGGCCACTCCTCAAAACGCGTCATTTTTCCTAGAATTTCCAACCACAGCCCACCCCACACACCTGCCAAGGAAGCCATCGCCATGACACCCACACCCAACCACGCCCTTGTCTTGGTGGACTACCAACAGGGTTTTGACCACCCCAGTTGGGGCCGCCGCAACAACCCCGGCGCCGAGCAGCAAGCCCTGCGCCTGCTGGCCCACTGGCGTGCCCATGGCGCACCGGTGGTCATCGTGCGGCACGACTCCACCGAGCCTCAATCCACACTGCGCCCCGACCAGCCCGGCAACGCGCTCAAGCCCGGCTTCGAACCGCGCGACGACGAACTGCTGTGTGCCAAGCAGGTGCACAGCGCCTTCATCGGCACACCACTCCAAGACTGGCTGGACGCACGCGGTGTGCAGGACATCACCATTTCCGGCATCAGTACCGACATGTGCACGTCTACCACCACCCGCATGGGCTGCGACCTGGGCTACCGCATGCAGTTTGTCGAGGATGCCTGTGTCTGCTTCGAGCAACGCGACCCGCACGGTGAGGCCTTGACGGCCGAGGTACTGCACCGCGCGCACATCACCACGCTGGGCAGCGACTTCGCCCTCATCGTGCGCACGGACCAGGTGCTGGCGTGACGGACGACGCATACACCGTGCGCAGCGTGGCGCAGTTGCGTGGCCTGCTGCCCGAGCCCAGCGCGCTGGTGCAGGCCAAGGTGCGCCCGGCGCTGGATACGCACATGCGCGCCTTCATCGCGCTGTCGCCGTGGGTGGACATTGCATCCACCGGCGCGGACGGCAGTGTGGACGTGTCCCCGCGCGGCGACCCGCCGGGTTTTGTGCAGGTGCTGGCCGATGGCAGCCTGCTGATCCCCGAGCGCCCGGGCAACCGCCGCGCCGACACGCTGCGCAACATCATCGAGACCGGCGGCGTGGGTCTGTCATTCGCGATACCGAGGCGCGACGAGTTGCTGCGCGTCAATGGCACGGCGGTGGTCAGCCGCCAGCCCGACTGGCTGGCGCGCCTGGCCCACGCCGGCAAGCCCCCGCAGTTCGCGCTTCATGTGCAAGTACAAGAGGCGTATTTGCACTGCGGTCGCGCGGTCAACCGCGCACGCCTGTGGAAACCCGAAACCTGGCCTGCCAAGGATGCGCTGGCGTCCATGGCGCAGATGCTGGTCGACCAGACGGCCCTACCGGGCCTGGAGGTCCAGGCGCTGGATGGCATGCTGCGCATGCTGGTGACCGAGGAACTGTATTGAGCCCAGCCTGTTAGTAATCTGCTCTAAACTCCGGGACGAGACTTTCAAGCCCCTATCGCGAGTGCCCCTGCGGCGGTTAGTTCAACAAGGTCTATCTGCCGTGAAAGGCGTATGAGGTTCCTGTTGCTAATGCAGAGGTGGTGGTTTGAAACCTAAGCTGTCATCGCGACAGCCCATGGCCCGCCTCACTGCCAACTGAATTCAGACGATCTTCAGATCGAAATTACACAATGGAAAAGCGAGATCTGGTCATTCACTACGACGAAGAGTACGGTGAGATCATCTTTCACTCAGTCCCGTCAAACGAAACACAGTTGCTTCGATCCAAGAGCTTCGATGGGGTTCGCCCAGAAGTTTCATACTTCAAAGAACTGTCGCCCGACGAAGCTGAGCAAGCACTTGGCCGTATCGTCTTCTCCCTCATAGATCTGAACTCGCACACGAAGATCAGAATCCGCGACTACAAATCCGAGGCAGACGCCGCACACTTGGAGTACGTAGCCGATCTAGAGAAAAAAGTGAAAGCGGGCGACATCGAAGCCACGTTTCATCTCTCGCAGGAGATGCATAGGGCCGCTATGCATAACTATTCTCTCACCAACCTTCACCAAGCAGAGGAACTCCTCACGCTTGCTGCACGCGAGGGAAACAAGGAAGCGAAGGATTGGTTGGAGTCGACTTGGCCGATGCTGAAGGCGGCTGCAGAAAGGAGAATTGCGCGTGGAAAGTCGGTTTAGCAACAAGTCTTTCGAAGCGGATTTGTGGCGCGTGTGCGCTTGAATGCCGAGCCGACCGTCAGCAGTCCTCTCTTTGTGTAACTTCAATCAGAGTTCATTCGTCCTCATCGTTGAAAGGATGTTCCCTACGTCTTCGCTCAAGCTCTACCTCTTTGGATAGCAGCTGCTCGATAGACCAGTTGCGCGTGAGCCAGATAGTCAGTGCCGCGCCTGACAGATGCCACCACGACATGCCTCTATAGCGTCGGTGCTCCAGGTTGTGTGACGACGCAACCCGCCACGCAACCAGCATGGCCGAGCTCTCATTGGATGACTCAAACGCCGTGAATAAATACGTATAGGGATTGACCTCTGCCATGCGCGGCTCACCTGTGCCTCGGGCCCGCTGCCAACGGCAAGTTGCTCGGCCTTCGAAGCGATGGATGCAGGCAGCACGGGCTTTCCGACAGAACCGCACAGGCCAAGTAGATACAACACCCAGGGCCCCAGGAAGGCAAGCAGAACTAGCGAAAACGCCAAGGCAATAGCCGATCGTTTTAACACCTTGGTGGTAGACATTGATGCGCAATGTGCGTGTAACCAGCGACTTGCGTCAGGATCTCATGGAGCGGGCGGACACCGCAAGGCATCCGAGTTGCATAGCTCGTTAGCCACTGTGGCCCCGCCCTGACCTTGAGATGCGTCGTACCGTACAACCCTCGGGTAGTTCAAACAAACTCTGATCAATTCCGCCGATTCGAACGTTCTTGGTGCGAATTTCCAAGCCTTGCTCACCACGTAGATTGAATGTCAGAGTTTGCAACGGCACGCCACTCTCAAGGTCGAAAAGAATTGTCTCCACAACTTGATCATTCTCCTTTGAGCGCGCCACATACTTCACGGCTTCCCTTCCTTCATGGGAGGTAGTCTCGCCGACACTCCACTCTAAAGTGTTCTCGATAAGCCGCGAAGCGGCCTCAGCGTCTTCCCGGGTGAATTCCATTTCGGACACTTCTTTTGAACTCACGCTGAAGCTCCACCCTACACCGAGGTCAATGCGCCGAATCATCACATTGCACCCACCGAAACTGTTGTAACTCTCAACTCGCAGCTTTTCGCCGCAATTGAACTGACGCGTCCACTTTCCGTCCGAGCGGACAAACTCTGCTTGGTATTCAGGTGGCGGCGTAGGGAATGTGGTCTTCTTCATAGCCAACGCGTTTCACTGAACATTTTGTAAAAATAGATCATCATGTTCCGGCGCTTTCATCGCCCCCCACAAGCGCGCGCAACCATGCGGTGCGTTTTTATATTATTGACAGTCCCAGTTTAACCAACAGTGTCGTCGCGACCGACCAAGGCTTCTGCGCTAGACCAACGTCGCCGCCAGCCGCTTAGGCGCCTTGCGCAGCCAGCTTCGGCGCAGCAGTTCTTGCACGGTGACCGCATCGGCTCGGGCCAAAACGACCTTGATGCCCACCACCTTGTCACCCCAGTGCAGTGCCTGGTAGGCCTCTGGCTGCAGGTCGATCAGCGGCGCGCGCTGGGCCTCGTCAACAAACACGTGCAGGAACTCTTCGCCCGGCGGCATGGTCGCAAAAATTTTGGTGCCTATGCGAAACGAGGTGTAGTCGAAGTGGGGTGACTCGGTGGCCTGGGGCAGGGCCAGCGCGAGTTGGCGGGCTTGCTCGGGTTTCACCATGGCAGCCACCAGGGTGCCGCGCTGCCGGGCCGTGGGGTGGGTGCTGTGTCACCGTTCATGCAAAGCCTCCCTGAGGATTACTCCTGATTTAGGAGCAACACAAGCATATTTGACGAGGGCTAGAGGCCAATTTTACTAAAAATCTCTTCGACAGAGCCTCAATAAACCCAAATTAGGTATAAATGGGGCAGCCAGCGCACCGGCCGCCCCATTGCATGCCACCGCGCTAGATATGCAGCGCGTGCCCCAGCGCGCGCAGCGCTGCCTCTTGCACCGCCTCACCCAGCGTGGGGTGTGCGTGGATGGTGTGGGCCACATCTTCCAGCGTGGCGCCCATCTCCAGCGAGTGTGAGAAGGCCGTGCTCAACTCCGACACACCCGCACCCACCGCCTGCCAGCCGACGATGCGGTGGTTGTCGCGGCGGGCGACGACGCGCACAAAGCCATCGGTGGATTCCAGCGTCATGGCGCGGCCATTCGCCGCGAACGGGAACTGGGCCGTGATGCAGTCCAACCCGGCCTTGGCCGCGTCCGTGGGCGTTTGCCCTGCCACCACCACCTCGGGGTCGGTGAAGCAGACCGCAGCGATGGCCGCAGGGGTGAAATGGCGGCGTTTACCCGAAATGATTTCCGCCACCATTTCCCCCTGCGCCATTGCCCGGTGGGCCAGCATGGGCTCGCCCGTCAAATCGCCAATCGCCCAGACGTTGCGCATGGAAGTGCGGCACTGGTCGTCGACCTGGATGGAGCGGCCATTCATGGCCAGCATCAGCTTCTCCAGCCCCCAGCCGTGGGTGTGGGGCACGCGGCCGATGGCGACCAGCACCTGGTCAGCCGCCAGCTCACTCTCGCGGCCTGCAGCATCTTGCACACGCACGGCATCGCCAGCGGTGTTCAGGCCCTGGACTTTGCTGCCCAGTTGCACCTGCACGCCCAGCTTGCGCAGAGATGCGGCCACGGGCTTGGTCAGTTCTTCGTCGTACAGCGGCAGGATGCGGTCTTGCGCCTCCACCACGGTCACGTCGCTGCCCAGCTTGCGGTAGACCAGGCCCAGCTCCAGGCCGATGTAGCCGCCGCCCACCACCACCAACTTCTTGGGGATGCTGTCGGGCGACAAGGCCTGTGTGGACGAGATGACGCGGCCGCCAAACGGCATGCCGGGCAGGCCCAGCTCGACTGAACCCGTGGCCAGCACGATGTGCTCGCCCTGGATGCGCACGGGTGCCGTGTCGGCGCCGTCCTTGGCCACGTCCACGGTCTTGCCGTCCACGATGGTGGCCCAACCCTTGACGACCTTGACACCGTGCTTCTTCAGCAAGGCGCCCACGCCGCCGGTGAGCCGCGCGACGATGCCATCTTTCCAGCGCACGGTCTGCGTCACGTCGATGCGTGCGCCCTCTACATGGATGCCCAGCGTGCTGTCACCCATGAAGTGGTGCGCCTGGTGGAAGGCCTCGGCCGCGTGGATCATGGCCTTGGATGGAATGCAGCCAATGTTCAGGCAGGTGCCGCCCAGCTGTTCACCTTCGACCAGCGTGGTGGCGATGCCCAGTTGCGCGGCGCGAATGGCGGTGATGTAGCCGCCGGGGCCGCCGCCTATGACCAATAACGTAGTGTGTTGAATATCCATGTCCGCTTACTCCACAAACAAGGTGGCCGGACATTCCAGGTAGCCACGTATCTTTTGTACAAATTCCGCCGCGTTCATGCCGTCCACCACGCGGTGGTCGAAGGACGAGGACAGGTTCATCATCTGGCGCACCACGACGGCGCCATTGCGCACCATGGGGCGTTCGACCATGCGGTTGACACCGACGATGCCCACCTCGGGGTGGTTGATCACCGGTGTGCTGACGATGCCGCCCAATGCACCCAGGCTGGTCAGCGTGATCGTGGAGCCAGTCAGCTCGTCGCGCGTGGCCTTGCCGGTGCGTGCGGCCTCGGCCAGGCGTGTGACCTCGGCGGCACAGGCCCACAGGTCCAGCGTTTCGGCATGGCGCATCACCGGCACCATCAGGCCGCCTTCGGTCTGCGTGGCAACCCCTAAGTGCACCGCGCCATAGCGCGTGGCCACCGCGGCCTCGTCGTCATAACGGGCATTCACCTCGGGGTGCGAGCGCACGGCCAACACCATGGCGCGCACCAGGAAAGGCAGCACCGTCAGGCGGCCGCGCTCCTTGCCGTGCTGGGCATTGAGCTTGACGCGCAGGGCTTCCAGCTCCGTCATGTCAACTTCTTCCACATACGTGAAATGCGGAATGCGACGCTTGGCCTCCTGCATCTTCTGCGCGATCTTGCGGCGCAGGCCGATGACGGGCACGGTCTGCTCGTCCAGGCGTTGCGCATAACGCTGATCAGCCACACCGGACGGCTGGCTCTGGGCGCGGGTCACATAGGCCTGCAGGTCTTCGTGTGTGATGCGGCCCGCCGTGCCGGTGCCGGGCACGAACTGCAGTTCCACGCCCAGGTCCCAAGCCGCGCGGCGCACGGCGGGTGAGGCAATGGGCTTGTCGCCAGGGGCACGCACCAAGGCCGCAGGTGCCTTGGCGCCATTGCCATTGCCGTTGCCATTGCGGGCGGGGGCTGTGGCCGCAGGGGCTGGTGCCGCCTTGGCTGAGGCCGCGGCAACCGGGGCTGCAGCGAGTGCCGGCGTAGGAGCGGGTGTCCCCGCCGGTGCCTTGGCAGGCGCTGCGGCAGCGGCCGGTGCAGGCGCGGCAGCTGCGGGGGCTGCAGCCCCCTCCTTCAGATTACCCGCGCCTTCCACTTCAATGCGGATGACCTCGGAACCCACGGCCATGACCTGGCCCACGGCGCCACCCAAAGCCAGCACCTTGCCGGACACGCTGGAGGGAATCTCCACCGTGGCCTTGTCGGTCATCACATCGGCCAGGACCTGGTCCTCGACCACCATGTCGCCCACCTTCACATGCCAGGCAACCAGTTCGACTTCTGCAATGCCTTCGCCGATGTCGGGCATCTTGATGATATGGATTCCCATCATGCCTCCATCACGCGTTTGAACGCTTCAGCGACCCGCTTGGGGCCGGGAAAATAGTCCCATTCCTGGGCGTGCGGATAGGGTGTGTCCCAACCGGCGACACGCTCGATCGGCGCCTCCAGGTGGTAGAAGCAATGCTCCTGGATCAGCGACACCAGCTCGGCGCCAAAGCCGCTGGTCTTGGTGGCCTCGTGCACCACGACGCAACGGCCGGTCTTCTTCACGGAATTCACAATGGTCTCCAGATCCAGCGGCCAGATGGACCGCAGGTCGATGATTTCAGCGTCCACGCCGCTCTCGGCGGCGGCCGCTTCCGACACATAGACCATGGTGCCATAGGCGATCACGGTCAGGGCCTTGCCCGGGCGGAAGATGGCCGCGGTGTCCAGCGGCACGGTGTAGTAACCCTCGGGCACATTGCCCATGGGGTGTTTGGACCAGGGCACGACGGGTTTGTCGTGGTGGCCATCGAACGGGCCGTTGTACAGGCGCTTGGGTTCCAAAAATATGACGGGGTCGTCGTTCTCGATGGAGGCAATCAGCAGGCCCTTGGCGTCGTACGGGTTGGACGGCATCACCGTGCGCAGACCGCAGACCTGGGTGAACATGGCCTCGGGGCTCTGGCTGTGCGTCTGCCCGCCGTAGATGCCGCCGCCGCAGGGCATGCGTATCGTCATGGGGCAGGTGAAGTCACCGGCCGAGCGGTAGCGCAGGCGCGCCGCCTCGGACACGATCTGGTCGGTGGCGGGGTAGACGTAATCCGCGAACTGGATCTCGATGACCGGGCGCAAACCGTAGGCGCCCATGCCCACCGCGGTGCCGACAATGCCGCCCTCGGAGATGGGGGCATCGAACACACGCGAGGTGCCGTACTTCTTTTGCAGGCCTTCGGTGCAGCGGAACACGCCGCCGAAGTAGCCCACGTCCTGGCCGTAGATGACGACGTTGTCGTCGCGCTCCAGCATCACGTCCATGGCGCTGCGCAGCGCCTGGATCATTGTCATTGGGGTCGAATTTTCCGTGCTCATATTCCCAGCTCCTGGCGCTGCTGGCGCAGGTGTGCCGGCATGTCCTTGTAAACATCTTCAAACATCTCAGCCGGGCTGCGCACGTGGCCATCGGCCAGCGTGCCATAGCGTTCGGCTTCCTTCTGCGCAGCCGTGACTTCGGCTTCCAGCTCCTTCTGCGCGGCATCGTGCTCGGCATCGGACCAGGCACCGATCTTGATCAGGTGCTGCTTCAGGCGGGCGATGGGGTCGCCCAGCGGGAAGCGCGCCGGGTCATTGGCGGGCCGGTACTTGCTGGGGTCGTCGGATGTGGAGTGGGGTCCTGCGCGGTAGGTAACCCATTCGATCAGCGTAGGCCCGAGGTTGCGGCGCGCACGCTCCAGCGCCCATTGGGATGCGGCGTACACCGCCAGGTAGTCGTTGCCATCGACGCGCAGCGACGCAATGCCGCTGCCCACGCCGCGCGCGGCGAAGGTCGTGCCCTCGCCACCGGCAATGGCCTGGAAGGTGGAGATGGCCCACTGGTTGTTGACCACGTTCAGGATCACCGGCGCGCGGTAGACGTGGGCAAAGGTGACGCCGGTGTGGAAATCGGCCTCGGCGGTGGCGCCATCGCCGATCCAGCTGGACGCGACCTTGGTGTCGCCCTTGATGGCCGAAGCCATGGCCCAGCCCACGGCCTGGATCACCTGCGTGGCCAGGTTGCCGGAGATGGAGAAGAAGCCCTGCTTCTTGCTGGAGTACATGACCGGCAGTTGGCGGCCCTTCAACGGATCGTTTTCGTTGGAGTACAACTGGCAGATCATCTCCACCATATTGCAGTCGTCACGGGCCAGGAGCAGGCCTTGCTGGCGGTAGGTGGGGAAGCACATGTCGCCATCCGTCAGTGCCATGGCGTGGGCGCACGAGATGGCCTCTTCGCCCAGGGACAGCATGTAGAACGACATCTTCTTCTGCCGCTGCGCGATCTGCATGCGGGCGTCGAAGGCACGCGTCTTGATCATGTGGCGCAGGCCCTTGCGCAACTGGTCCACGCTCAGGTTCGGCGCCCAGGGGCCGACTGCGTTGCCGTCCTTGTCGAGCACCCGTATCAGCGTGAAGGCCAGGTCGCTGGTCTGTGCGGCTTGCGCATCAACCGGGGGGCGTCGGACGGCGCCGGCTTCAGAAAGGGGGAGGTAGGAAAAGTCCGTGTCGTGTCCCGGTCGCCCAGTGGGCTCGGGCACGTGCAGACGCAACGGCTCATACGGCGGCATACGCTTTTACTCCTTGCAGGGTCGTGTCCTGCAGCAGGTTTCAAGATGGACTGAAGACTTGGCGGGTAGCCAAACTCAATCTGACAATACAGCAAACCCCACGGGATCGCCATGGGGTTTGCGTGCGGTCAGGAGCATAACCGCGGCCGGGGCCACCGGCCGGTGACCTGGCTGAAAATTTTCTGACGGTTTTCCCTTAGTCCTGAATCCAGACGGGGCTGCGCTGCGTATCCCAACACAGATACCGCCACGCCCGCGCATCCCGCTGCCGGCGTGGCGGACTGCCCCTCCCCCTTACCTGCATTCAACCCTTGAAGGACTTCTATGAAACATATGACCACTGTGCTCCTGCTCGGCGCCGCCGGGCTGGCCTGCACCACCGCTGCCCAGGCAGACACCGGCAAGCTGCTGCTGACCGGCGGAGTCAGCTCCATCGACGGCGCGGCCGGCGGGGGGCTGACGCCCTGGGCCGTGATTGGCAGCAATGCCACGGCGGGCGAAATCGGCGGCTCGGCCTTTGTGACCCGCACCACGACACAGGACTTTGGGCTGAACGTCTATGGCGCGGCCGTGGGCATCCACGACCGGGTGGAGCTGTCGCTGGCCCGGCAAGACTTTGACGCCTCGCCCGCGATTGCGCTCAATGGCGTGGCCCCGTTTGGCGTGACACCGGGCCAGCACATCCAGATGGACGTGGTGGGCGTGAAGGTCAAGGTGGCGGGTGACGCCGTGCTGGACAGCGACACGCTGATGCCGCAGATCGCCGTGGGCCTGGAATACAAGTCGGTGACGCCCGGCTCGCTGAACTCAGTCTTCAATTTCCTGGACACCAAGACCAATGGCACGGACTTCTATGTCAGCGCCACCAAGCTGTTCCTGGCCCAGGGCGTGCTGCTGAACGCCACGCTGCGCAACACCAATGCCAACCAGAACGGTCTGCTGGGCTTTGGCTCCGCCGCGCCGGGCAAAGACGGCCGCTCGTGGGTACCCGAGGTGTCGGTGGCCTACCTGCTGAGCAAGAACTGGGCGATCGGCGCTGAGTACCGCGCCAAGCCCAACAATCTGGAAGACCTGGGCCAGGCCGCCGGCCTGGGCAAGGGCTTGGCCGAAGACCCGTGGAAAGACCTCTTCCTGGCCTGGGCGCCCAACAAGAACGTGTCAGTGACGCTGGCCTATGCCGACCTGGGCCGCATCGTGCCCGGCGTGACGGCGGCGCGCAACCAGAGCGGCTATTACCTGTCGGCCCAGTTCGCGTTCTAACCCATCCCTTTTTTACGCAAAGATTCCCATGAAAAAAACATTCACCACCCTCGTCCCCACCCTGATGCTGGCTGCGTCGGCCTGCATCGCCATGCCTGCCTTGGCCCAGACCGCATCCGCTCCGACAGCGGCCAACAGCCCCTTGTTCGACAGCTTCGGCGGCAAGGCCGGCCTGGTGCAGTTGATGGACGAATTCATGGTGCGGCTGCTGGCCGACCCGCGCACCGGCCCCCACTTCAAACCCGCCAACCAGCAGCGCGTCAAGGAGCAACTGGTGGACCAGTTCTGCGCCGCAATGGGTGGCCCCTGCGTCTACAAGGGCGCAGACATGAAGACGGTCCACGGCAACCTGGACATCACCAAGAGCGACTTCAATGCCCTGGTGGAAGTGCTGCAAAGTGCGATGGATGCCCGCGGCATTCCGTTCACCGCACAGAACCAGTTGCTGGCCAAGCTGGCGCCGCTGCACCGCGATGTGATCACCGTCAAGTAAATGAAACAAGAAAGGCAAGACGCCATGACCGACAAACTGCAACAGAAAAGGCCACTGCGCACCATCGCTTCTGCTGTGGCGGCGCTGACGCTGGCAGGCCTGTCCCAGGCCGGCACGCTGGAAGTGCTGGTGCTGGACAAAGACGGCAAGCCCGTGCCCGATGCCGTCGTCATCGTGCACCCCAGTGCCCCCGGTGCGGCCAAGAAGGCGGCGCTGCCGCTGGCCGCCAATGTCAACCAGGAGAAGATGCAGTTCATCCCCAACGTGACCGTTGTCGGTGTGGGGGCCAAGGTGCGCTTCACCAACAACGACGCCTGGGACCACCATGTGCGCATGACCCTGCCCGGCACGCTGGCCAGCGCCACACCCAATCCGGCCGACGGCCTGTCGCTGCGGCTAGAGGGCAAGAGCGAGGGCAAGCCCGCCAGCTCCACCGTGCTGACGCTGGACAAGCCCGGTGCGATGGGTGCGGTGCTGCTGGGCTGCTTCATCCACGGATCGATGAGCGGCCATGTCTATGTGGCCGAGTCGCCATGGACAGTGAAGACCGAGGCCAACGGCGTGGCCGTAGTGGAGGACGTGCCCGATGGTGCGGCCAGCGTCAAGGTCTGGCATGCTATCCAGCTCGTGGAGAAGGCACCACAACCCATGGTGGTGGGTGCGGCCCCCGCCAAGCTGACGTTCCAGTTGGATGTGGTGCCCCGGCGCCGCCGGACTTGAGGCACAGAGCCCGGCTGCGGGCTCTTACAGCATCTTCTGGATCAAGGCACCCTTGAACAGCACAGGCCCAGTGGGGCCCGTTTCGCTGGGCACGCCACCCTTGGGCTCCAGGCTGATGGCCAGCGTAGGCACTTCGCGCACATCGCGCTCGCCGGCCGTCAGGCGCAGCAGTTTGTCACGACCCAGCACGCCCAGGGACTTGGGGCCACCGGTGGGCGGCAGTGCCCACAGTTGCAGCGAGCGGTCGCCCGCCTCCTGATAGGCACCCACGCGCTGCAGCGTCAGCTTCTGGGCCTTGGGATCGAAAGTGACCAGCATGGAGGCTGCGGCCTGGTCGTCGGCCAGCACGGCCACGTATTCGATCTGCGGTGCGGCCAACAACTGGTTTTGCAGGCGCGCAATCTCACCGCCAAACTCCTGGCGCTGGCCCACATTCACGGTGATGGCCGCCACGGTGGCCAGCGCGCCCAGAGCCGAGGCCGTGCGCCACAGCGTCAGGCTGCGCAGCCAGGCCGCGAGGCCACCGGCCCGAGCCTCTGTGGCAACGGCTTGGGCGCGCACCGCCGCCTGGGCACTGCTGGCCTTCTCACTCTGCACCAGGTTGTGGATGCGGGTCCAGACCGCACCATCGGGCTGCACCTGGGGTTGCAATTCATTGATGCTGGAGAGGCGGCTTTGCCAGATCAGCGCGGCAGCGCGTATGGGCGCCTGCTCGCGCGCCAGGGCCTCGAAGCGGCGGCGGGCGCCGCCCCGCAGCGTGCCCAAGGCATAGGCGCTGGAAAGGTGATCCAAGAGTTCGGGGTTCTTCAGGAGGTTCATCGTGATCTCCTTCAAGCAAAGCGCGCCATGCACAGGCGCAACTGGTCCAGGCCACGGCGTATCCAGGTCTTGACCGTGCCTAGCGGCAGGCTCAGTTGCTGGGCCAGCTCGCCATGGCTGAGGTCGCGCACATAGGCCAGGCTCACCACCTCGCGCTGCTTGTTATCCAGGCGCGCCAGGCATTGGTGCAGGGCCCAGGCCTGTTCGCTGGCCTGGGTGGTGTCCATGGGGTTGGGTGCGTCGTCGGCCAACGTGGCGCTCAAGGCATCGTCCAGCTCCTGCGTCACATGGCTGCGGTCGGCCGTGCGCCGGCGCAGCAGGTCCAGCCCACGGCTGCGCACGATCAGGCCCATCCAGGCCATGGGCGGGCTTAGCGAGGCACGGTAGTCGGCGGCCGAGCGCCAGATGCTCAAGAACGCCTCTTGCAACACGTCTTCGGCCCAATCGCGGTGGGTAACGACGCGCAGCGCCAGGCCATACAGCTTGGGCGCGCACTGGCGGTACAAGACCTTGAGGGCTGCATCGTCCTGCTGGGCCACACGCTCCAGCAGGGCGATCAGCAGGGCGTCGTTGGAGTCGGTGTTCATGTTCGCATTGTGAAGGAACAGGTGGGCATGCCGATTGGCAAACGCAGAGGTGGAGGGCACAGGGGCATTACTATCAAATGCATAGCGGGTTACGCCCATTTCACGGGGGCTAGGGGATAAATACATAAAGGCACTACCTGGGAATACGGGTTTTCCATCACACAAATCACCTACTGACTACGCAGCCCGGCGGCACTTGGATTCAAACCCGAGCGGCGCAGTGGGGCGATCGCATCCGCGACCGGGGCCGCCGCGTATTGCAAGGGTGCGGGGTACGAATCTTTGCGCCCCACATACCCAGTCAACACAAGCAACCACCCAGGAGAAAACCATGCCCTCAGTGATCCAAACCCTCACCGCCAGCCCCGCATCCCCCACCGCGCGCCGCGCCTTTCTCAGCCACACCGGCACCCTGTCGGCCGTGGCCGTTGCTATGCTGGCCGGGCGCGACGCCATGGCCCAAGGCGCGTCCGCCGACCTGTCCAAAGACGTGGGCATCCTCAATGTGGCCCTGGGCCTGGAGCACGAGGCCATCAACGCCTACCAGCTGGGTGCCGGCAGCGGCCTGCTGCAAAAGGGCGTGCTCGATGTGGCCGTGCGCTTTCAGGCCGACCACAAGGCCCACCGCGACGCGCTGATCGCCACCATCCAGAAGATGGGCGGCACACCGGTCGCAGAGAAGAAGCTGGAGGACTATGCCAAGGCCTTGAAGGCAGACACCCTCAAAAACCAGACCGACGTGCTGGATCTGGCCGCCCGCCTGGAGCTGGGCGCCATCAATGCCTACCTGGGCGTGATCCCCGCCTTTGGCAGCAAAGACCTGGCCAAGGTCGCCGCCCGCCTGGCGGCCGATGAGACCATGCACTACACCGCACTGACCGGCGCGCTGGGCCGCCCCCTGCCCGCTGGCGCGCTGTCGTTTGGTGCCTGATGCGGTTGCAGCAAGACTCAGTTGGCCTGTGCCTAGCGCTACTGGCCGCCGCTGGGCCGTGGGCTACCGCCCAGGTCCAGTCCGCAGCACGCGGCCAGACGCTGTTTGAGTCGCGCTGCACGGCCTGCCACAGCCTGGACGAGAACCGGGTCGGCCCGGCCTTGCAGACGGTGGTGGGCCGCAAGGCCGGCACAGCCAAGGACTATGCCTACTCCCCCGCACTGGCGGGTGCCAAGCACCGCTGGAACCGCAAGCTGCTATTGGCCTGGCTGACCGACCCCGAGACGGTGGTGCCGGGCCAGCGCATGGGCTACCGCGTGGAGACGGCAACAGACCGCGAAGACCTGGTGGCGTATCTGAGCGCCAAGGGCAAGGATGGGCCGGGCAAAGCCCGGTAGCTGGAGATCAGTCGTGCGCCTTGCAGTTGCACAGCTCGAACTCATGGCCGCCCGGCGATGCCAGCACGATGCTGTTCATCTTGGGGTTGGCCAGGCCATCCAGCACCACCGTGGCACCCGCGGCCTTGGCCCGCGCCACGGTGGCGTCCATGGTGCCCTCGTCCACCTCCAGCACCGGCACGCTGCTGCAGCCCACCAGCTTGTCGCCAAAGTCGTTGAGCAAGAAGCCAATGCGCGTGGCGCCGATCAAAAACTCCGACCAATGCGTGCTGACCTTGATGGGTTCCATCTGCAGCAGGCTGCTCCAGAACGCCACCTCGGCTTGCATGTTGTCGACCTTGAAGTAGTTGGAACGAACCCGCATTGGCATCTCCCTTCGGTACATGGAAGTGCCCAGTATAGATAGTCTCAATGAGCCAAACACACTTAGCGATTTTGAGCCCTAGCCCTCGTGGAATAGTCTTCAGTAGCTATCAAATACATAGCACATCTATGCGCCGTGCCTCGCTGCTTGCGCCCCACCCCGCCGGATAAAGCGCCCGGCCCGTGCCACCACGCCAGCCCCGCTGTCTTGCGGGCTGTAGCTGAGCACGCCATTGACCCACACCTGCTCAATGCCCGCGCTGCGCTGCAGGGGGTTTTCATAGGTGGCCATGTCCTTGACCTTGGCGGGGTCGAACACCACGATGTCGGCGTAATTGCCGGGGCGCACCACGCCGCGCGCATCCAGCCGGAAGCGCCGGGCCGACAGGCCGCTCATCTTGTGGATGGCCTGCTCCAGTTGCAAGACACCCTTCTCGCGCCAGTAGCTGGCCAGCACGCGGGGGAAGGCACCCCACAGGCGCGGGTGGGGCCGCTCGTCGTGCGGCAGGCCGTCGGAGCCGACCATGGACAGCGGGTGGGCGATGACGCGCTCCACGTCGTCCTCGCGCATCTGGAAGTAGCAGGCACCGCCCGGCATCAGGCGCTGGCAGGCCTCTTGCTGACTCACGCCCCAGTGCTGCGCGATATCGGCCAGGTAGCGTCCGGCCATCTCGGGGTGGGGTTGGCTGCCGGTGATCAGGATGTCGATGACGCCGTCGACCAGGTCTGCACGCAGCACGGTGGAGCCCGCGGTATAGGGGTAGACGTCCATGCTCACGTCCTGGTGTTCGGCCAGGCGGTCGATGAACGGCAGGGTCTCCCGCGTGCGCCCCCAGTTGGCAGGGCCAGCGCATTTGTGGTGCGACAGCACCAGCGGCAAGCCCGCCTGACGGGCCGTCAATGCAGCCTCTTGCAGCGCTGGCAAGATGCCGGCCAGCTCGTCGCGGATGTGGGTGGCGTAGATGCCGCCGGCGCGCGCGGCCACGCAGGCCAATGCCGTCAATTCTTCCTGATCGGCCGCATAGGCCTCTTGGTAGAACACACCCGAGGACAGGCCCAAGGCTCCATCGTCCATCGCCCGTTGCAGATCACCGGCCATGGCATCCCGCTCCTGCGGGGTGGCCGGCCGGTCCAGTCGCGCCATATGGCACATGCGCAAGGCCGTGTGCCCCACCAGGGCAGCCACATTGACCGCGGGATGCTCCGCATCCACCGCCTGGGCATAGGCCGCAACACCCGCAAACCGGAACTGCTGCTTGCCCAGCAAGGACAGCGGCGCCTGCGGCTCTGCACTGACCATGGGCACCAGCGAGATACCGCAGTTGCCGGTGATCACCGTGGTAATGCCTTGGGACAGCTTGGGCAGCATGTCAGGTGCGTCCAGCACGGCCGCGTCGTCGTGCGTGTGCACGTCGATGAAGCCGGGGGCGATCACCTTGCCGCTGCAATCCACTTGCGTGAAGCCTGCACCAGCGCCTGCCAGGCGCTCCACATCCAGTTGGCCGGGCGCACCAACGGCCAGAATGCGTTCGCCCTGGAGCAGCACGTCGGCCAGCCGGCCGGGCGTGTTGTCGCCGTCCACCAGGAGCCCGTTACACAGCAGCGTAGCCTGTTGTTCTGCCATGGGTCTCTCAGGCGCCCGCCTCGGGGTCGTGGGGCAGCGGGGATGTGCCACTCTCGGTGAAGCCGGCGTATTCGGCGCTGTCAAAGCCGTGCTTGTGCAGCAGGTGTTTGAATTGCTGCAGGCCATGCGCCACACGTGGCCCCAGTTGTTGGGCCAGGCGCACCATCAAGATTTCTATGACGACCAGGTGCGCCAGATAGGCTTCGGTGCCTACACGCATCACCGCGTCTGGTGGCACGCTGACGGCCAGCACCACATCGGCAATCTGGGCCAGCGGCGTGTCGGGCTGCGTGAGCGCCACCACGGTGGCGCCCTGGGAGCGCGCGAACTTGGCGGCCTCCAGCGTGTAGGGCATGCTGCCTACATGCGAGATCACAAAGGCCACGCCGTGCGGCCCCAGCGTGCTGGCCGACACCAGTTGCTGGTGCGCGTCGAAGATCGCGTGGGCGGGGCGGCCCAGACGGAACAGGCGGCTCTCCAGCTCGTGGGCCATGAAGGTGGACGCTGCGCCCACCGAATAGCAATCGATGCGCTGGGCCTGGGCCAGGTGCGTGGCCACGCGGTCGATGGCGTCGGTGTCCACACGCCGCCCGAGTTCGCTGAGCGAGGCCACCGCGGCCTGGATGATCTTGCTGGCCACCTGCTGGGCCGAGTCGTCGTCCGCCACGCTGCGGTGCAGGTGCGAGCCCGACACGGCCAGATCTTGCGCCAGCGCCAGCATGAAGTCGCGCACGGTGTCGTGTCCAAAGCTGCGGCAGGTGCGCACGATGGTGGGCATGGAGACATCGGCCTGCGCGGCCAACTGCTCGACAGTGGACGCCGCTGCGGCAGAGGGGTCTTGCAGCATGACCTGCACCACCTTGCGTTGCGCGCCGGGCAGCGTGGGCAGGGCTTCGCGCATCTGGCGCAACAGGCCTTGGGGCAGGGAGTTATTCACTACAGGCACGCTCCATCAAAATCAAAACAGGGTCTGCACCGCGCCGGTGACGCTGCCGTTGTCTTCCACCAGCGGCAGCCAGCGCCACTTGTCAAAGGTGGTGCACGGGTGCGAGATACCGAGGGACACGCGGTCACCCACCTGGGGCACAGGCCCTTGTGGGTCAAATCGCAGGTAGGCGTGGTGGTCGTTGAGCGCACTGATCTTCCAGTCCGCGGGCACAACTGACGCCACGGCCGCGCCGCGCAAGGCCAGTTGCTGGGGGATGGGCATTTCCAGGTCGTAGGACAGGTCGCGCCGGCCGCCGGTCAACAGGGCCAGACCGGGCTCGGGCACCGACTGCACCAGGGTCCAAACCTCCAGCGCTGGCAGCAGAGAGTTTTGCAGGCCCTCGCGCTTTTCCAGCAGGGCCAAAAAGCGGGTGTAGTTGCCATGGTCGTGGGTGATGTAGCAGCCCGAGCGCAGCACACCCAGCAGGGATTTGGACAGGCTTTGCAGACGCAGCAGCGGCAAGACCAAATCAAACACCGCGGAGCCGCCGGCCGTGACCAGGATGTCGTCATCGGCAAACAGGTGCTGGGCATCGCAGAGGCGCACCACATCACTGACGCGGCGCACCAGGGCGCTGACTTCGTGCACATCACGGTCGTTGTCACAGTTCGCTGCACCGCCCTCGTAGCACTCCACGCCGCACAGGCGCACGGCCGGCGAGCGGGCGATGGCATGGGCCAATTGCAGCGCTTCGTCTTGCGTGCGGCAGCCGGTGCGGTAACCGGCAATGCCCATCTCCAACAGCACATCCAATGCTGGCTGGGGTGCATGGCGCGCGGCCCAGTCTTCGATCAATGCCAGTTGCGCCAGCGAATCGACGAGGAACCACACACGCAAGTCGCTGTGCTGCGCACGCAGGGCCTGCAGGGCGGCCAGGTCCGCATCGCACAGCACCTGGTTGGCGATGATGATGCGCCGCGCGCCGGCCCGCACACCCACGGCTGCCTGGTAGACGGTGGCGAAACTCAGGCCCCAGGCACCGGCCTGCAATTGCATCTGGAAAAGCTCGGGCGACATGCTGGTTTTTCCGTGCGGCGCCAGTTGCACGCCCTTGCGCTTGGCGAAGTCCTGCATCCAGGCCAGGTTGTGCTGCAAGGCGCTGCGTTTGAGGACGGCCAGCGGCAGCGGCAGGTCATTGGCCAGCACGTTCCAGCCCTTGGTGGCCAGCTCGCTGGCGCGGCAGGCTGCCGCGGCCACGGGGTAGCCTTTGGCGTGGTGGTCGAGTATGAAGTCAGTCGTAGTCATAGCGTGGGGTTCTGCGTCGTGCGCCAGCAGGCGTTCCAATGGCCGGGCGCCACCTCTTGCAAGCGGGTGGCGGTGGACGCACATTGTTCCACCGCCTGGGGGCAGCGGGTGCGGAACACGCAGCCCGACGGCGGATGGGCCGGGCTAGGCAGGTCGCCCTGCAAGGGGATGACGGTGCGGCGCTGCGTGGGGTCGGGCACCGGTGCCGCAGCCAGCAGGGCCTGGGTATAGGGGTGCTGGGGCCGCGCATACAGCGCCTCTGTGGGCGCGATCTCCATGACGCGGCCCAGGTAGAGCACCACGACGCGGTCGCAGATGTATTCCACGACATCCAGGTCATGCGAGATGAACAGGATGGTCAGGCCCAGTTGCGCCTTCAGATCGCCCAGCAGATTGACCACCTGGGCCTGGATGGACACGTCCAGCGCAGACAGCGGCTCGTCGGCCACGATGAAGTGGGGCTCGACCGCCAGGGCACGCGCAATGCCGATGCGCTGGCGCTGGCCACCCGAGAACTCGTGCGGGTAGCGGTCGGCATGCTCGGGGCGCAGGCCCACCTGCTCCAGCAGCGCATGGATGCGCGGCAGGCGCGCGCTGCCTGTTGCCAGGCCATGGGTGTCCAATGCCTCGTCCAGCGCCTGGCGTATGCGCCGGCGGGGGTTCAGGCTGGCATAGGGGTCCTGGAAAATGATCTGAATCTTGGAGCGCAGGGGCCGGTACTGCGCCTGCGACAGCCGGGCCAGGTCCACCGGCGGTTTGCCACCCGCAGCCGTTTGTTCGCTGTACAGCATTTGCCCTTGTGTCGGGTCCACCAGGCGTGTCAACAAACGGCCTATGGTGCTCTTGCCCGAGCCGGATTCACCGACCAGGCCCAGCGTCTCGCCCTGGTGGATGGCAAAACTCACGTCTTCCACCGCCCGCACCGGGTGGCTGCCGGTGCCGAAGTGTTTGCTGAGGCCCTGGATATCCAGCAATATGGATGGGTTGCTCATGCTGCGGCCTCCGTCTCTTGTGCAGCCGCCAGCACGCAACGCACGGAGCGGCCTTGTGCCACCGGCCGCAGTGCAGGCATCTGCGCATCACAGGCAGCGACCCGCTGTGTGCAGCGCGGCGCGAAGGCGCAGCCCGGTGGGGGTGCAAACGGGCTGGATACCTGGCCGGGGATGGCCTCCAGCCGCGGCCTCAGTGCGTGGTTCATCGTGTGGCCGGTCGCCTGTGCCTGGGCCTGGGTCTTTGCGCGTTGGCGGGCAACGCCGGGCAGACAGGCCAGCAGCCCGCGGGTGTAGGGGTGCTGGGGCGCGGCAAACAGCGCGTGCACCGAGGCCGTCTCCACGATGCGGCCGGCATACATCACTGCTACGGTGTCGGCATACTGCGCCACCACGCCCAGGTTGTGCGTGATGAACAGCAGGCTCATGCCGGTTTCTTTTTGCAGGCGCCCCATCAGCGCCAGGATCTGTGCCTGTATCGTGACGTCCAGCGCGGTGGTGGGTTCATCGGCAATCAACAGCGTGGGGTTGCAGGCCATGGCCAAGGCAATCATCACGCGCTGGCGCATGCCGCCCGACAGCTGGTGCGGGTACTCGTGTACACGCCGGGCCGCAGACGGTATTTCGACCAGCTCCAGCATGCGCTGCGCGTGGGCCAAGGCCGCAGCCCCATCGAGTTTCAGGTGCAGGCGCACCGACTCGGCAATCTGCGCACCGATGGTCAGCACCGGGTTCAGGCTGGTCATGGGCTCCTGGAAGATCATCGCCATCTGGTTGCCACGCAGCGCGCGCAGGCTGGACTCGGGCAGGGCCAGCAGGTCCACCCGCTGCCCATCGGGGCGCACAAACCAGGCCTCGCCCTGCATGCGGGCTTGCGAGGTCTTGGCGTGCAGGCCCATCAGCGACAGGCTGGTCACCGACTTGCCCGAACCCGACTCGCCGACCAGGGCTAGCGTCTGCCCCGGCGCAATCGTGAACGAGACATCGGCCACGCTTTGGATGCGGCCGGCATCGGTGGCGAAGGATGTGGACAGGCCGCGCACGTCCAGCCGAGGCGCTTGGCTCGACGGACTCGCCGCAGCGCCGGGCCGCCCCAAGCCAGGCACGGCCCCCTCGGGGGGCAGCGCAGTACGCGAAGCGACAAGCGTGGGGGTCATACTCATGCTGCTTTCTTCAATTTGGGGTCCAACATGTCGCGCACGCCATCGCCCAGCATTTGCAGCGACACGGCGGTCAGCACAATGGCCAGACCGGGGAACAGCAGCGTCCAGATGGCCTTGTCGGAATACTCCAGGCTGCCGGCAATCATCGTGCCCCAGGTGGGAATGTCGGGCGGCACGCCAACGCCCAGGAACGACAACCCGGCCTCGGCCAGGATGGCGTAGGCAAAGATGAATGTCAGCTGCACCAGGATGGGCGACATCAGATTGGGCAGGATGTGTGACCACAAAATGCGGTGGGCACGCACGCCCAGGGCCCGCGCCGCGTCCACGAACAGCAGCTCGCGCAGCACCAGCGTGGTGGCGCGCACCACGCGGGCCACGCGCGGGGTGTAGACCACGACCAGGGCCAGCATCACGTTCCACAAGGACACACCCAGAATGGATACCAGCGCGATGCCCAGCAGGATGTCGGGGAAGGACATCATGGCGTCCACCAGACGCATCAGCGGTGCATCCAACTTGGGAAAGAAGCCGGCCAGTATGCCCAGCAGCGCGCCCATTACCACGGCACCGGCGGCCGTTGCGGCGCCAATCAGCAGCGAGTAGCGCGCCCCGTGCACGATGCGCAGCAGTACATCGCGGCCCAGCTCGTCGGTGCCCGCCCAGTGCGCAGCCGAGGGGCCTTTCAAACGCTCCATGACCGCGATGGCATTGGGATCGGCGTCCCACACCCAGGGCAAGGCGATGGCAGCCAGCAGCACCATGACCAGCGCCAGTGCAGCGGCCAGCACAATCTTGCGCGCAAACAGACGCGCCAATTGGCGGGCCAGGCCCGGCCAGCGCCGGGCAACAAAGCCAGAGCCTGCACTCATGACGCCTCCAGACGGATGCGTGGGTCCACCACGGTGTACAGCAAGTCGATCATCAGATTGATACCCACATAGATGCCTGCAATCACCAGCAGGCTGCCCTGCACCACCGGGTAGTCGCGCCGCAGCACGGCACGCACGACCAGGTTGCCAACGCCGGGCAGATTGAACACGGTTTCGGTCACCACCGTGCCGCCAATCATCAGCGCCATGGTCAGCCCCAGCACCGTGACGATGGGCACCAGCGCGTTGCGCAGCACGTGGTTCACGATGACGCGCAGCTCCGACAGCCCCTTGGCCCGTGCGGTGCGCACATAGTCTTCGCCCAGGATGTCGAGCATCGAGGCCCGCGTGAAGCGGATGATCAGCGCCGAGTTCAAAACACCCAGCACCAGGGCCGGCAAGGCCAGGTGGTACAGGCGCTGGCCCAGACCCATGCCGGGGTCGCCATAGCCCGAGGCCGGAAACCAGCCCAGGTGGACCGCAAACAACTGGATCAGCAGCAAGCCCATCCAGAAGCTGGGGATGCTGGCACCCAGCATGGCCAGGCCGCTGAGCGCCTGGTCGGCCGCGCTGCCGCGCCAGATGGCCGCGGCCATGCCGCAGGGCACGCCGATGCAGGCCGCAATGGCCACGGCGAACAGGGCCAGGAACAGTGTGGGCTCGGCCCGCTCCAGCAAGGCCTGCGCCACGGGGCGCTGCAGAAAGATGGACTGGCCCAGGTTGCCCTGCAGCAGCTCCTGCACCCACAGCGCAAATTGCACCGGCAGCGGCTTGTCCAGGCCATATTGCACGCGCCCTTGTGCAATGTCGGCGGGAGTGGCTTGATCCCCCAGCAGCAAGGCCACGGGGTCGCCCGCAGCCAACCGCGTCAGCAGGAAGACCAGCACTGCGACGATGGCCAGCACCACCGCAGCACCCGCCAGCCGTTTCATCAGGAAGCGCATGGTGTAGGTTTGTCCCCGTTTGTATTTATTTGGCCAAGCCGGTGTTCCAGAAGAAGGGCCACACCGATGGCGTGTAGCCCTCCAGCTTGGCCGAGCGTGCGGACAGTGCGTTGAACTTGCCGACCTCGATGAAAGGCACTTCGTCATACACCGCCTGCTGCACGGCGCCCCATAGCGGCCCGCGCTTGGCCAGATTGGTCTCCTGGTTGAAGGCCTTCAGCGTGGCCTTCTTGGTGGGGGTTTCCCACCAGCCGGGGGCGCCGTCACCCAGTTGGGGTGGCGACAGCATGGGCTCTGGGAACAGGCCGGAGTGGGTGAAGTACACGTCCCACAGCTTGGAGTCATTGCGCCGCTGCACCAGCGTGGCCCAATCCACCACCTGCAGCTCGGTCTTGAAGCCGGCTTTCTTCAGCTGTTCGGCCAGCACCAGGGCCATGTTGTAGTGGAACTCATACTGCCGGCTGGCCATGATGCGCACCGGCTGGCCGTTGTAGCCGGCCTTGGCCGCGCGCTCCTTGGCCAGGGCCGCGTTGCGCTCGTTGTAGCGCTCCGCGCCCGCCACTGCATAGTAGGGCGTGCCCTTGGGGAAGAAGTTGGGCTCGACGGCAAAGAAGCGGTTGTCGCCAAAGGCGGCTGCCAGCATTTCACCGGTGCCCACCGCCGTTTGCACCGCACGGCGCATGGCCTGCGAATTCAGCACGCCTTCCTTGGTGTTGAACACGATGTAGGGGAAACCGAAGTTTTGCGTGACGATGGGCACCACCGCCGCACCGGCCTTCTCCACGCGGCTGGCCGCCTCGACCGGCAGCAGGTCCGCGTACTGGAATTGGCCCGACAGGGCGCCCTCTACGCGGGTATTGGCATTGGGCACCGGCACAAAGCGCAACTCATCCAACAGGGCCTCGCGCCGGCCGGCGTAGCCGTTGGGGGCTTCCTTACGGGCGGAATAACCATCGTGGCGCACCAGCACCGTGAACTGGTCGGGCTTGCGCTCCTTGAGCTTGTAGGGGCCGGTGCCAATGAAATCCTTCAACTGCGGCGCAATGCTTTCCTTGGCCATGATGGCTGCCATGCCGCTGGGCAGGGCCAGTTGCGCCAGCAAGGGAGCGTAGGGCGTGTTGAGCACCAGCTCCACCTGGTAGGGGCCCTTGGTGGTAAGTGTTGCCACAACCTTGGCCACGGCCTTGCCGCGTGGGGACAGCTCCATCCAGCGGTTCAACGAGGCCACGACATCATCGGCCTGCAGCTCGCGGCCGTTGTGCAGCATGACGCCCTTGCGTAACGTGATGCCGTAGGTCATGCCATCCTTGGAGACGCTGGGCATGCCCTCGGCCAGCATGGGCGCGATGCTCCACTTGGCGTCGAAGGTGTAGAGCGGCTCAAACACGTGCTGCATGATGGTGCCCACCAGATCGGCGGTGCTGGTCATGGGGTCCAGGCCCTGGGGCTCTCCCACCATCGCCAGATTGGCCGCGCCACCCTTGGCGGGCGTCGCAGCCCAAACGGCAGGGCCGCCACAGGCCATGGTCACTGCCAGCGCAAAACCCGCGAACCGAGATGTGAATTGCATCTTGCCTCCAAAAGTAATAACATTACATTTACGGATGCTAAATTAGCTTTTTTGGTTTGTCAAACCGTTTTATTCTTTTATTTTTGTAAATTCATTACACAAGGAGTACTTATGTCGCATCTCGAACTCTTGGGCCAATCCCCCTTGGCATCCGACCGCCAAGCCCGTCCCCTGTCGCCTGCCGTGCGGGCCGGGGACTTTGTTTTTGTATCGGGCCAGGTCCCGACCGACGACCAAGGGCAGGTGATTGTCGGGGGCATCGAGGCCCAGACTCGCCAAGTCTTCAAGCGCGTGGAACAGGCCTTGGCGCTGGCCGGCTGCACCCTGGCCGATGTGGCCAAGGTCAGCGTGTGGTTGGATGACGCGCGCGACTTCGGCAGCTTCAACCGCGTCTACATGGAGTGCTTTGGCGACCACCGCCCAGCCCGCTCTACCGTGGAATCGCGGCTGATGATCGACGCCAAGGTGGAGATCGACGTCACCGCCTACAAGCCCCGCGCTTAAGCCCACCCATGCACCCGTCCATGCAAAGCGCACCGCATGCCAAGACCCTGGACGTCGTCGCGCTGGGCGAGGCCATGGTGGAGTTCAACCAGACCCGACCCGGCGAGCCACACTACCTGCAAGGCTTTGGTGGCGATACCAGCAATGCCGTGATTGCCGCCGCGCGGGCTGGCGCCAAAACCGCCTACCTGACCCGGCTGGGCAATGACTTGTTTGGCGAGCAGTTGTCGCAACTGTGGGCCGCCGAAGGCGTCGACAGCACCGCGGTGGAGCGCGACGCGCTGGTACATACCGGCGTCTACTGGGTGACGCACGGCGCGCAAGGCCATGCGTTCAGCTACCTGCGCGCCGGCTCGGCCGCCAGCCGCATGACGCCGGAGTGGCTGGCGCAAGAGGCCGTGCACAGCACCATTGCACGCGCCAAGGTTCTGCATGTGTCCGGCATCTCGCTGGCCATCTCCAAGGACGCCTGCCGCACCGTGATGGCAGCCCTGCAGGCGGCCAAGGCGGCACAGACCCTGGTGTCCTTCGACTCCAACCTGCGCCTGAAGCTGTGGTCTTTGCAGGAGGCACAAGCCGCCATCCCCCTGGCCGTGGCGCTGTGCGATGTGTTCCTGCCCAGCCTGGAGGACATGCAGACCCTGACCGGCCTGTCTGATCCCCACGCAATCGTGGATTGGAGCCACCAGCGCGGCGCAGGCCAGGTAGTGCTCAAGCTGGGAGGCGATGGTGCATTGGTCAGCAACGGCGAGCGGCGCGAGCACGTGGCCAGCTACCGCGTCCATGTGGTTGATGCCACAGGCGCCGGGGACTGCTTTTGCGGCAACCTGCTGGCCCGCTGGACCCAGGGTGACGACCTGTTCACCGCCACACGCTATGCGAATGCCGCGGCCGCCATTGCCGTGCAGGGACACGGCGCGGTCGCACCGCTGCCGACGTCGGCGCAGGTTCTCGCCCTGCTGGCCCTGTCGGGCCGATGACGATGGTGCACGTAGTGCGTGCGCTGAAGATATCGGCGTGCAATACTGCTAACCATGCGGCACCCATTTTTGATCCCTTGCCTGCTCGCCCTGTGTTGCGCATGCACCCAGGGTGCGGCGGCACGGACCAAAGATGCGCCGACTCTGCAGATTTGCACCGGCGACGATGAATCCCCACCCTGGCAGTACAGCGACCGTCCGGGTCTGGTGATCCATCTGATGCGCATGGTGGAAAAGTCGGTGGGCGGCACGTTTGTCATCGAGGCCAAGCCGTGGAAGCGCTGCCTGTCCGACCTCTACGCGGGCCACGTCGACGCCGCCTTCAAAGCCAGCTACAGCGCCGAGCGCGCTACCGAAGGCGCGATATACCCCATGGTTGGCGAACGACCGGATGTGGACAAGCGCCTGTTGACAGACCACTACAGCCTGTTCCGTCTCAAGGGCGGCGCGGTGGAGTGGGATGGCAAGCGGCTGGTTGCCGACGGTGTTGTCGGCGCACAAACTGGCTTCTCGGTGGTCACACAGCTCCGCGGTTTGGGTGCCACCGTGGACGATGGCACCCGCCAAGCGGTCACCAACCTGCAGAAGCTGCTACGGGGTCGCGTGGTGGCCGTGGCCCTGCAATCCCAGGCCGGTGACACGTTGCTGGCCCGCAACCCGGAATTCGCTGCCCGCATGGAGCGCGTAGAACCCGCGCTGGTCGAGAAGCCCTACTTTCTGGTCTTCTCCCGCGGCTTCTATGCGGAGCATGAGGCCCATGCCCGGCTGATCTGGTTGACCATCGCGCGGGTGCGCGAATCGGCGAAATACAAGGCCCTGCTGCGCGAGTTCAAGTAGGCGTCTCCAACACAACAGCCCACGACATTTGCCCGCGTAGCCCCCGTGAAATATGCTTAGGCAGCTATCAAGTTGAAAGCGCTCACTATTGCCCACCCCGCCGTGTGAGCAACAAAAAGTCTACGCCCTGGGTCCGCGACGTTTGCATGTCGAAATTCGCCAATGCGGTCTGGCCCAGCAAGGGAACGCAGCCAGGGCAAACCACTGCGGATACGTTCTTCAATTCGAATGGCCCCAGCTTGAGCGTGTCGATAACGATCCCCTGGGCTACGACTTTCCGCCCATCAGCGGTTGTCATCTTCACCTGCGGTTGGCTTACGTGGTAGCTGACCGCCGACTCGCGCAGCATGGCCTCACCCAGGCTCGTCACGCTGGCGCCGGTATCAACCATGAAGGGCCTGGGCTTGCCGGTGCCCATGGCCACGGGCGCGAAGAAGTGCCCGGCAAACGCGGGAAGACGGAGGGACTGCCGCTCGGTGGGCTTGCCCGCATGGCCCTGTTCAATGACCGTCTCGATAGAAATGCGCTGTGCGGCAAAGTAGGGCCGCTGACCGCGGGCCTCCAGCTGGTTGTCGTAGCTTTGCAGCAGAGAGAGCGCCTCATAGGGCCGGCCCTGCTTGACGAGCAGGCGCGCCAAAGAGCCCCGAACATCGACCAGGGTTGGCACAACAGACAAGGCTTTGTAGGACCACTCAACGGCCTCACTGGTCGCCCCCAGCTTCTCTTGCGTGTCTGCAAAGTAGGCGAACAGGTCGTAGGTTCCCGCCCCCAAGTCAATCGCTTTCTTCAAATAGACGGCGGCCTCTTCGTTCTGGCCCGACTGGTTCAGCACGATGCCCAGATTTGCAGCGCCCGGGGCGTCGTCTGGCCGCAGTGCGACGTAGTCACGCCAATTGGCCTCTTGGCAGGGCAGATCTCTGCGCGATGCGCACTTGATCGCCAGGGCCTTGAAGTCATCGGCGTGCATGCTTCCCTTGTTCAACCACCGCTGGGCATCTCCACGCGCCGTCAACGTGCCAACTGCGTTCAATGCAAGCAAGGCAAGGCTGGCAATCGCGAAGACTTTTACGTTCTTGTACTGCCCGTTGCCGTGGTTCCAGACGGATGAAATAAGCACAATCAGACCCGGCACCAACAAGCTTCCCAGCGCCGTACCTATTGCCGTAGAAAGCGACGCATTGCGCGGCAAATGGAACACCAGATTGAAGCCGATGGAGACCAGGGCAACGATGCTGGCCACGATCCATAGCGGCAAACTGGCTTTGCGCTCGCGCAGCCGCGCATCGCGAAGAAACGTGGGCTCCGATACATGCGCGTCGGTCAGGCGGAGCTCATGGAGCGCGGGCTCCTGTCGCGGCTCGGATGCATCCATGCGTTCCCCTCTCCTGCTTCAACTCAACGGGATTGGCCTACTGCGGCGACCCACTCGCCACAGCCACACATGCATCTGCCGATGTCTGCACCGTCGGCACGGACATCAGCAAGCCGCGCAGGGTTCGAATCAGGAGGCGATCACAACGCGTGCTGACGACTTGTGCTCGCTCCATTTTTTCCACTGAGCCTTCACGGTAGCGAACCGTCTTATACGGAGCGGATTGCGTCTTGGCATCGGCTGCGATGTCCTGCATGGCCATGCCCAATGACTCGGCCAACAGCTTTGCACTCTCTGCTTTCAACCGCTCACCATTGTTGGCAATCCAGTGTGTGCTCGGTTCATCAAGGTCTTTGGCGTCGGAGACCACGCGGATAGTGCTCTGGTACGCCGGACTGGTAGCGGCCGATCCTGGCGCCCAAATGCCAATCGCGTTGTCCAGAACAATCGCCTTCTGGTCTTGGGTCATGGAGAAGACGGGGACACTCTGCACCACCATGTCCCGCCCGGGATCTTCGTTCGGTTCGATGAGCCTGCCAGAGGTACCAGCGGAGGCCTTCGCCAACGCCAGACGCATCAATTCACGGGCCTCAAAGTTGTTGAGAATGTCCTGGTAAGGCGTCAGCACCTGGTTTGCGTCGGCCTGCATCTTGTCTTTTTGCGCGTTTTTGGCCGACTCCACCATCACCCCGTGGGTCAGCACGGCGACCAGCAATCCGACGGCATTGGGCGCCGGATACAGCATGCCGGCGTTGCCAGTGCCAGCCTTGTCAAAGCCGACCACCCCGCGGTAATTCACTTTGCCGTCGGTGGGCAACCGCAGACTCCAACTGGTGGCTTCGGCCTTGGGTGCAATCGCGGTGGGAGCGGCAGCGACGGCTTCATCGGCTACCGCCCACGTCGGTGTTGACAACACCACACCCAACCACAAGCACCCGATCAGCCCCTTGGCGAGGGGGCGGTGGATCATTGCGTGGACTGCTGTTTCGGCACTGCGCTGGGCACAGCCGCCTCGGCAGGAACCAGAGCAACCTTGGTTGCGGCTTTCGTGTCAGCAGCAAACGGCTGCAGGAACTGGTCTTTACCCATTTCCAACGATTGGTAATAGGCGTTGGTCAGCCCGGGGTACTTCGGAGGCTCGTCCCATGCCTGGTCCGCGCTCTTGGTAATACGAACAGGCATGTACCAGTCGTAGGTATTGGTCTTCAGGTTGACGATGTAGCCAAGCCCCTCAAACAAGCTCTTGGGATCGCTGGTTGGCACGTAGCCCGAGTAGGTACGCTCAAAGCCAATCATATTGACGTTGATCACCAAGAGTTTGTCTATCTGGTGCTTGGTCTTCAGGCTGGAGAAGTCCTTGCCGGCGAGGTTGATGCCTTTGACGGCGGCATCCGGCAGGGCCGAAATGTCGAGCGTCTCTTCGATTACCTTGACCGAGGCCCCACTCTTGCGCAGCAGGTTGGCCACATCATTCTTCAGATTTGGCAGATCTTCATGGGCCAACGTCGCCGCGTGGGCTGTCAACTTGGAGTTCATGCCACTGGCCACCGCCAGGCACAGCAAGCAACCAGCACCCGGCAGATAGGTATCGATTTTGGGGAGTGCCGTCATGGCTACGCCGATACGACCCGCTTCTGCGTCCACCGCATTTTTGGTCAAAGCAACCGGTGTTTGTCTAACGGTGGCACAGCCACTGACGAGGACTGCAAAGGCAGCGAGGACCAATCCGAAGCGGATGTTCATATTTTTCATATCCCTGTAATTTCTGGAGTGCACTGGACGTGCATATGGCGTATCGCCCGAAACAAACTCTTACACAAGGCAAGGTGCTGTTCAGGCCAATCTAGTATATAGAGGCGTCGCCCCGGGAAATCCCCTAGGCGAGCCTTAAATACTTCGAAATTAATAGCTAGATATCACCATTTGGCGAGGGCTAGCACCCGAATTAGGGAGTGCAGTCGAACCTACATGCTGCGCCGGTACTGCCCTCCCACCTCAAACAGCGCATTCGTGATCTGCCCCAGCGAGCAGACGCGCACCGCATCCATCAGCACCTCGAACACGTTCTTATTGTCGATGACGGCCTGCTGCAAACGCTTCAGCACCGCGGGCGACTCCGCAGCGTGTGTGGCGTGGAAGTCGGCCAGGCGCTTGAGCTGGCTCTGCTTTTCCTCGTCGGTCGAGCGGGCCAGTTCCAGCTTGTCCATGACCTGGTCGCCATGCGGGTTGCGGAAGGTGTTGACGCCGATGATGGGCAGCTCGCCGGTGTGCTTCAGCATCTCGTAGTGCATGGATTCGTCCTGGATCTTGCCGCGCTGGTATCCGGTCTCCATCGCGCCCAGCACGCCGCCACGGTCAGCAATCGCGTTGAACTCGGACAGCACGGCCTCTTCGACCAGTTCGGTCAGTTCTTCGATGATGAAGGCACCCTGGTTGGGGTTTTCGTTCTTGGCCAGGCCCCACTCGCGGTTGATGATGAGCTGGATGGCCATGGCGCGGCGCACGGAGTCTTCCGTCGGCGTGGTGATGGCCTCGTCAAACGCGTTGGTGTGCAGGCTGTTGCAGTTGTCGTAAATCGCAATCAGCGCCTGCAGCGTGGTGCGGATGTCGTTGAACTGGATCTCTTGTGCGTGCAGGCTGCGGCCGCTGGTTTGGATGTGGTACTTCAGCTTCTGGCTGCGTTCGTTGGCGCCGTATTTCTCTTTCATCGCCACGGCCCAGATGCGGCGCGCCACGCGGCCCATGACCGTGTACTCGGGGTCCATGCCGTTGCTGAAAAAGAAGGACAAATTGGGCGCGAAGTCGTCGATGTGCATGCCACGCGCGAGATACGCTTCGACCAGCGTGAAACCGTTGGACAGCGTGAACGCCAGCTGGCTGATGGGGTTGGCACCGGCCTCTGCGATGTGGTATCCGCTGATGGACACGCTGTAGAAATTGCGCACGTTGTGGTGCACAAAATACTCGGCTATGTCGCCCATGACCTTCAGCGAGAACTCGGTGGAGAAGATGCAGGTGTTCTGGCCCTGGTCTTCCTTCAGGATGTCGGCCTGCACGGTGCCGCGCACATTCGCCAGTACCCATTCCTTGATCTTGGCGGCCTCGGTGTCGGTCGGCTCGCGGCCGTTGTCGGTCTTGAATTTGTCGATGTTCTGGTCGATGGCCGTGTTCATGAACATGGCCAGGATCGATGGCGCCGGGCCATTGATGGTCATCGAGACCGAGGTGCTGGGGTTGCAGAGGTCGAAGCCGCCATACAGCACCTTCATGTCGTCCAGCGTGGCGATGGACACGCCGCTGTTGCCGACCTTGCCGTAGATGTCGGGGCGCGGGTCGGGGTCGTTGCCGTACAGCGTGACCGAGTCGAACGCAGTGGACAGGCGCTTGGCTGCCATGCCGCTGGAGAGCAGCTTGAAACGGGTGTTGGTGCGGAAGGCATCGCCCTCACCGGCGAACATGCGGGTCGGGTCTTCACCCTCGCGCTTGAAGGCGAAGGTGCCGGCCGTGTAGGGGTAGCTGCCGGGCACGTTGTCCAACATCAGCCACTTCAAAATTTCTCCGTGGTCCTCGTAGGTGGGCAAGGCCACCTTGCGTATCGTCGTGCCGCTCAAAGACTTGGTGGTCAGTGCCGTGCGGATTTCCTTGTCACGGATCTTGACGACGTATTCGTCGCCGGCATAGGCCTTTTGCATTTCGGGCCACTGGGCGACCAGCTTGCGTTCGGCAACACCCATGCGCTCCTCGCGCTGCGTGGCCAGATCACCCACCGCAGCCACGGCGCCGCGCTTGTCCGGGTTGGCCTCTTGCAGCATGCGGCCGCTCTCGCGCAGTTGCTGGACCTCGCGCGCCAGGCGGGCCTGGTCCCGTGCCCGCAGCTTGTAGCCGCGCACGGTGTCGGTGATCTCGGCCAGGTAGCGCGTACGCGCCGCGGGCACGATGGGGGTCTGGTTGCTGCTGTGGCGCACACCCACCTTGGGCAGCACACCCGTGGCGGCCACCGACAAACCCAGTTCCTGCATGCGCGGCAGCAGCGCCTGGTACAGCGCAGTGACGCCGTCGTCGTTGAAGCGTGCGGCCATGGTGCCGAACACCGGCATCTGGTCCGGCGCGGTCGTCCAGGCCTCCTTGTTGCGCTGCACCTGCTTGGAGACATCGCGCAGCGCGTCGCTGGCGCCCTTGCGGTCGAACTTGTTGATGGCCACAAACTCGGCAAAGTCCAGCATGTCGATCTTTTCCAACTGGCTGGCCGCGCCAAACTCTGGCGTCATCACGTACATGGGCACGTCCACCAGCGGCACGATGGCCGCGTCACCCTGGCCGATGCCCGAGGTTTCGACAACGATGGCGTCAAAACCCGCCACCTTGCAGGCGGCAATCACATCGGGCAATGCCTGGCTGATTTCGGAGCCGAAGTCGCGTGTGGCCAGGGAGCGCATGAAGATACGCTCGCCGTTCTGCCACGGGCTGATGGCGTTCATGCGGATGCGGTCGCCTAACAGCGCGCCGCCACTCTTGCGGCGCGATGGGTCGATGGAGATGACGGCGATGCGCAAGGCGTCGCCCAAATCCAGGCGCAGGCGGCGGATCAGCTCGTCGGTCAGCGAGGACTTGCCGGCGCCGCCGGTGCCGGTGATACCCAGTACTGGTATTTTTTTTGTAGCAGCCTGTGTCCGAATGACGGGGCTTAGCGGGTGCTTTTCTCCAAGTGCTTCCAGCCCGGTGATCAGTTGCGCCAGCGCGCGCCACGACGCGGTGGTATGACCCTGCACGGCTTCCAAGTCGACTGGAGCAAAGCCTGTCAGGTCCTTGTCACAGCGCATGACCATCTCGCCGATCATGCCGGCCAGCCCCATGCGCTGGCCGTCTTCGGGGCTGTAGATGCGGGTCACGCCATAGCCTTGCAGCTCGGCAATCTCGCTGGGCACGATAACGCCGCCGCCGCCGCCAAACACCTGGATGTGGGCGCCGCCGCGCTGTTTGAGCAGATCCACCATGTACTTGAAATATTCGACATGGCCACCCTGGTAGGAGCTGATGGCAATGCCCTGTGCATCCTCTTGCAGTGCGGCGGTGACGACCTCGTCCACGCTGCGGTTGTGCCCCAGGTGGATGACCTCGGCACCCATGCCCTGCAGGATGCGGCGCATGATGTTGATGGCGGCGTCGTGCCCGTCGAACAGGCTGGCGGCGGTCACAAACCGCACCTTGTGCGTGGGGCGGTAGTTGGCCAGGGCTTTGGCTTCGGCGGACAGATCGGACATGGGGCTTGCTCCTGAATCACTGGGCCTATCGAGGAAGTGGCGTGGCGCAGTTGACGTTTACGTAAACGTCAACTGTAAACGATTTTGCCTGTCGCTTGGCCGCGACATTCCCTGGACCAGCCCCTAGGTGTAGCTCTCCACCCACGGTGGTGCGAAAAAAGCAGTTCACAGCCTTGCCTGCGTCATTTTGCGCAAGCCTTGGTGCACGGATGTGACTTTTTTCACATTTGGACGACAGGTTGCCAGCGGTCCCCGTTCAGCCCTGGTGCAAGAGAGCCCAACCGGCACCGCGCAGCTAATAGGCCACTCTAAATTTCAGGCATCTTGCTTGCTAGAGTTTTGATAAGCGATCTTGCTTGTTGCATGCATGAAAGGCACTTATGAAAACGACTTCTTGGAAAAACCGCGTTGCTGCAGCCACCTATTGCTTCGCCGCCGCACTGGGCGCCGCCCAGCTGCCGGCCCGCGCAGTCGATGCGCCGGCCTCCTCCGCGGCGCAGGCTGCAAGCGCCCCACTGCAACTCAATGGCGCCGGTGTGCGCAGCGATGCTGCGTCCGGCCTGTACAAGGCCGACCTGTTCCTGGAACACAAAACCGCCAATGCCAGTGAGGTGCTGCAAGGCAGCGGCGCCACCCAGTTCCGCATGACCATGTTGCATGAGGTCAGCACCGCGCAAATGGCCGATCTGCTGAGCCAGGGCCTGGTGGCCAATGCCAGCGACGACGACTTGGTGACCCTGGTGTCGGAGATCTTCGATATCGGCGTGCTGCTCAGTGAGCAAGGCAAGCTGGCCCCCGGCGACAGCTTCCAAATCGACGCCCACCCTGTGACCGGCACCACGCTGACGATACGCAGCAGCGCACACCCCACGCCGATCTCGCAGACCTTTGCCAACCCCCGCATGTTCAAGGTCATGATGGGCATCTGGCTGGGCGAGCATCCAGCCGACCCCGGCCTCAAGAGCGCGCTCTTGGGTCAGTCGATCTAGAGCCAAAGCTTGTGACAGACTGGACGATGGGGTGCTCTGCTACGCGCAGGTTAAGGAGGAGCCCGCGCAGCGGGCGGGGGGCACGGAGCGTAGCAGGGCGCCCCATCGTCCGTAGACAGCGGTGTTTTGAATTGCATTACAGTGGCAGTCCCATGGGCGAACAAGAGGTTCGCCGCCCATTTGGAACCCTGCCATGCAACCGCTACAACTTTTCGACACCGTGTCCAGCACCTATACCTACGTCGTCTTCGATGAGATCAGCCGTGACGCCGTCATCATCGACCCCGTAGACACCCAGGTGGAGCGCGACCTGGCGCTCTTGCGCCAATATGGGTTGAAGCTGCGCTGGACGGTCGAGACCCACACCCACGCCGACCACATCACCAGCGCCCACCTGCTGGCTGAGCACACTGGCGCCCAGACGGCGGCCCCCCAGGCCTGTGGCATCAGTACCGCGGCCCTGCAAATGGTTGACGGCGACCTGCTGCGCTTTGGCCGCGAAACGCTGTTGGCCCTGCACACCCCCGGCCACACCGCGGGCAGCATGAGCTTTGTGTGGCGCGACCATGTGTTCACCGGCGACACACTACTGATCAACGGCTGCGGCCGCACCGATTTCCAGTCGGGCAGCGCCGAAGCGCTGTACCACTCGCTGACCGAGGTGCTGTTCAAGCTGCCCGACGAGACCACCGTGTGGCCGGGGCACGACTACCAGGGCCGTACCCACTCCACCATCTCCACCGAGCGCAACTGCAATGTACGCGTGGCCGGCCGCACGCTGGAAGAATTCACCGCCGTCATGGCAGGCTTGAACCTGCCCAAGCCCAAACGCATGGAAGAAGCGGTGCCCGCCAACCTGAGCTCGGGCGTACGTCACGACGCGGACGGCGGTGGCGCCACCGCACCCCGCACTGCCGCCGGTTATGCCGGGGACGTGCCCCCTACCCAGGCCTACAACTGGTGGCAATCCGGCGAAGCGGTGCTGGTCGACGTCCGCACCGACGCAGAGCGCGAATGGGTGGGCTTTGTGCCTGGCGCGGTCGCCCTGGCCTGGAAGCAATGGCCGGGCATGGCCATGAACCCGGGTTTTGACGAGGGCCTGCGCGCGGCGGTTCCCGCGGGCAAGAAAGTCGTGCTGCTGTGCCGCAGTGGTGTGCGCTCCGTGGCGGCCGCCAAACGTGCAACCGAGTTGGGCCTGGAGGCCTACAACATCCTGGAAGGTTTTGAGGGCGATCCCGACACCCACGCCCAGCGGGGCAAGAAGGGTGGCTGGCGCCTGCGTGGCCTGCCGTGGCGCCAAGGATAATCCTGCACCATGACCTTTCTCGCGCTGGATATTGGCAATACGCGGCTCAAATGGGCACAGTACGCATCCCCCCGCCCCGACGCCGCCTTGCTGGCCCAGGGTGCGGAGTTTCTGGAGAACATTGACAAGCTGTCCGAAGGTGCCTGGCGTGGCCTCACCGCGCCCCACCACATCCTGGGCTGCGTGGTGGCGGCCGACGCCGTCAAACGCCGCCTGCAGGAGCAGATGGAACTGTGGGACGTAAGTCCGCAGTGGGTCGTAGCCAGCGACAGTGAGGCTGGCCTGCGCAATGGCTATGACCACCCCACGCGCCTGGGCTCGGACCGCTGGATTGCGATGATAGGCGCCTACCACCGCATGCTGGCCCAGGGCGCGCCCCGACCCATGGTGGTGGTCATGGTGGGCACGGCGGTCACGGTGGAGGCCGTGGACGCCAGCGGCAAATTTTTGGGCGGTTTGATCTTGCCCGGCCACGGCATCATGCTGCGCGCATTGGAGTCCGGCACGGCTGGCTTGCACGTACCCACTGGCGAGGTCAGCCTGTTTCCCACCAATACCAGCGACGCACTAACCAGTGGCGGTACCTATGCCATTGCGGGCGCCGTGGAGCGCATGGTGCAGCATGTGCGCGCCCATTGCGGGGCCGAGCCGATGTGCGTGATGACGGGCGGCGCAGGTTGGAAGATGGCGCCCCATATGTCCGTACCTTTTGAGCTGGTGGACAACCTGATTTTTGACGGGCTGCTGCAGCTGGCGGCCGTGCGGTTTCCGAGCTGAAGATGCCCCCCACGGTCGCTCACTGCGTGTAGCTCCCTGCCCCCCAAGAGGGCCGCGTTTCGCCTCGGGGCGGCCCAGCGGCGAAACCTAGATATCCAGAAGCTGGGAGAAGTCGGTATCGGTGGCGCGGCGACGTTCCACACCGACCACAGAACTGGATTCGAACATGTGGTCCACGATGGTGGCCTCGGACTCGCCCTCGCGCGGACCGGCCAGCAAGGCCCGGTCCACCATGCGCATCAGCAGCGTGCGGGCTACTTCGGGGCTTTCGCCATGCAGGTCAAACGTGGCATTGATGGTCAGGCGTACCGTGGTGAGGTCGGGTATCCGTTCGGCCACGCGCTGCACGGCGCCGGTGTCCTGCAGAACCACACCGCCTTCACCCACAAACAGGATGCGCGCCGGCACCTTGGGCGATAGCACGTGGGACAGGCCCTCGGTATTGACAACCAGCATGGTGCCGTTGGCAAAGTCCCGCGCCCAGGCGGTCTTGCCACCCTTGAAGCCACGGATCGTGAATCCGTATTCGCGGGGGGATACAAAAAACCGACCGGTGGAGTCCACGGCGGGGTCATCGACCTCCAGATCGTCGTGGATAAAGACGTAACGCACCACACCAGGAGAAATTTGCCGCTGGATGGCTTCAGGCAGATCCCCTGGTCTTTCGCGGGAAGTCAGTTCACTCCAACTCGTCACGGCATGGGTCCCTTTGCACTGGATAAGTCCGAATCATACTGAGTTTGTCGCGATGTCAATCGCTAGGCCAACCAGGCCTCGGCCAGCTTGACCCAGTAGGTGGCACCCAGCGGAATCAGGCTGTCATTGAAATCATAGCTGGGGTTGTGCAGCATGCAAGGACCGCCGCCATGGCCCATCTCGCGATGGGCGCCATCGCCATTGGCGATGAAGGCGTAGCAGCCGGGTTTGGCCATCAGCATATAGGCAAAGTCTTCGGCACCCATTGTGGGTTCCTGCGCGCCCACATTGTCTTCGCCGACGATGCTGGCCATGACCTTGCGGGCAAACTCTGCCTCCTTGGCCGAATTGATGGTGGGCGGGTAGTTGCGCACGAACTCGAACGTGCACTCCATGCCGAAGGCCGCGGCCGTGTGTTGGGCGATCTCGCCCATGCGCTGCTCGATCATGTCCAGCACCTCGATGCTGAAAGTGCGCACCGTGCCCTGCAGTTCGCAGCTGTCCGGGATCACGTTCGTTGCCTCGCCGGCGTGGATCATCGTCACCGAGATCACACCCGCGTCGATGGGTTTCTTGTTGCGGCTGATGATGGTCTGGAAGGCCTGCACCATCTGGCAGGCCACGGGCACCGGGTCCAGGCCGTTGTGCGGCATGGCTGCGTGGCCGCCCTTGCCGCGTATCGTGATCTTGAATTCGTTGCTGGAGGCCATGACCGGCCCGGCGCTGACGCCGAATTTACCGACCTCGGAGCCCGGCCAGTTGTGCATACCGAACACGGCCTCCATCGGGAACTGTTCGAACAGGCCGTCCTTGATCATTTCGCGGGCGCCGCCACCGCCCTCCTCGGCCGGTTGGAAGATCAGGTACACCGTACCGTCGAAATTGGCCTGTTTGGCAAACTGCTGGGCCGCCGCCAACAGCATGGCCGTGTGGCCGTCGTGGCCACAGGCGTGCATCTTGCCTGCATGCTGGCTGGCGTGGGCAAAGGTGTTGAACTCCTGCATGGGCAGGGCGTCCATGTCGGCCCGCAGACCGATGGCCCGACTCGACGTACCGGCCTTGACGATACCCACCACGCCGGTCGTTCCCATGCCGCGGTGAATAGGAATGCCCCAGGCCGTCAACTGGGCGGCCACTACATCGGCCGTGCGCTTTTCCTCAAAGCACAGCTCGGGATGTGCGTGGATATCGCGGCGGATGGCGCCGATGGCGGGCGCGGCGGCAACCAGTTCGGGAATAAGCTTCATATCAGTCGTATTGTTGGGGCGAAAAGCACATTATTACGCCGCAGGCTTTACGATGGCGGCCATGCACGATTCAACCACTTCCATCGCTATCCATCCGGCCCACGATGTGTTGGGCGCCTGCCCCCACGACTGCCCCGACACCTGTTCCCTGGTCACGACGGTGCAAGACGGCGTGGCCACCAAAGTACATGGCAACCCGGCCCACCCCCATACCGATGGCGCGCTGTGCACCAAGGTCTCGCGCTACACCGAGCGCACCTACCACCCCGAGCGTATCTTGCACCCGCTCAAGCGCACCGGCCCCAAGGGCTCAGGCCAGTTCGAACGGGTGACGTGGGATGCGGCGCTGAGCGACATCGCCAGCCGCTTGTCGGTAATTGCCGCCCAAGGCCCCGATGGCGCCCAGGCCATACAACCCTATAGCTATGCCGGCACCATGGGTCTGGTGCAGGCCGAGAGCATGGCGGCCCGCTTTTTCAACAAGCTGGGCGCGGCCTTTCTGGACCGTACGATTTGCGCCACGGCCGGCGGCGAGGGCGTCACCCAGACGCTGGGTGGCAAGGTGGGCATGCGGGTGGAGTTCTTTGCCGAATCCAAGCTCATCATCATCTGGGGTAGCAACTCCATCGCCAGCAACCTGCATTTCTGGCGCTATGCCCAGGTGGCCAAGCGCAATGGCGCCAAGCTGGTCTGCATAGACCCACGCAAGAGCGAGACCGCGGACAAATGCCACACCCACATCGCGCTACGCCCGGGCACCGACGCGGCGCTGGCCCTGGCCGTCATGCACGAGCTGATCGCCCACGACTGGCTGGACCATGACTACATCGCCCAGTACACGCTGGGCTGGGATGCCCTGCGCGCCCGCGCCCTGGAATGGACACCCGAGCGCGCGGCCGCCATCTGCGGCGTGGATGCTGAGCAGATCCGCGAGCTGGCACGCGACTACGGTGGCTGCTTCCAGCGCGGCGAGCCAGCCGCCATCCGCATGAACTACGGCCTGCAGCGTGTGCATGGCGGTGGCAACGCGGTGCGCGCCATTGCCTGCCTGCCGGCGCTGATTGGCGCCTGGCGGCACCGGGCCGGCGGTGTGTTGCTGTCCAGTTCGGGCATGTTCCCGGTGGACAAGGCCGCGCTGCAAAGGCCCGACCTGCTGGCCGGCCGCACGCCCCGCACCATCAATATGTCCACCATCGGCGACGACCTGCTGCGCCCCGCATCGCCCGAGTTTGGCCCGGCAATCGCGGCCGTCATCGTCTACAACAGCAACCCAGTGGCCGTGGCGCCGGAGTCGTCCAAGGTGGTCCAGGGCTTTGCCCGTGAAGACGTGTTCACCGTGGTGCTGGAGCATTTCCAAACCGACACCGCCGACTATGCCGACTACATCCTGCCGGCCACCACCCAACTGGAGCACTGGGACGTGCACCTGAGCTACGGCCACACCGACGCGCTGCTGAACCGCCCCGCCGTGGCGCCCGTGGGTGAGGCCAAACCCAACACGCAAATCTTCCGCGAACTGGCGGCACGCATGGGCTTTACCGAGCCCTGCTTTGCCGACAGCGATGAAGAGCTGTGCCGCGCCGCCTATGGGCCGACCATCGACTTTGAACTGCTGCTGCGCCAGGGCTTTGCCACGCTGCCCGTGGCCGAGGCCCCGTTTGCCCAGGGCGGCTTCCCCACCCCTTCGGGCCGCTGCGAATTTTTCAGTGCACGGCTGCAGGCCCAGGGCCTGGACCCGTTGCCGGCCTATATCCCCAACCACGAGGCGCCCGGCAGCTCGGCCCACTACCCGCTGGCCATGATCTCGCCACCGGCGCGCAATTTTTTGAACTCCACCTTCGTCAATGTCAAAAGCCTGCGCGACATCGAGGGCGAGCCCATCCTGGAAATCCACGCCGACGACGCCCAGGCCCGCGCCATCCAGAGTGGCGATGTGGTGCGCGTCTTCAACCAGCGCGGCGAGTACCACTGCAAGGCCAAGGTTTCGGCCCGCGCACGCCCCGGCGTGGTCAACGGGCTGGGCGTGTGGTGGCGCAAGCTGGGGCTGACGGGCACCAATGTCAACCAGCTGACCAACCAGAAGCTCACGGACATGGGCAAGGGACCCACCTTTTACGACTGTCTGGTGGAAGTGGCTTTGGCCAAATAGGCCGGTAGCCCTCGTCAAATCTGCACATGTCGCTATCAATTTAGGACTTTAACCACAGCTCTCGGCTTTGGCCGACAGCGGCTACTTGCCGGGAACGGCTGTCAGCTCCACCTGGTCCAGGCGCACAAAGACCAGCCCCTTGCGCAGCAGTTGCAACAGCCCGGCGGACAGGCCTTCGGCCGAGTCGGATGCGGGCTTGTTCATGTGGGCGATGATGACGTCACCGCCCTGCACCCGCTCCAGCCGCTTGGCGATAGCGGCCTTGCGCAGCGTGGCGCCCGCGTCCGCATTGACCGAGAAGCCGGCGATGCCATAGCCCATGCGCTGGATCTCGGCTGCAGCCTCGGCGTCGTACACCGCGGTGGCGCCGCGGTACCAGTGGGGTGCCACGCCGATACGGGCCTCAATGGCCCGCGCGCCCTCCAGCACCTCGCGACGCAGGTGCACCAGGTCGGGCTCGCCGGGTATGCCATAGACCTTGCGCCCGGCACCAATGACGGCCGGTATGTGTTTCTCACCGTGGTCCTCGACATCGAAGAGGTCCAGGTTCGCTTTGATGACCGAGACGCCGTAGGCATTGCGGTCCAACCACGTCTTGGTGGCAAAGATGGTGGCCGGTATGCGGTTGCGTACCAGGAACTGGATCAGGTCGTCGTCATAGGCGCCGGAGCAGGCGTCCAGCGTCAACGCCACGCGGTTGTTGGCAGCATTGGCACGCGGGGCCAGGCGGTCGTGGATCTCGACCGGCATGGCCGGTGCGGCCTGCACAGGCAAGGCCATCGCCGCCAGGAGACTCGCCAACACCACCGCTGCCGCTGCGGCAGCGGCAGCGGCCCGCAGGGTGCGCAAGGGTTTGCAGTGTTCGCGAATCAAGCGGGCTTGACATCCATGTGGTACAGGCCCCAGGGGCACAAGCCAAAGCGCTGCTTCAGCGGCAGGTCTTTGAATTCGGCAATGTTGTCGGCATCGTAGACCGCCCACTGCGGGCCCAGGCCGCCCAAGGCCAGGGGTTGGCCATCGATGTGCGTGGCCAGCACCATGCGGTAACGCCGGATGTCGGCTAGGCTGACCGCCACGTTGTAACCGTCAACCGCGCGCAGGCCCACCAGCACGGAACTGCTGGGCGCGACACCGGCCGATTCCAGCACCGTACTGATCAAGGGGCCTGACAGCGTGTGGACCTTGGCATCGTATTCCAGCGTGGGTTTGATCTGTACGGCTGGCAGGCGCTGCAGGGCCGCTGCGTCCAAGGCCAGCGCCTTGTCAAACTGGATGCCGTGCTTGGCCATCATCTGGTCCAGCGCGGGGTCCAGCGGGCCGCGGTTGCCCCGCGTCAACGCCGCGCCGCTGATGGTCAGCAGCGTTGGCCCCTTGCTGGGCGCGGCGGCAGCCTGCGCGCCGGCTACCGGCAAGGCACCCAGCACCGCGGAACGTGTCAAGAAATCACGCTTGTTCATCAGCAACTCCCCTAGAGAAAAAAGACAACAGAAAAACTACTGCGAAGGCAGGCGCCCGCGGGTCTGCACGTGTTGCACCAGGCCATCGCAGACATCCTCCACCAGATCCAGCACATGCTCAAAACCCTGGCCACCGCCATAGTAGGGGTCAGGTACTTCTGCGGCTGTGTGCGTGCGGCAAAACTCGGTCAGGCGGCGCAGTTTGTGGTGGTGGGTGCTGGGGCAGCGCTCTTGCAGCAGGGCCAGGTTGTCACTATCCATGGCCAGTATCAGGTCGAATGTTTCAAAGTCTGCGCTGCGGACCTGCCGCGCGCGCAATGCAGACAGGTCGTAGCCGCGGCGCAAGGCATGTTCTTGCGAGCGGTCATCGGGCGGGCTGCCAGGGTGGAAATTGTGGGTGCCGGCTGAGTCGATCTCTATTTGGGCGCTCCACGCCAATTGGTTGACCTGGTGCTGGAACACGCCGTGCGCCGTGGGGCTGCGGCAGATATTGCCCATGCAGACAAAGAGAACGCGGTAGGGTTTCATGCGGTGGGCGGCGGGTCTTGCAATCAAGAAAATCATTCTAGCCACGCACCGTGTCCGCACAGCACCGTCGCGACCAAGACTTGTTCTTGTACAGTGCGGGGGTATGCCATCCCCTTGCAACACTGCGCCCTCACCATCACTTTGCACGACTGCATGGTCTTTCCGTCGACTAGCGTGCTGGCTGTGCGCCAGTTGCACCGTGGCGGCGCTGGTAGGCTGTGGCACGGCGCCGATGGCGCGCGGCCCAGGTGGCTACGCCGATGGTGTGGAAGCCCCGTCGCGCCTGACGCCCGAACAGGCGGGTGACGTCACCATCTACGCCATTGGCCTGGTGGGCACGCCCTACCGCTATGGCGGCAACACGCCGCAATCGGGCTTTGACTGCAGCGGCCTGATTGGCCATGTCTACCAGACCCGCGCCCAGGTAACGCCGCCGCGCACCGTGGCCAAGCTCAATGGCTGGGGCAACCCGGTAGCAGCCGATCGCATTCGCTCCGGTGACCTGGTGATTTTTGCCCAGCGCGACCAGGTCACCCATGCCGGTATCTATGTAGGCCAAGGCCGCTTCGTGCACGCGCCGTCCACCGGCGGCGAGGTGCGGCTGGACTATCTGAACTCCAAATACTGGGCAGCCCAGCAGGTGGCGTTTCGACGCCCTTGACGAAGCGGGGTTGGCAGGCGGCCAAGTTGGCTGTCAACGCATCACCGGTTTCAGGCGTTAGGCTGGGGTAGCGGAGAGCTATCCCTATGAAAACCATCGCCAAATCCCTTACCGTCGCCCTGATCACCGCCTCCATCACTTGCAGTGCTTTGGCGGACGGCCACCGAGGCTATTACCCACAAGGCCCGCACCGGGGCTACCAGGGCCGTAGCCACGACTCCGGCTGGGTCGCTCCCCTATTGTTCCTGGGCTTGGCCGGTGCAGTGATCGGCGCAGCGGCCGCCAGCCAGCAAAGCGCTCCGCCTCCCCAACCCGTCTATGTGTCGCCTGCACCAGCACCCGTCTACGTGCAGCCCGCGCCCGTGTATGTGCCCCCGCCAGTCAGCATGCCGGCAGCGCCAGCGCAACCGGCCAATGCCTGGTATTTCTGCCGCTCGGTCGGCCAGTATTACCCATACGTCCAGCAGTGCGCCGAAGGCTGGCAACTGGTCTCGCCCACGCCACCGCAATAACGGCGACCTGACAGCGCTCCGCTATCGCAATGCGGCGGCGGCCTCGGCTTCCTCCGCATAGTCGGCCACAAACTTCAACCACGCCCGTTCCACGTCGGCCCGCGCAGTGCGCTTGCCTTCTGCGACATCGACAATGTCTTGCTGGGTGCTGTTCAGCGGTTCGATCTGGTGCTGCACCAAGGCTCGCACATACTTGCCGTAGTGGTGCAAGAGGTAGGCTTCCATCGGCGTGTAGTGGCTACCCAAGGTTTGCGCAAAGCCGCCCTGGTAGAAGAACTGCATGTGGCGTTCGGAGTACTGCGTTTTGCGACCATCCAATTGGGCCAGCACATAGCTCACGGCCTGCGGGTCTTTGAGAACACCGGCGTGCGAAGCCTCAAACCCCACCACCGCCTGCGCCTGTTGCTTGACGCCTGCCACCATCTGGCTGGACACCGGCACCACGCCGTCGCTCGCCTCCGCGCCTTTGAAGACATTGGGGTTGCCGAAGGCATAGACCAAGGTGTGCGACACGCCGGTTGGCAAGGGCTTGCGGTAGAGCTGGCTGATGAAGCCGCTGGACGGACGCAGGTCCCGCCACGACGGCAGCACCAGCAAACCATTGCGCGCGCCCGACTCTGCAGAGGCCATGCCGCCAAACGGCGAAGCCAGGCTGATGAAAGTGATGTCGCCGTGCCCCGAGTCACCAAGGCGGTTCAACGCCTCGCGAACGACCAAGCCGCCCATGCTGTGCGCCACGATGACCACGGGTACGTTCTCATCCAGCGGTATGACTTTGCCCGACAGGAAGATGGTGTGGAAGAAGTCCGCCATCTGGTTCAGGTCCCCGCCCGAGGGGTAATGAAAAAACCAGGGCTTGAAACGCGTGCGGTCCATGCGGTCCACGATGGCACTGAACTCGCGCGCGCTGCCGTCAATGCCGTGCACAAAGATGACGGGGATCTTGTAGCCAATGTCCTCCTCCAGCGCGTAGAACATGGTCCCCGCTTTCTCCAGAAAGGCGGCCGGATGGTACATGCCCAAAGCAGACATGTCGCGGTCGAACAAATGGTCGTCCAACGAACGGATGGTGTTCGGCGGGAAGAACAAGGATTGCTGCAGCGGCGCCGCCTTTTCGACCGGCAACCGTACCGGCCAGCCCAGGGCCGGCTGCGCCCCCGTACCCGTGATCTCCAGATCGACATTGCCCTTGATCCTGGATGCGTCTGCGTCCGCGGACAGATTCAGGCTTTCCCGCGCCGCCACCTCGTTGGCCTCGAACACACCGTTGCCGTCGCGATCGGCAAAGACCACCAGGTCGTAGCGACCCGGCGGCAGGTTCAGGCCATAGTGCGCACCGGGCGTCAATTGGTGCATGGCATCGACCAGCTCGTGCTGGTGGAAGCGATCAGAGAAAGCGGCGATGCTCAGGGTCTGGCCGGTCGGGACGACCGCATCCGCGGTTATTTTTCCGTAAACAAAATAGGTCTCGCGCTCGACCATGTGCTTCAAATTCAGCATGGACGGTTGGGTCGCCTGGATGCGCGCGTACTCGGCCTGAATGACCGTGTTCTTGACGAAGGTGCACGACGGGAGCGACAGCGATAGCAGCAGGAGAGCAATAGACGGTAGGCGCATGGTGCCGGCATTCTCGCAAACACACACGACAGCCTTCTTACACCGCCCCGCCATTCGGCACCCCGCAGGCCGCCCCATGCATGCGCGGCAGCGCGCGGATGGGGCGCAGTGGTCCGGGCTATTTGCTACGGCCGTACTTGGCCGTGAAGCTCGCCTTCTGCAGGGTGTTGGCGTTGATCATGAAGCCCGCCAACGCGGCCGTGGCATCGGCCGGGATATCCAGCTTGTCGGTCTTCAGCGCATGCACCGTGAAGATGTAGCGGTGGGGCTTGTCCCCCTGCGGTGGGCAGGTGCCGCCCCAGGCTGCAACGCCATAGTCGATGCGCACATGGGCCGCACCCGCCGGCAGGTTGGCACCGCCGGCTGCGCCCGCGTCGGCCTTCAACTCGCTCACGCCGGCGGGGATGTTGATCACCGACCAGTGCCACCAGCCCGAGCCGGTGGGTGCGTCGGGGTCGTAGACGGTGACGGCAAAGCTTTTGGCATCCTTGGGCGCGCCGGTCCAGCGCAGGGCTGGCGACTTGTTCTCGCCCGTGCAGCCAAAGCCGTTGAATTCAAACTTTTTGTCGATCATGGCGCCGGCCTTGATCTCAGGGCTGCTGAGTTGGAAGCCAGCGGCCTGGGCCAGGCCGGCCGTGCCGAGCAGTGCGGCAGTGCATACAACGGTCTTGAGGAATGGGATTTTCATAGGGCCTCTCTGAAGAAATGGTGGATGACGAAGGAGGCCGAATGATTGCACCCATTTCCAATGGCCGCTAGCCCAATTGCACCAAATGCTGTGCGCCAGCGCGCAAGGGCGGCCGCAGGTGGGAAGGTGCAAACCCGAAGCGCTCGCGAAACGCCGCGGAGAAGCGGCTGTGCGAGGCATAGCCGCAGCGGTAGGCAATGTCGGACACCGGCTGCGCCGTGGTCTGGAGCAATAGCAGAGCCGTTTCCATGCGGACCTCGCGGATGCAGTCGCTCAGGCTGCAATCCTCCAGCTCCAGCCGCCGCCGCAAGGTGCTGGCGCTGAGGTGGAAGTTGGCCGACAGCTCGGCAACGGTCCATGCCGCATCCGGCCGCTGCGCCACCATGCGCCGCACACGCTCGGACCAGGTCAGGGCCGATGCCTGCGCAAAGACCACGCCGCGCTCGGCCAGCATCAGCAGCAACTCCAGCAAGCGGTGCTCACTCAGCGCGGCCGAGGGTTGTGAGGTGGTGTTGTCCAAGGACGCAAAGGTCCGCACAAAGACCTCTTCCAGCGCCGGATCGGACACCATCCTGGCGCAGGATTGCAAGGGCATGTGCCCGGCAAACTGCGCAAAGCGCTCGTGAAAGCGCTCCGTCAAAGCAGGCGCCAACAACAGCACCCGTGCCACATAACGCCCCTGCGGCGCCGTGCCATTCACCATGTCCCACTGGGTGCCACGGGCGATCAGAAAGAAGTCGCCGGTCTGGTATTGCAAACGCTCCCCGGGGCGCAAGAGCTGCTTGCTGCCGGAGGCGACATAACCAATCATGTCGTCGCGCACCATGCAGGTACGCACGCGGTGGCGGACGGTGGAGCTGAGGGTGTGGGCGGACGTGGGGGCGGTCATCGGGCTGGGATACCTTGCATGGAGGTGGGTATCTACGACAGTTGGATCTGCTGCCATGTGCCAGAGATGTTCTCAACATACCCAAATCGGGTTAATTGACCTGGTTTCACCGGCAATTACAGGGAAATCTGCCTCTAGCCCTCGCCATATATGCACATATTGCTACGAATTTGATAGCGATGCATTGCTTGCAGGCAACAAGCGGTGGTGCGGCTGGCGGGGATCGAACCCACGACCCTTGGCTTCGGAGGCCAATACTCTATCCACTGAGCTACAGCCGCACGGCTGATCTGTTGAGCAAATCAACAACGGGTATTTTCGCACAACCCTGAGAGGCACTTTGAATAGCCGCCCCGGCCGCGCCCCATGCGGGACATGACCCGGGCTCTCACCAAGCCCTAGGGCCTCACTTTGTTGACCTGCAGCGTGATGCCCTTGCTGCCCACTTTGACCGTTTGCACGGCCGAGATCAGGTCACCTGCCTCAGGCTGGGCCATGCCGGATTTGGAGACTCGCGCCTCGATCTCCACCTCGCTGGCCGCAGAGATGCGGGCCTGCGGGCTCATGGACAGCGAATCGTCCAGCGTGAACTTCAAGGGCAGCGTCGATGCCGAGGTGCGCAGCACCGCTACCGGCATGCGGGTGCCGGGCACACGGGCAATCACCAGCAAGGTGTCGTTAGCGGTGGTTTTGGCTTTCAGGGCCGCGTCCAACTCAACAACGCCACTGACGCTAGCTGCCGCACCTGCCGCAGCTGGCTTGGTTGCAACCCCTTCGGTAGCGGCCATTACCGGAGCCTTGTTGTTGCCGCCACTGGCCGCAGCAGGCGCCGTTTTTCCCAGCGCCGCATAAGCGGCCGCGAGCGACTCTTGCAACATGCGCGCATCGTCCGTATCCGGCTCGACCTGGGGCGTCAGGCGCTCCCAGATGCGGATGGCGGCCTCGAACTGGTTGGCGCGGAATGCAGCCGCACCGGCCAGCCACTGGGCCATGGCGTTTTGCGGGTCTACCTGCAGCGCCTTGGCGATCAACTGCGCCGGTTTGCCGCTGAAGTTGCCGTTGGCATTGCTGGCAGCCAGCTCCGCGTAGATGGCCAGCAACTGGGCGTCGTTGTCCACAAAGGAGCCCGCGCGGGCAAAGGCTTGCTCGGCTTCCTGGTTGCGCCCCAGCATCTTGTAGGAGCGCGCCAGCATGGCCCAGCCTTGCAGATTGGAGGGGTCTGCTTCCAGCTTCTTGGCCAAGCCTTCGACCAGGCGATTCATGTCCTGTGCGGTCACAGGACGCTGGGGGCCGTTCGGGTCCAGCGTAGCCGGGGCGCCCAGCAGCGCATACAGCGCGATGGCCACGACCGGCAGGCTCAGGCCCACCACCCACATGGTCTTCTTGGGCGCACGGGCACTGGACCTGTCGTCGGTCGCCTGCGTGTCGTCGATGACCCGGCGCTGCAGCTCTGCGCGGGCTTGCGCGTAGTCCGTTTCCGAGATCATGGCCTCGGTAAGGTCCCGCTCCAGGCGCTCCATTTGCTCGCGGTAAATAGCTGCGTTCAATTCGCGCCGCGAGACAACACCTGTGGCCGAGGTTTTCCACCAGAACGGGCGAAACAACAGGGCCAGCACCAGCACCATGGCCAGTGCGCCCAACATCCAAAAGCCCGTCATGCATCACCTTCCTGCAGCAGCGCTTCGGCGCGCTTGCGTTCTTCGTCGCTCAAGCCCGCGGGGGGCGCCTCCACGTTGCGGCGGCGCAGGTAGAGGAACAAGGCCACCACGCCCACCAGCATCAAGCCAAAGGGGCCGGCCCACAGCAGCCAGGTTGTGGGTTTGACGGGGGGGCGGTAAAGCACAAAGTCGCCATAGCGGCTGACCATGAACTCACGGATTTCGGCATCGGTCTTGCCCTGCTTGATCAGGCTGCGCAATTCGCGGCGCAGGTCCATGGCCAGATCGGCGCGCGAACCAGCAAGTGATTCGTTCTGGCACACCAGGCAACGCAACTCTTCCGAGATGGCGATCAGGCGCTGCTCGACGGCAGGGTCTTCGGCCAGCGGAGTGGCTTCCTTGGCCACGGTGCTGGTGCAGGCGACCAGCGCCAGCAGCAGAGCGTAGATGTACTTCATCATCATGGTCACGATTTCTTCAATTCGTTGATCAGGGGAATGATGGTCTGCTGCAGCGCGTCTTCGGTGATAGGGCCGATGTGCTTGTAGCGGATGACCCCAGCCTTGTCGATGACATAGCTCTCGGGCACGCCATACACACCGTAGTCAATGCCCACGCGCCCATCCATGTCGAAGGCGGTCAGGTCATAGGGATTGCCCGAGCGCTTGAGTACACCCATGGCCTCCTTACGCTGGTCCTTGTAGTCCAGGCCGATCAGCGGCGCGACCTTGGCGCGGGCAAAGGCCATCAGCACCGGATGCTCTTGCCGGCAGGCCACGCACCAGGAGGCCCACACATTGAGCACCCAGACCTTGCCCTTGAGGTCATCGGGCGAAAACTGCGCATCGGCCTGCTCCAGCTGCGCGATCTTGAAAGCCGGCGCGGGCTTGTTGACCAGGGGCGACGGCACCTCGCGCGGGTCCAGGCGCAGGCCCACGGCCAGGAAGCCGACCAGCACGGCGAACAGCCCCAGGGGTATCAGCGTCTTGGCGTTCATGCCGCAGCCCCTTTTGCCAGACCGGTGTCGGCCACGCGGGCCTTCACTTTGAGCCGGTAGCGGCGGTCGGCCATGGCCAGCACACCGCCCAGGGCCATGAACACACAACCGCCCCAGATCCAATCGACAAAGGGCTTGAAGTAGACGCGCACCGCCCAGGCCTGGCCTTCCAGCGGCTCACCCAGGGATACGTACACATCGCGCGTGAAGCCAGCATCGATGGCGGCTTCGGTCATCGGCATCGTCGATGAAAAGTAGTTGCGCTTTTCGGGGTACAGCATATGCACGGCACCGCCATTGCGGCTGACCTCAAAGCTGCCCCGCGCCGCGCTGTAGTTGGGGCCAGGCACATCGTGCACGCCCAGCATCTTGAACTGGTAGCCGCCCACCAGCACGGTGTCGCCGGGCTCCATGCGCACGTCCTGCTCTTCCTGGAAGCCGCCCACCATGGTGACGCCAAACACAAAGACGGCGATGCCGAAGTGACCCAGGTGCATGCCCCAGAAGGAGGCTGGCGGCATGCCGGCCTTGAGCCGTCGCGCCACTTGGATGACGCCCGAGGCCGCAATCCACACCGCCAGCGCAAAGCCCAGGCCGGTCAGTACCGTCCAGCCGCCCATCAGGCTGGGCAGGGCCAGGCCGGCCACCACGGCCAGCACGCCGGGAATCCACATGCGCAACGCAATGTCTTTGATGTCGACTGTCTTCCAGCGCGCCAGCGGCACAGCTGCCATCAGGAACAACACCGGCGTCATGATGGGCACGAACACGGCATTGAAATAGGGTGGCCCCACCGAGATCTTGCCCAGGTGCAGGGCGTCAATGATCAGCGGGTACAGCGTGCCCAGCAGGACCGATGCGCATGCCACGACCAGCAGCACATTGCCGACCAGCATCAAGGACTCGCGCGACACCAGCGCAAAGGTGCCGCCCAGGGCCACCTTGGGTGCGCGCCACGCAAACAGCGCCAGCGATGAGCCCACGACCAATACCAAGAGCACCAGAATGAAGATGCCGCGCCGCGGATCGGTGGCAAAGGCATGCACCGATGTCAGCACGCCGGAACGCACAAGGAAGGTGCCCAACAGCGACAGCGAAAACGCACCAATCGCCAGCAGCACGGTCCAGCTCTTGAAGCTGCCGCGCTTCTCGGTCACGGCCAGCGAATGCAACAGAGCCGTGCCTAGCAGCCAGGGCAGGAAGGACGCGTTTTCCACCGGGTCCCAAAACCACCAACCGCCCCAGCCCAGTTCGTAATACGCCCACCACGAACCCAGCGCGATGCCCAGTGTCAGGAAGACCCAGGCCGCGGTAGTCCACGGGCGCGACCAGCGCGCCCAGGCCGCATCCAGACGGCCCGACAGCAGCGCCGCAATGGCAAAGGCAAAGGCCACCGAGAAGCCCACATAGCCCATATAGAGCATGGGCGGGTGGAACACCAGGCCGGGGTCTTGCAGCAAAGGATTCAGGTCGCGCCCGTTGTCGGCTGCAGGCAGCAGGCGACTGAAGGGGTTGGATGTGAACAGCACAAACAGCAGCAAGCCTGCGGTCACCAGGCCCAGCACGCCGATGACACGGGCCACCATGGCATCGTCCAGCGTGCGGGAGTTTTGCGCCACGGCCACGGTCCAGCCGGACAGCATCAGCACCCAGAGCAACAGCGAGCCCTCATGACCGCCCCACACCGCGCCAAAGCGGTACATGGTGGGCAGTTGCGCATTGGAGTGCTCCGCCACGTACTGCACCGAGAAATCGTTGGTGTAAAAGCTCCAGGCCAGGGCGGCGAAGGCGCTGGCCATCAACAGGAACAGCGCCTGGGCTGCGGGCCGCGCCAGCAGCATCCATTCACGTCGTCCGGTTTGCGCGCCGGCAATGGGAAAAATGCCCTGCACCAACGACACGCACAGTGCCAGTATCAGGGCGAAGTGGCCGAGTTCAGGGGTCATGGTGTGCTGCTGCCTTTGCTTTTTTGCGCTTTGTCCAGCGCGTCTTTCGCCGCGGGTGGCATGTAGTTTTCGTCGTGCTTGGCCAGCACTTCGGTGGCGATGTATTCACCGCCGGTGTTCTGCTTGACCTGCACCACGGCGCCTTTGCCCTCTTTGAACAGGTCGGGCAGGATGCCGGTGTAGGCCACCGGAATGTCTTGCACCATATCGGTCATCACAAAGTGCACGGTCAGGTTGTCGCGCTTGAGCGACCCCTCCTTGACCATGCCACCAATCCGAAATTCCCGCAGCTTGGGTGCCTTGCCGGCCAGCACTTCGCTGGGCGTGACATACAGCGCAATATTGCTGTTGAGCGCGTTCAGCACCAGCGCGGCAGCGATGCCGATGGCTGCCAGTCCGCCACCGATGATGGCGGCGCGTTTTTTCCAACGTTTCACGGGTTGTTGTCCATTTCCATGTGTTCGGCCGCGGCCTGCCTGCGCAAGGTCCGCACAATCAGGGTGTGACGCTTGGCGATCAACAAAGGTTCCACAACAAAGGCCAGCGCACAAGCGCCAAAGCTGCCCCATACATACAGGGCATAGCCGCCCATGGCGAGAAAATCGGACGCAGAGTTCCAGATCATGGCTTGACCTCCTGCAATTGGCGGACCCAGTCGGTATGCGCTTCACGCTCGAGCACGATGGCGCGCGCGCGGGTCAATGCGACGGCGATGGAATACATCCACAGGCACAGCGCCATCAGCAGCATGCCCCACAGCATGGTCATCGCCATGGATGGCGACTTGGTCAGCGACACCGACGAGCCTTGGTGCAGCGTATTCCACCACTTGACCGAGAAATAGATGATGGGCACGTTGACCACGCCCACCAGCGCCAGGATGGCGCCCGCCTTGTCGGCCCGGCGTGGGTCATCAATGGACGCCTGCAGCGCGATGAAGCCCAGGTACAGAAAGAACAGGATCAACTCGGAGGTGAGGCGCGCGTCCCACACCCACCAGGTGCCCCACATGGGCTTGCCCCAGAAGGCACCGGTCCACAGCGACAGGAAGGCCATCAGCGCCCCGGTGGGCGCCAGCGCCTGGGCCATCATGCTGGACAGGCGCGCATTCAGCGACAGGCCCATCGCCGCCCAGGCAGCCATGACCATGTAGATGAACATGGACATCCACGACGTGGGCACGTGGATGAAGATGATGCGGTAGCCCTCGCCCTGCGTGGCGTCGGTGGGCGCCACAAAGAAACCCAGGTACAGCCCGGCGATGCCAAACACCGCGGTCAGCACCCAGAACAGCGGTATCAGCTTGCCCGCCAGCGGGTAGAAGGCCTGGGGGCTGGCGAACCGGAACCAGTTGATCAATGGCTTACTAGTCATTCCAATGCAATCCTCACGGCAGCCGTGGCAGCCCACGGCGCAAAAAATGCGGCCAACACCAACAGCGCGACCAATAGCGACAAATGCCCCTGCGCGCCCAGGCCCGCCAGGTGGGACTCCACCGCGCCGGCCCCGAAGATCAGCGCCGGCACATACAGCGGTAGCACCAAGAGGCTCAACAACACGCCACCGCCGCGCACACCCAGCGTCAACGCGGCACCGATGGCGCCGATCAGCGACAGCAGCGGCGTGCCCAGCAACAGGGCCAACATCAGCACGCCCAAGGCGCTGGCATCCAGGTCAAACTGCAGGCCCAACACCGGCGCGATCAGCACCAACGGCAGACCGCTGACCAGCCAATGCGCAGCGATCTTGCCCAATACCAACCATACCAGAGGCGTTGGCGACAGGGCCATTTGCTCCAGCGTGCCATCGGCATAGTCGGCCGCAAACATGCGCTGCAGACCCAGCATGGTGGCCAACAAAGCGCCCACCCACAGCACGCCGGGTGCGATCTTGCGTAAGAGCGCTGGCTCCGGGCCAATGCCCAGCGGAAACAGGCTGCTGACAATGACAAAGAAAAACAGCGCGGTCAGCACCTCGCTCTTGCGCCGCATCACCAGCAACAGGTCGCGGCGCAGCGTGGCCCACATGGCGTTCACAGCTGCACCACCTGTCCGCCGTCCAGCGGCACAGCCTGGTGGCTGGTGATGACGGCCATGCCGCCGCCGGCCAAGTGCTCACCCACCAGTTGGGCCAACAGGTCGACGGCCTTGACATCCAGTGCCGTGAACGGCTCATCCAGCACCCACAGCTTGGCTTGGCGGGTGGCCAGACGGGCCAGCATGACACGGCGCTTTTGCCCTGCGGACAGCACGCGCACCGGCAGGTCTTCGCGGCCCTTGAGCCCAAAACGCGCCAAAGCGGCCAGGGCCTGGGTCTCGGACAGGGCGGCGGCGTCCATGGCTGCGGAAAAGGACAGATTCTCCAGCGCACTCAGATCTTCCTTCAGCGCGCCTTGGTGGCCAAAAAAGATGCGGTGGCGGCGGTAGTCAGACTCTGCGCTGTGGATGGAGTGCCCGTCCCAACGGATTTCGCCGGTAGCGGGATGCGACAAACCGGCCAACAGCCGCAGCAGGCTGGTCTTGCCCGCGCCGTTGCCGCCCCGCACGTGCAGCCACTGGCCCGCCTCCAGCGCGAGATCCAGTTGGGCAAACAGTCGGCGTTCGCCGCGCACACAGCTCAGACCATGTGCACTCAGCATGAAACGAATTTGGAAATCACAAGTTGGAAAAAGCCTTGCCAGGGCCTTGTGGCGCGCCCCTCGGCAGGGGAAGGGCAACGGCCCCCATTGTAATCAAGCCACCCTGCAGCACCGGCCGGCAAATGCGGGCTTTGCGGGCGGCTTTGGCCCGCAAAAGAGCGGCTTTGGACGGCTTGCGGCGCCAGTCTGGCTGAACCGGCCCGTTATAATCGCCCGTTCTTTCCGCGAGCGCATCCGACATTTGAGGACCCCATGAGCAATAACAGCAACGCACCCGGCCACGACGACGAAGCCCACACTGGCCCGATCAAAACCCCCAAGCAACTCTTGCTGGCCGTGCTGTATTCCTTTGTGGTGCCAATTTTCCTGATCATCGGCCTGGTGCACTATGTGACATCGGCCAACAAGCCGATGGCAGGCTCCGCAAATATGGAAAAGTCTGTTGGGGAACGCATCATGAAGGTCGGCCGCGCTGAAGTTCGCGATGCCAACCGCCCCATGAAGTCCGGCGAAGACGTATTCAAGGCCCAGTGCACGACCTGCCATACCGCTGGCGTGGCCGGCGCACCCAAGTTTGGCGATGCTGGCGCCTGGGCTCCACGCATCAAGACGGGCATGGAAGCCCTGCTGCATTCCGCCATGAAGGGCAAGGGTGCCATGGGCGCCCAAGCCGGTGGCGACTTTGACGATTTTGAAATTGCCCGCGCCGTGGTTTACATGGCCAATGCTGGCGGCGCCAAGTTCGCCGAGCCCGTGAAGGCTGCTGCACCCGCTGCCTCCGCCGCAAAACCCTGATTTCCTTTGGCCAAGTCCAATTAGCCGGCCCTTGTGGCCGGCTTTTTTATTGGGGGTGCCATTTAGGCCAAGGCGTTTTTGGTCAACTGGGCTCTAGCCCTCGTCAGATTTGGATGTAACGCTACTTTTTTTGTAGTGGCTTATGCGCCAGCGCTGGGCTGACCACATAGCCGTAGCGCGCGGCCAGCGCATGGCGCTCCACACTCTGCACCTTCCACAGCCCGGTTTCCACCGCTTGGGCGGCCAGCGCCACATCCTGGGTGTGGACCAGACCAAAGCCCAGCGGGGTTTCCAGGTACAGCCAACCCTGCTCGTCCGTCAGGCAGGCCGTGCAGACCGTGGGTTCGCCGGTATGGGTTTGCACGGAGTGGTCGGCCTGCACCCGCCAAATCCACGGGGTGGCGGCCAACTCCACATAGACGCGCTGGGGGCCATTCTGGAAAAACCAGCGGCCTTGTTCGTCGGCCATGTAGTTGCGGTTGATGAAGGCGATCAGCTTGTCGTGCAGTAGCAGTGAGCCCTTGGCGGCGGGCGGGCCATCGGCAAAGGGGCCCAGCGACTGGGTCCGGTCGTCGCGCATATACCAGTTGCCACGGGCATCCAGGCCCAACCAGCCATAGCAGTCCGGCACATTGGGCCACTTGGCCATGGCCTGTTTGACGATGTCATCCATAAGGCGTGATTCTCGGCTATCTGGCCGCGTGGCGCAGCAGCCAACCGCCCACGGCCTCGGGCATGGCCCGCACATGGGCGGGCGGGCGCCCCTGCGGGAAGCCCACATGGCCGCCGTGCGCGGGCTGCCACAGCGTGACATGGGAGCCCACCTCTTTTTGCGCCGGCAGGCTGGACGCCGGCACAAACGGGTCGTTCAAGGCATTGACCACCAGGGCCGGAATCTTGATCTGTCGCAGGTGGGGCTTGGCCGAAGCCCGCAGCCAGTAGTCTTCGGTGTTCTTGAAGCCGTGCACCGGCGCGGTGAACACGTTGTCGAAGGCGTAGAGGTCTTGCGCCTGCAGCATGGCGTCGCGGTCGAACAGGCCCGGGTGCTGGGCCAGCTTGCGCAGGGCCTTGGGCTTCATTGTCTTCAGAAACATGCGGGTGTAGACCAGGCGGTTGAATCCCTTGCCAATGGCATGGCCACCGGCCGCCAAGTCAATCGGCGAGCTGACGGCCGCCACGGCCGAGGCCACGGCACTGGCTGAGGCACCCATCTCCTGCGCCCAGCGCAGCAAGGCATTACCCCCCAGCGAGACGCCCACGGCGACGATAGGGCCGCTGTGCCGCTGGCGAAAGCGCTGCAGCACCCAGCCGATCTCGGCATGGTCGCCCGAGTGGTAGGCCCGCGGCCCCAGGTTCAGCTCGCCGCTGCAGCCGCGGAAGTGCGGCACGGCATAGGCCATGCCGTGCATGCGGGCAAAGTCGGCAAAAGCATGGGCATAGTGGCTGGCCGATGAACCCTCCAGGCCGTGGAACAGCACCAACAGGGGTTGTGCTGCGGGTGCTACAGGGCTGCCGACGGGTGCGAACGTGTCTGCGACCTCAAGGTGATCCACATCGATGAAATCCCCATCCGGCGTGCTCCAGCGCTCACGCCGGTACTGCGGCAAGCCACCCTGCACCACCCGGCGTGCGTACAGGGCCGGCCAGATGGTTTGTAAGTTGCCACCCGGCAGCCAGGCGGGTGCTACATAATTCATAGCTGTATGTGCAGTTGATTCGAGGGTTAGCGCCCTGTTTCCTTCAATGCAGTATCTGCGGAGCCTGGTTGATCTCTTGCACTTCGTCCTGGGTGCCGGGGCTGGCGTGGTGCAAGACCAGCCGCCAGCCGCGCGGCGTTTGGTGGTAGACGTTGGTGGCCAGCACAAAGGCATGGGCCGGGCCCTCGCTAGTCATCACCTCGATGCGCTCCAGCACATTGTGCACCGCGCTGCCCATGGAGCCCACGCGGCGCACGGATTCGGCTTGGACCTGGATGGAACCTTCATGGCCGAAGATGGCCTCAAACGCCGCCCGTATGGCCAACGCGCCCACCACGCGGGGCCCGCCGGGGTGTATGCACAGGATGTCTTCGTCATCGGCCCAGCAGGCCATCAGCTTTTCAATGTCCGCCGACTGCAGGGCTTCGTAGAAGCTGGCCTCCACCTCTTCGGGGGAGCCGCTGAGGGCGGCGGCGCGTTGGCGGGCTTTGGGCATGGGCGTTGGGGGTGTAAGGGCCGGTGTTCCATTTTGCCCCGTTTATTGGGGCTTCATTTATGGGGCTTCTTTGGCGCACTTGATTCCCTTCCGCCGTATCCCCATGTATGCTCTGCCCCTCAATCCCTTGGAGATGTCCCGATGAAGATTTGGATTTTGGCCCTGCTGGCCGCAATGTCCCTGACCGGCTGCGGCTACAACGACTTTCAGCGCCTGGACGAACAAACCAAGTCGGCCTGGAGCGAAGTGCTGAACCAATACCAGCGCCGCGCTGACTTGGTACCCAATATCGTGGCCACCGTCAAAGGTGAGGCTAATTTCGAGCAGGAGACGTTGACCAAAGTCGTGGAGGCCCGCGCCAAGGCCACCGCCATCCAGGTGTCCCCCGAAACCCTGAACAACCCCGAAGCCTTCAAAAAATTCCAAGCCGTACAAGGCGAACTCAGTGGCGCCCTGAGCCGCCTGATGGCTGTCAGCGAACGCTACCCCGATTTGAAGGCCAACAAGGGTTTCAGCGACCTGCGCGTGCAGTTGGAAGGCACGGAGAACCGCATCACCGTGGCCCGCAACCGGTACATCCAGGCCGTGCAAGACTACAACGTGCTGGCGCGCAGCTTCCCTAGCAACCTGACGGCCATGGCCTTCAGCTACCAGCCCAAACCCGCCTTTGCCGTGCAGAACGAAGCCGCCATCACGGCGCCACCGGTCGTGGACTTCGGCAAGAAGTAAGCTGCATCCACCATGCTGACCCGCTGGCTATCCGCGCTGCTGCTGGTCTTGTGCTCCTGGGGTTTGCAGGCCCAGGACCTGCAGCCTGTGCCGGCGCTGAGCAGCCATGTGGTGGACACAGCGGGCGCATTGGATGCTGCACAACGGCAAGCGCTGGATAGCAAGCTGGCCGCGTTCGAGGCCAGCAATGGTGCGCAAATCACCGTGCTGCTGGTCCCAACAACCCAGCCGGAAGACATAGCCAGCTATGCCAACCGCGTGGGCAATGCCTGGAAGATCGGACGCAAGGGCATAGGCGACGGCCTGTTGGTGGTCGTCGCCAAGGATGACCACAAGCTGCGTATCGAGGTAGCCAAATCGCTGGAAGGTGCCATACCCGACCTGGCGGCCAAGCAAATCATCGACGGCGCCATCGCGCCCCGCTTCAAACAGAATGACTATGCCGGCGGTCTGGATGCCGGCGTGGACCGCATCATGGCCCTGGTCAAGGGCGAGGCATTGCCAGCCCCCGCTTCCGCCGGCAACGCCCACAGCGCCACTGGTAGCGGCCCCGAACCGGGCTTCCAGTGGCAGGACCTGTCGGTCTTTCTGTTCATTGGCGTGATCTTTGGAGGGGCCGTGGCGCGCCGCCTGCTCGGCACCAAGCTGGGCGCCCTGGTCACAGCGGGAGCCGTGGGTTTCATCGTCCATGGCATCACCGCCAGCCTGCTCATTGCCGGTCTGGCGGGCCTGTTTGCGATGCTGATGACCCTGCTGTCCGGTTTGGGCGGCCGCCGTAGTGGCGGCGGTGGCAGCAGCACGGGTTGGACGGGCTCCCATTCCACAGGTGGTGGTGGGTGGAGTTCAGGGTCTGGCAGCAGTGGCGGCGGCGGGGGATTTAGCTCCGGCGGTGGTGGCGACTTTGGTGGCGGCGGCGCCTCGGGAGACTGGTGATGGCGGGTACTTCACTCTGGCAACGCATCACCCGGCTGGTACGCCACCGCTGGATGGACGAGGCCCACCGCGTCTTGCCCCCAGCCATGTTGCAACGCCTGGCGCAGCAGGTCACCGGTAGCGAGCGCCAACATACGGGCGAGATCCGCATTTGCATAGAGGCCGGTTTGCCCAATAGCTACCTGTTGCGGCCAGACACGCTGCCAGCCATCACCCGCCAGCGCGCGCTGGCCCAATTCGGCAAGCTGCGCGTCTGGGATACCGAGCACAACAATGGTGTGCTGATCTATTTGCTGCTGGCCGAACGCCATATCGAATTCGTTGCGGACCGTGGGCTGAATTCCTACGTCAGCCCCGAGGTTTGGCAAGACATGCTGCGACGCTTGGCAGAGGCCTTGCGCAAGGGTGGTTTTGAAGAAGGCCTGTCGCTGGCCCTGGCCGATGTGTCAGCCGTGCTGGTTGCGCATTTTCCATTGTCGCCCGGGCAATCCAGGCCCAATGAGTTGCCCGATTCGCCTGCCTTGGTATAGGCCCCGGCGGCGCAGACCTTGTGCCGACTTTTCTGCTGACCCTACAAAAAAACAAAACCACCCGAAGGTGGTTTTGCGCGCTAGTGCAAAGCGTTTACTTTTTGAGGCGGTATTTACGCAAGGCCGCGATCTCAGCTGCAATCACGTACAGCTCGGATGCAATCTTGGCTTGGTCAATCTCGCTCTTCGCATTCTTCAGGGCTTCTTCGGCCGCTGCCTTGGCCTCGTTGGCCTTTTCTTCGTCCAGGTCCTTGCCACGGATAGCCGTGTCAGACAGAACCGTTACGCAGTTCGGCTGCACTTCCAGAATACCACCAGCGACGAAGACAAATTCTTCGCTGCCGTCAGCCTTCTCGATGCGCACCGAACCAGCCTTGATGCGGGTGATCAGGGGCGTGTGGCGGGGATAGATGCCGAGTTCGCCGGCTTCACCGGGCAGTGCCACAAATTTGGCATCACCGGAGTAGATGGACTCTTCAGCACAGACCACGTCAACATGGATGGTGTTCATGGTGTTCCTAATCAGTTGAGGGCAGCGCCTGCCGTATGGCCGGCGTCTGCCCCACCAGGTCTTTAGATCTTCTTGGCTTTCTCGAACGCTTCGTCGATGGTGCCGACCATGTAGAACGCCTGCTCGGGCAGGTGATCGCACTCGCCGTTCACGATCATCTTGAAACCACGGATGGTTTCGGACAGAGGAACGTACTTGCCGGGAGAGCCGGTAAACACTTCAGCCACGTGGAAAGGCTGGCTCAGGAAACGCTGGATCTTGCGGGCACGGGCCACAGCCAGCTTGTCTTCGGGAGCCAAGTCGTCCATACCCATGATGGCGATGATGTCGCGCAGTTCGCGGTAGCGCTGCAGCGTACCCTGCACGGCACGGGCCGTGTTGTAGTGGTCTTCACCCACCACATGGGGGTCCAGCTGACGGCTGGTGGAGTCCAGCGGATCCACAGCAGGGTAGATACCCAGCGAAGCGATGTCACGGGACAACACGACGGTGGAGTCCAAGTGAGCGAACGTCGTAGCAGGAGACGGGTCGGTCAAGTCATCCGCTGGCACATAAACGGCCTGGATGGAAGTGATGGAGCCCACCTTGGTGGAGGTAATACGCTCTTGCAGACGGCCCATTTCTTCGGCCAGTGTAGGCTGGTAACCCACGGCGGAAGGCATACGGCCCAAGAGTGCGGACACTTCGGTACCGGCCAGTGTATAGCGGTAGATGTTGTCCACGAAGAACAGAACGTCACGGCCTTCGTCACGGAAGGATTCGGCGATGGTCAGACCAGTCAAGGCCACACGCAGACGGTTGCCTGGGGGCTCATTCATCTGACCGTACACCATGGCCACTTTGGACTCGGACAGGTTCTCTTGAACCACAACCTTGGAGTCAGACATTTCGTGGTAGAAGTCGTTACCTTCACGGGTACGTTCACCCACACCGGCAAACACGGACAGACCGCTGTGTGCCTTGGCGATGTTATTGATCAACTCCATCATGTTCACGGTCTTGCCCACGCCGGCACCACCGAACAGACCGACCTTACCGCCCTTGGCGAACGGGCAGACCAAGTCAATCACCTTGATACCGGTTTCCAGCAGTTCTTGCGAAGGGCTCAGCTCGTCATAAGCGGGGGCCTTGCGGTGGATGGAAGCGGTCAGGGTCTGGTCAACGGGACCGCGCTCGTCGATGGGCGTGCCCAGCACGTCCATGATGCGGCCCAGCGTGGCCTTGCCCACGGGCACCATGATGGGGTTGGCGGTGTTCTTGACGATCATGCCGCGGCGCAGACCGTCGGAGGATCCCAGCGCAATGGTACGGACAATGCCGTCGCCCAGCTGCTGTTGCACTTCCAATGTCAGGGCAGAGCCGTCCATCTTGAGCGCGTCGTACACCTTGGGCATCTTGTCGCGTGGGAATTCCACGTCAACCACAGCGCCAATACACTGAACAATCTTTCCCTGAACGCCTGCGTTCACACTTGCTTGAGCCATTTTGTTTGCTCCAAAAATAAATTCGTTAAACCGCTGCACGTGACCGTGAGGTCACACTGCCGCTGCGCCGGCCACAATTTCCGAAAGTTCTTTCGTAATTGCCGCCTGCCGCGTTTTGTTGTAGACCAGTTTGAGTTCGGCGATCACGTTGCCCGCATTGTCGGTAGCCGCCTTCATGGCGACCATGCGTGCAGCATGTTCAGAGGCCATGTTTTCGGCAACCGCCTGGAACACCATGGCTTCTGCGTAGCGCACCAGCAATTCGTCGATAACCGTCTGTGCGTCGGGTTCGTAGATGTAGTCCCAGTTGGACTGGCCGCCACTGGCCTTGGTCTCGCTGGCCATCTTCTCGGCCGACAGCGGCAACAGCTGCTCCACCACAGGGTCTTGCTTCATGGTGCTGACAAACTTGTTGTAGCACAGATAGACAGCACTGACTTCGCCCTTGGCGTAGGCATCCAACAAGGTCTTGACCGGTCCGATCAGCTTGTCCAGGTGCGGCTTGTCACCCAGATGGGTTACTTGCGACACGAGCTTGGCGCCAATACGGCTGAGAAAACCCACGCCCTTGCTGCCGATACCCACGGTCATCGGCGATTTGCTTGCCGACTGGATATCACGCAGCTTGCCGGTCACAGCGCGGAACAGATTGGTGTTCAACCCACCGCACAAACCCTTGTCCGTGGACACCACGATGAAGCCCACCGACTTGGCGTCGTTGGTCTTCATGAAGGCGTGCACATACTCAGGGTTCGCCTTGCCCAGGTTGGCGGCAATGTTGCGGACCTTTTCGCTGTAAGGACGGGCGGCGCGCATGCGCTCCTGCGCCTTGCGCATCTTGGACACGGAAATCATTTCCATGGCCTTGGTGATCTTCTTGGTGTTTTCCACCGATTTGATCTTGGTGCGTAGTTCCTTGCCTGATGCCATAGTTGCCTCTTTTGCTTAGACGGATTCGTAACGTGAAGTAGACAGTTGAGTCTTACAGTTGCGAATCAAGCAAACGACTTCTTGAAGGCACCGACGGCAGCCAGCAATTCCGCTTCCGCGTCTTTGTCCAGCGCCTTGGATGTCTCGACCTTGGCCAACAGGGCAGCGTGCTTGTCCTTCAGGTAAGCGTGCAGACCGTGTTCGAAGTCCAGAATCTTCTTGACTTCGACGTCGTCCATGAAACCCTTGTTCACGGCAAACAGCGAGGCGCTCATCATGCTGATGGACAGCGGGCTGTATTGCTTTTGCTTCAGCAGTTCGGTCACGCGGGCACCGCGGTCCAGCTGCTTGCGGGTGGCTTCGTCCAGGTCGGAGGCGAACTGCGCGAACGCAGCCAATTCACGGTACTGGGCCAAGTCGTTACGGATACCGCCGGACTGACCCTTGACAACCTTGGTCTGCGCGGCAGAACCCACGCGGGACACCGAGATACCGGCGTTGATCGCGGGACGGATACCGGCGTTGAACAACGAGGTTTCCAGGAAGATCTGGCCATCGGTAATGGAGATCACGTTGGTCGGCACGAAGGCGGACACGTCGCCAGCTTGCGTTTCGATGATAGGCAGTGCGGTCAAAGAACCGGTCTTGCCCTTGACTTCACCCTTGGTGAAGGCTTCGACGTACTCGGCGCTCACGCGGGCGGCACGCTCCAGCAGACGGCTGTGGAGGTAGAACACGTCACCAGGGTAGGCTTCGCGGCCTGGTGGGCGGCGCAGCAGCAGGGACACTTGGCGGTAAGCCACGGCTTGCTTGGACAGGTCGTCGTACACGATCAGCGCGTCTTCGCCGCGGTCGCGGAAGTATTCGCCCATCGTGCAGCCGGAGTAGGCCGACACGTATTGCATCGCTGCGGATTCGGAAGCGGAGGCTGCCACGACGATGGTGTATTCCATCGCGCCGGCTTGTTCCAGGGCACGCACCACGTTCTTGATCGAAGAAGCCTTTTGGCCGATCGCAACGTAGATACAGGTCATGTCCTGACCCTTTTGGTTGATGATGGTGTCGATCGCCACGGCAGTCTTGCCGGTCTGGCGGTCACCAATGATCAACTCGCGCTGGCCACGGCCCACGGGCACCATGGAGTCGATGGACTTCAGACCCGTTTGCATGGGTTGGTCCACAGACTTACGGGCGATAACGCCGGGCGCAACCTTTTCGATCACGTCGGTCATCTTGGCGTTGATAGGGCCTTTGCCGTCGATGGGCTGACCCAGGGCGTTGACCACGCGGCCTTTGAGCTCGGGGCCCACGGGCACTTCCAGAATACGGCCGGTGCACTTGACAGTGTCGCCTTCGGAGATGTGCTCGTACTCACCCAAGATCACGGAACCGACCGAGTCGCGCTCCAGATTCAGGGCCAGACCGTAGGTGGGCAGACCATCGCTACCGGCCGGGAATTCCAACATTTCGCCCTGCATCACGTCGGACAGGCCGTGGATACGGACGATACCGTCGGTCACGGACACCACGGTGCCTTGGTTGCGAATGTCGCTGGACGCGGCCAAGCCTTCGATGCGGCTCTTGATCAGTTCAGAAATTTCTGCTGGATTGAGTTGCATGACTCTTTCCTTCTTTCGTTAAATTAGGCCAACTGCCAGGGCTTGCGCCTCAAGCAGTAAGAGCTACTTTCATTTGTTCCAAACGGGCTTTGACGGAAGTGTCGAGCACCTCGTCGCCGACCACCACGCGAATGCCGCCGATGAGCTCGGGTTGCAGCACAACAGAGGTGTTGAGCTTGCGACCAAAACGCTTCTCCAGCATCTGGGCTACCTCAGCCAATGCGCTTCCTTCAATGGGGAAGGCGCTGTAGACCACCGCATCGCTGGAACCACTTTGTGCGTTTTTCAGCGCGCGAAACTGGTGGGCGATTTCCGGCAAGGCACCCAGGCGACCGTTTTCAATGACGGTGCGCAGGAAGTTCTTCGCCTGGTCGGGCAGGGCCGTCTTGGCCACCGAGGCAACCAGATCAAAAACCTGGTTCACAGTGACCTTGGGGCTGTCGGCAAACTGCTGCAATTGCGCGTTTTGCGCAATCACACCGAGTTCATCCACCCATTGGGCTGCGGTCGAAAGGTCGGATGCGGACGCCTTGAACAGCGCTTCCGCATACGGCCGGGCAATGGTGGCAAGTTCAGCCATGGTGACCTCTTACAGCTCAGTCTTCAGACGACCAAGCAGATCGGCGTGCACGCCAGCATTGACTTCCTTGCGGAGAATCTGCTCGGCACCCTTGACGGCCAAGGCGGCGACCTGCTCACGCAGGACTTCACGGGCCTTGATCGTCTGCTGATCTGCTTCCGCTTTGGCAGCGGCGATGATCTTGTTAGCCTCTTCGGTGGCTTTGGCTTTCGCCTCTTCCACCAGAGCCTGGCCGCGGCGCTCGGCGTCGGCCAAGCGGGCTGCGGATTCGGTACGCGACTTGGCCAACTCGTCTTCGACGCGCTTGTTGGCGTCGGTCAAGTCTTTCTTGGCCCGGTCGGCGGCCGCCAGGCCGTCGGCGATTTTGCCCACACGTTCGTCCAATGCGGCAGCGATGGGCGGCCACACGAATTTCATCGTGAACAGCACCAACAATGCGAAGACGATGGCTTGCGCTATCAGCGTTCCATTAATGTTCACAATAAGTCTCCTAGTGCGAGTTTGTCGACCAGGAATTACTTAGCAGCGGCAGCAGCCAGGGCGCGAACGATTTGAGCGATGAACGGGTTGGCAGTAGCAAACCACAGAGCAATACCGGTACCGATAATGAAAGCCGCGTCAATCAGACCAGCCAACACGAACATCTTGGTTTGCAGTTCGCCCATCAGTTCAGGCTGGCGAGCAGCAGCTTCGAGGTACTTGCTACCCATGATGCCGATACCGATACAAGCACCCAAAGCGCCCAGACCAATGATCAAACCAGCGGCCAGAGCTGCAAAACTAATAACTTCCATGATTTACTCCTAAAGAACTAAAGAAAATAACAAAAACAAACGGAAAATTAATGCGCGTCATGCGCCTGCCCGATGTAGACCAAGGTCAACATCATGAACACGAATGCCTGCAGCAGAATGATGATGATGTGGAACACGGCCCACACCCATCCGGCGAGCACGTGCAACGCCATCAACATCAGCGACCCGGAGGGGTCTTCAGCGAAGGCCCAAGAGCCTCCCAGCAGTGCAATCAGCATGAACACCAGCTCACCGGCGTACATATTGCCAAACAGTCGCATACCGTGCGAAACCGTCTTGGCAGTAAAGGAAATCAGTTGCTCGGCGACGTTCACCACCGCCAGAATCACCGCAAACAAAGGGTTCTTGCTGGTGCCGAACGGCGCAGAAACCAGCTCATGGGCCCAGCCGCCCAGTCCCTTGATCTTCATGTTGTAGAACAGGCAGATCAGCAAGACCGACACCGACATACCCATGGTGATCGACAAGTCAGCGCTGGGCACTATGCGCAAGAAGGCATGCTCATGGCCGGATGCCGTCTGCCAGACCAAGGGCAGCAAATCCAAGGGCAGCAAGTCCATGGCGTTGAGCAGGAAAATCCACACAAACACAGTCAGCGCCAGCGGCGACACCAACTTGCGGCTGTTGGCGTTGTGGACGATGGACTTGGCTTGGCCATCCACCATCTCGATCAGGATTTCGACCGCAGCCTGGAAACGGCCGGGCACGCCGGATGTTGCCTTGCGGGCAGCCTTCCACAGGAAGAAGCAGCCCAGCAGACCCAGGGTGATGGAGAAAAACAGGGAATCAATGTTGAAGACCGAAAAATCAACGATCTCGGTCTGGGGCTTGTTTTGCCAATGCGTCAGGTGGTGAACAATGTATTCACTGGCTGTGGGTGCTTCGTGCGCTACTTCGGACATATTCTCAACTCTTTAAAGCTCTTAAATCTGTTTAGGCTTGGGGCGCTTCAGCAGCGCCAACCAATACATCTTCAAAGTCACAACCAGGCCGGCCAACAAGGCCAACCAGTTCAAATTTTCAATCAGTCGCGGCGCAGCGGCGAGCATCGCAATGCTGACCACCAACTTGACCGCTTCCCACAAAAAGAAACCAAAACTTGCCGTGGCTGCGTGCAGCGACGAAAACCGGCTCATCAACCCGCGGGCAAACAATGCCGCCGGGATTATCGCCGCCAACGCCCCATAGGCCGCCGACCAAGCAGCCACAGCACCTGAGACACCCCAGGCCACCAAAGCCACCGACAAACCCGCCACGCACTGCAAACCGACAATCCACCAGGGCGACAACGCAGGGGCCCGCTCGCGCAGGGCCTGCGCTTCTTGCGCCGTCAGGGACTTGAAATCCTGATCCTCAGGCCCATCTGCGTCGTCAAAGCCCGTGTTACCAAGCTTGTTACCACGGTGCCCAAGCGCCATTTTCGCCATCTCTGTTTACAGCCAGTTTACACACCGGTTACATCTTGCAACCGCGGCAAAGCCTCTGATTATACGTAGAAACCCGCAACGGACCCCAAAAATTTTAGCGGCGATGGGCGTTCGGCCCCATCTTGGGTACTGCCGGGCCGGCCATGCTTGCCCCTTTTGGTGCAGACCGACTGGCGCACAACGATAATTCGCCCATGCACCAACTGCCCCCTCTGCCCTGCTATTTGAATGGCGAATTCACGCTGCTGCCCGACGCCAAGATCAGCGTCATGGACAGGGGATTCATTTTTGGCGATGGTGTTTATGAAGTCGTACCCGTCTACGCCGGACGGCCCTTCCGCTTTGCACAGCACATGGCCCGGCTGGCGCGCAGCCTGCGCGAATTGCGCCTGCCGAATCCGTTGACCGAGACGCAGTGGCTGGACGTCGTATCCAATTTGATAGCGCGCTACGCAGATTCCACGGGGACTGGCGTCGAAGGCAGCGACCAGCTCGTCTACATCCAGATCACCCGCGGCGTGGCGATGCGCGACCACGCCATGCCCGAGTCCATCACGCCCACCGTCTTTGCGATGACCAACCGCATGGTGCTGCCATCGTCCGCGCAGCGCGCCCAGGGCGTGGACTGCGTGAGCGCCGACGACTTCCGTTGGGAAAAAGCCCATATCAAGAGCACCAGCCTGCTGGGCGCAGTGTTCGCCCGTCAGATCAGTCTAGACGCCGGTGCTGTGGAGACGGTGATGTTCCGCGACGACTACCTGAGCGAAGCCTCATCCAGCAATGTCTGGGTCGTCAAGGACGGCACGGTCCTGGGCCCGCCCCGCGACAACCTGGTGCTGGAGGGCATCCGCTACAGCCTGATCGAAAAATTGTGCCGCGACGTTGGCCTGCGCTTTGAGCTGCGCCGCATCCACCGCGACGAGGTGCTGGCCGCCGACGAGCTGCTGCTGTCCAGCGCCACCAAGGAGGTGCTGCCCGTGACCCGCCTGGACGGCCGCCCCGTCGGCAAGGGCATGCCCGGCCCGGTCTATGGCGCGCTGTATGCCGGCTACCAGGCCGCCAAGCAAGCGCCAAGCACCCACGGCGACCCGGCCAGCGCGGCCACCTTGCAAGCCGCTGCCTGAGCCTCCATCTGAACCACCGGCCGCTCCCTTTCATCCGAACATTGCCATGACATCTTCTGCCACCCCTCCATCCGCCTCGCCCGAGGACGCCCCTGCTTCACGCAAGGATTCGCTGATCGAATACCCCTCGCTGTTCCCCATCAAGGTCATGGGCGTGAAGACGGACGGCCTGGTCCAGGCCATCACCCATGTGGCCCACCAGTTTGACCCCAGCTTTGACGCCAGCACCATTGAGCTGCGCGAGAGCAAGGGCGGCAACTACCTGGGTGTGACCATCACCGTGACCGCCACCAGCCGCGAGCAACTGGACGAGCTGTACCGCACGCTGTCGACGCACCCCATGGTCAAAGTGGTGTTGTGACCATAGACATCCGCCACCTCGGCCGCGTGGACTACGAACCCACGTACGCCGCCATGCAGGCCTTCACCAGCAAAAGAAGCATCCATCCCTCGTCGGATATAGGCGATCAGCTATGGATTTGTGAGCACCCTCCGGTTTTCACGCAGGGATTGGCGGGCAAGGCGGAGCACATCTTCATGCCCGGCGATATTCCCGTGGTGCAGACCAACCGCGGCGGCCAGGTGACCTTCCACGGGCCGGGTCAGGTGGTGGGCTATCCGCTGATCGACCTCAAGCGCGCGGGTTATTTCGTCAAGGAATATGTCTACCGGATTGAAGAAGCGCTGATCCGCACGCTGCTGTACTTTGGCGTCACCGGGCACCGCGTGGCCGGGGCGCCGGGGATTTATGTGCGGCTGGATGATCCCTTTGGTCACACTCCCCTGGAGCAGCGGCCGAAGAAAGTAGAGCGCGCTGCGGAATTGGGGTCAGAGCCGATCCGCTTCGCTGCCGGATCCGACCCCCATTCCTCCGGACCGCTGCCATCGGCACAGAATCAACCCAACTTCACCGGCTTGGGCAAGATCGGCGCCCTGGGCATCAAGGTCAGCCGCAACTGCACCTACCACGGCGTGTCGTTGAACGTGGACATGGACCTGGAACCCTTCTCCCGCATCAACCCGTGTGGGTATTCCGGGCTGCAAACGGTGGACCTTTCTACAATCGGGGTATCCGTTGGCTGGGCCGAAGCCGCCGACGTCCTGAGCCAAAAGCTTGCAACCTACCTGGCGCCCTGACCGCCACCGCACTGCGCAGAGCACACCAAGAGCACTATGAACACGCCCACCACTGCCACCACACCCGGCCCCAGCAACACCACCGTGCGTGAAGCGCAGTCGCAACAGGATTACGACCCTAGCGCCAAGCAAAAAGCGGCCGCCAAACTGTCGCGTATTCCGGTCAAAGTGGTGCAGGGCGAGGTGCTGAAGAAGCCGGACTGGATCCGCGTGCGGGCCGGCTCACCCACCACCCGCTTCTACGAAATCAAGGACATCCTGCGCCAGAACAAGCTGGTGACGGTGTGTGAAGAAGCCTCCTGCCCCAACATCGGCGAATGCTTTGGCAAGGGCACGGCCACCTTCATGATCATGGGTGACAAGTGCACGCGGCGCTGCCCCTTCTGCGACGTGGGCCACGGCCGCCCCGATCCGCTGGATGTGAACGAGCCCGAGAACCTGGCCAAGACCATTGCCGCGCTCAAGCTCAAATACGTGGTCATCACCAGCGTGGACCGCGACGACCTGCGCGACGGCGGCGCCCAGCATTTCGCCGACTGCATCACCCGCATCCGCGAACTCTCGCCCGGCACCCAGATCGAGGTGCTGGTGCCTGACTTCCGCGGCCGCGACGACCGCGCGCTGGGCATCTTGAATGCCGCGCCGCCCGACGTCATGAACCACAACTTGGAAACCGCACCGCGCCTGTACAAGGAAGCACGCCCCGGCTCCGACTACCAGTTCAGCCTGAACCTGCTGAAGAAATTCAAGGCCCTGCACCCCGGCGTGCCCACCAAGAGCGGCATCATGGTCGGCCTGGGCGAGACCGACGAAGAGGTACTGCAGGTCATGCAGGACATGCGCGACCACGACATCGACATGCTGACCATAGGCCAGTACCTGGCGCCCTCCACGTCGCACCTGACCGTGAAACGCTATGTGCACCCCGACACCTTCAAGATGTTCGAGGCCAAAGCGTATGAAATGGGCTTCAAGCACGCCGCCGTGGGTGCCATGGTGCGCTCCAGCTACCACGCGGACCAGCAGGCGGGGCACGCGCTGGCTACACCCGCCGGCTAATGGCCGTCATTGATTTGCTGCTATTTTTATAGCGTCTCGTGCTTATTTCACGAGGGCTATCGCTGAATGGCCATTAAGGCAACATCCAGCTACTGGGCCTTTCCGCCCTGCAGGCCTGCCGCGGCTCCACCGGCGTTCAGGCCCTTGCCGGCCCCACCGCCACCGCCACTACCGTGGGCGACGCTCCCATCGCCACCCGGTTTGACGGCTGGCAACAACATGCCCTCCTGGGCTTTGCCAGCCGCACCGCTCTTGGCCGCCGTGCCGTCACCGCCGGCCTTGCGCATGTCCTGGCCTTCGCCCTTGTTGTCGCCCAGGCCCGCGTTCACCAGTTTGTTTTTGTCGGCGCCTCGTTCAACCGCCGTGGGGCAGGCCAACTTCTTGTGGGCGGCGTGGGGCATAGGCAGGCCGGAAGCCCAGGCCGTGCTGGCGCACGCGCCAGCGGCAGCCACCATCACCAGAGGCAAGCATTTGCGTAGTAGTACAGACATTTGAAAATCTCCTTGGGGTGGGTGAAAAAACAAGACGTCGGCTGACTTACTTGGGGACTTTGGGGGTGCCCATTGTGCCCACGGGCATGCGTGGCATGGACGGAGACAGCATCGGGGGCGTGGCCGGGTTCATGCGAACCGGCGCGGGTGCGACGTCGACCTTGACGGGGCTGGCCGCTGTGACCGTGCAAACGTTGACCTTGTCCTCGGTGCCCACGTATACGTGGATGAAGTGCGGCCCCACGGTGTCAAACGTGAAGCTGGTCGGCAGCGTCATGGGGAAGGAACTGACCAATCCCAGATCCATGTAGGGCGACTTGATGCCGCCGTAGACATGGCATTTCTTGCCGGGGTCCAGCGTGCCGTCCAGCTTGATCGTGACTGGCTCGCCGACCTTGGGTGTCATGGTGCTGGGGGTAATTCCGCTGATATTGCCGCCGGGGGCACCCACGTCCACCTTGACGGAGCCAGTACCGCTTTGCGTGCACAGGTTGTCTGGGTCGGTTGTGCCGGGGTAGACGTGGATGTAGTGCGTGCCGGGGGTGTCAAACGAGAACGTAGTGGGCAGCGTCACGGGCAGGGAGCTGATCAAACCCAGATCCTTGTACGGAGACACCGTGCCACCGGCAATGTGGCAGCTCTTGCCGGGTTGCAGACTGCCGTTCACCGTGATGGTGATGGGCTCGCCGACCTTGGGCTTCAGGTTGCTGGCGGTCAGCGAGGTGATGTTGCCATTGGACGCGGCCTGGGCATAGCCCACGGCCAGCAGGCCCAGAGTCAATAGCGTGTTGCGAAAAGCGGTGTTCATGTTTTTCTCCAAATAGGTAATCGATCGTCTGGGGCACTCGCACTTGCTGGCGTCCCATTCCATCCATGAGTCGGTGTGTGAGGCGGCGGGGTTCAATGGGATTCAGCGGAATTCCAAGGCCCTCGCCCGGCACAAGCCCCATGGGCAGTGGGCTCGGATACACAAGACGCATGCCAATACAAATAGTCAACAAAATCAAATAGTTACGAATTTTCTGGCGCACGCCTCTGTCGGGTTTGACCGACAGGCACGGTGGCACGCGGCCATAAACCCATTGCCTGTGGGCACTTACGCTGTCCGTCAAAGCCGACAACACACCACCGCTCAGCGGAAGAAGGTCTGGAAGGCGCCCGTGGCCATCACATCCACCTCGATGGCATGGGCGCTGGGGGCGGCCAGATCGACGATGGCGTGCTCCGGCACGGCATAGAAGTCGCGGATAGTGCCCCAGGCACTCTGGTTGCGGGCGCAGAGCTCACTGTCTATGCCGTCCAGCACCTGGCGCGCCAGACGGCTGGCGCTGTCCACATCCAGGGCGCTGACAAACCGGTCCCCCTTGCGGGTGAAGCCGGCATCCAGCATGCGTGTGCAGAGGGTGTCCCACAGCTTGCGGCAGCGCACGAAGGAGTGCGCCTCGCGGTCCAGGCTGATGATGATGGCGGTAGCTGTTGCCATGGTGAAGGCCGGTTTGGCACCCACCTTATTTCAGGGGTTTGCCATTGGGCAGATTGCCCGCAGGACCTATGGGCTGAGGCGTCGTCCTGATGGGTGTGGCAACGATGGGCAAGGCCAGCGTCTGCTTCTTCACCTCTACGAAGATGGGCGCGCTGTACGAGACGCAGTCCCCCGAGGGGCTGGACAGCGAATCCGTCCCCAGCCAGTACACCACGTAGTAGCCCTCTTTGGCGGCCACAAAGCTGGCGGTGCGTGGCCAGGCATCGGCGGGCGCAAAGGTCTTGACCGTGCTGATGACCGCGTTTTGGGACACGTTCATCACCTCGCGGTACTCGGTCACGATGCGCCGGGGGTGTTCGCATTGGCCGCTTCCTTCCACCACCACAGCAACGGTCTGACCGACCTGGGTCTTGGTGGGTGTGGCCGTGATGCCGGTCACCTTGCCGGGCTCCGTGACGGTCAGGGAGCTGTCGGGCACGTCCGTGCGCGAGCCGCAGCGTTCGGCCAACGACGGGCCCATCACCTCGGCAACGGAGGGGAAGTATTTGCCGCCCTTGGCGTACTTGTGGGTCTTTTGCAAGGGCATGGACGATGCGCCGTAGCCGAAGTCAAATTCGGCCACCATTTCACTGGTGTCGCCCCAGTTGATCTTGAAGTTTTTGCAAACGCCCATGCCGGTCACCGTCAGCGTCACATCCTTGTTGACGCCTATGGTGTGGGTGGACAGTTTGGCGGCGACGAAGCCGGGGGAATAGCCCGGGGGCAGCGGATCTGCGATCGCGGGGCTTGCGATCAGCGCAGTGGTCATGGCAATAGCTATTGCAGCGGCGAGAGGTGTCTGGGTGGTCATGGGTGTGCTCCGTATTTCCGCCAAACCGCTGGCGGGTTCCGGTGCTGAGTCGAACCGCCTGCGGGTTTGGTTCAATCTTGGGAGCAGGCCACGTGCACTCCGGCCCTTTGCGGCAGCCGCTTCACAGGCCACGGAGCGGCTTGCTACTTATTTGGTAGCAATATGTGCATATTCGACAAGGGCTAGCGGCCAGTTTTTCTAAAACCCCCTCCGGCTACAGCGCCCCCAGCAGCGCCACCAGGTCGCGGGCTTCCTGCTCCGTCAAGCGCAGGGCCGTGCGTTCGGTGTGGCCCACGGCGGCGACCGGCGCCCGCACATAGTGCTGCACCACATCGGCCAGCGACGCGAGCTGCCCGGCATGCATGTACGGCGGGCGCAGTGTCACGCCACGCAGGCCTGGCGTCTTGAACGCGCCCTCCAGCGCCGGGTCGCTGGTGGCCATGAAGCGCAGCTCCTGGCACTGCGCGGGCTTGGCGTCGCTGTAGGGGCCCAGGCAGTTGAAAACATCGTCCCGCACGGTGGCCGTCGCTGCTGCACGGCCACGGTCCAGTTGCGCCGCACCGCGGGGTGGCACGCCGGTGTTGTGGAAGTGCTGGTCCGTCAGCAAGGGCCCGTTGTGGCAGGTCACGCACTGGCCCTTGCCGATGAAGGTGCGCAGGCCGTTGACTTCCGACGGCGTCAGTGCCGCCGCCTGTGCCGCGCCATCGCCCTGGAGCAAGGCCTCCACATACCGGTCCAGCCGTGATGCGGGGGGCGCCAGCGTGGTCTCGAAGGCGGCGATGGCCTTGCCGATGTTGGCAAACACGCGGTTGATGCCGGACTGGGCTGTGGCGTCCAGGTTCTTCCACGCCAACTGCTGTGCAGGCGTGCCCGTGGGCCCGGCGTCCGGCGGCACGCGGGACAGATCGGGCAGGGCCTGGAACACGGCCTCGTACTCCGCGCGGTAGTGCGCGCGCACCAGGTGGGCATAGCGGGTGCGGTTGCCGCCATGCTCCACGGCATCCTCCAGCGGGCCTAATGCTTGAGACCACAGGCTGTCCTTGCGGCCATCCCAAAACAGCCAGGGGCTGTAGGCGGCACCCGCCAGTGGCATGGACCGTCGGCTGCCCTGGCCCACGCCACGGGCCATGGGCAGCCCATCCTGGAACCGCTTCTGCGGGTCATGGCAGGTGGCGCAGGACACGGCGCCGTTGCCGCTGAAGCGCACGTCGCTGAACAGGCGCTTGCCCAGCGCAGCGGCGGCTGGCAGATCGGCGAACGCGTTGGACGGATCGCGGGGCAGTGGCGGCAGCTGGCTCAACCGCAAGGACGCCAACACGCGGATGTCTGCGGCACTCCAGTTGTCTGCATGGGTCGGCGCGGCTTGGCGCGTGCCGGCGGCAGAGCCGGCCACCAAAGGAAGGACCAGCGCCAGGGCTACACCCAGCCTCCCCACCCCCTGTAGCGCGAATCGCATGGCGCGGTCTGAGGGCATGCAGCTCAACGCGCCGCAGCGGGCGCGGCGACCACGGTGTTGAAGGTCACCTTGTCCGAGGCCTCAGGCGTCTGGATGGCGAGCTTGATCTCCCACCAGCCCGTCATGCTGAACTTCATGCCTTCCATCAGATACAGGCCGTCCCCCAGCTCTTGTGTCACCTGGGGCTGTGTGGGCAGGCCGTGGCCGTGCTCGGGCATGCCACCGTCCACACCGATGCGGGCATGGGCCACTGGCAGGCCTGTGGGCGACGTGAGCTTGATCTTCCAGCTGTGGATCTGGTTGATGGCGGGCGGCGTGGCCGGGGGTTCCAGCGACACCACGAATCGCTTGTCGGCGCTGGCGTGGGTCAGCGACACATCCAGGTCCGCAGGGGGCGTGGAGCAGGCAGCCAGGCCCACCACCAGGGTGGCAAGACCGGCCGCGCGCGCCAGGTTTCGGTACAACAACATAGGTATTCAACTCCTCAGAAAAAAGATGGGGCGCCGCACCAGCAGCAACAGCGCCAGGCAAGCACCCGCAATACCGTCAAAGGCCAGACAAAAGCCCGGCCACCACATTGGCACCACCGGGTTGGCGATGGCGTGGTGGTGCACGCTGTCCAGCACGCCATGCCCCAGCAGCGCCACCACCGCCCACCACAGGCTGGTGCGAAAACCCATGACCGCCAACACGGCAAAGGCAACCGCCACCAAGGACTCTTGCCACAGCGTGCGCGCCGATCCACTCGCCGGCACATCCGCCGATAAGCCCATGGCCGCAAACAGCACGTAGTAGCTGGCAACCGCCACCGCCAGCAGTGGATAGAACGCGCGCTGCCGCCCCAGGCCCACCGCATGGCCCAGGCCCACGCAGACCAGCGACAACAACACCCCCACGCCGTACTCCACGGTTCAGACCCTGTGCCGTGTTGCGGTGCCTAGGCCGGCAAAGCCACGCACTGCGGTGCGGCTTGCACAGGCCCATCAGAAACTGCGGCAGCCTGCCGCACAAAGAACAGCGACAGCCGGGCTACCACCTGCGGCACCGCCTCCAGCGGCACCCAGTGCCCGCAGTCCGGTAGGTGCACGACCTGCTGCGCGCAAAAGCGCTCGGCAAAGGCCTTGTCGACATAGGGATCGTGGTCGCCCCACAGCACCAGCGAGGGGCGGGACGCGGCCAGCGCACGCAGGCGGTCGTCCCAGCCGGCAAAGTCGCGCGGGTCCAGCGCGCGGTACAGGCGCAGCACCATGCGCTGCATGGCCGGCGTGATACGGGCGTAGGTGGCCTCGATCTGCGCGTCGCTGAGCGCGCGGGAGCCGCGGCGCAACTCCCACGCAAAGGCCCAGCGGTTGGTCAGCCACTGCACCAGCTCGCCCAAGAGCGGCGTGCGCCACGCTCGGGCCACCCAATGCCAGCGGTAGTCGGCCGAAAAGACGGTGTTCAAAATGACCATGGAGCGCAGTTGGTGCGGATGCTTCACCGCCCAGGCCAGACCATAGGGGCCGCCAATGTCATGCACCACCAGGTGGATGGGCTCGGTAATACCCAAGACCTGCAGCAGATCATCGACAAAACCAGCCACCCCATCCAGCGAGAAATCAAAGTCCGCCGCCACCGTGGACGCGCCAAAGCCCGGCAGGTCCGGCGCAATGCAGCGCACCTGGTGGCGGAGCCCCTCCATGACACCGCGCCACACGTCGGACGAATCCGGGTTGCCGTGCAGAAACAGCGTGGGAACGCCACGGCCCTGCTCCACCACGTGGATGCGGCAATGGCGTACGGTTACGGTGTGCTGGAGCATGGCATGGACGATATCCCGCACCCCAGTGGCAGAATGGACAATCTAACCGCATTTTTTGCCAACCCGGAGTTTGCTCCCATGCCGCCCCTGTCCAATGCCCCCAGCGCCACCACCCGCGACATTGCCGTGCTGGGTTTTGACGGCGTGCAGACGCTGGACGTGGTGGGCCCCATGGAGGTCTTTGCGCTGGCCAACCGCTATGCCAAAGCCAGCCCGGCGCCCTACCGCGTGGTACTGGCCTCGCCCACCGGCGGGGCCATCCACACCCATGCCGGGCTGCAGTTGGCCGGGTCTACTGCGTTGGTGGACCTGCCCCAGAAGCTGGACACGCTGGTCATTGCCGGCGGCAGCGAGGTGGCGTTGCGTGCGGCCATTGCCGACCCCGTACTGATGGGCAGTCTGACCGCGCGCGCCCCGCACACGCGGCGCATGACCAGCGTCTGCGTGGGGGCCATCGTGCTGGCTGCGTCGGGTCTGCTCGACGGCCGGCGCGCCACCACGCACTGGGAATACTGCGGCCTGATGCAAGAGATGTTCCCCACCGTGCAGGTGGAGCCCGATGCCATTTTTGTGGCTGACGCGCCCTTCTACACGTCGGCCGGCGTCACGGCAGGCATTGACTTGAGCCTGTCGCTGGTGGAGGCCGACTGCGGCTCGGCCGTGGCCCTGGCCGTGGCGCGCAACCTGGTGCTGTTCATGCGCCGGCCGGGCGGCCAATCGCAGTACAGCGCGGGCCTGCAGTTGCAAGCCGCCGCCACACCCAGCCTGCGCAAGCTAGTGACCGCCATCGTGGAAGACCCGCGCGGCGACCTGCGCGCGCCGGCGCTGGCCGACCGGGTGGGCATGAGCGAACGCACCTTCCAGCGCGTGTTCCGCAAGGAGACCGGTCTGACACCGGCGCATTTCGTGGAGGCCGCACGCGTGGACCGCGCCAAGGCCTTGCTGGAAACTTCGCACTGGCCACTGGAGCGGGTGGCATCGCGCGCCGGCTTTGGCAGCATGGACGCGTTGCACCGCGCCTTCCACAAGCGCGTGGGGGTCACGCCGGGGCTGTACCGGGAGCGCTTTGGGCCGGTGGCGTCCGCCTAGGCGCGAAGCATGAACCCGCGACCACTCCTGTTTTGATAGCTACACAAGTCCATTTGACGAGGGATAGTGGCACTTTTTATTGTCAATGCTCAGTTGGCTGCCTCAAAAAACCCAATATGGGTATAAATTAGCCTCCACGGGCCCTCGGCGACTCTAGCGGGCTGCAGGCTTGGCGAAGCCGCCCTCGGCCCAGGCCACGGCGCTACTGCGGTTGAGCTTGAAGTTGGGTGCCACGCGCACCTCAGCCAAGACCGCGTCACCATCGTCCCGGGCGCTCAAGACCGCGGAGGGGTTTTCCTCATCGGGTTCGATATCCAGGTGCACGGTGATGCGGGCCTCGCCCACGGTGATGGCAATGCTCTGGTGCAGCGACGCGTGCAGTTGCTGCTCGCTGCGGCGCACGAATTCGCTGGCGGTCTTGACCAGGGTGCTGAAGGCGGGGCCGTCCAGCGGCTTGGGGTTCTTCTTGTCGCGGCCCATGGTCCAGGGGCCGACCAGTGCAGGCTCGGCCGCGCCGTCCTTGGTCATGGCCACAGCCCAGCCGTCGTCGTCTTCGTTCTTGATGACGCTGGCGGTCCAGCCGGCGTCGCGCCACAGGCGGGGCTCTTGGATTTTGGAGGATTCTTCTGTATCGGTATCGGTCACGGCAAGGGCATTGGGTTGCAAAAGAAGGCCAGGCAACGATTGCGCCTGGGGAGCGTGGATGCTACCCGACCGCCATGGCCGCGGGCGCACTGCATGGCGCCACGACACCAAGCGGCTTTGAATAAAAGCCCCGTAGCCCTCGTCGGATTTACAGACAGCGCTACAAATAGCGCAGCAAGCTTAACCGTCCGCCAGCACCTGCGCCGGGTCTTCGGCATCGCGCACGCGCAGCGCCCAGGGCGCGAGCTTGCTGGTGTCGGAGCGCAAGATCTCCTGCTTGACAGCCAAAATTTGCGCCGGGTGCATGGAGAAGCTGCGCAGGCCCAGGCCCAGCAGCAGCCGGGTCAGGCCCACATCGCCCGCCATCTCGCCACACACGCTGACGCTCTTGCCCTGGGCGCGGCATTCGGCAATGGTGTCGGCCACCAGGCGCAGCACGGCAGGGTGCAGCGGGTCATACAGGTGGGCCACAGACTCATCGGCCCGGTCGATGGCCAGCGTGTACTGGATCAAATCGTTGGTGCCGATGGACAGGAAATCAAAATACTTCAGGAACAGGCGCAGGCTCAGCGCAGCGGCCGGTATCTCGATCATCGCACCGAGCTTGACCGGGCCATAGGCCACACCACGGTTGTCCAGCATGGCGCGGGCATGGTCCAGGTGGGCCAGGGTCTGGCGGATCTCGCGCGCGTGGGCCAGCATGGGTACCAGCAGGTGCACCTTGCCGTGCGCCGCGGCGCGCAGGATGGCGCGCAGCTGCGTCAGGAACATGGCCGGCTCGGACAGGCTCCAGCGGATAGCACGCAGGCCCAGGGCGGGGTTCAGGTGGGCGTCGTCGCGCACGGAGTCGTCCAGCGGCTTGTCGGCCCCCACGTCCACGGTGCGTATCGTCACCGGCAGGCCCTGCATGCCTTCGACGGCGCGCTTGTAGGCCTGGTACTGCTCTTCTTCACCGGGCAGGCGGCCCTGGCGGCCCATGAACAAAAACTCGCTGCGGAACAGGCCCACACCCACGGCACCGGCCTTCAGCGCCACGGGCGCATCCTCCGGCATTTCGATATTGGCCAGTAGCTCCACCTTCTCGCCATCCATCGTGACCGAGGGGGTGTGCAGCAGGCGCTGCAGGCGGCCGCGCTCCAGCTCGCGCTGGCGCTGCTTGAAGCCGTATTCGGCCAGGATGATGGGTGACGGGTCGACGATGACGACACCCGCGTCGCCATCGATGATGACCCAGTCGTCCTGGCGCACCAACTGGCTGGCCAGGCGCGCGCCAACGACGGCGGGGATGTCCATGCTGCGCGCCACGATGGCGGTGTGCGAGGTCTTGCCACCTACATCGGTGATGAAGCCGGCGAACACGCTTTGCTTGAACTGCAGCATGTCGGCCGGCGACAGGTCGTGCGCGATCAGGATCAGCGGCACATCGACCGTGTCGTCCAGCAGCAGGTCTTGCTGCGAGGCCTTGCGGCCGGCACGCTGGTGCTGCTGGGCCACCACCGGCGAGGTGTTGCCCTTCATGGCACGCAGCACGCGCTCGACGATCTGCTCCAGGTCGGCCTTGCGCTCGCGCAGGTACTCGTCCTCCATCTCGTCGAACTGGCGGGCGATGATTTCGAGCTGCGTGGTCAGCGCCCATTCGGCGTTGTACAGCCGCTCGGTGATCCAGTGCTTGACGCCGCCCACCAGGTCATCGTCCTGCAGCAGCATCAGGTGCACGTCGAGCAGCGCGCCCAACTCGTGCGGCGCCTCCTTGGGGCCCATCTGGGCAATGCTTTCCTGCAGGCGGTGGATTTCGTCAATGACGGCATTGCGCCCCATGCGCACCCGGTCGATCTCGGCTTCAACCTCATGGGCCTCGACAAAATAGTGGGCCACGTCCACGCGGCTGGACGCCACCAGCACCGCGCGGCCAATGGCCACGCCGCGGGATACGTTGAGGCCGTGGATCGCGAATGTCATCTGAGAACCCTACTCGCCCTCTCCGAACTTGTCGGCAATTATGGCTAGTAGGGCATCCATCGCCTCTTGCTCGCGGTCGCCTTCGGTATCGATGACCACTTCAGAGCCCAGGCCCGCGGCCAGCATCATGACACCCATGATGCTCTTGGCATTGACGCGGCGTTCGCCTTTGGCGATCCACACTTCGCAAGGGAAGCTGCCGGCCAGCTTGGTCAATTTGGCCGATGCGCGGGCGTGCAAACCCAGTTTATTGCTGATGGTCGTGGTGGCTTTTATCATGCGGTTTACGGGTTTGGTTTTGGGGTGCGGTCACCGCGACTTGCATGATGCATTGGGCGCCGCCCGACAGGGCGCGGGCCACCAGAATGTCCAGCGGCTCATGGCGGTAGTTGACGGTGCGCAATAGCATGGGCAGGTTGACACCGGCCACCAGTTTGGCGTGCACGCCATCGACCACCTTTTGCGCCACATTGCACGGGGTGGCGCCAAACACATCGGTCAGCACCAGGGTGTTGGGCGCGCCCAGTTGCTGCAGCAGGTCTTGCGCGGCGGCGAGCGTGGTCTCGGTGGGCGCGTTGGGCAGTACATCCAGCGCCAGCACGCCGTCTGCGGTTTCCGGGTAGACATGCAACACGCATTCGCGCAAGGCACTGGCCAGCGGTGCGTGGGCAATGATGAGGATTCCGGTGTTCATAGACGGGTATTGGAGTCGATTATGGCCGCTTTGCCAACGCACGCCCCGCTTGCGCCGCAGTGCCCCTAGGGTAGGCGTAGCTCAGAAAACAACAGTTCGGTTTTCTCTTTGTCCAGGCGGGCCCCATAGACGGCTACATGGTAGATGTCTGGCCCGCGGGTCAGCCAGGCCAGTTGGGCCTGCACCGCACTGCCATCGGGGCGTTTGCCCTCCAGCGCCTCGACGGTGAAGACCTGCAGCGGCGCAGCGCCGCCGCCATCCGCGGGCGACGTGCCGGCACGGGCTTGGCCCGGTAGCGGTTTGGCCAGTGGCAGGGACTGGCTGCTTTGTATTGCGCCTGCCTGCACCGCGGCCAGCGTGGCTTGGCGCCAGGCTACTTGGATCAGCCCCACCTGTGCGGCCTCTTGCACCCGCACATGGCTGACCGCGTACAGCGCGCCATCAGCCTCGCAGCCCGACATTTGCATGGACGCTCTGACCGGGCCCAGTTGCACCGGACGCTCGGCATGGTCGGGCTTGCAGGGGAGCATGGCGACGAGGTCCTCCACCGGCACCTCGCGCCAATTCAGAGCGGGGCTGCAGGCGACGGCCAGCCACGCGGTCGCAGCCAGCACGCCAAGCGTGGGCAGGCGCCCACTGCTGCGCACCGTCACTTCAGCGCGCCAAAGACCTTGGTCAGGATGGCGCTGCCATAGCCCACCGGGTTCTGGCGGATTTTCTTTTCCTCTTCGGAGATCATCAGGAACAGGCCATCCAAGGTTTTATGGGTGACGTATTGCTGGATGTTGGCGTCTTCCTTCTTCACCAGCCCAAAGTCTGCCGCCTTGCCGGCCACCTCGTTGTATTTGTCGGCCAGGCCCACCTTCTCGGTCGCCTTGGTCACCACCGGCAAAAAGGTCTGGGTCAGCCCCGGGCGCGTCTTGGATGCAAAGAAGTCGGTGACGGCCGTGTCGCCACCGGTCAGGATGCCCTTGGCGTCGTTAACGCTCATGGTCTGCACCGCATGGCTGAGCAGACCCTTGGCCTGGGGCACAGCGGCCTCTGCGCCACGGTTCATCGCCGTGACCAGCTCGTCAACCCGGCCACCCTGGCCAAAGCGGCGCAGCAGGTTGGCGGCGTCGTTCAGGGCGCCGGGCAGGTTGATGCGCACGCGCTCATTGCCCAGGAAGCCGTTTTCCACCCCCAGGATGCCAATGGCCGATAGCGCGCCTTTTTCCAATGCCTCTTTCAAGCCCTTGGTGGCATCGGTGTTGCTCAGGTCGGCCAGACTCAGCGCATAGGCCTGCTGCCAGGCGCTGGCGCTGAGTAACGCGATCCAAGACGCGGAATGGGCGGTAAATTGTCGGCGGTCCATAGCGGGCGGGTTCTCCGGTATCAGTCTTTGCGGAAGGCGTCGTGGCAGGTCTTGCAGGTGCCGCCGACACCGCCCACGGTGGCTTTGATGTTGTCCAGGCTGCCCGTCTTGGCTGCTGCAGCGAATTTGGTCATTTCGGCCTGCATCTTGTCGGCGTATTCGTTGAACTTGGCCTTGTCGGTCCAGATTTCGGGTTTGGCCCGGTTTTCACGGCCTTTGTCGGTCCCATCACCAAAGCCGGCCCAGGGCAATTTGGAGGTGAATTCAGCGACGGCGGCACTATCGGCGGCCACTTTGGCATCAAACGGTGCCTTGCCTGCCGCCATGGCGGCCACACGGCTGAAGTTTTGCTGCATCACGAACAAGGCACTTTGGCGGTATTTGATCGCGTCATCGGGCTTGGCGAATTGCGCGGAAGCGGGAATCGCGACCAGGGTGGCTGCGCCAGCAAGGGCGAGGGAAGCAAAAATCTTCATGGTGTATGCCTGTAAAGAAGAGTTGAAACGAAACCGCCAATAGAGTCTATGCGGGGCGAAAGGTTTAGGCTATCTTAGGCGATTAGGGTATTCACCCATAGGCTGGGGCCGCCCGGGGCAGCGCCGGGTGCTAAATTGGGCATCCGCCATGGCGCAAGGCCGTGGCAGCACTGTGCACGAGGAGATACGGGGTGAGCAAGGTCAGGGTTTGGGATTTGCCGACACGGCTTTTCCATTGGAGTTTGGCGGCATGCATCATCGGCTTGATCGTCACCGGCCAGATCGGCGATTCAGCCATGGTGTGGCACTTCCGCATGGGGTACGTCGTGCTGAGCCTACTGTTGTTCCGCATGGTCTGGGGTTTCATCGGCGGGCGCTGGTCGCGCTTCGGACACTTTGTGGTGGGGCCTGCTGGCGTTCTGCGCTACCTGCGGGGACAGGGTACGGCCGCACAGTCCGTGGGGCACAACCCCTTGGGCGCTTTGTCGGTGCTGGCCATGCTGGGCTTTGCACTGCTGCAAGTGGCCACCGGCCTGTTCAGCGATGACGAAATCGCAACGACCGGCCCGCTGGCCAAGATGGCGCCCGGCCTGTGGGTGGGGCGCGCCACTTACTACCACGCCACGATTGGCAAGTATGTACTGATCACACTGGTGCTGCTGCACATTGCAGCACTGATTTTCTACCGCCTGCGCCACAAAAAGAAGCTGGTGCAGGCCATGGTGCTGGGGGACAAAGACATGGACCAGGCTTTTGAAAGCGCCCGCGACGATGGCCGCTCTCGGGGCCTGGCTCTGGTGGTGTTCGCGGTATGCGCCGCACTGGTTACGGGATTGGTGCAATGGGCGGGTTGAACACAACGCCGGCCGGCTTGATGACGCCCGTGTCGGCCATCACCCCCGCCAACGCCCCGGACCAATTGCAGGCCGCGCGCCAGCTCTTCCAGGAGTACGCACGTTCGCTGAACGTGGACTTGTGTTTCCAGAATTTTGATTTGGAACTGCAGAATCTGCCAGGCGAGTACGCGGCACCGCGCGGCACCCTGCTGGTGGCCACGGTGGATGGCGAATGGGCGGGCTGTTGCGCGATGCGTCCGCTGGATGCCGTGGACTACCCCAATGCCTGCGAGATGAAGCGCCTCTATGTGCGCCCGGCCTACCGGGGCTTGGGGCTGGGCCGCATGCTGGTCGAAACCACACTGGAGGCTGCGCGCCTGGCGGCCTATGACTGCATCCTGCTGGATACGCTGGACGACATGGAGGCGGCACGCGCGCTGTACCAGGAGTTGGGCTTTGAGGAGGTCCCGCCCTATTACTTCAGCCCCATCGCCGGCGCCCACTACCTGAAGGCCGATTTGTAGAAGCCAAAAACCCGGCCACCGGTATGAACCGATGGCCGGGTTTTACAAAGCTGGGGCTGAGGATCAGGCCTTGGCTTGCGCGAGCAGTGTCGCTGCGTCGCTGACTTCAAATTTTCCGGGGCCTTCGATGTTCAGCGAAGCCACCTTGCCATCCTTGACCAGCATGGAGTAGCGGTTGCTGCGCAGGCCCATGCCCTTGGATGTCAGGTCCAGCGTCAGGCCCGTGGCCTGTGCAAACGCGGCGCTGCCATCGGCCAGCATGCGGACCTTGCCAGCTGTCTTCTGGTCGCGTGCCCATGCACCCATGACGAAGGCGTCGTTGACGCTCAGGCACCAGATTTCATCGACGCCAGCGGCCTTGAAGGCATCCACATTTTCCACATAGCCGGGAACATGCTTGGCCGAGCAGGTCGGCGTGAAGGCACCTGGCAGCGCAAACAGCGCAATGGTCTTGCCCGCGGTGGCCTTGGTCACGTCTACGGGGTTGGGGCCGATGCTGCAGCCTTCGCCCTCGACTTCCGAGAACTCCATCAGGGTGGTTGCGGGAAGGGTGTCGCCTACTTTGATCATGCTTGTTTGCTCCTAGCTAGTTGGGGTTGTTGGAAATGGTTTGCACAAATGCAAACGGCCCACGATTGTGGGCCGTTGCGGGGTAGCCTGTTGGCCTAAAGAGCAAGCCCTTTAGACTTCGATGGCCTTTTGCACCAAGCGGGTCGCAACCCAGTTCTTGGTCTTGGAGATAGGCTTGCTTTCCGTGATCTCGATCACGTCACCCATGTGGTACTCACCCTTTTCGTCGTGGGCGTGATACTTGCTGGACTTGCCAACGATCTTGCCATAGAGCTCGTGCTTGACACGGCGCTCGATCAGCACGGTCACTGTCTTGGCACGCTTGTCGCTGACCACCTTGCCAATCAAGGTGCGCTTGAGGGATTTTTTAGCTTCCGTCATTTATCGCTCCTTATTTGGCGGACTTGTCAGCGGCTTGCTTCTCGACAAGAATGGTCTTGGCGCGAGCAATGTCACGGCGCGCAGTGCGGATCGTGGCTGTGTTGGTGAGTTGTTGCGTGGCTTTTTGCATACGCAGGCCAAAGTGGGCTTTTTGCAGCGCTTTGACTTCCGTCTTCAGACCATCAACGTCTTTTTTGCGCAGTTCAGTAGCTTTCGTCATTTCGATTTCTCCTGAATTACTGGCCAATCATGCGGGCCACGAAGGTGGTACGCAAAGGCAGCTTGGCCGCAGCCAAACGGAATGCCTCGCGTGCCAGCTCTTCAGGCACACCGACGATTTCAAAAACGATCTTACCGGGCTGGATTTCAGCCACGTAGTACTCGGGGTTACCTTTACCGTTACCCATACGCACTTCAGCAGGCTTTTGGGAGATCGGCTTGTCAGGGAACACGCGAATCCAGATACGACCACCACGCTTGACGTGACGCGAAATGGCACGGCGTGCCGCTTCGATCTGGCGAGCCGTCAGACGGCCGCGGTCAGTACATTTCAGACCAAAGTCACCGAATGCGACCGAGCTGCCTCGTGTCGCGATGCCGGTGTTACGGCCCTTCTGCTCTTTGCGGTATTTCCGGCGAGCGGGTTGCAACATAGTTATTCTCCTTTACCGTCTGCTGCTGCAGCAGGCGCGGCGACTTTGCGAACGCGCTTAACGGCGGGTTTAGCTTCGGCTCCAGAGCCTTCAGCGGGTTTGTCGCTGCCATCGGCAGGCGCGGCATTGCTACCGGCCGGGCGACGTGCACCGCGGGGAGCGGGGCGGTCACCATCGCGGCGTGGACCACGTGGACGACGCTCTTCTTCAGCGCGGGGCTCAACGGCGGCCGGCAGGTCGTTACGACCCAACGTATCACCCTTGTAGACCCAGACCTTGACACCAATGATGCCGTAGGTGGTCTTGGCTTCGGAAGTACCGTAGTCGATGTCAGCACGCAGTGTGTGCAGTGGCACGCGGCCTTCGCGGTACCACTCGGTACGGGCGATTTCAATGCCGTTCAGACGACCGGACGACATGATCTTGATGCCCAGGGCACCCAGACGCATGGCGTTTTGCATGGCGCGCTTCATGGCACGGCGGAACATGATCCGCTTTTCCAATTGCTGCGTAATGCTGTCGGCGATCAGCTTGGCATCGATTTCGGGCTTGCGCACTTCTTCGATGTTCACGGCCACAGGCACGCCGAGCTGCTTGCCCAGATCGCGCTTGAGGTTTTCGATGTCTTCGCCCTTCTTGCCGATCACCACGCCCGGACGTGCCGAGAAAATGGTGATGCGTGCGTTCTTGGCAGGACGCTCGATCAAGATGCGCGAAACCGAAGCGTTCTTCAGCTTGGCCTTGAGGTATTCACGGACCTTGATGTCTTCGGCCAGCATGCCGGCGAAATCACGGTTGCTGGCGTACCAGCGTGAAGACCAGTTGCGGCTAATCGCCAAGCGAAAGCCGGTTGGGTGGATTTTTTGTCCCATATCTTCCAGGCCTCTATCAGTTACCAACCGTCACGTACACGTGGCACGTGGGTTTGCGAATTTGGTTACCGCGGCCTTTGGCGCGGGCCGTGAAGCGACGCAACGAAGCACCTTGCTCGACGTAGATGGTCTTGACCTTCAACTCGTCGATATCGGCACCGTCATTGTGCTCAGCATTGGCAATGGCGGACTCCAGAACCTTCTTGATGATCACAGCAGCTTTTTTCTGTGTGAATTGCAAGATGTTCAGGGCTTGGTCCACTTTCTTGCCGCGGATCAGATCCGCGACCAGACGGCCTTTGTCCACAGACAAACGCACGCCGCGGAGGGTTGCACGTGTTTCCATGGTCACTCCTTATTTCTTCTGGACTTTTTTGTCCGCAGGGTGACCCTTGAAAGTACGTGTGAGCGCGAACTCACCCAACTTGTGGCCAACCATTTGGTCAGTGATATAGACGGGCACGTGCTGCTTGCCGTTGTGCACAGCAATGGTCAAGCCGATGAAATCGGGCAGGATCATGGAGCGACGCGACCAGGTCTTGATCGGCTTCTTGTCCTTGGTTGCCACGGCCTTTTCGGTCTTGGCTACCAGGTGGTGGTCAACAAAGGGACCTTTTTTCAGAGAACGAGTCATTTACCTACCCCTTACTTCTTGCGACGCGACACGATCATGACCTGCGTGCGCTTGTTGTTACGGGTACGGTAGCCCTTGGTCAGATTACCCCAAGGATCGACTGCGTGACGGCCTTCGCCAGTCTTGCCTTCACCACCACCGTGCGGGTGGTCGACCGGGTTCATCACCACACCGCGAACGGTCGGGCGAATACCCATCCAGCGCTTGACACCGGCTTTACCCAGTTGACGCAGGCTGTGCTCTTCATTGGCCACTTGGCCAATGGTTGCGCGGCAGTCGATGTGGATCTTGCGAACTTCACCGGAGCGGACGCGAACCTGGGCGTAGGTGCCTTCACGGGCCAGCAGCGTGGCAGATGTACCCGCAGAGCGGATGATCTGAGCGCCCTTGCCGACTTGCAACTCGACACAGTGGATGATGGAACCCACGGGGATGTTGCGGATAGGCAGCGTGTTGCCCACACGGATGGGAGCCTCGGAACCATTCATGATGGTCGCGCCGACTTCCAGACCGCGGGGAGCGATGATGTACTTGCGCTCGCCGTCGGCGTAGCACACCAGAGCGATGTGCGCGGAACGGTTAGGGTCGTACTCGATGCGCTCAACCTTGGCAGGAATAGCGTCCTTGTTGCGAACGAAATCGACAACGCGGTAGTGGTGCTTATGACCACCGCCCTTGTGGCGAGTCGTAATGTGGCCGTTGTTGTTACGACCGGCTTGCTGGAATTGTGGTTCCAGCAAGGCAGCGTGGGGCGCACCCTTGTACAGGTGGTCACGCGAAATCTTCACCACGCCACGACGGCCTGGAGAAGTTGGTTTCATTTTGATAACAGCCATGATTACGCAGCCTCCCCGCCGAGGTTCAGCTCTTGACCGGGTTTCAGGGTCACATAGGCTTTGCGAACATTGTCGCGACGGCCGACAGACTTGCCAAAACGCTTGGTCTTGCCTTTGGTGTTCACCACAGAAACGCCTTTAACCTCGACTTTGAACATCAATTCCACAGCGGCCTTGATTTCATACTTGGTAGCGTCTTGCAGCACTTTGAAGGTCACCGCATTGCTCTTCTCAGCCACCATGGTTGCCTTTTCAGACACGATGGGAGCGACGAGCACTTGCATCAGACGGCCTTCGTCGAATTTGCTCAGATTGGGACCGTGGCTCATGCGAACATCTCCTTGAGTTTGTCCATGGCGGCCTTGGTCACCAGCACCTTGCGGTAGTGGACCAGCGACAGCGGATCAGCGTAACGGGGTTCCACCACCAGGATGTTGACCAGATTGCGCGATGCCAGGTACAGGTTTTCGTCGACTTCGTCGGCGATCACCAGCACGGATTCCAGGTTCATGGCCTTGAACTTTGCAGCCAGGGCCTTGGTCTTGGGGGAGTCAACCTTCAGCGAATCAACCACAGCCAGACGGCCTTCACGGGCCAGCTGGGAGAAGATGGAGGCCATACCGGCGCGGTACATCTTCTTGTTGATTTTTTGCGCGAAGTTTTCGTCGGGCATATTCGGGAATATGCGGCCGCCTCCGCGCCACAGTGGCGAGGAAGTCATACCGGCACGGGCGCGGCCCGTTCCCTTTTGCTTGAACGGCTTCTTGGTCGAGTGCTTGACCTGCTCGCGGTCCTTCTGGGCGCGTGTGCCTTGACGGGCATTGGCCTGGAAAGCAACCACGACCTGGTGCACCAGATCTTCGTTGTAAGCGCGGCCAAACACAGTCTCAGGGGCTTCGTACTTGGACGTAGCCTGGCCTTGGTCGTTTAGGAGTTCGAGCTGCATCAGTTCGCTCCCTTCGCGGCTTCAGATTTTGCTTTGACAGCAGGACGCACAGAGACAAATCCACCAGCAGATCCAGGGATAGCACCCTTGATCAACAACAGCTGGCGTGCTTCGTCAATGCGGAAAATATCGAGGTTTTGCGTAGTAACCAAATCATCACCCAGATGACCTGTCATGCGCTTACCAGGAAACACGCGACCGGGATCTTGGGCCATACCAATGGAGCCGGGCACGTTGTGCGAACGGCTGTTACCGTGCGACGCGCGCTGCGAAGCCATGTGGTGGCGCTTGATGGTACCGGCGTAGCCCTTACCGATGGTCGTGCCTTGCACGTCCACCTTTTGACCGACGGCAAACACGTCAGCAACAGGCACGGTTGCGCCTGCAGCGTATTTGGCCGCTGCGTCAGCGGTTACACGGAATTCCTGGATGATTTCACCGGCTTCAACACCTGCTTTGGCAAGGTGGCCAGCGATGGGCTTGGTCACACGCGAAGCTTTGCGTGCACCGAACGTTACCTGCAAGGCAACGTAGCCGTCGTTCTCCTGGGTTTTCACCTGTGTCACACGGTTGTTGGACACATCTACCACCGTAACAGGAACAGCGTCCCCGTCGTCGGTGAATAGGCGCATCATGCCAACCTTGCGACCCAGCAACCCTAAGTGATTGCTAAGACTCATTGTTTTCTCCGTAACCCCCACCGTTGCAACTTCAATTGGCTACAACGTTTTTGCGTGGGAGACTGTTAATAAAACCCACTCAGAAAGGCATATGCCTCTCCAAGAGAGCCTGCGAGTATAACCCGCATCCGATTTTGACGCAAGCCCAGGCAAACGCCCGGGCTTGGGGGTCAAATTATTGCAACTTGATTTCGACGTCCACGCCGGCGGGCAGGTCGAGCTTCATCAGCGCGTCAACCGTCTTGTCTGTGGGATCAACGATGTCCATCAGACGCTGGTGCGTGCGGATTTCGAACTGGTCGCGGCTGGCCTTGTTCACGTGGGGCGAACGCAGGATGTCGAAACGCTTCATGCGGGTTGGCAGGGGCACGGGGCCCTTGACAATCGCGCCGGTACGCTTGGCGGTATCCACAATCTCAGCGGCCGATTGGTCGATGAGCTTGTAGTCAAACGCCTTCAGGCGGATACGGATCTTTTGCTTGGTAGCCATGGTGTTGATTCCTTGTGCTTAAGCGAAGATCTTGGCAACCACACCGGCGCCCACGGTACGACCGCCTTCGCGGATCGCGAAGCGCAGGCCTTCTTCCATGGCGATGGGGTTGATCAGCTTGACGGTGATGGAGACGTTGTCGCCAGGCATCACCATTTCCTTGCCTTCGGGCAACTCGATCGCACCGGTCACGTCCGTTGTACGGAAGTAGAACTGGGGACGGTAGTTGTTGAAGAAAGGTGTGTGGCGGCCGCCTTCGTCCTTGGACAAAACGTAGATTTCGCCGGTGAAGTGGGTGTGGGGCTTGATGGAGCCGGGCTTGCACAGCACTTGGCCGCGCTGCACGTCTTCACGCTTGGTACCACGCAACAGGATACCGACGTTGTCGCCAGCCTGGCCTTGGTCCAGCAGCTTGCGGAACATTTCCACGCCGGTGCAGGTTGTCTTTTGGGTGTCAGCGATACCGACGATTTCGATTTCTTCGCCGACCTTGACCACGCCGCGCTCGACACGGCCAGTCACCACGGTACCACGGCCGGAGATGGAGAACACGTCTTCCACGGGCATCAGGAAGGTGCCGTCGACTGCGCGCTCGGGGGTGGGGATGTAGCTGTCCAGGGCGTCGGCCAGTTTCATGATGGCTTCTTCACCCAAAGCACCCTTGTCGCCTTCCATGGCGAGCTTGGCGGAGCCGTGGATGATGGGGGTGTCATCACCGGGGAAGTCGTACTTGGAGAGCAGTTCGCGCACTTCCATTTCGACCAATTCCAGCAGTTCCTTGTCGTCGACCATGTCGCATTTGTTCAGGAACACGAGGATGTAGGGCACGCCAACCTGGCGAGCCAACAGGATGTGTTCGCGGGTCTGGGGCATGGGACCGTCCGCTGCGGAGCAGACCAGGATAGCGCCATCCATCTGGGCAGCGCCGGTGATCATGTTCTTCACATAGTCGGCGTGGCCAGGGCAGTCCACGTGGGCGTAGTGGCGGTTGGCCGTTTCGTATTCGACGTGGGCGGTGTTGATGGTAATACCGCGCGCTTTTTCTTCAGGAGCCGCGTCGATCTGGTCATAGGCCTTGGCTTGGCCGCCGAACTTGGCTGCCAGCACGGTGGTGATGGCGGCTGTCAGGGTGGTCTTGCCGTGGTCAACGTGGCCAATGGTTCCCACGTTCACGTGGGGCTTGGTACGTGTGAATTTTTCTTTTGCCATTTTTCAATTCTCCAAAGAGCAAATTCCCGTGTATTGGTTTTACGTCTGCATCCGATTGCTGATTCGCCCCGCACGGGAACAGGGCGGCACCGGATCGCAGACAAGAACTTGTTATTTAGCGCGTGCTGCCATGATGGCTTCAGACACGTTACGCGGTGCTTCTGCGTAGTGCTTGAATTCCATCGTGTAGGTGGCGCGGCCTTGCGACATGGAGCGCAGAGTCGTGGAGTAGCCGAACATTTCGGACAGCGGCACTTCGGCCTTGATGGCCTTGCCGCCACCCTGCATGTCGTCCATACCTTGGACCATACCGCGGCGGGAGGACAGATCGCCCATCACGTTACCGGCGTAGTCTTCGGGTGTTTCCACTTCCACGGCCATCATGGGTTCCAGAATCACAGGGTTGGCCTTGCGGCAGCCTTCCTTGAAACCGAAGATGGCGGCCATCTTGAACGCGTTTTCGTTCGAGTCCACGTCGTGGTACGAACCGAAAGTCAGCGTAACCTTGACGTCCACCACGGGGTAACCCGCCAGCACGCCTTGGTTCAGGGCTTCAATCACACCCTTCTCAACTGCGGGGATGTATTCGCGAGGAACCACACCGCCCTTGATGGCGTCAACGAACTCAAAGCCTTTGCCAGCTTCGTTGGGTTCGACGGTCAACACGACGTGACCGTATTGACCCTTACCACCGGACTGGCGAACGAACTTGCCTTCGACTTCGGTGACTTGCTTGCGGATCGTTTCGCGGTAGGCAACCTGGGGCTTGCCCACGTTGGCTTCGACGCCGAATTCGCGCTTCATGCGGTCAACAATAATTTCCAGGTGCAACTCGCCCTGGCCGCCAATGATGGTCTGGCCAGATTCTTCGTCGGTCTGCACGCGGAAGGATGGATCTTCTGCTGCCAGACGCGACAAAGCCAGACCCATCTTTTCCTGGTCGGCCTTGGACTTGGGTTCCACAGCCTGGCGGATCACGGAGTCAGGGAACACCATGCGCTCCAAGGTGATCACGGCATTGGGATCGCACAGGGTTTCACCGGTGGTCACGTCCTTCAGACCCACACAAGCAGCGATGTCGCCGGCGCGGATTTCGTCGACTTCTTCACGGTTGTTGGCGTGCATCTGCACGATACGGCCGATACGCTCTTTCTTGCCACGGACCGCGTTGTAAACAGTGTCGCCCTTCTTCAGCACGCCGGCGTACACGCGCACGAACGTCAGCTGACCCACGAACGGATCGGTCATCAACTTGAATGCCAAGGCAGCAAACTTTTCGTTGTCGTCGGCCTTGCGGGTGATTTCCTTTTCGTCTTCGTCAAAGCCCTTGATGGCCTTCACGTCCAGAGGAGAGGGCATCAGTTCAATCACGGCGTCCAGCATGCGCTGCACGCCCTTGTTCTTGAATGCAGTACCGCACAGCATGGGCTGGATTTCGCCAGCAATGGTACGACTACGCAGACCGGAAGTGATTTCTTCTTCGGTCAAGTCACCTTCTTCCAGGTACTTGTTCATCAACTCTTCAGAGGCTTCAGCAGCGGCTTCCACCATCTTTTCGCGCCACTCTTTGGCGGTTTCCACCAGGTCAGCGGGAATGTCACCAAAGGTGAACTTCATGCCTTGGGAGGCTTCGTCCCAGATGATGGCCTTCATCTTGCGCAGATCGACCACGCCGGTGAAGTTTTCTTCAGCGCCGATGGGGATCACGATGGGCACGGGGTTGGCCTTCAGGCGCAGCTTCATCTGGTCCACGACCTTGAAGAAGTTGGCACCGGTACGGTCCATCTTGTTCACAAATGCCAGACGGGGCACCTTGTACTTGTTAGCCTGACGCCACACGGTTTCAGACTGGGGCTGCACGCCGCCCACGGCGCAGTAAACCATGCAAGCGCCGTCCAGCACGCGCATGGAACGCTCCACTTCAATCGTGAAGTCCACGTGTCCGGGGGTGTCAATGATGTTGATGCGGTGCTCGGGGAAGGAGGTGTCCATACCCTTCCAGAAGCAGGTTGTTGCAGCAGAGGTGATCGTGATACCACGCTCTTGCTCTTGCTCCATCCAGTCCATGGTAGCCGCGCCATCGTGCACTTCACCAATCTTGTGGTTCACGCCGGTGTAAAAAAGAATACGCTCGGTGGTTGTGGTTTTACCAGCGTCGATGTGAGCCGAGATACCGATGTTGCGGTAGCGCTCAATGGGGGTAGTGCGGGCCATGATGGATCCTTGGGTTATTCGATGTAATCAGTAGGACAGGCTGCAGACCCCAAAGGGGCACTGCAGCCTGGCGGGCGCAGGCTTTGCGGGCCTGGCGCCGATTCCGGTTTTTAGAAGCGGAAGTGCGAGAAAGCCTTGTTGGCTTCAGCCATGCGGTGAACTTCGTCACGCTTTTTCATGGCGCCGCCGCGGCCTTCGGTGGCCTCCAGCAGCTCGTTGGCCAGGCGTTGGGCCATGGACTTTTCACCGCGCTTGCGAGCAGCTTCCTTGATCCAGCGCATGGACAAAGCCAGGCGGCGGACAGGGCGCACTTCAACAGGCACCTGGTAGTTGGCACCACCCACGCGGCGGGATTTCACTTCCACCATGGGTTTCACATTGTTGATGGCAACCGTGAAAGCCTCGAGCGGGTCTTTATCGGGGTGCTTCTTTTCGATCAGTTCCAGCGCGCCATAAATGATGCGCTCAGCGATCGCCTTCTTGCCGCCTTCCATGATCACGTTCATGAATTTGGACAGCTCTACATTGCCGAACTTGGGATCCGGCAGAATTTCACGTTTAGGGACTTCGCGACGACGTGGCATTTTTCACCTCTTTGCTTCAGTTGGCGCCTTTGCAGACACCGCGAGAGTTATTCAATAAGACTCTCACTTACTCGACCCAAACAGCGGGTCACTTCGTTCATCCACCGCGCCACGCGGCAAACAAACACCTTTTAATTTGCAGAAAACAGGGCTTATTTAGCCTTTGGCTTCTTGGCACCGTACTTGGAGCGTGACTGCTTGCGGTCTTTCACGCCTTGCAAATCGAGCGAACCGCGGACGATGTGGTAACGCACACCGGGCAAATCCTTGACACGACCGCCGCGAACCAGCACCACGCTGTGTTCCTGCAGGTTGTGGCCTTCACCGCCGATGTAGGAGATCACCTCAAAACCGTTGGTCAAGCGCACTTTGGCAACTTTACGCAGAGCGGAATTAGGCTTTTTAGGCGTTGTGGTGTACACACGGGTGCACACACCGCGACGCTGCGGAGAGTTCTGCATAGCAGGGCTCTTCGACTTGATGGTCTCGACCTCACGGCCTTGACGCACGAGTTGGTTAATGGTTGGCATTTAAAAAACGTCCCTAAACGTTTGAAACTAATTGAAAACGTGAATCCCTTCGGAATTTCCGAAAAGCCTTCTAATGTATCAGGTTAGGGGTTTCCCTGCAAGGGGCATTTGACCCCCACGCTCCGCCGCTATGCGGGTCGCTGCCCCCCAAGGGGGCTAATTCGGCTTGGGGCGGCCCTGCGCCGAATTGACCTTCTCGCCGACGAAAGGTCGCTGTTTTGCTAGCGAATCCAGAGGCGGATGGAGTCCCAGGCACGGCCAAAAATGCCGGATTGCTCCACCGATTCCAGCGCCAGCAAGGGCACTTCGGCCACCGTTTGTTCGCCGGCCAGCACCTTGACGACGCCAACTTGCTGGCCTTTGGTGACTGGGGCGATCAGGGGGTCAGTGCGCACGACCTGGGTCTTCAGCTTGGCTCCGCTGCCCATGGGGACAGCGACTACGATGGCTTGCGAACGACCCAGTTTGACGGTAGGTTGGGCACCCTTCCAAAGGTTAGCGCTCACTACCGCTTGATCTGCTTCGAACAATTTGACCGCTTCATACGCGGTGTAACCCCAGTTCAGCAACTTTTGCGATTCGTTGGCGCGGGCGTTTTCGCTGGCCGTTCCCAGCACGATAGACAGCAGACGGCGGCTTCCGGCGGTGCCGGGTGTGCCGGCGGGCGCGCTCGGGTTGGCCAGGTTGGTGAAGTCGCGGCGGGCAGTCGCCACCATGCAGTAACCGGCGGCATCGGTGAAGCCGGTTTTCAGGCCGTCCACCGTGGGGTCGCGGAACAGCAACAGGTTGCGGTTGGTGTCATTGGCGGCCGGGGTGCCGGGGTAGCGGTATTTCTTAATGGCGTAGAAACCCACGTAATCCGGGAAATCGGCCATCAAGCGGGTTGCCAGGATGCTCAGGTCGCGCGCCGTCGTGATATGTCCAGCCTCGGTCAGGCCCTCTGGGTTCTTGTAGGTGGTGTTCTTCATGCCCAGCACGCGGGCCTGGTCGTTCATCATCTGCACGAAGTGTTCGGCCGTACCGCCCACGCCTTCTGCTAGCGCCATCGTGGCGTCGTTACCGGACTGCACGATCAGGCCCTTGAGCAGGTCTTCCACCGGCACCTGCATCTTGGGGTCGATGAACATGCGCGAGCCGGGCATCTTCCAGGCACGCTCGCTGACGGGCAGCGTCTGGCGCAAATCCAGCTTCTTGTTGCGCAGCGCGTCAAACACGAGGTAAGCCGACATCAGCTTGGTCAGCGACGCGGGCTCTACCGGCATGTCGATGTCCTTGGACGCCAGGATCTGGTTGGCCGTCACGTCCAGCAGCAGGTAGGCCCGGGCGGCTACCTCGGGCGGCTGCGGCGTCTGGGCCGCGGCAGACAGACAAAGAAAGGCCACAAGGGCGGCGAAGAGGGATTGGATGGGGCGCATGGGTATCGGTGGACGCGGCCCGAACAGGGCCGGCGGCTTGGAAAGGAAAAGCGGGATGGATTAAGAAAGGGGGCCAGGGAGCGGGCGAACCCGCAACGATGCAGCTATATAAAGAGAGATAGAAGGATGGGCAGAAGTTCTATGCAGCAGCCGGGGACAGCAAATGCCGCACCACCAGACCGCGCAACAGCGGCAATTGTCCATGAAAGAAGTGACCGCCCCCCGGAACCACGGTCACGGGCAGGGATTGCGGGCGGGCCCAGTTCATGACGTCGGCCAGGGGCACCGTGTCGTCTTGCTCGCCATGCACCACCAAGGTGCGGCCATGCAACTCAGACGCGATGGGCGCCACCGTGAAACGGCTGGCCGCAGTGCCCACCAGCACCAATTGCTGGGGCGCGCGCTCCAGGCCCAGGGCTTGCACGGCATGGCTGGTGACAAAGGAACCAAACGAAAACCCGGCCAGCGCCAGCGGTTGGTCCGAGGCACCCTCCAGGCCATGGGCGATGACGGCCAACAGGTCTTGCAACTCGCCCCGGCCCTCGTCGTACACACCCTCTGTGGCACCGACACCGCGGAAATTGAAGCGCAACGTGCGCCAACCACACTGCACCAAGGCGCGAGCCAGGGTCTGCACGACCTTGTTGTCCATGGTGCCGCCGAACAGCGGGTGCGGGTGGGCGACGACGGCCACCCCGCGGCTCACCGCGCCCTCGGCCAGGGTGGGCAGGTCTTCCAAGGCCTCAATGGCGCCAACGGGGCCCTGGATGACAAAGCGGCGTGTTTGGGAGTTCACAAGAATGCTATTGTTTTGGTAGCGTTATGCGCTTGTTTTACGGGGGCTTGCGTGCTATTTTGTATATGCCGCCTTGGTTGAAACCGCCTCAGCGCCCCAGGTGGGCCGGCGTCACCAGGCGCTCCACGACCTTGCCATTCTTCAGATGGGATTCGACGATCTCGTCGATGTCGTGCTCATCCACATACGAGTACCACACGCCCTCGGGATACACCACAGCCACCGGGCCGCCAGCACAGCGGTCCAGGCAGCCGGCCTTGTTGACACGGACTTTGCCAGCTCCAGCCAGCCCGGCAGCCTTGACCTGCTGCTTGCAGCGGTCAAACCCGGCTTGCGCATTGTGCTGGGAGCAACTGGCTTCCCCATTGGTGCGCTCGTTGAGGCAGAAGAAGATGTGGTGGGCGTAATAGGGCTTGGCGGGGGCGGTGGGTTCGGTCATAGGCTTAATTCTAGTTTTTCGGGTCGCGCCGCCAGATCAGCGACAGCACATACAGCAGCGTGGCGTAGGGCCACAGCCAGCCCAGCCACTGGGCTAGGCCATGGAAACGGATGAAGCGCCCCTGCTCCCAGTCGTGCAGCGTCTGCGCAAAATAGGCGCTCTCGGGTGCCTGGTTCAGCAGGCTCAGATAAATGCCCAGGCTCAGCAGCAGCAGGGCTGCGCTGGCTCGCCATGGCACCAGGGCGAGCATCAGGGCCATGATGCCCGCCAGCCCCATGCCGGCCTGCACCGGCAGGCTCAGCCAGGCCCAGGCGTGGGATGGCCCCCAACTCAAGGCCGCCGATAGCGCCGTCACCGCCACACCCGCAGCCACCGTCATCACCGCAAAACCGGCTCGGCGAAACCGGTTGCGGATGACGCAAAAGGCCAGCAGGCAAGGAATCAGCAAGCCTAGCGTCACACACACCATCTCGGCGCCTGGCACCAGGGGTTGCAGCTCGGTCTCGCGCACAGGCAGCCAGTCCAGAAACGGGGTATCCACCAACTGCGCGCCCAGGGCTTCTTCCACCCGCTCCAAGACCTGACCCAAGCCAAAGGGCACAGCCGGAGGAAACAGCAAGGCCAGTGGCCACAGCGCCAGCAGCACGATGCCGCCGCGCGACTCGGGGCCAAACCAGCGGTTGCGGATCAGGCTCCAGCGCTCTATGAGGCCCCACTTGACCAAGAGCACCGTGCTGCTGGCGCCCACGGCCGCGCCAAAGGTGTCCAGCAACCAGTCCTCACGCGAGGGCACGCGGGCCGGCAGGTAACTTTGCAAGGTTTCCATGCTCAAAGCCAGCAGCGACGCAGCCAGAATCGGCATCAATACGGTGTGCTTGGCGCGCCCGGTGCGCACGGCGCTCAGCGCCAGCAAGCCACCCAGCGGCGCATAGCCCAGCATGTTGATGGCGACGTCAAACCCGGTCCAGTATTTGGGCAGCGGCGCGGCCAGAAAGACCCAGGGCGCAATACCCTGGTCACGCCAATCGGCAAAAGGGTAGAGGCTGGCATACACCACCAGGCCTATGTAGACCAGGGCCAGGGGCCAGGCCGCCGATTTGTGCATGCAGGTCTGAGTCCCGCAGCCTAGAAAGGTTTCACCACGACCAGGATGACCGCCGCCAGCAGCAGCAGCACTGGCACCTCGTTGAACCAGCGGAACCACACATGGCTGCGCCGCATGGTGTTGGCCTCGAATTTCTTGAGCAGGCTGGCACAGGCATGGTGGTAGCCAATAACCAGCACGACCACGCCCAGCTTGGCGTGCATCCAGCCATTGCCCGGTCCGCGGCCTATGCCATAGCCCAGCCACATCCACGCGCCAAAGACCAGTGCGGGCACGGCCAGTATGGTGGTGAAGCGCAGCAGCTTGCGCGCCATCAGCAGCAGACGCGCGCGCTCGGCTGGCGAGTCAACCGGCACCATGGCCAGGTTCACAAAAATGCGGGGGAGATAAAAGAGACCAGCAAACCAACTGGCCACGAACACGATGTGGAGAGCTTTGATCCAGAGCATGGCGGCAGTGTAGTCGCTAGGGGTCAGCCAGGCAGCATGTTCGGCAGGTGCCCGCACAAGAGTCAGGGAGAGCGCCGCCGCTCATGTCCTCCGCAGAAGGCTACGCCTTCCGCTCCCCCTTTACTTCGCTCTGGCGCTCACCCTGCCCCTTGTGCTCGGGTGGCTTGCATTCGGAATACCGAGTGACACGATGCCGGGCGCGGGTGGGGTGCGTGTTTTGCGTAGGTAAAGGGGGAGCCCGCAGGGCGGAGGACACGGAGCAAAACACGCACCCCACCCGAGCCAGCCCCCACCAACGAGCCACGCACAGAACGCCTCAACAAAAAGCGACGGGCAAAAAAAACCCCAGCACATGGGCTGGGGTGGTAAGCCTATTAGCTGTCACACATCAAGGCCCCGCTCAGGGAGGAAAAGCGGGAGGTAGCAAGCTACCCGGGGCCAAATTTAACAAAGTTGGGCCGGCTTTGCAAGCAGCTTTACGAATAATTCACACGCCAGGTGTGGAGAAGTTCACGCCCCGCCGTCAGCCTGACACCAGTCTTACGGAAGGCCTTTCAGAATCGGGCACAATTTTCCCCATGACCGCCTTTGCCCCCTACCCCAACGGCCGCCCGCGCCGCCTGCGCCGCGATGCCTTCACCCGCAACCTGGTGCGTGAAAACACCCTCACCCCCCACGACCTGATCTACCCCGTGTTCGTGGTCGATGGCAAACAGCAGCGCGTGCCCATCGCCTCCATGCCCGGCGTGGAGCGCCTGAGCCTGGACCTGCTGTTGCCGGTGGCCGAGGAATGCGTCAAGCTCGGCATCCCGGTGATGGCCTTGTTCCCGGTCGTGGACCAGTCGCTGAAAACCTATGACGGCGGCGAAGCCCTGAACCCCACAGGTTTGATCCCCCGCGTCGTCCAGGCGCTCAAAAAAGAATTCCCCGACCTCGGCCTGATGACCGACGTGGCGCTGGACCCCTTCACCACGCACGGCCAAGACGGCATCCCCGACACCCGGCCCGAGGAAAACGGCTACATCGTCAACGAGACCACCATCGCCCAACTGGTGCAGCAGGCGCTGACCCAGGCCCGCGCCGGCACCGACATCGTTGCCCCCAGCGACATGATGGACGGCCGCATTGGCGCCATCCGCGCCGCGCTGGAGGCCGAGGGCCACATCCACACCCGCATCATGGCCTATAGCGCCAAATACGCCAGCGCCTTCTACGGCCCCTTCCGCGACGCGCTGGGCTCGGCCAGCAACCTGGGCAAAAGCAACAAAAAGAGCTACCAGATGGACCCCGGCAACAGCGACGAGGCCTTGCGCGAAGTGGCGCTGGACATTGCCGAAGGCGCCGACATGGTCATGGTCAAACCCGGCATGCCGTATCTGGACGTGGTCCGCCGCGTCAAGGACGAATTTCGCGTGCCCACCTTCGCCTACCAGGTCAGCGGCGAATACGCCATGCTCAAGGCCGCAGCGGCCAACGGCTGGCTGGACGGCGAGGCCGTGATGATGGAAAGTCTATTGGCCTTCAAGCGCGCCGGTGCCGATGGCGTGCTGACCTACTTTGCGCTGGATGCTGCCCGGTTGCTACATAAACGGTAGCGTTATAGGCATATTTCACGAGGGCTAGCGCCCAATTTTACTTAAGCACCCCAGCCCGGAACGCCTCGCCCATGCGCATCTTCCACATCCAGAACACCAGCATCACTGAGAGCCAGGACCTGGCGGCGCTGACAGCGGCGGGCCTTCCGGCCCAGGGCTTTGTGTGGGTGGCCTGCGCGCGGCGCGAGTTCGAAGTGACGCAAGGCCCCATCCAGGCCATGCTGCAGGCCCTATGCGGCCAGCAACTGGTGGACCTGCACATCTCCGACCTGATCAACAACCACCTGCCCTCGCACTACGACTACACCTCGCAGTACGACGTGCTGGTGTTCCGCCGGTTGGCCGCGGGCAACAGCTCTACCGACCTGGCCCACCCCGGCCAGCCCCTGGGCCACGAACCTGCCCGCAGTGGCCCGCCCATCCTGAAACGCATCGACACCAGCCCCGTTGGCTTTGCGGTTTTCGACCGTGTGCTGCTGACCGTGCACCCCACCGACTGCGCAGTGCGCGACGCCTATGCCAGCAAGCTGCTGCAGGCCGCCAGCAGCGAATCCCGCGCGGCCGGCGCCCGGCTGCCGACCAGCCCAGCCGACTTGATGCTGCGCGTCATCAACCAGATGGTCGACGGTTTCCTGGAACTGCGCCGCGAACTGACACACCAGTTGGACCACTGGCAGAACGATCTGCTAAACCCCCGCAACCGCTTCACCAACTGGAGCGCGCTCCTGGACGCCCGCCTGACGCTGCACTACCTGGACGAGGTGTGCGAAGACCAGCGCGCCGCCCTGCAAGATTGGATCGAGGCCGTCAAAACCTGGCCCGAGGCCGACACCCCCGCCGGCCAGCGCGAGCGCGACCTGCTGCAGGTGCGCAGCCGCGACGTGCTGGAGCACATCGAGCGTGTCGTGCACCACGTGCGCCGCCTGGAGCAAAGCGTCGAGACGGCCGTGCAGATGCACTTCAGCGTGCAAGGCAGCCGCACCAACGACATCATGCGCACCCTGACCGTGCTGACTGCCGTCTTCCTGCCGCTGAACCTCATTACGGGCTTCTTCGGCATGAATTTCGACGCCCTGCCCCTGATCCACAACCAGACCGGCGTGCTGTGGGCCATGGGGACGATGGTGGTGATTGCGGTGGTGCTGGTGGTGTTCTTTTACCGCAAGCGGTATTTGGCAAGAACGGGGCGGTAAACGGCCTGTGAATGAGCTGTGGTCGCAGAACTCAGGGCCGGCATGTCTCCCAATAGAAGGAGAAGGAAGTTTTCTGAAAGTTTGAAGTTTGGCTTACCCGAATGACCAACGCTGAAGCATCGGACGAATTGGATCGCGTCGCGGTATCTCCTGAATTACAGCCTGCACTCAGGCTGTACCGTAGACTCTACCTTTCGTACAACGACCTTGACGAGGCCAACGCGACCGTCGAAGAACTGCTGCGTGCTCGCTTGCCCATACCTCGTCAGGACCCGCCAAGCGCATTGCTTATGGCCCTCACGACCGCTCTGGTAGTGACGTACGCCAGACCATTCGTAAGTACTCGCGGCGAATCAACGTTTGCTGAGCGTTCAGTACCAGGGTCGCTTCTTAGGGTTCTTACAGCGAGGCAGCGAGCGGCTCACAACCACCTAATAAATGTGCGGAATCGGGAGGTTGCGCATTCGGATGCGGACCGGTCGGAAATCTACTTGAAGCTTTATAGGGACGGACACGGCGCAATCTTCCGCGTAGCGCGCGCGCCTTTTTTGCGCAACGAGTTGAGAGACATGCAGCGCATCATCATCAAGTTGATGAAAGAAGTAGATCGCAGATGTGACGAACTGCGCCGAGAACTTCCCTCGGATGTCTGGATGTAAGTGCAAAGCGTCGTCGGGTGATGGACGACTACTTTCTTAATAACTGCGGATTCCGGAGTAATTGAAAAAGCAGTCCATCCTCTGACACACGTCGCAGCGTTTCAATAAAACGGTGCACTCAACTTCTCCGTAGCCATCACCCTCTGACTCGCCGGCCGTTCCAGCACCCGTTGCAGATACGGCCCCAGATGCGGCAGATCCCGCGCCTTGCGGCCGTTGAAGTTGCGGGTCCAGCGGCAGAGGGTGAACACATAGGGGTCCAGCGCACTGAAGGCCTCGCCCATGAACCACGGCCCGCCGTTGCGAGCCAGCTCGGCGTCCAATTGGTCCAGCAGGCCATCGATCTTGCTTTGGGCGTGGTCCTTGATCTCCGCCACACCCGCTTCATTGCCCTCGTTGGCCCAGCGGTGGGGGTAGAAGTAGACGATCAGCGCGCTTTGCAACGTGTTGGTCAGCCACATCAGCCATTTGTAGAAGTGGGCGCGCTGCACGGTGCCTACGGCCGGTGCCAGGCCGGCCTGGGGGTGGGTGTCGCACAGGTGCAGGCAGATGGCGGCGGTCTCGTACAGCACCAGCCCCTTGTCGTCGGTCAGCGTGGGCAGCAGGCCATTGGGGTTGAGTGCGGTGTAGGCGGGCTGGCGGTGGGCGCCTATGGTGTTGTCGACCAAGACCAATTCAAAGGGTGTGCCCAGTTCTTCCAGCAACAGGTGCGGGATCATGCTGGCGGTGGCGGGGGCGTAGTGCAGTCGGATCATGGTGGTGAGGGTCGGTCGGTCAGTTGATCAGTTGGAAGGGGTGGGGATGTCAAACAGGCGCGCACCATTGTTCCACGCAATGTTGCGCGCCACGTCGGGCGGCAGGTCGCCCAGCCAGGCGCGGTAGCCCTGCATGGTGCCGTCGTACGCCTGCCAGCGCGGGTTGATCCAGGTGTCGGAGCCGATCACAAAGCGCGTGGGGTACTTGAGCAACAGCGCGCGCCATTCTGGGCACAGGCGCTCGGGGCCATTGGACTCGGCGGCACAGGTCAGGCCGGGGCGGTAGGACAGCTCACCCATCAGCAGCGGGTATTGGGCCATCAGTGCATCGACCCGCTCTATGGGCGCGCCGCCTATGCCGGTATGGGCCCAGATGAACTTGAGCTTCTGGCCCTTGGACGGCGTGTGGGCCATCAACAGGGCTATGGCCGCATCGTCCACATGGGCCAGCACGGCCAGGCCCTTGGTTTCCGCAAAGGCCATCAGCTTTTGGGCGACGGGGCCATTGGCATTGGCGCTGTCGTACAAGTGGAATTCGCCAATGCCTTTGAACGGTCCGCCAGGCGTGCCCTTTGCCAACTCGGCCTGCACCATGGTGTAGATGGTCTCGTCTTTGAACCAGGTCTCGTAGTCTGCGCGGTTGCGGTACAGGCGGATAAAGGGCACGACCGCCACACCCGCCTGGCGCGCCAGCGGGCTGCCGGCCAGCAGCACGGTGCCATCGTTGGGGCGGGAGTTGGCGACGATGGCGCGCACGCCATTGCGCTGCATGCGCGCCAGCACGTCGGCTGGCGGGTGGGGGCCGGCGTGGCCGTCCCAGGCTTCCACGTTGTAGTGCAGGTGGGCGTCCAGCAGCGGGCCGGTGTAGTCCGTCGCCTGGGCCGTCGTCCATACACCCGCTATCAAAAACAGAGTAGCATAAGCCCATTTGACGAGGGCTAGAGCCCGATTTTTCAAATAATTTGGGTGTGCGACCATAAACCACCCCAATTTAGGTATTTTGACGTCAACCCAGATGCTCGGCAAAGAAAGCCTGCGTGCGCTGGTGGGCCAGGTCTGCAGCGGCGGGGTTGTAGGCGCCGCGCTGGTCGCAGTTGAAGCCGTGCTGGGCGGCGTAGATGTGGACCTGCACACCATCGGCCGCATGGGCCTGCTGGAAGGCCAGCGCCCCGTCCAGCGGGATGGAGTGGTCGTTGTCGCCAAAGTGGACCATCACCGGGCAACGGGGTTGGCGCGCCGCTTCGGGCTCCTTGGTCATGCCGCCGCCATAGTAGGGCACAGCGGCGGCGATGCCGTCCAGCGCGCAGGCGGCGCGCCAGGTCAGGAGTCCGCCCCAGCAGTAGCCGACCACACCCACCTTGCCAAACTGCGCGCCATAGGCCACAGCGGCGGCCACATCCTGCAGCACGCCGGGTGGCGGCAGGGCCTCGGCGGTGGCCTTGAGCGCCACGCCGGCCGACACGTCATCGGGCGTGTAGCCCAACTGCACATCGGCCTGCAGACGGTGGAAGGTGGCGGGCGCGATGGCCACATAGCCTTGCGCGGCATAGCCGTCGGCCACGCTGCGGATATGGGCGTTGACGCCAAAGATCTCCTGCAGCACGACAACAGCGCCCTTGGGCTTGCCGGCGGGTCGCGCCACATAGGCGGGCAGGTGGAAGCCGTCGGTGGCGGTCAGTTGCACGGTGGATGTCATAGCGCTCCAGTACTCATCAAACAGTAGCAGCGATTATGGTGTTTCGCGGATAAACTGCTTGCAACCCCGGGCTCTGCGGCCCATCCAACCAAGCGAAGCTTTGACTCTATGCATCGGTGGTCACGCTCTCATGTGCGCACATGGCTGGTGAGCCTGGGCCTGGCTGCGCTTGGTGCGACGGCGGCCCACGCTGGCTGCTCGCGGGTGATCCAGGTACCGGTGGCGCCCATTGGCCAAAGCGTGCTGATCGAGGGCGACACCATCAGCGGCATCTACCCCGAGCTGCTGCGCGGCCTGTCCGACAAAGAGGGCTGCACCTTTGCCTTCAGCCACGTGCCCCGCGCCCGGCTGGAGGTGCTGTATGAAACCGGCCGCGCCGACCTGCTGATACCCGCCAGCAAGACCCCCAAGCGCGACGCGTTGGGCACCTTTGTAGCCCTGGTTCACGCCCGGGCCGTGCTGATGTCGATCCAACCCAACCGACCCACCATCAAAACGCTGCGCGAGCTGCAAGACAACTCCAAGCTCAAGGTGGCACTGGTGCGCGGCTTTGACTACGGCCCGGCCTACCAGGAGCTGGCCGCGTCACTGACCAAACAAGGCCGTGTCATCCTGGAGGTGGATGCCCTGTCCGTAGCCCGCTTACTGAAGGCAGGCACCGCCGACCTGACCATCATGGCCTCCACGATACTGGCCGGCGCCGCGCAAGGCGACGAGCGGGTGCGCGACCTGCTGGACAAGCTGCGCGTAGAGCCGGTGGACGAACTGCCCTGGGGCGATAGCGGCGTCTATATCTCCAACGCCGCCCTCAACCCGCAAGACCGGGCCGCTTTGCAGGATGCCCTGGAGCGCGCCGCCCGCTCGGGCGAGGTGTGGAAGGGTTTCCAGCGCTATTACAGCCCGGCCATCCTCAAGGGCAGCATACGCCCGCTGTAGTGCACAGCGCCCCAGCCCACGATGAACATTTCAACAAGAAAGACTCAGGAGACCGTGAATGGGTAATTTGCATACCGGGCGACGCCCGCTCATCTGCGCCGCCATGGCCCTCAGCCTGGTAGTGCCTTCGGCCTTCGCCCAAACCGCACAGCCCGACGCCACCGTATGGGGTGCCGCCACGCAACAAAAGCAGCCGCTGCTCGATACGCTGAAGGACTTTGTGTCCATCGAAACCGGCAGCCGCGATCTGGAAGGCATAGACAAGGCAACGGCCCTGCTGGCCACCCGGCTCAAGGCCCTGGGCGGCCAGGTGGAGTTTGTGGAGCCCAACGAGGGCAGCACCTACCGCATGTTTGACACGCCTGACAAGATCGGCCGCATGGTGAAGGCCAGCTTCAAGGGCAAGGGCAGCAAGCGCATTTTGCTGATTGCCCATATGGACACCGTCTACACCAAGGGCATGCTGGAGAAGCAGGCCTTCCATGTCGACGGCAACCGCGCCTACGGCCTGGGTATTTCCGATGACAAGCAAGGCGTTGCCATGGTCATCCATACGGTGGCCCTGCTCCAGCAGCTCAACTTCAACGACTACGGCACGCTGACCGTGCTGGTCAACAGCGACGAGGAAATCAGCTCACCCGGCTCGCGCGCCACGCTGACGCAGGCGGGCGCCGAGCACGACGTGGTGATGTCGTTCGAAGCATCCCGCAGCGATAGCGACAAGCTGGCGCTGGCCACCAGTGGCATTGCGGCGGTTGACCTGAAGGTGGAGGGCCGCGCCTCCCACGCGGGCGGGGCGCCCGAGCGCGGCATCAATGCGCTGTACGAGCTGGCCTTCCAGATTCTGCAGATGAAGGATTTGTCCAACCCCGCCACCGGCACCAAGCTCAACTGGACCGTGGCGCAGGCCGGCACCAACCGCAACGTGATACCGGCCCATGCAACGGCTGCTGCCGATGTGCGCGTGGTGCGTGTGGCTGACTACGACGGCATTGAAGCGGCCGTGCGGTCTCGCGTGACCAAGCAGCTGCTGCCCGACGCGAAAGTGACCGTCAACTTTGAACGCCGCCGCCCCCCGCTGGAGGCCACCGATGCGAGCCGCAAACTGGCCCAGCACGCACGGTCTGTCTATGCCGAGCTGGGACGCACGTTGGTGGTGGACGACCAGCCCGAAGGCGGTGGCACCGATGCCGCCTTCGCCGCCCTGCAGACCAAGGCCCCGGTCATCGAGCGCTTCGGACTCATGGGCTTTGGTGCCCACTCCGCCAGCAACGAATATGTGCTGGTGGACTCCATTGAGCCCCGCCTCTACCTCGCCGCGCGTCTGATCATGGACGTGGCACGGGGCAAGGGCCTGTAAGGCGTATTGGCCATGCAACCCATAGCCCTGATCACCGGCGGCTCGCGCGGCATAGGCGCGGCCACGGCGCTATTGGCCGCGCAGCAAGGCTATGCCGTGGCGGTCAACTACAGCAGCAACTCACTGGCCGCCGATGAGGTGGTGCGCCAGATCCGTGCCGGTGGCGGCACCGCCATCACGGTGCAGGCCGACGTCGCGGTCGAGTCCCAGGTGCTGGCCATGTTCGACAAGGTGGACGCCAAGCTGGGGCCACTGTCCTGCCTGGTCAACAACGCTGGTGTGGTGGACGTGACCAGCCGCGTGGATGGTATGGATGTGGCACGGCTGCAGCGCATGTTTGCCACCAATGTGATCGGCGCCTTTGTCTGCGCACGCGAGGCCGTCAAACGCATGAGCACGCGTTACGGCGGCACGGGCGGCAGCATCGTCAACGTGTCCAGCGCGGCGGCGCGCCTGGGTGGCTCCGGCCAGTATGTGGACTATGCCGCCAGCAAGGGCGCCATCGACACCTTCACGCTGGGCTTGGCCAAGGAAGTGGCGCAAGAGGGCATACGGGTCAACGCCGTGCGCCCCGGCATCATAGAAACCGACATCCACGCCAGCGGTGGCCAGCCCGACCGGGCACGGCAACTGGCACCTCAGGTGCCCATGCAGCGCCCCGGCAGCGCGCAAGAGGTAGCCCAGGCCATCGTATGGCTGATGGGCGATGCGTCCAGCTACAGCACCGGCGCGCTGCTCGACGTCAGCGGCGGGCGCTGAGACAACACCGATCAACAACAATTACGACAGGAGCGCAGGCCCATGGATTTCAAACCCCTCATCACCCTGCTGGCCATTGTGAACCCGCTGGCCATCGTGCCGTTCTTCATCCACTACACGCAGGGCTTTTCGCGCGAGCAGCGGCGGCGCACCATCTCCATCTCGTCGTTCAGCGCCTTTGTGGTGATTGCCACCAGCGCGCTGATCGGTCTGGACATTCTGAATTTCTTTGGCATCTCGCTGGCCAGCTTCCAGGTGGGTGGTGGCATGCTGCTGCTGACCTCGGCACTGAACATGCTCAACGCCCAACCCGCCGAGGCCAAGACCAATACCCATGAAATGGAAGATGGTGCCGAGAAGGCCGCCCGCGGTGCCAGCATCGCCGTGGTGCCGCTGACCATTCCGCTCTTGACCGGCCCGGCCAGCATGTCCACCGTGGTGATCTATGCCGAAAAGGCCAAGACCATCCTGCAACTGGGTACGCTGGTGGGCTATGGCGTGGTCATTGCACTGGCTACCGCACTGTGCTTTGCGCTGGCCCAACCCATTGCACGGGTGCTGGGCAAGACCGGCATCAACGTCATGACCCGGTTGATGGGGCTGATTCTGGCGGCGCTGGCGGTGGAGGTGATGTCGGACGGGCTGGTGAAGTTGTTCCCCGCGCTGGGGCATTGAACTCCCCTACCGAAAGGCGTAGCCTCTGAGGCTGCGATCGCTGCTACCGCCGGTACTTATCGACTCCAGCACCACCACACCTTGCTCCTCCGACAGGCGGATCTGGTGCACCAGGCCCACTGCGGCGAGTGGGATTTGCGCCAGTTCTTTGCGGGCGGTGATGTCATAGATGCGGACCATGCCCCGACCATCGTCCACCACGCCGATGGATGCGCCTAATGCCAGAACCTTGCCTGCTTCAACCAGTCCTGCAACAGAAGGCTTGGGCGCAATATCCAGCCCAGCCCAGAACACGGTCTCCAGGCTCTTGCGGTCCGCACTGCATCGGTAGGCCCTGAAGCTGTCGAAATAGCTGCGCTCGAAACGCATGATCCCCTGCCCTGCACTCGGCTGCGACGCGCAGCTTGCAGTGCTCACCGTATCCGCCACACCACTGCCATCCCAGACGCCCATCTCGTAGCTGTCCGCCTGCGTGCCCGCTTCCTTGGTGCGCTGTTTGCCCGCCACCTCATACGTGCTGATCAGCGTGTCAATGACCTCGCCGCGCGCATTCTTGCCCGGCGTGGTTTCGGGCTTGGTCCGCCAGACGATGGAGAAGCTGCGCGTGGCCTGCCCGGCATCGTCGGACCACGTCACGTCATGGACATACCAGCCTTTTTTTGTGTCGAGGATTTGCCGCTGGCTGCCCGAGGACAACAGGCTCTCAAAGGTCTGGAAGCTGGCGGTATCGCCCCGGTAGTTGATGAAGCCGCCCGCCTCGGGCATCGGCGTGCTGCACACATGGCGCTTGCGCGGCGTGGGCAAGGTCTTGAGCGTGCGGCCTGTGCGCCAATCCAGCTGCGCCATGTCGGCATGCTGGTCCAGCCACAGCGTCTGGTCCGGCATCGTGAACGACACACCATGCGCCCCCAGGCTGTTGCACGCCAAGGGCGGGGCGGACGACGGGCTTTGCGTGCCTGCCAAGGCAGGCACCGGGCGGGTCCACAAAGGCGCTAACCGGCGCGCTGTACCCTCCACACTTCTGGCTAAAGGCGTTTCGTTTTCAATCTTGCAAGGTGCAGTGGCAAATGCAGCGCTGTCGGTTTTGGGCAAACCCAGCACAGCCGGCGGCACGGCGATCTGCACGACCTCCCCGCCCGTCTGAGGGGCCATGGGCAGCGGCGTGATGCCCAGAATGGCGCTGCCATCGGGCGTCACCACCAGGCCGTGCAGGGCCTGCACCAGGGGGATGGTCTCCATCACCTTGCCCGAGCGCATGTCCAAAATCGTCAGCTCTTCCACATAGCGGCGCCCACTGCGGCCCGCGCCTGCCAGGGCCACGCTATCCAGTTTTTTGATGCCAGCAATCCAACGGCCCCAGGGGTCCACGGCGTAGGCCGCCCACTGCCACGGTGTCAGGGCCAGGCGCGCGGTGGGCTTGGCCTGGCAGGTGTGTAGGTTGGTTTGGAGCACATCCAGCAAGGGCTGTTCTTCGCTGGTGTTGGGTGTCTTTTCCCGGGCCTGGAAGTAGCGGTCGGATTGCACATAACTCAGGGCACCGGTTTGCACGGCATAGTGGAACAACAGCATCTCCGGCACGAACTGGGTCCGCCGTGCGCCGCCTGCCAGGTTGAACAAGCTCTTGCGTTGCAAATCCCAGATGGAGAACAGCATGTCGCTAGGGCTGTCACTGCTCTCATAGCCTGCACCCAGCGTGGCCGTGGCCAAAAAGAGCTTGGTATTGTTGTCGGTGAACTGTATGGCCAGGGTGCGGCGGCGGCCGATGTCATCTGCACTGGAGGGCAGGGTCGCCATCACGGTTTGCGACTCCAGGTCATACACGTGCGTTGCATTTGCCACCAACTGCCCGTCAGCGGACATCGCGACCACACTGCGTTGCCCCTGGGGCTTGCAATCATGCTCGGTTGGCAGTTTGACGTTCAGAATCCGCACCTTTTCGCCCACACCCACCGGCGCATTGGATATCCAAACCAATTGGGGTGTGGGATAGGGCGGGTTGCCAAAGTCCACCAGACCCACGCATTCGATGCTGGACGTGAACGCGATTTTTTGCGCCGTGCGCGATGCGGCGATTTGCAGCGCAGCCATCGGCAGCACCAATTGCTGCTCCTGCTTCTTGTCCAGCAGGTTGACGCGGTGCAAGACGTTGTTGGCATCCACATGCACCCGCCACTGCCCATTGGACGACAAGGCCAGCGGCGCCGCGCGGCTTTCAAAAACGGCCAATGCAGATTCGTCGCTGGTCTCGCCGCGCGCGTGCGCCAAGCCCCAGACGCCGAACAGGGCTATGGCCCCCACGAGGACGCGAAATGCATGGGTCTTCATCGGCGCGAGACTCCGAAAGTGCCTGTTGGGAAGCCTATTACCGGGTCGCGGTGGTTTCTGCGCCCGCCCTCTCTACCTGCTGCACCCACTGCTCGATCTCGGCAATCACTGCATCGGAGGCATCGGTCAGCGCCCGCACGCCACCGGCTGCGTCGGCGCTGGTGGCGGAGCGTTGCACGATGAAGCTGCGTTGGGCCAGCAGACGCTCTGCCCCTTGGCCGCCTTGGCCCAGCGTGGCGCGCACGCGCACCAGGCCGCTGCTGCGCTCGGGGGTCTCGAACAGGTGGCTGAACTCATCCAGCTCCAGGTGCAGGATCATCGCGGGCTTGCCGACGATGACGCCGGTCGCCGCATTGAGCACCGAGCGGCGCAGGCCCAGTTGCTCACGCAAGCGCTGGCGCAACAGCTGCGTGGGGGCCATGCTCCAGCGCGCTTGGGCATAGGGGCGCAGTTGCTGGGCGTCGCTATAAGCCAGGCGGTACAGCACGGCGGAGTTGTCCATGGCGGCCGGGGCCTCCACCTCGGCCAGCACCAGCGTGGGCAAGGGTGCTATGCGCGTGCTGGGTGCAGCGGCCACCGGGCCGGGGCCAAAGTCGTACACCGTGGCACGGGCTTGGGGCTTGAGCTGCGCACAGGCGCTCAGCGCCAAGGCCACCAAGCCAAACAGCACGTTAGCCCTCGTGCAATATGCGTATACAGCTACCGATTTCATAGCATTGATCCAATCATGGGCAAAATCTGCGGGTGAACATCAACGTGCGGCAGGCGCCACAAAGCCGGGCTCGCCCGGCCCCGGCACGGCCGCACCATTGCCCAGCAGCAGCGACTGGGGGTTGTCGTTGAGGGACTCTACGGTACGGCCGATGTGGCGCACGGTGCGGGATGCGTCATCCACCGTGCGGTTCAGGCGCGGCACCAGCGTGGTGTTCAGCGACTGGCCGGTGGCCAACAACGCGTCGCTGCCCTGGGCGATGTTGTCCAGCGTGCCGCCAGGCTGGCTCATGCGGGAGGACATCACCTTGAACGCGTCGGCCGAGCTGCGCACGGCATCGGCGCTGCGGCCCAGCCGGTCGGAAGTTTCACGCAGGTTTTTTAGCGTGGTGGAGGCCTCTTGCGACAACGCGGGCAGGTTGGCCTGGTCGGCACGCACGGCCAGCTTGCTGATACTGGCGGCGGCCTGGCCCAGGTTGTCCACGGCGTCCATCAGCTTCTTCTGGTTGGTGGGTGCCAGCAGTTGGTTGCTGCGCTGCACGGCCTCGTCCAGCTTGGTGAGCAGGCCGGCACCCTGGTCGGTCAGGCGCGACATCAGGCCGGGGCGCATGGGGATGCGGGCGAGCTTGCCGTCGTCGGTGCTGACCAGGGGCTCTTTGGATTCGCCGGCATCGTCCAACTGGATGAAGGCCAGACCGGTGACGCCCTGGAAGCCCAGGCTGGCAAAGGTGGAGTGGGTGATGGGCGCCGTATTGTCCACCGCGATGCGGATGCGCACATTGCCGCTGGTCTCCGGGTCCAGCGTGATGGCCTGCACCCGGCCCACTGTGACGCCTTTGTAGCGCACGCCGGCCTGGCGCTGCAGGCCGGTCACGCCCTCGCGGCTGGAGATTTCGAACAGGCGGTTCTCGCCGGTGTCGCGCGTCAGCCAGGCGGCCAGCGCCACCAAGAGCGCGGCCACCACCAGTACAAACGCGCCGGCGCCTAGGGCGTGGGATTTGTTTTCCATAGTACGGTTCTCTTTCTACACGCTCTTTTTACACATCTTGGGGGTGCAGGCGCAACAGCTCCATGGCACGCAGACCCCGCCCACCCAGGAAGAAGTCGCGCACAAAGGGGTGGTCGAAGGCAATGACCTCCCGCGGCGGCGCGTCCACGATCACATGCTTCTCGGCCACCACGGCCACCCGGGTGCTGATTTCGTAAATGGTGTCCAGATCGTGCGTGACCATGACCACGGTCAGGCCCAACTCCTGGTGCAGCGAGCGCACCAGCGCGCAGAAGGCGTCCGAGCGGTCCGGGTCCAGGCCGGCCGTGGGCTCGTCCAGCAGCAGCAGCGGCGGGTCCATGATCAAGGCGCGGGCCAGGGCCACGCGCTTGATCATGCCGCCGGACAAGTCGGCCGGCATCTTGTGTGCATGGGCCGGGTCCAGCCCCACCATCTGCAGCTTGACCATGACCGCGTCACGCACCAGGTCTTCGGGCAGGGCCTTGAGTTCGCGCAGCGGAAAGGCAATGTTCTCCAACACGGTAAAGGCCGAGTACAGCGCGCCGTGCTGGAACAGCATGCCCACGCGGCTGGCGGCGCCGCTGTGCGTCAACTCGGCGGCCGGGCGGCCCAGTACCGAGATGCTGCCACGCAGCGGCGTCTCCAGCCCCAGGATCTGGCGCAGCAGAACGGTCTTGCCGCTGCCCGAGCCACCGACGATGGACAGCAGTTCGCCCTGGGCAATCTTCAGGTTCAGGTCTTTGTGGATCAGCGTGTCGACACCCGCGGTGCGAAAGCCCGACCACAAGCCCTGAATCTCCACTATGGGTTTGGGGGGCGACAAGGGCAGTATCAGGTCTGGGGTCGTACGACCTGCCGTAGGGCCGCCCCAAGGCAGGTCAGCCCCCTCGGGGGGCAGCGACCCGTGTAACGGTGGAGCGTGGGGGTTCAAGGTCATATGCCTACGCTCTTGAAGACCACGGCAAACAAGGCGTCTACCAGGATCACCATGGTGATAGAAGTGACGACCGAAGCGGTGGTGCCCTCCCCCAGGCTTTGGGTATTGGGCTTGATGCGCAAGCCGTAGTGGCAACCGATCAACGCAATCATCAGGCCAAAGACGGCCGACTTGCCGATGGCCAGCCACAGGTTGGCCACTTGCACCACGCGGGCCAGCGCGCTGACGAAGTAGGCCGGGGTCAGCCCCATCGTCAGATCCGAGGCCAGCATGCCCCCCAAGAGCGCGGCCAGCGTGGTCCACACCGCCAAGAGTGGCATGGCCACCACCATGGCCATGGCACGGGGCAGCACCAATCTGAAACCTTTGGGAATGCCCATGACCTTCATCGCATCCAGCTCTTCGGTGACCCGCATCACGCCGATCTGCGCGGTGATGGCCGAGCCCGAGCGACCGGCGATCAGGATGGCCGCCAGCACCGGCCCCAGCTCGCGGATCAGTGCGACGCCCAGGATGTTGACGATGAAAGCATCGGCCCCGAACTGGCGCAACTGCTGCGACATCAGATAAGCCAGCACCACGCCAATCAAGAAACCCACCAAGGCGGTAATCGGCAACGCGGTGGCGCCGATGCGGTAAAGGTGGCCCGACACATCGCGCCAGGGGCCGGCACGCGGCGCACGCACCAACTGCATGGCATCCAACAGCAACTGGCCCAACAGGCGCACGGCACCCACCACGTGCTCTTGGACCCGCACGACAACGGCGCCCAGGCGCAAGAAGTTGTCCCAGGCCGTGTTGGGCCGGCGTGGCGGCAGCACCGACGAAAACTTGGCCACCCGCTCCAGCATGGCGCGCTGGGCCGAGTGGGTTTGCAGATGGTCCGGCCACTGGCGGTACCAGGCGTTCCACAGCAGTTGCGCGCCGGTGTGGTCCAGGCGCTGGAGTTGGCGCAGATCCCACTGCCAGGCGCGCCAATCGTGGGGCAGGCTACCCAGAGCAGCGTGCAGTGCGTCCCAGTGCTCGGGCTCAGCCAGGTGCTCCGCCGTCCACAGCCCCAACAAGCGCGCATGCAACCCGTCGGGGGCCTGCTCGAATGCGATGCGGGGCTGGGTGTCCGGCATGGTGTGGGGGTTGGGCTGGTGGGTGTATTGGGGGAGCTGTAGCGGGCGGCCCCCGCATAGTACAGGCTGGCGCGCCCCTAGGCGATGAGAGAATGCCCTAGCACCGCACAACGATCTGGAGACCCCCTATGAGCACCACCGCGCAGCCTTACACATCCACGCCCGAACTGTCCGCCGAGCTACGCGGCCCCGTGCTGTGGCTGACCATCACCCGCGAAGAGCGCCGCAACGCCATGAGCCACGGCGTGCTGGCCGCGATGGCCAAAGCCATCACGGCCGCGCAGACCGACCGCAGCGTACGCGCCATCGTCATCACCGGTGCGGGTACAAAAGCCTTTTGCGCCGGCGCCGACCTGCAGTCCGCCAACGCCTTCACCACCGACTACTCCGAACCCCACGGCCACCTGGCCCAGGTGCTGCGCGTGGCCAAGGCAAGCACCGTGCCGCTGATTGCCCGCGTGAACGGCGCCTGCATGGCCGGTGGCATGGGCCTGATGAGCATGTGCGACATGGCCGTTGCCGCCAGCCACGCCGTGTTTGGCCTGCCCGAGGTCAAAGTGGGCGTGTTCCCGGCCCAGGTGCTGAGTGTGCTGCAACATTTGATCCCCCGGCGCAAGCTGGCCGAAATGTGCCTGACCGGTGAACCCATCACGGCCGCCCAGGCTCTCGAGTACGACTTGGTCAACTATGTCGATGACGATGTGGACGCCAAACTGCAGTGGCTGCTGGACCGCCTCTTAGACAAGTCCCCCGCCGCCATCCGCCGCGGCCTGTACACGATGAAGAAGGTGGAGGCCATGGCCTTTGAAGAAAGCATGTCCTTCACCGAAAGCCAGATCGCACTGTTCACACTGACCGAGGACGCCAAGGAAGGGCAAAAGGCGTTTCAGGAGAAGCGCAAGCCGCAGTGGGTGGGACATTGATTCTCCCGGATTGCTATCTAATTTATAGCCACTTCCTTAATATTGACGAGGGCTAACTGCCTGGTTCTTGCAGGCATTTCTCCACCTCACCACCTAACATCCAGTAGCGGACGGGGTCACTTCAGAAGCTGTGTCATACCCGGTGCAACCCGGGATGGTGCGACGGTTTGCACCTCCGCTTCAACGACACCATGGATCACAAAAGGATCCTGCTGTACCCGGGCCAACAGCGCCTCCTTGTCCGCACTGACCGCAAGAATGGCTCCACCTTGCGCGTTGTCGAGTGACCCGGCCACCAGGAAGACGCCATCGTCAATGCCCTGCTGTATCCACTGTCCGTGTCCGGCCATCCATTGCCCGGCCTGTGCGCGATTCCGTCCGAATTTGAGAAAAATGATGTGCATGCTTGGTTCCTGACTGCATTATGGGGATGGGTTCAATCTAAGCCGACTTGGCTGGCTTCCTGGTATGTTTGTCTTCAAGTGATCGCAACCACTCTGCTATCTGCTTCACCTCGTGGCGGATGAAGGCCTCGTCATGGAAAGCGTTGGCCAAAGCCGCAACACCTTGGCTGCGGGCGAGAAGGTGCATGGCCTGCGTATCGGCATCGCGTTTGTGGCCTAGCGCTTCGAATTGCTCGCGCAGCCACAGGCGGAATTGCCCGAAGATCATCCCGGCATCCCCCTGTGCGGGATGTTCCAGTTTGGCCAACTCGGCGCACAAGGTTCCGACCGGGCATCCGTAGCGCTGGATGTCCTTGCGGTTCTGGATCAGCATTTCGGCAAAGCATTGCAAACGGCCCAGAGGCGTCTTCCCTAGACTGGACCACGAATCAAGCATGGCCTGGGTTTTCGCTGCTCGCAGGGCAATGACGCCAGACAGAATCTCGTCTTTCGTCTTGAAGTGGTAGTAGAAGTTGCCCCGCGAGATCTTCACCTCGTCCGCGATGTCTGCAAACGAAGTTTTCTCGAACCCGCGGTGGTAAAACAAGGTATCTGCGACCTGGATGATCAGTTCGCGCGTAGTGGGTTCTGCGGATGGTGTCTTCATGGCTGAGTGCATTTAGCTGGGTACAAATGCGGGATAGTCGGTATAACCGCGCTCCGCTCCCGCATAGTAATTTTCGTGGTCGGGCGCGTTCAAGGGCCAATCGTGCGCGAGCCTGGCGACCAGGTCCGGATTGGCAAGAAATGGGGCTCCGAAGGCCACTAAGTCGGCATTACCGCCGCGAACAGCGGCCTGTGCGCGTGCCTTGTCATAGCCATTGTTGGCGATATAGACACCACCGAAACGCCGCCGCAACTCTTTGTAATCCAAAGTGGTCGCTCGGGACATCATGTCACCTTCCAGTACATGGAGATAGGTTACGCCTGAGCGTGCCAGTTCTGCGACAAAGTATCCAAAGTGGGTTGAAGGGTCACTGTCCGACATGTCATTGAAGCGGTTTTCCGGGCTGAGGCGAACGCCGATCCGTTGGTCTGGCCATACCTGAGCCACGGCTTCGATCACGTCCATCAGAAACGCCAGGCGCCGTGCGGGTGTTCCACCATAAATGTCCGTTCGATGGTTGCTTCCGTCGCGCAAGAACTGGTCAATCAAATAGCCGTTCGCTCCATGCACTTCGACGCCATCAAATCCCGCCAGCCTCGCCTGCAAGGCGGCGGCTTTGAATTGCTCGACAACTTGGGAAATTTCGTGCGTCGCCAGGGCCCTCGGCGTCACAAAGTCCTGCATACCTGCAGGGGTCACTGCCATCCCGCGTGGCCGTATGGCAGAGGGGGCGATGGGTAACGCACCTTCGGGCTGCAGACTGGGATGGGATATCCGACCACAGTGCTGCAATTGGGCGAAGATGCGGCCACCCTGTGCATGCACAGCCTCCGTGACACGACGCCAGCCCGCGATTTGAGGATCACTGTACAGTCCAGGCGTGCAGGGATATCCCACGGCTTGCCGGGAAATCGGCACCGACTCAGACACGATGAGCCCAGCATCGGCACGCTGCCCATAGTAGGTCGCCATGATGTCTGTCGGAATGCCTTGCGGATCCGCGCGATTGCGCGTCATTGGCGCCATGACGAGGCGATTGCCCAGCGTCAGATCGCCCAAGGGAAAAGGTGTGAAGAGGTCGTTCATTACGGTTTTCGTTCAATTAGGTCGTTTGTCCTACGCAGATATTAGGACAAATGACCTAGAACTGTCAACAGAGCATCGCGAAACTCCCGTTCCGGGGCGACTTTCGGGATGCGAGCGTATTGATGGCGGAGCGAGTCGTTCTCCAGCACCATGCAGGTGGTCCGGGTGTCCGCTGCAGAGCCTCATTCGCGGTTGACACAGAGGCCACGCTATTCATGCAGTAGCGACCGCGACCGCAGACAGCCGCCCGCGAGCAAGCCCGGAAGCGGATACCCGGACCACCTGCCTTCGCCAACCATGTAGGAACGTCCTAGGACTACTTCGGCAACGTCTTCCAATACCGCACCAGCGTCCGCAAAGCCTCGGGCTTGTTGACGGGCTCCCCCTGCCCCGCCTGATTTTTGCTGTTGAGCCCGTGGCAGGATGCGCAGACTCGGACTTCGCCGGGTTGGAAGGTGATCCAGTTGCGCTCGCGCACCACGGCCTTGCCATTGGTGTCGGTCAGTTGCCAGGTCATGGCCCGGCGTGCAGGCACGAAGGCGGCGCTGGAGCCATCGGCAGCCAGTTTCACGCTACCGGCGGGACCGCCGGGGTTGCTGGGGTTTTGGGCCTTGGGCTCGTGCAGGGTCTGGGCCAATACGCGCCGGCCGGCGCGTGGCGATGCGGTGCCGCCGTAGCCGCGAATCTGGTCGGCCTGGTACATCTGCAGATGGGCCACGTCATACACCTTGCCGCCATCGCCCACGGTCTTGACACCGCCAGGCACCTGCAGGTTGAAGGGTTGCTGGCGCTCGCCGCGGTCGCGGCTGGTGTTGTTGCGGGTGACGATCAGGGCCAGGTCATTGGCCACCAGCCAGGCCCGCAATTGGGACTCGGCCACGCCCTCCTCTTGCAACACGACGCTCTCCGGGCTTTCCAAAGCATCGGCCGCGCGCACGGGCTTGGCGCGGGCAACCACCTCGACCGGGTCCATCTCCCACAGCTCGCCGTCGAAGTCGACGCGGGTATCGGGGTCCCAGTACCAGATCGCCTTGCGGGTGCCGGGGGTGATGGCTTGGTCGGCGGTGAAGGTGTCACCAGAGGCCACCAGCGACTTGACGCGGAACTGGTAGCGGTAACGTGGTGCAGCGGTGGTGCCGTCGTTCTGGTCCAGGCGCGTCTCGCTGGTGTGCACGGCTAGCAAGCTGCCATCGGTCATCGGCAAGGGGTTGCGGTACATGCCGGTATGGCCTGCCGCCGGTGTCTTTCCATCCTCCGTATACCCAGCGGTCGCGGTGTTGGTGACTGGTGTGACGACCATGACCTCGCCATTCAGCGAGGGGTTGCCGGTCAGGCGCACGATCTGGTTGGCGCTGTTGGTGCCGAACTCGCGGGCATGGGTGCCGTAGAAGACGCCGGCGCGTTTGGGGTCTTCACGCAGGTGGAAGACACCGCCATCATTGCGCAGGTAGGTGCGGTTGGCAAAGACACTCTCGCGGCTGTAGTAGCTCAGGCTGGGGTCGTTCTTGAAGCTGGGCGGGATGTAGGTGCCAGCGATCTCGTGGCGGCCCACGTGGTTCAAGGTCTCTTCGCCGCTACCGTCCTCGCGGACCTGCCAGGGCATGAAGATATTGAAGGTGTGGCCATTGACCTGGTTGGCGACGTTTTGCGCGTCGGTGTCCGACCGGGGCTCAGGGAAGGCCTCGGCCTGCAGCGGCAGGCGCTGTGCGGATGCCGCTTCGCTAGCGTAGAGGAAGGAACCATAGCTGCCGCCGGCGCGGTCGGCATCAGCCTGCTGGTCCTGCTGCAGGTGGTCCCAGCGCGTGAAGACCACGCGGCCAAAGCTGTCGATGGAGGGGCTGAACGCGCCGCTGACGGCGTGGTTGAGCAACCGCAAGTCACCCGACTGGGGCATCAGGCTCCAGATGCCCGTGACCGTGGCCGCGCTTTCGTACTCGTCGAGCTGCGGGTACAGATGGGCCTCGCCGCTGCGGGGTCGGTCCGATGTGAACAGGATGCGTTCATCGGTGCCGTAGAAGGGCGAGACATTGTTGAACGCCGTGGGCTGCCCCGCCACCTTGGTGATGGTGACCGCCTGCCCCTTGGCCAGACCGCTGACTTCGTACATCTGCCATACAAAGTCCTTGACCTCGTAGCGGGTGCCGGGGGAACCCACCACCATGCTGAACACGGCCTTGGTGCCGCTCCAGTGCACGGAGGGCTCGCGCACGGCGATGGCACCCGCGCCCTGGAAGCCCGCGCTACCGTAGCCAGCCTCCTGGGTCAGGTTGCGCACACTGCCGTCCGGGTAGCGGATCATCAGGTCGCCGCCGCGCGGGGCCGACTGCACGCTCGCCAGGTGGTTGCCGAAGGTGGAGGTGCGGCTGGTAAAGCCCGACACCGGCACCTGGGTGACGTACAGCACCGGGTTCACGATGCCGCTGGCGGAGGCCGGGGCTCCGACCGCATCCGCCCCCAGCACGGTGTAGGCATTGATGGTGACGCGTACATTGGTGTAGGTGTTGCCCTCGAACACCACCGACCCCAATGTTAGTTGTTTGCTGGCGGGATCAAACGCGTTGGCCTTGGCCGTGCCGCCATCGACGCCCAGCAGCGTGTACGACTGCACGGTGACGGCGACATTCTTGAAGCTGCCCAGCCCCTGCACCGCCACTTGGTCCATGGCCAGGTAACTGGACGCTGCATTGAACGAATCCACCGCGTGAGCGCCCAAGGGGGCGGTCACCGCCAGCACGGCGGCACTGATGGTTTTCAACACAAATCTGCTCTTCGTTTCCATACTGCCAACCCACCAAAAAAAGTTTCTGCAGAGTATCGTTGCGTTGTCAGCTGGCGCGTTGCGGAATCTGCAACATTCTGTAGCTGCGGCGCGGCACCCCGTTGTCGCACCGGTTCGTGGTGTCAGTTTGGTGCGTGGTTTGGTGGATTAGGATGGGGCATGAGCGAAACCACGTTTGACTACATCATCATCGGCGCCGGCACCGCGGGCTGCCTGCTGGCCAATCGACTCTCTGCGGACGCGTCGAAGCGGGTGTTGCTGATCGAGGCGGGCCGCAAGGACGACTACCACTGGATCCACATCCCCGTGGGCTACCTCTACTGCATTGGCAACCCGCGCACCGACTGGCTCTACAACACCGAACCCGACGCCGGGCTGAACGGCCGCTCGCTGCGCTACCCGCGCGGCAAGACGCTGGGCGGCTGCAGCAGCATCAACGGCATGATCTATATGCGCGGCCAGGCCCGCGACTATGACCACTGGGGCCAACTGGTGGGCGATGCCAACTGGAGCTGGGAACATTGCCTGCCCTATTTCATGCTGCACGAAGACCACCACAAGGGTGCCAACGCGCTGCACGGCGCAAAGGGTACGGCCTCGGCACTGCTGCAGAAAAACGGCAGCCAGTACCGCGAGCTGCTGCGCCACCACAAGGCCGGCGGCGAATGGCGGGTAGAGAAACAGCGCCTGCGCTGGGACGTGCTGGATGCCTTTGCCCAGGCGGCCGTGCAGGCCGGCATACCCGCCACCGACGATTTCAACCGCGGCACCAACGAAGGCGTGGGCTATTTCGAAGTCAACCAGAAGGCCGGCTGGCGCTGGAACACGGCCAAGGCCTTTTTGCGCCCTACCTGCTATGGCCGCCCCAACTTCGAACTGTGGAACAGCGCCCAGGTGGCCAAGCTGCTGTTGGAGCCCGCCACGGCCACCAGCCCCTTGCGCTGCACCGGTGTGCAGGTGTGGGATGGCAGCAGCATGGTGGAGGCCACCGCCAAGGCGGAAGTGATTCTGTGCGCCGGTGCCGTGGGCTCGCCGCAGATCTTGCAGCTCTCCGGCCTGGGGCCGGCCCAACGCCTGCAGTCCTTGGGTATTGCGGTGCAAAAGGATCTGCCCGGCGTGGGTGAAAACCTGCAAGACCATTTGCAGATACGCGCCGTGTTCAAGGTGCAGAACACAACGACGCTGAACACCCAGGCCAACACGCTGTGGGGTAAGGCCAAGATCGGCCTGGAGTACGCCTTCAAGCGCACCGGCCCCATGAGCATGGCCCCGAGCCAGTTGGGCGCATTCACCCGCAGCGACCCGGCCCAGCCCTACCCCAATCTGGAATACCACGTGCAGCCGCTGAGCCTGGAGGCCTTTGGCCAACCCTTGCACAGCTTCAACGCCATCACCGCCAGCGTCTGCAACCTGAACCCCACGAGCCGCGGCACGGTGCATATCCGCTCGGCAAAGTTTGAAGATGCGCCGGCCATTGCACCCAACTACCTGAGCACCGACGCAGACCGGCAGATCGCCGCCGATTCGCTGCGTATCACGCGGCGCATCGTGGCTCAGCCGGCACTGCAGAAGTACCAACCCGAGGAGTACAAGCCCGGCGTGCAATTCGAATCGGATGCCGATCTGGCCAAGCTGGCCGGCGACATTGCGACCACCATCTTTCATCCGGTGGGCACGACCAAGATGGGCCGCAGCGACGATGCTATGGCCGTGGTGGACGCGCGCCTCAAGGTGCATGGTGTGGCCGGGCTGCGCGTGGTCGATGCCGGCGTGATGCCCTTGATCACCAGCGGCAACACCAACTCGCCGACACTGATGATTGCCGAGAAGGCCGCCCAGTGGATCGCCGAAGACAACTGCTTACATATGAAGGGTTAATCCCGATGCACGGCTGGATGGTGCTTGTTACAGTCTGGGCACTCAAAGGTTAGACGGCAACTGCGAAGGGCCAGATGGAAGAAGCGGACCGAGGAGACGGTAAGCAACAAGCAACAATTTCTGCATCCACCTTGAGATGCAGCTCACAAAAGCACTGACCCGGTCAGTGCTTTTTTTTCGCCTGCAGCACGCCCGGATGATCGCGGCAAGAATGGAGCCGATCAGGAGTATGCCAATGTCCAGATCCGTCTTGCACCATGCATCTGCCGCCGTCGTGGCCCTCGCGTTGAGTGCATGTGCAACCGGCCTCGTGCAGCCGGGCATGGACCGCGCCGAGGTGCTGGCGCGCATGGGTCAGTCCAGTCGGGTGCTAGCTCTGGATGTGGGCGGCACCCGCCTGCAGTACTCGCGCCAACCCGCGGGGCAGCAGGTCTTCAATATTGACCTGGATGCCGCGGGCCGCGTCGTACGGGTCCGCCAAATGTTGGTTGCGCAAGAGTTGGACCGCATCGCCGTAGACCAGTGGACGCGCGAGGACGTGGAGCGGGCCTTTGGCCCACCTGCCTCCATAGACCATGTGGCGAACTGGCCGGCTGACATCATGACCTACCGCTGGTTTGAGGTGGAGGACATGTTTTACTGGGTCTACCTGGACCACAACAATGTGGTGCGGCGCACAGGCCAGGGCCCGGAGTACCACCACGACGACTGAAGCGAGCGCCCGTCGTGTTTACTCGGACGGGGCAGCATAGGGCGAGTCGACAACGCGTCGGCGTCCAGCCAAACTCCAGTCGTCTCGCCATCGCCTTTCCGCCGCGCTCTGCTGGGAACGAACTTTCGACCCCAGCTGGACCGCCGTCTCCGAGTCCACCAGATGGTAACCAGCCGACAGTGCGGCAGCTCCCATCAGACGCTCCAGCGCGTGGGCCAGCGTGCCATCGGACTGTCCGGCCTCGCCTTCGAAAAGATCGTCTTGCACGGCGGTACACGCCAGCAACTTGGCAAGCGCCATTGGTTTGAACCAGAACATGCTCCCGGCGGGGAACCAGGGCCGTGTGCGGCCCAGCCAGTCTTCGCGCTCCCCGAGTTCTGCGGCCAGTTGCGCCACCCAAGGCTTGTTGTGCCAGATGAAGCGCTGCAGGTTCAGGATATTGCCTTGCGGCCCGACCAGACCCAACGACGGATACTGACCCAGGCCATCCAGCAAGCCGCGCATCGCCTGCGGGTTGGGCAATAGGCTCTTGATCAGCGACTGGCGCCACACATGGCCGTCATCGCGGTGCACCGTTTTCTTGGAGTGCAGCTTGAGCACCGCGTGGTAGCCCCGCGCGATCAGCAGTGGCAGCAGCACAAACAGCGGGCGAACATCGCGGCCACGGTTTTCCACTGAGAAGACTTCCGCCTGCGCAAACCGTGCTTTGACCATTGCAGACACGGTCTCGATCTGGTCGGCCGTAGTGGTGACCAGCACATCGCAATCGAGTCCGCTCGCCAGCAGCGCCGCTTCGAAATCCGGCCAGGTGTCCAGATAGAACAAGTGAATGATGACTGCAACGTGCGCGCGCGTAGCCGACGCGTCTTGCTGGCGTGCATCCTTTGCGGCCCACGGCAGGGTCATGGCAATGGGCTTGTTGGCAAGGTGCAAGCGCTGCACCTCTTCCAGCCAGGCGCAGCCAAAGTGACGGTCGGGTTCGATGTGTGCGCCTTCGGCCCACTCGTTCCAGGCGTTCACGAAAACGAATTGCTGTTCCTTGGGCAGGGTTTCGCGGGCGTAGCTGGCACAGGTGCTCAGCCACTCGCCAAACTCGGCAGGGTTGGCATCCAGGAACGAGAAACTGGCTGCGGTACGCCGCGCCTCGTTGTCCCAGGACGGAAAAGCCGTGCGGTACAGCGGATAGGGCTCTTTTGCCCGGGTCATGGATTCGCCAGCGGCATCCGAGTACGTCCAGACCTTGCCCTCAAAGCCTGCGTTCCACAGCGGAGGCGTAGCCACCGAGTCGATGCGGTCGTGGATCTTGTGGGGCGGAAACTCCACCGCTGCGTCGAATCCCAGCGGACGCGGGTCTACCAGTCCAAAGGTTTGCGCGCACACCAACCACAGGCCCGGCAGGCCTGCGTCTTCGGCCAACTGCCGCCACCTCGCAACCACCGTCTGAATCTCGGGAATTAGCGTAGGACGGTATACCACCAGCAGGGGCTTGCCGTTGACTCGGATGTAACGCGTGTCGTTGAACAGCGGCAGCAAGTCATCGATGAATTGCTTCCAGCCCTCGGGCGCGTAGGCTTGGTGCAGGATGACTTCGGACTCGGCACCATCCCAGCGGCGTGTCCAGTTCTCGTTGGCCCAACACACACAAAAAGGCAAATCAAGCTGGCGATTGGCCACAAACTGGTTGAGTGGCATCTCCAGTACACGCTGACCATCAAACCAGTAGTAGTGGAAGCAAAACCCCCCCACCCCGTATTGCTTGGCCAGCTCCACTTGCAGAGCCATGGAGTCCGGGTTGCGCAGATCATAGAAACCTGTCTCGGCTGGCAAGTGGGGCTGGTAATGCCCGTGGTATTGGGGCAGCGCTTTGGTGGTGTTGGTCCACTCGGTAAAGCCCGGTCCCCAGTTCTGGTTGTTTACTTCGATGGGGTGAAACTGCGGCAAGTAGTAGGCAATGACTTTGGGGGCATCGGCCGTGGTTTCCAAGACTTTCACCGGCAATTGGCGCGGACGATGCCATTGTGGGTGTGGCGCATGGTTGAAGCGCAGAGCTGCCAGGAAGTGCTCCACGCCCGCATCGACTGCCGGCGTCTGAGACACACGCATGGGCCATGGTGCGGGAAGCCGCGACGCGAACAGCTTGCGCATGCCACGCCAACCGCTTTCATGCCAGGTATCCGATAGCTTCTTTTGCACCCGCCCCCGATATTCCGGACTGCGCAATGCTTGCAGGCCAACGCGGACAAGTTTTCTCAAAGACATGGGCGGAGCATCAGGTGAAACGTACGGAGGCGGGAAGTATGACACGGCCTGCCCACAGGCTGCCAGGCGAGCAGGCCCACAACAAGCGGAGATGCAAGTGCGCCGAGCAGCGCAAAGCAAATCAACCAACAGCCCCCGCAAAAATGTCACCATTTGCTATCTATTTAGTAGCAAATCACCACACTACCGGGATGCGAGAATCGGGGCATGGAAATGCTCATTGTCTCGCTGGCCTCGCTCTTGGCCGGTTTTGTGGATTCGATCGTCGGTGGTGGTGGCCTGGTCTTGGTACCGGCACTGTTTGCCACCTTTCCCAACACCCACCCCGCCACGCTGTTTGGCACCAACAAGGGCGCGTCGGTCTGGGGCACGGCCATTGCCACGGTGCAGTACAGCAAGCGGGTGCAGATGCGCTGGCATGCGCTGGCGCCGGCAGCCGTCATTTGCTTTGCGGGGTCTCTGGGCGGTGCCTGGCTGGTCACCGTGGTGTCGCCCCAGTACCTGCGCAAGGCCCTGCCCGTGGTCCTGGTGATGGTGCTGGCCTATACGCTGGCCAAGAAGCAATTGGGCCGTGAACATGTGCCGCGCTTTGCGGGCCAGCGCGAGGCGGTGGTGGCCAGCGGCATTGGCGCCTTGATCGGGTTTTACGACGGCTTCTTTGGCCCGGGCACTGGCAGCTTCTTTGTGTTTCTGATGGTGCGGGTGCTGGGCTATGACTTCCTGAACGCGTCGGCCAGCGCCAAATTGCTCAACACGGCGTCCAACCTTGCAGCCATCCTGCTGTTTGCGATCAAGGGCTATGTGTGGTGGCACTTCGTCGTAGTGATGGCGGTTGCCAATGTGCTGGGCAGCGTGGCTGGCACCCACCTGGCGCTCAAGCACGGCACGGGCTTTGTGCGCGGGGTCTTCATTACCGTGGTGTCGGCGCTGATTCTGAAGACCAGCTACGACGCATTTTTACGCTAGGCCCTGCTCGGTACCGTCGCCGTCCGGCAGGCCAAACCGCTGCGCCAAAATCGCCATGTGGCGGGCCATGCGCTGGGGTAATGTCAAGGCAGCTGCGTCCACACCTTCGCTGCGCAACACGCCATCGATGTCCAGCAGTTCGGGCAGCGTCATGGCCTGCGGTCGCTGTGGCCAGTCCTGCACGCCGTGGTCGCTGCCCTCGGCCTGTTCCATCACTTTGAAGAGCCGGTAGAACAAGGCCAGGTACGCGTCCACCGCATCGATCAAAGCTTGTGCGCCCTGCGCCGCAATCCAGTCCTGCACGGTGGTTTGCTCGCCATACCTGCCTTGGGTTTGTGGGTGCGGTAGGAGATGGCGAAAGCGCTCGGTGCCCGCCGCATCCACCGTGCGGCCCAGCGGGTACAAACGACAAACCAGTGGACGCGCAGGGTGCACGCTGCAACCCTGTTCGTTGAAGAAGCTGCACCGGCCGTCCGGCTGGCGGCGCAGGTACACACCGTCCAGATGCTGGGCTATGCACTCCGTGGTGGACACGCCCAATCGCTGCGCCAGCAGCGCCACTTCGTAGGGGTTGACCTGGATCAGTTTGTCGCGACAGCAACGGCCACAGGCGCCGCACGCATAGGAGTAAGGTGAAGACCGCTGCAGCGTGTCATCGGCTCGCCAGTGGCTGGGCCATGGCAGCGTAGTGGTTTCAGAGTCTGCCATGGCTAACGCTCTACCGCCAGTGCGAAGGATTTACTGGCCGGTCTTAGGCTTGGCAACGCCGTCCAGCTTCAGCTGCTGTGCACCTTGCGGGGTCGACTTGCCATCCTCAATCTTGAGTTGTTGGGCGCCGTTGGGGCCAACCGGCCGTAGCAAGCCGATCAACGCACCATCGCCGCCCTCGCACTTGTGCTGGGCCGCACCGGCAGGCGCGCTGACGTTGCACTTTTCTTTGTACTGGTCCGCGCCCTGCGGGGCAGTCTTGACCGCCGGCACCAGGCCGCGGACCGAACCGTCGCCTGTCACTTTGGCCGCGTTGCTATTTCCAGTGCGATCCGCAGGCGGGTTGTGCCCGCCGGGTGGGTCCGCAGCCAAGGCCACTGGGGCCATCGCGACGCCAATGCTGGCGCCCAACACGGCAAGCGTGTTTTTCAAAACAGACAGGGATTGGGCTTGCTTCAACTGGGTCATGGATATCTCCTCGTTGTGTGCCAATTCAGGAACAATGGTCAGACCAGCCCGGCCGACGTCGCGAGGACAATGGCCGACCCGATAGTACTGCCGGGCGCAGTTGGCAACAACAAATACCTAGCCCAGCCCTCTTGAGTCTGGCGCAGCGTGCGGCCTGGTTCAAGCTTGCGCAGAATTTTTTCGTTCGCCCACAGCAGGGGCGTTACGACTAGGGGGAGCTGGCGGCGCTCGCCGGTACGACCGGCGCGGCAGGCGCGACCAGGGTCGCAGGCGCGCTTGCCGCGGACGCGGGTACCGCAGGCACACTGGCATTTGCACTGACACTGACACTGGCGGTGCGGGGCCAGGGCACCGTAGAGGCCACCAGCGGCTTGCCGATAGGTGCCATGGCCTGCCCCTTGCGGACGGCGGCCATGTCTTCGTCATTCGGGTACTGCCCCAGCAGCCAGTAGTCGAACACGCGGCGCGCAATAGGCGCGGCGGAGCCGGAACCCCAACCTGCATTCTCAACAATCAAGGCCAGCGCGATGGTCGGCTTGTCGATGGGTGCAAAGGCGACGTAGAGGGAGTGGTCGCGCTTGTGCTCGTCGTTCTTGACGCTGCTGTACTTCTCGCCAGCCCTCAGGCCAATAGCCTGGGCCGTGCCGGTCTTGCCGCCGCTGGTGTACCCGGCCCCGGCAAACACCTTGGCCGACGTGCCCTCCAGCGTCACGCCATGCATGGCATTGCGGATCACGTCCACATGCTCGGGCTTCAGTGGCAGTGGTTCGAGCGCATCACTGGCAACGCGCTGGGTCGTGTGCTGAACGATATCCTGGATCTCGCGCACCAAATGCGGCTTGAAGCGCAGGCCGCCGGAGGCAATGGTCGAGTAAGCCGTGGCCATTTGCAGCATCGTGAAGTTGTTGTAGCCCTGGCCGATACCCAAGGAAATGGTCTCGCCGGCGTACCACTTCTGTTGTTCGGGCTTTCGGAATTTCTTGCGCTTCCACTCTTGCGATGGCAGGTCACCGGTAACCTCACCCAGCAGGTCGATGCCAGTGAGGCGGCCCAGACCAAAGGGCTCCAGTTGGTCGTGGATCACATCCACACCCATCTCGTTGGCCAGGCTGTAGAAGTAGACGTTGGATGAGCTGACGATGGCCAGTCGCATGTCCTTGGGGCCGGGGCGGTCGGTCTCGGGGCTGCCGAAGTTGCGGCCGCCGAAGCTATACGTCAAGTTGTCCTGGATAACGACGTTGGCCGCGCGCTTGCCGCTATTGAGCGCTGCCATGGCCATCAGTGGCTTGTAAGTCGATCCAGGTGGATAGGTGCCACGCAGCGCACGGTTCAACAAGGGCTTGTCCACGTCCTCGTTCAACGCGGCCCAGCTATCGGCATCGATACCGTCGACAAAGAGGTTGGGGTCGAAGGTTGGCTTGGACACAAAAGCCAGCACCTCGCCGTTCCGCGGGTCAATCGCCACCATGGCACCACGGCGGTCGCCGTACATGTCTTCCACCAGCTTTTGCAGCTTGATGTCGATGGATAACTCCACCCTGTTGCCCGGCGTAGACGGCGTGCTGGCAAGTTTGCGCATGGCGCGCCCGCCCGCCGAGGTCTCGACCCGCTCCACGCCGGTGGTGCCGTGCAGCGAGGTCTCGAAGTTCTGCTCCACACCCAACTTGCCGATGTATTCGGTACCCCGGTAGTTGGCCTGGTTTTCATCGTCCTCAATCTTGGCTTTCTCCGCCTGGTTGATGCGCCCGATGTAGCCGATCACGTGGCTGGCCAGTTCGCCATAGGGGTAGTTGCGAAACAGCCGGGCCTTGATCTCCACACCCGGAAAGCGGAAGCGTTGGGCCGCAAAGCGCGCAACCTCGGTGTCGGTCAAGCGGGTGCGGATGGGCAGGGACTCGAAGCTCTTGGACTCTTCCAGCAGCTTCTTGAAGCGGCGGCGGTCGCGGGGAGTGATGTCCAGCACCTTGGCCAATTCATCTGCCGTGGCCTCCCAACCAATCAGCGTCTTGGACGGCGTGATCTCCAAGGTATAGGCCGAGTAATTGCTGGCCAGCACGATGCCATTGCGGTCCACGATGAGCCCGCGGTTAGGAACGATGGGCACGATGGACGTGCGGTTGCTCTCGGCCTGGGCCCGCAGATCGTCATGGCGCACCACCTGCAGATAGACCAGGCGCGCGGCCAGCAATATGAAGCACAGCAGCACCATCAGGCTGATGACGAGCACGCGGGTGCGAAAGCGCGCCAAGTCTGCTTCGACGTTACGGATTTCGGTCATGAACGCTGATACCGCTAGGAAAGCCAGCTGCTATAGAGGTCGGTTGGCATCCGGGTCCGGCGCGCGCCGTTGCGGGGCCAGCAGCACGACATTGGCGATGGGCCACAGCACCGCTTCCACCAGCGGCGCCAGCAGGGCCGACAAGCCTGGAAAACTGCCGCCACTCAGCATGCCCAGGGCCAATTCCACCGCGTGGGCCGCCACAAACAACGGCAGCACCTGGGCTGCCTGCGATGGCACCGAGAACCACAGCAAGCGGCGGTGGATGGTGATGGCAAAGAAGCTCAACACGGTATAGGCCAGAGCATGCTGGCCCAGCAGGCCGCCCTGGTGCACATCCATCAACAGGCCAAATACAAAGGCGCCCCCAATGCTGATGCGCAGCGGTTGGTGCACGGTCCAGAACACCAGCACCACAGCCAGCACATCGGGTGTCCAACTGGCGCGCCCCCACAGACCCATGTTCTGCAGCATATTGAGCAGCATGGCGGCGATCAGGCTGCCCCAGATGAAGAAGGGATTGGCGGGCAACAGCAACTGCTGGCCGGGACGCATGATCATGGCTGCGACTCCTGATGGCCCGTTGCAGGCAAAGGCAGGTTGCGCGTCATTTATTGCCACCTCCACGGCGGGTGGGCGCGGGCGGCGCCTCGGGCACCGGACGGGATGGGATTTGCGCAGTCACCGGCTCCAACACCACCACGTGACCCGCGCCAGACACCAGTGACAAGGGCACACAGTAAATACGGGCAAATGCAGCGTCCACGCGGCGGTCAACCTTCTCAATGCGTGCCACAGGCAGGCCGGGCGGGTAAACACCGTCCACACCACTTGTGGTCAGCAGGTCGCCCTCCGCTACGTCGGCATTGGCCGCCATGAAGCGCAACTCCAGCGCGTCCACGTGCAAAGACACCTCACCAAAGGCCACGCCTCGCGCGCCGGTACGGGTGTTCAGCACGGGGATGGCGTGATCGCGGTCGGTGATCAGCGTCACTTCGCTGACCAGCGGATAGACACGCGTGACCTGGCCCAGCACACCCAGTTCGTCCAGCACTGGTGACCCCAGGCCCACCTTGTCGGCCAAGCCTTTGTCGATGATCACTTTGCGACTGTAGGGATCGGCTGCATCGTAGATGACCTGCGCGGCAATGGCGGGAGACTGCAAGCGCTCGCGCAGGCCCAGCAGCTTGCGCAGCCGGGTATTCTCCAGCGACAGTTGGTCGACCTGGTTGGCCCGCTGTGACTGCAGGTTGTGTTTCTTGATGACCTCTTGCTGGGCCGTTTGCGCCGCAGTCAGCGATGAGAAATACTGGCTGGTGCCTTGGTACAGCAGTACGGGGCGCATGGCCAACCACTGGGCCGGGTACAGCACGGTGGCCAGCACCACGCGCAAGGGCTGCATGACCTTGAAGCGCGCGTCCGCGACCATGAGGAAAAAGGCCAGTGCACTGAACACGGCCAGTTTCGACAGGGCTGATGGGCCCTGTCGGAAGAAGGGGGGAGGATCTCTGTCCAGCGTACCTAGCGGCATCGCTGCACCCGCGGTTTATTCGCTGGTGAAAATGGAGCCCAGACGCTCCATCTGCTCCAACGCGATGCCGCAACCGCGCACCACGCAGGTCAGTGGGTCTTCGGCCACCAGCACCGGCAGGCCGGTTTCTTCGGCCAGCAGGCGATCCAAGTCACGCAGCAGAGCGCCACCACCGGTCAGCATCATGCCGCGGTCGGCGATGTCGGCGCCCAGTTCGGGAGGGGTTTGTTCCAGCGCGTTCTTGACGGCGGAGACGATGTTGTTCAGTGGGTCGGTCAGGGCTTCCAGGATTTCGTTGGACGAGATCGTGAAACTGCGGGGCACGCCTTCGGACAGGTTGCGTCCGCGCACTTCCATTTCCTTGACTTCGGAGCCGGGGAAGGCCGAGCCGATCTGCTTCTTGATGGATTCAGCGGTGGGCTCACCAATCAGCATGCCGTAGTTGCGGCGGATGTAGTTGATGATGGCTTCGTCGAACTTGTCGCCGCCGACGCGGACCGAGCCTTTGTAGACCATGCCGCCCAGCGAGATGACGCCGACTTCGGTGGTACCGCCACCAATGTCCACGACCATGGAGCCGCTGGCTTCCGACACGGGCAGGCCGGCACCGATGGCCGCGGCCATGGGTTCTTCGATCAGGTACACATCGCTGGCACCGGCACCCAATGCGGATTCGCGGATGGCGCGGCGTTCGACCTGGGTCGAACCGCAGGGTACGCAAATGATGATGCGAGGGCTGGGGCGGAAAATGCCGCGCGGATGCACCATCTTGATGAACTGCTTGAGCATCTGCTCGGTGACCGTGAAGTCGGCGATCACGCCGTCTTTCATGGGGCGGATGGCTTCGATATTGCCTGGGACCTTGCCCAGCATGGCCTTGGCTTCCTTGCCGACGGCTTGGATAGTTTTCTTGCCTTGGGGACCGCCTTCGTGGCGGATGGCTACAACGGAAGGTTCGTCTAGAACAATCCCCTGACCACGTACAAAAATCAGGGTGTTGGCCGTGCCCAAGTCAATGGCCAGGTCGGTGGAAAAGTACCGACGGAAAGATCCAAACATTACATATCCTCTCGGGCACAAGAGGCACTTCGGCCCCCCATCACCACGGTTTTATCGTTAAAAAGTCGTAAGTTTGGCGTCAATTCAGGTGACTTTGCAGCACCCACGCCAAAGACGGGATAATAACCGATTGCCTTTGAACAGCCCTCCCTAAACTGGGCCGTCGGCGCTGAATTACCTTTGGTTTCAACCCCTCTACGCACCATGTCACTGACATCCACCGACATCGCACGCATTGCCAATCTGGCACGCCTGCAACTAGACCCTACCGAGAGTGAGCGCATGCTCACACAGATGAATGGCTTTTTCGACATCGTGGAGCAGATGCGCGCTGTGGACACCAGTGGCATCGAGCCCTTGGCACACCCGGTGGTGGCGCTGACCGACTTTGCACTGCGTTTACGTGAAGACATCGCCAGCGAACCCAACCAGCGCGAGGCCAACCAGCAGAGCGCCCCTGCGGTCGAGAACGGGCTCTTCCTGGTGCCCAAGGTGATCGAATAATTTTTCTGAGCAGACGATGACGCAATCCCAATCCCCCGCTTCGAGCGCGCTGCACGACCTGAGCGTGCACGCCCTGACCCAGGCCCTGCGCGACAAAAAGGTGTCGGCCGTGGAGCTGGCCCAGCATTTCCTGGACCGCAGCGCCGCCCATACCGACCTGGGCGCCTTTGTAGCCGTGGATGCCGACACCACACTGGCCCAGGCCCGCGCCGCCGACGTACGCCTTGCCAATGGCACGGCCGGCGCGCTGGAGGGCTTGCCCATGGCGCACAAGGACATCTTTGTGACCAAGGATTTCGTGACCACTGCCGGTTCGCGCATGCTCAAGACCTACCGCTCGCCGTTTGACGCGACCGTGGTTAGCAAGCTAGCAGCGCAGGGCGTAGTCACACTGGGCAAGCTCAATTGCGATGAATTTGCGATGGGCTCCAGCAATGAGAACTCGGCGATCCACGCCGTGGGCCATGCCAAGGTCGAACCGGTGCGCAACCCTTGGGACACGACGCGTATTCCGGGCGGCTCGTCCGGCGGCAGCGCCACCGCCGTGGCCGCGCGCCTGGCCCCTGCGGCCACCGGCACTGACACCGGTGGATCGATCCGCCAGCCTGCATCCTTTTGTGGCATCACCGGCATCAAGCCCACCTATGGCCGCGCTTCGCGCTACGGCATGGTGGCGTTTGCATCCAGCCTGGACCAGGCCGGCCCGATGGCGCGCTCGGCACAGGACTGCGCACTGCTGCTGTCCACCATGTGTGGCCCGGACCTGGACCGTGACTCAACCTCGCTGGACGTGCCGGCCGAAGACTATTCGTTGAAACTGAACGACTCCATTGAAGGCCTGCGCATTGGCATTCCGAAAGAGTTTTTTGGCGAAGGCCTGTCCGCCGACGTGCGTTCCGCAGTCGATGCTGCACTGAAGGAATACGAGAAGCTGGGCGCCAAGCTGGTACCCATCACGCTGCCCCGCACGCAACTGTCGATCCCTGTGTACTACATCATTGCACCGGCCGAGGCCAGCTCCAATCTCTCCCGCTTTGATGGCGTGAAGTTTGGTCACCGCAGCGCAAAGCCGTATGACCCGAGCGATAAGAAACGGCCAGCCCTTGATCAGATGTATTGCCACACCCGCGCCGAAGGTTTTGGCGATGAGGTCAAACGCCGCATCATGATCGGTACCTACGTGCTGTCCCACGGCTACTACGACGCCTACTACCTGCAGGCGCAAAAGATCCGCAGCATGATTGCCGACGATTTCCAGAATGCGTTCAAGGACTGCGACCTCATCGCCGGCCCGGTGGCGCCCACTGTGGCCTGGAAGATCGGTGAAAAATCCGACGACCCGGTGGCCAACTACTTGGCCGACATCTTCACACTGCCCGGCTCGCTGGCGGGTTTGCCCGGCATGAGCATCCCCGTGGGCTTTGGCGCCGGCGGCATGCCGGTGGGCATGCAACTGCTGGGCAATTATTTCCAGGAAGCACGCCTGCTGAATGCGGCGCACCGCTTCCAGCAAGCCACCGACTTCCATACTGCCCGCCCCGCAGGATTTTGAATATGAGCAGCGAGACCGTGAACACATTTGAAGCACAACAACAGGGCCGCCCCACCGGCCCTCTGGTGCAGGGGTACGAAGTCATCATCGGCTTCGAGACCCACGCCCAGCTGTCGACCACCAGCAAGATCTTCAGCCGCGCCGCTACTGCCTTTGGCGCCGAGCCCAACACCCAGGCCTGCGCCGTGGATCTGGCCCTGCCCGGCACGCTGCCGGTCATGAACAAGGGCGCCGTACAGCGCGCCATCGAGTTCGGCCTGGCCATTGGCTCGCACATCGCGCCCAAGAGCATTTTTGCGCGCAAGAATTACTTCTACCCCGACCTGCCCAAGGGCTACCAGATCAGCCAGTTCGAGATCCCGGTGGTGCAAGGCGGTGCAGTCGAATTCTTCATGCCAGAGGTTAAGGGCGTGGCCGAGAAAAAGACGGTGCGCCTGGTGCGCGCGCACCTGGAAGAAGACGCCGGCAAGTCGCTGCACGAAGACTTCATTGGCCAGACCGGCATCGACCTGAACCGCGCCGGCACGCCGCTGCTGGAGATCGTCACCGAGCCCGATATGCGCTCCAGTGTGGAGGCCGTGGCCTATGCCAAGGAACTGCACAAGATCGTGACCTGGATCGGCATTTGCGACGGCAATATGCAAGAGGGCTCATTCCGCTGCGACGCCAATGTGTCGGTGCGCAAGCCCGGCCAGCCGCTGGGCACACGGCGTGAGATCAAGAACCTGAACAGCTTCAAGTTCATGCAGCAGGCCATTGACTACGAAGTGCGCTGGCAGATTGAGCAGATCGAAGACGGCATTGCCATCGAACAGGCCACCGTGCTGTTCAACCCGGACACCGGCGAGACGCGCGCCATGCGCACCAAGGAAGACGCTGCAGACTACCGTTACTTCCCCGATCCGGATTTGCCACCGCTATACATTTCAAAGCAATGGATTGAGGAAATACGAGGGCTTATGCCTGAATTGCCGCGAGTGATGGCAGAGCGTTTTGTGAACAACTATGGCTTGCCGGAATACGACGCGACACAGTTAACCCAGAGCCATGCAATCGCTGTCTACTTCCAAGACACCGTCCAGGTATGCAAACAACCCAAGCTTGCCAGCAACTGGATCATGGGGGAAGTGTCGCGCAAACTCAATGCAGACGAGAAAGCCTTTGATGACGTCCCGGTGTCGGCTCTCCAACTGGGAACCGTTGTCAAACGCATCCACGAACAAGTCATTTCCAACAACGCCGCCAAACAAGTCTTCGAAGCGCTGTGGTCCGGCGAAGGCTCCGACGTGGACGCCATCATCGAAGCCAAGGGCTTGAAGCAGATGAACGACACCGGCGCCCTGGAAGCCATCGTCGACGAAGTCATCGCCGCCAACGCCAAGAACGTGGCCGAGTTCAAGGCCGGCAACGAGAAGGCACTCAACGCCCTGGTCGGTCAGATCATGAAGGCCAGCAAGGGCAAGGCCAACCCGCAACAGGTCAACGAGTTGTTGCGCAGCAAGCTGGGCTAGGTCTGTTGCGGGCGCGTGGCAGTAGCGTCCGCAACTCCGGACAGCCGGCCGTGACGCTCAGTTCTTAGTGGGAGCCGCGTTCAAAGCCCACAGCTGGCGCAAGCGCACCAGCTCATCATCAAAGCGCGCATTCACACGCTTGATCTCCCCCTCCTGCTCACCGATGAAACGGCGCTGCACGGCCTGGCTCTGGATGTTCTCGTCCAATTGACGGCGCAAGTAGGCGGGCGCCTTGGCGGGGTCTTTTTTGTAGAACTCCATCTCGTCGTCAATCGACACGCGCTGCTTGGTGACCTCGTCCAGCCGGTTCTTGGCCGCCTGGATGACGACGCCGATCTGGGTCAACGCCTCGGCCCGCTCCTGGTCATGTATGGCCTTGGTGGGATAGCGCGTGAGCAGGGCACGGTCGCGCCGTTTTTCGTCCGCCGTGCGGCTGCGCTCTTCGATCTCACGTTTCTCCTTCGCCTCCAGGTCTGCACGCTCCTTGGCGGTCAGTGTGGGGCCGATTTTTTCTCGAACCGTGCCGCTGGGGTTCAGGACCTTTTGCTCACGGTCGGTGCATTCTGGGATGGGGCGGTCCGCCGTCAGTTTGCGGCCTTTGGAATCCACACAGGTGTAGACCCCCGAAATCGCTGGTGGGGTCTGCGCCCAAGCACTGGTGCCTGTGGCAGCACCGACACCGACAGCCACCCCAAACAGCACCCACTTGCCCATTGTCATGTTTACCCTTCGTTCACCCCATAGCGCTCGCGGTAGGCCTGCACCTGTTGGTGCGCCTGGGCCAGACCTGCGCCGCTGTGAGCCTCCAGATACTGCATCAAATCGCCCAGCTTCGCAATCGAACAAACCTGTAGCCCCAACTGGCGTTGTACAAACTGCACGGCGCTATAGGGCACGTCCTGGCCGTTTTCTGTGGCTTTCTCTTGGCGGTCCAGCGCAATCAGTACCGCATGCGGTGTGGCACCGGCGGCCTGGATGATGGCGATAGACTCACGGGTGGCGGTGCCGGCCGACATCACGTCATCGACGATCAGCACGCGGCCCTTGAGTGGCGCACCCACCAAGGTGCCACCCTCGCCGTGGTCCTTGGCCTCCTTGCGGTTGTAGGCAAAGGGCACGTTGCGCCCCAACCGGGCCAGTTCGACCGACAGTGCGGCCCCGAGGGGAATGCCCTTGTAGGCAGGGCCGAAGACCATGTCGAACTCCATACCGCTGGCCAGCAGGCGCTGGGCATAGAATCCAGCCAAACGCCCCAGTTTGGCTCCGTCGTCAAACAGGCCCGCGTTGAAGAAGTAGGGGCTCATGCGGCCGGCTTTGGTCTTGAATTCGCCAAAGCGCAGCACCCCGCACTCCACTGCAAACTGCACAAACTCTTGGGCCAATGGGTCGTGATTTGCCATGAAAAATTCCTTGTTTAAGTTAACCAGCCTCAACCTCAATGGCATACGCTCGGCCACCAGCAAGGGGCTGGAGGCGTGGCTGCACCAGGCCGCGCCTGATTGTATTTGTGTGCAAGAGGTGAAGGCCCAGGCAGCCGACGTGGCCGACAAATTCGAGTCGCTGGCAGGCCTGAAGGGCTACTTCCACTACGCGGAGAAGAAGGGCTACTCGGGCGTGGCCGCCTACACGCGGCTGGAGCCCAGCGACGTCATCGTCGGCTTTGACGGTGGCGAGTTCGATGGCGAGGGCCGCTATGTGGAGCTGCGCTTTGACACCCCTTCGCGCAAGCACTCCATCATCAGTTCCTATTTCCCCAGTGGCTCGTCGGGCGAAGACCGGCAACAGGCCAAGTTCCGCTTCTTGGACAAGATGTACCCGCACTTGCAGGCACTCAAGGCCCAGCGCGACTTCATCCTGTGTGGTGACATCAACATCGCGCACAAGGAAGTAGACCTGAAGAACTGGCGCAGCAACCAGAAGAACAGCGGGTTCACGCCCGAAGAGCGTGCCTGGGTGACCAAGCTGACGACCGAAGGCGGCATCATCGACGTCTACCGGCAACTGGAGCCCAACACCACGGACACCTGCTACACGTGGTGGAGCAACCGCGGCCAGGCCTATGCCAACAACGTGGGGTGGCGTCTGGACTACCACCTGGCCACACCGGCGATGGCGGCCGCGGCACGCGCCGTGGACATCTACAAAACAGAAAAGTTCTCGGACCACGCACCCATCACCATCACCTACGATTTCGCAGGGTGACCCCGATCGCTAGCAATTTGCTAGCGGCATACCCAATATTGACGAGGGCTACCAGCGTTTTTGACCAATGGGCTTTGGCGCAAAAGGCCCGTCAGGGCTTGCGCGCACGCTCGTACAAGGGCATGACTTTGGGCAGATTGGCCTGGATGTCCGCAATCCGCGTAGTGCCCGAAGGGTGGGTGGACAGCCACTGGGGCGGCGCGTTCTTGTTGGCCGCACCCATTTTTTGCCACAGCGTCACGCCCGAGCGGGGGTCAAAGCCCGCGCGTGCCGCCAGCTCCATACCCACCAAGTCGGCCTCGGATTCGTCTTCGCGGCTGAACTCCAGCGTCAGCAGGTTGGCGACGCCCCCAGCGGCCGCGTCCGTCAGGCGCGAATCAATGCCGAAGTAGCCGGCGATCAGGGCACCGCCCAGCTTGGCCAGGCCCTGCGTGGCCGTGGTCTTGGCCATGCGCTCACGCGCGTGTTCGCGCAGGGCGTGGGCCACCTCATGGCCCATGACCATGGCCACCTCGTCGTCCGACAGCTGCAGCTTCTCCAGAATGCCGGTGTAGAAGGCGATCTTGCCGCCGGGCATGCAAAACGCGTTGATCTGGCTGGAATTGATCAAATTGACCTCCCACTGCCAATTGCGGGCGCGCGGGTTCCAGTCCAATGCGAAGGGGAGGAGCTTTTGGCCGATGTTGCGCAGGCGCGCGAGCTGGGGGTGGTCCTTGGGAGCCAGAGCCCGCTTGCTGTCGGCCTGGGCCAATAGCTGGCTGTATTGCTGCGCGGCCGAGCGCTCGACCTGCTCGGCAGGCACGAGCTTGGCGAGCGCGGAGTTGCCGCCGACTTCCACCCCTTCACGGGCGTGGGCCGGGGAGATGCCGCAAGCAAGTGCAAGCGTGACGCTCAAGACGGCCAGGTACTGCGAAGAGGCAATTTTCATAACGGTATTATTCCTCCATGACCCTACCAACGCCTACTGCCCCGCCATTGGCTTACACGGCCCAATGGATTGACAACACATCGAAGCACTGTGGGCGATCCGCTTCACTGTGTTCTGGGGCTGAAGGGGGCGGTCATGGCCGAAAGTAGCAGCACGGTCACCACGCGACGCAAGCGCTCAGCGTTGGAGGTGCTGCATGAACTCAAGCAACCCAAGGTCGCGGTCATGCTGGCGCTGGGCTTCGCGTCGGGCCTGCCCTTTCTGTTGACCGCCAATACCTTTGGCTATTGGTTGCGGGATGACGGCACCAGTCTGGTCGCCATCGGCTTCATCTCCTGGGTTGGCTTTGCATACGCCTTCAAGGTCTACTGGTCACCGCTGGTGGACCGCGTCGACGTGCCCCTGCTGGGTCGTCTGGGTCGGCGGCGGGGTTGGATGTTGCTGTGCCAGATCCTGGTCAGCATCGGGCTGCTCGGCATGGCGGCCGTGGGCACAGCGGGTGGACTCGTGGCCATTGGCGCCTTTGCGTTGTTGACGGCCTTTGCATCGGCTACGCAAGACATTGCCATCGACGCTTGGCGCATCGAGGCAGCTTCCGATGCGGACGAGGTGGGCTTGATGACCTCGGCAGCCCAGCTCGGCTACCGCATGGCCCTCCTGGTCACTGATGCTCTGATCATCGCCGCGGCGGCACGTGTGGGGTGGTCCATGTCGTACGTGGGCATGGCGGTGCTGATGGCGTTGTGCATGATCGCAACCCTCTATGCCGCCGAACCCCTACGCGCCGACGTGGTGCTGCACCAAAAGCCCCCTCTGTGGACCTTGCGCGGTATCGCCGACGCGGTCGTCGGCCCTTTCGTGGATTTTTTTACCAAGCACAAGACCGCCGGGCTCGTGATGTTGCTGATGGTGGCGCTGTACCGCCTGCCTGACTTTGTCATGGGCCCCATGTACAACCCGTTCTACCATGACCTGGGGCTGTCCAAGGATACGGTTGCCTGGGTGCGCGGCTCGTTTGGTCTGGTCGCCACTTTGTTCGGCATTGCCGCAGCCGGTCTCAGCGCCGTGCGGCTCGGGTTCTTGCCGACACTGATCGCGGGGCTGATACTCCAGGGCTGTGGCACGGCAGCATTTGCCTTGCTCAGTTTCCACGCCAGCACCGCGCTCTTTGCCTCGGTGATGACGCTGGATGCCTTCGCTCAGGCCTTTGCCGGCGTGGCCCTGGTCACGTATATGTCCAGTCTGACGAGCCTGGGCTATACCGCCACCCAGTACGCGATGCTGTCTTCCACCTACGCTTTGCTGGGCAAATTTTTGAAGGGCTTTTCGGGCATTGCGGTAGAGACACTGACACCCACCCATGGCTTGCTCGGCGCCTACGCCACCGCCTTTGTGGCGACCGGCCTGACGGCCATTCCGCCGTTGTTGTTGTTGCTTCTGCTGTGGCGCATGCAGCGACTCAAAGATTGATTGCACCGCCCATGGTAGTATTTGAAAATTGAGCCGCTAGCCCTCGGATATATTGCTTGATGCGCTATTAAATTAGTAGCAAATCGCCTGTCAAAGGTCAACGATTGGGTGCCCGCCGTTTTTACCAAACTTTACAGACGGTTCAGGTGGCACGCATACGCTGCTGGGTCGCCGGGGATAGACTCCGAGGATGAGCCAACACCTGTTGATGATAGAAGACGATGCCCGCCTGGCCGCCATGGTGGCGCAATACCTGGAGCAGTCCGGTTTTACCGTGAGTTGCGCAGGCGACGGGACCACCGGCTTGGCCCAGCTTAATAGCCCCAGCAAGGGCGTGGGCACCGATCTGGTGATTCTGGACCTGATGCTGCCCGATATCGATGGCCTGGAGGTCTGCCGGCGCATACGCTCTCTGCCCTCCGCGCTGGCCCAGGTGCCCGTGCTGATGCTGACCGCCAAGGGCGACGCCATGGACCGCATCATCGGCCTGGAGATCGGTGCCGATGACTACCTGCCCAAACCCTTTGAGCCCCGCGAACTGCTGGCCCGCATCCGGGCCGTGCTGCGCCGCCGCGGGGAAAGCCCCAGCGCCGAGCAATTGACGATGCGATTCGGCGGTTTGGAGATCGACCGCGACGCACGCACCGTATCGGTCGCAGGCGCCGCTTGCGACCTGACCTCCTACCAGTTTGACCTGCTAGTGGCCTTGGCCGAACGGGCTGGCCGCGTGCTGACACGGGACCAGATCATGGAAGCCGTGCGCGGCCGGGAGCTGGATGCCTTTGACCGCTCCATAGACGTGCATATGGGTCGCATTCGCGCGGCCATCGAAGCCGATCCCAAGGTCCCCAAGCGCATACTGACCGTACGCGGCGTGGGCTATGTGTTCGCACGCCAACAAGACTGATACCGCGCTGCGGCACACCATCGGCCTTGCACCATGAACCGCCTCTACATCCGCATCTGGCTGGCCGTGGTGGCTGCCGTCGCTGTGCTGACGCTGCTGGTGGGCTGGGCTTGGCGCATGGCTGCGGACGCACCGTTGCGCGAAGTCGTGGCACGCAACCAGTCCGGCGAAGTCATTGGCCATGGCCGGGCGCGCCTGGGGCGCTCGGCAGGCGCTCCGGCCTGGGTCATGCCCAAGTCACCTGGTGAACGGCCTCCGCCACCGCCTTTGGAGGGGGAAGCCGGCGGCGGGGACCGAGCTCCACCTGACGCCAGCGGCGCCAATGGTGACGACCTGCCCCGCGAGCCGCGGGGTCGTTACGGGGCCGGCCCGGAATTCGACGTGCGCATGCAGGATGGCCAGGTCATACATATCCATCTACCGCGTCCGCCGCAATCCAACTGGCGCGCCCCCTTTGGCTTCTTCTGGACCCTCGGCCTGGTCGGTGTGGCCGTGGCATTGGCAACCTACCCCATTGTGCGGCGGCTGACCCGCCGGCTGGAAGCGCTGCAGCACGGCGTGCAAAAGTGGGGCGATGGAGACCTCAGCGTGCGGGTGGCCGTGGCTGGCGACGACGAAGTGGGTTTCTTGGCAACCCGCTTCAACCACGCGGCACAGCAGATCGAGGCCCTTGTGAACACGCGTGATGCTCTCTTGGTCTCGCAAAAGTCGCTGTTGGCCAACGCATCGCATGAGCTGCGCTCACCCTTGACACGCATCCGCATGGGCCTGGAGTTCATGGTCAGCCCCGCAGACGCCGCGGGCGGGCGGGCCAAAGACGAAATCGCCCGCAATATTGCCGAGCTGGACCAGCTGATCGACGAAATCCTGCTGGCCAGCCGTTTGGACGCGAAAGAAGCGGATTTGGGCAGTATTGAGCCTGTGGATTTACTGGGCCTGGCAGCAGAAGAGTGTGCCCGCACGGATGCAACGCTGGAGATGGAGCTGCCCAATGGTCAGCTCGTTGTCCCCGGGGTCAGCAAACTACTGCGCCGGGCGGTGCGCAATTTGCTTGAGAATGCCCGGCGCTATGCCAATGACGAAGCCAGTCTGACGCTGAGCCAAGTGGGAGCATGTGCATGCATCCGCGTCTGCGACAACGGTCCCGGCGTGCCCGAAGCGTTCCAGGCCCGGATCTTTGAGCCCTTTTACCGCCTACCCGGCGCCTCCGAGCGCGACGGTGGCGTGGGTTTGGGGCTGGCTTTGGTCAAGTCCATTACGCTGCGTCACGGTGGCACGGTCCGCTGCAGCAACCGCCCCACGGGTGGCGCCTGTTTTGAAATCCAATTGCCGCTAGCTGATTCCGGCATCTGAAAAGCACGGGATTTCCCAATCTTCGGGACGCTGATTTTGTGGAGTTTGGGCGCAAAACCACATAAATAGGGGATACCGCAAGTGCAGCATACCCCCTACAGTTGACCCCAATGCTGTCACAGCCCAAGAGCTAGGGAGCAAAAGCCTGAATACAAGGCAGCTCTAAAAGAATCCAACGACGTCCCTCTCGGGGGACTTTTATAAAGCCACCTCAGGGTGGCTTTTTTTTGCCCGCAAAAAGCCCCAGGCATAAAAAAGGCCGCCCTTGCGGGGCGGCCCTTCCTGTTAGTGCAATTCTTGAATGCGATCAGGCCAATAGGAGGGAATCTCTTATCAGCCTGAACGGCACCCGATTAGAACTTCTTGCTGTACTGCACGCCCAGACGCACAGAGCGTGGGTCGGTATAGGACAGGACCATGTTGGCCGTTGGGCTGGTGGTGTACAGCAAACGGTTGTTTTGGCCTTCGTCCACAGCTTGTGCGGTTTGGGCATTGAACACGTTCAACACGTCCAGCTTGAAGACCAAGCCCTTGACGGCGTCAGGCTTGTATTGCAGGTTCAAGTCGAAGCGGATGTCCCATGGCAGGTCACCAGCATCAGCACGACCGCCTTGACCTGGGCACAGGTAGAAGGTCGATCCGTACTGGATCAGGCCAACACCGTCTTTGTCCATGCCGTTGGGGATGCTGCAAGTCTTGCTGGTTGGGCGGCCGGAGGCAGCCAACATGTTGGCGCCAAATGCCCATTCGCTGTTCAGTTCGTACAGGCCATAAGCCTTCAACTGGTGCGTACGGTCATTGGGCAGACGGCCCACGCTGTTCAGGTTGTTTTCTGGGAAGTCCCAGGTCGAAGTGAAGCCCACGTCAGCTTGGCCGTTGTCGGACTTGGTTTGGCCTTCGTGGTTACCGTAGTCGCGCGACCAGGTGTACATCAGCTTGCCGTACCAGCCATTCTTCAATGGGTGTTCGAACATCAGGTCGATCGCGGTGTAGTCGCGTTGCAGGTCATCGGGGAAACCGAGTTCTGCAGCGCTCAACGTCACGTTCGTACGCTGTGTGGGGCTGATAGCCACATTGAAGGTGTTTTGCATGCCGGGGTTGAACAGAGCACCGGCCCACACGCCTTCGAAGTAGCTGGTGTCAGCCACGCCCATTTGCTTCAGCTTCTTGACGATGGCACGGCTATCGGAGTAGTCGTCGATCGTGCTCTTCAGCTTGCGGTATGTCAGGCGGGCGCCCATGTTGTAGTCGCTGCCCAAAGCCTTTTCAAAGCCGACGCTGAACTCGTCTTGCGAGTGCGACTTGATGTCCACTGCAGCCAAGTCACGAACGTCTTTTTCTTGACCCAATTCGTTGTTGGCAGACAGTGCGGGGCTGATTTGACGCAGACCCAGAGGTGCGCCAGTCACAGGGTCCACACCGGTGTAGGTGTAGGCTGTGTCGGTGTTAACCGATGGACCGGCAAAACGCACGGCCAAGTTGGCTGGCAATGGCAGGTTGTAGCGACCAGCGGTACCGAACACCTTGAAGGAAGCATCACCCAACACGTCCCAGGTAGCAGCAAAACGTGGAGCGATTTGTTGCTTCTGCTCAACGAAGGTTTCACCAGCGGTGTTCTTGTTGGCGTAGGCTTCGTTACGCAGACCGAATGTCAACAAGACATCCTTGGTCATTTGGTAACGGTCTTCGATGTACATAGCGGACTGTTCTACGGTGGGGATAGCACCCACGGTTTGAACGTTCTTGGTCACGTAGCAACCACCAACGCCAGGCTGACCCGCAACGGTACAGGTAGCACCCAGACCGCCACCTTGTTGTGGGGACATGGTGTAGCCGTTGGGCACGGACACGCCCAAGTCAGCAGCACGCACGTAGTTCCAGGTGTTGCCACCAGCGCTGGTGGTGCCGTTCACGCCGCGGATGTTGACCGAGTCAACACCACCGCGCAGGGTGTGGGAATCAGTTGCCTTGTATTCCAAGTCAACACGCAGGGCCTTGTTGGTGCTTTGTGCGTCAGGACGCAACACGGCAGCGGCAAAACCTTGTGGGTTGCTGGGGATGTAGTTGATGCCGTCAGCACGGGAATCCAGAGGAGCCGTAATGGGCGCCACGGTAGGCTGGTATCCGAACGGATCTTGCTTGTACGGTGTGTAGCTCTGACCGATAACGATCTGGCCGGTGAAGTTGTCGGTGAAATAGCCGGTGTACTTCAAGATATCAATGGAAGCGCCCTGGGCAGCTTGCAGAGCCGCGCCGGTTGCACCCAGTCCCAAAATACCGCTGGCGTAGTTGACAAACTTGGCGCCACCGTTTTGCACGCTACCGCGTTGCAGTGTGGTGTAGTTGAAGCTGTAGTAACGGTCTTCCACTTCCGACTTGTCGTCGATGCGGGTGTATTCGAGGTGGTGGTCAGGTGTGATGTTCCAGTCCAACTTCAACAACGAACGGGGAACAGTCGAGTACTGCTCCAACCAGCCAACGGTGCCGTTGGTGGTCGCGGTGCGTGCCAGACGAGCCGTTTGACGCTCGACATTGGTCTTTTCAGCCGCGAAGTACATGAACAACTTGTCTTCGACCAGCGGACCACCAACGAAACCGTTGATGCCGTATTCGTCGCGAACATCGCCTTCTTTGTAGTTCTGGACCAGGCCATCGGTACCCACCGTGTTGGCGGAGCCAGTCACGGGGTAAACAATGTTCTTGGCCTTGGCGCGCAGGGAGTTAGGAGCCCATGTGGCGCCGACACCGGCTTCCCACTGGTTGGAACCGCTCTTGGTTGTGATGTTGATCACGCCACCAGTGGAACGGCCGAATTCAGCACCGTAACCGCCAGTAATGATCTGCGCTTGGGAGATCGAACCGAAGGGCAGGGAGGAGTAGCCGACTTGGTACAAGCCATTGGTAACAGGGTAGCCGTTGATAAACGCGGCATTTTCCGAAGGACCAGCGCCGCCGAAGCTGGCAGCGTTGTTGCCGTAACGGTAGTCGCCACGTGTCGTAGCGGGTGCCATTTGGACAATATTGGACACGGCAGGAGCCATGGGCAATGCAGCCAGTTCCTTGGCTGTGAACACGTTGCCGGCGTTGGCAGTTGTCACGTCAAGCTTCTTGGCCTGACCGGTCACAACCACTGCGTCCAAGGTTGCAAAGGAAACTTCGCTACCTTGACCGATCAAAACTTCGACATTCTTCGAGCTGACGACAGCTCCACCTTTTTGCAAGGTGACTTTGTAGTTACCGGTGGGCAACGACAGGGCTTGGAAACGACCATTGGAATCAGGGGCGACCGTACGCTTAACGCCAGTTTCGCTTTCGATCAGGACTGTTTCACCTGCTTTGGCCTGGCCAAAAATGTTACCTGTGGCATTGGACTGTGCCATTGCTCCGGTAGACACAGTTGCTGCAATTGCCAGCAGTACTGCATGTGCGAACACAGTTCGCTTGAATGTTGTATTTCGACCCATAAAGGCATCTCCAAAAAGTTTCGGGAGTCTCATTCCTCCCTGTCAATGGTTTGACGGCCCGCATACCCCGGTATTGGCAACTCGGTAAAGCTCCCTCCCCGAAATGGTGCAGACCCACTTACAGTTTCATCAGTTAGCTGCACTGACGGAAACAATTCAGCAAGAATCGAACCCGCAAGCAAAATAACTTCCGTGCGCCATGTTAAAAAGCCTGTCAGCGTTTTGTAAATAAGGGTCTTCAGTAAAAGTAACCATACTGTTACATCGGCACAACGGATATAAATAAATACTGTTTCAGCCCGATTACAGCTTCGTTAAAGCACCCCGATTTAGAGTGAAAACTCTGTAAAAGTTGGCGCCAATTGGCCTGCAAAAAAGGTGCATCGCATCTGCTGCACCGTGCTTAAACCGGCGCGGATGCGAAATCAAGTCTGGCGTGCACCAACAACGGCCCAACCACAGGGCCGTTTTGCACCGTTCAGAGCAAGACTCAGTCCAAGATGCAGGCGCTGTGGGCCTGTGGTGCGACCGAACGCAAAGGTGGAATAGCTTGCGCGCATTGCGCGATCGCCTTGGGACAGCGTGTACGAAACACACAGCCCGATGGTTGGTTGATCGGCGATGGCAAGTCCCCTTGCAACAGCTGCAATGTCTTGCCGCGCTCTATCCGCGGGTCCGGTATGGGAATGGCAGCCAACAGGGCTTGCGTATAGGGATGGTGCGGCGTGTCGTACAGCGCGTGTTTGCCCGCCACCTCCATCGCGCGACCCAGGTACATCACCATGACCCGCTGGCTGATGTGTTTCACGACCGCCAAGTCGTGCGCAATGAAGATCAGCGCCAAGCCCATCTCCGCCTGCAATTCCTTGAGCAGGTTGATGATCTGGGCCTGGATGGACACATCCAATGCAGACACCGGCTCGTCGCAAATCACAACCTGGGGCTTCAAGATCAATGCGCGGGCAATGCCGATTCGCTGGCACTGCCCACCTGAAAATTCATGGGGGTAGCGGTTGATCTGCTGAGCAGTCAAGCCAACCCGCAGCATCATGGCCAAGACCATTTCATTGTGCTGCTCGGTGCTCAATTCAGGGCGGTGTGTGCGCAACGGCTCACCGATGATCTGGGCCACCGTCATACGGGGGTCCAGCGACGCCAGCGGATCCTGGAAAATCATCTGCACGGCTTTGCGCTTGGCCTGCCATGCCGCCTGGCTGGCGCCTCGCATTTCATCGCCATGCCACATGACGCTGCCATCGGTGATAGGCACCAGGTTGAGCAAGGCGCGGGCCAATGTGGATTTGCCACAGCCCGACTCACCCACGATGCCCAGCGTCTCACCGGCATGCAACTCAAACGACACGCCGTCCACCGCCTTGAGAACACGGCTGGGCGCCCAGGGCCAGGGACTGTCACCCCGAATCGGAAAATGGACGCGCAAATTCTTGACGGACAACAAGGCCTTGCCCGTGTTGGGAGTAGCGGCGGCGCTCATGCTGGGACTCCTTGTTCCGCTTTCAAGCGCTGCAAATTCTGCGATACATCTTCCACGGGGAGATGGCAGGCTCGCAGCACCTGAGCATCGTGTGAAGCCTGGGTCAGCACGGGACGCACGGTACCGCACTGGGGCAGCGCCATCACGCAACGCTCGGTGAAAGGACAACCCGCAGGTAATTTCGCCATATTGGGCGGCGACCCGGGAATGGCCAGCATCGGCGCGTCTCCGCCCTCCAGGTGCGGCACAGCTGCCAGCAAACCGCCGGTGTAGGGATGCGAGGGTTTGTAAAAAATAGCCTCGGCATTGGCTTGCTCCATGACCTGGCCACCGTACAAGACCATGACCTTGTCGCACAAGCCGGCAACAACGCCCAGGTCGTGGGTGATCATGATGATGGCGGTGCCGAAATCGCGTTGCAGCTCGCGCATCAAAATCAGGATCTGCGCTTGCACGGTCACGTCCAACGCGGTTGTGGGTTCGTCAGCGATCAAGACATCGGGTTCGCACAACAACGACATCGCAATCATCACCCGCTGGCGCATGCCACCCGAGAACTCATGCGGATACATGCCGATGCGCCTTGCGGCCTCCGGCATCTTGACCGCGTCGAGTGCCTGGATGGCTTTGACGCGCGCGTCCTTGCGGCTCATGCCCTTGTGGAACTCCAGCACTTCGGTCATCTGCCGTTCAACCGTCAGATAGGGGTTGAGTGATGTCATCGGGTCCTGGAAGATCATCGCGACACGGTTGCCGCGCACACGATTCAGGTCTGCCGTTGGCATGCTGATCAGATCCTGGCCCTGGTACAGCACCTGCCCCGTCGCACGGCCATTGATGGCCAGCAGGCCCATCATCGCCAGCATGGATTGGCTCTTGCCCGAGCCACTCTCGCCCACAATGCCCAGGGTCTCGCCGCGGTTCAGCGTGAAGTTGATGCCATTGACGGCGCTGACCACGCCGTCGGGGGTTTGAAACTGCACCCCCAGTTGTTTGACGTCCAATAAATGCATGTTCTGGTCACCGTTCCTTAGGGTCCAGCGCGTCACGCAAACCGTCGCCAATGAAGTTGAAGCAATACAGGGTGATGGACAGCAAACCCGCGGGGAACAGCAGAATCCACGGCGTTGCCTCCATGGTCTTGGCGCCATCCTGGATCAACACGCCCCAGCTGGTCATAGGCTCTTGAATGCCCAGCCCCAGGAAGGACAGCACCGACTCAGTCAAGATGACGCCAGGCACCGTCACGGTGGTGTAGATCACCACCACGCCCAAGAGATTGGGCACGATGTGGCGGAAGATGATGCGCGGCGTGGTCACGCCAATGGAGCGCGCGGCCTCTACATATTCTTTGGAGCGCAGAGACAGAGTTTGTCCGCGCACCACACGCGCCATGTCCATCCACGAAAACACGGTGATCGTCAGCACCACCAAGTAGAACTCGCGCCCCAAGATGGTCACCAGCAGAATGGCGATCAGCAGGTAGGGGATGGCATACATCATGTCGACAACGCGCATCATGAAGGCGTCGACCTTGCCGCCGACAAAACCCGCCGTCGCACCCCACACGATACCCAACGTCACAGACGAAAAAGTGGCCATCAAGCCCACGGTCAGCGAAATGCGCCCACCGATCAGGCAACGCACCAGCAGATCGCGCCCCGCGTCGTCCGTTCCCCAGAAATGGGAGTTGACCATGCTCGGAGGGAAACTCATGGCCTCCCAGTCGGTGCTGTCGAAAGCATGGGGTAGCAGGCCGGGACCGATGATGCAGGCCAGGCAAATCAGGGTCAGCATGCCCAGGCTGATGAGGGCCGCCTTGTTGCGGAGAAAACGGCGGCGTGCGTCGGACCAGAGGCTGCGGCCACCGCTAAGCGCGGCTCCCGGCTGCGCAGCGGCCTCGGCCACTTTGGCCACCAGGCCAGAAGATTCTTGGGGAGTCAGCATAGGAAACTCAGTAACGAATCTTGGGGTCCAGCCAGGCATAGGCCAAGTCCACCAGCAGATTCAAGGTGACGGTCAACACGGTGATCAAGACCACCAAGCCCAGCACCAGGGTGTAGTCGCGGTTGCCCGCACCATTCACGATCAACTTGCCCAGACCGGGCAAGGAAAACACGGTCTCCGTAACCAGTGCGGCTGTGATCGACGAAATCGCGAGCGGGCCGAGCACCGAGACCACAGGTAATAGCGCGGGCTTCAATGCATGGCGCATCACCACCACGCGGGTGGGCAGGCCTTTGGCGCGCGCCGTGCGGATGAAGTTGCTGTGCATCACCTCGATCAAGCTGCCGCGCATAACGCGACCAATGGTGGACACATTGATGATGGTCAGCAACGCGATGGGCAGAATCATGAAACGAAAATCGAAATCATGCCAGCCACCCGCAGGCAACCACTTCAGAGCGATCGCAAAGATGATGATCATCACCGGGCCCAGCACGAAGCTGGGCACGGCGCTGCCCACGTTGCCCAACAGCATTACAAAGTGGTCCACCACGCTGTTCTGCCGCAACGCGGCAAAAATACCCAGGCTGACACCGATCACCACCGACAGCAACATGGCGATGCCACCGATACCCAGAGACACCGGCAACGCGGCCGCTACCAGGTCATTGACGGACCAGTCCGCATAGCGGAACGAAGCACCCAGATCACCTTGCAGCAGGCCTTTGAAGTACAACAGGTATTGCTGCCACAGCGGCAGGTCCAGGTGGTATTTGGCCTCCAGGTTGGCCAGCACGGCGGCCGACACTTTGCGGTCGCTGTCGAAGGGACCGCCGGGCGTGGCATGCAAAAGCAGATAGCAGACCGTGATCACGACGAACACGGTCGGGATCGCCGCCAGAATGCGGCGCAGGGTGTAAGACCACATCGCGAAAGCCCCTTAGTGCTTGATGATGTAGAAGTCTTTGCTGCGGTAGTGGTCTTGCGGATTCAACTCCGAATAGCCGCCGACATAGGACTTGATCAAACGCGGCAAGGAATACTGCACCATGGGGATGATGGGGTAGCCATCCATGATCTTCTTGGAGGCCTGGGTCAGCAATTCCTTGCGCTTGGCCGCATCGGTCAACTGGTTGCCCTTCTGGATCAGGGCTTCGGCTTCACGGTCGCAATAGAAGTTGGTGTTCTGGTCGGAGTCGCAGCGCACCAGAGCCAGAAAGGTGGTCGCATCGTTGTAGTCAGCCAGCCAGCCATTGCGCGCCAATTGGAACGCGCCATCGTGGCGCTTCTTGGCCAGCACCTTGAATTCCATGGTCTCGGTTTCCATGATGATGCCGAGCTTGGTCTTCCACTCAGAGGCCACGAACACGGCCATCTTCTTGTGGTATTCGCTGGTGTTGTACGAGAAGGTGTACTTGGTGCCGGGCTTCACGCCAGCCTGCTCCAACAGCTTTTTCGCCTCAGCCACTTTCTTGTCCATGGGCCAGTTGGCCCACTCGTAGGGCGTGGGGTCCGCGCCGACCACGCCATTGACGATCAGGCTGTACGCGGGTGGTTGGCCATCGGCCGTGACGCGCTTGGACAAGATTTCGCGGTCGATGACCATGGACAAGGCCTTGCGCACGCGCACATCCTTGAACACCGGGTCCTTGGTCTGGAAATCGTAGTAGCGCACGCCGATGATGGCCTGGTTGCGCAGTTCCTTGGGGTACTGCGCCTTGTACTTATCAAACACGCCTGGGGGCATTTGGTAAACGTAGTCCGTCTCACCGGACTCCCACAGCTTGATGTCCGCAAACTGGTCTTCAATGGGCAGATAAGTCACCTTGGCCAGCTGCACATTGGCAGCGTCCCAATACTGGGGATTTTTTTCCACGACGATACGGTTGTTGACCTGCCAGTCCTTCAGCACAAACGCGCCATTGCCGACCATATTGCCGGGCTTGACCCAGTCCTTGCCAAACTTCTCAACCGTGGCTTTGTGAACGGGGCCCAACTGGGTGTTGGCAACCAGCTCTGCCATGAAAGGCACCGGGTCCTGGGTCTTGAGTTCCAGCGTGTGCTTGTCCAGCGCCTTGACGCCCAGTTCGGTCGTAGGCTTTTTGCCTTGCGCCACTTCCAGGCCATTCAGCAGGAAATTACCGAACGTGGCAGCATAAGGCGATGCTGTCTTGGGGTCCACGAAGCGACGGATGCCGTAGACGAAATCGTCCGCAACAATGGGGTCACCATTGGAAAACTTCGCATTGGTGCGCAGCTTGAAGACCCAGGTCGTGGGATTGGTCTGCTTCCAACTCTCGGCCACGCCGGGGACGGTCTTGCCGGTGGTGTCGGTAGCGGTCAGGCCTTCGAACAGATCACGCAGAATCTGGTTGGCGGGCACAGTTTCTGCCACCGCGGGGTCCATGCTCTCGGGTTCGGAACCATTGCTGCGCACCAGGTTCTGCGTTGCATGCAGTTGGGTGCCGGGTGGGAGGATCGCAGCCAGGCTGGGGCCGGCCAATGCCAAGGTCAGGGCCGCGACGGCCGTCAGTTGGGTGCGCAATTGCATGGTGTTCCTAATCATTTGAAGGCAGGCATGGGTTCGTTGTGCGAACATCCGACCGCCCTCCCGGGTTGCAGATAAGCATTTGAGGAAAGTGCCGAATTGTAGGGGCTCCCCCCAGCACCCCGGTGGGCCGGGGTCATGAGGGTAAACCCTTTATGACTTGGGCACCTTGGTCATGTCGACGTCGATGTACTTCCAGAATGCACGGGATGTGGGATGGCGCAGATAGCCCGAGAACCAGGGGTGCAGCATGTCGGTCATGATGCGGTGCGCACTCACTTTGTAGGGCATATAGGCCACCATCAGCTTGGAAGCCTGTTGCATCACGGCCAGGCGCTCAGGGCCATCGGGCATGACCTGCTGTTGTAAATACAACTTGTTGAAAGCCGGCAAATCAAAGCGCGACAGATTGCCTTCGCCCTTGGCAGGACCATAGGCCAGGCCCAGCGCGCCATCACCATCGGGCACGCTGGCGCTATAGCCCAGCCCCCACATCTGCAGCTTGTTGGCGCGGGCGGCCTTCAGGTTTTCGGGCCACTTGGCAATCTTGAATTTGATCTTGACGCCAATGGCGTCCATGCTCTTGCGCCAGATCTCGGTCAATTCCCGCGACAGCGCATCCGCTTGCGAGGCGTATTCAATGACCAAGGGCTTGCCGTCCGGCATATCGCGCCAGCCGTCACCGTCCTTGTCCACATACCCATACATATCCAGCAAGGCCATGGCCTTGGCCGGGCTGTATTCGCTCATTTCGGTCTTGAATTTCGGGTCGTAGCCGTAGGTCATGGGCTGAATCGTGCTCTGCCCGGCCATGGCCTGGTTGCGGCGCGGCAGCTTGATTTCCTCTTCCGAGTGGAAGGCCAGCGCAATGGCGCGGCGCAGGGCCACCTTATCGGGTGTGTAACCACCGACGATGGGGTCCTCTATATTGAAGTAGTGCACCACCACATCGGGTGACACCGTCCGCGCCATCACAATACCGCGCTTCACGAGGTTGGGCGCCAGCTTGTTATTGGGTATGGCCTGGTAGGCAAAGGTGGGCGCCATGCGCTCATAGAAATCATGCTCGTTGCCCAGGAAGGCGAGCCAGCGGGGCTGCTCCTCGTCAATGATGGACACCTCCACCTTGTCCACCATGGGCAGGCGCTTGCCCTTCATCTGCTTGTAGATGGCTTGCGCGTCGGCGTCATCCGGGGCGGGCTGGGCGTCGTAATAGGATTCGCGGAAGTTCGGATTCTTGACAAAGGTCATGCTCGACGAACGCTTCCAGCGGTCCAGCTTGAAAGGCCCCGTGCCCACCGGGTGCTCCATGGTCTTGTCGGCATACTTTTCGATGACTTCGCGTGCCACCGCGCCCACGATGCTGGAGTCCGCCAGGTTGTATAGGAAACGTGGACGGGTCTCCATCAGTTTGAACTGGATGGTGTAGCGGTCCAAGGCCCGCAGGCCTTCGACCTCCGTGTCGTAATCAAATCCCGTGCTCGATTTTTCGGCCTTGGCGCGCAACTCGTTCATCCCCACCAGCTTCAGCTCTTCAAAGTCGCTGGCCACCGGGCTGATGGTCTTGGGGTCGTATATACGTTTGATGCTGTAGACAAAGTCTTGCGCGGTCACTTCGCGCTTCTTGCAGTTCTTGCCCTCTGCATCACAGAAGGCCGCGTCATCCGCAAAATAGATACCGTGCTTGAGCTTGATGGTGTAGGTCTTGAAGTCGTCGGTGATGACCGGCATGCCATCCGCAATCAAGGGAATGACCTTGACCGGCCGCGCCAGGTAGTCAAACGTGTACAGCGCTTCAAACACGTTTTCGGTGACCGTACGCGAGTACAGATCGGAAATCTTGGCCGGATCGAACCCCGTCTCAGCGACCCGGAACGCATAGCGGAACACCTTTTCGGGCTGGTTCGCCGATTCGGCACCATGGACCTGGGTCAGGGCCAGCGATAACACAGCCGCAGCCCCTAAATACTTAACAACCTTCATTTCTATCCTCAGACAAACACTGATGCGGTGACGCAAAGCGTGAAGCATAATCCGCGCCTTGCGCAAGTTCCATGGGCGTTTCACCCTAGTGAAACGACAAATTTTATGTTTTCATACATCATCCGACGCCTTTTGCAGATGATCCCCACCCTCGTGGGTGTGATTCTTCTGATCTTCTTTTTGTTCAAATGGTTCGGCGACGACCCGGCCACCATCATGGCCGGCCAAAGTGCCACCAAGGCCCAAATTGCATCCATTCGCACCCAATTGGGGCTGGAACGCCCGGTTTGGGAGCAGTTGTGGATCTTCATGCAGCAGATCTTCACCTTCAACTGGGGCAAGAGCTGGGCCACGAACGAAGCCATCTCCGAGATCTTCGCCACACGCCTGCCCGTCACGCTGACCATCATGGTCCCCATCCTGATACTGCAACTGGCACTGGCCATCACCGCCGGCATGGCCGTGGCCTATGTGCGCGGCAGCCTGATCGACCGCACCGTGATGCTGATTTCCACCGTGGCGCTGTCCATCAGCCTCTTGGTCTACATCGTCGTGGGGCAATATGTATTCGCCTTCCTGCTAGGCTGGTTCCCGGTGCAGGGCTGGAGCGACAGCCTGTGGAAGAACCTGACCACCTACGCGCCGCTGCCCGTCTTGCTGGTGGTGCTGGTCAGCCTGGCGCCCGAAACGCGCCTGTACCGCAGCTTCTTCCTCGACGAGATCGGCCACGACTATGTGCGCACGGCCCGCGCCAAGGGCGTGACCGAGAACACCATCTTGTTCAAGCATGTGCTGCGCAACGCGATGATCCCCATCCTGACGAATGTGGCCACGCTCTTACCCGGCATCTTCATCGGCTCCTTCCTGATTGAAGCCTTCTTCTCCATTCCCGGCCTGGGCCGCGAAGTCGTAACCGCCGTGAACCGCAGTGACTACCCCGTCATCCAGGCCGCCACGGTGTACCTGGCAACCCTGACCATGGTCATCAACCTGGTGACCGACGTTCTCTATAAATTTGTTGATCCACGGGTGGTGCTGAAATGAGTCTGGATATTGTGCAAGCGCTACCCCATTCGCCCGGCGTCTGGGCATCGGCCTGGAAGCGCCTCAAGGGCAACCGCGTGGGCATGGTCTCGCTGGTCATCACGCTGCTGTTCATCGGCCTGGTGGTGTTGGCCCAGTTGGGGCTGGTAGCCAAGGACTGGCAAAAGGAAGTGGGCACGGCTTTCGCCCCGCCCCACTTCGTTGGCAAGATTGTGGATGGATCACAAACCGCGGTCGTCGAAGGCGCAGAGGGTGCGGCCGTAGACATCAGCGATATCGACCCGCTGGCGCCTCGCTACAAAGAGTGGGCCGAGCGGGCCTCCAAGTTCAATACCAAGGCGGCTGAAAAGTCCGACACCCTGCCCTTTGGCGGCGACCAACTGGGCCGCGACATTGTCAGCAAGGTCATCAAGGGCGGCCAGGTCTCCATCACGGTGGGGCTGATCTCAGCGCTGTTTGCCACCATCATCGGCACCATCCTGGGCGCCATTGGCGGCTACTTCGGCGGCAAGGCCGGGGACTTTCTGGAATGGCTGTACAACGTGTTCACGTCCATCCCCTACATCCTGCTGATGCTGTCCGTAGCCGCCGTGCTGAAATCCGGCCCCATGGCCAAGGTCATCAGCGGCGGCGTGTGGACCGTCATCATCATCTTGAGCGTGGTGGGCTGGACCGGCATCTACCGCCTGGTGCGCGCCGAATACATCAAGCACCGTTCCCGCGAGTACGTGCGTGCGGCCGAGGCCATTGGCGCCAGCCACATGTCGCGCATGTTTGTGCACATACTGCCCAACATCAGCCACGTGGTGCTGGTGCAATTGAGCCTGCATGTGGTGAGCTTCATCAAGGCCGAGGTGATCTTGTCCTTCCTGGGCCTGGGCGTGCCGCTGGACATGGTGAGCTGGGGCACGATGCTGACCGAGGCGCAATCCGAGCTGGTGCAGGGCAAGTGGTGGCAGCTGATTGCCGCCACAACGATGATGGCCACGTTTGTGACCGCCTTCGCCCTGTTGACCGATGCGCTGCGCGACGCGCTGGACCCCAAACTGCGTTGATCGCTGGAGAACAAGAATGACCAATCTAATCAGCGTTCAAGACCTGCAGGTTTCCTTTCGGATGAGCAAGACCGAGACGGCCCAAGCCGTCAAGGGTGTGAGCTTCGACATCCCCGCCAACTCCACCGTGGCCTTGGTCGGCGAATCCGGTAGCGGCAAGAGCGTCACCGCCATGAGCATCGTGCGCCTGCTGCCCGAAAACGCCATCGTCAGCCCGGACAGCAAGATCCTCTACAACGGCAACAATTTGTTGACCGCCCCCACCGAAGACATCCGCGCCATGCGCGGCAAGGACATCTCGGTGGTGTTCCAGGAGCCCATGAGCTCGCTGAACCCCGTGTTCACCGTTGGTGAGCAGATTGCCGAGGTGCTGCGCATCCACATGAACCTGAATCCGCGCCAGGCGCTGGACCGGGCGCTGGAGCTGATGACCGAGGTGGGCATTCCCAACCCCAAGGAGCGCCTCAAGGCCTACCCGCACGAACTGTCGGGCGGCCAGCAGCAGCGCGTGATGATCGCCATCGCCATCGCCTGCGAGCCCAAGCTGCTGATTGCCGACGAGCCCACGACCGCACTGGACGTGACCGTGCAGCGCCAGATCACCGACCTGATCTCCAAGCTGCAGCAGCGCAAGAAGATGAGCGTGCTGTTCATCAGCCACGACCTGGGCCTGGTCGGCGAAATCTCCGACCAGGTCATCGTCATGCGCCACGGCCAAGTGCGCGAGACCGGCGATGTGGAAACCATCTTCAACGCCCCCAAGGACACCTACACACGGGCCTTGATTGCCTGCCGCCCCAACCTGGACAACCGCCCCAAGCGCCTGCCCGTCATCGACGATTTTGTGGAAAACCGCCCCATCGTCACCGAGCAGCGCGTCAGCACGGCCGCCACCGGCGCGCCCCTGGTCACGGTCAGCGGCCTGCGCAAGGAATACAAGCTCAAGCGCGGCCTGTTCGGCCACACCATCTTCCCCGCGGTCAAGCAGGCCGACTTCACGCTGCACAAGGGCCGCACGCTGGGTGTGGTGGGTGAATCCGGGTCGGGCAAGACCACGATCGGCATGATGCTGACCCGCCTGACCGATGCCACCACCGGCAGCATTCTGTTTGACGGCAAGGACCTGGCCCATTTGAACGCCGACCAGATGCGCGCATACCGCAGCCGCATCCAGATCATCTTCCAAAACCCCTATGCCAGCCTGAACCCCCGCTTCACGATTGCGCAGATCCTGATGGAGCCCATGCGCATCCACAGCATTGGCAAAGACGAAGACGAGCGCGCCCGCATGGCCCTGGCCCTGCTGGAGAAAGTAGGCCTGCCCCGCAATGCGTTTGGCAAGTACCCGCATGAATTCTCTGGCGGCCAACGCCAGCGCATCGCCATTGCGCGCTGCCTGTCCATGAAGCCCGAGATCATCGTCTGCGACGAAAGTGTCAGCGCGCTGGACGTCAGCGTACAGGCCACGGTGCTGAACCTGCTGTTGGACCTGCAAGAAGAGTTTGGCCTGTCGTACGTGTTCATCAGCCATGACCTGGCCGTGGTCAAGTACATGGCTGACGACATGCTGGTCATGAGCCAGGGCGAGATTGTGGAGCGCGGCCTGGCCGAAGAGATTTACCGCAACCCGCAGCACGCCTACACCCAGCAGTTGCTCAAGGCCATTCCCAAGGGCCTGGCAGCACGGACGGCGGCACCCGCGGTCGCTTGAACAGAGTTTGGGCCGATCGGCTTAAGGTCAATCGGCCGCTAGCCCTCGTCGTATATGTTTAATGCGCTATTTAATTTGTAGCGCATCCAAAATCCAACGCTCTACTCAGGCATCCTGCGCCGGCTGCTTGTACCGGTTGTAAGACCACAGGTACTGGCCCGGCGCACGGGCGATCAGCCGCTCCATGCCGGCGTTGACGGCGGCCGTGGCCGCCTCGGGCGTGGCTTGGGCGTCGTGCAGTGCAGGCGCGTCCAAAGGCTCGAAGTGCATCACATAGCCCTTGCCGGCCCCCAGGCGCTCACACCAACACAGCAGCACTTTGGCGCCGCTTTGCTGGGCCAGCCTTGGTAGTAGCGTCATGGTGTAGGCAGGCCGGCCAAAGAACGGGGCCCAGGCACCCTGGCCTTGGGGCGGAACCTGGTCCGGCAGGATGGCGGTATAGCCGCCGCCGCGCAGCACACGGATCAGGCTGCGCACGCCCGACACGCTGGTGGGCACGGCCTTCAGGCCGGGGCGGTCGCGCGAGCTGGCCACCAAAGGTGCCAGCCAGGCCTTGCGCGCCGGCCGGTACAAGGCCACCAGAGGGCCGCGCGTAGGGCCATAGCGCTCGGCCAGAGACTGGCCAATCATTTCCCAGCAGCCCAGATGCGGCAGAGCCAGGATGACGCCCTGACCCGCGTCCAGCGCGGCCTCAAAGTGCTGCACGCCGTCCCACTGCACCAGGTGCAGCACGCCCTGGCCCTGTGGGCGCAGCCACAGCCACGGCAGCTCGGTCACCATGGTGCCGATTGCACCCACGGCGGGGCGGTACTGCGCGGGGGTGAACCCGGCGTCGGATGCCTGCTGCTCCAGGCGGCGGCGGTAGGCACCGGACAACAACCACGCCAGCCAGCCCAGCAGCGCACCCAGGCGCTGCATCCAGGACAAAGGCAGGCGGCCCAGCAGGCGAAACAGACGAACCATCAACATAGTGGCGGCCATTGTCGCTGACGGGCCTGCCAACAGCGCGGATGAGGGCGTGGACTACATGGCCTTGAACAGGCCGGTGTAGCTGCGGCTCACTTCCAGCTTCTCGTTGCTGCCGCGCACGCTGACCAGTTGGCGGCCGCGCTCATCGCGGCTGACGCCAGCTACGGCCTTGATGTTGACCAAGGTGGAGCGGTGGATTTGCCAGAAGAGTTGCATGTCCAGCTCTTCGACCAGCTCCTTGATGGGCTTGCGGATCAGCGCCTCCAGCGTGGCGGTCTGCACGCGGGTGTACTTTTCGTCGGACACGAAGAACAGCACGTCTTCCACCGGAATCATCTGGATGGCCTGGCGCACCGTGGCCTGTATCCACTGCAGCTTCGCGGGTCCTTGGGGGTTGAGCTGGCCGGCCAGCTTTTGCAGCAGTTGCTGCATATCGGGCGTGTGGGCGGGTAGGGGGGTTGGCAAGTCGTCCGCGCTGCTGATCGACGCGGACGACGCCGCGCGGTCCGCCATGCGCTTGCGTATGCGGTCCACGGTCACCATCAGGCGCTCGCGCTCGGCGGGCTTGAGCACATAGTCCACCACGCCCTGCTCAAAGGCCTGCACGGCGTACTGGTCGTAGGCGGTGATGAAGACGATCTCGCAACCCGGCCAGCCATCGGCCTCGTCAAAGGTGGGCAACTGAGAAATTTGCCGCGCTGCGTCCACACCGGTCAGGCCGGGCATGCGGATGTCCAGGAACACGATGTCGGGGTGGTGCTGCTCGGTCAGGGCCACGGCCTCCAGGCCGTTCTTGGCTTCGGCCACGATCTCCAGCTCGGGCCACACCTCTTGCAGGCGGGCGCGCAGCTGTTCACGCATCAGGCGTTCGTCATCGGCAATCAGGGCGCGGGTCATTGGTTCACTCCATCCATGCAAAGCATTGTTTCTTGTGTTGTCGTCTCTTGCTGCGGCCATCATGCGGCCGGCGCCGGCGGGTCTTCGGTGCGGACCACATAGGGCACCGTGATCGTCACCGTGGTGCCGCCGCCGGCTGTCTCCGCCACATTCAGGCTGGCCTTGCCGCCGTACAGCAAAGCCAAGCGTTCCCGGATGTTACTCAAACCAATACCGGTGCCTGCGGTGGCGGCCTTGCCAAAGCCCAGACCGGTGTCGACGACGGCCACGGCCAGCTTGCCATGCACAATCTCGGCGCTGACGGTCAACTGCCCGCCCTCGGCCTTGGGCTCCAGCCCGTGCTTGATGGCGTTCTCCACCAGGCTTTGCAGCATCATGGGCGGGAACTCGGCGGACAGCAAGCCGTCGCTGACGCGCACCTCGGTCTGCAGGCGCTCTTCCATGCGCACCTTCAGGATCTCCAGATAGGGGCGTATCACGGCCAGCTCCTTGCCCAGGTCCCGCGTGCTGCCCTGCGCATTGGCCTCTCGCATGCTGGGCATGCTGGCGCGCAACAAGGCAATCAAATTCTTTTGCATGATGCTGGCGCGGGCCGGGTCGGTTTCTATCAAGTGGTCAATGCTGGCCAACGTGTTGAACAAGAAGTGCGGCTCCACCTGGGCCTGCATCGCGGCCATGCGGGCCTCGATGACCTGGCGTTTCAGCGATTCGGACTCAGCCACCTCGGTAGCCTGTGCGGCCTTGGCCTCGGCCTGAACCTTGCCCTTGTAGGTGATCTTCAAGATGCCCGACAGCAGGATGAACCACATCGTCAGCGGCATCATGGATTCGCCGTAGGTGTGGATGCGCCCCGACGAGGGCCGCCATACGCCCATGGCCTCTTCGGCGGCGTCTCTAGCCTCCTCTGCAATGCTCCGGGCGTCCTCTGCCGCCTGCTTGGCGTCTCTGCGTGCCTCTTGCATGGCATCCTGGATGTCCCGCTTGGCGTCCGCTATGGCTTCGCGCACGGTTTCGTTGTCTGCACCTGGCGGTAGCGTGATATGGATTTCCGGCTTGGGAGTGGCCGGCTCGGCCACTTCGGCCTTCGCAGCTGGGGCGGCCGGCGCCGCGGGCGCGGGCGACGCTGCGGGTGCGGGCGTGGGTGGAACAGGCGTAGCCGGGATGGAAGTGACCTTCACACCGCGCTCGTTGACCACAATATCCAGTCCGTCTTTGCCATTTTTCGAAGACTTCTCTTTGTGCACTTCTGCACGGGCTTTGGGCGGCTGAGGCGGTTTAGGGGTTGCGTGCCGGTGCACGGGCTCGACATAGGTCCAGCTAAAGGGCGGCAGATCGTGGATAACCCCCACGGCAATCAGCAACAGCAAGGACAGCCCCATGAAACGCCACCAACTGATGCTGACCAACCAATTCCCGTAGCGGTGGTAGGTGGCCACACAGGCCGTGGCAAAGCGCGTCCAGGCGCTGGAGATCGGTTGCGGAATATTGGGACTGCTCATGGCAAAAGGCTCACTCAACGACTATGAATGCCTTGACTGTACCCAGACCGCCGCGGGCGCCGCCAGCAGCAGGCGACGCACTGCCCAAAGCCGTGCACAAACTGCAAAACACCGTGACAAACCGATGACGCGATGGGTCTATCTCCCGGGACGCAGCGGGGACGGCGGGCGGGCCTGCCATAGGCCTTGCGCAAGGCAGGTTTATCATTCGCACCTATGTCCAGCCCTTTCGACCTGGCACAGATCCGCTTTGACAACGCACTAGCCTTGTTCGATGAGTTTGTGCGCAACACGATCAAACACCCCGATGCCGCCACCCTGCGAGGGCTGGAAGGCCGCTTTGCCGAAAAGGTGCAGATACAGCCCAGCTACTGGAGCCAGATCAAGGGCCGCTCCCGCCAGATCGGGGAGCGCCTGGCCCGCCAGTTCGAGCAGCTATGCCACAAGCCCCACGGCTGGATGGACCAGGTCCACGCCCAAGGCGCCAGCCCCGCCAAACCCGCTGCAGTGGCCGAATCCGCCAGCGACAGCCACGCCCCGCGGGATGATGACGAGCGCTTCATCATTGGCCTGGTGCTGACCTATTACCGCCGCCACCCGCAACGGGCGCGTACCCGTTTGCTGGACCTGCTGGGTGAGGTGCTGACCCCCACCGCGAGCGAGGCCAAGCCCGCCGCGGCACCCACCACGGCCACGAAACCGAAGGCGCCAGCCACGGCCCCCGCCACAGCCCAGGCCTCCCCCACCACGGACGCCCACTCCCTGTGGCTGCGCTCCCAAGCCGGTGTTGCACCTCTGCGACAGAAGAAATAGTTTTTATCTTTTTTGATAAAAACTATTTGCTCAAAATTAATCTTAATTTATCATTTGAGCAAGTTTGCAGCGCCCATGGTGCCTAGAGCACCCGCACTGCAAGTCCGATCAACCCTCCACCCGTTTTCCATGGTCCTGTTTGTTTTTGAAATTGCTTGTCTCAGCCAGCGCGCGGCGCAGCTGTCGGCCAAGCCATTGGACCGTGCCAATCGAGGTGGAAATAACCGTCGCGCCCGACCGGGGGCGTCTGTGAGACGACGAGTGCACGCTTGACCTGTCAAGCGTTCTTCTCTCCACAGAAGCCCGGGTGCGAAAGCAGTCCGGGCTTTTTTTGTACCTGTTTTTTTCTGCCACCACCACCAACCGAAGGAGATACCTATGTCGCATTTCACCCTGTTGCCCGCCAATATTTGTCTGCAAAAACCTGTGCGATCCCGCGGCCCCGTAGCCGCCCACGCCAGACCCCCCAGTTGTCAATAAATCAATCCGGCGCCCGCCCAGGACGCGGCCGCCCAGCCAGGAGACATCACCATGGTAGGAAGTTTTCACACCCGGACCGCCCCGTACTACGCCCCACACGGTCCATCTGTTCGTCGCCTGTTAGCAGGCATGTTGCGTGCGGTCAGCCATAGCTTGGCACAGTTGTCGCGCGCCCTGAGCGCCACCGAGCGGGCCCGCCAACGCGCACCCACCGAGATGGTTTACGAGTTCTATGCCGAAGCCGGCGCGCCCGAAGGCGCCTTGTATGTCAACGGCGAACTCGTGGGTTATGTGCCCGGCGTAACCCGCCTGTAAGAGAGAGACTCATAGAGGAACCTCCAGCCGCTGGGCTGGGGTGAGCGCCAAAGTGAGGTAAAGGAGGAGCCCCTGCATGGCAAGCACCATGCAGGGGCGGGGGACACGAACGGCGGCGTTCACCCCGGCCCTGTGGCGGGCGCCCTCAGAAACGCTCTTGCATGAAGGGACTACGGCCGCACAGCGGCAAACGCGAAAGCCACTCTTTACAATCGCAGGTTTGCGCCCCACCCCAGGCGCCAACCCCCTTCCCACAAGGAACCGCGATGACTGCCAGCCCTGAAGTTTTTGCCCAACGCATCGCCAGCGCCCAAAGCACCATGACGGAGCTGGGCCTGGCCGCTTGCCTGGTGCCTTCCAGCGACCCCCATCTGTCCGAATACCTGCCCGCGCGCTGGCAAGGCCGCGAATGGTTGTCCGGCTTCACCGGCTCCATGGGCACCTTGGTCGTCACGCGCGACCGCGCCGCGCTGTTTGCCGACAGCCGCTACTGGACACAGGCCGAAACCGAGCTGGCCCACACCGGCATTGAGCTGGTCAAGATCGATACCGGCGCATCTACCCACCACGTGCAGTGGCTGGCGCAAAACACCGGCAATGGCCAAGTGGTCGGCGTTGATGGCGCCGTGCTGGGCCTGGCCGCAGCGCAACAGTTGCGCGACACACTGGCCAAAGTCGGCGCCACCGTGCGCACCGATGTGGACCTGTTTGCCAGCATCTGGCCCGACCGCGCATCGCTGCCGCTGGCCCCTATCTACGAACACGAAGCCGCCTTTGCCAGCGCGCCGCGCAGCGTCAAGCTGGCCCAGGTTCGCTCGGCCATGACCCACATGGGCGCCAGCCATCACTTCATCTCCACCGTGGACGACATCGCCTGGCTGTTCAACCTGCGCGGCTCCGATGTGTCGTACAACCCCGTTTTCTTGGCCCACGCGCTGATCACCGCCAACGGTGCCACGCTGTTTGTGGCCACCGGCAAAGTGCCCGCCGCCCTGGCCGCGCGCCTGAAGGAAGACGGCGTAGCCGTGCAAGACTATGCACTGGCCGGCCCCGCACTATCCACATTGCCGGCCGATGCCGTGCTGCTGCTGGACCCACGCCGCGTCACCTTGGGCCTGCGCGAAAGCGCCCCCGCAGCGGTGAAGGTGGTGGAAGCCATCAACCCCAGCACCCTGCTCAAGAGCCGCAAGAACGCATCTGAGGCCGCCCACGTGCGTGCCGCCATGGAGCAGGACGGCGCCGCCATGTGCGCCTTCTACGCCTGGTTTGAATCCGCACTGGGCAAAGAGCGCATCACCGAGCTGACGATTGACGAGCGCCTGACGGCGGAGCGCGCCAAGCGCCCCGGCTTTGTCGGCCTGTCCTTCAACACCATCGCCGGCTTCAACGCCAACGGCGCCATGCCCCACTACCGCGCCACGGCCGAAAGCCATGCGGTCATCGAGGGCGACGGCCTGCTGCTGATCGACTCCGGCGGCCAATACCCCGGCGGCACGACCGACATCACCCGCGTCTGGCCCATCGGCACGCCCAGCGCCGCACAAAAGCGCGACTACACCATCGTGCTCAAGGGCACCATCGGCCTGTCGCGCGCGCGCTTCCCGTTGGGTACGCTGTCGCCCATGCTGGATGCGCTGGCCCGCGGCCCGCTATGGGAACACGGCATGGACTACGGCCACGGCACCGGCCACGGTGTGGGCTATTTCCTCAATGTGCACGAAGGCCCGCAAAGCATTTCCAAGGCCATTCCCGACGCCAACATGGCCATGCAGCCCGGCATGGTCACCTCCATCGAGCCCGGCCTGTACCGCGCTGGCCAATGGGGCGTGCGCATCGAGAACCTGGTGCTGAACGTGCCCGCCAAGACCACGGAGCAGTTTGGTGACTTCCTGGAATTCGAGACGCTGACGCTGTGCCCCATCGACACCCGCTGCATCGACAAGAGCCTGCTGCGCGCCGACGAGACCGCTTGGCTCAACGCCTACCACGCCACCGTGCGCACCCGACTCTCACCGCTGGTCAGCGGCGCGGCGCTGGACTGGCTGCTGCGGCGCACCGAGGCGATCTGAGCGATCGCTATACATTCGATAGCTGCATAACAAGCACCGACGAGGGCTAAATGCCATTTTTCGTTGGACACTTGTTCAACTAACCCATATTGGGTAGAAATAGCCGGCCTCCAGCCTTGGAGCAGGCCCCCGGGGACACGCGGGTAAGTCCGGGGCAGGGTAAATGCGGATAGTGGGCTAAATTGCGGTACGGATCTTGCAAGCAAGGCCTACAATAATTTGACCAAATGGTTAGTTTTTATCCATGAAACCTGATCCATCCACCGCGCCACCCAGTGCCAGGTCCGCATCCGGCTGCGACAGCAACCCCGGCAGCAGTGACGGCGCTGCCGCATCTGCCACCGCCGCGGTGGAGGTCCGCAACGCCAGCCTGGTCTACCAGACGGCCGACACCCCCGTCCACGCCCTCTCCAACATCGACCTGCGCATAGCCGAAGGCGAGTTCGTCTCCCTGATCGGCCCCTCGGGCTGCGGCAAGACCACGCTGTTGCGCGTGATCGCCGACCTGGAGCACATCACCGAGGGCGAGGTACAGGTCAACGGCGTCAGCCCGCACGAGGCCCGCCTGGCCCGCGCCTATGGCTATGTGTTCCAGGCACCCGCGCTGTTCCCCTGGCGCACCGTTTTGGGTAACGTGATGCTGCCGCTGCAGATTCAGGGTGGCGAGAAAGCACAGAACCGTAGCACGGCCCTGGCGCACCTGGAGCGCGTGGGCCTCAAAGGCTTTGAAGGCAAATACCCGTGGCAGCTATCGGGCGGCATGCAGCAGCGCGTGTCCATCGCCCGCGCGCTGGCCTTTGAGCCCAAGATCTTGATGATGGACGAGCCTTTTGGCGCGCTGGACGAAATCACCCGCGACCGGCTCAACGAACAATTGCAGCAGCTGTGGCAGCGCGAGCGCCGCACCGTGGTGTTTGTGACCCACTCGATTGCCGAGGCGGTCTATTTGTCGACCAAGATCGTCGTGATGTCGCCGCGGCCCGGGCGCATTGTCAAGGTCATTGACTCCCCGCTGCCCGACGAACGCCACCTGGGCCTGCGCGACACGCAGGCCTTCATGGATGTGGCGCACGAAGTGCGCGAGGCCCTTGCAGATGGCCACCACGAATAAGTCTGCCATCGGCCTGTTCAAGCAGGCAACTCCGATCGCCGTGGTGCTGCTTGCGCTGCTGCTGATCTGGTACGGCGCCGCCTGGGCCATGAATGCCAGCGCCGCCATCGAACGCGTGCTGACGCCCACCGGCAACCCCTTCACTTGGCAAGACGTGCTCAGCACCACGCTGAATATGGAGCGCCCGGTGCTGCCCGCCCCGCACCAGATTGCGCTGGACTTCTGGTCCAGCCTGGTGGACTGGCCGCTGGATTCCCCGCGCAATTTGCTGTTCCACGTGGCCGTCACCGGTCAGACCACGCTGGTCGGCTTTGTACTGGGCACGCTGCTGGGCCTGCTGCTGGCTGTGGCCATCGTGCACTCGCGCACGCTGGACCGCGCCCTGCTGCCATGGATCGTGGCCTCGCAGACCGTGCCGGTGCTGGCGATTGCGCCCATCGTGCTGGTGATTTTGGGCAGCTTGGGCCTGGAGGGCCTGGCACCCAAGGCGGCCATTGCGATGTACCTCTCGTTCTTCCCCGTCACCGTGGCCATGGTGCAGGGCTTGCGCTCGCCGCAGGTGATTGAGACCGAGATGATGCACACCTATGCCGCCACCCGCTGGCAGGCCCTGTGGATGCTGCGCCTGCCTGCAGCCCTGCCCTTTTTGTTCCCAGCGCTGCGCGTAGGCATTGCGGCCAGCCTGGTCGGCGCCATGGTGGCTGAGTTGCCCACCGGTGCCACGGCCGGCCTGGGCGCGCGCCTGCTGACCGGCTCCTACTATGGCAACACACTGGCCATCTGGTCGGCACTGGTGATGTCGGCGCTGTTGGGCCTGTTGCTGACCACACTGGTGGCCGGCACAGAGCATGTGGTTTTGCGGCATAGGAGGCAGCCATGAAGAAGCCGGCAGCCCCCCCATCCTTGCGCACCACGGCTGTTGCGGTGCTCGCTACGCTGGCCTGCGCCAGCCTGCTGTTCCTGCACCCCGCGGCCCAAGGCAGCAGCCCGCCCACCGCCGTATTCTGGGTGATGCTTGCCACCTTGGGTGTGGTTGCCCTGTGGACCCTACGCCGCGTAGCCGCCATTCAGGGCACCCGCTGGGACGGCGTGTTGACCGCGGGCCTCTTTGGCCTGTGGGTGTTGTACTTCTGGCAGATGCTGGTCGTTGCCTTGGAGGTGCCGCGCGTGCTGCTACCCGCCCCCACGCTGATCCTGCAGGCCCTGATCGACAACCCCACCAAGCTGTGGGACGACTTCAGCCAAACCGTGCTCAAGGCCGTGTGCGTGGGCTGGCTGCTGGGCAGTGGCCTGGGCTTTGCTGTGGCGGTGGCGATTGACCGCATGCCGTTTCTGCAGCGCGGCTTGTTGCCCCTGGCCTCGCTCACCAGCACCGTGCCGCTGGTGGCGGTGGCGCCAATCGCGGTGATGTGGTTTGGCTTTGAGTGGCCGTCCAAGGCCGCGGTCGTCGTGCTGATGACCTTCTTCCCCATGCTGGTGTCCACGCTGGCGGGCCTGCAGGCATCGGGCAAGCTGGAGCGCGAGCTGATGCACAGCTATGCCGCCAGTTATGGCCGCACGCTGTGGTCACTGCGCCTGCCTTCGGCTACGCCCTTCATCTTTGGTGCGCTGAAGGTCAATGCCACGCTGGCCCTGATTGGTGCCATCGTCGCCGAATTTTTTGGCTCACCCACGGTGGGCCTGGGCTTTCGGATATCGACCGAGGCGGCCAAGATGAACATGTCTTTGGTATGGGGTGCGATCGTGGTGGCCGCGGTCACCGGCTCGTTGGCCTATGCCTTGCTTGTTGCTTTGGAGCGGCGTGCCGCGTTTTGGCATCCGTCGATTCGGGGTCAACAATAATGGTCCCAGGCCCCGTGCCCGTTTTAGTTTTTCTTCGTAGTCGTTAGTTCAGTTGTGTTTTGTTTCCATCCCAAACCCAAGGAGTGTTCTATGAATCGTTCTTCTCTGGTGAGCAAAGGCCTGATGGCCGCGGTAGTGGCGGTGTGCGGCATGACCGCACACGCCGCCGACAAGGTGACTGTGCAATTGAAGTGGCTGCCCCAGGCGCAGTTTGCCGGCTACTACGTGGCGCAGGCCAAGGGCTACTACAAGGCCGAGGGCTTGGAGGTGACCATTAAGCCCGGCGGCCCCGATATTGCGCCCGCGCAGGTGATTGCCGGCAATGGCGCTGACGTGGTCGTGGACTGGATGCCATCCGCCCTGGCCTCGCGCGAGGCTGGCGTGCCCCTGGTCAACATCGCACAGGTGTTCAACCAATCGGGTCTGATGCTGACCTGCAAAAAGGCCAGCGGCGTGGCCACCCCCAAGGACCTGAAGGGCAAGACGCTGGGCGTTTGGTATGGCGGCAATGAATACCCCTTCCTGAACTGGATGAGCAAGCTGGGCAACAAGCCCGACACCGACATCAAGATCCTCAAGCAGGGCTTCAATGTAGACCCGCTGCTGCAGAACCAGGCCGCCTGCATCTCGACCATGATCTACAACGAGTACTGGCAGGTGGTGGACGCCGGCGTCAAGGAGAGCGACCTGGTCACATTCTTCTATGAAAAAGAAGGCGTGGCCACGCTGGAAGACGGCCTCTATGTGCTGGAGCCCAAGCTCAAGGACCCGGCCTTTGTGGCGCGCATGGCCAAGTTTTTGAAGGCCACGTTCAAGGGCTGGAATGATGCCGTCAAAGACCCCGAGGCCGCCGCCAAGGTGGTGGTCGCTGCGGATGCCTCCGGCAGCGCCACGCTGAAGGTGCAAAAGCGCCAGATGGAAAACGTGGCCAAACTGATCACCAATGCGGGCACACCCAAGATTGGCTACTTGGAGCCCGCTGCGTATGAGCGCACCGTCAAGGTCTTGCTGGCCGGCGGCAGCTCGCCTGTCATCAAGAAGGACCCCGGCGCGGCGGCCATGTCGCATGTGGTGTGGGACGCCGCGGCCAAGTAAACCACCAGTCAGTCAGTAAACTGTTTAGCTTTTCGGCTCTACCATGTCTGTCCGGGGTTGCATCGCATTGCGCGGTGCGCCCCCTTTTCTGTCCGCATGAAATCACAACAAGCCAAAACTAATCCACGGGCGCGCAGCTCCGCGGCGCCCGCAGCCGAAGAAGACCCGATCAAAGGGCAGATCCGCAAGTCCAACGAAAACCGCATCCTGGCCGCGGCCGAAAAGGTATTCGCCCGTGCCGGCTTTGGCGGTGCCACGATGGCCGCCATCGCCACGGCCAGTGGCCTGCCCAAGGCCAACCTGCACTACTACTTCGGCAGCAAGGATGTGCTGTACCGCGCCGTGCTGGCCCGCACGCTCAGCGACTGGCTGGCCCCCGCCCAAGGCATCACGGCCGACGCCGACCCGCGTGCCGCGCTGGAGCAATACATCCGCGTGAAGATGGACCTATCGGCCCAGCGGCCCGATGGCTCCAAGGTATTTGCCAACGAGATGCTGCACGGCGCGCCCGTGGTCAAGACCATCTTGACGAGCGAGCTGCGGCCCCTGATCGTCGAGAAGTCCGCCGTCATCCAAGGCTGGATAGACGCCGGCCGCATGGCCCCGGTGGACGCCACCCACTTGTTCTTCACGATATGGGCCGCCACCCAAACCTATGCCGACTTCGACGTGCAGGTCTGCGCCGTGCTGGGACGCAAGGCGCTGAGCAAAAAAGACCATGTGCGCGCCACCGAGCATGTGGTGTCGCTGCTGATGCGGGGATGTGGCTTATAGGAAATTGGGCTACAGCCCTCGTGAAATATAGATGAATAGCTACTAAATATGTAGTGCATTCAGTCAGCCACATGCGCACAGCCCCTTGACGGAGTTTGTGCTATTTTGGGCGCATGGTGCAAACACAATCCCATAAATACCGGCAGTGCCTGGTCTTGTCCGGCGGTGGCTTCCGCTTCGGCATCTACCTGGGCATGTATGCCGCGGCCTGCGATGCGGGGCAGGCGCCCGACCTGGTGCTGGCCAGTTGCGGTGGCGCCATCGCCGCGGCGGTGATCCACACCCTGCCCGACCCGGCTGCGCAAAAAGCCTGGCTGGCCTCCCCCGAGATGCACCGCTTCTGGAGCGGCATACGCCCTGCCCCGGCGGCCACCATCCACCGCACGCTGCTGGATGTAGCCAGCCGCGCCATCAACCGCAAGCCCGCGCCGCGCGTGCCCGATCTGTTTGGTAACTACCTGTTTGCACTGCCGGCCTTGCCCCAATTGGCAACATCCACACCTCCTGCCCAACGCGGCCCCGATGTGGCCCTGGTGGGCAGCAAGCTGCTGTACACGCCGGCCGAGGTGGGTCACCGGCGTGGGCGGCGCAAGCTGTTTGAGCAAACGGTGTTCTGCGGCCCGCGTGCGGCAGAGCTGCTGCATGGCGTACCCGCGCCCCTGGGCACGACCGAATGGGGCAATAGCGCCGTCGCGCCGCAGGTGACTACCGACACCACGATGCCGCTGGACCACGCGGCCCGCATCTCGGTATCGGACATGTACTACTTCGCCTGCCATGCGCACGGCGGTGCGCACTACATGGGCGGCGTGGTGGATTTATTCCCCATCGAAATGGCCCATCAGTTGGCCGACCGTGTGGTCATGGAATTCAAGGCGCCGTTTGACCAGGTGATGTCGGTCCCCGCATGGCGCGCCGTGCTGGGCACGGACGCCAACCAGCGCCTGCGCCGCGTGCATGCCCAGCATGCCGATGTGTGGATAGACACATCCGACATCGAGCACGCGCTGGCCAAGCCTTATTTGCGCAAAGTGCTGGCCTGGCGCGAGAACCGCGTGCGCCTGGAGGCCCCGCCCAGCTACCCGGTGTTTGTGCAGCACATGGAAGACCACTGGAACTTCGGCTACGCCCGCGCCCGCGAGGCCTTTGCGCGGGACAACCCGGGCACGCAGCAAGGTATGCGGTTGGTGAATCGGTATAACCGCTTGTGAGGGTGGGCTCTGCGCGAATGAACGGGATCTAGCTCTTCCCACCTCGCATGGCCCATGCATGGGGCATGTAGTAAGGGCCGTAACTCTCGGATGCAGACTTCAGCCCCCTCTTCTTGATCCAACGGGCAATGACGCCATACCACTGCTCGAACTCAGCAATCTCGTAGGCGAGGTTTGCGGCTGGTGAACAGAAAACCTTGGGCCAATAGATTCGCCCACCACCATGCATAGGGCTATGGCGATCGTACTCAATCATCGGAGCAACCCCGGAACCACTGATGTATGCCCAGCCACGGCGCTCGACCACGGGCGCATCTGCGGGCACGATACAAACAGTCGGTATCCAACCGAATGCGGTATTCGTAACAAAGAACTGTGTGCAGGGTACCGAGTCATCCAGAAAGTCCACGACCTCCAGCTGCGACGAAGTCGGTGCAGAGCTTCGAAAAATACGGACGTCGGCGGTGCCGCGCAGAAAGCTCAGAAACTCAACCTCGTCCTGCAGCGACATCACTACCGGCACTTGTTTACCCATAATCCTGTCTATGTAATACGCGAAGAAATCTGTTTCACTGTCAAACGCCAATTTGTCTTCAGGCGACGATAAAGCCTTATCAAAAAGATTCGAGACACTAGAGTTTCGCCTATTCGCATTGGCAAGCGCTGGACACGTGAGCGATTTGTCAGAATTGCATTAGCCAGCACGCGCTTTGCGTCGCAACACAACGTGCGTAGCCTTCTGCGTGGCCGCACTCTGCACGCATTCATACCCTAGGGCCCGCAGATCAACCCCCTCGAACAGGCGCTCGCCACTGCCTAGCAATACTGGCGCGATGGCGATGTGCAGTTCGTCAATGAGGCCTTCTCGCAGGAACTGCTGGATGGTGTGTGGCCCGCCGCCGATGCGTACGTCACGCTCGCCAGCTACTTCACGGGCCTTCTGAAGCGCCTCGTGGATGCCGCCGGTGACAAAGTGAAAGGTCGTACCGCCGTCCATCGCTATCGAGGGGCGTACATGGTGTGTCAGTACAAAGACCGGAACGTGGTACGGTGGATTGTCTCCCCACCAGCCTTTCCAATCCATGTCGGACCAGGGGCCGCGGTGCGGGCTGAACATGTTGCGCCCGAGAATCCAGGCTCCTACATTGTCAAAGCCACGCGCAGCAAAATCATCGTCAACCCCGGTCGCGCCGCCATCATTGCCAAACAAGGCCCGCTGGAAGGTGCGCGTTGGAAACAGCCACTGGTGCAGATCCGTCCCGCCGATGCCGAGCGGATTGTTGAGGTCCTGGCTGGGACCGGCTCCGTATCCGTCGAGCGAAATGGTGAAGCCTTCAACGCGAACGCGTGTCATCTGATGCCTCCGTGTGGTTACCTGGAAAATATGTGCAGCAAACCTGCGTACAGTCTGTCCAACGATTCTAGGCTTCAGAATTTGACGGCTGCCCACCGCAATGGTCTATGGTCCGCAGGCGTACTATGGGGGCATGGCTCGCGCGAAGAATTGGAGTGTGAACAATCCCACTACCTGTTTGCCGCACCCGCGGAGTTGTTATCACGGGGTGGCACCGCGCTCCGCCACAACCGGCAAGCTTGATCAAAGAACAAACCAACGCGCATGGATGCGCAATTGAACACAAACCCCAGAGCATGCATATGAACCTACTCGCAGCCCTGCTATCCCAGCCCGCAAACTTCACAGGCACCGGCACCAACCATGAAGGTGAAGACTTTGTGGGGCGGCTGGAGATGCAGCCGCTGGTCAACGCCAGCGCGCTGATGCTCCACTACACGGCCACCCGCGCCGATGGCAAGCACTTGCACCAAGAGGCCACGTTGCTGGCGGCCACGCCCGATGGCGCGCTGTGCCTGTGGCCCGTGATGGAGGAGCTGCCCTTCGTGCTGCCGCACCGCGCCATCGACAGTTCGCACGATGAAGAAGACGGCACGCTGGCCGTCGTCTTCGCCAGCGGACCACGGGACACGGTCCAAATCTTTCGCGAAGAAATCACCTTGGCGCTGAAGCCCGGTGGAGAGTTGCGCATCACGCACAGCTGGGGCATGCCCGGCGGCAAGTTTGCCGAGCGGTCCTATTGCACGCTACGTGCAAGCGAAGCATGAACACCATCACACTTGCTGAACGCCAGCGCCACAAGATCCGCGCCGAGATAGCGGCCATCACACCGAACGACGCACTGGAGGCACAGCAACAGGCGGAAACCTTGGCCTGGGTGGACTCGGGCGTGGAACTGATCCGCCAAGCCAAGCCGGCCACGCCGCCCAAGCACCTGGTGTCTTACTTTGCCGTTGTCGATGAAGACGCCCAGCACATCCTGCTGGTCGACCACAAGAACGCCCAGCTGTGGTTGCCCGCCGGTGGCCATGTGGAGCCGGGCGAGCATCCGCGTGAGACGGTGGCCCGCGAACTGGCCGAAGAGCTGGGCTTCAACGCCGAGCATCCCATAGGCCCGCCTGTGATGATCACCTGCGCCGACACGGTGGGCCTGACGGCGGGCCACACCGATGTGTCACTGTGGTACGTGGTGCAGACAGGGCGCACGCAGCCCATCCGCTTTGATGCGGGCGAGTTCCACGCCGTGCGCTGGTTTGCGTTGGCCGATGTTCCGTTGGCGCGCAGCGATCCGCATATGGGGCGGTTTATCAACAAGCTGCGCCAGCGCTCCGCTACTTCTTAGGCGACTTGTTGTTCGCGGCTGCGGGCGCAGGCTCGGACGCTTTGCCGGCTGCGGCGGGCGCGGGCGGCAGCCCCAGGTGGGCGACGATGGTTTGCTCCAGTGCCTTGATCTTGGGTGCCACCGTGGCCTGGGTCTGGGCCACCAGTTTTTCGCCCAAGGCCTTTTGCAGGTCGCCGCCCAGCTGCGTGAACTTGCGGTTGACCGGGGATTCCATGATGCCGATCAGCTCCTTGAGCTCGGCTTCGGTGAATTTTTCTTCCAGCAGCGCGCCCACAGTCGACGGGGCTAGCTTGATGGCTTGCTGACGCACGGAGGCGCCGACTTCATCCACATATTTTTTGAGATCGGCCTGCACCAGCTTGGCGGCAGCCTCGCGTTTTTCGGGGGGCACACGGGTCTGCAAGGCCATGCCGGCCTGCTGTTGCAGTTGGATCGCGGGGCGTTCCACGATGGTCTGTGCGGTTTGCTCGATGGCGGCTTGCTGCAGCACCAGCACGCGGGCGACCAATTCTTTCTTGGCCGGTGTGGAGGCCGTGGCCGCGGCAGTTGCAGGCGCGGCAGTGGAAGCGGCGGGCGTGGCCGGGGCAGAGCTTTGCGCCTGGGCGTAGCCAGCGGCCAGCAGCCAGGCCAAAACGGTGAGTTGTCTTTTCATTGCTATACAGAGGGGGGGGACAAAGGAAATCAGGGGGCTACTGTAACCCCTCGCACCCTTGCCACTGCGATACGGGTTGTTACACCTGGCATGCGCTTCTATTTTGATAGCACATCATGCAGATTTGACGAGGGCTAACGCACCATTTCCTTAAGCTGTAGCCACCACCGCGACCGGCGCCACCCGCGGCAAGACCACAATAAAGCTACTCCCCTGCCCCGGCGCGCTGACCACCTCCAGCGTGCCGCCCAGCATGCCGGTCGCGATATTGAACGCAATGCTCAGGCCCAGGCCGCTGCCGCCCTGGCCCATGCGGGTGGTGAAGAAGGGGTCGAACACCTTTTCGATGTGGGCATCGGGTATGCCGCAGCCGTCGTCCTTGAATTCGATCTTCACCCCGTCATCCGCATGGCGCGCACTGCGGATCCAGATATTGCCCTTGGTGTCACCGGGGAAGGCATGCGTCAGCGCATTGGTGAAGAAGTTGACGATGAGTTGGCCCAGCGGGCCGGGGTAGCTGTCCATGGTCACATCGGCATGCAGATCCAGGTGTACGGCAATGGGCCGGGTGCGCACCAGGTACTCCAGCGTGGACAGCACCTCTTCGATGGTCTTGTCGACGTTGAACGTGCGGCGGTGCTCGGCGGTCTGGTCCACGGCCACTTGCTTGAAGTTGTCGATCAGGCTGGCGGCGCGGTGCAGGTTCTTCTCCACCAGGATGGCGGCGCCAATGCTCTCGTCCTTGTAGTCCTTGAAGTCGCTGCGTTTGATGGCGCCAGCGTCCAGCTTCTCGCCAATGTCTTCGGTACGTGCACGCAGGGCACTGGCGGCCAGCAGCGCATTGCCAACCGGGGTATTGAGCTCGTGGGCCAGGCCCGCCACCAGATTGCCCAGCGCAGCCAGCTTCTCGGAGCGCACCAGTTCGTTCTTGATGGCCAGGTTGGTGCTCAGGGTTTGGGTCAATTCGGTGTTGGTGGTCTCCAGCTCTTCGGTGCGCTCGCGCACGCGCTGCTCCAGCAAGGCATTGAGCTCGCGCAGCTGGCGCTCGCCGTCTACGCGGGCGGATTCGCTGGCCTGCAGATCGGTCAGCATCTGGTTGTAGGCCTGGGTCATCAGGCCCAGCTCCCCCGTGTTGGGCAGGCCAATCGGTTGTGCCTTGCCTTGGCCCACCTCGGCCAAATGCTGGGTCAACAAGCGCACCGGCAACAGCAGCCGGCGCACCAGCAAGGCGATCAGCAAAAACAGCAGCAAGCAGGCCACAACCGCAAAGCCGGCAATGGTGTGCAGCGATTGGCGGAAGGGCTCGCGCACCTCGGACATCGGGAAGTTGCCCGCCAGTATCCAGCCCAGCGATTTGAGTTCCACAAAGGTAGCCAGCGCGTGCAGGCCGGTGGAGTTGATGGTCTCGGTGGTGCCGTCGAAGTGCTCATCGATGGCGCGGTCCAGCCCCTTGTTCTGGCCCGGCTTGGCCGCCAGTGCCAGCCTGCGCGTAGGGTCGGGGTGCAGCAGCATGGTGCGGTCCCGTGTCAGCATGTAGAGGTAGCCCGTCTCCCCTACTTTGACCTGGGCCAGATTGCCAGCATAGTTTTTGTCCAGCAGCTCCAGGCTCCCCTGGATGACGCCGATGACGCGTTCATCCGGCCCAAAGACCGGCGCGCTCAGCGCGATCAACGGCGCCTTGGGTGCGCCCGGCAGCGCAAAGGGCGCGCTGACCTGGGGCGTGCGCTGGTTCAGTGTGCGCTGCACCAGGCGGCTTTCAATGTCGGTAATGGCCGTGCCGCGCGTCGCAGCCATGCTGGTGGGGCTGGCGGCCACCATGCGGCCATCGGCATCGAACAGGAACAGCCCCTGCTTGAAGTTGCGCTGCAAGAAGGTTCGGGAGTCCAAAAAGCGCTGGGCCTCGGCAGGCTTGGCCAGCAGTTGGGCATCCACCAGCTTGCCGGCGCCGGCCAGCGTGGTGTGCACGGTGCTGATTTTTCCTTCGACCGTCTCGGCATAGCCCTGCAGCGTGGTCAACTGGTGCCGCCCGGCCAGGTAGACATAGCGCTCTTCGAAAAAATTCAGGGACAGCCACACGGCCACGCCGAACACCAGGGTGAAGATGCCACTGAGCAAGAGGGCTGTGCGGGTGGCCAGGGTCATTGAGAGCGTTGCGGGGGGAGGGGGTCGGTCTTGCTGTCAATGTCAGCCTTGGCCGGACTTTTGTCAATACGCAGCCCGCAGAAAAAAGGCCCCTGACAAGTCTGCCAGGGGCCTGCGGTTCAAGACGCTACAAAGACTTTGGCCTTGCGCGGTGTCAGCTCCAGGGTCTCACCCTCCTTGAAACCCTGGGACTGGAATAGTTGCGCCGGAATTTGCGCCTCGATGATGTCGCCACTGCCCGCGGCGGAGGCGTCCAAGGGCTGCAACTCCAGCCGCGCGATAGGCCCGACCACAATGGCGCGCACCAGCTTGGCGGGGATGCCGCGCGCCTGCCCGTCGGCGTTGTGTGCACCGCCCGCCACATAGCGGCGCACATCCAGATCGTGGGGTCGCACGTAGGCAAAGGCCTTGGTGTCCTGCGTTTCGCGGTGCTCGGGGCTGGATAGGCGCACGCCGTGGTGGTCTTCGCCGATCAGCATTTCGCCTTCGTGGGCGCGGCCGTTGAACAGATTCACATCACCCAAAAAGCCATAGACAAACGGGCTGGCAGGGTGGTCCCACACCTGCTGGGGAGAACCAATCTGCTCCACCTTGCCACTGTTCATCAGCACCACGCGGTCGGCCACTTCCAGGGCCTCTTCCTGGTCGTGGGTCACAAAGATGCTGGTGACGTGCAGGTCGTCGTGCAGACGGCGTAACCAGCGGCGCAGCTCCTTGCGGACCTTGGCATCCAGGGCGCCAAAGGGTTCGTCCAGCAGCAGCACCTTGGGCTCCACGGCCAGCGCACGGGCCAGGGCAATGCGCTGGCGTTGGCCGCCGGACAGCTGCGCCGGGTAGCGGTCAGACAACCAATCCAGTTGCACCAGGCCCAATAGGTCGTGCACCTTCTGCTTGATGACCGCCTCGCTGGGGCGTGTGGCGCGGGGCTTCATGCGCAGGCCAAAGGCCACGTTGTCGAACACGCTCATGTGGCGAAACAGCGCGTAGTGCTGGAACACAAAGCCCACGTTGCGCTCGCGCACATGCACGTCGGTCGTGTCTTCGCCGCTGAACAGGATATTGCCCTGGTCGGGCGTTTCCAGGCCGGCAATGATGCGCAACAGCGTAGTCTTGCCGCAGCCCGAAGGGCCGAGCAAGGCGACGAGTTCGCCGGACTCGATGTCCAGCGACACATCGCGCAGGGCCTTGAAAGTGCCAAAGTCTTTGCTGACGTTGCGAATGGCGATGCTCATGGTGTTTCTCGAAATATAGGCTTCAGGGCTGAACAGGGCTCAATGGACGCTCAGGGGGCAAGGCGGCAGCGGCCTTCTGGTCGCGCTCGAATTGCCACTCCACAAAGGACTTGATGACCAGCGTGACCAAGGCCAACAAGGCCAACAACGAGGCCACGGCAAACGCAGCCACCGACTGGTATTCGTTGTACAAAATTTCGACGTGTAGCGGCATCGTGTTGGTCTGACCGCGGATGTGGCCCGACACCACGGACACCGCACCGAACTCACCCATGGCCCGCGCATTGCACAGGATCACGCCATAGATCAGGCCCCACTTGATGTTGGGCAGCGTTACATGCCAGAAAGTCTGCCAGCCGGTAGCGCCCAGCACCTGGGCGGCCTGCTCTTCCTCGGTGCCCTGGGCCTGCATCAACGGGATCAGCTCGCGGGCGATGAAGGGAAAGGTCACAAAGATGGTGGCCAGCACAATGCCAGGTACGGCGAACACGATCTTGATGTCATGCGCCTGCAGCCACGGGCCAAACCAACCCTGGGCACCAAACATCAGCACATAGATCAAGCCTGCGACGACTGGGGACACCGAAAACGGTAGGTCTACCAGCGTGGTCAACAAGGCCTTGCCTTTGAATTCGTACTTTGCAATGGCCCAGGCTGCGGCCACACCAAACACCAGGTTCAGCGGCACGGCAATGGCGGCGGTGATCAGCGTCAGGCGGATCGCGCTCCAGGCATCGGGCTCTTTGAAGGCATCCAGGTAGGCATCCAGCCCCTTGCGCAAGGCCTCGGCACAGACGGCGGCCAGGGGCAGTATCAGAAACAGGAAGATAAAGCCCAGCGCAAGGCTGATCAACGTCCATTTGACCCAAGCGGGTTCCGTAGTGCCTGCGCTTGCGCGACGTACGGTGGTCGTGCTCATGACGCGGCTCCCGAGCGACGGCGCTGCCAGGCTTGCAGTGCGTTGATGACCAGCAGCAAGGCAAACGAGATGACCAGCAAGACCACGGCCACGGCGGTCGCTCCGGCATAGTCATATTGCTCCAGCTTGCCGATGATGATCAGCGGCGTGATCTCGGACACCATGGGCATATTGCCGGCGATGAAGATGACGGAACCGTATTCGCCAATGGCGCGGGCAAAGGCCATCGCAAAACCGGTCAGCAAAGCCGGTGCCACGGTCGGGAAAATCACATAACGAAAGGTCTGCCAGCGCGTGGCGCCCAGGCAAGTGGCGGCCTCTTCCAACTCTTTCTCGGCGTCTTCCAGCACCGGCTGCACCGTGCGCACGACAAAGGGCAGGCCGATGAAGATCAATGCAATGACGACACCGTTGCGGTTGAAGGCGAGCTGGATGCCATAGGGCTCCAGCAGGCCGCCGATCCATCCATTGCTGGCCAACAGCGCAGTCAACGAGATCCCAGCCACAGCCGTGGGCAGCGCAAAGGGCAAGTCCACCAGGGCATCAATGAGCTTCTTGCCAGGGAAGCTGTAGCGCACCAGCACCCAGGCAATCAGCAGGCCAAACACGGCATTGACCAGAGCTGCGATGAAGGATGCGCCGAAGGTCAGCCGGTAAGCGGCCATGACGCGTGGGCTGCTGACCGCGAACACAAACTGGTCCCAGGTCAGCGTGAAGGTCTTGAACAGCAGCGCCGACAGCGGGATCAGCACGATGATGCTGAGGTAGAACAGCGTGAAGCCCAGCGTCAGCTTGAAGCCTGGCAATACGCGGCGCGTGGGCCGTCGTGCTGGCTGCTGTGTTGGCTGCCAGTCGGTGGTAAGCGTTGCCGACATGGCTTACTTGACCGTGTACAGCTTGTCGAACTGACCGCCGTCGTTGAAGTGCGTTTTCTGCGCTTCGGCAAACGAGCCAAAATAATCTTCGACACGGAACAGCTGGATGGGCTTGAAGGTGCTGGCGTACTTCTTCAACAGGGCCGGGTTGGTGGGGCGGATCGCATGCTGGGCCGCAATCTCCTGGCCTTCGTCGGTGTAGAGGAAGTTCAGATAGGCCTTGGCCTGCTCGGCCGTGCCCTTCTTGGCCACGGTGCGCTCGACAATCGCCACGGGGTTCTCCGCCACGATGGAACTTGTGGGGTGGATGGCGTCCACCTTGCCGGCGCCAAATTCCTTGTCCACCGACACCACTTCGGATTCAAACGTGATCAGCACATCGCCAATATTGCGTTGCAGAAAGATGGTGGTGGCATCACGGCCACCCTTGGCCAACACCGGCACGTTCTTGTACAGCTTGGTCACGTACTCCAGGGCCTGGGCGTCGGTGCCGCCCTTCTTGCGCACCTGGCCCCAGGCGGCCAGATAGGCCATGCGGCCATTGCCGCCGGTCTTGGGGTTAACGACGACCACCTGCACACCGGGCTTGATCAGGTCGTCCCAGTCCTTGATGCCCTTGGGGTTATTGTTGCGCACCAGGAACAGCATCGTGGAGCTGGTGGGGGCCGCGTTGTTGGGGAATTTCTTGGTCCAGTCCTTGGCGACGATGCCGCTGTTGGCGAGGAAGTCGACGTCGGTCGTCGTGTTCATCGTCACCACGTCGGCGTCCAGCCCGTCGTTGACAGCCCGGGCCTGGGCGCTGGAGCCACCGTGGGATTGGTCGATCTTGATGTCCTTGCCGGTGGTCTTCTTGTAGTTGGCGACGAAGGCGGTGTTGATGTCCTTGTAGAACTCGCGTGCCACGTCGTAAGAGGCGTTGAGCAGCGTGGTGGTTTGTGCCGCTACCAAATTGCTAGCGGTTAACGCAATTGCGGCGAGGGCTAGCGTGGTTTTTTGCTTAAGGCTCATGGATCATCCAGTGGGTTGGGCAGCCAATGCGGCAAGGGTTCAGCCGGCTGATCTGGCGATTCTGCCCAGTTCAACCCCACTCGCCAACGAATTCTTAGTTGTTTGTATATTCCAGGTTTCTCTGTCACACCGCTAAGAACCCCGACATGATCCCACGCATCGCCGCCGTGGCGGGCCTGCTGGCCTGCCTGAGCGCAGCCCCGGCTGTTGCTGCCCCGCCCCATCCCATGCAAGCCAGCGACGCGCAGGCCCTGCGCCCGGTTGGCGAGGCGCAGATATCCCCCGATGGCCAGTGGGTGGCCTATACGGTGCAGACCGCCAACACCGAGAAGGACCGACAGCAAAAAGACCTGTGGATGAGCAGCACCGATGGCAAGCAGCACCTGCGGCTGACCCACTCGGGCGACGTCAAGGGCAAGCCGCGTTGGGACCCGCAGGGTCGGTGGCTGGCCTTTCTGGCCGAGCGTGGCGAGGACGAGGCCGCGCGCAAGAACGCCCAAGTATGGCGCCTGAGCCGCAGCGGCGGCGAGGCCGAGCAGGTCACCGCCACCAAGACCGGCGTCAACGACTTCCGCTGGTCGCCCGATGGCAAACGCCTGGTGCTGGTGGTACCCGATGCCGACCCCCGCGAAGAGCCCGAACAGATGGAGGGCTGGAAGCGCAAAACCAAACCGCCCATCGTCATCGACCGTTTCCACTTCAAGCAGGACATTGAGGGCTACCTGGGCCCGCAAAAGAACCACCTGTTTGCGCTGGATCTGGCTACGTCCCAACTCACGCAACTGACCAGTGGCAACTTTGGCGAGACCGCGCCGGCCTGGTCGCCCGATGGCCGCCAGATGGCCTTCTTCAGCAACCGCGCACCCGAGGCCGACCGCACCGAAGAAACCAGCCTGTGGGTCATGGACCTGCCCACGCAGACCGGGCGAGCAGCAGCGCCCCGCAAGCTGGCCACCTTCACCACCGACGAAGACAGCTACCCGCTGTGGAGCCCTGATGGCCGCTCGCTGGCCTTTTTGATGGGCAGCGATGTGCGCTTCTCCGCCTACCAACGCTACCGCATGGCCAGCGTCAGCCGGGATGGCGGGCCTGTGAACGTGCTGAGCCAAAGCCTGGAGCGCGGCTTCCAGAATGCAATGGCCTGGGCACCCGATGGGCGCAGCCTGTATGGCATCGTGGACGATGACCGCAGCAGCTACGTGGTGCGCGTCAACGCGGCAACAGGCAACGCCAGCGCTGTGCAGCGGATCACACCCACACAAGCCAGCGTGTCCTACCTGTCCGTGGCAGGCAATGGCACGTTGGCCGTGCTGGCCGGTAGTGCCAAGCAGCCCGATGAAGTGCATGTCTTCAAACCCACCAACACCACACCCGCCTTGCAACGTCTGAGCCACCACAACGACGACTGGGTCGCCAGCTTGCAGTGGGGACGTACGGAGGAGTTCAGCTCCGCCAGCAAGGACGGCACCGAGGTGCATGGCCTGATGACACTGCCACCAAACTACCAGACTGACCAGAAATACCCCACCGTGCTGCTGATCCATGGCGGCCCCAATGGCCAGGATGCGCACCGCCTGGCCAGTGATGGCAATGTGATGCGTGAGCTCCTCAGCGCCCGTGGCTATGTGGTGCTGCAGGTCAACTACCGCGGCAGCAGCGGCCGGGGCGATGCCTTCCAGCAAGCCATTTATGCCGACTGGGGCAACAAGGAAGTGCAAGACCTGTTGGGCGCGGTGGACTGGGCCGTCAAACAAGGCATTGCCGACCCGGCGCGCCTGGGCCTGGGCGGCTGGAGCTATGGCGGCATCCTGACCGACTACGTGATCGCCAGCGACGCGCGCTTCAAGGCCGGCGTCAGCGGTGCGGGCAGTGCCAACCAACTCAGCATGTTTGGCGCCGACCAGTACAGCGTGCAATACGAGCGGGAGATGGGTCCGCCGTGGAAGTCACAAGACCTGTGGATCAAGGTGTCCTACCCCTTTTTCCACGCCGACCGCATCCGCACACCGACGCTGTTTCTAGGCGGTGAGCTGGACTTCAATGTGCCCATCACCGGCGGGGAGCAGATGTACCAGGCGCTGAAGATGTTGGGTGTGGATACGCAGTTGGTGATCTACCCCGGCCAGTACCATGGCCTCAAGCTGCCAAGCTACCGACAGGATATGCAGCAGCGCTTTCTGGCCTGGTTTGAGAAATACCTGGGTCGCTGAACCAACCGCTGCCCACTAGTGATTGCAACAGCGCCAAGCCCAGCGGCCAGGCGCCAAAGCCGGCTTCCACATTGATGTGGCCGGCGTTTTGCAGGCGCACGAATTCGCTGCCCCAGGCGCGGGCATAGGCACCGGCCGTGCGCACGGGGCAATAGGGGTCGTTGCTGCTGGCCACCAGAATGCTGCGGTAGGGCAAGGGCTGGTAGGGCACGGGCGCAAAGTCGGCCAGCACACTGCGGCGCTCAGGGTCGGCCGGGGCCACCAGCAAGGCACCTTGGATGCGCGCAGCGGCTTCGGGCGGCAAATGCGTCGTGGCGATGCAGCCCAGGCTGTGCGCCGCGATCACCACGGGGCCATCCACTGCCAATATCTGGCGCGCCAACGAGCCCACCCAGGCCTGGCGCGCAGGTGCCACCCAATCGTCCTGCTGTGTGCGCTGTGCACCGGGCAGGCTGTCGGCCCACAGGCTCTGCCAATGGCCGGGCCCGGAGTCGCGCCAGCCGGGCACGATGATGATGGAGGGAACGGTTGCCATAGGTTGCGGTTACTCAAAGATGAAGCGGGATTGTGGTCAGCGATGCGCAGAATTCCAACGACTATGTTCTTCTTTGTTTATGCGTTTATTGGGATATAGACGCCTGCACCGCCTGGTGTTGCGTATTCACCATTGCTATGGCCACCGTGTTGGAAGCCCAGCAGACCCCAGGCCATTTGTGTTGCAAAAGCACGCAAAAGCAGGCCAAAAGCCTGGCCCGCTAGTTGCAAAGAGTAGCGCTCCGTCCATGGAGCTACTCGATGAAACACACGTTCTACCTTCCCCTTCTGCTGGGCCTGAGCACGGCACTGGCCGTCGCTGCCGATAGCAAACCCGCACCCGCTGGCTCAGCGACCGCCGCTGCACCCGCCGCCAACAAGACCTGGTCCCCTTACCAGGCCGTCAAGCCAACCGATGTGCCCGCCGTCAAGCAATCGGCCTGGGTGCGCACACCCATCGACGCCTTCGTGCTGGCCAAGCTGGAGGCCAAGGGCCTGACACCCTCGCCCGTTGCAGACCGCGCCACCTACATCCGACGTGCCACGCTGGATGCCTGGGGCCTGCTGCCCACGCCCGAAGAGGTAAAGGCCTATGTGAACGACAAATCACCCAACGCCGATGAGAAGCTGGTCGATCGACTGCTGGCGTCCCACCACTTTGGCGAACGGCAGGCGCGCCGCTGGCTGGACCTGGCCCGATACGCCGACAGCGCCGGTTTTCAGAACGACAACACGCGGCCCAACAACTGGCGCTACCGCGATTACGTGATCAATGCCTTCAACCAGGACAAGCCCTTCAACCGCTTCATACAGGAACAGATTGCCGGTGACGAGCTGTGGCCCGGTAGCCAGGAGGCCAAGATTGCGACCGGCTTCCTGGCCGGCTACCCGGACAACAGCAACTCGCGCGACCTGGTGCAACGCAAATACCAAATCGCCACCGACATGACCGACCTGGTGGGCGAGACCTTTCTCTCCGCCACGATTGGTTGCGCGCGCTGCCACAACCACAAGGCCGACAAGGTCAGCCAAAAGGAATACTTCCAGTTGCAAGCGTTCTTTGCCAATACCAGCTTTGACGAGAAGGCTTCTCTGACCGACAAAGGGCCACACGACCTGGAGTTCGAGAAGGCACGCAACGCCTACAACGAGCTCACCAAGGACATCCGCGCCAAGCAAAAGGCCATCCTGGACTCGGTGCGGGAGGAGGGTTACAAGTACCACAAGGAGCGCTACCTGACCGACAGCCGGGAAGCCATCTTCAAGCCCGAGAGCGAGTGGACTCCATTGGACCGCTGGGTGAACTTCCGCCTCAAGACCGTGACCACGGATGCCGACATTGCCAGCTACCTGAAACTGACCGCCACCGACAAGGACAGTAACGACTACAAGCCCGCGAACGTCGAAAAGTGGCAAGCCTATGACAAGCTGACCGTCGAGCTGAAGAAGTTCGATAAGCAAAAACCTGGCAGCGGCTCGGTCACTTTGACCGCCGCCAGCGAATTGGGACGTGCGGATTCGCCTCCCACCTTTGTCCGCTTCGGCGGCGTGCACGAGCGTCCACTGGAAGAGGTTCAGCCCGGCTTCCCGGCATTGTGGGCCGGCAATGTGAAGCCCCAGATCACACCAACCGCCACATCGTCGGGCCGTCGGACAGCCTTGGCCAACTGGATTGCCAGCGCATCCAACCCGTTGACCGCACGGGTCTATGTGAACCGCGTCTGGAGCCAGTACTTCGCAACCGGCATTGTCAGCACGGTGGCCGACTTTGGTCGCGCGGGTACCAAGCCCACGCACCCCGAACTGCTGGACTACCTGGCCAATGACTTCACGCAGAAAGGTTGGAGCGTGAAGCAATTGCAACGCCAGATCTTGCTGTCCAGCGTCTACCGCCAGTCCTCGGCCGAGCGCAAGGACGCGCTGGCCGCAGACCCCGACAACAAGCTCTTGGCCGTCTTCCCACGCAAGCGCATGGACGCTGAGGAAATCCGCGACTCCCTGCTCTACGCGTCGGGTGAGTTGGTGGACAAGGTAGGCGGGCCTGCCGTCTTCCCACCCGTACCCGGCAACCTGGGCGCAGGCAATCTGTGGCAAGAAGCCCAAAGTGCGGAAGACGCCCGCCGCCGCAGCATCTATGTCTTCGTGCGGCGCAGTGTGCCCTATCCGCTGCTGCAGACCTTTGACCCGGCCAACCCCTCGCAGCCTCACCACAAGCGCGACGTGACCACCACACCGCTGCAGGCCTTGACGCTGTTCAACAGCGACATCGTGTTCGGCTGGTCGCAGGCCCTGGCAGGCCGCGTCATCAATGAGGCGGGGCAAGACGAAAGCGCACAGTTGAACCGGCTCTACCAGGTGCTGTATTCACGCAACCCCAACAAGGCTGAGAAGACCCTGCTGCAGGGCTTCCTGAACCAGCAGGAAAAGGTGATTGCCGCCAAGGCCACCGGTGGCCGGTTTGAAGCCGCCCTGCCAACCCATCTGAAAGAGACCACGGCGCACTTCAGCCCCGTGCGCGCGGCGGCCTTTGTGGACCTGGTCCACACCGTTGCCAACTCCAACGACTTTGCCTACCGCTTCTGATTTCGCTTCGCTTGCATCCAATCCATCCATATCCACACAAGGAAACACCATGAGCCACAATTCACGCCGCGACTTCTTGATCAAATCAGGCCAGGGACTGGTCGGCGGTGCCGCATTGAGCGGCCTGCTGCCTGGCGTAGGCGCATTCTCGGCAGCCCATGCGGCCGACCTCGCCGATCCGCTGGCGGCCAAACTGCCGCACTTCCCTGCCAAGGTCAAAACGGTGATCTGGTTGCATCAGAACGGCGCACCCAGCACGCTGGATTTGTACGACTACAAACCCGAACTGGTCCGTCTGCACGGCCAGGACATTCCTGCATCTTTCCTGAAAGGCATCAAGACCAGCACCCAAGGCGGTGTGGGCAAGCTCTTCGCATCAAACCGGACCTGGAAGCAGCACGGCGAGAGCGGTGCCTGGTTCTCGGACCTGGTGCCACACCTGTCGCAACATGCGGACAAGATGGCCTTCATCAAATCCAGCGTCACCGTGGGTGCAACGCACGACATTTCCATCCTCAAACTCAACACCGGCGATCTGAGCCCCGGCCGGCCTTCACTGGGGGCCTGGGTGTCGTATGCGCTGGGCTCCGCCAACCCCGACTTGCCATCGTATGTGGTCTTGTACAACGGCAAGACCGAGCCCAGCGCAGGTTCGGTCAACTGGAGCTCCGGCTTCCTGCCCGCGGTGTACCAGGGCACGGCTTTCCGCCCAGGCCCATCGCCCATCCTGTACCTGGACCGCCCCGAGCTTCGTGCACCGACCCAGCAGCGCGCCTCGCTGGATCTGCTCAAGCAACTGAACAACCTGGGGGCCGAGAAATACCCCTCAGACACCGAGTTGCGCGCGCGCCTGAAATCCTACGAGCTGGCCGATCGCATGCAGGCAGTGGCACCGGAAGCCGTGGACCTGACCAAGGAGTCTGCCGCCACCAAGGAGTTGTATGGACTGAACGATGAGGTCAGCGCCTCCTACGGCAACACCCTGCTGCGCGCACGCCGGTTGGCCGAGCGCGGCGTGCGCTTCATCCAGGTCGTCACTGGCGCCCCCGACGGCCAAACCGACATCACCAGTTGGGACGCCCACAGCGATTTGGAAAAGAACCACGGTCTGATGTCTCGCATGGTCGACAAGCCCATTGCCGGCCTGCTGGCCGACCTGAAGGACCGCGGCATGCTGGACAGCACACTGGTGGTCTGGACCTCGGAGTTCGGCCGCACCTCGTATGGCCAAAGCGGCAATGGACGCGACCACAACCCTTGGGGCTATACCCAGTGGATGGCCGGTGGCGGCATCAAGGCCGGCTACACCCACGGAGAAACCGACGAACTGGGACTGCAAACCGCAGACAAGGACAACGCGGTGGACACCTATGACCTGCAGGCTACGGTACTGCAACTATTGGGGCTTGACCATCTGAAGACCACATTCCTGAACAACGGTCGTTCGGAGCGCCCCACCGTGGTCTATGGCAAGGTCGTTCAGGAGCTGCTGGCTTGACGAAAGACATTGCGCATAGAAAGCGTGCAGCAGGCTTTCTTCGGGTCCTTGTTGCCGGCGCAGTGCTGGCGGCAGGGGCTGCGGGTGTGCGTTCCGCCGAAGACGGTTTTGGGGTGGATCTGATGCAGGCCATAGAGGACAGCAACAAGAGCCTGGCTTCCAACATCGCACTGAAGGCCGCCAACGGGGCCAATACCGATGCGCAAGAACTGAGCGAAATGTTCGCCAAAGTGCAGGCGTACTACAGCCAGAAGGGTGATGCACCCGACGCCGTTGAACTCGCCGGCAAAAGCCACGCATTCACACAGCAGATTCTGCGATCGGTAGCGGCCGGCGACTACGCGACGGCCACCGACGCGGCCACTGCGCTGTCCAGAACCTGCAAGACCTGCCACAACTTTTACAAGAAATCCTGAAAGCCCCGCCCCATGAAGTTTTCACTGATTGCCACCGCACTGGTGGCTCTGTCCATAACCACGACCCATGCCGCGCTCAAGGAGGGCCAAAGCGCACCCCCCTTCGAAGCCCAAGCCTCGTTGGCGGGAAAGGCATTCACCTACTCCCTGAAGGACGCGCTGAAGAAAGGTCCGGTCGTCGTGTATTTCTACCCATCGGCTTACACCGGTGGCTGCAATATCCAGGCCCATGCCTTTGCAGTCAATATCGACAAGTTTGCTGCAGCCGGCGCCAGTGTTGTCGGCGTATCGCTGGACAGCATTGCCCGCCTCAACGACTTCTCGGCCGACCCCGCATACTGCGCCGGCAAGCTGGCCGTAGCATCGGACGCCGATGGCAAGATTGCCAAGGCCTACAACCTGGTCGTGCGTGACGCGGTGAGCGGGCGCAAGGATAGCCGCGGTGCCGACATCGACCACGCATTCGCCGAGCGCACCACCTTCATCATCACGCCCGATGGCAAGATCGCCGCCACCGTGGCCGGCACCGCACCGGCAGAGAATGTCGACCAGGCCTTGGATGCCGTACAGAAGCTGGCCCGTTCCAAGCTATCCCAGTTGTGATGTGGCGCCTGCCCCATGCACACCCAATCCGATCTGCCCCCGCAGCCACCGGCCCCAGCATGCTGCGGCACATGCTGGCCTGCCTGGGCCTGCTCGCTGCCGTCAGCGGCAACCCCGCCTGGCCCGCTGCCCCAAAGGCAAAACCGCCTGCAACGGCTGCCTCGCCTTCTGCGGGCAATGCCGTGCTGGGCCAAACGAAATCCGAGGCCGAGCGCTGCCAGGAATGCCATGGCGCCAATGGCCAGGGCAACACCACGGAGCCCGGCGCCAAGTTCGCCCGGCTGGCAGGCCAGCATCCGGACTACCTGGTCAAGCAGATGCAGGACTTTCGCAGCGGCGTGCGGCGCCAGGACGTGATGGGCATCATGGCCCGCAGCCTGGATGCCGCCGACATGGCCGATATCGCCGCCTACTTCGCCAGCCAACCTCGGATGCGCGGCAGTACCGACACGGTGGACACGGCAGGGCGCGAGCTCTACACCCATGGCGATGACAAGCGCGGCATCCTGGCCTGTGTGCAATGCCACGGCGATGCCGGGCAGGGCCACTCTGCGGCAGCCGAAACCATTCCCCGCATTGGTGGACAAGACCAACACTACCTGGAGCGGCAACTGCGTGACTGGCGCAGCGGCGACAGAAGCAATAGCAAGGGCGCCAGCATGAACCGCATCGCCAAGCCCTTGACTGATGAAGAAATTAAATCCTTAACCCACTATCTGTCCGAACTTTAGAAAGGAAAAGCAACGTGCTCCATTCACCCCTTCGCCCACTTCACCCCAACGCAAGCCTATGAAAAAGACACTTACCTCACTCGCAGCAGTCGCCTTGGTTGCCGCCTTTGGCTCCGCTTCGATAGCGGTCTACGCCCAATCGGCACCCAAACCCGAAGCGTTGATCAAATCGCGCCAATCCGCCTTCCAGTACATCGCCTGGAACTTCGGCCGTATCAAGGCCTCTCTGGACGGGCAATACAGCAAGGACGATGTCACGCGTGCTGCCAACGCCCTCGCCGCCATCGCCCATTCGGGACTGCCCAACCTGTTCGCAACCGGCACCGAACAGGGCAAGGGCTGGCATGACACCGCGGCCAAGGCAGAACTCTTCAACAACAAGCGCACCCAGGATTTGTTCGCCGACTTCGCCAAGGAGTCCACCGAACTCGCCCGCGTGGCTGCGCAAGGCGAAGCCACCGCGGTGAAAGAGCAATACGGAAAAGTCGGCAAGGCCTGCAAGACCTGCCATGACGACTTCCGGGTCAAAGACTAGCCCCATCCCTTCCACAAACTTACTTTGTAAACATCTATGTCAACCTCTCACAGAATCCTTGCGACCGCCGGACTATGCGCGGCGCTGTGTACGCCGTTCGCAACCATGGCCCAGACTCCTGCGCCCGCCGCACCACCCGCACCTGTATCGGCCACCGACGCAGCAAAGCTGTTCAGCTTCTTTGTCACCAGCGAAGGGGGCGGCAAGGGCGCGGACCTGGGCGGCCTGACCGGCGCCGACGCGCATTGCCAAAAGCTGGCCAGCGCAGTCGGTGCTGGTGGCAAGACCTGGCACGCCTACCTCAGCACACAAGCCAGCGGAGCACAGGCGGCCGTGAATGCGCGCGACCGCATCGGTCAAGGTCCTTGGTACAACGTGCGCGGTGCCGTGGTTGCCAAGAACCTCTCCCACCTGCATGGCGATACGCTGGATGAAGCACGCCTGGGCAACAACCTGACCTGGGCCACTGCATTCACTGAGAAGAACGAAGCGGTGAAGCGCGCTGGCGACAAGCCCAACGAGCACGACATCTTGACGGGCTCCACACCCGACGGCCGTGCCTTCAGCGACGCAGCCGACCACACCTGCAAGAACTTCACCAGCAGCGCCGTGGAAGGCTCAGCGCAGGTTGGCCACTTTGACCGCACGGGTGGCGGCAACACGTCGTGGAACTCGACACATGCCAGCCGGGGCTGCGGACAGGCCAACCTGCTGGCCACTGGCGGTGCCGGCTTGCTCTATTGCTTTGCCGTGAACTGAGTTTGCAAACCTGTGAAGCGATCGTGCAGTGCACGACCGCTTCACAGACTGGCACCACTGGCGACATACACCGCAGCCAATGCAGCGACTACGGCCACACCCAAGGCAATGGCGCTACCCCGCACGGTGGCGGTGTGGGCGGCATCAGCATCCACCTCTTTCCAGCCCGTCACCATGGGTTTGACCAGGTTGTCGCGCTTGAAGAGCAGGTAAAAGGCGATAGCCAGCACATGCAGGCCTACCAGCCCTAGCAGGATGTTGGACAGTTGTTTGTGCAGGCCACCCAGGCGACCGGCCAGGGTTTCATCAACGAGGTTGAACAGCGGCCCATTGAAAGCAATGTCGTCGCTGCTGAACAGCCCGGTCGTGACCTGTACCGCCAGCAAGCCCAGCAGCGCAAACACCGACAGCGCGCCCAGCGGGTTGTGCCCCACACCGCGCCAACGCCCTGTCAGATGGGCACGCAGCTTGGACCAGGTTGGAACAAAACTCGCGAAGCGGGCATGGGTCGAGCCTATCAGTCCCCACACCACGCGAAACACGACTAGGCCAACGATCGTCAGTCCCATCTTGGCATGCACGGCCATCCAGTCGCCACCGACTTTTCCGGTCACGATAGCGGTCACCACCGCCACTACCAAGGCCCAATGAAAGATGCGCAAGGGCAAATCCCATAGGCGGATGGAGCCCCGCACCGTGGCGGTAGATACCTCCTCGCGTTGAAGGCCAGCAGGCGCGAGGCGACTCATGGGGTCACCGCGGCTGTTTTGGGTGGAGGTGGCAGTACGCGGGTAATGGTTCCGCCCTGGGCCTCATAGTCTTCAGAGCCTGCCGCCCCCGCGACCTTGAAGCCCTTGCTGGTCAGCACATCACCAGCGGCGCCGGCCCGGTGTGCATGGTTGGAGACGGTGAGAATCACACGGTCCTTGGGAATGTAGTCCAGGCTCTTTTCCAGGTCTTTCGCTTGGACGTTCAGGTACACCGGAAAGCTGCCTTTGGCGGTTAACTCGTCGGGGCGGCGCACGTCAATAACCAGCAGCTCCTGGGGTTTGTTCAGCAGCGCATCTATCTGGACGCGCGTCAGTTGTGGGGTTTGGTAGGTCCAGGCTTGCGCCGCCGAGGCAGCGGCTATCGGTGTCGGCACAGTGGCTTGCTGGCTCATCGCGGAGCAGGAGATCAGACCCAGAAAAGCCGTTGCTAGTAGCGTTTTATCGATGCGCATTGGATTCACTTTCTTTGTGTGTTGAGGTAGCTGCTAAGGAAACTTGCAAGGTCTATTGATGGCAACAAACGTGCCATGCATGCGAGGCGTGCTCCCACAAGAGAGGCCGGGGGAAAGCGTTGCAGGCACCGCTGCAAATTCAGCAAACCTGTTCGATTCGCAACAGCCCACTCCGCGTTCCGTGTGCGAATGCCAGCAAGAACGCACGGAAAGCACGGGTATTCCCTGGCACGGCTTCTGCGTAACAAAGAGTCTCTGCGCACGGATGGACACAACAACGCCAGACACCAGAGGACACGGACTTTGCAACACTCAAAAAGGGTTTTTTACAGTGCATCGATTTAGAAAAACAGTCTTGGCGGGAGCCACTTGCTTGGCGTTGGCAAGTACCGCTGCACATGCTCAAACCACGGCACAATTGAAAAGCGAAATCGACGCACTGCGTGAGCAGGTCAAGGAGCTAAGTCAGTTGCTGAAAGCGCAAGCTGCAGGCGCACCCAAAGCCACCGCCACCGATGCCGACCAAGCCACCATTGACGCCAACACCGTGGCCACCAAAGCGGATATTCAAGGGGTGCGGTCCGACTTCGAAAACTACAAATACGAAACGGCACGCACGCTGGAACGCAAGGTGCCTGCGGTCACCCGCAACACCACCATTGGCGGTACGGTACAGGCACGGGCCAGCTGGCAAGATCCGCCGCAGAACGCGGGGGTGGCCAATGGCGCCACCGGTGGCAACACCAATTACCAGGCCACGCCGCGGGATACAAGCTTCGATATACCGTCGGCCACGCTGTCGCTTGCAGGCACCCTGTACCGCGACTACGACGCCGGCAAGAATTTGACCTATGCCTTGGGCTTTGCCACGGGCAGCAATTTTGCTGGCAGCCCGCAATCGACCACCAGCGCAGACCGCACATTGGGCGTGGCATCGGCCAATGGCAACCAATTCAATCTGACCAATGCCAGCCTGACCTACAGCTTCTTCCCCACCAACGGGGGGCAAGAGGATGCAAAGGGTGCGTTGACCTTCGGGCAGCAGCTTGTGCCCTTCGGACTGGAAGCGCAGGCCACGGAAGAAATTCGCCCGGTCATCAATTCCGCGCAGTTCACATCGGCTCTGAGCGGCATCAACACGCGGCAGATTGGATTGATCTACCGGGGCGACGCCTGGGTCAACGTGGACTACACCAACAACTACCGGTCCTCACTACTGGAATACGCCTTCGGCATCGTCAATGGCAACGGCCCCAACAAGTCCGACAACAACGACCGCAAGGACTGGGTAGGCCGTCTGGCCTTCACGCTGCCGTCGGACTACAACAGCTGGCTGCGCGAGTTGAAACTGGGCGTGTCGCACTACCGAGGCTACAACAATCTGGTCAACACCACATCAAACGCAGTGGTCGGGTTCTCAGAATCGCGGCGCACAGGGTTTGACATCAACTACACGCACTTGCCGTTCTCGATCGCCTATGAGTTCGTACAGGGTGAAGATGACACGCTGCTCAACGCTGCGAACGCCGCGCCCGGTGCACCGACCTATGTCAAGAAAGCGACCGGCCAGTACATCAATTTTGGCTACACCTGGGGCGAGCAATTCCTGGCCAGCGAGAAGACACTGGCCAAGTACGACGACTTCTGGCCCAAGTCCTACCAGGCTTTCCTGCGCTACGACGTCTTGGACTCGGACACGCTCAACGACCCCATCGCCCGCGCCAGCAGCATTGGCGACAAAACACAGATCACCACGCTTGGCCTGAACGTCTTCTTCGCCGAAACAACCAAGCTGCAGATCAACTACTTGTTGACCCGCAACGATGCGCCGGCAGCGGGCGGCTTCACAGCGGACCGGCCCGAAGCCGTGCGTGCGCTGCAAGTGCAGTTCCAGTACGGCTTCTGATCCACCCTCTTCTTTCTATCTTCAAAGTATTCGACCTATGAAACGACGTACCCTTGCCGCGCTCTTCGGCGCATTGACATTCCTGGGCCTTGGCAGCCTGCCCGCGTTTGCGGAGGAAAAGCCCACCGTGATACGCATCAGCTTTCCCGGCGCAGGCACAGGCGGGCGGCCCATTTCAGGGGGCAGCTACCCCAGCAACGCCAATTTGTTCAAGGAGATCGATGACGAGTTCCGTGCCGACGGCATCAAGATCGAATGGAAATTCTTCCCGGGCGCTGGCCCCGCACTCAATGAGTCGTTCGCCAATGGCTTGACCGATGTGGCCTTTGGCCACGGTGATCTTCCCTTGATTGTCGGCCGCTCAACCGGTTTGAAACACAAGATCGTGCTGTCTTCTGGCCGCTTGGGCAGCAGCTACTTTGTGGTGCCGGCGGGCTCCACGGCCAAAACGGTGACCGACCTCAAGGGCAAGACACTGGCAACCTTCAAAGGCACGGCCGGCCAGTTGACGCTGTACCGCTGGCTGGACAAATTTGGCTTCACGGACAAGGATTTCCGCATCGTCAGCCTGGACGGTGACTCCACCAAAGCGGCATTGGCCACCGGCAATATTGACGGAGCCAACACCACACCATTTGACCTGGAAGCCCGTGGCATCGCGCGCCGCATTCTGGAGCTGACCGATGATCCCAAGATCACCCGACCGGGCACGGTATGGGTTGGCGAGACCTTTGAGCAAAAGTATCCAGCCATCGTGCAGCGTTTGGTGACCCGCCTTGTCAAGGTGGCGCATTGGAGCACACAAGAAACCAATCGAGAGAAGATGCTGCAGGCCTGGTCCACCTCGGGAACACCGTACATCGACTACAAGCAGGACTGGTCAACAGAGAAGGACCTGCGCAACCGCATCAACCCGCTGCTGGACGAGTACTACGTGTCCAGCCTGACCCACTCTATCGAAGAGACCAAGAAGTACAAGCTGATCCGCAAGGATGTCAGTCTGGACGGGTGGCTGGAACCCAAGTACCTCAACCAGGCGCTGAAGGAACTCAAGCTGGAAGACTACTGGCCGCAGTTCGATGCCGATGGAAAGATCAAAGTCCCCGGACGCAAGATTTAGGCAGGCAACGGGCGTAACAGAAGGGAGTGTGATCCATGGGTGTTGCAACTGACGACGCGCGCATATTCTCTGCGGGGGCCATCGCGCCACCAGCGGCGGAGGCACTTACAGCCGATACGCGTCTAGTGCCGCGCTTGCAGGCAACCGGAGCCTTGCTGCGCGGTGTTGCAAAGCACGCAGCTTTGGCGGCGGGTGTCGTCGCGCGCGGCGCCGTGCTTCCGGCACTGCTCTTTGCACTGTGGTTCGTGGCCTCCCGCCAGCAGTGGATTGCCGAGCAATTGCTGCCGGCACCCACGCTGGTATGGCAGACCTTGCAGGAGTTGTGGGACTCCGGCGATTTGCTGAGTCACCTGGGCTACAGCGCCAAACGCGTCGCCTGGAGCCTGCTCATCGGCGGGTCCGCAGGATTTGTGCTGGGCCTGGGCCTGGGGCTATCGCGCACGCTGCGGGCCTACCTATACCCCAGCTTCAGTGTCCTGGCCCAGTTTCCGGTTTTGGGCTGGATACCACTGCTGATCATTTTCGTAGGCATTGATGAGGCGTTGAAGATCTCCGCCATTTCCATCGCTGTGGTCGTACCGGTCGCGCTCAATACCCTGAAAGGCATTGCGCAGATTCCGACGTCCTTGCGCGAGGTGGCTCAGGTCTATCACTTCAGCCCGCAGCAGGTGCTTTGGCGGGTGGTACTGCCCGCCGCAACACCCAGCTTGTTCACAGGTCTGCGCCAAGCCGTCATGCAGGCCTGGCTATCGCTGGTGTTTGTTGAGTTGCTGGCCTCCAGCGAAGGTATTGGCTACCTGATCGTATGGGGCCGCCAGCTCTCCCAGCCAGACCTGGTGGTAGCCGGCATGGTGACGATAGGTGCGGTTGGTGTGCTGCTGGATTGGGTCTTGCGGTGGCTGGAGTCCTACCTACTGGCCTGGCGCCGCAGTGCGTTTTGAGGAGTCGTCGACATGGCCAATATCGTTCAAGCAACACCCCGGCGCATCGATCTGCGTGGCTGGGTGCCACCCATCGCCCTGCTAGCCCTGTGGTGGCTCGTCACCGCCAATGGATGGGTCAACACGCGCCTGATCGTGCCACCGGCGAACGTCGCAGGCGTGGCGGGCAAGGCCCTGCTGGACCCGGTGTTCTGGCAGGGCGTACTGCTCAGTCTGGGACGTGACGCAGCCGGCTTTGTACTGGGTGCGGGCGGAGGTATCGCATTGGGATTGCTGCTGGGTGTCTCGCGCTGGGCCGACCAGTTAATTGGGCCTAGCTTTCACACGGTGCGGCAGATTTCACTGTTCGCGTGGCTGCCGCTGCTCTCTACCTGGCTGGGTTATGGCGAATTGTCCAAGGTCGTCTTCATCGCCTTGTCTGCGCTATACCCGGTCACGCTGGGCACGGTCGAAGGTGTGCGCGGCGTGACGCAGACTCAGGCCGACGTGGCCAGGGTGTTTCGATTCAATCGCCTGCAGTTGCTGACACGCCTGATTCTGCCGGCCGCTGCACCTCAGATTGCGACCGGCCTGATCATGGGCCTAGTGTCGGCCTGGGTAGCCACCATTGGCGCGGAGTTTTTATTGGCCAATTGGAGCAATGGCCTGGGCAACATCATCATCAAAGGCCGAGCTGCCTTCAATGTGGAGTTGATCATTGTGGGGATGCTTGCCATCGGCTTGATTGGTGGCATGCTGAACCGCATCGCCGACCGGCTGGAGGCCTACGCCTTGCGTTGGCAGCACCGCGTGTAAACCAGGCCTTCCCTATTGTTGAGAACTGTTAAAGGAGCCGAACTATGGCCGACACTGGCACGCTAGAAATCAAGCAACTGAGTAAAAACTACCTGGTCAATGGGGAAACGCTTCCTGTGCTGGACAACATATCGTTGTCGATCAAGCCCGGAGAGTTTGTCAGCGTCGTGGGGGGTAGCGGCTGCGGTAAGTCCACGCTGCTGCGCCTCATCATCGGGCTGGAGGGCGACTACAAAGGCGACATATTGCTGGACGGTGAACAGGTGATCGGCACCAGCCTCAAACGCGGCATTGTGTTTCAGGAGCACCGCCTGTTTCCATGGTTGACCGTAGAACAGAACATCGCCATCGGTGTGTTGAATGCAGAAGGCAGTGAGGCCAGCAAGGCCAAGTCGGTAGCCGAACACATTGCGTTGGTCGGACTCAAGGGCTTCGAATCGCACTACCCGCACCAGCTCTCGGGCGGCATGTCGCAGCGCGTGGCAATCGCACGGGCATTGGTCAACCGGCCCGAAGTACTGTTGCTGGACGAGCCCTTTGGCGCATTGGATGCATTGACTCGCAACCACTTGCAACTGGAGCTGGAGCGCATCTGGCGCACGGAAGGCATTACCGCGATCCTGGTGACCCATGATGTGGAAGAGGCTGTGCTACTGGGTGACCGTGTCGTCGTCTTGCAGCCCCGCCCGGGGCGTGTCAAGCGCATTGTGGACGTTCCGCTGCTGCGCACACGCGACCGCAACGCCGCCGGTTTTTTGGCCATCAAGAACGATGTGCTCAACGAGTTCGGTGGCGCTCTGGCGCGTGTGCCAGCGCATGACGCGCCACTGCAACGTCCGCTGCGGTTTTCAGACTGGCAGTATTCGTATTGATTGCAAAGCAGACGGCGCCTGAACCTCAGGCGTCGACCGCATCGCACTGCGCTGCTTCTTCATCCACACAGAGCTCCCCCGTGGCTTCGATCAATTTATGGCGTTTGAGCAGTGTGCGCAAGACGTTGCGGGACAGACCCAGCACCCGTGCGGTTTGCACCTGGTTGCTCTGGCAGGCCTCATACACCACAGAGACCACGGTAGCCTGTATCTCTTCAAACAACACGGGCTCGTTGCCTTGCAAACTGGCACGCAACAAGGCGGCCAGTTTGCGGTTCAAACTGTCCTGCGCAGGAGCCGGCGCAAGGACTTGGGGCTCCTCTTGTGTGGGCGCAAATGGCGTGGGCAGCGTTCGCAAAGCAAGGCGGGACGAACGGTGCAGGCCTTGCAAATCATTGGCATTGACCAAGCCATCCGGCGCCACGATCAGGGCATAGTGGATGACGTTTTCCAGCTCGCGGATATTGCCGGGCCAGCTGTGCGCCAGCAGGGCCTGTTCCGCTTGTGAGGTCAACGCCGCATGGGCCAATCCCAGACGCTTGGCATAACTGGCCAGAAAGTGCCGGGCCAGAGGCAAGATATCCCCGGGGCGTTCATACAAGGGTCGCAGTTCGAGCGTTGCCACACTGAGCCGGTAGTAGAGGTCGGAACGGAAGTGGCCCGCGTTGACGGCGTCGCGTAGCTCCACGTTGGTGGCTGCGACCAAGCGCACATTGAGCTCTATGGGCTTGCGCGAACCAATACGAACGACCTGGCGCTCTTGCAGCACGCGCAATAGCTTCACCTGCAGCGCCAGCGACAAATCCCCGATTTCGTCGAGGAATAGGGTGCCACCATTGGCCGCCTCAAACCAACCGGCCCGGGCCTGGCTGGCGCCGGTAAAGGCCCCACTTTCGTGGCCGAACAGTTCAGCATCAATCAGTGACTCGCTGAAGGAGCCGCAATTGACGGCAATGAAAGGCCCGCGCCGACCGCTGCCCTGGTGAACCCGGCGCGCCAGCAACTCCTTGCCGGTACCGGTCTCTCCGATGATGAGTACGGTCGCTTCAGTGGGGGCGACCTGGTCCAGACGTGCCAGCAATGCCTGTGACTGTGGATCTTCAAATACCAGCGCCTTGGCGCGGATGGACAGGGCGTGCAGGCCCCCGTCCGGAAAGGTTAACAAGTGGCTCATGGTGGTTAAAAGTAGTAGAAGTTTTTTGCATGTGCTGGGCCGAAACAACGAACGCGCAACATGACGACGCGTTCATTGTGGAATGCGATCAATAAAACTGGAACTACTTAATATTTGGACCCTTATTACCCACACGTCTATTGAGTCCACTGCATGCCTTGCGCACGCGCACGCATGCGCAGGCGGCCGATTAAGCCGCCTGCGCATCGTCTCTCGCAAAGCTTAGGTGTTGCGCGCCGAGCTGAGCCGGCGCACGACGGCGACCAGACGGTCGATCTCGTCAAAGGTGTTGTAGAACGCGAGCGAGGGACGCACGGTTGTCTCCACGCCAAAGCGGCGCAGTATGGGCTGCGCACAATGGTGGCCGGTGCGCACCGCGATACCTTCGTCGTTCAGGGCCTTGCCCACCTCCTCGGTGGTGTAGCCCTTGAGCACAAAGGACATCACGCTGGCCTTGTCGGTCGCGGTGCCGATCAAGCGCACGCCGGGTATGGAGCCCAAAGCTTGCATGCCGTAGACCAGCAACTCGTGCTCGTAGCGGGCAATGTTTTCAATGCCCACTTTGCTCACGTAGTCGATGGCGGCGCCCAGGCCTACCGCATCCGCGATGTTGCCCGTACCGGCCTCAAACTTGTTCGGGATGGGCTGGAACACGGTCTTCTCGAAGGTCACGTCGGCAATCATGTTGCCGCCGCCCTGCCAGGGCGGCATGTCTTCCAGAATCTCACGTTTTCCCCAGACCACGCCGATGCCGGTCGGGCCGAACACCTTGTGGCCGGAGAAGACAAAGAAGTCCGCGCCAATGTCTTGCACATCCACGCCCATATGCGAGATGGATTGCGCACCGTCCACCAATGCTTTCGCACCGGCACGGTGGGCCATGGCCACGATTTCCTTGACGGGAGTGACCGTTCCCAACGCGTTCGACACTTGCGTGACGGAGACAATCTTCGTGCGGTCGTTGAGCAGCTTCTGGTACTCGTCCAGCAACACCTGGCCGCTGTCGTCCACCGGGATCACGCGCAGTTTGGCACCCTTGGCCGCAGCGAGCTGCTGCCAGGGCACGATGTTGGCGTGGTGCTCCAGGTTGGAGACGATGATTTCGTCACCGGCCTGGATGTGTTGACCGCCCCAGCTCTTGGCCACCAAGTTGATGGCCTCCGTGGTGCCGCGCACAAAAATCACCTCATTCACATCCGGCGCGTTGATGAAGTTCTTTACCCGCTGGCGAGCGCCTTCGTACGCGTCCGTCGCGCGAGCAGCAAGTTCGTGCGCCGCACGGTGGATGTTGGAGTTTTCGTGCGCGTAGAAATGGGCGATGCGGTCGATCACGCTTTGCGGCTTGTGCGTGGTGGCCGCATTGTCAAACCACACCAGCTGCTTGCCGTTGACGCGCTCCTGCAAGATAGGGAAGTCGCGACGCACGGCGTGCACATCAAACGGCGGGCGCTGGCCACTACCCACTTGCGCGACCTGGGGCAAGTTGCCGTTAGGCGCAGCCTTCGCCGGTGTGACATAGCCACTGGGCAGCACGACCGAATCCACAAAGTAGTACTTGGGCTCGGTCGATGGCGTGGTGACAGGCACACCGGCTGCGGACGGGCTGACGCCCGAACCCAGGCTGGGCACCGTGGGCGCGGCCGCGTTGGGCGCGGGGTGGCCGTACCGCTCGTTCAAAAAGTAGAACGGTGACGCACCACCGGAGCCGGGTTGTGCATTCTGGCTGGCCACCGGGGCCACGGCGGTGCTGGCTTCGGGCACGCCCAACACGCCACTGCCAAAGCGGGGCTCGTAGGCAGGGGCTTCGCTGAACACGCGGTCCGGCACGCCATTGCCGGCGACTGCATGGGGCTGCAACGCAGGGATGCGGTTGGCCAATGACAGTACCGGTGTGGGCGAGGCGGGAATCAGGTTGGCACCGGGCGCCAAGCCTTGTGGAAACGGGGTTCCGGGCACGCTAGGTCCCAGGCCAGCGGGGCTGGCCAGCGGTGAACCGGCAGGGGCCAAGTTCACAGGAGCCTGCAGGCCGGGGGCGCCAGAGTTCAGCGTAGAGAACCCCGATGGACCCAACGGACCGCTGGCAAACAGCGCATTGGCCATTTGCGCAATCAACGCCGGGTCAATAGGGGGGGCCGCTGCAGGTGCAGCAGGGATGCCTGAAGTAGTCACAGTGGATTACGGCTAGTGATTACTTGTAGGTATCGGGATAGTCGTGGTACTTGTTGATTTCCACGTCGTCCAGCACAGCCACCGCATCGGGTGTCAACACAGCCAGCGAGCAGTACAGGGAAATCAGGTAGCTGGAGATCGCCTGGTCATTGATGCCCATGAAGCGCACCGACAAGCCGGGGCTTTGTTCGCCTGGCAGGCCGGGCTGGAACAAACCAACCACGCCCTGGCGCTTGTCGCCCACGCGGACCAACAGGATCTTGCTCTTGCCATCGGCGACGGGGATCTTGTCCGACGGAATCAGCGGAATGCCGCGCCAGGTGATGAACTGCGAGCCGAACAGGCTGATGGTGGGTGGTGGTGTGCCGCGACGCGTGGCTTCGCGACCAAAGGCGGCGATGGTGACAGGGTGGGCCAGGAAGAAGGCTGGCTCTTTCCACACCTTGGTCAGCAACTCGTCCAGATCGTCTGGCGTAGGTGCGCCAGTCAGCGGGAAGATGCGCTGCTCGTCAGTCACCTGGGACAACAAACCATAGTCAGGGTTGTTGATGAGTTCGCTTTCCTGGTTTTCCTTGATGGTCTCAATGGTCAGGCGCAGTTGCTCTTTGATCTGGTCATGCGGACTGCTATACAGGTCGCTGACGCGGGTGTGCACGTCGAGGATGGTGCTGACCGCGTTCAGGAAAAACTCGCGCGGTGCTGCGTCGTAATCCACAAAGGTGCGGGGCAACTGGTTCTCGGACTGGCGGGCGGTGCAGGTGACCTTGATGGACTCGGGATTCTTGACCGTGTTGAGGCGGTAGATGCCCGCCTCAACAGGTACCCACTGCAACAGGTGCGTGAGCCAGCGCGGAGAGATCGTTGACAGTTGCGCGGTGGTTTTGGTCGCGTTGGCCAGCTGCCGCGCCGCATGATCGCCCAGTGTTGTTGGGACAGTTGTATTGGAAGCCATGGATACCTTATCTGCGTTGGGAAGAAAATTCGCATGCGAGTGTCTGCTGGGCGCAGCCATCTTTCAACATGCTATAGACGTCAATTCAATGCCTTGAACCAATGCGCTTTGCATACGGCGTTCGGTGTGCGCCATCAAATTCGCCAGACTCAACTCAAACGAACCGGCCAGCTTGCGCAAGGTGATCATGGAAGGAATCGCCTTACCACGTTCCAGTTCGCCAACGTAAGAGCGGTTCAAGTCTGCCTGTTCCGCCAGAGCCTCTTGCGACCAGCCGCGTTGCTCGCGCAAGGCGCGCACGGTCAAGCCAAAGACGACAACAAATTGGCACTCGGCGTCGGTGTCGGGTATGGACATAAGCGGCCTAGCCTCCCACCGCCGCATGCAGTGCACGGGCCTGGGTGATATGCGCACCGGGCGCCACATCGTGGGTGACCCAGACATTGCCGCCAATGCTGGCACCACGGCCTATGGTCACGCGGCCCAACACCGTGGCTCCTGCATAGATGACCACATCGTCCTCCACAATGGGGTGGCGTGGCAAACCCTTCAGTGGGTTGCCGTCGGCATCGCTGGGAAAGCTCTTGGCGCCCAGCGTCACGGCCTGGTAGACCCGCACACGCTTGCCGATGACGGCAGTCTCACCGATCACGACACCGGTGCCATGGTCAATGAAGAAGCCGGCACCTATGCTGGCGCCCGGATGGATGTCAATGCCCGTCTGGCCATGCGCCAACTCGGCGACGATGCGCGCGAGCAAAGGCACACCCAGCACATACAGTTGGTGCGCCACCCGGTGGTGGATCATGGCCAGAATGCCGGGATAGCACAGCAGCACCTCGTCCACACTGCGGGCCGCCGGGTCGCCGTCATAGGCGGCCAGCACGTCGCTATCTAGAAGCGCACGTATTTGCGGCAAGGCCTGCGAAAAGTCGCGCACCAATTGCACCGAGCGAGCCTCGATGTCGGTCTCGTTCAGGTTTGCAAAATGGCGTAGTTCATAGCGCAACTCGAGCCGGACCTGGGCCAGCAAGGCATGCAACACCGAATCCAGTGTGTGCCCCACATAAAAGTCTTCGCTCTCCTGGCGCAGGTCCGATGGGCCAAGCCGCATCGGAAACAACACACCACGCAGACCATCGAGCACCTGCGCCAGCGCATCGCGTGCCGGCAGCTCGCGCCCACCCGGCTCGGTGGAGCGCTGCTGGGACTGGCGCCAGCGCTGGCGCTCGGCGGCCAGTTCGGCCACCACGCCCTTAACGTCAAACAAGGGCATACGGATCTCTAGGGGTTTGAGTACATGCAAGCTCATCGCGCGTCCCTTTTCTCGTCAGTCCTGCACCCAGGGCAGGCCCAGCAGGCGCCAGCCGTCTTGCACGCCGCGGTGTTGCTGGGCATCGATCTCACCCTCAAAGCCTTCCAGCACGTTGAAGACCCGCGTAAAGCCCGCCTTGGCTGCAGCCTCGGCCGCAGCCACCGAGCGCTTGCCACTGCGGCACAGCAGCAGGACAGTGGCGTCCTTGCCAACCTTGGCTTCAAGCTCGCGCACAAAGCGCGGATTGCGCGTCAGGCTGGTGCCGCTGGCCCAGGCCACATGCAGACTGCCCGGTACGTGGCCAACAAACTTGCGTTCCTCCGCCGTGCGCACATCCACCAACTGCGCCTCGCCAGCGGAGAAAAGCTCCCACGCCAGCCGGGGTGCAACGCCACCGGCATAGGCCAGGCCTGTTGCCAGGGCCAATGTGCGAACCGATTCCAGCCGTTCGGCCAAGCTTGTGATGTCGTCTGTTGCAGCTGTCATATCTATCGTCCTCTTACATCCAATCAATTGCCCACCACCGCTGAAACAGGGATGGCTATGGGCAGCGGAAGCAACTCTACGTGCTGCAAAACAAAACTCAAACGAATTAGAAATAGATTTGAAATAGCGAAAACATCTGACGGAAGTACCGAGCCCTGGCACTGTGTGGAGCGGCTGATTTCGCGTTATCAAATGCCGTCCGCGCATAACGAGCGTGAATTTCCTTCTGCACTTATCATGCTTGCTTATGCGAAAACCGTGCTCGTTCCGCAAACGTTGCTCGATACCATCCAGCGCTTTAGCGCTAGAAAGGTTTTGATGTCTGATGCTCGTGGGGATCGTTTCCCGGCAGTTTTGAATCTCATCGGAAATACACCTTTGATCGAGGTGACGCGCATCGATACCGGTGTCTGCCAGTTGTTCCTGAAACTGGAATCGCAAAACCCCGGTGGCTCCATCAAGGACCGCATTGGCCTGACGATGATTGAAGCCGCCGAACGCGACGGCAAACTCAAACCCGGTTCCACCATTGTTGAAGCGACGGCTGGCAATACTGGCCTGGGGTTGGCACTGGTCGCGCGGGCCAAGGGCTATCGAATCGCTTTGGTCGTACCCGACAAGATGTCGTCCGAAAAAATTGCGCACCTCAAGGCCCTGGGTGCCGAGTTGCACATCACGCGCTCGGACGTCGGCAAGGGCCACCCCGAGTACTACCAGGATTACGCGGCGCGACTGGCACAGGAGATACCCGGCGCATTTTTTGTCGACCAGTTCAACAACCCCAACAACCCCCTCGCCCACCAGACGACCACCGGACCGGAAATCTGGGAACAGACAGGCCATGCGGTGGACGCCATCGTGTGCGGCGTGGGCTCGTCAGGCACCATCACCGGACTGAGCCGCTATTTCCAGGAGACGCAGCCCGCACTTGAAATGGTTCTGGCCGACCCGCTGGGTTCCGTTCTGGCCGAATACATCCAGACCGGACACCTGTCCACCGATGCAGGATCGTGGGCGGTCGAAGGCATTGGTGAAGACTTCATCCCGGCCATTGCCGATCTGTCGCGCGTGAAGGCGGCCTACAGCATTCCGGACACCGAGAGTTTTGCCACCGTGCTGACGCTGCTGCGCCAGGAAGGCATTCTGGCCGGCTCGTCCACCGGCACGCTGCTCGCTGCGGCGCTGCGGTATTGCCGCGAGCAGACAACCCCCAAGCGCGTGGTGACCTTCGTCTGCGACACCGGCACGCGTTACCTCTCCAAGGTCTACAACGACCACTGGCTGTTTGACCATGGCCTGAAAACCCGGCCTTTGTTTGGCGACTTGCGCGACATCATCAGCCGCCGCTATGACGAAGGCAGTGTTGTCAGCGTGGCGCCCGACGACACCCTGCTCGTGGCATTCAACCGCATGCGCAGCACGGAGATTTCGCAACTGCCGGTCATGGAAGACCAGCGCGTGGTCGGCATCATCGACGAGTCGGATCTGCTGTTGAAGGTCCACACCGACAACGCACAATTCCAGTTGCCCGTCAGGACCACGATGGCCTCACCGGTCGAAGTCTTGCTCCCTTCGGCCAGCCTGGCATCCTTGCAAACGATTTTGGAACGTGGACTGGTCGCCGTGGTTGCGGACAACACCAGCTTCTACGGCCTGATCACCCGCATGGACCTTCTCAACCACCTTCGCAAAGCCGCTTCATGACACAACAGCAACAACACTTCCCAGCATCTGACAACACGTCGCCAGACGAACCGCGCGCGCACTTTGCCACCCGCGTCATCCATGCGGGGCAGTCACCCGATCCGTCCACGGGCGCCATCATGCCGCCCATTTACGCAACCTCCACCTATGTGCAGAAGAGCCCCGGCGTGCACCAGGGCCTGGACTATGCGCGCTCGCACAACCCCACCCGCTGGGCACTGGAGCGCTGTGTGGCCGACCTGGAAAACGGCGCGCAGGCCTTTGCCTTTGCCTCGGGCCTGGCCGCTATTGCCACGGTGCTGGAACTGGCCGACCACGGCGCCCACATCATTGCGGGTGACGACATGTATGGTGGTTCCTACCGCCTGTTTGAGCGCGTGCGCAAACGCAGCGCGGGCCTGGCGTTCAGCTATGTAGACCTGACCGACCCGGAGAACCTGCTACGCGCCATTCGCCCCGACACCCGCATGGTGTGGGTGGAAACACCCACCAACCCGATGCTGAAGCTGGCCGACCTGGAACGCATTGGCGCCATTTGCCGCGAGCGCGGCATCATCGCCGTGGCCGACAACACCTTTGCCAGCCCCTACATCCAGCGCCCGCTGGATTTCGGTTTTGATGTCGTCGTGCATTCCACCACCAAATACCTGAACGGCCACTCCGACATCGTGGGCGGCATCGCCATCGTGGGCGGCAAAGAACACCAGTCTGCGTGGCGCGAACAATTGGCCTTTTTGCAGAACTCGGTCGGTGCCATCGCGGGGCCATTCGACAGCTTCTTGGCTTTGCGCGGCGTCAAGACGCTGGCACTGCGCATGGAACGCGTGTGCGCCAGCGCGCTGGAACTGGCGCATTGGCTGCAATCGCACCCCGGTGTCAAGCAGGTCTACTACCCGGGCTTGCCATCCCACCCGCAGCATGCGCTGGCACAGCGCCAGATGCAGGGCTTTGGCGGCATCATTTCGGTGGAGCTCAATACCGACCTGGCGGGCTCGCGCGCCTTCCTGGAGCATTGCAAGATCTTTGCGCTGGCCGAGAGCCTGGGTGGTGTCGAGAGCCTGATCGAGCATCCGGCGATCATGACGCACGCCACCATTCCGCCCGCACAACGCGCGGCCTTGGGCATCACGGATTCACTGATCCGGTTGTCCGTTGGCATTGAACACATCAGCGACCTGAAGGCCGGTCTGCAAAGCGGATTTGCGGCGATCCCGCAGTAGCAACAGCAGCAAAACATCCACTGCCCAGGCGCTGTTGAAGAACAGGCCCACCGCAGCCAATGCGCGTAACGGCCTCCTTCTCAGTTGGATGATGCGGTGGTGACCGCCGCCTCACGCAGCCAGCGGTCCAGTTGATTGGCAGCGATGGGGCCAGCGTGGCGCTGCAGGATGTTGCCCCGCCCGTCCAGCAGCAAGGTGAAGGGCAAGCTGCCCGACAGATTGCCGCCGCTGTGCATCAAGCCAGGGCCTTGCTTTTCGGCCAATAGCATGGGGTAGCGAATGCCGGCCTGCTGGCTGAATCGACGCACGTCATTCGCGTTGTCCAACGCCACACCGATGACCACGACATCTTGGTGCCATGCGTCTGCTGCGGATTGCAGAACCGGAATTTCGCTTTTGCAAGGTCCGCACCAGGTAGCCCAAAAGTTCAGCACGCGCAGCTTGCCATTCCACTCGCTGAGCCGGTGGTTTTTCTTGTCGATGCCAACCAGTGTTGCATTGAGCGCCGACGCTGGGAGCGCTTCGGCCCAAGCGGGCGCCAAGCCTGCTAAGAGCACACCGGCCAACAGCAAGAGCTTCGGAAACAGTTGCGGAAAAGCCATGCTAAACAGCCGCTAGCGCCTGCTCCAAATCCGCCAGTAGATCGTCGATGTGCTCGATGCCAACAGACAAGCGCACGGCATCTTCCGAAACGCCGGCCTTGAGCAATTCGTCGGGCGACAACTGGCGGTGCGTGGTCGACGCTGGATGCGTGGCCAGCGACTTGGCGTCGCCAATATTGACCAGGCGTGTGAACAAATTCAGCGCATCCAGGAAGCGCGCACCAGCGGCCAGGCCATCGCCCTTGGTCGCCTTGACGCCAAAGGTCAACAACCCCGACGCCTTGCCACCCAGGTACTTCTGCGCCAGCGCGTAGTCGGGGTGCGTGGGCAAGGCCGCATAAGTGACCCATTCCACCTTGGCGTGCTGTTGCAGGTAGCGGGCGACCTTCAGCGTGTTGTCATTGATGCGCTCCACCCGCAGTGCCAGGGTCTCTATGCCCTGCAAAATCAGAAAGGCGTTGAACGGTGAAATGGCGGCGCCGGTGTTGCGCAGTGGCACGACACGGGCACGGCCTATATAGGCCGCTGGCCCCAGGGCTTCGGTGTAGACCACACCGTGGTAGCTGGGGTCGGGTTCGTTCAGGCGCTTGAACTTGGTCTTGTATTCGGCCCAGGGGAATTTGCCACTGTCCACAATGGCACCACCAATACTCGTGCCGTGGCCGCCCAAGTATTTGGTCAGCGAATGCACGACGATGTCGGCGCCATGCTCGAACGGACGCAGCAGATAAGGTGTGGCCACCGTGTTGTCCACGATCAGTGGTACGCCGTGGCGGTGGGCTATTGCCGCAATGGCCGCGATGTCGGCCACCGCGCCCTGCGGGTTGCTCAAGGACTCGATGAACACGGCCTTTGTCTTGTCGTCAAACAAAGCCTCAAAACTATCAAGGTCGCGCGCATCGGCAAAACGTGTGGTGATGCCGAACTGCGGCAGCGTGTGGGCAAACAGGTTGTAGGTGCCGCCATACAGCGCGGTGGTGGCGATGATGTTGTCACCCGCCTCGGCTATGGTCTGGATGGCATAGGTCACAGCCGCCTGGCCGGATGCCAATGCCAGCGCGGCAATGCCGCCTTCCAGTGCTGCGACGCGCTTTTCCAGCACGTCGTTGGTCGGATTCATGATGCGGGTGTAGATGTTGCCCGGCACCTTGAGGTCAAACAAGTCGGCCCCGTGCTGCGCACTGTCAAAGGCATAGGCCGCCGTCTGGTAGATGGGCACAGCCACCGCCTTGGTTGTGGGGTCGGGCGAGTAACCGGCGTGTACCGATTGGGTTTCAAACTTCCATGCTTGGGACATCGGGCGCTTTCTTTTTATCGGTTGCAGTGGGTAAATATTGGCGAGTGGGTTTTGACTCTAAGTGCCGGCAATCAAAACTCCAACGAATAAAACGTCAGCTTCAAACAACCAAAACATCTGTAGCGTCGTGTTTAAAAACTGCAGGCGCGGCCGCATGCCCGCACCGGGCCGTGCGCGGCATCTACCCCTGGGAGCCATTGACGGGTTTTGGTCGTGGCGGGCGGATTGCTCAAGGTGAAGGACCCTGTAGCTCCCGTTCAAGCTGATTTATTAGCTATTGCATTGATAGCATGCGCAAGGCATGGCCGGTTAGGCGAAGCCGTAGTCCAGCTCCAAGGCCTGGCCCACTCGCAGGGCTCGGCCTAAGCCGGCGACGATAATCGCGTTCATCCCAAAGCTCGCGGCGCCATTCACCCGCGCGTCTTGTCGGTAGGTGCCCAGGCAGACGATCACATGCGGCGCGCTGAGCGCGGTTCCGGGGTCGATGTTGGGGATCGGACAACGCGGACAGGGCTTGACCAAACGCAGTTGGACAGCGACCGAGCTAGGATCTTCTGCAGGCTGCAACAGCAGCAGTTCGGCGGCCAGGTTTTCTTCATGCTCCGGCACGCCATCGATGACGATGTTGGGGCGAAAGCGTTGCAGCTGCGCCTTGGGCTAGCCCTGGTCCAACAGCCGGCGGTTCAGACCGTCCAACGCAGACTGGCTGGACACGAGCAGCGGGAATCCATCGCTGAAGAGATTCAACGCGGTGTCGTCGCCCGTCCATTGGGTATCCCATGCGCGCCGGTGTGTGGGGTCGAAACGCACCGGGCGTAGCCCGGCCTGCCCCAAAAAAAGCGCTGAACCAAGCCGCTGCCTCAGCCCCCACATCGAAGGCGGGCATGTTGTACCCCCAGCGCTGCACGGGACCACCACGGTGGCGGCGGCTGCATCGGCAGGTGTCTCAAGCGTCAGCACAAGCTCGGCCATACCTAGTGCAGTGACTCGCAGCAGCGTGCCGTCGATCTCTGTGCGGGTCAGCGCCATGCGGGCCAGCTCCCGCTGGCAATGCGTCAGGTTGCGACTATTGGGCCGGGTCAGGAACGGCCATTGAAGGTGTTCAAAGTGTATGCTGTCGCAGAGTGACCGTACGTCACCGTCTGGCCCCTCGCTCGAAGCCGGGCATTGATGGTTCTGAGGTGAAGATGACGAAGTTGAATTTTGATGCCGAGTTGAGAGGCTCCGACGGGACTAAGCTTCCTGTTTATTGCGAAGTTCAGTTGCCACAAGTTGGAGGCCAGAAGGCGACGATCCGACTTTCGGTTCCAGCCCAATACATGACCGAAAAACCGCCAGAGAATCCATGCGTTCTATCGGGAAAAAGTGGTCGAGTCGCAATCAACATGACGGAACTGCACTGGCGTGTTTTCCCGACTACATCAAGAGGATCCCTCGGATTGGAGGCTATCGAGCTACTTCACATTAAAAGGTTGACAGTCTCACGCCCGCAGGTCGGCAACGTGAGGGAAATTCGCTTCCATCTTGCTCCCATTTCCTTTTTGCGAAAGGAATCGAGCTTCGTTTGCTTTGGTGACGAAGCTTGCTCAGAGGATTTGTTCACACTGGATCTCCCCGGCCTCGGCGCAACACGGTTCGTGGCCGAATGGGTGACGACTTACCACCGAGATGCGGATATTCCCGGCGCTACGGTTGTTGCTGGGTTCAGTGCAGTGGCAGAGCTGCCGCCGGAGGGTCCGATCGAAGTTGACAAGAGGGTTGCTAAATTCGAGAGTTCGCTGGAGGTCTTGTCTGTTCTATTTCGTCAAGCCGTAACACTGCACGGATGGACATACACCGATGGCGAAGCCGTCTCAACGTGGATCGCCCCTCTTGCGCCTAATGCTACGCCTTCCGCCCACGAAGATCGCGGAGACTATGTTGCTCGCCCTCAAGTCTTCGCGGAATCTGCTACGAGTTTGGCTCATGCATATGGAAAGGCCGACAAGAAAACTCGATCATTGGTTCGACATCTATCAGTTGCGGTGAATCCTCACCGCCAGTCACGAACAGAGGATCGCTTCTTGTTCATGTTCTCCGCACTTGAGAGGGTTATCGAGTCCGCATTTCGGATGGATCGGACAGTAAGCAGTCCTGGAATCACAGATAACGCAATCATGGAGCTTCTGAAAGGATTGCAGAAAACAGTGCTCACCGAAGCAGGCGAAAACGCTACAGAGATCTCAGATCGGATCGGAGGGCTCATAAACGTCGTCAATCGGCCAAGCGTTCGGGACAAGTTCGAAGCGTGCTTTCGTGTGTACCCAGCGATGGTCAATTGTTGTGCAGATCTCTGGCCCCTCCTGGGGTCGGAAAAGGAACGCGGTCTGCGAGAAATTCGTAACGCAATGTCTCATGGGCGCGGCTCCTTTGTGTCGCTTGACGTCGTGTCGGTTGCAGAATGGCACTTAGCGATCTTGCTTGAGCGTGTGATCTTCGTCCTTCTTGAGATGGGCCTGCCTGAAGGGATATCGCCTGGCTCATTTTTATTGCGAATAGGTGGCCGTGGATGGTACGAGAGAGATTTCTGGATTCCTCTGCGGTCCAAACCTGACGAGTCAATCTGATTCGGATAAATCTTGATGGATGATTAGTGCCACCTGGCGCGCTAGGAGGCCCCCGCTGCAACATGGCCAAGTTGTAGTGCATGTCCAGCTGACTCATGGAATACCCAAAGGAGGTGGAATCGATTTTTCCAAGCGGTTTGTTTTATTAAGTCCGAAGTGCAAGCAGCTAGACTCGGAATTTCTAAGAAAAAACGGGAAGAAAGTGCTCGGCACCGCAAACATTAAGGTGCGCCCGCTCAAGCTGGCGCTAATGGTCGATCCGAATAGTCCTACGCAAGTGCGCGAAGCCATTCGACTGGCCTGCAGCCTATGGGGAGGTGCATTCTTTCCTATCATCCCCGTACACAAACGCATGCCAGCAAGTTGGCGCGACGGGCCTATGAAGGCTCCGCTCGCAGCAAACGTGGTACGAGGTTATTTGGATGGATTTGATCCAGACATCTTGGTCCAGTTCGGGAAGGGGCTTCCGAAATACGTGCTCGACTCGAAGTTGGAGGTCGTCAAGCCGGAAGAGTTCTGGAGTGCTCGCGGAGGTCGAGACGCTACCGATCCCTCGTACGGGGTTGGGGTGCTTGACGTACTGCTTGACATCTTTCAAGAGCATTTCAAGTTCAAGGCAAAGTTTCCCGCCGAGGCCGTCGTCCCTGCAATTCCCAAAACGTTGGCCCTATTTTGGGCGAGCGTTTTTGGGGAATACCCCCCACACATCGCCGCAGCCATCGATAAAGAGTTCTCGACAGCACTAGAACTGTCCAAGCCGGAGGCGCGAGCCGACAATTTTCATGAGCTGACCGAGAGACACGTGTTCTTCCCAAGGCGGATTACCCAGTGGGCCATACGCGTTTATGGCGGAAACAGCTTCCGTGGAAACGCCTCGGTCTTTTTCATGGATGCCTCAAGCGTCGAAGACATCATTGATTTTTGGAACCTCAGAGCCTCCGGTCGTCCTGTCATTCCATTGCCAAAGCAGTTCTTGCACGAGGATTCGTTCAGGAAGGTCGTGCTTGAATTTCTTGACGAGCATCGTCGTCCTAGGGGGACGGGGTCCAACAACTTCGACGTCGCTTCATTTGTTCGCAGTCGCCACTGCACGATGGATGAGATGGAGGCTTTCACCAAGACGTTGATGCAGGTAGCCGAAGATGGTGCACCGAGTATTGCCTCACGGCAGATGTCACTTCAACATTGGTATCCAAGGCTCTGGGACGATTGGGCGAGAGGCAAGGACGGTGGCGTTGCAGACGTCTATGGCGAAGAGGAGGAATCAATTGACATCGCGGGAACGCAAGACCTCTCGATTCGAATGAAGCCACTGATTCCATCCTTCGCGCGCCAAACATGGTTTCGAAGTGATGGCGTATGCGTGAACGAGTTCGACCTACGGCTTTATGGTACGGATAAGCACCTAGCCGAGGTCTATCCGAAGGTTGAGGGCAATCACCTGCTTCATGCTTTGTCCGACCATGCCGGTATGTTCGGCGAATGGCGCGTCGGCCGTCACGGCTTGGTTAAAGTTGTCCGGAGTCTGTCCGGGGAATCTCGAAAAGTGCCTGAGTCAGAACAGATATTTTTTGCTTGGCTTAAGGATCGCGGATGGGAGGCGAAGCTATCGACTCCCGGAATTCTGGCCAAACAGATATACAAGCAACTGAGTGGCGAGTCGATCATGCTTGCTGATAAAGATGTCCTTGGCCTTATCGAGCACATGAACGGAGGTTCGGTTAGTCGGAACGGCGACCAGAAGAACGACAAAGTTGTTTCAGAGCGCGAAGCCTCTGTCGTGGAAGTCAAGCGAAAACTCAATGCAAACCGCTACGAATGGTTCATCCAGAAGGGTGTCTTTAAGCTCGGTCTACAGGCGAAGTGCCCGAACTGCCAACGAAACAGCTGGTTCTCCATGTCGGCGTTGGGTGAGGTGCTCGATTGCCCAAAGTGTTTGAGTAAGTTTCCGGCAGCGGGAAACATTGATCAAGGTAGAGGCGGATGGTTTTACAGAACGGCTGGGCCATTTAGCGTACCGAATTTCGCCGATGGCGCATTCTCGGTATTGCTCACACTGGAGGCGCTATCGGGCCGCATGTCATCTGCGCGTCGAACGACATCGGTTCTCAGCTTCGAGGCGACTGCGCCCGATAAGGCTGACCTAGAGGCTGACCTCGCCATGTTCTGGCGGGAAGTGAGCTATGGCGAAGGCACCGAAGGTATCTTGTTCGGGGAATGCAAGTCGTACGGCCCGTTTAAGGCAAAAGACTTTCAGCGAATGCGATACCTTGGGGAGACGTTCCCCGGCGCTATATTGGTCTTTAGCACCTTGCGCGCAAGTCTGACGAAAGAGGAAGTTTCGGCGCTGTCTCGGCTAGCCAAGCGCGGCCGGAAGTACTGGAAAGCGCAGCGGCCATTGAACCCTGTTCTGATCCTCACAGGGGCTGAGTTATTGACCTGGAAGCGCCCCCCAAGATGCTGGAGCGAAGAACTTCAGAATCGTTTCCCGAATGTACATACCCTTCTGGAACTGTGCAACGCTAGCCAACAGATCTATTTAAGCCTTCCGTCTTGGCAGGATGATTGGGACCAAGCGTTCGAAAAGCGTAGGCAAATTCGATCAAAGAAAGTGTAGATTAACCCACACCAATAGAGAAAGTCAGCCTCTAGCTCTCGCCAATACCGCGTTAGCGGTTCTCATCGTGATGGCGGGACACCAAAGCACGCTGCAGCACATACTCGTAAAACCGCTCTGCCACCTCGGGATGCGAACGCAATCGCCCTTTCAGTAGGTTGCTGCCGGTATGTGCGGTATCACGGGGTTCAGCGGTAGCCCTTCCAGTTGTGCACGCGCCAGGCCAAAGGTGTCGGCCGTGATGACGTGGATCTGCACAGAAGCGGACAACTGCTTGAGAAGATCGGCCACGCCGGGTAGCAAAGCACCGTCCACGGCCAGCGTGCCGTTGTAATCGCTGACCAAGTGCTCCAGGCGCAACTGGCCAAAGCCAGGGATATCGATACTGATCACGCTGCAAGCCCTTATTGCCTAAAACCCAATCACCACCCCCCCCTTGAACTCTGCCTGCACAAACTTGCGGATCTCTTCGGACTGGTAAACCTTGACCAGCTTGGCCACCCAGGGTTGGGCCTTGTCCTGTTCGCGCACCGCTATCAGGTTCACATAGGGGCTCTTGGCGTTCTCTTGCGCAATCGCATCCTTGGCGGGGCTCAGGCCGGCGGGCAATGCGTAGTTGGTGTTGATGGCGGATGCGTCCAGATCATCCAGCGAGCGGGGTAGTTGGGCCGCGTCCAGCTCCACAAACTTCAGCTTCTTGGGGTTGTCGATGATGTCCAGCGGTGTGGCCTTCAGACCGGCTTCGGGCTTGAGCTTGATCAGGCCCTTGTCTTGCAGCACCAACAGCACGCGCCCGCCATTGGTGGGGTCGTTGGGGATGCCGAACTTGGCGCCCTCTTTCAGCTCGGCCAGGCTCTTGACCTTTTTGGAATAGATGCCGATGGGGAAGTTGACCGTGTAGCCCACGTTGGTGATCTTGTAGCCGCGGTCCTTGACCTGCTGGTCCAGGAAGGGCTTGTGCTGGTAGCTGTTGGCGTCCAGGTCGCCAGCGGCCAGCGCGGCGTTGGGTTGGATGTAGTCGCTGAATTCGACGACCTGGATTTTCAGGCCTTCCTTCTCAGCCAGCTTTTTGACCTGCTCAAAGATCTGCGCGTGGGGACCGGCGGTGACGCCGATCTTCAGCGCCTTGCTGTCCTCAGCGGCCAACACGGGCGACGACAGGGCAGCGGCCACCAGCAGTGCGGTGGCGGTTTGGATCAGGGAACGTTTGTTTATCGACATCAAAGAAAACTCCAACTAAAAAATGAGATTGCTATAAATTTATGAGCTACATGCTCATATTCGACGAGGGCTAGCGATCAGAAATGCTTGAGCACTCCCGGCGCTAGCTAACGGTGGCTAATGCGGCGCACCAGCGCATCACCCGCGCTCTGCACCGCCTGCACCAACACGATCAGCACCAGCACCACGGCCAGCATCACCTCGGGCAGGAAACGCTGGTAGCCGTAACGGATGCCCAGGTCACCCAGGCCACCACCGCCGATGGCACCGGCCATGGCCGAGTAACCGGTCAGGCTGACCAGCGTGATGGTCAGCGCGGCCACGATGCCGGGCAGCGCCTCGGGCAGCAGCACCTTGAACACGATCTGCTGGGTGCTGGCACCCATGGCCTGCGCGGCTTCCACCAGGCCATGGTCCACCTCGCGCAGCGCCGTCTCGATCAAACGCGCCACAAAGGGGGCGGAGGCCAGCGTCAGCGGCACCACGGCCGCGGCCGTGCCGATACTGGACCCGGTGATCAGCCGCGTGAACGGGATGATGGCCACCAGCAAAATGATGAAGGGGGTGGAGCGCACGGCATTCACCACGGTGCCCAGCACGCGGTTGGCGGCGCGGTTCTGCAACACGCCGCCTGGGCTGCTCAGGTGCAGGTACACGCCCAGCGGCAGGCCCAAGAGCGCGCCGATGCAGCCCGAGAGCCCGACCATGACGATGGTCTCCCACAGCGAGGTGGCAAACAGCTCCAGCAGTTGCGGAGTGAATGTGGAAGTGAGGGTATCAAACATAGTGCAGCTCCTGCCCTTCCAGCACCTGCTCCTGCACCTGCACGCCGGCGCTGCGCAGGTGGGCCACGGCCTCGGCCAGCGGGCCGCTGGGGCCGCGCACATGCACGGCGAGCGATCCAAAGGTCTGGCCCTGGATGTCGTCGATCTGGCCGTGCACGATGTTCAGGTCCAACCCGTAGCGGCGTATCACGTCGCTGAGCAGGGGTTGGCCTGCGTCGTCACCGGCAAAGGCCAGACGCAATAAAAGATTGCTCTGCGAGCTACCCTGCGCCGTGCTGACCGCCATCAGCGCCTGGATGCGGGCAATGACACTAGGCGGCAGATCTTGCGGCAGGATTTCGTCTATCAGGCTGCGCGTGGTCGCATGCTGGGGCCGCGTGAAGAGGTCGATGACGGCGCCCTGCTCCACGATGCGGCCGGCATCGATGACGGCTACGCGGTCGGCCACCTGTTTGATGACCTGCATCTGGTGCGTGATCAGCACAATGGTCAAACCAAAGTCGCGGTTGATCTGGCGCAGCAGGCCCAGGATGGAGCGCGTGGTCTCTGGGTCCAGCGCCGATGTGGCTTCGTCCGACAACAGCACCTTGGGATTGCTGGCCAGTGCGCGGGCAATGCCCACACGCTGCTTCTGGCCGCCGCTGATCTGGGCCGGGTAGCGGTCACGCAGCGCGTGCAGGCCTACGAGGTCCAGCAGTTCATCGACCCGCGCCTTGGTGATAGCGGGGCGCACGCCGGCCAGCTCCAGCGGCAAGGCCACGTTTTCAAATACGGTGCGCGACGACAGCAGGTTGAAGTGCTGGAACACCATGCCTATGCCCTGGCGGGCCTGGCGCAGTTGCGTCGCGTCCAGCGCCGTCAGGTCCTGCCCCGCAACCAGAACCCGCCCCTGGTGGGGCCGGTTCAGCAGATTGATGGCGCGCACCAGCGAGCTCTTGCCCGCGCCGCTGCGGCCGATGACGCCAAAGACCTCGCCTTCACGGATATGCAGGTCCACACCGTGCAGCGCCGGCACGGGGCCGGTGGCTGCAGGATAGGACAAGTGGATGTCTTCGAGGCGGATCATGGGATAGAAAACTCCTTGCTCTACAGCTTGGCAATAGACACTTCGGTGGACTTGACCAGGGCCACGACATCGCTGCCGATCTTCAGTTCCAGCTGGTCGACCGAGCGGGTGGTGATGACGGAGGTGACGATGCCCCAGGGTGTCTCGACATCGATCTCGGAGACAACATCGCCGCGGATGATCTCTTTGACCTTGCCCTTGAATTGGTTGCGTACGTTGATGGCTTGGATGGACATGGGGTTCTCCTTAAAAGTCCGTTAAAAAACTAAATGGCCCAACGCAGGCCGTGGGCGGGTTGGCCCAGCCAGTTGGTGTCGGTGGTCGGTTCCGTGTCGGGCTTTTGCAGCACGCGGTCCAGGATGCGTTTCTCCAGCGCGGCAAAGGCGGCATCGCCGTGGTTGCGGGGCCGAGCCAGGTTGATGGTTTCGTCCAGCACGATGCTGCCGTCTTCGATCAGGATCACGCGGTCGGCCAGGGCCACGGCCTCTTGCACGTCGTGTGTGACCAGGAGCGCGGTGAAGCCGCTGGCCTGCCACAGGCCTTCGATCAGGCGGTGCATCTCAATACGGGTCAGTGCGTCCAGCGCGCCCAGGGGTTCGTCCAGCAGCAGCAAGCGCGGCTGGTGCACCAGGGCACGTGCCAGTGACACCCGCTGGCGCTGGCCGCCCGAGAGGCGGGCCGGCCAGTCGCGGCCGCGGTCGCCCAGGCCCACGCGCTCCAGCACGTCTTGTGCGGCGGCGCGCTGGTCTTTGGGCAGGCCGAGCGCCAAGTTGTCGGCCACGCGTTTCCAGGGCAGCAGGCGCGCGTCCTGAAACATGATGCGGGTGCTGCTGGACAGTCCGCCCAGCGGCTGGCCATCGACCGCGATGGCGCCAGCGCTGGCCGCTTCCAGCCCCGCCACCAGGCGCAAGAGCGTGCTCTTGCCGCAGCCGCTGCGCCCGACGATGGCGACGAACTGGCCTGGCTCGACCGTGAGTTGGGTGTTGCGCAGCACCTCGCGCGCGCCATAGCGCTTGCCAATGTTCTTCAGGCGCAATCCAACCCCAAATTGGGTTTTATTGACAGTGTCATTGGTCAAATTGGCCTCCAGCCCTCGTCGAATATACGTATGTAGCTATCAAATCAGTAGTGATTGGTGAACGATGGCTAATGGGCGCTCTGGTACCCAGGGTGCCAGCGCAGCCAGTAGCGCTCCAGGCCACGGGCAAACCAGTCGGCCAGCTTGCCCAGTGCGGCGTACAGCAGGATGCCCACCAGCACGATGTCGGTCTGCAGAAACTCGCGCGCATTCATCGTCAGGTAGCCAATGCCGGCCTGGGCCGAGATGGTCTCGGCAACGATCAGGATCACCCACATCAGCCCCAGCGAGAAACGCAGGCCCACCAGGATGCTGGACAGCGCGCCGGGCAAGATGATCTGGGTGTACAAACCCCAGCGGGAGAGGCCGTAGGTGCGGCCCATCTCGACCAGCCCCGGGTCCACATTGCGGATGCCGTGGAAGGTGTTGAGGTAGATGGGGAAGAACACCGCCACCGCAATCAGGAACAGCTTGGCCGACTCGTCGATGCCAAACCACAAGATGACCAGCGGGATCATGGCCAGCGCGGGGATGTTGCGCACCATCTGGATCGTGGAATCCAACAGCGTCTCGAAGATGCGCACCGAGCCGGTCAGCAAGCCCAACAGCAGACCCAGGCCGCCGCCGATGGCCAGGCCGGTCAAGGCACGGCCGGCGCTGACGCGCACATGCTTCCACAGCTCGCCCGACTCGGCCAGCGTCCACGTGGCGTTGACCACATCCAGCGGCGCCGGCAGCACGCGGGTGGACAACCAGCCTGAGGCGCTGGAGATATGCCACACGGCCACCAGCAGCACGGGCACGATCCACGGCGCCAGGCCGGTGAGCAAGGCCCGCGCGGCCTGCAGCAGCGCGCGCTGGGCCTGTGCCAGCGCCCGTGCGATGCCACGTCCCAGGGCGCGCACGCCCGCGGCCAGCGGGTCGCCGTCGGGGATGCGGAAGCCCAGCGTGGGGCCAAACCAGGGTTCTTCCGGCTGCACGCTGGCCACCGGCGTGGTTTGCAGTTCGATCAGGGGATGGCTCATGGCAACAAGGGGCTTTGGGGGTTGTTGACAGGCTCAGGCCGCGCGCTTGGCGGTGGCAGACACATGGGCCGGCACATGGGTATTGCCCACGACCTCGCCAAACGGGCTGACCAGATGGGGGTTCTCCACGCGCGATGGCGCCTGGATGCCGATGTGGGGGAACACCAGCTCGGCAAAGCGGTAGGCCTCTTCCAGGTGCGGGTAGCCGGACAGCACAAAGGTGTCAGCACCAATGTCCTGGTACTCCTTCAAACGACGGGCAATGGTCTCGCCATCGCCCACCAAGGCCGTGCCGGCACCGCCGCGCGCCAGGCCCACGCCGGCCCACAGGTTGGGGCTGATCTCCAGCTTGGAGCGGCTACCGCCGTGCAAGGCGCGCATGCGGCGCTGGCCTTCGGAATCCATGTTGGAGAACGCGGACTGGGCCTTGGCGATGGTTTCGTCGTCCAGGTGTTTGATCAGGTCTTCGGCTGCGGCCCAGGCCAGCTCATTGGTCTCGCGCGGGATCACGTGCAGGCGCACGCCAAAGCGCACGGTGCGGCCCACAGCGGCGGCGCGCTTGCGCACGTCGGCGAATTTCTTCTCCACCTCGGCCGGGGGCTCGCCCCAGGTCAGGTAGAGCTCGGTCTGCTCGGCGGCGATGTCATGCGCCGCGTTGCTGGAGCCACCAAAGTACAGCGGCGGGTGCGGGCGCTGCACCGGCGGGAACAAGAGCTTGGCCTTGTTGACTTGCAGGTGCTTGCCGTGGTGCGTGACCTCTTCGCCGGCCATCAGGCGGGTCCAGATGTCGAGGAATTCGCGGGCGTGTTCGTAGCGCTCATCGTGTGTCAGAAAGGTGCCATCGGCCTCCAGGTCGCTGGCGTCACCACCGGCCACGACATTGACCAGCAAGCGGCCTTCGCTCAAGCGGTCAAAGGTGGCGGCCTGGCGCGCGGCGGAGGTGGGCGATATCGTGGTGGGGCGCAGGGCCACCAGGAATTTGAGGCGGCGTGTGACGGCGATCAGGCTGGCCGCGGCGATCCACGGGTCTTCGCACGAGCGGCCCACGGGCAATAGCGCACCGCTGTAACCCAATTCGTCGGCAGCTTGCGCAATTTGCTTCAGGTAGTGCAGGTCCACGGCGCGCGCGCCTTGTTGGGTGCCGAGATAACGGCCATCGCCGTGCAGGGGGAGGAACCAGAGAACGTTCATAGCAATTTTCCTTATTGGCGGGTAGTTGGCGTGGCGACGGCGGCAAAGACGGAGGGCTGCGCGGGCTTCCACACGATGTCGGCTACCTGCACGGGTTTGGGTATCAGGGCCAGGCCGGCAAAGGCATCGGCTACCTGCTGCTGGTCTTGCACCGTCTTGCCGGTGAGCAGCCCTACCGGAGATGGTGGACGGCGTTGCAGGAAAAGGCTGACCACGCCAGCATCCAGGCCGCTGAAGTTGGCGATCAGCTTGATGGCCTCGGGCCGGTTTTCTTGCACCAGGCGGTCAGCCTTGGTGAGCTCATCAAACAGCGCGGCCACGGCTTGGGGGTGCTGTTCGGCAAAGGGCACGGACGCAAGGTAGAACGAGTTGTTGCTGGACAGGCCGCGGCCCGTGGTCAGGATGCGGGGCTGTATGGCCAGCTCGGTGGCGGCAAAGAACGGGTCCCAGATGGCCCAGGCATCCACACTGCCGCGCTCAAAGGCGGCGCGGGCATCGGCCGGGGCCAGGTAGATGGGCTGTATATCGGTCCACTGCAGGCCGGCCTTGGCCAGGGCCTTGACGACCAGGTAGTGCGCACTCGACCCCTTTTGCAATGCAACCTTCTTGCCCTTCAGCTCCGCCAGGTTGCGGATCGGTGAATTGCGCAACACGAGGATGGCCGAGCTCAAAGGCTTGGCCGGCTCGGCACCCACATAGACCAAGGCCTTGCCGGCGGACTGGGCAAACACGGGGGGCGAATCACCGGTCAGACCAAACTCCAGCGCACCGACCGACAGGGCTTCCAGCAACTGTGGCCCGGCTGGGAATTCAATCCAGCTGACCTTGGTGTTGGGAAAGCGCTTTTCCAGCGCGCCCTGTTGCTTGACGATGACGAGGTTGGCAGCCGACTTTTGGTAGCCGATGCGCAGTTGCTCCGGTGCCTTGGTCACCGCCGTAACGGGCGCCTGCGCCCAGGCCTGGCCCACGGCGATGGGGCCGGTCAGGCTCCAGATACCGGCCGTCACCGACAGCAGGCCCAGCAGGCGCTGGCGGTAGCGTTGTGTGTTTGCGGTGGCTTCAGGCATGGTGCGACCTCTGGTGTGGGTTTGCGTGCGGTTGCGTGTGTGTGTGTGTGTGGCTCAGCCCAGGTCCACCGGTGCGGCGTGCAGCAGGTTGAGCTTCTTGGGGATCAGCTTCAGTTCGAAGAAGGTGTCGGCAATCTTTTGCTGCTCGGCCAGGATGCCGCTGTTGACCGGTGCGGTGCCGAACTCGGCGCGGTTCAAATACAGCTCGGTGATGCCGGTGTCCAGCCCCAGCACCTGGGACAGTTCCTTGGCAGCGGCGGTTTTGTTTTTGGACGCCCAGGTGTCGATATCGTTGATCTGGCGGATGGCGATCTTCAGCACGTCGGCGTTCTTGCTGACGAAGTCGCGCGAGGTGAAGTAGTAGTTGCGGTTGTTGACCACGCCGGTGGCATCGACCAGCAGGCGCGCGTCCAGTGTCTTTTGCGCGGCGGCCAGAAAAGGGTCCCAGATGATCCAGGCGTCCACGGCACCCTTCTCAAACGCGGCGCGTGCGTCGGGCGGGGGCAGGTGGACGTGTTGCACATCGGTGTACTTCAGGCCATTCTTCTCCAGCAGCTTGGCCAGGAAGTACTGCACGTTGGAACCCTTGTTGTAGGCCACGCGCTTGCCCTTGAGGTTGAGCACGGATTTGATGTCCGAGGCCCTGGGCACGATGATGGCTTCGAGCTTGGGGCGGGGCACGGTGGCGCCGGCATAGACCAGCGGCGCGCCGGCGGCCTGCGCAAAGATGGGGGGCGCTTCGCCCACGTCACCAAAATCGATAGCACCTACGTTCAGGGCTTCCAGTTGCACCGGGCCAGCATTGAATTCGGTCCACGTGACGGAGACGCCCAGCGGTGCCAATTCTTTCTCCAGCGTGCCACGGCCCTTGAGGATGGACAGCCAGCCTTTTTGGTGACCCACGCGCAGCACGCGACCGGATGCTTTGATTTGTGCAAAGGCCAACGGGCTGGCCGCAAGGGCAGTGGCAGTACCGGCCAGGCGCAGCACGCGGCGGCGGGACAAAGATGTATTGAAGTTGCTCATGGTGTTACTGTCGAAGTCTTAGGGCGGTATCAGAGGGTGGATTTCCAGCTGGATTCCTTGACGGAGATGGCCTTGGGGTGGGTGGTGTTGCTGGTGGTCTGTGCACGGGCCACGGGCAATAGCAGCAGGCTGGTCAGCAGCACAAAGACGGCCAACACCACCAGGCCTATGGCCAGGTTGCGCAAGCCTGCGCGCCAGGGGGCGGCCGGGGTAGTGGTTGCGGCGCTTGGAGCGTTGTCGGTGGTCGTCGTCTGGGTCGTCATGTCGGTGTCCTTGGGTGTCCTTTGGGGGTGGCGCGGCAAGGCTTCGCCCATGCCGCAGCTGCGGGGTCAAGATTTCGCAAGAGCTTGGAAGCGGAGGCCGGCTGGTAGAGACCCGAACCCCCTATGCAGGTGTGCGGCTACACGCTACATCGCACCTGTGAGAAATGCACCGGCGCAAACCGCCCGGCGACTGAGGGGATTTCTTTCAAGGCATCGGCGATCAACTGGTTGACGCTGTCGTCCAGGCGCGCGGCAATGTCCGGCTGCACCTGGTACCCGCCACTGGGCAGCACCACCACATGGGCGTCGGTGGCATAGATGCCCGGCAGGATATGGGCTGCACCCAGGGACTGCAGCACGGGCCGCAGCGCATAGTCCAAGGCCAGCATGTGGTGCGGGCTGCCGCCAGTGGCTAGCGGCAGCACATGCTTGTGCTTGAACGCGGTTTGCGGCAGCAGATCCAGAAACACCTTGAGCACACCGCTATAGGCCGCCTTGTAGACCGGCGTGGCGACGACGATGGCGCGGGCCCGCGCCACCTGGGCCGTCGCGGCCGCTACCGTGGGGTGGCTCACATCGGCCAGCAGCAGGGCTTGCGGCGACAGGTCACGGATGTGCAGGCGCTCCACATCTACCCCGCGCAGGTGCAGGCGCTGCTGCACCGCGTCCAGCAACGCGGCGGAGCGCGAATGCTCGGACGGGCTGCCTGCTACCAATAGCACTGTCATGTTGGTGTTCTCCCTGAGCGATCCGTGTAATTCTGTAGGTGTGTGACAGCCTGCCGGTTTTTCTATCGCTTCACGTAGATCTGGTCGAAGCTGCCGCCATCGGCGAAGTGTTCCTTGTCGGCCTTGGTCCAGCCGCCGAAGGCATCGTCGATATTGAACAGCTTGATGGGCGCGAATTGCTTGTTGTACTTGGCCTTGGCTTTTTCCGACACCGCGGGGCGGTAGAAATTCTTGCCGGCAATGTCCTGGCCTTCTTCAGTGTACAAATACTTCAGGTATTCCTCGGCCACGGCACGGGTGCCTTTCTTGTCGACGTTCTTGTCGACCACGGCCACTGCAGGCTCAGCCAGGATGCTCAACGAAGGTGCCACGATGTCGAACTTGGAGCCGAATTCCTTCTCCAGCAGATAGGCCTCGTTTTCCCAAGCAATCAGCACGTCACCCTGACCACGCTGGGCAAAGGTAATGGTGGAGCCGCGGGCACCGGTGTCGAGCACGGGCACATTGCCGTACAGCTTGGCGACGAATTCCTTGGCCTTGGCGTCAGAGCCGAATTTGCGCTTGGCAAATTCCCAGGCTGCCAGATAGTTCCAGCGAGCGCCGCCCGAGGTCTTGGGGTTGGGGGTGATGACCTTGATATCGGGGCGGATCAGGTCGTCCCAATCCTTGATGTTCTTGGGGTTGCCCTGGCGCACGGCCAGCACGATGGTGGAGGTGTAGGGCGATGCGTTGTGCGGCAGCTTCTTCTGCCAGTCGGGCGTGACCCATCCACCGTTTTTGACCAAGGCGTCGGTGTCACCGGCCAGGCCCAGCGTGGCCACATCGGCATCCAGGCCGTCGATGATGGAGCGGGCTTGCTTGCCCGAGCCGCCATGGGATTGCTTGATGGTCACGTCCTGGCCGGTCTTGGCCTTCCAGTATTTGGTGAAGGCGGCATTGAATTCGACATACAGCTCGCGGGTGGGGTCGTACGACACATTGAGCAGTTCCACCGGCTTTTGGGCCAGGGCGCTGAAGCTGGCACCGGCCAGCACAGTGGTGAGGGCCAGCGCGGTGAAAAACCGGCGGGATGCGGGGCGAATGGACATGGTCGTTTACTCCAGAATTTTTTGAAAAAACCGAACGCGGAAGTGCGATGGAATGGATTCTGGGAGTGGATCGTTAAAACTGGAACTACTGTTTTTTTTGTTTCAAATTACCAAAACATCTAAAACAGCCTGACTTGCTCGGCTTCGCGCCCGTGGCGACGCTCGCACCACGCGAAGAAATCGCGTGCTGTAATGCGACAAAATCATGATGGTGACTAGGTAAACACGTACGAGATGAGCAAAACTCTCAGCACCCTTTTTTGGCACGACGGTAGGTTGGTTGACGTTGCGTTCGGCATAGACGACAAGGGCAAGGCCACTGCCCAGATCAACGGCCACTTCTACAAAGACGACCAAGCGCCGCAGCGCGATCCGTATCAGATCCTGTGCCAGGGTGTAGAGCGATTCAACAGTTCGATCAATGTCGCCGAACTCAAAGCCAATAGCTTGGCCGGCAATATTGCAAATGGCTACCTGAAGGCCAACACACTGTGGATTTATCTCACCGACGGCTTGCTGGAAATTCAGGCAAAGAAGTTTCGGCTTGTAAAGCGCGCTGGCCGGCCACTTTGATCGCGCCGCAAGTCAATCCCCTGCCCCCTGCATGCTGCACATTGAAGCCCTACAAAGCCGATACGAGGACGGTTTTGCCGACACTGCCGAAATAGGCGCACTGGCGCGTGGCGATGTCTACGACGGGGAGCAGGGCGTCGCGTTCTATGTTGCCCGCTGGTTTCCGGACAGGTGCAGCGACGTCGAGCTTTTGGTTGTGCTGCTGCAAAGCGGAGCATCCACCAGCAGCGTTTCGCTGGCCTTCCGCTGTACAAGACCTCAGCGCTTTGCACTGGTAGAGCCTTCCAGCATTTGGATGGACTGGACACCCCATGCCTATGCGTTGTCGGTCCATGATGCGACGGCCTTTCATCCGGCCGCGCATGCGCGCGCCGTTGAAGTCGCGTCAGCCGTGGTGGAGGCCGATCCGGCCGTCAGGGCTTACCTGCGGGCGCAGACCTGAGCCATACGCGGCCCTTGGGCAGGGTATGCTTGCGCCGCCAATGCTGGCATTCCACCGATGGTGACCGGATGCCGGCGCGGGCACTCCCTGTGGGGCGATTCCTTGGGTGGATATGGGCGGATACGTGTGAGAGAGGATGTGTTCATGGTGCCTGTGCTGCGGCGTGCTGTCATGCTTGTCATTGCTCTTGCGGCTACGCTTGCCAGCGCAAGCCATGCGTGGGCAGCCGACATCGAGATCTTCGGCAGCGACTATTCCATACCCAAGGCGTATCTCCAGAATGGCGAGAGCAAGGGCATCTTGGTCGATATCCTGAAATACATTGACGACAGGCTACCCAACCACCAGTTCACCATTCGGCTTGCCCCGTGGAGCCGGGCCTACCGAAGCGCGCTGGATGGTGAAGGGGGCATCGTTGGCATCTCCAAGACCGCAGAGCGCGAGGCCGTGTTTGACTACTCCGAATCCTTGTACACCGACAGCGTGATGCTGGTGGTGCTGGCGGGTAAGGCGTTTGATTTCAAGGCGATCCCGGACCTCAATGGCAAGACCATTGGCATTGGCCGGCGCGGCTCCTATGGCGATGCTTTCGACAGCGCGCACAAGGCGGGCCTGTTCCGGCTGGAGGAGGACAACGGCCCCGACAGCCGTCTGCGCAAGTTATTGGCCGGGCGCATGGACGCCGGTTTGTTCAATGGCGGCGTCGCCGGCTTTCAGCAGCTTCTGCAGCAGGACCGCGAGTTGTATGCACAGCGGGACAAGTTCGAGGTGCTGCCCGTGCCGTTGAAGATCGATCCCAACTACCTGGCCTTTGCCAAAAGCCTGCACCAGCAGGACCTGCTGAACGAGGTGAACAAGATCCTGCGCCTAGGTCAGGCCAACGGGGACCTGGCGCGCATCACTGGTGCCAGCCTGAGCAAGGCTGCGGGCCGCTGAAACCTGTAACGCACAGGCGCGTCACCCAAACAACTGCCCCCGCGCTGCGCCGGTGATGGCCACCACACACGGGTGCGTGATGCGCCGCTCCACCGACACCGCATAGAACTCGTCCACCAGTTCCTCGGTCTGCCCAATCAGCTCCACGCCGTATTGCTCCACGGTGTCGCGCTCCATGACGGTGGGCGCCATGAACACGCCACGGCCTTCGCGGCCGAAGGCGCTCATCAGGGCGCCGTCGTCGAATTCGCCAATGATGCGGGGGTGGATCTGGTGGCGGGTCAACCAGCCTTCCAGTTGCTGGCGCACCGAGGCCTGGGCGCCGGGTATCAGCAGCGGGAAGCCGTTCAGGCACTGCGGGAACGGCCCCTTGAGTTGCGCCTTCAGCGACGGGGCGCAGAAGAAGCTCATGGCCGTGCGGCCCAGCGCGTGGTTGAAGGCCTTGACGTTCAGGCGCTTGGACATGGGTTCGTCGGCAATGACGAGGTCCAGCCGGTTCAGCGCCAACTGGGCCAGCAGGTCGGGGAACTTGCCTTCGTGGCAGACCATGCGCACCGGCTCGGCCACGGCCAGGGCCGGCTCCAACAGCCGGTAGGCAATGGACTTGGTCACGGAGTCGGCCACGCCGACCTTGAAGTCCAGCAGGCGCTGGCCGCCATGGGCCTGGCGCACTGCGGTCTCCAGCTCGGTGCCCAGCGTGAAGATCTGGTCGGCATAGCCCATAGCCAGGTGGCCATCTTCGGTCAGCTCCAGCTTGCGGCCACTCTTGCGGAACAGCTTGCGGCCCAACCAATCTTCCAGCAGCTTGATCTGGCCGGACAGGGTTTGCGGCGTGGTGTGTAACTGCTCACCTGCGCGCATGATGCCGCCAGCTTTGGCTGTGACCCAGAAATAATGCAGATGCTTGAAGTTCATATTGTCCTAATACTTCAGTTTTACCGAAGTTAAATTGATATAAATTCGAATTTACACGAAGCATTGTGAGGCCTACATTCACGCTTCACCAGCCACCTTTTGAGCTGGAAGGAGAAAGTCCCATGCGTTTAAGTACACGAGGCCGTTTTGCCATCACCGCGATGATTGACCTGGCGCTGCGCCAGACATCCACGCCCGTACCCCTGGCCGACCTGGCCCAGCGCCACCGCATCTCCATGTCCTACCTGGAGCAGATGTTTGCCAAACTGCGCCAGCATGGCCTGGTGGAGAGCACCCGCGGCCCGGGCGGCGGCTACACGCTGGCCCGCGCAGCGGCCAGCATTTCGGTGGCCGACATCGTGGGCGCGATCGATGACGGTGCCGCCACTGCGCACAGCGACGGCAGCAGCAGCCCGCGCGAAACCTCGGCCACGGCCCAGGCCATGACCCAGGATTTGTGGGATGCACTGCAGACCACCGTCGTGGCCTATTTGAAGACGGTCACGCTGCAGAGCCTGGCCGACGAGCAAAGGGCCAAGGGCTTCCAGGTGGAAGAGCGCCGCCCGGTGCAAAAGGGCGTGTTTGCCAAGCCCAAGCAAACCAAACCACGGCCCAGCACGCCCAACTCGGTGTTCGCACTGGCCAATGTGTGGGCGGGCCGCCACTGAGCGGATCGCAGCGCGCAAGGCATCGCTCCTAAATCGATAGCTAACCAAGCATATTCGACGGGGGCTATTGCCAGTTTTTACTGAGCACGCTCTGGCGGCAGCGGCTTGCTGCTGCCCTTGCGGTACTCGTCCGGCGTGGCGCCGACTAGGCGTTTGAACATGCTGATAAAGGCCGACGCACTGCCGTAGCCCAGGTCCAGCGCAATGGTCTCCACCGTCTGGCCGGCCTCCAGTAGCGGCATGGCCTTGACCACGCGCAGACGCTGGCGCCACTCCGCCACCGACATGCCCAGGTCGCGCTGGGCGCGGCGCGTCAGCGTGCGTTCGGTGCTGTGGGCGGCCAGGGCCAACTCGGGCAGCGAGCGATTGTCACCCGGTTGGGCCTGCAGCATGCGCAGCACAGCGCCCAGGGCCGGGTCGTCCGAGCCTGGCAGGTAGCTGCCGGCGCGCGGCGCATGGGCCAACTGGTCCAGCAGCACCTGCAACAACCGCCCTCCTTCGGGTGTGGCCAAGTCATCCGGCGCCACTTGGCGCAGGTGCTCCAGCAACGCACGCACCAAGGGATTCACAGTCAGGGCGCAGGGTGTGGCCGGCAGCACTGCGCAGCCCGGCCGCGCCACATACAGCGAGCAGTGGTGGGCCTCCAGCCGGTTCAGCCCCACGTGTTCCAGGTCAGGCGGCAGCCAGATGCCGTAGTGCGGCGGCGCCAGGTAGTGGTGCTCGGCCACCTTGACCTCCATGACGCCACTGAACGAATACACAAACTCGCCCCAGGCGTGCTGGTGCTGCGGGTACAGGCCTTGGGCCGGCACATAGGCACTGCGGAACATGATGGGCGCGGGCAGCTGCGGGCTGTGCAGCGGGACCTCGAGCTTGGGCGGCAGTATGGGCATAGGTGTAAGGGCCGGTCGGAGGCGATTGGCGGTTGGGCGCTATGGCTTGTCTGTTATTCACTATATCAAGCAAAGCCGTCAATTCCATAATTTCCCCACGCTGACAAACCTTTTGGGGGAACGACATGGATACGCGCAAGGCGCTGGATGGGCAGGCCATTGGCCTGATGTTGCTGCTGTGCCTGGTGTGGGGGTTGCAGCAGGTGGCGTTGAAGGCCATGGCGGCCGAGATTGCGCCCATCTTCCAGATCGGGCTGCGCTCGGGCGTGGCAGCGCTGCTGGTCGGGCTGGTCATGCTGGTACGGGGGGAGCGCATGCAACTGGCGCAGACCTGGCGTGCCGGTCTGCTCGTGGGCCTGCTCTTTGGCCTGGAATTTTTGCTGGTGGGCGAAGGCCTGCGCCACACCAGCGCCTCGCACATGGTGGTGTTCTTGTACACAGCGCCGATTTTTGCGGCACTGGGCCTGCACTGGAAGCTGCCCGCCGAACGGCTGGGCGCCGTGCAGTGGCTGGGCATCGCGCTGGCCTTTGGCGGCTTGGCCCTGGCCTTTGTGGGTGGTGGCGCGGACACCACCGCGCCGGCCGCCAGCGCCGGCCATGCGCTGTGGGGCGATTTTCTGGGCCTGCTGGCCGGTGCGGCCTGGGGCGCCACGACGGTGGTGGTGCGTTGTTCGCGCTTGGCTACGGCGCCCGCCACGCAAACCCTGCTCTACCAGTTGCTGGCAGCCTGCGTGCTGTTGACGGGCGCCGCCTTTGCCACCGGCCAGGCCCACTTCGAGCCCACGCCCCGCGTATGGGCCAGCCTGGCCTTCCATGGGCTGGTGGTGTCGTTTGCCAGCTTTCTGCTGTGGTTCTGGATGCTGCGCAAGTACCTGGCCTCGCGCCTGGGCGTGTTCTCGTTCATGACGCCCCTGTTCGGCATGGCGCTGGGTGCCTGGCTACTGCAGGAGCCGATGGAGGCCCGTTTCCTGATCGCCGCAGTGCCGGTCTTGCTGGGCATCATCCTGGTCAGCGGCGGTGGCGACTGGGTGCTGCGACGGCATGCGCGCTGGCAGCGTGCCGCTCCCTGAGGCCCCATCCAGCCAGGGTGCCAAATAGGCACCCGCAGGCATGGGCAATGGTGGAGAATGGGTGCATCAGACAGCCACCCATGCCTGCCCATGAAAACACCCGCATTCAGCGCTGACCACGTTCCTGCCATTCTTCAGGGCTCCGGGCTGTTCAAGGATGTGGACCTGGCCAGCGTGGATGCCGAGCTCAAAGAAAGCCGCATCCAGGCCATAGAGCCGGGCCAGGTGCTGCTGGACCCCAAACACATCAATACCCATATTTACATCGTGCTGCACGGTGAACTGCTGGTCTGCCTGGAGCCCAAGATCAGCAACCCGCTGGTGCGCCTGGGCGTGGGTGACTGCGTGGGTGAGCTGTCCATCATCGACGCCAGCGCGCCGTCGGCCTATGTGGTGGCTGCCGTGCCCACCCAACTGTTGATCATCTCCAAGCCCGTGCTGTGGCGCATGCTGGCCGTGCAGCAGGTCATGGCGCTGAACCTCTTGCATGTGCTGGCCCGGCGCATCCGCGAGAACAATGCCGTGCTGCTGGGCAGCCTGGAGCTGCAGCGTAAATACCGCAGCAAAGCCGAGACCGATGCGCTGACCGGCCTGCACAACCGCGCCTGGTTTGAAGAAGTGTTCCCCAAGCAACTGGAGCTGTGTGAGCGCACCGGCCAGCACGTGTCGCTGTTGATGGTAGATATCGACCACTTCAAGAAGGTCAACGACCAATTCGGCCACACCTGCGGCGACGAGGCCCTGCGCCATATGGGCAACCTGCTGCGGCGCAACCTGCGCTCCACCGACCTGTGCGCCCGCTACGGCGGTGAGGAAATGATTGTGCTGATGCCCGGCACCGAGATCATCCACGGCCAGCTGACCGCCGACCGCCTGCGCGAAAGCGTGGCCGCGGCACCGCTGACTTTGCAAGACGGCCGCGAGCTGCTGATCCACATCTCGGGCGGCATCGCCCAGTGGCAGCCGGGCACGACGCTTAACGACCTGATACGCTCGGCGGACCAGGCGCTGTACCGCGCCAAGGAAGGCGGCCGCAACCGGATTGCGATACACGCCTTGCCCACCCACATGGACCTTTCGTAGTTTTGCAATTGATTCACCACCCGCGCTGCCTGGGTAGCGCCCTGCTGGCCTTGCTATGCCTGGCCTTCACTCCTCTGACCAGCGCCACCGAGGCCGAGGCCCCGGCCAAGAAGCCCGGCCCCAAAATCTACAAGTATCTGAAGGGGGGCACACCGTCGTTTTCGGACGTGCCGCCGGCCAAGATTCCGTATGTGGTCTACACCCCGTCGTGTTATGCCTGCAATCTGCACTCCAACATCAACTGGCACACCACGCCGCTGCATCTGGAGGAGTATGCCGAGGAGATTGCGCGGTCCGCACGGCAGTTTGACGTGGAGCCGGCCCTGGTGCGTGCCATCATCCACGCCGAGTCGGGCTTCAACCCGCGGGCGCGATCACAAAAGGGTGCCACCGGCCTGATGCAGCTGATGCCGGGCACGGCCCGCATGCTGGGTGTGGCGGACGCCCTGCTGCCCAGTGAAAACATCCGCGGCGGCACGCAGTACCTGGCCGGCCTGATGGCCCGCTTCAAGAACGACATCAGCCTGGTCTGCGCGGGCTACAACGCCGGGCCCGAGGCCGTGCAGAAATACGCCGGCATACCGCCCTTTGCCGAGACCCAGGTCTATGTGCAGCGGGTCAAGATCTTGTACCAACGCTACAAGGACGCGCAGCGCGGCTGATCTGGCGAGAGGGATACTGCCGTTACCGCCGCTTACCAATGCAACAAAGCATTGCACCGCTATGTGCGCCAGCGCATGGATTCAGGTGCCGCCTCTCCCTACTATTCCTCCACCCGTTGGAAGAGAGAGGCCACCATGAACACACTGACAACATCCCTCCGTTGGACCATGCTCAACGCCATGGCCGCACTGCTGCTCAGCGCCTGCGGCGGAGGGGGTGGCAGCGCCACCGTCACCGTGCCCACGCCCCCGTCCGGCACCGGCACACTGCGGCTGGCCATGACCGATGCGCCAGCCTGCGGCTATGACGCGGTGAATGTGACCGTGCAAAAAGTGCGCGTGCACCAAAGCAGCAGCGCCAGCGACACGGACAGTGGCTGGGCAGAAATCGTGCTGAGCCCCGCCAAACGGATCAACCTGCTGGGCCTGACCAACGGGCTGCTCAGTGAATTGGGGCAGACCCCGCTACCCACGGGCCGCTATACGCAGCTACGGTTGGTTCTGGCTGACAACAGCGGTGCTACACCGTTGGCCAACTCCGTGGTCCTCAGCAGCGACAAGTCCGAAGTCGCACTCAAGACCCCCAGCGGCCAGCAGTCCGGTGTCAAAACCAATATTGGCATCGACATCGCCGCCAACCAGATGGCGGACTTTGTGCTGGACTTCGACGCCTGCAAGTCGGTGGTCACGGCGGGCAATTCCGGCCAATACCTGCTCAAGCCGGTTGTGACTGTGGTGCCGCGTTATGTCTCCGGCGTATCGGGCTTTGTAGACGCGGCGGCGGCGGCAAGCAGCAACTTCAGTATTTCCTTGCAGCAAGGTGGCACCGTCATCAAGTCCACGGCTCCGGACAGCACCGGCAAATTCCTGTTGCAGCCCGTGGCCCCTGGCACCTATACGCTGGTCGTGGCAGCGACGGGCCGCACCACGGCGGTGGTGACCGGCATTGTCATAAGCGCTGACGCGGTGACATCGCTGAACACGTCCACCCTGGCTCTGAACCCACCGGTCTCGGCCACGGCCAGTGCAACGGGTGTGGCCACGGTCGGAAGCTATGTCCGCGCATTGCAAACACTCAGCACAGGGCCTACGGTACAGGTTGCCGGCCGTTTTGTGGATGACGTGACCGGCGCCTATGCCTTCACCCTGCCGGTCAGCGCGCCACTGGTCGGCCCCTACACGGCGCCGTCCATCCCTCTGGTCCTGACGGCCGACGCTTCGGCTGCCGGCAAATACAGCCTGGGTGCCAGCTTGACTGGCTTCGCCGACAAGCTCACCGTCCTCGGCACGCTGGCCGCGGGCATGACGGTCAACACCAATTTCACCTTCCCCTGAGCCCGCCATATCCAAAGCCCTAGGGCTTGGGCGGCCGGTCGCCCAGCAGGTAACGGGCCCCGGCGCCCCGACGGGCCGCTACATCGCCCGGGTTGTACAGCGCACAGCGGGTCAGCGACAGGCAACCACAGCCAATGCAGGACGACAGCTGATCGCGCAGGCGGGTCAGGTCGGCAATGCGCTGGTCCAGCACGGGCCGCCAGGCGCCGGATAGGCGCTCCCAGTCCCTCTGCGTGGGCGTGCGGCCATCGGGCAAGCTGGCCAGGGCGTCGCGTATCTGGTCCAGCGTCAGACCCACCGCCTGGGCGGCACGGATGAAGGCCACGCGGCGCAGGTCGCTGCGGGCGAACTGGCGCCGCCCCGCGTCATTGCGCTGGCTGGTCAGCAAGCCTGCGTCTTCGTAAAACCGCAGTGCACTGGCGGCCACGCCGCTGCGGTGCGCCAACTCGCCGATGGGAATGAGGGTGTCGTTCATGCTTGACATCAAGTTAACTTGAACTTGCATGATAAGCCTGTCTATTTTCAAAACCTTTGAAACACCGCCATGCACACCACTTCCGACAACACCACCGCCCTGCACACGCTGCTGGATGCCAGTCTGCGACTGCCACCCGAATACCGCGACCAGTTGACCAACCACCTGCCGATGGCCTTGCACGCGCTGCACAGCCTGGGGGCGAGCCCTGAGCGTATGCACGCCTTCTACGCCCGCTACAGCCAGCGCTTTGAGGGCCATACCGCCCCCGCGCCGGTCCAAGACGCATCAACCAGCAACTGGCTCGCTCTGCGGGCCCAAGATAACGCTTACCCCGCGCTGCTGGATCACTTCAACACCCGGGTTGCCGATATGGGTGCCGACGCCAGCCTGCGCGAAGCCCTGCCCGCGCTGATGCCCGGCGTGGCGGCCGCCGCCTTCCACGGCGTCATCCGCACAGCCCACGCGATGCAGGCCGGGCATGGCCGCGAACTGGCCGCCGCTTTGGCCTACTGGGCCTGGCGCTGGCAGCCTTTGGCAGCGGCACCGGCGGCTATGGCCCTGCTGGACCTGGAAACCTGGTCCAGCCGCCTGGTGCAGGAGTCCGTCGGTTGGCGCAGTCCCAAGCCTCTGATCTCGCTGCGCATGGCCGATGCCACTTCATCCGCCACCTACCAGGCACTGGCCGCTGCCCTGGCCCCCGCGCCCAGCCTGGGCCTACGCATCCGCGAACTGGCCCTGTTGGCTGTGGCACGTTATGCGGCCAACCCCAATTTCACGGTGCTGCACATGGTCACCGGCCTGCAGGCGCTGCGCGTGCTGCTGCCGTGGTTGGAGGATTCGGTGCAGGCGCAAACTCTGTTGGCACAGAACTTTGTGGCTGCCTACCTGGCGGCGCAGGTCAGGCCCCTGGCATCTGTGCCCACTGCCGCACCCCATGGCTGGGACAGCGTCATTGCAGCGGCCATTGCGTCCGACGATGACCACGTGGTCAAGCTAGTCCATGCCTGCCGCGAGGAGGCGGCGGTGTATGGCGATGACGGCCACTACCTGCGCGCCGCCACGCTGGCTTGTTGTCTATAGCCATTCGATGGGCGGCTATGGGCACCACCGCGGTGTGGGGTCAAAATGGCACCCATTGCTGTGCAAAGGAGCCACACCACCATGCCCGCTGATGCCACCCACACCCTCTTTGGCTCCAAAGGCTCCGGCTCTGCCGCAGTAGAGACGGCGCTGCAGTGGTGTGGCCTGCCCTACCACTACGTGCGCGCCTCCAGCTGGGAGGCCGACTCCGACGTGGACGCGCTGGCCGCCGTGAACCCGCTGCGCCAGATTCCCACGCTGGTGCTGCCCGATGGCTCGGTGATGACGGAAAGCGCCGCCATCCTCATCCACCTGGGCCTGACCCATCCGCACAGCGGCCTGCTGCCCAGCGACGCCAGCGCCCGCGCACAGGCGATTCGCGGCCTGGTCTTCATTGCCGCCAATTGCTATGCCGCGCTGAGCATCAACGATTACCCCGCGCGCTGGACCACGGCGACAGCCAAGCCCGCGCAGGAGAAGGTGCGCCAGGGCGCACGCGCACAGCTGCACAAGCACTGGGGCATTTTTGCGGACAGCTTTGCGGCCCAGCCCTACCTGGGCGGTGCGGCGCCAGGGGCGCTGGACATCTTGGCCGCCGTGGTCAGCAAATGGGCGGGCACACGGGCTTACCTGCGCCAGCACAAGCCTGCCTTTGCCGATCTGCTGGAACGTATCGAAACACATACGGCCATTGCACCCGTCTTTTGCCAGCATTGGCCTGTCTAAGCCCGCCGCATAATGGGGTGTGAACTTTCAGGACCCGGGGTACTCCAACACCGGGCCTGCGCGCTGTTGAGTTGCGCTGCAGGCTTTTTTATACCCCGTCGATAGAGGCGAAATCGGATGAAATTGAAACTACTGGGACTGCTTTTTGCCTGTGTTGTTGGCGCTGCACAGGGCGCGGTGTTGACCCCCGATGCGCAAGAGGCCAAAGCGGCGCACTTGGCGGCGGAGCTGCTATCGCGCTACCACTACAAGGCCACGCCGGTAGACGAGGCCTTGTCGGTCAAGATCTTTGACCAGTACCTCAAGGCGCTGGATTCCGAGAAGCTGCTGTTCATCCAGGCCGATGTCGACCAGTTGGCCGAAGCCCGCACCAAGCTGGGTTCGGACATGCTCAACGACGACCTGGCCCGGCCGTTTGCAATGTTCAACCTGTATGTGAAGCGGGCCACCGAGCGCTATGCCTATGCCCGCAGCCTGCTCAAGTCCGGTTTCAAGTTTGACACCGCCGAGAGCTACCAATTCATGCGCAGCAAGCAAGACTGGCCCAAGACCGAGGCCGAGGTGCAAGACCTTTGGCGCAAGCGCGTCAAGAACGACTGGCTGCGGCTCAAGCTGGCGGGCAAAGACGACAAGAGCATTGTCGAAGTGCTGGGCAAGCGCTATGACAACAGCATCAAGCGCATAGCCCGCCTGAACAACGAAGACGCGTTCAACACCTATATGAACGCCTACACCATGGCCATCGAGCCGCACACCAACTACATGGCGCCCCGCACGGCGGAAAACTTCAATATTTCGATGCGCCTGTCGCTGATCGGCATTGGCGCCGTGCTGGTGGAAGCAGATGAGTACACCACCATCCGCGAACTGGTGGCCGGCGGGCCGGCCGCGCTGTCGGGCCAGCTCAATGTAGGCGACCGCATTGTCGGCGTGGCCCAGGGCGAGACCGGCAACGTCGTGGACGTCACGGGCTTTCGCCTGGACGACTCCGTGGCCCTGATACGCGGTGCGCTGGACACGGTGGTGCGGCTGGAAGTGCTGCCGGCCGACGCAGGCCCGGACGGCAAACACAAGCTGGTGTCGCTGGTGCGCAAACCCATCAGCCTGAAGGAGCAATCGGCCAAGTCGTCGATACAGACCTTCACCGAAGGCGGCGCCACCCATACCGTGGGCGTCATCACCCTGCCCTCGTTCTATGAAGACTTCGCCGCCAAGCAAAAGGGTGAGCAAGGCTACAAGAGCACATCGCGCGATGTGGCGGTGCTGATCAAGGAGCTGAAAGACAAGAAGGTCGACAGCATTTTGATGGACCTGCGCAACAACGGCGGCGGCTCGCTGTCCGAGGCCATTGAACTGACCGGCCTGTTCACCGGCAAGGGCCCGGTCGTCCAAGTACGCAATGCCAATGGCAGCGTTGAGGTGAAATCCTCGCCCCAGTCGCAGCCCGCATGGGAAGGCCCGATGGGCGTGCTGATCAACCGCAACTCGGCATCGGCGTCGGAAATCTTTGCCGCCGCCATCCAGGACTATGGCCGAGGCCTGATCTTGGGCGAGCCCAGCTTTGGCAAGGGCACGGTGCAAACCATGTTCGACCTGGACCGCATCGTCAAATCGGAGAAACCGTTGCTGGGTGAAGTCAAGCTGACCATCGCCCAGTTCTTCCGCATCAACGGCGGCACCACGCAGTTGCGTGGCGTCACGCCCGATCTGGCCTTCCCCGGCGTCATGGAGACCGGCGAATACGGTGAATCCAGCTACGACAACGCCCTGCCCTGGACACAGATCTCGGCGGCAAGCTTCAGCCCCAAGGGAGTGGTGCAAGACGTGCTGCCGATCCTGGTGGCCCAGCACAAGGCCCGCATCAAGGGCGAGAAGGATTTCCAATACCTGCAAGAAGACATTGCCGAGTACAACCGCATCCGCAAGCAAAACGATTTGTCCTTGAACGAAGCCACGCGGCGCAAGGAAAAGGAAGCCCAGGAAGCCAAGCTGGCCGCGCGCAAAGCCGCTACCGCCAAGGCGGGTGACACCGCCGCCAAGAGTGCCGCGGCAGCGGACAAGGACGATGGACTGCAAGCCGGTGAGCGCGATCTGCGCGTGGAGCTGGCCGCCGAAAAGGCCCGAAAGAACGACAAGGACGTGCTGTTGATCGAGGCTGCCCACATACTGGGCGATGCCGTCGAATTGCGCAAGCCTGGTGTCAACTTGGCGGCCCGCATGAAGCAGATCTCACCGCAGGTGAACACGCAGTAAAGATGCTGCGTCAGGCAGCGGTGGCTCCGGTCAGGACCGCTGCTGCAACTGCCGTAGCGCGGCCAAGGCCTGCTCGGCCCGCTCCACCGGCACAAAGATATGGTCGTGGTAGGCACCGGCCACCACATTGCAGCTGATGCCGGCCTGACCCAGCACAGTGGCGAAGGCAGCGGTCAGGCCAACGGCCTGCAGGTCGGAATGCACATGCAGCGTGATCCATGCGCAACGGAACAGCACCGTCAGGCCCAGCCGCAGGGCCAACTCTTCGGCCACGACCGCCGTCAGCCCCTCGGACTCGCGCACGGTGGCAATGGCGTCCCATCCCGATACATCGGTGCCATAGGGCACCGACACATAGGCATAGGTACCGGCATTCAAGGCCGGCTCCATGCTGCGTATCAGCGTCGCTAGGTCGGAGATGGGCTGGTCCATGTGGGCTGAGGGTTGACTTGCTTGCGCTTAGCCCGGCAACCAAGTCTCGGGGTCGGCGGCCACCTGCTCGCCGGTCAGCAAATTCTTCACCTGGTGGCTGGCGTTCTCGCCGATGAACCAGACAAAAGGAATGCCGCGCTTGGACGCCGCCTCGATCTGCTTGCCGTAGGCCTTGGGTGCGTGGTACAGGTCGGTGGCAATGCCGCGGCCCCGCAGGCGGTTGGCCAGGGCCGTGGCCGCGGGGCGGCTGGCGTCGTCGTTCAGCGCCACCAGCACGTCGGTCGGTGTTTTGCGCGTGGGTTTCAACTGGCCCTTGGCAAACAGCAGGCCCAGGATGCGGGTCAAGCCGATGGACATGCCCACGCCGGGCAGCTTGACCTTGGCATCGCCGGCCAGGTTGTCGTAGCGTCCGCCGCCGCATACCGAGCCCGACGACTCGAAGCCCTGCATCTGGCCCTCGCACACCATGCCGGTGTAGTAGGCCAGGCCGCGGGCAATGGCCAGGTCGGCCGACACGGAAGGCGGCAGGCCAGCGGCCAGGCGGGCGGCGTTCAGGTCAGCCGCGTTGTCCAGCACCTCGGTCAATTCACGCAGGCCCTCTTCCAGCAGCGGGGATTGGATGCCCAGTGCCTGCACGCGGGCCACAAACGAGGTATCGGCTGTCTTGATGCTGGCGATGGCCAGGCATTGGTTGGCCTGGGCTTCGGAGAGGCCCAGTTCGGTCTGCAGCAGGTTGGCGACCTTGGGTGCGCCAATCTTGTCCAGCTTGTCGACAACGCGCAGCACGGCATTGGTATCGGCAATGCCCAGGCCCTCATAAAAGCCCTGCAGCAGCTTGCGGTTGTTGACGCGCAGCGTGACGGGGGGGATCGGCAACTGGCTGGTGACCACGGCCATCAGGCGCACGACCTCGGCGTCGTAGTAGCTGGGCAGCTCACCATCGCCAATGACGTCGATATCGCACTGCGTGAACTCGCGGTAGCGGCCCTCTTGCGGGCGCTCGCCGCGCCAGACCTTTTGCATCTGGTAGCGCTTGAACGGGAAGCTCAGCTGGCCTTTGAACTGCTGCACGTAGCGCGCGGTGGGCACCGTCAAATCGAAACGCAGGCCAAATTCGGGCGGCTTCTTGGCCTCGGTGGCGTCTTCATGCAGGCGTGCCAGCACATAGATTTCCTTGTCGTCGCCATTGCCGGATAGCACCTGGGTGGGCTCTACGCTGCGGGTTTCGATATTGGCAAAGCCGTACAGCTCGTACTGGCGACGGATGGTGTCCATGCACTGCTGTTCCAGCAGGCGCTGCTCGGGCAGCCATTCGGGGAAGCCACTGATGGGGGCAAACTTGCTCATGGTCGGTAGGGGTCTGGAGTGGGATGCGTGCCGGTGTGGCAGGGCCCAAGTGTAAATTGTCGGCCCCGCGCAGCTCCCAGGACGCACTCTGCAGGGTTTGCGCCTTCAAGTAACCCAAATGGGATTGCTATATTTTTTATAGCGATATATTCATATGGGACGAGGGCTATAGGCCAAATCTTTAATATTCTCGTCCAAACCCTCTCAAAAATACCTCAATTGGGTATTTTGAGTCCTTATTGCCCGCCCAGCGCGCTCCACAGGAAGGCAAAGCGCAGCGCCTGCAGCTGCGCACGCTGGCTGTTGTCAGCCGCGCCGCCATGGCCGCCCTCCATGTTTTCGTAGTACAGCACGTCCTTGTGCCCCTGCTCCAGCATGCGGGCCACCATCTTGCGGGCATGGGCGGGGTGGACGCGGTCGTCGCGCGTAGACGTGGTGAACAGCACCTTGGGGTACTGCACGCCGGGCTTGACGTTCTGGTAGGGGCTGTAGGGCTTGATCCAGGCCCATTCTTCCGCGATGTCAGGGTCGCCGTACTCGGCCATCCAGCTATTGCCCGCCAGCAGCATGTGGTAGCGGCGCATGTCCAGCAAGGGCACGCTGCAGACCACGGCACCAAACAGCTCCGGACGCTGCAGCATGACGGCACCGACCAGCAGGCCGCCGTTGCTGCCGCCATAAATGCCCAGGTGTTGGGGGCTGGTGATCTTGCGCGCGATCAGGTCTTCGGCCACGGCGGCGAAGTCGTCATAGCTGCGCTGCTTATTGGCCTTGGTAGCCGAGGTGTGCCAGGTGGGGCCGAATTCGCCGCCACCGCGGATATTGGCCACGACCAGCACGCCGCCCTTGGCATGCCAGGCCACACCGTACTCGCCGCTGTAGCGCGGCAGCTCCGATATCTGGTAGCCGCCGTAGCCGTAGAGGATGGTGGGATTGGTTCCGTCCGCCTTGGCGCCCTTGGGCCAGACCACGAAGTAGGGGACCTTGGTGCCGTCCTTGCTGGTGGCGAATTGCTGCTCGGCGCGCATGCCGTCAGCGTCGTAGAAGCGGGGGCGGCTCTTCAGCAGCTCGCGCTGGTCGCTGCCGGCCTGGCCCAAGTACAGGCTGTCCGGCGTCATGAAGTCGGCGTAGTTCAGGAAGTAGCTATTGGCCAGTAGGTCATCTTTGACAAAGGGGTCGTATAGGCCACCCACGCTCAGCGTGCCGGGGAAAGGCGCGTTGACCGCGCGGCGGACCCAGTGGCCTTTCTGGTAGCTGAGTTCCTCGATACGGCCGGCCACGTTGTCCAGGATGCTCAAGAGCACATGGTCGCGCGTCAGCTTGACGCCACCGCGCGCGATGGAGCGTGTGGCCGTGGGTTCGAACAGCACATCAAACGCTTTGTCGCCGCGCAGCCAGGCATCGAACCGAATACCCAACAGCGCGCCGGCCTTGTAGGTCTTGGTACCTAGGGTGTAGTCGCTACGCAGTTGGAGGAATGCCCAATCGCGCTGCCACAGCAGCGTGGCGTCGGTCGGTTTGTCCAGGCGTTTCAGGTCCTTGCCCTGCACCAGGAATTCTTCGGTGTTAAAAAAGTCGGTCGCACGGCCGACCACCACGCGCTCGAAGCCGGGTGTGCGGTCCACGCTGATGGAGGCCGCCACGTCACTCTCTTGCGCCTCGTACACCGTACGCGCGTCCGCCAGCGGCGTGCCGCGCTTCCATTCCTTGACGATGCGGGCATAGCCGCTCTTGGTCATGGAGCCGGGGCCAAAGTCGGTGGAGACCAGCACGGTGTCGGCGTCCTTCCAATCCATCTGGGACTTGGCCTCGGGCAATGCAAAGCCGTCTTTGGTGACAAAGGCGCGCGTTGCCAGGTCAAACTCGCGCACCACGGTTGCGTCCGCGCCACCGCGTGACAGCGACACCAGGCAGCGGGTGTAGTCAGGCGCCAGGCAGTCCGCACCGGCCCAGACCCAGTTTTCATTTTCGGCCTTGGCCAGCGCGTCCACGTCCAGCAGCGTCTCCCACTGGGGTTGGGGCTTGCGGTATTCGGCCAGCGTAGTGCGGCGCCACAGGCCGCGCTTGTTGGTGGCGTCCTTCCACAGGTTCCACAGGTGCGCGCCGCGGCGGGTCACGTAGGGAATCTGGTCGCGGTTGTCCAGCACTTCCAGCAGCTTGCCGCGGGTCTGCGCGAAGCCGGGCACAGCCTCCAGCACGGCTTGCGACTGGGCATTGCGTTCGCGTGCCCAGGCCAGGGCACGCTCGCCATGCACCTCTTCCAGCCAGAGGTAGGGGTCATCGGATGGGGACACGGTTTGGGCTCCAATGGACAGTGAAAACGAGAGTGCGGTGACGCAGCACGCCACCCAGCGGGTGGCAACGGACACGGAAAAACGCATGCAGGCTCCTGTAACGAAGCCGGCATCATAGTGTGGATAATCATTCGCATGATCACCGTACACCACCTGGAAACCTCCCGTTCGCAGCGCGTGCTGTGGTTGCTCGAAGAGCTGAGCCTGCCCTATGAGATCAAACGCTACCAGCGCGATCCCAAGACCAAGCTGGCACCGGCCGCGCTGAAGGCGGTGCACCCGCTGGGCAAGTCGCCGGTCATCACCGATGGCGACGAGACCATTGCCGAGTCGGGCGCCATTCTGGAATACCTTGTGGAGCGCTACGGCGCGCAGGCCCGGGGCGAGCTGGCGCAGTTGCAGCCCGCGCCGGGCAGCAAGGCCTATCGCCAGTCACGCTTCTGGATGCACTATGCAGAGGGTTCGCTGATGAACTGGCTGGTGATGAAGCTGGTGTTCATGACCATACCCAAGCAGCCCATGCCCTTCTTTGTGCGGCCGATTGCGCGTACGCTGTGTGGCAATGTGCAGGCCAAGCTGATTGACCCCAATGTGGCCACGGCCCTGGCCTTCATCGAAGACCATCTGAGCCGCAACACCTGGTTTGCGGGTGACGCCATCAGCATTGCCGACTTCCAGATGAGTTTCGCGGTGGAAGCCGCATTGGCCCGCAGCGCCAATGCCTCGCAATATGCCAAGCTCAAAGCCTACCGCGACCGCATGGTGGCGCGTCCGGCTTACCAGCGGGGTATCGCGAAAGGCGGTCCTGTGGTGATGGCCTAGGCAGAAGCCTGGGCGGCGGCGCGTTCTGCTCCGTGTCCCCCGGCCACGCACGGCTGATGGCCGTGCATGGCCTATTTGCCACAAGGTGAGCGCATTCGCGGCAGCGAATGCGTGAGCCTCCTCCTTTACCTGCGCAGAACGCACCGCCACCCAGGCTTCTTTGTCTATTCCAGCAGCAGGTTCTGGGACAAATAGCCGTAAACCGCTGACACCCGCCGCAGGTGGCGTGACTCGGTATGGGTCAGCAGCCACAGCTCGGTCTGGCATTCGTCCAGCACCTCGGTCAGGGGCACCACATCCGTGCGCCGCTGTGCCAGAAACACGGGCAGTATGCCTATGCCCAGCCCCTGCGCCACCAACTCCGCCACGGTCAAGATGCTGTTGACGCGGTAGCGCGGCACTGCCTTGGGGAAGTGCTTTTTGCGCCACACCACGGAGGGATGCTCGGGCAGTGCGTCGTCGGGCGCGATCCAGCTGGCCTGCGCGGCTACGGTGTCGTCGAAGCGCTTGATGCCGCCCTTCTTCCCCGCGTTTTTGGTGGTGTACAGCGCCACGCGTATCGGCCCTATGTGTTTGCCCACCAGGTGCTGGGGCGGGCGCTTGGTGGCGCGCACGGCGATGTCCGCATCACGCCGCGTCAGGCTGGCCAGTTCGTTGCCGGCGTGCAGATCAAAGCCCAGCAAGGGGTGGCTGGCCTGCAGGGGCTTGAGCGCAGGCGCGACCAGGCCATGCAGCACCGTGTCCGTTGTCGTGATGCGCACGGTGCCGGACACCTGCTCGGGCTGCAGTTGCAACACCGAACGCGCGGCTTCCAGCTGCGCCTCGACCTGCTCGCCGTGCCCGGCCAGTTGCTGCGCCAGTTCTGACGCTTGGTAACCCGCACGGGAGCGCTCAAACAGGCGTTGGCCCAGGCCCTTCTCCACCTTCTGGATGGTGCGGAACACGGTGGACGCGTCCAGCGCCAGGCGCTCACCGGCGTCGGCCAGCGTGCCGGTGCGGGCCAGGGCCAGCACCACTTCCAGGTCCGCGGCACTCAGTTTGTATTGCGTTGTTGCAGCCATGCTTTGCATCCATGCCTATTTTCATTGCAAATACGAAATCCTACAGTACATCCACCCCTAACCCTTTGGAGATTTGCAATGAACCCTACCTACAACCCCACTGCCTATGGCACCACGCTCTTGCGTGTCAGCCTGGGCGTCATGTGGATCGCCCACGCCCTGCTCAAGCTGTTCGTCTTCACGCTGCCCGGTACGGCGCAGTTTTTTACCAGCATTGGTTTCCCCGGCTTCCTGGCCTACCCGGTGTTTGCCGTGGAGCTGCTGGGTGGCATTGCCCTGGTACTGGGCATCTATGCCCGCCAGGTATCACTGGCCCTGGTACCGGTGATGGCGGTGGCCGCGTCGGTGCACTTTGGCAATGGCTGGGTGCACACCAGCCCGAATGGCGGTTGGGAATACCCGGTGTTCCTGGTCGTGGCCTCCATCGCGCTGTGGCTGCTGGGCGATGGCGCGCTGGCGCTGCGCCACAGCAAGCGCCTCACACTGACAGCCTGAAAGGAGTACACACCATGGAACAAAAACTCACTCTCATCAGCCATCTGCTGTGCCCCTATGTGCAACGCGCAGCCATCGTGCTGGAGGAGAAGGGCATCGCGTTTGAGCGCATCGACATCGACCTGGCCAACAAGCCCGATTGGTTCTTGAAGGTCTCGCCGCTGGGCAAGACGCCCGTGCTGCTGGTGGACGGGCAAGCTATTTTTGAGTCTGCCGTCATCTGCGAATACCTGGAAGAGACCACGCTGCGCACACTGCACCCGCACGGTCCCATGGCCCGTGCACAGCACCGCGGCTGGATGGAATTTGGTTCGGCAGTGCTGAACACCATAGCCGGCTTCTACGCCGCACCCGATGATGCGCGTCTGGCCGCCAAAGCCCAGGAGATTGCCGCCAAGCTCCTGCAGCTGGAAGACGCGTTGACGGCGGGCGCGGACGGCCCCTACTTTGCCGGCGCGCGCTTCTCCATGGTCGACGCGGTGTTCGGCCCGGTGTTCCGCTATTTCGATGTGTTCGACGCGATCGGCGACTTTGGCTTCTTTGCCCATACACCCAAGGTCCGTGCCTGGCGTGCGGCACTGGCTGCCCGCCCCTCGGTGCGCGATGCCGTGCGAGCCGACTACCCCGAGTTACTGCGCGGCTTTCTGCTGGCGCGCCAGTCGGCGCTGTCACGGCGCATGGCGGGCAGCGATCAGCTTGCCTTGGTCTGAGCGCATATGGCCGAATACCAGGGAGTAGTCGCGCAATAATCCCGCTTCCAGCACGCGTGCTGCAAAGCCTCACAACATGGGACGGGATATGGCGGAAGACAAAGAGATCTATTACGAGATGCTATGGGATTGCAGCCAGTGCAACACCAAGGGGCTGCTGGGCGACTCCCACCGCCACTGCCCAACGTGCGGCGCGGCGCAGGACCCGACCAAGCGCTACTTCCCCGAACCCGGCCAAGAGGTCGAAGCCCGCAACCACCAGTTTGTGGGCGCGGACTGGAGCTGCGCCTATTGCAGCTCGCCCAATTCGGCCGCGGCGGCCCACTGCACCAACTGTGGGGCCGGCCAGGACGGCACCAAGCCCGTCGCCATCGTGGAGGACAAAGCCGCTACACCCGCACCCATTGCCGCACCCGCCAAGCCACGCTCCGGCCGATGGCGCTGGGTCTTCGCGCTGGTCGCCTTGATGGTCGTGGCACTGGGCGTGCTATTCACCAGCAAGCACGAGACCACCGCCACGGTGGCCGGGCGCAGCTGGCAACGCGAGATCCAGATCGAGCAGTTTGGCCCCGTGTCCGACTCCGCTTGGTGCGATAGCGTGCCGGGCGATGCCTATGCCATCAGCCAAAGCCGCGAGCAACGCTCCACGCGCCGCATAGAAGATGGTCAGACCTGCCACGACACGCGCGTCGACAAGGGCGACGGCACCTTTGTGAAGCGCAAGGAATGCACGCCGCGCTACCGCGAGGAACCCATCTACGACAACCGCTGCCGCTTCCAGGTCAATCGCTGGCGCGCCTTCCGCACACTCAAGGCCGGGCCGGAAACGGCGGCCGCACCCATGTGGCCCGCCCTGGGCAATATGGCCACTGCCAATAGCCTGGTCGGCAACGGCCTGGGCGCGGAACGTGCCGGACCGCGCAGCGAAAGCTATGTGCTGCAGCTGCAGGCCGGTGGCAAGAACTGGACCTGCACGGTGCCGGAGAGCGTGTGGAACAAATACGAGCAGGGCATGACCGCACCGCTGCAGGTGCGCATGACGGGCGGCGCCGATTGCAGCAGCTTGAAGTAGGGGTAATCACCCGTCGAACGCATCCCCAGTGCGATACTCAGGTGGATGTTTTTGCGCTATCCGCTTGCCTTACTACGGTCCCTGATTGACGACTACCAACGGCACCTGACACCCCAACTCCAGGGCATGGCCCGCGGCGCGCCCGCGCCCGGTGCGCAGGCCATAGAACCCGCCCTGGAAGCCATGGAAAAAACCCATGGCCGTGCGCTGCTGCAACTGGATACCGCCCATGGTTCATGGGCCTTCATCCGCAGCATCCTGCATTCCACGCGGCCCCATCTATGGCGCACCCTGGTCTACATGGTCATCTCCACGATCGCCGCAGCCGCCCCGGCCCTGCTGATCGAACAGGTCATGACGCACTTCGATGCGATCAAGGCCAACCCTTGGTTACCGGAACACGTGACGTTGCTGCTGGCGTTCCCGCTGGTCATCTACATCAACAACGTCAGTTTTATCCGCTACCTGAAGGCCTTCGCCCAGGCTCACCTGTTGCAGCGCAGTGCACTGATGCAGGCCTTTGCCCAGAAGTGGTTCCGCCTGGACCCGCGCGTGCGCCACGAGCTGCCGCAGGGCAATACGCAGAACCTGATGCACGTCGACGTGGCGGCCGTCAGCAACTGTGTGGAGCGCATCGTCGATGCCGGCATGGTGGTGGTACACATCGGCATTGCGGCAGTCTTGCTGTGGCGCTACCTGGGCGTGACGGCCCTGATGGGCCTGGGCCTGATGGCGCTCTCCGTGCCGGTGTTGCAGTACATCGTGCGGGAGACCAGCCGGCGCCAGACCGACCTGCTCAAAGCCCGCGACCAGCGGCTGGACCTGCTGTCGCAAATCTTGTCAGCCATCAAGGTCATCAAACTCTCAGGCTGGTCGGACATCTTTCTGGGCCGTACCCGCAAGGCCCGCAGCGCCGAGGTGGACCGCCTGATCTCGGTGATGCTATTGCAGACCCGCTCGTCGCTGGTGTTCTCATGCACCGGCCTGGTGGTGGCCACTTTCACCTACGGCCTCTACATCTGGCACGGCGGAGAGCTCAATGCCGCCATGCTGCTGCCCACTCTGCTCATCTTCCAAGGCCTGGAGTTTCCCTTTGTGGTGCTCAGCGATGTGGCGGGCATATTGGCGCAAACCGATGTCTCGGCCAAGCGCCTGCTGGACTACTTCAACCTGAAAGAAGCCGACCCAACCCCGGCCGCGGCGGCCGGTCCGGTTGGCCTGCAGGTGCGCGACCTGGGCTTCAGCGCCGTTCCCGGCCAGCCCATTCTCAGCGGTCTTTCACTGGAGCTTCAACCAGGCCAGAGCTTGGCCATCGTAGGGCCGGTGGGCGCCGGCAAGACCGTGCTGCTGCGCCTGCTGCTGTCGGAGTACGCGGCCACGAACGGCAGCCTGCACTGGAGCGGCAACCCACGCTTTGCCTACTGCCCGCAGGAGACCTTCATCGCCAGCGGCACGCTGCGCGACAACCTGACGCTGTATGGCACCGGTGCGCATTTGAGCGATGCGCATATCCACCAGGCGCTGGAACTGGCCAACCTGTCGCAAGAGGTCAACCAATGGCCGGGCGGGCTGGACACCGAGATTGGCGAACGTGGGCTCAACCTGTCGGGCGGGCAAAAGCAACGGGTGTCGCTGGCCCGCGCCGTGTTGCACCCGGCCGATGTGGTCGTGCTGGACGACCCCTTCTCGGCACTGGACGTGGGCACCGAACGGCGCGTGGCCGAAGACCTGGTCTTTGGCGCGTGGAAGGACCGTACGCGCATCTGCGTGACCCACCGGCTGGCCCACCTGGACAAGTTCGACCGCATCCTCTTCATGGATGCCGATGGCCGCTGCGCCTTCGGTACGCTGGAGCAACTGCGCGCCGAGCACCCGCGCTTCTCCAACTTCCTGCGCATCGAACAAGAAGGCCACGGTGACCATGCCGCCGTGCAACAGCAGCTCGACGGCGGTGCGCGCTCCGTGTCGGAGAAGGAAGAAAACCTGACGGTCGCCGAAGGCCAGGCCGTGGGCAAGGTGCGGGCCGCTGTCTGGAAGAACCTGCTGCTGACGCTGGGCGACAGCGGCTGGCGCGGACACGCCATCTGGGGTGCCGTGCTGGTCATAGGCCTGATGTTCCTGGCCAGCGCCCTGCCCATGACCCAGCAGGTGCTGATGTCGCGCATGGACGGCAACCACGCGATCAGCCCGTGGCAGTTCTTCATGGCTTTTGCGGCACTGACGCTGGTCATCCTGGTCGTGGGCTACATCGCCCAGGCCACCTTCCGGCGCGCCTGCGCCCACACCGCGCAAAGGGCGCACGACAACATGCTGACCGGCGTTATGCAGTCCCCGCTGCGCCTCTTCGAGACCACGCCATCGGGGCGCATGATGAACCGCTTCTCGGACGATATTCAGCAGCTCGATGTGGGCCTGGCGGCCCGCGGCTTCCGCTTCACGCAGGGCGGCACCACGGCACTGGCCTGCGCGCTGGGCGTGGTGGGCGTCAGCGCGCTGGCGGCCCTGCCCTTCACGCTGGCCGCGTACGTATCGGTACGGGTATCGCGCCTGTATGGCGTAGCGGTGCGCGAGAACGCGCGCATGTCTTCCGTGGTGCGCTCGCCGGTCTTCTCGCTGTTCAGCGACGGCCTGCGCGGCCACTCCACGCTGCGCGCCTTTGGCCGCGAAACCAACCTGGTGGAGCGCTTTGACACCGCCAACCGGCTGCGCCTGAACACCGAAATGCGCAGCTGGAATTTGATCTTCTGGCTCAGCATGCGCCTGACCGTGGTGTCGTGTGTGCTGATGGCCTGCCTGGTCTTTCCGTTGTTCTGGCTGGGGCCCCTGCCTTGGCTGCCCACGCTGGGTGCCGGCACCGTGGGCCTGCTGCTGGCTTTGACCTTTGGCCTGCTGGAACGCATAGACCGGTTGTGCCGCGACTTCTTCGCACTGGCCACCGTGCTGGTGCCCTGGGAACGCTGCCAACAGTGGGCCGAGCTACCGGCGGAAGAAAGCACCTCCGCAGCGATGCCGGCACCCGCCGCGGTTCCTGCCGATTGGCCCAGCGCCGGGCGCATTGAATTCCGCCAGGCCTGCCTGCGCTATGCGCCCGAGTTGCCAGCCGTAGTCGAAGATGCGAGCTTCACCGTGGCGGCGCGCAGCCATGTGGCCCTGCTGGGCCGCACCGGCGCCGGCAAGTCCACGGTGCTGCTGGCACTCTTACGCACGCTGAGCGTGGAGCGCGGCGATATCCTGGTCGATGGCGTCAACATCCTGCAGGTGCCACACACACGGTTGCGCCAGGCCATTGCCTATGTGCCGCAGGACCCCGTGCTGTTCTTGGGGCCGCTACGCGCTTCCATCGACGTGACGGGCGACTACAGTGATGCCGACATCCAGGCGGCCCTCGCACAGATCGGCCTGGCCGACTTCATCGCCAGCCTGCCCCAGGGCCTGGCGACACCGCTGGAAGAAGGTGGCCGCAATATCAGCGCCGGCCAGCGCCAGCTGATCTGCCTGGCCCGTGCGCTGCTGTCCAAGGCCCGCGTGGTGCTGATGGACGAGGCCACGGCCAGCGTGGACGTGGAGACCGATGAGCTGATACGTGCAGCCATACAAAAGCACCTGCGCAACACCACCATCCTGCTGATTGCGCACCGGCCCAGCTCCTTGGCGCTATGCGACCAGTGGGTGCACGTAGAGCACGGGCGCACGACGGTGGTGGACCGCAGCGCGACGGCCATTCCGGCTTGATGCCGGGTGCCGGTGCAAGGCTTGCACAACTTTACAAGGCCGGACTTGAATCACACCACCATCCGAGCCATGATGCCTGAAGGACACTGCGTGAAAGAGGAGGAATACCCATGCCTGTGAGCAATACCCTTTCAAAGGCCCTGCTGGTGGCCACACTCACCACGGCCGCATTGGCTTTGGGTGGCTGCGCTACGGTGTCCACCGTGGAAAGCGATGTGCAGAGTTTTGCTACCGCACCCCAGCCCGTGCAGGCGGGCACATTCCGGTTTGAGCGGCTGCCCTCGCAAGACCAGGACGCCAGCCAGGCCCAACTGCTGGAGGGCATGGCCCAGGCCGCGCTGGAGCGCCGGGGCTTTAGCCGCAATGACACGGGTGCGCGCTACAGCGTGCAGATCGGCGCCGGCACATCGGACGCCGTGCTGGTCTACCCCGACCCGTTCTTTGGGCGGCCGTTTGGCTTCCCCTATAGCCGCGCCCGGTTCTGGCGTGGCCGCTGGATTTACGCATCGCCCTGGCCAGACCGCGAGGTCTATGTCACCCGGGTACGCCTGGAAATCCGCGATCTGAACACCGGCAAACTGGTCTATGAAAGCACAGCAAGCAACGAGCAGTCGTGGTTCAACGCCAGCAAGGTATTGCCCGCGCTCTTTGAAGCCGTGCTGACCGACTTTCCGTCACCGCCCAAGGGGGTGCGCAAGGTGGTGGTGAAGCTGCCTACAGCACCGTAGACAACCCTTCATCAGGCACTTTGCAATCAAAAGCACAAAATATCAAAGGGGTGGTCTACCGCAGCGAACAATCCGGCTTTACACAAACCACCTTGGAGCTGCGATGAATACCCACCTTTTGAAACTCACCTGGGAAACCTATACCGCGTCCTGGAAAGCCAGCACCGCCGCAGACCGACAGGCCTTGTTTGCGCAGAGTCTGGATCCGCAATGCGTATACAACGACCCCAACACTGCCGCCCAGGGCTGGCAGGAGCTGACCGCCTACATGGACGCATTCCACCAGCAGGTGCCCAACGGGTATTTCCAGACCAAGACGTTCAGCGCCCACCACCAGTGCAGCCTGGCCACCTGGAACATGATGGACGGCGCGGGCCAGGTTATCGGTGAAGGCACGAGTTATGGCCAATACAACGGTGACGGCAAGCTGGTGGCCATGGCCGGATTTTTCGCCACGACCGCTTGACGGCAACCCCGGCCGTGCACTACCTCCAACGTGTCCAGCAAGGCATTGACTATGTGGAAGCGCATCTGGACACGGAGATCGCGCTGTCGGATGTGGCCAAGGCCGCGGGCCTGAGCCAGTGGCACTTTCAGCGCGTGTTCCGGGCGCTGACCAACGAGACCTTGAAGACCTACATCCGGTCACGCCGCTTCACCAAGGCATTGGACCAATTGCGCGCCACCAAGCTGCCCATACTGGACATCGCCTTGGCTGCCGGGTATGAGACGCAAGAGAGTTTCAGCCGCGCCTTCAAAGCCTGCTTCCAGCTCACACCCGGCCAGTACCGCGTGTCGGGTGGCCGATCCCAGTTTGTGAAGAAAGTGGAACTGGACGCGGACTACTTACGCCATATCCACCGCAATGTGTCGCTGGTGCCCGAGGTGTATGACCAGCGCGCCATGCAATTGGTAGGCGTGCGCACGCTCTTCTACGGCATCGACTCCGAGAAGAATAATTTGGCCAAAAAGCTGCCGCCGCTGTGGGCCAGCTTCTTGCCCCGGCTGGGCGAAGTGCCGCATGCCGTGCCCGGTGTTTGCTATGGCGTGGTCAGCCCGATGCGAGAGTCTTCGGATCAACTGCAGTACTTTGCAGCGATCGAAGTCAGCCAGAAAGCGGCGCTGCCCGAAGGCATGCTGGCGCTGGAGGTTCCGGGCGCACGGTATGCCAAGTTTGCCCACCAAGGTCCGGTCAACGAAATCGACAACACGGTCAACTACATTTATTCCAGCTGGCTGCTGTCATCTGGCGTGTCGCACAGCGGTGGCGTCGATCTGGAGGTGTATGACTCCCGCTACCACCCCACGGCCGACACATCGCTGATGCACTACGCAGTACCGATAGGGTAGTTTTGCTTCACCGCACTTCGTGAACCCTTGGGACGACCCGCCGAAAATTACTAGTGTTCGCTTGGTCAACTAGACCGCAAATCCGTTATTTCGCGCGACCTTCGCGACAGTTGCGACTGCGAAAACCGGTCCAGGCCACACGACCTGAAACCGCACGAACGTCTTCATGCCCAACGATCGGGATAGACCCTTGGATTCAACTGGTTGAATCTTGCGCTTTAACGTTCGAGTTGAGGCGGAACCGATGGTATTGCACCGTTGGTCCTTGCCTCGATCAAGGAGATAGGCCGCAGTAGCGCCACCTCAGAAGGAGCCGGTCTTGAAGACCTGCCCATCTGCCTCGAGAAGCCGCCAATCTTTGCCGACTCTATGCAAGGTTCTACCTGTGTCTGGGTAGTGGCAAATATCCTGCTCCACGCGGGTGCCGACGATGAGGTAGGAGCACAGCCCGTCTGATTGATTTGAAACATGATGCGCGTGAGGTACGCCGGCCGGCCAACATGCTGCGTCGCCAGGGCGCAGTACTTGTGCGTGGCCTTGTTCGGTGACGGTCACCTCCCCAGACAGCACGTATAGAAACTCGTCTTCGTTCTCGTGCCAATGGTTATTGGATGAACGGGCGCCAGGGTGAAGGGTCTGCACGTAAGCCCCGTACTGTGACAGACCTCCCGCGTCCGACAGCCGCATGGTGTCTGTGACACCGAAGAATTCGCGCTCCGCCCGTTCGACGGGCACCTGACTCTTTTGGATGATCATCGTTGAGTTACCGGTGAAAGATGAGTGGTCACACTGTAGGTGCTCGCCAGGTGTAGGCGGCGCATGCGAGTGAGTGCAGCTGGTTTCTGCGGCCTAACGCCTAAGTTAACGGGCGGCACGTGCGAAGCACGAGACGTCCCTGTTGAACGCCAAGTTAGGCCGTGGCGCGGAGGGGAAGCCGTGTGGGCCGCTATGGCCGCACCAGAATTTGGTTGCAAGCTAAGAATTTTCATGCGCCGCGCATCAGGTAAAGGCGTGCATCTCTCAAGTTTTTCTCTAATTCTGCGCTGGAGAATTTCTGTTCTGAGATGACCGCCTCACCCAGATTTCCCAGCGCGCAGATCAGGTTGCCTAGCATTGCATTTTTGGCAATCAGTTCGTCTACTACTTGTCTGAGCTGCTCTCGAAGAAACGGTACGAGTTCAGTGTCGTTGATCTTTCCAAGGGCAAAGACAGCGGACGACGCGTATTTTCTATGCGCCGAGCCGGTCAAGTAGCCGACCAGTGCTGCGGCGATCGCCTCAATGTCTTCTGCCGTTGGCGGGTGCTCCTTTAGAAAGGAAAGGTGCTCCTTAGCGATTCCGACGTTCGAACCAGTACCGTAAGTGAATGCCATTGCGGAACCTTCCGCGGCGAGGAATGCGGTCTCTTCGTTTCGACCTATACCTTCAAGGATTACTTTGGTGAAAGGTGTCATCTCAAAGCCTAACTCAATGTATACCGCAAAACCTGCGGATTAATCTGGGCGCTGCGGTATAAGCTGGACATGAATACCTCCTGAGAATGGCTTGCAGCCTTGCTTGCAACGGTTTTTCCTGAAATCTATACAGGTATAAAAATCCGATAAACCCCGCAGACTGTCTTCGAGCGATTCTAGTGACGGATGGTCAGGTCTTTTCTATTGGGTGCGCCGAACGGATGACCGCTTCCACCCCACTGCGGTTAGATCGAGCTTGACTATTGCCTCACCCATTTTTGCACCGTACGACAACCGCAAGCAAACAAAGCAAGGTTCAAAACGCCAACGGCCCTGTGCGCTTGGCTGCGTCCAGCACGATATGCGTCGTGAAACTGCGCACATTGGTGTCGTGCAGCAGGCAGGCCTTGCAGAAGGCGTCATACGCGGCCAGGTCGGGCACGATGACGACCAGCACGTAGTCGGCTGCACCAGTCACGCCATAGCATTGCTGCACTTCGCCCCGCGCGGTGACCCGCTCGCGGAACACGCGCGTGGCCCGGGCCGACTCATCCACCAGATCCACATGCACGATGGCGGTCACGCCTAGGCCCAGGGGCTGGCAGTCCAGCACCGCCACTTCAGCCAGGATGACGCCCGTCTCGCGCAGGCGCTTGAGCCGCCGCTGCACGGCCGCCGCCGACAGGCCGACCTGGGCACCGATCTGCTCGGCCGGCAAACGGGTGTTGCGTTGGTACAGGGCCAGGATCTGGCGGTCGAAGGGGTCCAAAAGGGCTGCGTCTGAAGGCATAGGGCGGTTGGCCGCACGGGCGGCACTCACTTTGCGGCAAAGCCGCGCACAGGGGGCATGGAAAGCGGCCGAGCGCCGCGCCACCGCGCCGACACTCTTGGCCTATGCCCACTATTATCAATTCTTCCACCCACCGCCTCTCGCTGGACAACATCGCGCGCGCGGCCGCGCTGGTGGACCCGGTTTTTCTGAACAGCCCGCAATTTGATTGCGAGCCCCTGTCGCAGGCCCTGGGGGCCCAGGTGCTGCTCAAGGTCGAGACGCAAAACCCATTGCGCTCGTTCAAGGGCCGCGGCGCCGACTTCTTCATGCACCAGAACGCCGAGCGCCTGGTCGGGCGCCCTCTGGTCTGCGCCACGGCCGGCAACTGGGGCCAGGCCATGGCGTACGTGTGCCGCACACGCCAGCGGCCGCTGGTGGTGTACAGCGCCACCAGCGCCAATGCCTACAAGGTGGAGCGCATGCGCGCACTGGGCGCCGAGGTGCGCCTCTACAGCGACGACTTTGACCGCGCCAAGGAAGAGGCCAAACGCTTTTGTACCAACAGCGGTGCCTACTTCGTCGAAGACGGCCATGAGGCCAGCATCGCCGAGGGTGCAGGCACCATAGGGCGCGAGCTGCTGGCAGGGCCGGCCGTGTTTGACACCGTGCTGGTGCCACTGGGCAATGGCGCACTGCTGACCGGCATAGGCCGCTGGATCAAGGCCCATGCGCGCCATGTGCAGGTGGTGGGCGTCAGCGCCGCTGGGGCCGATGCCATGGCCGCCTCCTGGCACAAGGGCCGCACCGTGAACCGCGGCATGGTCAACACGATTGCCGACGGTATTGCCGTGCGCATGCCCATACCCGGGGCACTGGCCGACATGAAGGGCACGGTGGACGATGTGTTGTTGGTCAGCGAGGCGGCGATCGAGCGGGCCATGCGTCTGGTCTTCGAGCACGCCGGCCTGCTGGTTGAGCCGGCCGGTGCAGTGGGCATTGCCGCTGTGCTGGAGCACCCCGCGTTGCGCACGCAACGCCTCGCCACTATTTTGTGCGGCAGCAACCTCACCCGCGCACAAATCGGCCAATGGCTGATGTAGCCCACAACCACGAAAGGAAAACCCCATGATTGACCATGTATCCCTGGGCACCCGCCACTACGCGCGTGCCGTCGCCTTCTACCAGCGCGCGCTCGCCCCCTTGGGCATAGAGCTGCTGCGCGACACTGGCGCCGAAGCCGCATTTGGCACGGCCGCGCAGTGGTCGTTCTTCTTGTACCCGTTGGCCGAGGACGAGACCCCCACGGCCAAAGGCACGCATGTGGCACTGGGAGCGGCCTCGCGCACCGCCGTGGCAGACGCCCACGCGGCTGCGCTGGCGGCTGAAGGCAGCGACATCTTCACGCCGCGCCTGCGGCCCGACGTCAGCCCCACCTACTTTGGCGCGATGTTCCACGACCTGGACGGCCACCGCATCGAGGTGCTGACCAACCACGCGGCCTGAGACCGCGCCCGGGTATTCCAGCCCTTGCACAATCGGGGCCATGCAGCCCCAAAAACCCATCACCCTTGCGCTGGCCGGCATGCTGTGCCTGGCGGTGGCCATGGGCATAGGCCGCTTTGCGTTCACGCCACTGTTGCCGATGATGCTGCACGACGGTGTCGTGGACTTGGCCGGCGCCAGCTGGCTGGCCACGGCCAACTACATCGGCTACTGGCTGGGCGCCATGGCCTGCGCGCTGCAGCCCTGGGCCTGGTCGCGCTGGCCGGCGCTCAAGCCCATCGTCCACACCCGGGCCATGCGCCTGGGGCTGGCGGCCACGGTGCTGCTGACCGCCGGCATGGCCTTGCATGTACCCGCACTGTGGGCGTTGTGGCGTTTTCTGGCGGGCGTGGCCAGCGCCGTGGTGTTTGTCTACACCTCGGGCTGGTGCCTGGCGCGCCTAGCGGCCCTGGACGCACCGCGGCTGGCGGGCGTCATCTATGTAGGCCCCGGCCTGGGCATTGCTGTGAGCGGCTTGGCCGCAACTGCCATGGTGGCCGGCGGGCTGACGGCCGCGCAGGGCTGGATGGCCTCTGCGCTACTGGCCCTGGTGCTGACCGCGTGGGTGTGGCCGCAGTTGCGGGGCACGGTGGCACCCGCCGTGCCCACGGCTTCCACCACTGACGCCGGGGGCAGCGCCATGGCCGTGCTGGCGCTGGCCTATGGCACGGCCGGCTTTGGCTACATCGTGACCGCCACCTTTTTGCCGGTGATTGCGCGCCAGACGCTGCCGGGCTCGGTCTGGCTGGATTTGTTTTGGCCGCTGTTTGGCGTGGGCGTCAGCGCCGGCGCGCTGCTGACCCTGCGCTTGCCCGTGCACTGGGACCGGCGCCACCTACTGATGGGCTGCCATGTGTTGCAGGCGGCGGGCATTCTGGTGGGCGTGTGGTGGCCCAGCCTGGCGGGCTTTGCGCTGGGCAGCCTGCTGATTGGCCTGCCGTTCACCGCCATAACCTTGTTCGCGATGCAAGAGGTGCGCCGCCTGCGGCCCGCTGGCGCGTCGGGCTTCATCGGCCTGCTGACCGCCGTCTATGGCCTGGGGCAGATCGCAGGGCCGCCCTGGGTGGCGCTGCTGCTGGCGCACAGTGCCAACCCAGGCCAGGGCTTTGCATGGTCGCTGGAGACGGCGGCCACAGCCCTGCTGGTGGGGGCCGCACTGTATGGCTGGCTGGCGCTGCGCCATCCGCAGTCACGGAAATAGTAGCTACCAAATAGATAGCATCATATGACCACCTGACGAGGGCTAGTGGCAATTTTTACTGCGAAAATCTAAAAACGCCTTCCAACAAACCCAGTTCAGGTATTTTTGAGCACATGGACCTCCTTTTCTTGGGCACCTCATCCGGCATGCCCACCAAGCACCGCAATGTGACCGGCCTGGCGCTGGCGCCCGATGGCGGCCACAAGGCCTGGTACCTGGTCGACTGCGGCGAAGCCACGCAGCACCAGTTGTTGCACACGCCGCTGTCGGCCAATGGCTTGCGGGCCATCTTCATCACCCATGTGCATGGCGACCACTGCTATGGACTGCCGGGCCTGCTGGCCAGCGCGGCCATGGCGGGCCGCAAAGACCCGCTGCCCATCGTGGCGCCCCAGGGCATCGAGGCCTGGCTGCGTGCCACGCTGGAGCACACCGCCAGCTTTCTGCCCTATGCGCTGGAGTTTGTCGCCACCGAAAGCCTGGACACCTGGCAGGATGGCCACTGGGCGGTCAGCCGCGCGCCGCTGTCGCACCGCGTGCCCTCCTACGCCTACTGCTTCACCGAGCTGCAGCTAGAGGCGCAGTTGGACACCGAACGGCTGATCGCCGAACAGGTGCCCCAGGGGCCGCTATGGGGCCGCCTGCACAAAGGGGAGGATGTAGTCCACGCCGGGCGCACACTGCGCGGTGCGGACTACCTGCGCTACCCACACGCGGCCCGCAAGATCGTCGTCGGTGGCGACAACGAACAGCCCACGCTGCTGGCCGCCTGCTGCGAAGGCGCCCAGGTGCTGGTGCATGAGGCCACCTACACGCAAGCCGTGGCCGACAAACTGGGCGCCAGCTTTGGCCACAGCTCGGCCGCCAACGTAGCCGCGTTCGCGCAATCTGCCGGGCTGCCCAACCTGGTGCTGACCCACTTCAGCGCCCGCTACCAGCCGGACACCACACAAAGCCCCTCCATCGCCGACATTGAGGCCGAGGCGGCGGCCCACTACACCGGCCGGCTGTTTCTGGCCCAGGACTTCGCGCGGCTGCGGCTGAGCCGCTCGGGTGTGCTGGTGCCGGTCTCGGAGTGATACGGCAACGCCACTAATGGCATTTGCTATCAAATACAGAGCGACGCAGATAAATTCGACGAGGGCTAGAGGTCGCTCGCGTCTTTAGGCATATGGGGCTCGATGGCCACCAGCAGCTCGCAACGGTTGGCGGCCTGCATGCGGTAGGCCATGACCTTGAAGCTGTCTTGCACCCAGGCAGCGGATCCGTTTTGCTCGGCATCCGGGTTGACGCTCTCTTGCCCGCCTCCGCCGTACTGGGCCGCGAGCCGGGCGACGAGGCTGGCATAAGACGCCTGGCATTGGGGTTCGGGTGCGCGGCTGCGCTTTTCGATGCGCTCCAGGACTTTTTTGCGGAAGAACAGCGTGACTTCCACGTTCGATTGGCCCGCCTCGGCCACGCCATCCACCGCGAACAGGCCGCGGGCGCCGCGCGGACCCAGCACGGGCTTGGCCATGCGGCGCGCCTGGGGTACCACGCTGGCCACATCCTGCTCAGCCAGCCCCAGCAGGTGCTGGTCCAGCACCGGGTCCTGGGCATGGGCGAAACCGGCGCACAGGGCGGCCAGCACAATCGCGAGAACCAGGCCGCTGCGCCCGATGGGGATGCTTGAACGGGAATGCATGCCCCAATTCTAGGAGCCGCGCCTTGGCGGAATTGCGGCTTTACTTGGTGGGGTAGGCCAGATCGCCGCGGCGGTTCTCGGCGCGGGCAGCCTCGTCATGGCCGCTAGCCTTGGGCTTCTCTTTGCCAAAGCTCACTGCTTCCAGTTGCGCCTCCTTGGCGCCGTAAACCTTCAGCGCGCGGACCACGGCCTCAGCGCGCTTTTGCCCCAGGGCCAAGTTGTATTCGGTGCCGCCCTGTTCGTCGGTATTGCCTTCAACCCGGACCTTGATGTCGCCATGCGCAGCCAGGTACTTGCCGTGCATCTCCAGTACCGGCGTGTACTCCGGCTTCACGGTGTACTGGTCGAAGTCAAAGTAGACGCTGCGCTTTTGGTAGAGCGGGCTGGCAGGGTCTAGGTGAGGGACGATGGATTTGGGTACTACCGGGGTCACCACTTGCGGAGCGCAGCAGACAGGCTTGACATCGGGCGTTGGTGGAGGCGTAGGGGTCGAGGGTGTCACAGGCGTACTACTGCAAGCTCCCAGCAGGATCGTCGTGGCGGTGACGGCGCTCAGGGCCAGTTTGTTGGCGAATTGCATGATGTATGTGCTCCTCAGGGTGGGGGGTAGATGCAACTGATTGTTTCGCCGCAGACTTAGGTGAAACTTAAACCCGGTTGCTGCGGAGTAAAGCTCTTGCAAAGGGCACGCGGCTGCGCCCTGGCCTGGGCACAATAGGCCGCACGCTTGGGCACAACCATGGAAATTTCTTGATGCGCTTACTGTTGGTGGAAGACGACCCCATGATTGGCGAGTCCGTGCTGGATCTGCTGCGCGCCGACGGCTATGCGGTGGACTGGGTCAAGGACGGCGAAATGGCCGACACCACGTTGGACACCGAGACCTATGACCTGGTACTGCTGGACCTGGGCCTGCCCAAGCGCGATGGCTTGGCGGTGCTGCGCCGGCTGCGCGCCCGCAAGAACCGCACACCGGTGCTGATTGCCACCGCCCGCGATGCGGTGGAGCAGCGGGTGCAGGGTCTGGACATGGGCGCGGACGATTACGTCGTCAAACCCTACGAGATCGACGAGCTGCTGGCCCGCATACGCGCGCTGATACGCAGGGCTTCGGGCCGTGCCGAGCCGGTTTACGAGCACCTGGGTGTCAGCATCGACCCAGTGACCCGCGAGGTGCTGGTGCAGGGCCAGACGGTCAACCTGCTAGCCCGCGAGTGGGCCATCTTGGAGCAATTGCTGGCGCGGCCCGGCGTGGTGCTGTCGCGCAAGCAATTGGAAGACAAACTCTACAGCTGGAAAGACGAAGTCAGCAGCAACGCGGTGGAGGTCTACATCCACGGCCTGCGCAAGAAGCTGGGCAGCCACCTGATCCAGAACGTGCGTGGCGTGGGCTATATGGTGCCGAAGGCGGGTCTGTGAGCGCGGCCCCCACCACGACTCCTGCCATGCCGCACTCGCTGCGCGCCCGCCTGCTGTTGCTGCTGTTCACCGTGGTGGTTCTCACGGCGGCGGTGCAGGCCTTTGTGGCCTACCGCACCTCGCTGGACCAGACCATAGAAATTTTCGATTACCAGATGGAGCAGATGGCGTTGTCGTTGCGCAAGGGCCTGCCCATAGGCGGCTACCTGGCCAATAGTTTCCGAGACGACACGGACACCAGCTTCGAGTTTCTGATTCAGATCACCGACCCGGCGGGCAAGCTGCTGTTCCAGTCGTCACCCCGGGCCAATCTGCCATTGGAAGCCGATCTAGGCTTCACCCGTTTCGAGGCCGACGGTGCCAACTACCGGCTGTTCTCACTGCAATCGGGCGACCGGTTGATACAGGTGGCGCAGGACCGTTCGGGCCGCCGCGGCCTGGCCCGCAAGCTGGCACTCAAGGCCGTCAGCCCCATCGTGGTCATGGTGCCGGTGCTGATCCTGTTGATGTGGTGGGTGGTCAGCGCCTCGCTGGCGCCGGCGGACCGCGTGCGCAGCCAACTGGCGCTGCGGCGGGCCGACGAATTGACCGAGGTCAATGAAGACGGTTTGCCGGCCGAAATCTTTCCCCTGGTACGCGAACTCAACCTGCTGCTGCACCGCGTGCGCCATGCTTTTGATGCGCAGAAGAATTTCATCGCCGATGCGGCCCACGAATTGCGCTCACCGCTGTCGGCCCTGAAACTGCAGGTGGAGGGCCTGCGCCGGGCCGGTGATGCCGCTGCACGCGATGTAGCCATCGCCCGTCTGGCGGCCGGCATTGAGCGGGCCACCCGCCTGGTGGAGCAGTTGCTGGTGCTGGCGCGCCAGCAGACGGGCACGCCCGACCCCACGCCCCAGGAGCCCGTGCCACTGGCGGCGCTGGCGCAAAGCATTGTGGGCGAGCTGTGGGAATCGGCCCATGCGCGGCGCATCGACCTGGGCCTGGTGGAGGCCCAGGATGGCCGGATACTGGGGCATCAAGACGCGCTGGCCATCTTGCTGCGCAACCTGCTGGACAACGCCATCAAGTACACGCCTGAAGGGGGCACGGTCAATGTCTCGGTGGCGCAAGAGGGCGCCGTGGTGCGACTCACCGTGGAGGACAGCGGACCCGGCGTTCCCGCCGCAGACCGGGCGCGCTTGTTCGACCGCTTCTACCGCGTGGCCGGACCGCACCAGGGCGTCAGCGGCAGTGGCCTGGGCTTGGCCATTGTCAAGACGATTGCCGACATGCACGGCGCCACGCTGCACGTGGACCAGTCACAGGCCCTGGGGGGCTTTAGGCTCAGCGTCGGCTTCCAGCCCCGCCCTGCGTAGGGGTCGGCCTAAAGGCCCACTGCTGGGCCACAAAGCCTTGGAAGGCGCGCAACAGGGGTTGGAATTTTTCGCCACCTCCCTGCACCTGCGCCAATGCTGTACACACAGCCTCCAGCGTGGACAGCTGCCCCGGCTGGTGGGCTTTGCGTATGGTGTACAGCGAGTCCGCAACGCCCTCCAGCGACAGACGTGGCAGTTGCCGCAGCGACGGGCTTTGGTGCAGCATCTTGCGGCTCTTGCGCCAGGTGGCGTCCAATACGACCAGGCGCCAGCGTGACGGGTCTTGCAATAGGCTCGGATCTGCGGCAGGGGCAGGGTCCTGTGCGGTCTGGGGGTAGAGCAAGACGTTGTACTTGGGCGGCTGCAGTGCTGTTTGCAGGCTGGCGGTGTCAAAGGCCTCGCCCGTCAGCATGCGGCTGTTGGACAGACTCCGATGCAGCAGGCCCGCACTGTTCTTGGCATGGCCCACTTCCATCGGGTGCTGCAGTATCAGCACCTCGGTCGCCTCGGCCACCGGGGTGATCCACTGGCAGATGCAGGCCTTCAGCGGCCGGGCACAGACCGCGCACACGGGGCGCGCTGGCGACAAGGTGCCCTGGGTTGCCGATGGGCTATTTGTAGATGCCGCAGCCAACCAGCAGATCGCCCGCGCGTTCGATGTAGGTGGACTTGGCCTCCAGGGCCTTGGTCACCGGGTGCGGCCACTTGTAGTCAACCCAGCCGTTGCCGGCCTTGCTGTTGGCCGTCTTGACGAATTCCTTGACGATGAACACGCCGTCACCGTCCTTGAGTTCCAACAAATTCTTGCCCACCATCTTGGGGTTGGCACCATGGGCCAGGTTGATGCCATCGCCATTGATGTTGTAGACGAAGACGTAGAGGTCCTTGGACACAAACTGACCGCTGGTGTTGTTGAATTCGGCGAGAGCCTTCTCCCGGCCGTTGGCATTCAGGTAAGCAATCGCCTTCTTGACCAGGGCCTTGGCTTCGTCGGCCGTACCCCGTTCATTGGCCTGCACCGCGGTGCCCAGAGCCAGGCACAGCACACCCGCCATCACACCAAAAACACGTCGTTTCATAGTGGTCTCCGTTGGAAGAATGTTGGAATTCCACTATAGGCCCTTTCACCACTCAGCAGGTGATTTTTTGCACCCCTGGCCCACAGCGATTGGAGCGCCCCGTATAGTAGAACGCTGTCCATCCACCGCCGCTCCGAGAAGATGATTACCTGCTATTTGCGCTACGTCATTGACCCCTACAAGCTCGCCGAATTCGAACACTATGGCAAGCTGTGGATTCCCTTGGTGAACCGCTTTGGCGGCACCCACCACGGCTACTTTCTACCGTCCGAAGGGGCCAACAATATTGCGCTGGCGATGTTCAGCTTTCCGTCGCTGGCCGCGTACGAAGAGTACCGGATGCAATCGATGCAAGACCCTGAATGCCAAGCAGCATTCCAGTACGCGAACGACACCCGCTGCATCATCAGCTACGAGCGCAGTTTCTTCCGCCCCGTATTCGACTGAAGCATGGCCCACACACCCACAACACACGCAGAGGACTTCGGCGCGCTGCACGCTGCCATGCAGTCGCAAGTGGACCGGCACTACCTGGCCGGCGTGTCCACCGCTCTGCTGCGCGGGCGCGAAGTCGTGGACCGCTTTTGCTGCGGCCATGCCGATACCGAAGCCGGCATCGCACTGCGCGAGGACCATATCTTCCGCGTCTTCTCCAACACCAAGCTGGTGACGTCCTGCGCTGTCATGATGCTGGTCGAAGCGGGCCAGTTGCGATTGGACGACCCCATAGAGCGCTACATCCCCGAGCTGGGCCAGCGCCAGGTACTGCGGGCCGGTGCCACCGCGCTGGACCAGACCGAACCGGCCCGCTCGCCGATCACCGTGCAGCACCTGATGACGCACACCTCGGGCCTGTCCTACGGCGCTTTTGACCCTGGCAGCTTGCTGTTCACGGCCTACAACGCGCGGGGCGTACACACGCCCGTCAGCCCCACGGCAGCGATGCTGAAAGTGCTAGCGCCTTTGCCGTTGGCCTTTCACCCCGGCACACAGTGGGAGTATTCGGTGGCCACCGATGTGCTGGGCTACTTGGTCGAGGTGGTAACGGGTGAGCGCCTGGGCGCCTTCTTCGCGCGGCGCATCTTTGAACCCCTAGGCATGGTAGACACCGACTTCTGGGTGCCCGCAGCCAAGCAAGGGCGCCTGACCCCACTGTATGGCGGCGTGGACCTGCTGGACCCGATGAAGCCCGGCCTGCGCCGCATGGATGACAAGCCCTTTCCCGGTGCCTACCTGCGCCAGATTCCGCGCGAGTCCGGTGGTGGGGGCTTGGTGTCGACGTTGGACGACATGGTGCGCCTGCTGCAGTCGCTGATACCCGGCGGCCCCACGCTGCTCATGCCCGAAACCCTGGCACAGATGCACCGCAACCAGTTGCCCAATGGCCTGTGCGTGCAGTTCCCGAACATGCCGACCAATCCGGGCCGCGGCTTTGGCCTGGGCTCATCAGTGCTGAACACGCCCGGCCGCTTCGACCCGCCGCAGGCGGCTGATGAAGTCAGCTGGGGTGGCATCGCCGGCACCGTGTGGTGGATGAACCCGCGGCTGAACATCGCCGGTGTGCTGATGACCCAGCGCTATATGGGCTTTGGCAACCCCTATACCTTTGAGTTCAAGCGGCTGGCCTACCAGGCGCTTGGACATTGACGGACCCGACCCGGAGAGCAAGCACCATGTGCCGCAACATCAAGACCTTGTTCAACTTCGAACCGCCGGCGACCGAGCTGGAGATACGCGACGCATCGCTGCAATTTGTGCGCAAGCTCAGCGGCTTCACGGTGCCGTCCAAGGCCAATGAAGCCGCGTTTGAGCGGGCCGTGGAAGAGGTGGCCGCCTCGGCCCGGGTTTTGATCGCATCCATGGTCACCCATGCCGAGCCGCGCAACCGCGAAGTGGAGGCGGCCAAGGCGCGGGCTGCTTCGCTGGCGCGGTTTCCGCGTTAGGGCTTTTTCGCGTCGCCTTCGTTTTTACCGTCTTTCTTGTCCTTGTGGGGTTCATGGGCCGGCTGGGCACCATGGTGAGGCTGTTCGGCCTGTGCAGGATGCTGCTGTGCCGCAGCGGTGGCCCGAGCAGCAGCTTGCGCACGGGCAGCCTCTTCCCGGATCGCAGCCGCTTTGGCCGCCTCTGCCCTGGCAGCGTGGGCGCGGGCGGCCTCCTCACGCGCTGCAGCGGCTCTGTCGGCCTCGGCCTTGTGCTGTTGCTGTGCCGCAGCAGCCCGTGCAGCCGATTCCCGGGCGGCTTCGGCACGGGCTGCGGCTTCCCGCGCGGCTGCGGCCTTGTCCGTTTCGGCCTTTGCAGCGGCTGCCGCATGCTGGGCTTGCGCAGCCTGGGCTGCTTGAGCGGCTGCCTGTGCCCTTGCGGCTTCCTCCCTTTGGGCTTTTGCCTGCTCGGCCTGTGACCGGGCTGCCGCCGCGCGGGCGGCTTCGGCGCGGATGGCATCTTCCCGGGCGGCCTGGGCTTTCGCGGCGGCAGCCTGGGCTTTGTCGGTTTCTTCCTTGAACAGGCGCGCCTTGTTGTTATCGGCCTGCGCTTTGTCCATTTGTGCTCTTTCCATTTGTACCTTTGCCGCTGCGGCTCGCGCAGCCTCGGCCCGCGCAGCTTCCGCCTTGGCGGCTTCGTCCCTGTGCGCGGCCTGCGCGGCAGACGCTGCGGCATCGGCGGGTGCTGCGGCAACCGGTCGGGTCGCGTCAGGTTTGTGGCGTTCCTCCGGTGGCCGGGTCGCGCGTGCTGGCAGTGGGGGTGGCACAGCGCCGGGGGATGGCGGTGAGACCGCTGTCACCAGCTTCACTGCAGGCGCAGAGGGTGCAGATGGCTTCATACCCTGCTGCGGGGATTGGTGCGGCTGCGTGGCAACCACCGCTTGGGGTACTGGTTGGGGTACTGGAGGCGCGGTGCGGGCTATGACCGGGTGCGCGTGGGCTTGCTCCGGTGGTTTGACGCTGGCTACCGGTGCCCCGCCCCGCACGCTTTGCGGCAGCGGGGCAATGGCCACCACATGCTCGGCCGGCGCGCGCGCGGCCGCATCCTTGGGTAACGTGATGGCCGCCTTGGCCACCGGCTGCGACTGCGCAAACACCTGTGCAGGCACAGCCACCACCGCACCCCGCACACCTTGGTTGCTGTAACTGATGGGAGAGATATTGGTGGTGGTCGTCGTGTTGTGTATGTTGTAGATGTTGGTAACGACCATGGGTGCGATCACCGCATTACTGTGGTTGATGTGTTCGAAATAGCGGCGGCTGACAGCATACGAAGGCCGGTAGACCTCGCGCGGCGCCAACGGGAACCAGCCTATCGCACCACCGACCGGTGCCACCCCGCCCGGGAAATGCCGGCCACCGACAAAGGCCACCAGTGCGGGTGCGTAGACGGCCCGCTCGCGCGCAGGGCCGGGAACCCATACCCAGGTGCTGCGGACATGGGCCCAGCGGCCATAGTGCGACACGGCGAAGCCCCAGGGCGCATCGTCCACCCAGGTCCAGCCCCAGGGGGCTATCCAGGCCCAATGGCCATCGCAATACGGGGTCCAGCCCACACGCACGCGGCGGGGAACCCAGACATAGCCATAGCCCACTTCGTTGCGCCAGTCGCCATGCACATCCAGGTCTTCGAAACCCACGAGTTCGGGCGATACATAGCGAGCGGCGACGGCCACAGCCACGCGGCTGTCGCGGGCACTGGCCCAGCGGTCGAAGTCATCATCCAGATGAGGGAGTAGGCTGTCGTAGTCCGACAAAGCCGTGCCAAAGAAGCGGTAACCCTGCCCGGCCTGCACGGCATAGGCTGCGCCGTCGCCATAGAGCTGGGCCTGGCCGCGTTGTACGACCACCTCGGTTGCTTCGCCGTTGCGGTCCACATCCAGACGGTAGTCACCCGGCTGGTGCAGCGTCAAGGCGAGGTTGGGTGTGTCCACTTCTATCATCTGGCTCGGGTCCAGATAGCGCACATGCAATTTGAGCGTGCCCTGCTGCAGACGAATCTGCGTGATGGTGTCGCCCACATTCAGCAAGGCCACACCGGTGTTTTCTCCCAGGCGCAGGGCCGTGCCGCCGATATCGACCTCGGCCCGCGATCGGCTATCCGTCCACAACTGGTCGCCGGTCGTCAGCGGCCGATTGATGCCGGCCTGCAGCCAATTGCCGGAGTCCTGCGCCGCAGAGAAGCTGACCTGACCTTCGGTGTAGGCCAGGCGCGCCACGCGCATGGGTGGGTCTGCGTGCGCCCAGCCTGTGAGCAGCAAGAGGCACAGGCCTAGCGTGAAGCGGGTGAATCGGTGGCGAAGTGTCGTGTGGTGGTGTGGCATAGCAATTCCATCCCTGCGCAAAATGCATCGGCGTAGCCGGCATGTCTTTATGCAACGCAGGCCCCTGGTCTTGGGATGGCGGCGTTTACGCACTGTTGCAAATGCCCGGGGCAGCCTCTGCCTTCTGCGGCACATCTTGGGCTTGAGTGCAGCAGCCATCTGTTGGGCAGCGCACGCAATAGCTCCCCATTGCGCTACAGTGCCACCCACAAGCACGGAACCACGTAGGAGATCGCCCATGCACCCGGACACCATGAAACACAAAGCCAGCCTGTGGGATGGCGAGGTCGGTACCTCGCGCCACATCACCGATGTCTACTGGGAAGGTGACATCACACAGCAGGAGTTGGCCGATGTGGCAAACCAGGTGTCAGCAGATTGGCAGACCATAGACCTGGAGCTGGACCCCGCCCACCCCCGCCACGGCACGGCCTACCAGCTGACCAAGGCCACATGGCCCAGCGCGGAGGATGAAGCCTTTGCGCTGCAGGTGCTGGAAGCCGAGGACGAACTAGAGGGGCAATACGTCTGGGTGCATTGCTGCCGCCATGTGGATGACGACGAGGGCGAGTTGGAAGACAGCGAAGGCCGCCGCTATCGCCAGGTGTTCAACACCATCATGTTTGTGATGGAGTTCACGACGTTTGACGACATCGCCGCGCAATGCGACGAGCACTTTGGCGCAGACGGCTGGGACGAGTACGAGCTGTACCTGGACGACGAACTGCCGCAGCCCGTGGCCACCTACGATTAGCCTGTAGGCTGCGCCAGACTTACTCCACCGTCTTGTGCGGTAGCGCGGCACTCGGCGCAGGGCGCACCTCGTGGGCCTGCACGTCCACGATATCGGCGCTTTCAGGGCGTGCGCCGGATCGGCCACCGGGGCGAAACTGCTGCGCGGCCTGGTTGAAGCGGCTGAAGGTCGTCATAACCGCTGGCCTGCGCCCGGTCAGCAGGAAGCGCAGCACCGCCACGGTGACGATGACCAGCCCCACGCACAACACAGCCAATGCAAACAAGGCGGCCAACACCAGCAACGCGACTTTGACCAGCCCCCGCAGGACGCCGGCCACGACTTCAAATAGCGGATTCATGCGGGTATTGTGCCCCCGACGCCAAAGACCCCACGGCGCCTTGTTGGAATAGCCGCAGCGCCTGACGCTGCGCAACCGCCACGCTTGGCACCCTGTATCCGGCACTTCGTCGCATACCGGCTGCCGCATCACAGGCTTACGTTACAGTCACGCCGTCACACATCGTGCCAACAAGGTTGGCCCGTCGGCTTCCCCAAAAATACGCTGCATTGAACCCAACAAACGACCATGGACTTTCCGTACTCCAAAATTGCCCTCGCCTGTACCAGCATGCTCGCCAGCCTGTGCACAGGATTGCTGACACCGGCCCTGGCTCAGGACATCCCCAGTGGCGTGGGCGACAACAGCACCACGACCCGCGCGCCGGGTGCCCGCCTGGATCGAGTCGAGATCCTGGGCAAGCAGCCCAGTGACAACGATTTGCGCCGCCGCGCACGGGTTGCCAAGCAGGTCTACGGCCGCGAAGAGATGGACAAGTACGGCGACAACAACGTCGCCGATGTGCTCAAGCGCCTGCCCGGCGTCAACATGCAGGGCAACGCGCCACGCATGCGCGGCCTGGGCGCGGGTTACACCCAGGTCTTGATCAATGGTGACCCGGCGCCTCCCGGCTTTGCGTTGGACCAGTTGAGCCCCTCGCAGGTGGAGCGCATCGAAGTGACCAAGGGCCCGACGGCGGACCAGAGCGCGCAGGCGGTGGCCGGCTCCATCAACATCATCTTGAAAGAAGCGCCCAAGGTTTCGCAGCGCGATCTGCGCGTGGGCACGGTCTACAACGCCGAGCGCCCCACCGTGGGCGGTATCTTTACCTTTGGCGAGAAGTGGGATGGCATTTCGCTGTCGCTGCCAGTCTCGGTGTTTGAATGGCGCAATCTCAACCAGTCCGTCATCGAGCGCAGCCAGCCCGGCACCGACGGCCTGCTGTCGCAGTCGACCCAATCGCTGGACCAGCTCAACTTTGGCCGGGGCCTGAACATTGGCCCGCGCGTGACCTGGCGCATCAGCGATGACGAGACGCTGAACTGGCAAAGCTTTCTGCAGCGTGGCGAGTGGAACAACCGCTCCACCTATGCCAACCAGGTGCTGTTCGGCAGCCCCACGTTGGACGACGACAGCAGCGGCCAGGGCATCTGGCAGAACGTGCGCAGCAACCTGCAGTGGATCAACCATCTCAGCGCCGCCGATCGCGTCGAGCTGAAAGCCGGCGTGCAATCCAACAAGGTGACCTACGACGTGCAAACCGTGCACAACGGCCAGCCCCAACGGCGCAGCCTGGGCGACAACGAAGAAATGGGCCTGACCCAGGCCGGCAACTACACCCGCCTGCTCAACGATGCGCACAGCCTGAGTGTGGGCTGGGACCTGGAGTGGCGCCAGCGTGAAGAGAAACGCTCGGTGACAGAGCAAGGCGTACCGCAGTTGAGCGACTTCGAAGGCCAGCCCTTCTCCGCCCGGATCGAGCGCCAGGCCCTGTTTGTGCAGGACGAGTGGGAAATCAGCAAGCAATGGTCCACCTACCTGGGCCTGCGCGGCGAGCGCATCAACACGCAAAGCCAGGGCGTGGGCACGGCCGTCAGCAACACCAGCAGCGTGGTCACCCCCATGTGGCACCTGAACTACAAGTTTGACCCTGCCGGCCGCGACATGGTGCGCGCCAGCATCACCCGCAGCTACAAGGCCGCCAGCCTGAGCCAGTTGCTGGGCCGGCCCTCGATCAGCTCGTTGTTCCCCGATGTCAGCAAGACCAACACCGAACTGTCGCCGGACCGCTTGGGCAACCCCAATCTGCTGCCCGAACTGGCGACCGGCCTGGATGTGGCCTATGAAAAGTATTTCCCCGGCGGAGGACTGGTCAGCATCGGCTTCTTCCACCGCAGCATCACCGACCTGATACGCACGGTCAGCACCTTGCAGACCGTGGACTATGCACCCGTGCAACGCTGGGTAGCCCAGCCGCTGAATTTCTCCAAGGCGCAGACCAGCGGCATTGAGCTGGAGGTCAAGGGCCGCGCCGGTGAATTGCTGTCAGGACTGGTGGATGCCAAGCTGCCGCTGAACCTGCGCGGCTCGCTGAGCTTCTACCGCTCCAATGTGGAGGCCCTGCCCGGCCCCAACAACCGGCTGGACGGCCAGCAACCCTGGTCGGGCACCTTCGGCTTTGACTACCGCGCCAGCACATTGCCGATGACCGTTGGCGGCAACCTGGGCTTCACGCCCGGCTACGCCACGCAGCAAAGCGCCACCCAGGCCCTGGAGCAGACGCGCAGCCGCAGCGCCGATATGTTTGTGCTGTGGAACTTCAGCCGCACCTTCTCGGCCCGCTTTGCCGTCAACAACCTGGCGCCGGTGGACACGCAGTCGCAAACCACCTATGCCGGCGGCTACAGCAACACGACGACCAATGTGGGGCGCACGACCTACAACTTTGGCGTGGAGATCAAGCTGTAGTCAAAAACCATGTGCTATCAATTGAATAGCGCATTGAGACGATTTGACGAGGGCTAACGGTCAGTTTTTCAAATGCCACTTGATCACCGCGCGGCGGCGGGGAATGCGGGCAGCTTGTCCACGTCACGCGCATCGTGCTGGATGATGACGGTGGCTTTGAGGTTGGCCGCCGCCTTCTTGAACCGGTCCAATGAGGCCAGCGTGTCGCCCCGGTGAGCGTTGAAGACCGGCACGCCATTGCCTTCGTAGTTCTCGTGGAAGTGGGCCAGGTCGCCGGTCAGCAGCACATTGCCTTTTTCCTTGAGCCGCACCAACAGGCTGTGGTGGCCCGGCGTGTGGCCTGGGGTGTTGAGCACGACCACCGTGCCATCGCCAAACACATCTTTGTCACCCACCAGCGGCTCAATCTTGCCGCCGCCGCTGATCCAGTGGGCAAAGGGCGCGGCGTTGACACCGGGATTGGGCTTGGGCGCGGTCAGGCCATCCCAGTCTCCCTTGCCAATCAAGACCGTGGCGTCGGTGAAGGATGGCAATTGCCCCGTGTGGTCGCCGTGGTAGTGGCTGATGCCCACATACTTGATCTGCTCCGGCTTGAGCTTGAGCTGCGCCAGCTGGTCCACGATGCTGACCTTGGGTGCCGGCGCGCCCGCACTCATGCTGTGGCCCGTGTCCCACAGCATGTAGTCGCTGCCATGTTGGATGAGGTAGCAGCTGTAGGTAAACAAGACCTTGAGGTCCTTGTAGGCATAGGTGTCCGAGAAACGCGCACCCACGTCGTTGAGCACCGGCGTGCCGCAGTCGATGCGGGTCAGCGCGAGCTCGGGCGCGGTCTGGGCTGCGACTGGCAATGCGGAGAAGGCGCCGGTGAGCGCCAGCGTCAGCAGGGTCAGCGTGTGTTTACGGTGCATGGATATCTCCTGTATGGCCAGGGTGGGGCCGGTTTTGGATAAGTAACGCTGCAAAATCAGGAGCGCATTAGGCCTATTTTTCGAGGGCTAGCGGCTTGTTTACTCATGAGCCGTTGCCATCAACGCGGCAAAACCGATGAACACGCCGCCAGTGGCGCGGTTGAAGGCGCGCATCACCGGCGCGCGCCGCAGGTAGGTGGCCAGCGATTTGCCGCTGAGGGCGTAAACGAAGTACCAGGCCACCTCAATGACCGTGAAGGTGACCAGCAGGATGCCAAACTGCGGCAGCTTGGCCGCATCCGGGTTGATGAACTGCGGGAAGAAGGCCGCGGCGAACAGGATCGCCTTGGGGTTGCTGGCCGCCACCAAGAAGCCCTGGCGGTAGATGGCACCCAGGTTCGCGGCGGGCTGGACGGTTGCTGCTGCATTGCCACCGTCGGGCGCGGCATCCACCGGCGCACGCCAGCACTTCACACCCAGGTAAGCCAGGTAAGCGGCACCGGCCAGGCGCAGGGCATCGAACACGGCGGGAAAGGTATGCAGCAAGGCGCCCAGGCCGGCGGCCGAGACGCCCATCATCGCCAACAGGGCTGTCATGCAGCCCGCCATAACGACGATGGCCGGGCGCACGCCGTGGCGGGCGCTGGTGCTCATGACCAGCAGCATATTCGGGCCGGGCGTGGCCGATACCACAAACGTCATCAGGATGAACAGCCACCAAGTGCTGAGGGTCATGGACATTTCTCCGTAAGCAGGGAAAGCAAGGCTATCAGAATCCGGAGCGGGCTTGAAATGCGCGCATGCCGTCGCATTTAGATGGGACACTCTGAGCAAGGCATTGACCACCATGACCGCTGGCAGCACAACACCCACTTTGTATGAATGGATTGGCGGCATTGAGCCGCTGAACCGGCTGACGACGCGCTTCTACGAGCACGTGAAACAAGACCCGCTACTGGGCCCGGTGTTTGCGCACATGGGTGCGGACCACCCCGCCCACGTTGCCGCCTTCCTGGGCGAGGTGCTGGGCGGGCCGGCCACCTATTCCGCCGAGCATGGCGGCCATCCACACATGATCCGCCAGCACCTGCACCGCCACCTCTCGCACGAACAGCGGCGCCAGTGGGTGAGCCTGCTATTGGCCACGGCGGACGAGCTGGCGCTGCCCGACGACCCGGAGTTCCGTTCCGCGCTGGTCGGCTACCTGGAGTGGGGATCACGCCTAGCCGTCATCAATTCCCAAGAAGGGGCCGAGGTCAACGAACACGCGCCCATGCCGCGCTGGGGTTGGGGCGAGGTCAAGGGCCCCTACCAAGGCTGAGCCCTGGCCCAGGCCTGATCCGGGTCGGGGCGGTCTGTCACCGTTTTGTCACCCTGATTTAATACGCTAGCTGGCTGTGAAGCCGCCTAGCCACCACCGTTCCCCCATCATCGCCCCCGCGCGCCTGCTCTGCACGGCCGCGCTACTCATGCTGGCCGCGCTGTGCGCGACGCCAGCAGGTGCCCAGAGCGCGCCACCCGAGCCGCCACCAACGTTATCGTTCCAGGACTTTTTTCGCACCCCCATTGGGCCCAAGGGCCTGGAGATGACCGAGCGCCTGCGCCAGGCCCATGGCCACACGGTGCGCCTGGTCGGCTACATGGTGCAGCAGGAAGAGACCACGGCGGGCCAGTTTCTGCTGACACCCCGACCGGTGCAACTGAGTGAACACGCCGACGGTGAAGCCGACGATCTGCCCGCTACCACCGTGCTGGTCTACCTGGCCGAGGGTGCGCACGCCTGGTCCATGCCCTACGCCCGTGGTCTGGTGGAAGTGCGCGGCGAGCTGCAGGTGGGCCGGCACGAGGCCGCAGACGGCCGCATCCACTGGGTGCGTCTGCGCCTGACGCCACCGTCTACACCGCCGCAAGCCCACGCAGCGGCCGCGCCCCTAACACCGTCCCTTTGAACTTCGCCATAACAAGAGTCCCCATCGCCATGTCCCGCCGTTCCCCTAGTTCCCGTTTGCAGTTGCTGTCACACCCCCTGTCCTGGCTATCGCGCAGCGTGCTAGTGCTGTGCGCCACCCAGGCGGGGGTGGTTTTTGCAGCACCCGAAGTCAGCCGCCTGACACCGCCCAGCGAACTGTTCAGCAGCGGCCGTGCAGCGCCCATCATCGCCCGCTTCTTGCCCGGCCAGCGCTTTGACCTGCAGGCCACACTGCGGCCCGACGACGCCGGCCAGTCCATCACGCGCGCGCAGTTCTCGGTCGATGGCAAGGCCGTAGACGCCACTGTGGCCCTGCGCTCCTGCGCCACCGGCTGCCTGGCCGGCGTGCCACAGAATGCCAGCATCGCCACCGTGCGCGCCGTCAGTGCGCTCAAGCCCGGTGTGCACAGCTTCACGGTAGAGGCCAGCCAGAGCGATGGCCAGATGGTGAAGGCCACCGGCAATTTCGAAATCATCCCGCTGCTGGCGGGCGGCCAGAAGGTCAAGAACATCATCATCATGCTGGGCGATGGCATGGGCGCGGCCCAGCGCACAGCGGCGCGCATCGTGGCCGGTGGCTATGCCCAGGGCAAGGTCATCAACCCCCTGGCGATGGACAGCTTCCCCGTGACCGGCATGGTCAAGACCGCGTCGCTGAACTCGGTGGTGACCGACTCGGCACCCGGCATGACCAGCTATGTGTTGGGCAACAAGAACAACAACAACGAAGAGGGCGTGTTCCCCGACGATACGACCGACCCCTTTGACAACCCGCGCATCGAGTACCTCAGCGAATACCTGCACCGCACGCAGGGCAAGGCCTTGGGCGTGGTCACTACCGCCGATGTGTTTGACGCCACGCCGGCGGGCAATGCGGTGCACACCAGCAGCCGCGGTGCCGGCACCGGCATCGTCGACCAGTTCCTGGACGACCGCGCACGCACGGGCCTGACGGTGCTGATGGGCGGCGGTCGCAAATGGTTTGTACCGGCCAGCACGCCGGGCTCGGCACGCGGCGACAAGACGGACTACGCCTTCTCGGCCACCGACGCGCATACCGCGGAGATCGTCAAGCGCTGGGGCGGCAGCGCCGGTGCCTTGGACAAGGACCGCGACCTGCTGGCGGACTTCCAGACCGCGGGCTTCCGCTATGCCGCGGACAAGACCGCGCTGGATGCCATCGACGCCACCAAGACCGACCGCCTGCTGGGCCTGTTCGCCCACTCCAACATGAATGTGGCGCTGGACAAGATGGACGGCCGGCGCGCCAAACTGCGCGGCGTGACCACGGGTCGCGTCGTGGATGACTATGGCTTCCCCGACCAGCCCATGCTGGACGAGATGGCTGCCAAGGCGCTGGCCGTGCTGGAGCGCCAGAAGAACGGCTTTGTGCTGATGGTCGAAGGCGCCTCCATCGACAAGCAGGCCCACAACATGGACACCGAGCGTTGGATGCTGGACACCATCGAATTCGACCGCGCCATCAAGCGGGTGCAGGCCTTTGCGGCCCAGCGGGGCGATACGCTGGTCATCGTCACGGCGGACCACGAATGCTCGGGCGCGGCACTGATCGGCGGATCGCGCGTCAGCGATGCACGCCTGCAAGAGCTGGTGCGCGAGGGCGGCAGCGCCAATATCCGCGACAAGGTGGTCGGCGTCTACGAACAGGCGGGCTTCCCCAAGTACCGCATCGCGGCCGATGGCTACCCCGAGACCACCGATATCGACAACCGCCTGCTGGTGGGCTATGGCGCCAATGCGGACCGGTATGAAGACTTCCGCACCAACGAGCGCCCCCTGCAAGACAGCCAGCAGCCCTTTGTGAAGGTGGCGCCCTTGGCCATGTACCCCGCCAACCCCTTGGCACGCGATGCCGATGGCAAGTTCCTGGTCACGGGCCAGGTGCCGGGCGACAGCGCGGTGCACACGGCCACCGACATCCCCCTGTCGGCCTTTGGCCCGGGCGCCTGGTCGTTCACCGGCGTGATGGACAACACCGATGTCTTCTTCAAGCTGGCGCAGGCCACACACGGCGTCGTCCTGCCACCGGGACTGGCGTTGGCACCCACCGGCGGCAAGCCCAAACGCAAACCCTGAACCGCGCGACAATGCGGGTTTGCTGTGACAAAGCCAACCCGCCACCATGCCAACCGACTCCCTGCTGACCCTCAAACTGCCCGAGGGCTACACCTTTGCCGACCTGAAGCTGCGCCGCTGCGCAGACGACGCCATTGACCTGGACATGGACCTGGTCAAGCTGATCTGCGGCATCAACGGGCTGGACTTCGACAAGGTCTGCCAAGACCCCGGCCCCGTGGTGACCTCCATCCTGACGGTTTGGTACAAGAGCCATATCGCCGAAGGCGGCCAACCCGATCCGCTGATGGAGCAGCTCAAAAACCCCCAAAGCCAGCGCCTGAACTAGGCCTGTTTTCCGAGACGACGCAAAGGAGCCAACACTATGCGCATCGCAATCATGGGTTCGGGCGGCGTGGGTGCCTATGTGGGCGCGCGCCTGCAGGCCGCCGGCGAGGACGTGACGTTCATTGCACGGGGTGCCCATCTGGCGGCCCTGCGCAAAGAGGGGCTGCACATTCAAAGCCCGCTGCACCCCATCCACCTGCCGCTAGTGACTGCCACCGATACGCCTGCGGACATAGGTCACGTGGACCTGGTCATCTTCGCCGTGAAGCTGTGGGACACCGAATCGGCCGCTACGGCCATGGCTCCGCTGATTGGGCCCGCCACGCGGGTGCTGACGCTGCAGAACGGCATCGACAGCGCTGCGATGATTGCGCGCCAGGCACCGCAGGCCCAAGTCCGAGCCGGTGTCATCTATGTATCGGCCGTCATTGACCGACCAGGCGTGATCCGCAGCCCAGGCGGGCTGCACCTCATCGTGGCCGATGGAGCGAACGGCGATCCGGTGATGGCCGCGTTCGCAGCAGCCTGCGCCAAAGCCCAGGCCTTGGATGCCAAGCTGGCAGACCGGGTGGACACGGTGCTGTGGGAGAAGTTCATTGCGCTATCGGCACTGTCAGCCACCACGTCGTTGCTGCGGGCCAGCATGGGCCAGATCTTGGAGAACCCCGAGACCCGTGCACTGCAGCGCCAACTCATCGAAGAGGGCGTGGCCATCGGCAAAAAGGCCGGCAAGGTCGCACGCGACGATCTGGTGGACGACATCATGACCAAGCTGGCGGCCATGCCCTATGCGTTCCGCTCGTCGATGTCCGAAGACCTGGAGCGCGGCAAGCCGCTGGAGCTGCGCTGGCTGTCGGGCCGCATGCACCACCTGGGCTTAGAGCACGGTGTGGCCACACCCAGCCACAGCGCCGTGTACCGCGCTTTGGTGCTGTATGAACACGGCAAGCCTGCGAATGCCGCGCCTTCTGCGCCCGCACCCAACACGACCATCGCCACGCACAACGGTAGCTTCCATGCGGATGATGTGTTCGGCGTCGGCGTGCTGATGGGGGTTTTCCCATCGCACACCCTGGTTCGCACCCGCAAACAAGAGCTCATAGACGCCGCCGACTTCGCCGTCGATGTGGGCGGAAGCTGGGACGCAGCCACGGGCCGCTTTGACCACCACCAGCGCGGCTTTGATGGCGCACGGCCTGCCCACACCGGCGCAGACGGCCAGACCGTGCCGGGAGTTGGCTATGCCAGCGCCGGCCTGGTGTGGGCGGCCCATGGCAGCGCCTATGTGAAGGCCTGGGCCGGCACCCACGGGCAGAGCCTGGATGAGCATGCCGTGGGCGAGGTGGTGCGCTCCATCGACCATTCACTGGTGCAGTACCTGGACATCGTGGACACCGGCCAGGGCGATGTGTCGCCCGGCATCTTTGGCCTGTCCAGTCTCATTTCCCAGCTCAACACGCATTGGATGGAAGAGCAAGGCCTGGACAACACCACCAAGGCCCAGTTGCAAGAGGCCCGTTTCATAGAGGCTATCGCCATCACGCGCAAGTTTCTGGACCACGCCATCAGCAAGAAGCTGGGCCAGATCCGCTCCATGGACATTGTGCGCAACGCGCCGCGCCTGCTGGGCGGCCGCGTGCTGCACCTGACCGAAGGCGGCATGCCGTGGACCCGTGTGGTGGTGGACGAAATGCCCGAGGTGCTGTTCGTCATCTACCCCGATTCGGATGGCAACCAATACCAGCTCAAGACCGTGCCGGTGGAGCCCGGTTCTTTCACCGCGCGCCTGGACCTGCCCAAGAGCTGGGCCGGTTTGCGGGACCAGGAACTGGCCGCCGTGACCGGGGTGGAGGACAGCGTGTTCTGCCACTTGAACTTGTTCATTGGCGGGGCGCGGAGTTTGGAGGGTGCGGTGCGCTTGGCGGAGTTGGCGCTGGCCTAAGACGCCCCGCTGCGCGGTTGACATCGCTCAGGGCCGGCAGTAAATTGCCTTTGCGTGGAAACGAATGGCCTGAGGAGATTCCTGTTCCCACGGTACCCAAGCCACACAACCAAAGTCTTGGGCGGCGCTTTGCGGATTCAACTGCCATGCGTGGCGGAAGGGCTCTTTCTTATGCACAAGCTCCCCAAGATTTTCGTGGCCTTGCCATTGGCCGCATCCCTCGCCTTGTCTGGCACATCGGCTTGGTCCCACCACGTCACGGCCGAGGATCAGAAGCAGATTGAAGCCGCCGGCTGCGAAGAGCTCGTCAAGGAGCACCGCAACTTTACCGCTGCGGAGAAGAAATTGGCAGAAGAAATCCGCCGGACCAGCAACAACACGACGGCGGGCAATGTGATCGGCGTCGCCACCCTGGCCATCTTTGGATTGGGTTTCTTCAGCTGGGATGACCAGGTAGATGCCAAGACCAATTTGGCCGAGTTGACCGCCTACCGCGAGGCCATTGCCGCCGAAGCTAAAAAGAAGAACTGCAAGCTCGACCCCTGAGAGCTAACTGCCCTTTGGGTTGGCGAACAAGGCTTGCCCCCATGCGCTTTTCCTAGCCACCCTGCCCTTCCCAACGTCGCAAGCAGCGATGCGTTGCTCCGCCCGCGCTGCGCCCACACGCAGCTGCTAAAAATCCTCAGCTTGACATGCAAGTGTTTACTTGCATATAATTTTTCAACGCTTTTAACCCGCAACCGTTTGCACAACCCAAGGAGATAAGTCATGGCGGATATCCTGCACAGAGTCGGCATCCAATCGTCGGTAGACGCTGTCTACCAAGCACTCACCACGCGCGCAGGCCTGGCGGCCTGGTGGACCCACAACACGCAAGGCGACGCCGCAGCGGGCGGCGCACTCCGCTTCCGCTTCAGCGCCGGTGGGGTGGAAATCGGTGGCTTTGACATGCAAGTGTTGGAACTGGAACCCCCTCGCCAAGTGCTCTGGAAGGTCGTCGATGGACCCGCAGAGTGGATCGGCACGCGAATCAGTTTTAATCTCAAACAATCCGGCAACCATGCCATCGTCCTCTTCAAGCACCAGGGGTGGAAAGAGCCGGTGGAATTCATGCACCATTGCAGCACCAAGTGGGCGATGTATTTGATGAGCCTGAAGGCGCTGGTGGAAACCGGCAAGGGCAGCCCCAACCCCAACGACCCGCACATCAGCGGCGACGGTGCGGACTAGGGTGCCACCAATGAAAGTAAGCACGTTTTGGATATCGACAAAGTTTTCAAGGCACTGGCCGACCCCACCCGCAGACGCCTGCTGGACCAATTGCACAGCGAGAGCGGCCAGACGCTGGGCGCGCTATGCGAACACATGGACATGACGCGCCAGGCGGTCACCCAGCACCTGCAACTGCTGGAAGCCGCCAACCTGGTTGCGGTGGTCTGGCAGGGACGCGAGAAGCTGCACTACATCAACCCCGTGCCGCTGCACGAGATCCACAAACGGTGGATCGCCAAGTTCGAACACAGCCGCCTGGACGCGCTGCACAACCTGAAACAGAAACTGGAAAAAGAAGGTAAAGACAATGACAACAAACCCAAGCCCCACAAAACCTAGCTTTGTCTATGTGAGCTACATCGCCACCACACCCGAGAAAGTGTGGGAGGCTTTCATGGACACCGACATCATGGCCCAGTACTGGGTGGGCCCCACATCGGAGTGCGCCCGCGTCAACATCTCGGACTGGAAAGTCGGCTCCGTATGGGAACACCAGCGCGTGGACGGCTCTCGCATCGTAGACATCTGCGGCAAGGTAGTGGAGTGCACCCCGCCCAGCCGCTTGGTCTACACCTGGGCACGCCCCAGTGAAGTAGGTGATGAGTCTAAACACTCACGCGTGGAGATCGATATCGAGCAGCGCATCGACGGACTGGTCCGTTTGACGGTAAGCCATGTGGACCTGGAGAAGGATCCGCAGATGCTGGCGGGTATATCGGGTGGCTGGCCTGCCGTGCTGTCGAATCTCAAGACGTTTTTGGAGACTGGGAAGGCGCTGCCGAGGGCGGCGAAGGCGAGCTGAATCCGTGATCGCACATGGGTATGCAACCACGGCTGGCAAAAATAGAATCCGCTCTGCTTTGCTTTGCTTTGCTTTGCTTGCATATTCCAAGGAGTTCAAACCATGGCAACACCCGAAAAAGTCAAAGGCCCCGCTTCGTATTTTCCGTCCATCGAGAAGACCTATGGCCACGCCAATGCCGTGGTCGCTTTCTGCCTGGCAAGTACAAAGGGCTAATTGGTTTCTTCAGCCGTGGGGCCCGGCGAGCATCTGCCGATCAAACCACCCTCGCCCGCTCCAACATCGCGTGGAGCAACACATTGCACCCTGCTGTGATGTGCTCAGGCTTCGCATCCTCAATCTCGTTGTGGCTGATGCCGTCCTTGCAAGGGATGAAGATCATGCCAGCGGGGGCTAGTTTGGCCATGTAGACGGCGTCGTGGCCGGCGCCGGAGACAGCTGGCATATTGCTGTAGCCCAGCTTCTTGGCGGCGCGGCCGACAGCGTCCACACATTCCTCGTGGAAGGCAATGGCCGAGTAGCTGGACACCATTTCAATCTTCACACCCAGCCCGCTCTCCTTGGCCACCTTGGCGGCGAAGGCCTTGACCTCGTCGGCCATTTTGTCCACCAGCGCGTCGGTGGCATTGCGCAGGTCGATGCTGAACTTTACGCGCCCGGGGATCACGTTGCGGCTGTTGGGGAAGACCTGGACCATGCCCACGGTGCCGCGCCCATGCGGCGGGTGGCGCAGCGCGCTGGCCACCACCTCTTGCATGATGCGGGTGGACACCTGCATCGCGTCCTTGCGCAATGCCATAGGGGTTGGACCGGCATGGGCTTCCATACCGGTCACGGTGCAGTCGAACCAGCGTATGCCCAGCACGCCGCTGACCACGCCAATGGTCACGTTGTTGTCTTCCAGCACCGGGCCCTGTTCGATATGCGTCTCAAAATACGCGCCGATGGGGTGGTCACCAGGCTCCTGGGTGCCTATGTAGCCAATGCGTTGCAGCTCGCCCTTGACGGTCTTGCCCTCGGTGTCGGTCGCGGCATAGGCGTGCTCCAGCGTGAAGGCCTTGGCGAACACACCCGAGCCCATCATCACCGGCACAAAGCGTGAGCCCTCTTCATTGGTCCAAAAGGCCACTTCGATGGGGGCTTCGGTCTCGATGCCCAGGTCGTTGAGTGTGCGCACCACTTCCAGCCCCGCCAGCACGCCGTAGTTGCCGTCGAACTTGCCGCCGGTGGGCTGGGTGTCGATGTGACTGCCGGTCATGATGGGCGGCAAGCTGTTGTTGCGCCCCGCGCGGCGCATGAAACCGTTGCCGATCTTGTCGATCATGACGGTCATGCCCGCCTCCCGCGCCCAGCGCAGCACCAGGTCGCGGCCCTGCTTGTCCAGGTCGGTCAGCGTCAGGCGGCAAACTCCCCCCTTGGGTGTGGCGCCGATCTTTGCCAGCTCCATCAGCGAGGCCCACAGGCGGTCGCCATTGATGTGGATGTTGGAGATATCCAGCACCGTGTCGATGTGGGTGTCGATATGCGTATCGCCGTCGTCGGTAACGGTGTGGTGGGTTTTGCGGCTCATGGTGGTGCTTCCTCTAGCTATCAATCACCGTTTGACGGCGGTGGGGGCCAAGGTCTCGGCGCGCAGCTTGGTAGCCGCAAAGTTGACACCAAAGGCCGGGCGCTTGATGTAACGGCCCTTGCCCTGCACTGCGCGCAAATCGCCTTCGACAAACACCAGCTCACCCTGGCTGATGGTGTGGCTGGGGATGCCTTTGACGGTGCGGCCTTCGAAGATGTTGAAGTCGCCCTTGCTGTGCTGGGTCTTGGCGGACAGGGTCTTGGTACCGGCCGGGTCCCAGATCACGATGTCGGCGTCGGCGCCTGCACTCACACTGCCTTTTTGCGGGTAGATGTTGAACAGCTTGGCGGTGTTGGCGGACGTGATGGCAACAAACTCGGATGGCGTCAGGCGGCCGGTGTTGACACCTTCGTCCCAAATCACGGCCAGGCGTTCTTCCACCCCGCCGCAGCCGTTGGGGATCTTGCTGAAGTCGTCCTTGCCGGCAGCCTTTTGCGCGGCGCAAAAGGTGCAGTGGTCGGTAGCCGTGGTGTGCAGGTTGCCGGCCTGCAGGCCGCGCCACAGAAAGTCCTGGTTGCCCTTGGGGCGGAACGGGGGGCTCATCACGTGGGCTGCGGCGGTCGCAAAGTCGGGATGGCGGTAGACGCTGTCGTCTATGACCAGATGGCCGGCCAGCACCTCGCCATACACACGTTGGCCGCGGGCGCGGGCGCGGGCGATGGCCTCGGCCGCTTCTATGCAGCTCACGTGCACCACGTAGATGGGCACGTTCAGCACATCGGCAATGGCAATGGCGCGGTTGGCGGCTTCGGCCTCCACCATGGGGGGCCTTGAGAGCGGGTGGCCCTCGGGGCCTTTGATGCCCATCTCGGCCACGGTCTTTTGCAGCAGAAAGACCAGTTCGCCGTTCTCGGCGTGCACGGTGGGCATGGCGCCCAGTTCCACGCAGCGCTTGAAGCTGTTCACCAAGGTTTCGTCGTCACACATGATGGCGTTTTTGTAGGCCATGAAGTGCTTGAAGCTGTTGATGCCCTCTTGCTGCACCAGCGTGCCCATGTCGCGTTTGACGGTCTCGTCCCACCAGGTGATGGCGACGTGGAAGCCGTAGTCACCGGCAGACTTCTCGGCCCAGCCGCGCCAGGTCTGATAGGCCTCCATGATGGACTGCTGCGGGTTGGGGATGACGAAGTCGATGATGCTGGTGTTGCCGCCCGCCAGACCGGCCGCGGTGCCGGTGAAGAAGTCGTCCATGGTGACCGTGCCCATGAACGGCAGCTGCATGTGGGTATGCGGGTCTATGCCGCCGGGCATCACGTACTGGCCACCGGCGTCCACAATGGTGCAGCCGGCGGGCTCCATCAGGCCCTCGCCCACGGCAACAATTTTTCCGTCCTTGGTGATGACATCGGCCTTGAAGGCGCGATCGGCATTGACTACCGTACCGCCTCGGATAAACAGGGTTTCAGACATAGATGCTCCTGATTTGGTAGCTGCTCAAGCAGCGTTGGCGAGGGCTAGAGGCCTATTTTGCTTAAGCCCTCTAGGCCGAATTGGCCGTGCGCATCGGGTTGTTGGCGTGCGTCGTCCAGTTCGCGTATTTATCGCTCACAACCAGCCCCGTGCGCAAGTCTTTTTCACCGGGGGCCAGATCGCGCAGTGTGATGCATTCTGGCACCGGGCAGACGGTCACGCACAGGTTGCAGCCCACACATTCGTCTTCCTTCACCTCGAAGAAGCGCTTGCCGTCCTTCATGGCGGTGATGGCCTGGTGCGAGGTGTCTTCGCACGCGATGTGGCAGCGCCCGCACTGGATGCAGCTGTCCTGGTTGATAACGGCCTTGCTGATGTGGTTCAGGTTCAGGTACTGCCAGTTGGTGACGGTGGGAACAGCCTTGCCGACGATTTCACTCACACTGGCAAAGCCCATCTCGTCCATGTAGTTGGACAAGCCGTCGCTCATCTCCTGCACGATCTTGAAGCCATAGACCATGGCGGCGGTGCAGACCTGCACCGTGCCCGAGCCCAGCGCGATGAAGTCCAGCGCGTCGCGCCAGTTGCCAATGCCGCCGATACCACTGATGGGCAGGCCGGCAGTTTGCGGGTCGCGCGCAATCTCGGCCACCATGTTCAGCGCAATCGGTTTGACGGCCGGGCCGCAGTAGCCACCGTGGCTGCCCATGCCGCCGGTGTTGGGGCTCATCTTCAGCGTGGCGGGGTCCACACCCATGATGGAGTTGATGGTGTTGATCAGGCTCACCGCATCGGCCCCGCCCTTCTTGGCGGCGCGGGCCGGGTGGCGGATGTCGGTGATGTTGGGCGTCAGTTTGACGATGACCGGCAACCGGCTGTACTGCTTGCACCAGGCGGTGACCATCTCGATGTATTCCGGCACCTGGCCAACGGCCGAGCCCATGCCCCGCTCGCTCATGCCGTGGGGACAGCCGAAGTTGAGCTCGATGGCGTCGGCACCGGTGTCTTCGACACGCGGCAGGATGGCTTTCCACGATTGTTCTTCACAGGGCACCATCAGCGAGACCACCATGGCGCGGTCCGGCCACAGGCGTTTGACCTCGCGTATCTCTTTCAGGTTGAGTTCCAGGTCACGGTCGGTGATCAGCTCGATGTTGTTGAAGCCCATCAGGCGGCGGTCCGGGCTCAGCAGTGCGCCGTAGCGCGGGCCATTGACATTGACGACCGGTGGCCCGGCTTCGCCCAGCGTCTTCCAGACCACGCCGCCCCAGCCGGCTTCAAACGCGCGGTTGACGTTGTAGGCCTTGTCAGTGGGCGGTGCGGATGCCAGCCAGAAGGGGTTGGGGCTTTGGATGCCGGCGAAAGTGGTTTGCAGATTGGCCATGGTGTTTCTCCAATACTCTGGGGTTGCGCGGCGATCAGGCTGTGAGGAAGGCGTGGATGGCGTTGGCAGATTGCTTGCCATGCTCCACCGCTTCTACCGTCAAATCCAGCCCCCCGGCACGGCAATCGCCACCAGCCCAGACGCCGCTCAGGTTGGTGGTGCCATTGGCGTCGGTCGCGATGCGACCGCCGTCCATCGCCAGACCAGCCGCGGCCAGCACCGGGTTACCCAACTTCTGGCCGATGGCCTTGAGCACCATGTCGGCGCCCAATATCTGGGTTTCACCCGTGGGTTTCAGTTTGCCGTCCACGATGGCCTGGTACTCAAAACGCACACCACCGACATGCCGGCCTTCACCCAGGGGAGCACTCAGGATATCCACCGGCGCCAGCCAGTGGTGAATGGTGACGCCATTGGTCTGCGCCCATTCCAGTTCTTCGGCCGAGGCCGACATGCCCTCGGGCCCGCGCCGGTAGACCATGTGCACACTCTCGGCGCCCAACAGCTTGCTTTGCACCGCAGCATCCACCGCGGTCATGCCGCCGCCAATGACGACCACGCGCCGGCCCACGGGCAGAGTGGACAGGTCGGGCGTCTGGCGCAGTGTGGCGATGAAATCCACCGCGTCCTGCACGCCGGCCAAGGACTCGCCGGGCACGCCCAGCGCGTGCGTGGTGGTCAGGCCCATGCCCAGAAAGACTGCGTCGTAATCCTTGCGCAGCGTCTCCAGCTGCGCCGGGGTTTCCAGCTTCCAATTGTTCTTGATGATGATGCCGCCGATATCGAGCAGCCACTGCACCTCGCGCTGCGCGAAGTTCTCGGGCGTCTTGTAGCTGGCCAGGCCGTATTCGTTCAGGCCTCCGGCCTTGGGCTTGGCATCGAATACCACCACGTCGTGGCCCTTGCGCGCCAGCGTGTACGCGCAGGCCAGGCCGGCCGGGCCTGCGCCGACCACGGCGATCTTTTTACCGGTGACGGGCGCGCGGGTGAAGATTTGCGGCTTGGCGCTTTCCATCAGCGCGTCCACCGCATGGCGCTGCAGGCGGCCAATCGCTACCGGGCGGTCTTCCTGCGTGTTGCGCACGCACACAGCCTCGCACAGGTTCTCGGTCGGGCAGACGCGGGCGCACATGCCGCCCAGGGGGTTGGATTCCAGAATGGTGCGCGCCGCACCGCGCAGGTTGTCATCGGCAATGCGCTTGATGAAGGACGGTACGTCGATGCTGGTGGGGCAGGCCGTGGCGCAGGGCGCGTCATAGCAGTAGAGGCAGCGCTCGGCCTCCAGCAAGGCCTGCGTGCGGGTCAGCCGAGGGGAACAGTCGGCAAAGCGTTGCGCATATTCGGAAGCCACAAGGCGACCGGGGCGAACGTCGGTGGGGTAAGAGTTGTCAGACACGCTAGCACTCCTGAGTTGAAAATCTGACCGTTTAGTCAGGTTCTTCTCAGGATGCTAGCAAGTGTGGTGCCAATTTGTATCTAGGGGTTTATCCGTGGTATCTGAGACCACGGTGGTGAATACCCAGGCTAGGCTGTCTCAACGAATGGCGACAACGGCCTTGTAGCGCGCAGCCTGGATCATCTCCGCTACGGATGTGCCATAGCCCACGTACACCTCGGACTTGGGCAGGTTGTTGAGGTCTATATTCGAAATGAGAGAAACCCGCACGGTAGTGCCCGCAGCGATGCCCGTAGCAGCCGGGATATAAGTTCCCGTCATCTGCTGCCAACCACTGTTCGTGAGGCAAAACCAGGTATCGGCGGGCAAGCCCAGCGTTCCTGCGGGCACGTAGGCGGCTACATAAATCTGGACGGGGGCGCCGATGTCGTTGATCGTCAAATTGAAGCCCAGCGTCGAACCGATAAGGCCGAAGCCGCTGGCGCCTGTCAAGGTGCCGCCGGCGATCATCGGGTTGGAAACGGTACCCATGCTCAGCGAAGACGCAGAAGCAGGCACGGCAGCCATCATGAACGGGAGCGCGCACAGAACCATTTTGGCGCAGGCAGAACGCACGCCGGACACGGCGAAAGAGAAGATTTTCATAACAAAAAAGAGGGGAAACAGTGGAAAGGAGTGACCCAATCTGGTGACAGTCAAATGGGGCCGAGGCCTGCGTGCCCTCAAGATGTTCTTGGCGCGCAGACCCCGATTTTACCCGGCGGTCGCCAAAACCAGCCAATGCCGAAAATGCATCACGGCTTGCGGCTCGGTATCGCGCAGCGGCGTGACCAGGTAATAAGCCCGCTCGCCGCGCAGGGCCTGGTCGCAGGCCACAACCAGGTCGCCGCGTGCCAGCTCCGCCTGCACCAGCAGCCGTGGCACCAGCGCCACGCCCAGGCCATGGATGGCGGCGCTGGCTGTCATCGAGAACAACTCATAGCGCGGGCCTGACAGTGCGTGGGGCGCGACCACGCCCGCGGCCTCGAACCATTGGCTCCAGGCAAAGGGGCGGGTGCTTTGCTGCAGCAGTGGTAGTTCGGCCACGGCCTGGGGGTCGAGCATCTGCCCGGCAGCGCCCAGCAGATGGGGGGCACACACTGGCACCACCTCTTCATCCACCAGCAGCGTGGCCTGGGTGCCGGCCCAATTGCTCACCTGTTCGGCTGTGCCGGCGTACAGGGCGGCGTCAAAGCCAGTGTCGGCAAACAAAAAAGGGCGGGTGCGGGTTTCGATATGCACCACGATATCGGGGTGCAGCGCCTGCAACTGGGGCAGATGCGGGATCAGCCAGCGGGTAGCGAAGGTAGGCACGGCGGCCAAATGGACCGCGCCTTGGGTCCCCTGCGTGGACATGGCGTTCAGTGTGTCGCGCTCCAGCGCCAGCAGGCGCTCCGCGACTTGGGCGGCGTATTCGCGGCCACGCGGCGTCAAGGCCACGCCGTGGCGGGTGCGGGTGAACAGGGCCTGGCCCAGATATTCCTCCAACGCGGCCACTTGGCGCGACACCGCGCTCTGGGTCAAGGCCAGTTCCTGCGCCGCCCGGGTATAGCTTTCGTGGCGAGCCGCCGCTTCGAAGCACAGCAGCGTGTGGGTGGCAGGGATCTTGCGTCGCATGGTGCAGCCAGTGTAGCGAGCCTGAATTTAGGCTGACAGACCCAGTGGCCACGCCCGGTAAAGATACGCAGGATCGGACGGCTCCCGGTAAAATATATGCGTCCGGCAATGGAGTTTTCTGCCGGTTTTTTTTATTGTGTGCGTTGTTGCCTACCCTCCATGTCTGCCGTTAGTTTTTTGATTTCAGATCCCAGCCCGGCACTGCAAACTTTCACGCAGCAACTGCTGTCCGGCTACGGCTTTGATGCTGCTGCTATCAAAACCACGTCCAACCCGCATGCCGCAGCCGAAATGGCTGCGTCGCTGAAGCCGGATTTTCTGATCACCGACTGGTTTGCCAAGGAAGCTCTGACCGGTATTGCGCTGCACAAGACCATCCAGCAAAACCATCCCGATTGCCATTTCGCGCTGCTGGCACAGGCCAGCAGCCCCACACACCAGCAAGAGGCCGAAGAAGCCGGCGCGCTGTTTCTGCTGGCCAAGCCCTTCACGGCGGATGCCATGCGTGCAGCTGTTCGCACGGCCTTGGAGCAGCTGGCGCAATTGCATCCCGGCATTGCGCGCAAGCTCGCGGCCGTGGGCAACCGAGCACCGCAGCAACAGGCTCGCCCGGCACCGCCGCCCATGCCCAGCCTGCCCCAGTACAAGCCGGGCGACCGCGTGCTGTATGCCAACCGCACCGAGGTGGTGAAGAACGTCATCCTGCGCCGCGGGGAACTGGTTGTGCAGCTCGACGGTGTGCCCGGCATGGTGGAAGCCAGCAAGATCACACGGCGGTAGTCACCTGCCCTCCCTTGGCCCAGATATGCGATAGCCGCATATCTGGGTGACAAACAATCGTTTGGTGGCCGGCGGCATAGTGGCTACCATGCTCTCCGTACTGCCTTATTCCGGCAGCCCCCATCAGCACAACGGAGACATCCCCCATGGCCCAGCACGCATCTTTCAACTGGCAAGACCCTTTTTTGCTGGACAGCCAGCTCGCAGACGACGAGCGCATGGTGCGCGATGCCGCCGCCGCCTACTGCCAGGAGAAACTCGCCCCCCGCGTCACGCAAGCTTTTCGTGATGGCACAACCGACGTGGCCATCTTCCGCGAGATGGGCGAACTGGGCCTGTTGGGCCCCACCATCCCCGAACAATATGGCGGCCCCGGCCTGAACTACGTGGCCTACGGCCTGATTGCCCGTGAGGTGGAGCGCGTGGACAGCGGCTACCGCTCGATGATGAGCGTGCAAAGCTCGCTGGTCATGGTGCCGATTTTTGAATTCGGCACCGAGGCGCAACGCCAAAAGTATTTGCCCAAGCTGGCAACCGGCGAGTGGATTGGCTGCTTCGGCCTGACCGAGCCCGACCACGGCTCCGACCCCGGCTCCATGGCCACCCGCGCCCACAAGGTGGCCGGCGGCTACAAGCTGACCGGCAGCAAGATGTGGATCTCCAACAGCCCCATTGCCGATGTGTTCGTGGTCTGGGCCAAGGAAGTGCTGGAGGGCGGCCAGGTCGGCCCCATCCGCGGCTTTGTGCTGGAAAAAGGCATGGCCGGCTTGAGCGCCCCCGCCATCCACGGCAAGGTCGGCTTGCGTGCCTCGATCACCGGCGAGATCGTCATGGATGGCGTCTTCTGCCCCGAGGAAAACGCGTTTCCCGAAGTGCGCGGCTTGAAGGGTCCGTTCACTTGCCTGAACTCCGCCCGTTATGGCATTGCCTGGGGCGCACTAGGCGCCGCCGAAGACTGCTGGCTGCGCGCCCGCCAGTACACGATGGACCGCAAACAGTTCGGCAAGCCCTTGGCGGCCAACCAGTTGATCCAGAAGAAGCTGGCGGACATGCAGACCGAGATTGCGCTGGGGCTGCAGGGCTGCCTGCGCTTGGGGCGTATGAAGGATGAAGGTACGGCTTCTGTGGAGATCACGTCCATTCTGAAGCGCAATTCGTGCGGCAAGTCATTGGATATTGCGCGGCTGGCGCGGGACATGATGGGGGGGAACGGTATCTCGGATGAGTTTGGGGTGGCGCGGCATTTGGTGAATCTGGAAGTGGTGAATACGTACGAAGGTACGCATGACATCCACGCGCTGATTTTGGGTCGGGCGCAGACGGGGATTGCGGCTTTTTAAATTGGTGTTTTTGAGGGAGGGCTCGTGCTGTGCAGCCAAAACCCTCACTGCCAATAGAAGTAAAAGCAGAAAACAAGCAATGAAAACCGAAGAAAAACCCTCCGCCCTCCCCCACATCAAGGTCCTGGACCTTTCCAGGGTTTTAGCCGGCCCCTGGTGCACCCAGATGCTGGCCGACCTCGGCGCCGACGTCATCAAGGTGGAAAAACCTGGCGATGGCGACGACACCCGCCACTGGGGCCCTCCCTTCCTGAAGGACCGCGACGGAAAGGACACAGAACACGCCACCTACTTCACCGCCTGCAACCGCAACAAGCGCTCGGTCACCATCGACATGGCCCAACCCGAAGGCCAGGCCCTGATACGCCAGATGGCCGCACAGAGCGATGTACTGGTGGAGAACTTCAAGGTCGGCGGCTTGGCCAAATACGGCCTGGACTATGCCAGTCTGAAAGCCGTCAACCCCCGCCTCATCTACTGCTCGGTCACCGGCTTCGGCCAGGACGGGCCGTATGCCGAACGCGCCGGTTACGACCTGATGATCCAGGCCATGAGCGGCATGATGAGTATCACCGGCAACCCTGACGGCACACCGGGTGGCGGGCCGTTGCGGGTGGGCGTGGCGCTGACGGACTTGTTCACCGGTGTCTACGCCTGCAGCGCGATCCTGGCCGCCATTGAGGTGCGGCACCGTACCGGCCAGGGCCAATACATCGACATGGCGCTGCTGGATGTGGGCATGACGATTCTGGCGAACCAGGCCGCGGGCTTCCTGAACACCGGCAAGGTCCCGCAGCGCCAGGGCAATAGCCACCCCAGCCTGGTGCCCTACCAGTCCCTGGCCACGGCGGACGGCGCCATGTTGCTGGCGGTGGGCAACGAAGGCCAGTTCGCGCGTTTTTGCGAAGCGGCCGGGCAGCCCCAGTGGGCGCAAGACCCGCGCTACGCAACCAACACCCTGCGGGTCACCAACCGCGACGCACTGATCCCTCAGATCGAAGCCGTCACGCGGACCCGCACCACGGCCCAGTGGGTCGCCTTGCTGGAAGACAAGGCCGTGCCCTGTGGGCCGATCAACGCCATGGACGAAGCCTTTGCCGATGAACAGGTTGTAGCCCGGGGCCTTAAGGTCAATCAGCCGCTAGCCCTCGCAACCAATGAACGTACAGCTATTGAATCCATAGCAACCGTAGCCAGCCCCCTGCGTCTGGCCGACACACCGCCGGTGCTGCGCCATGCGCCGCCCACCCTGGGCGAACACACCGATGCCGTGCTGGCCGGTCTGGGTCTGGACGCCGACGCCATTGCACGGTTGCGCAGCCAAGGCGTGGTCTAAAGCAAGCCTTGGGGATTCCAAAAGCCTCTGCTATCCTGGGACACCGTCACCCCGTTGTGTGACGCTCCGAGCCAGGCGGCATGAAGCAATCCTTCAACCCGGTGCACCTCTGTGCTGAGATCACCGCAATCGTTGCGCTGACCGAAGGCTTGGTCATGCTCAGCCTGCCGGTGCTAGCGCCCGGCTTGAACCAGGTTGGCGAAACCCTGGTCAATGTGACGCTGCTGGTACTGCTGGCCGCGCCGGCCCTGTACTGGCGATGCTCCAGCAACCTGCACCGGCTGAAGACCCCATCGCCCGCAACGCCGGGCAACGGCACCAACAACCTGAGCAGCACACAGGCGCGCTTCAACATCACCGCCGCACTGGCGATGACGGCCGCAGCCCAGATACTGGGGCTGGCTGCCACCGCGACCCTGGTGCTATGGCTCAAGCGGGACCTGGACAAGGACGCCCAGATGCTGTTTGACCGCGGGGCCGAACGCATTGAGTCCGAAGTCAAGCGCCGCTTCAACCAACCCCTGCTGGGGCTTAAGGGCGCACGCGGCGCCTATGCGGCCAGCACCGCAATTTCACGCAGACAGTTCCAGGCCTACGTGGAGTCGCGCGATCTGGCCGCCGAGTTGCCTGGCATACGGGGGTTTGGCTTCATCGCACGCGTTCCCCGCGAGAGCTTGGACGCCTTCATCGCCGCCGAGCGGGCCGACAACGCACCCCATTTCGAGGTGCACACCCAGGGTGACGCCGCGGATCTGTTTATCGTCAAACTCATCGAGCCCATGGCCAACAACCACGCCGCCTACGGCATGGACATCGGGGCGGAGCCGGTACGCCGCGAGGCCGCTGAACGGGCGATGAACACCGGCGAACCCGCGCTCAGCGGCAAGCTAACGCTGGTGCAGGATACCCAGCAGACACCGGGTCTGCTGTATTTCCTGCCGGTCTACCGGCACGGCGCGGACCCGGTCACGCCCCAACAATTCCAGGCGGCGCTGGTGGGCCTGCTGTATGCGCCCATGGCCGTGGCCGAGCTGCTCAACGGTGTGGCCGACATTGCCGACAACGGCCTGCGCGTGGACCTGTGGGACGGCCCGGTCGAACAGCCGGACCGCCTGTTGTACGACTCCGAAGGCGCCCCGCCCACAACTGGGGCGGCGGCCCAACCGCAGGCGCCGGCCAGTTGGACACAGGTGCATGCGGTTGCCGTCGGCGGGCGGATGCTGCAGCTGCGCCTGCGCAGCAATGCGCTGTTCAATGCCACGCAAGACCGCTCCAGCCTGGCGCTGGCCGCCATCGCCGGCGCCATGGCCAGCATGCTGGGTGCGCTGACCGTGTGGTTGCTGGCGCTGGGACGCCTGCGCGCGCAGCGCCTGGCCGAACGCATGACCACCGACCTGGACCGCCTGGCCCGCGTCGTGCAGCACACCAACAACGCGGTCATGATCGCCGACCCGCTGATGCGCATCACCTGGGTCAATGAAGGCTTCACGCGGATGACCGGCTACACCCTGGACGAGGCGCGTGGCAAGACGCCGGGCGAGCTGCTGGGCAGCGGCAAGGCCGACCCGGCGGTGCTGGAGAAGCTGCGCAACGCGGTGGCGCATGGCGTGGCCTGCCGGGCCGAGGTGCTCAACCGCGCCAAGGACGGCAGCGAGTATTGGGTAGACACCGAGGTGCAGCCCACGCACAACGCCCACGGCACCCTGGTCGGTTTCATGGAGATTGGTACCGACATCACGGTGCAAAAGCAAACCCAGAAAACCCTGGCCGAGGTGTCGGACCGCATGGTCCTGGCCATCGAAGGCGGCACCGACGGCCTGTGGGATTGGATGGACGTGCAGAACGACGCGCAGTGGTGGTCGCCCAGCTACTACGCGCTGATTGGCTATACCCCCGAAGAGTTGCCCGCCGGCGCCAGCAGCTTCACCCGCATCCTGCACCCCGAGCACCAGGAGAGAAACCGCTTGGCCAGCGTCGATGCCTTCACCGGCCGCAGGGACTATGACGAAGAAAACCTGGTGCGCACCAAGGCCCATGGCTACCGCTGGTTCCGCTCACGGGCCAAGGTCTACCGCGACGCCCAAGGCCGGGCCTTGCGCATGGCGGGCTCCAGCCAGGACATCCACGACCGCAAACTGGCCGAAGCCCAGCTCAAGGATGCCGTGGCCCGCGCCGAGCAGGCCAACATCGCCAAGAGCCAGTTCCTGGCCAATATGAGCCACGAGATCCGCACGCCGATGAATGCCATCCTGGGCATGCTGACCCTGTTGCAGAACACCGCGTTGACCGCCGAGCAGCAAGACTTCGCCGGCAAGACCGAGGATGCGGCGCGCTCGCTCTTGGGCCTGCTCAACGACATCCTGGACTTCTCCAAGGTCGAGGCCGGCAAGATGACGCTGGACCCGCGGCCCTTCAACCTGAGCAAGATGCTGGGCAATCTGGAGGTCATCCTGGCCGCCAATATCGGCGAGAAACCCGTGGAGGTGCGCTACGCGGTAGACCCCGCCGTGCCGAATGGCCTGCTGGGCGATGACATGCGCCTGCAGCAGGTGCTGATCAACCTCGGCGGCAACGCCATCAAATTCACCAGCCGCGGCGAGGTGCTGCTGCGGGTGCGCGTGCTGGAGCAGGGTGAGGGCGACGTGGTGCTGGAGTTCGCCGTCAGCGACACCGGTATCGGCATCGCGCCGGAGAATCAGGTCCATATCTTTGACGGCTTCTCGCAAGCCGAGGCCTCGACGACGCGGCGCTTTGGCGGCACCGGGCTGGGCCTGTCCATCTCCAGCCGCCTAGTCGAATTACTGGGCGGCGAGCTCAAGCTCGACAGTGTGGTGGGCGAAGGCAGCCGCTTCTATTTTGCAATCCGGCTGCCCGTGGCGGACGTGCCGGACACCGTGCCGCCCCACCACGCGGTGCCGGGTACCACAGGCGGTGCCGAGGCACCCCGCAAACCCAAACGCCTGCAGGGCCTGCGCCTCCTGGTCGTGGAGGACAACAAGATCAACCAACTGGTGGCCAAGGGCCTGCTGGCGCAAGAGGGCGCAGATGTCACGCTGGCCGACGATGGACGGTTGGGCGTGGCAGCCGTGGCCGCCGCGACAGTGCCCTTCGATGCCGTGCTGATGGATGTGCAGATGCCGGTCATGGACGGCTATGCTGCCACGCGCAGCATCCGCCAGGAGCTGGGGCTGACTACATTGCCCGTCATTGCCATGACGGCCAACGCCATGGCCTCGGACCGCGCGGCCTGCCTGGAGGCTGGCATGGACGACCATATCGGCAAACCCTTTGTGCTCGACGATCTAGTGGCAATGCTGTCGCGCCTGTGTCGCTCACAACCGATGGGTTGAAATACCCCGCGCCGTTTCGGACCGCGCCAGGGCGCATGGGGTCACGGCATTTCCGGATCGGTGAAGAGCCGCAACTGGTTGGATGGTTCCTCCATGTCGCCTGAGCTCAACCCCGCAGGGTACACCGCCTGGGTCATCTGGGTGCCATCGACATGGGCCAGACCCTCCATGGTCACGATGCGTGCAGGGAGAGTTTCGGTGCCGGTCCGCTGCAGTTGCTCGCGTAGCACATCCAGCAACGTAGCCCAGGCCTCCACATGAAAAGCCTGGCTCTGGTCATTGCCCCATAGCGCCGATGGGCTGCTGGCAATAGCCGACACAGAGGCCGGCAGGGTAGGTATGTCCATGGGCATCTTTCCAGGTGCGGTTGAAGATGACCCATTGTCAAAAACAGTCTGTGCGCCGGTCTGTGCGCTAGGTCACACACGGGGCCACCCCCGCTGTAGAGAATGGCCGCTGCCTGCACGGCGGTGGGCTACAGGGAGTAGAGCGGTATGCCAGAAGACCCTTCCATCGCCAAGCTGCGCAAACTAGCGAACCAGGCGCGGCAGTACAGCTTCGAATTTTTGGCCTGGAAAAAGGCCTTTGTGCTGAAAGCGCACTGGCCACGCTGCCAGAGGCTCTATGCCGGGTGAGCCTCGAACAGGTGCTAACCTGAATCCCCTCGCACAGGCTCGCGTCAGGACTTGCCGGTGTTACCCAGGGTTTCCCAACGTTCCAACGCCGCCATCAGCGCGTCGTCGATCTCCGCACTGCGGGTGGCCAGCTTCATGGCCCGCGTATTGTCGATGGCGTACAGGCTGCCGTCGGCCAACGCCCCGGCAATGTCCTTCTGCTCTGCCTCCAATGCGGCTATCAACTCCGGCAGACCATCCAATTCACGCTGCTCCTTGAAGCTGAGCTTCTTGGCCTTGGCTGGTGGTGGTGCAGCCGGTGTGTTGGCGCTCACCTGGGCTACAGCTTGCTCCTGCTTTTGTAGCTGCTCGCGCTCATAATTGAAGGGCTTGGCCGTGGTTTTGCCTTGGGCTGCATTGATGGCGTTAGCCCGCTGGGTCTGGATCAGCCAGTCGCTGACGCCGCCTTCGTACTCGCGCCACTTGGCGTCGCCCTCGTAGGCAATGGTGCTGGTGACCACGTTGTCCAGGAAGGTGCGGTCGTGGCTGACCAGGAAGACGGTGCCGTCATAGTTCTGCAGCAGGTCTTCCAGCAGTTCCAGCGTGTCGATGTCCAGGTCATTGGTCGGCTCGTCCAGCACCAACACATTGGCCGGGCGGGCGAAGAGGCGCGCCAGCAGCAGGCGGTTGCGTTCACCACCGCTCAAAGAGCGAACAGGGGATGTCGCGCGTGCGGGCGAGAAGAGGAAGTCGCCCAAGTAGCTCTTGCGGTGCTTCTTCTGGTTGCCAATCTCAATCCACTCGCTGCCGGGGCTGATGAAGTCTTCCAGCGTGGCGTCCAGGTCCAGCGCGTTGCGCATCTGGTCGAAGTAGGCCACCGTCACGTTGGCACCCAGGCGCACGGTACCCCAGGGGCTGTGGCCGGGTTCGGGCTTGGGTGCGTTGGCCGGTGCCGGGTCGGGCTTGTGCTCGCCCAGAATCAGCTTGAGCAGCGTGGTCTTGCCTGCGCCGTTCGGGCCTAAGAGGCCAATCTTGTCGCCGCGCAGGATGGTGGCGGTGAAGTCTTTGACGATGGCACGCTCGATGTCCCCATTGGTGAAGGTCTTGCTGACGTGCACCATCTCGGAGACCAGCTTGCCGCTCTTGTCGCCGCTGCTGACGTCCATGTTCACACTGCCGACCACATCGCGGCGCGCTTCGCGGTTGGCGCGCAGCTCCTGCAGACGGTTGATGCGGGCGGTGGCACGGGTGCGGCGGGCTTCTACGCCCTTGCGAATCCACACTTCCTCCTGCGCCAGCAGCTTGTCGGCCTTGGCGTTGATGACCGCTTCTTGCGCCAGCTGTTCTTCCTTCTGCACCAGGTAGGCCGCAAAGTTGCCGGGGTAGCTCATCAGCTTGCCGCGGTCCAGTTCGACGATACGGGTGGCCACGTTGTCCAGGAAGGAGCGGTCGTGGGTGATGGTGATGATGGAGCCTTTGAAGTCCACCAGCAGACCCTCCAGCCATTCGATGGAGTCCAGGTCTAGGTGGTTGGTGGGCTCGTCCAGCAGCAGCACATCAGGCTGGGCCACCAGCGCCTGTGCCAGCGCTACACGCTTCTTGGTACCGCCAGAGAGCGTGCTCACCACCGCGTCGGGGTTCAGGTGCAGGCGTTGCAGGGTTTCATTGACGCGCTGCTCCCAGTTCCAGCCGTCCAGGGTTTCGATCTCGCTTTGCATGGCGTCCAGGTCGCCGTGGCCCAGGCAGTATTCTTCGATCAGGCCGATCACCCTCTCCAAACCTGCGCGCACAGCTACGAAAACCGTAGCATCACCGTCCAGAATGGGCTCTTGCGCCACGTAGGCGACGCGGGTGCCGCCCTGCACCTGCAACGTACCGTCGTCGGGTCTTTCCATACCGCCCAAAATTTTGAGCATGGAGGATTTGCCGGCGCCGTTGCGGCCGATCAGGCCTACGCGCTCTTGGGTTTCGAGGGAAAAATCAGCGTGGTCGAGGAGAGGGACGTGCCCGAATGCCAGCTGGGCGTCGAGAAGGGTAATAAGTGCCATGTGGGGTGGATTATCCCCTGAGGCACCGCCGACCCCATTTCACCCGGTGGATGCGATATTCTTGCTGGGGTGCCAACTCCCGGAGCCCTGGTGAAACCCGATCTCAGCACCCATTTCAAGAACCGGCAGTACGTCAAGGCACGTGCGATCCTGCTGGGCGACCGCCTGGACCTCAAGGCCTTCAAAATTGTCGACTGCCTGGCGACCACGCCGCTGACGCTGGAAGTCGATGCGGACGGCGGAGTTGCGGTGTTGTTCCGCTATGGCGTGGTGGTGCTATTTGGCGTCAAAAGCATGGATGAGCTGCGCTTCGTCGATTCGTTACGGCCTCTCCTCGCCACCGCCTATTCGACGCCAGAAATTGAAGAACTCGAAATCAACTGTGGCAGTACCGGCGAAGGCGTGCAAAGTGGTGCCGTATCGCTCGACCAGATGTCACTGGAGAAGGTGCAGGTCATTGCCGACGCCCTGAGCAAACACTTGGTGCTCAGCCTGTACGAGAAGACGGTGGGCAGCGAGTTCGACAAGATAGAGCCACTGGCGCAGGAACTGGCCACGCACGGCAATGTCAGCGCAGGCTCCAAAACCCTGCTGTCCAAGATCGGGCACATGCTGCTGATCGAACACCGCATGGTGGGGCGTGCGGAGATCGGTGACAAACCCGAGGTGCTGTGGACCCACCCGCAGCTGGGCGGCTTGTACGCCAGCCTTGAAGACGAATTCGAACTGCAGGAGCGCCAGGCTGCCCTCAATCGAAAGCTAAACCTGATTTCCGACACGGCGCAGACGCTCGCAGACATATGGGACAACAAGAAACTTCACCGGCTGGAGTGGTATGTCATCTTCCTGATCCTGTTCGAAATCCTGCTCAGCCTGTTTGAGCTGACCCGCCGGCACCTGGGCTGACCCAACACGGGATCAAAAACCCAGCTGCACCGACAAATAAGCCCCCGTCTGCGTGCGGTTCCCCGTCGTGGCCGGCACGATGACGCCCAGGTCCACATAGGCCAGCGTCACCGAGGCGCTTTTGTTCGGCGCCCAGGCAATGAAGATGTCCTTCCAGTCCTGGGCACGCAGGCCATCACCCAGACCCGCCGCGGCGCCGGGGTCTTGCAGGTTGTTGGGCATGCGGCGGTATTCCGCACCCACGGCCAGATTGCGGTTGGCCAGCCAGGCCAGCGACAGCTCGGGCATCAGTTGGTACTGGTCGCGTGAGCCGCCAAGGGTACCGCCAAAGCCCAGCAAGCCGTTCTGGTTGGCATTGGTAGCGCGCAGCGTGCCATTGACCAGGATGCCCTGGGCCAGAAACAGCTTGGTGGCGCTGACATACAGGTCAGTGCTGGTCTTCTTGGCGCCGAGCGCCGAGAGCGTAGCGTCCAATCCGCTGGATTGCAGGGACTTGAACTCCACACCCACTGCGACCTGGGGCTGCCAGGTATCGCTGTCCAGGATGGCCTCACCCGCCACGCGCCACTTGGCCCCCAGGATGTCCTGCGTCAGTTGCAGGCCGGGTATGCCCAGGCCGGGGCCGGTGACGCCGGTGTCGAAGGACTGGCGGGCCAGGGACACTTCCCACCGGTTGCGGATGCCCACCGCCAAGCCATAGGTGTTGAGGCCGTAGTCGTTGGTCGTCACGCGGGTCGCATGGGCGGTAAAGCCTGTAGCCTGGTCGCTGGCGTAGGTGCCAATCGTGGCCCAGGGGGTCAGCCCACCGCCAGCTGCGCCGTCCACACTGCTGACACCACCGGTCAGCAGCAATTTGCCTTGGCGGTTGGCCGCGGGGCTTGCGGTGATGATTTCGCGGTGCATGGGCGCCAGGCGGGCCAACAGGCGGTTTTGTACGCCGAAGGGAATGTCACGTGCGCTCATGCAGTCTTGCAGGATCTCCACCAGCAGATTGAATTCGCCCGTGCCGATCTTCAGGTCGGCGTGCGACTTCTTCATCTCCTCGCCTTCATACCGGCACGGCCCTCCGCTAACGCGGCACAGCTGGTCGGTCAGTTGCTCCTTGAGGTAGGCCGGCTTGATGTTCATGAACATGGGGCCGATGGTTTTGTCCGCCCGTAGGCGGTCCACCAGATCGTTCATCAGCAACTGGATGCCCTGCTTTTCGCCCAAGGCCTGGTACAGCGCAGAGGGGGCAGAGGGCGGGTTTTCAGTGCTCTGCGCCTGGGCAACCGTCGTGCCGCCGCACAGCGCTGTGAGCAAGGCCAGCGCCCATGTTGGGGCCAGCCTTTCTGCCCAGTGGCGAACAGGGAGGCTGCGGGCGATGCGGGGGGTGCGGTGTTGCGGCATGGCGGGTCCTCGGGCGGTCCAAGACAAACGATGGCATAGGCGCTGGCAGATGATAAGCCCGGCCTGCGCAGCCGTACACCCTGCATGGGCTCGGCGGTTGTACTTCCCCAGCCGGCGGTATATGCTGGCCGCATGCCACGGTGGATCCCCTGCTTCATGCCCGGTGCGCGGATCGCCCTGGGCGTCGCGGTACTATGGCCCGCCATCGCCAGCGCGGACCCCGGCTATTACCTGGTGACGGCCTACGATGACACGGGCACCGTCCACGTGGACACCCGCTACTGGACCGTCAAGCGCAAGGGCGGATCCGAAGTCGTATGGCCCGAGATCGGCCTGGGCTACAACGTCAACAGCCGCTGGTACACCGAGCTGTACATGAGTTATATCGGGCCGTCCTTTTCCAACGCCACGCCCAGCACGCTGAATTGGCAAAATGATTTTCTACTGACGCAAGGTCAGTGGGATGTGGACCTGGCCCTGCACACCAACCTTATCAGGGACCAGGAATCCTCCGACGGTGACAGCGTGGAGTTCGGGCCCGTGTTGCAAACCGATGTGGGCCGGGTGCAGCTCAACGGCAATCTGATTTTTGAGAAGTCGCTGGCACCGGGCAACACCACAGCGCCCCAGCTCAAATACCAGTGGCAGCTCAAGTACCGCTGGAACCCAGCGGTGCACACCGGCATGCAAGGCTTTGGTGAACTGGGCACCTGGAACCGTTGGTTGCCCGCGGAGCGGCAGTCGCACCGCTGGGGGCCGGTTGTCAGCGGCACCTGGCACGTGACCGACAAGCAGCGCGTGGAATACCAGGCTGCTTATTTGATGGGCAGTGTTTTCGGTAGCGCGGCAGACATGCTGTCGCTGCGGGTGCAGTACCTGTTCTGACAAGCGCTATACACTGGGCTTTTCCTCACCAGTTAATTCCCCCGCATGCAATTGGACCTTCGGTTTCTGCTGTTGTGGATTTCGGCGCTGACCATGGCGCCGCTTGCGCATGCGGCCACGGTGGCTGTGCAACTGCAGGATGCCGCGGGCAAGGCGCTACCCGAAGGCGTGGTGTTTCTGGAATCCAGCCAGGCCAAGCAACTGGCCAAGCCGATCACCGGCGCAGAAATGGCACAGGCCAACAAGCAATTCGCGCCCCGCGTGCTGGTGGTGACCGTGGGCACGGCGGTGGGCTTCCCCAACCGCGACACGGTGCGCCACCATGTGTACTCGTTCTCGCCGACCAAAACCTTTGAACTCAAGCTCTACACCGGTACCGCGGCCAGCCCCGTGGTCTTTGACAAGCCCGGCATTGCGGTACTGGGTTGCAACATCCACGACAACATGAGCGCCTGGGTCGTCGTCGTGGAGACGCCCTTCTTTGCCACCGGCGACGCCAAGGGCGTGGCCACGCTGCGCGATGTGCCTGCCGGCAGCTACCGCATGCGCATCTGGCACCCGGGCCTGTCGGTGGGCGCTCCGGCGGCCGAGCAGGCGCTGACCGTGGGCACCACCGACCAAACCCTGAGCTACCACTTGGCCGGGGTGACGCCATGAAGGTAGCGCCATGACGCAGAAACTGGAGTGGCGACCCGATTACTGGGGCCTGTCATCGCGCATCGTTGCCCTGTCGCTGGCGCTGCTGCTGATCGTGCAGGCGGCCGTCTTCAGTGTGGTGCGCATCAGCATTGAACAAAGTGCCAGACGCCAGCTCGACCAGGAGCTGCAAATTGGCGAGCGCGTGTGGCGCCGCCTGCTGGACCAGAACGCACAAAAGCTGCAGCAGGGTGCCGCGCTACTGGCGGCCGACTACGGCTTTCGAGAAGCCGTCGCCACCAAGGACGAGGCCACGATACGCTCGGTGCTGGAGAACCATGGCGCCCGCATAGGCGCCACCATCACCGCACTGATGGACACCAGCATGGGCCTGCGCGCCGTGGGCGAGGGGCAAGACGGCACACAGTTGCAAGGCGTGCTGAGCCGCCTGGCCAGCCCCGGCGTGCGCGACGCCCAAGGCAGCCAGGTGGCGCTGGTGGGCCGCACGCCCTACCAGTTTGTGCTGGTGCCCATCAAGGCGCCGGTGGTCGTGGGCTGGGTGCTGATGGGTTTCCCCATCAACCAAAAGCTGCTGGAAGACATGCGGGCCATCTCCGAAATGCACCTGGCGCTGGTCAGCGAAGCGCCGGGCCAAGACCGCCAAGTAGTCTCCAGCACACTACCCGCCGGTGCGCTGCGCGCGCTGGAGGCCGCTGCCGTGGATGTAGCGGAGCTGCCGGTGGACGACGACCGCCTGATCGCGCGCAGCGTCAAGCTCGATGCCGGCTCGTTTGGCAGCGTACGCACGCTGTTGTTCCGATCCGTCAACGAAGTGGTGGCGCCATTCCGCCAGGCCCAGGTGGCGCTGGCGTGGATCACCGGTCTGGGCGTCGTGTTGTTTGCGATTGGCAGCGTGTTTGCGGCCCGGCGCGTGACCACACCACTGCGCTCTTTGGTGCACGCCACCGAAACCTTGGGACGTGGCCAGTACGACGTGCCGATGCAGCACACCAACCGGCACGACGAGATTGGCGGCCTGGCCAAGGCCTTCGACGCCATGCGCATCAACATCGGCGCACAGCAGGCAGAAATCCGCACCCTGGCCTACTGGGACCGCCTGACCGGCCTGCCCAATCGGGCACGCTTTCGTGAGGCCGTTCAGGAGCAGATACGCAACGGCATTGCCGGCCGAGACAGCGATAGCAACCCGAGCATGGCCATCCTGATGCTGGACATTGACCGCTTCAAGCATGTCAACGATGTGCTGGGCTACTCCTTTGGCGACCAGTTGCTGATCGCGGTGGCCAGGCGGCTCACAGAACAGGACTTGCGCGTCAACGACATGGTGGCCCGCCTGGGCGGCGACGAGTTTGCAGTCATGCTGACCGGCGCCAGCGCCGACACGGCGGTCAACGTGGCCGAGCGCATTGCCAAGTCTTTCGAGCAGCCGTTGGCCTTCGAAGAACAGGCCGTGGACATGAGCGCCAGCATGGGCATTGCCTGTTTCCCGCAGCACGCCCAGGATGTGGATGCACTGCTGTCGCGCGCCGAGGTGGCCATGTATGCCGCCAAGTCGCGGACCACGCTGATGCAGGTGTACGACGCATCGCTGGACTCATCCAGCACCGAGACGCTGTCCATGCTGTCCGAGCTGCGCAATGCCGTCGCCCAGGGCGAGCTGCGCCTGTTCCTGCAACCCAAGATCGCGCTGGCTACGGGTCGGGTGGTCGCAGCCGAAGCCCTGGTGCGCTGGCAACACCCGCAGCGCGGCCTGGTGCCGCCGCTGGAGTTCATTCCCTTTGCCGAGCAGACCGGCTTTGTGCGCCAGCTGACGATGTGGATGTTTGAAGAATCGGCCCGCATCAGCCGGAGCCTGGGCGAAGCCGCCGGCACGGGGTTCAAGCTGGCCATCAACCTGTCCACCCGCGACCTGCTGGACATCGAGTTTCCGGCCCGCCTGGACACCATACTGGCGAAATACCAGCTACCGGCCAGCGCCTTCTGCCTGGAGATCACCGAGAGCGCCATCATGGACGACCCGCAGCGCGCCCAGGCCACGCTGAACCTGTTGTCGCAGCGCGGTTTCAAACTGTCCATCGACGACTTCGGCACCGGCTATTCGTCGCTGGCGTATTTGAAGAGCCTGCCGGTGGATGAACTGAAGATCGACAAGTCCTTTGTGATGAACATGGAGACCGACGAGGATGACGCCAAGATCGTGCGCTCCACCGTGGACCTGGCACACAACCTGGGCCTGACGGTAGTGGCCGAGGGCGTGGAGAACGCGCTGATCTGGGACAAGCTCAAGGCCCTGGAATGCGACGAGGCCCAGGGCTACTTCATGAGCAAGCCGATCGCGGCCCACACCTTTGCGGCATGGTGCGCCGGCTGGCATGCGCGCCAGCCGCAGATGGCCTGAGGGGTGCCTGATCGGCGCCAATGGCTTATGCAAATTTCGCCGCTAGCCCTCGTCAAATAAACACATATCGCTACCAAATATGTAGCATTTGATCCGCAACCGCAGCATACGAAAGGAAGCCCAACCATGCACTACGTTCTGGCCCGCATCACCGTAAAACCCGAGGCCGCCGAAGCCGCCGGCAAAGTCTTGGCTGAGCTGGCGGCGCAGTCGCGCAAGGAGGCCGGCTGCGTGCAGTACGAGGTCTACTGCCAGGAGCAGGCGCCGCACATCCTGCAAACGGTGGAGCACTGGAAAAGCAAGGCCGATGCCGACGCCCACATGACTATGCCGCATGTGGGCGCGGCCTTTGCGGCCGCCGGTCCGTTGCTGGCGGGTGCGCCGGAAATTCTGGCGTATATCAAGCTGGCTTAAACCTATTCAGCGTATTGCTCAAGCGCAGAGCCAGTTGGTGGGCATTTTTTGGGTTATGTTCGGTCAGGGACCGCCATGAGCAAAAACAACCTATCCGAGAGCGACCTGTGCGACAAGGTCATCCGCCCGGCCATCGTTGCCGCAGGGTGGCACACGCTCGACCAGATATACGCCCAATACCCCCTGCGTGCCGGACGAGTAGTGGTGCGTGGCAAGACCGCCAAGCGCGACCAGACCACCGTGCTGTTCGCCGACTATGCGCTCTTTTTCAAACCCAATGTCCCGTTAGCCGTCGTCGAAGCCAAGAAATCCCGACTGTCGATGAGCGCAGGCATGCAGCAGGCCATCAACTACGCGGGGTTGCTGGAGGTGCCATTCAGCTTCACCAGCAATGGCGACGGCTTCGTATTCCGCGACGCCACGTTGGCGACCGGTGTTCTGGAACAAAACATCTCGCTTGACCAGTTTCCATCACCGCAAGAGCTTTGGGCACGGTATTGCGCTTGGAAAGGCTGGGCGCCTGATGTTCAGCGTGTCGCCGAGTTCGACTACGCCCCCGCCAAGTCACCTCGCTATTACCAGCTCAACGCCATCAACCGTACGGTAGAGGCTATTGCCAACGGACAAAACCGTGTGTTGCTGGTCATGGCAACCGGTACCGGCAAAACCTACACCGCGTTTCAGATCATCCACCGGCTTTGGAAGTCACCCTGGCGGGCCGACAAGCCCAGTGGGCAAAAGCGCATTCTGTTCCTGGCGGACCGCAACATCCTGATTGACCAAACCATGGTCAACGACTTCCGCCCCTTCAAGGGCGCCATGGCAAAACTTAGTCCCAATGCCAAAGGCGTGGAGCGTGTGGATGCGCAGGGCAAAGTGACGGTGGAAGAGCTTGAGCTGGCCGTCAACAAAACCACCAAGCTGGTAGACAAGAGCTACGAGATTTATCTGTCGCTGTACCAGGCGGTAAGCGGTACCGAAGAAGAGCAGAACATCTACAAACAGTTCAGCCCCGACTTCTTCGATTTGATCGTGGTGGACGAGTGCCACCGCGGCAGCGCTGACGAAGATTCGGCTTGGCGTGAAATCCTGACCTACTTCAGCACAGCCACCCAGGTCGGCCTGACCGCCACGCCCAAGGAAACCAAAGACATCTCCAACAGCGACTACTTTGGCGCACCCCTCTATACCTATAGCCTCAAACAGGGCATTGAAGACGGCTACCTGGCGCCCTACAAGGTCATCCGCGTCGATCTGGACAAGGACGCCTTTGGCTGGCGCCCTACAGCGGGAATGACGGACAAGCACGGCAATCTGATCGAAGACCGCGTCTACACCGGTGCTGACATGAACCGCAAGCTGGTGCTGGAAAAGCGGGATGAAGCTGTTGCCCAGCGCATTACCGACTACCTCAAGGCCACCGACCGCTATGCCAAGACCATCGTCTTTTGCGAAGACATAGACCACGCCGCCCGCATGCGTCAGGCCCTGAGCAATGCCAACGCCGACATCTGCGCCACCCATCCCAGGTACGTGGTTCAGATCACAGGCGATAACGTAGAGGGCAAGCGCGAGCTGGACAACTTCATCGACCCCGAGAAAACCTATCCGGTGATTGCCACCACCTCCAAGCTCATGAGCACGGGTGTGGATGCGCAAACCTGCAAGCTCATCGTGCTGGACCAGAACATCAAGTCCATGACGCTGTTCAAGCAGATCATTGGCCGTGGCACACGCCTGCGTGAAGATTTGGGCAAGACATGGTTCACCATCCTCGACTTCAAGCGCGCCACCGAACTCTTTGCCGACAAAGACTTTGACGGCGAACCCGTGCAGATTTACGAGCCCAAGGCCGGCGACCCCATCGCACCACCGGACACGCCTCCTGAGACGTCGCTCAGCGCGCACGCTGCTCAACCCGAACGCGTTGAAGGCCGGCCAACAGGAAGCCTCGACCCCTTCGCCCAGGACGGCGAAGAACCCAAGAAATATGTCGTTGGCGCAATGGTTACGGTCGCAGTGGCCCGAGAGCGCGTGCAGTACCTCAACGCCCAAGGCAAGCTCATCACCGAGAGCCTGCGCGACTACACCCGCATCAACCTCACCAAACAATACGACTCTTTGGATAAGTTCCTCCAGGCTTGGAACGATGCGGATCGCAAGGCGGCACTGCTGCAAGAACTGGAAGGCCATGGCGTGTTGATCGAGGCGCTGGCAGAAGAGCTAGCCAACAATGGCCTGACAGACCTGGACCCGTTTGATTTGCTGCTGCACGTCGCCTACAACATGCCCCCGCTCACACGGCGCGAGCGCGCCAGCCGGGTCAAGAAGCGCAACGTCTTCACCCAATACGGCCCCGTGGCCCGCAAAGTGATCGACGCACTGCTGGACAAATACGCCGACGAAGGCATTGTTACCATCGAGGCCGATACCGTTTTCAACGTGCAACCCTTTACCGATATTGGCCGCCCCGGCGAAATCATCAAAAGTTTTGGCGGACGCCCCCAATACCTGGACGCCCTGCAAACGCTGGAGCGAGAGCTTTACTCGATAAACGCTATTTAATTCATAGCTGGTTACGCATATTTCACGGGGGCTAGCGCCCTTTTTTCTTTAGAAGACTTTCCACAAGCATGTCCAACCTTTCCAGCGTCATCAAGTCCATCCAGGACGTGATGCGCCAAGACAGCGGCGTCGATGGCGACGCCCAACGCATTTCCCAGCTCACATGGCTCTTGTTCCTTAAAGTGTTTGACGCGCTGGAGGAGGAAATGGAGCTCACCCGCGACAGTTACACCAGCCCCATCCCCGAGCCCCTGCGCTGGCGCAACTGGGCTGCGGACGCCGAAGGCATCACCGGCGAAGCGCTGCTGAGCTTTGTGAACAACGACCTTTTCACCGCGCTGAAGAATCTGCGTGGCGACGCCCAGCGCAACCCGCGCGGCTATGTGGTGCGCGGCGTGTTTGAAGACGCCTACAACTACATGAAGAGCGGCCACCTGCTGCGCCAGGTGATCAACAAGCTCAACGCCATCGACTTCAACCGCCAGAGCGAGCGCCACCAGTTCAACGACCTGTACGAGAAAATCCTCAAAGACCTGCAGAGCGCCGGCAATGCGGGTGAGTTCTATACCCCCCGCGCCGTCACCCAGTTCATGGTGGACATGGTCAACCCCCAGCTGGGAGAAAAGGTGCTTGACCCCGCCACGGGCACCGGCGGCTTTCTGGTCTGCGCCATCGAACACATGCGCAAGCAGGTTAAGAACACCGAGCAAGAAGCCGTGCTGCAAACCTGCATTGGTGGCGTAGAGAAAAAGCAGTTACCCCACATGCTGTGCGTCACCAACCTCATGCTCCACGGCATCGAGGTTCCCAGCCAGGTGGTACACGACAACACGCTGGCTCGCCCGTTGCGCGACTACACCGCCGCTCATCGGGTGGACGTGGTAGTCACCAATCCGCCCTTTGGCGGTGTGGAAGAGCCGGGTATCGAGCAAGGCTTTCCCGCCGATGTACGCACCAAAGAAACGGCGGACTTGTTCCTCGTGCTCATCAAGCACATCCTCAAAACCAATGGCCGCGCCGCGCTGGTGCTGCCTGATGGCACGCTGTTTGGTGAAGGCGTAAAGACCCGCATCAAAGAACAACTGCTGAATGAGTGCAACCTGCACACCATCGTGCGCCTGCCCAACGGCGTGTTTGCGCCCTACACCGGCATCAAAACCAATCTGTTGTTCTTCACCAAGGGCACGCCCACCAAAGACGTCTGGTACTACGAGCACCCGTACCCCGCGGGCGTGAAGAACTACAACAAGACCAAGCCCATCCGCATCGAAGAGTTCGGCGCCGAGAAAGCCTGGTGGGGCAGCGAGGCCGATGGCTTTGCCAGCCGCGTGGAGAACGAACGCGCCTGGAAGGTAAGCATCGACCAGATCAAGGCGGCGGGCTACAACCTGGACCAGAAGAACCCCCATGTGGGCGATGTGGTGGACCATGACCCGGATCACCTGCTGGCTGCGTATGCGCGCCTGCAGGACGAAGCCCAGGCGCTGCGCGATGAGTTGAAAGACATATTGGCCAAATCGCTCGCTAGTCCACGGTAAATCTGCGCATGCTGCTATCAAATTTGAACCTATTGGCCACTGCGCCCGGCGGCGTGGCGCGTCTGCGTGAACTGATCTTGACGCTGGCGGTGCAGGGCAAGCTGGTACCGCAAGACCCAAAGGATGAACCGGCGAGTGCGCTGCTGAAGGAGATTCGGGCGGAGAAAGACCGACTGATTGCCGAGGGCAAGATTAAACGAGACAAGGCCTTGCCGCCAATTTCGGACGAAGAAAATCCGTTTCAGTTGCCGAAGGGGTGGGAATGGGTACGACTTGGCTCTCTGCTTCCATTTCGTATTGGAAAGACACCGCCCAGCAAAGACCCTCAGTACTGGAGTGATGAAGGGGTTGCATGGGTCAGCATTTCTGACATGACCCACTTCGGCGAGGTCTTTGATACAAGTCGAAAAATCACAGATAGAGGTGCCAGCGTTTTTGGATATGAGCCGTTGCCTGCCGGCACATTGATCATGAGCTTCAAGCTCACTATAGGCAAAATCGCCGTATTGCGAGTGCCCGCGTATCACAACGAAGCTATCGTTTCTCTAATGCCACTCGCTGGGCTACAAACGGAATTTCTGAAATACATGCTACCCACGGTTTCTAAAACCGGGGTCTCGAAAGATGCGTTGATGGGAGCGACCCTCAACACAGAGTCGCTTTCAAACCTACTGATTGCTTTACCTCCAGAAGCCGAACAATCCCGCATCGTCACCCGCGTCGAAGAACTCATGCGCCTGTGCGACGCGCTCGAAGCCAAAGGCCAGCTCGAAGCCACCCAACACGCCCAACTCGTCAGCACCCTGCTGGCCACGCTCACCGAGAGCGAAACGTCCGCGCAACTGACGGAGAACTGGCACCGCATCGCCACTCACTTCGACCTGCTGCTTGACCGCCCCGAGGCCGTAGACGCCCTGGAGCAAACCATCCTCCAACTGGCAGTGCGCGGCCTGCTCTCAACTCAAGCCGCCGAAGATTTGCCCGTCGAGATTGGTGATCGTGGAAGCTCTTCAACTGAGATCCCCCCGACCTGGTCGCACGTCAACTTTGAAGACATCTTGCTGGAGCTTCGGTACGGCACGTCGGTTAAGTGCGGGCACGACGTAGTCGGAACGCCCGTTCTTCGGATACCGAATCTCAAAGGCGGCAGGATCGACGTAACTGACCTCAAGTTTGGCGCTCTTGATGAGCGGGAGAAGGAGAAACTTCGACTTGAACTTGGCGACCTTCTCATAATTCGTTCAAACGGAAGCGTTTCTCTCGTGGGGAGCGCCGCAGTTGTGAGTACTGAGTCTGAAGGCTTTGCTTTTGCAGGCTATTTGGTACGTGCGCGATTCAGACGCGAGTACGTTGAGCCAACATACTTGGTCTTAGTGATGCAAACAATTGAAATAAGGGCGCAAATCGAAGCACCTATACGGACAACTTCTGGCGTCAAGAACATCAACAGCACAGAGATTTCACGGCTGACATTTGCACTCCCACCCCTTGCCGAACAATCCCGCATCGTCACCCGCGTAGCCCAGTTGCGCCGCCTGTGCGCCGACCTGCGCCAGCGTCTGACTGCCAGCCAATCCACCCAAACCCATCTGGCCGAGGCGCTGGTAGAGTCCTTAACCAGCTGAGGTCGCCATGCCAGTCCCCAATCCTGTCCGCTTGTTCCACATCACGGCCATAGCCAATTTGCCTGCTATTTGCCAGGCAGGGGCTTTGTTGTCCAAGAATCGTGGCGCAGCGAACGGTGTGGCGTACCAGAACATTGCGCACGGTGGAGCACAGGGCGTGCGTGCGGCGAAGCCATTGCCCAATCCGCCGGGTGGAGCAGTCCATGACTATGTACCCTTCTACTTTGCGCCGCGTTCGCCCATGCTCTCTGCCATTCATGCGGGCAAGGTAGCGGGCTGCACCTTGACGCAGCAAGACATCGTTCACCTGGAAAGCACAGTTGACCGGGTAGCTGGCCAAGGCGAGCCGTTTGTGTTTTATGACCGCAATGCCACACTGGCTTATAGCAAGCCGTACATCGACCTGGCGCGCTTGGATGCGGTGGCTTGGGACTTGTTGACTGAGACGCCTCGACTGGACGGCTTTTGCAAGTATTTTCAGAACCGCCATCAGGAAGAACGCTACGTGGATCGCATGGAACGGCGCATGGCGGAATTCCTGGTGCATGGTAGCGTGCCATTGCTTCAGTTCATTCGCATTGGGGTCTGCACTCCAGCCAAGGTGGCCCAAGTTCAAGCCATCCTGGACGCGGCAGGAGTACCATTGCAGGCTGAAGTAAAAACCGACTGGTACTTTCTGGGCCAGTAACCATGAGCATCCACCTTACCCACGGCGATTTGTTGAAGCAGGACGATGTTGACGCCATAGTCAATACGGTGAACTGCGTCGGCGTCATGGGCAAGGGCATTGCGCTGCAGTTCAAGAACAAGTGGCCCGATAACTTTGCCCAGTACCAAGCAGCTTGCAAAGCTGGCGTGGTGCGGCCCGGCAAGATGAACGTGTATGACGCGGGTGCCTACGCGCAACCGCACTTCATCATCAACTTTCCGACGAAAGACCACTGGCGCGGCAATTCCAAGCTCGCTTTCATTGAGGACGGTTTGCGGGACTTGATTGCCCAAGTGAAAGACCTGGGGATTCGCTCCCTTGCCATTCCACCGCTTGGTTGTGGAAACGGCGGCTTGGACTGGAATGTCGTCAAGCCTTTGATTGAGGATGCGTTTGAAGCCCTGCCCGAGGTGGAAGTACGCTTGTTTGAACCAGGCGATGCGCCAAAAGCCAAGAGCATGGAAGTGCGCACCGCACGCCCCAAAATGACAATTGGCCGCGCCGCCATTCTCAAGTCTATTGATACATACCGCGACCTGAATTACGGCCTGACCAAAATCGAAGTGCAGAAGCTCGGCTACTTTTTGCAAGCCGCTGGTCAAAACCTGGGGTTGCAGTTTGAAAAGCATTTGTACGGCCCCTACTCCGAGCAACTGCGCCATGCGTTGAATCGCATGGAAGGTCACTTCATTGTGGGTATGGGCGATGGCTCGGTGGATTCAGAGATTGAACCGGCGCCCGATGCTTTGCGTGAGGCTGATGAATTTCTTGCTGTAAATGGTGATGCAGGAATCAATGCTCGTTTGGAGCGCTTGTATTCGCTTATTGACGGGTTTCAGTCTCCCTACGGTATGGAGCTACTGGCAACTGTGCATTGGGTTGCGCAGCACGAGCAAGGCGTTGTTTCGCCGGAGACTGCGCTACGAGCGATCGGGGAGTGGAACCCGCGGAAAAAGCGATTGATGCAAGGGGCCCATGTGCATGCTGCATGGGACCGCCTTGCTGACGCAGGCTGGATCAACGCCAAGGTTCAATAGCTTTTCCGCCTACGCAAAAAAGGCCTGGTCTGAAATCAGACTAGGCCTTTTGTTTTGAGCGTGCTTACTTGCTGCTCGGGAACGCAAACACCGCCCCTTCGCGCACGCCGGCCGACGGCCAGCGCTGCGTGATGGTCTTGCGCTTGGTGTAGAAGCGCACGGCGTCCGGGCCGTAGGCGTGCAGGTCGCCGAACAAGCTGCGCTTCCAGCCACCAAACGAGTGGTAGGCCACGGGCACGGGCAGTGGCACATTGACACCCACCATGCCGACCAGGATGTTGTCGGTGAAGTAACGCGCAGCCTCGCCATCACGCGTGAAGATGCAGGTGCCGTTGCCGTACTCGTGGGCGTCGATCAGGTCCATGGCTTCTTGCAAGGTCTTCACGCGCACCACGCCCAACACCGGGCCAAAGATTTCTTCCTGGTAGATCACCATGCCGGGCTTGACGTGGTCGAACAGGCAGGGGCCCAGGTAGTAGCCGTCTTCATGGCCGGCCACCTTCAGTCCACGGCCGTCAACGACCAGCGTGGCGCCTTCCTTCACGCCCTGGTTCACGTAACCCTTGACCTTCTCGAAGTGCGGCTTGGTGACCAGCGGGCCCATGTCCATGCCGGGTGCGGTACCGGGGCCGACCTGCATCTTCGCAATCTCGACTTTCAAGGCTGATACCACGGCATCGGCTGTGGTGTCACCCACGGCGACGACCAGCGGGATGGCCATGCAGCGCTCGCCACACGAGCCATAGGCCGCACCCATCAGCGCATTGACGGCGTTGGCGATGTCGGCATCGGGCATGACCACGGCGTGGTTCTTGGCGCCACCCAGGGCCTGCACGCGCTTGCCGTGTTTGCAGCCTTCGGTGTAGATGTATTCGGCAATAGGGGTGGAGCCGACAAAACTGACGGCCTTGATGCGCGGGTCTTGCAGCAGCGTGTCCACGGCTTCCTTGTCGCCATTGACGACATTGAGTACACCCGGTGGCAGGCCGGCTTCCAGCGCCAGTTCGGCGATACGCAGCGTGCTGCTGGGGTCGCGCTCGGAGGGCTTGAGCACAAAGGTGTTGCCGCAGGCCACGGCCATGGGCCACATCCACAGCGGCACCATGGCGGGGAAGTTGAAAGGCGTAATGCCTGCTGCCACGCCCAGCGGCTGGAACTCGCTCCAGCTGTCGATGGCGGGGCCTACGTTCTTGCTGTGCTCGCCCTTGAGCAACTCGGGGGCGTAGCTGGCGTATTCCACGTTCTCGATGCCGCGCTGCAATTCGCCTGCGGCATCAGACAGCACCTTGCCGTGTTCGGCGGTGATCAGGGCGCACAGCTCCTCAGAATGCTTTTCCAGCAGCACCTTGAGGTTGCTCATCACCCGCGCGCGCTTCAGCGGTGGCGTAGTGCGCCAGGCGGGGAAGGCTGCTTGCGCGGAGGCAATGGCCTGCACCACGGTGGCTTTGTCTGCCAGCAACAGGCGTTTTTCGGCGCGACCGGTTGCCGGGTTGTAGACGCTTTGTGAGCGCGGATCGGCGCTGTCGCCGTGGGTCAGCTTGCCGTCGATCAGATGGCCTATGGTGGGGAGGTGGGACATGGTTTTTTCCAGAGTGTCTATATGAGAAATGTGGCGCTAGCCCCCGTACTGATTGCACATACCGCTATCAATACAAGAGCACTCAATTGATCAGGCTGTGGCGTTCAAGGCATCGCCCAGCGCGTTGACCAAGCTGTCGATCTCGGCCTTCTCGATGATGAAGGGTGGTGCCAGCTGGATGGTGTCGCCGCCGTAACGCACGTAGAAACCTTTTTCCAGGCAGCGCATCGCAATCTCGTATGGGCGCTTGGCGGGTTCACCCGGCACGGCGGAAATCGTGATGCCAGCCGCCAGCCCGTAGTTGCGAATGTCGGCCACGTGTTTGGCGCCCTTCAGGCTGTGCACGGCCTGCTCGAAGTACGGCGCCATGGACGCGACGCGTTCGACCATGTTTTCCTGGACCAGCACATCCAGCGCCGCAATGCCGGCGGCGCAGGCCACGGGATGGGCCGAGTAGGTGTAGCCATGGGGGAACTCCAGCATGTAGTCCGGGCCGCCCTGGGCCATGAAGGTGTCGTAGATGTCCTTCTTGGCGACGACCGCGCCCAGCGGCTGCGCGCCGTTGGTGATCTGCTTGGCCACGTTCATGATGTCGGGCGTCACGCCAAAGGCGGCCGCGCCGGTGTAGGCGCCCATGCGGCCAAAGCCGGTGATGACCTCGTCGAATATCAGCAGGATGTTGTTGGCCGTGCAGATCTCGCGCAGGCGCTGCAAGTAGCCCACGGGCGGGATCACGACACCAGCCGAGCCGGACATGGGCTCGACGATGACGGCGGCGATGTTGGAGGCGTCGTGCAGCGCAATCAGCTTCAGCAAGTCGTCGGCCAACTCGGCGCCGGTGGGTGGCATGCCCTTGTAGAACGAGCCGGCTGCGGGCTGGGTGTGGGGCAGGTGGTCCGCCTCCACGCCCTGGCCAAACACCTTGCGGTTGCCGACGATGCCGCCGACCGAGATGCCACCGAAGTTGACGCCGTGGTAGCCCTTTTCACGGCCGATCAGGCGGGTCTTGGTGCCCATGCCCTTGGCGCGCCAGTAGGCACGGGCCATCTTTAGGGACGTGTCGGCGGACTCGGAGCCGGAGCCCGTGAAGAACACATGGTCCAGCCCCTCGGGCGTCAGTTCGCGGATCTTGTTGGCCAGCTCAAACGACAGCGGGTGGCCGAACTGGAAGGCGGGCGAGTAGTCCAGCGTGCCAATCTGGCGGCTGACGGCCTCGGTGATCTCCGCCCGGCCATGGCCCAGGCCCGAACACCACAGGCCGGACAGTCCGTCCAGGATCTTGCGGCCGTGGCTGTCGGTGTAATACGCGCCCTGGGCGCTGACCATCATGCGCGCACCATTGGACGCGTTTGCCTTGAAGTTGCGGTTGCCGGTGTAAGGCATCCAGTGCGCCTCCATCCACGCGGCGTCGCCGGGGAAGGCGCTGGTGCTGGTGACTGCTGTCGATGGGGTGGTGTCGTTGAGCTTCATGGCGGGTGGTCCTTCTGCGGTGGGCAATCAATAGACCATTGTGGTTCGCTCTGTTACTCTTATAAAGTAACAGTTATCACTATTTGGTTAGCAACTAATGAAAGTTAAGAAACGCGCGGTGCTCGGCCAGATCAGCGATATGGATCTGCGCCTGCTGCGGGTCTTCCGCGCGGTCGTAGATTGCGGCGGCATGGCTGCGGCGGAGCTGGAGCTGAACATCGGCACCTCCACCGTCAGCCGCCACATCAAGGACCTGGAAACGCGGCTGGGTCTGACGCTATGCCGCCGGGGCCGGGCCGGTTTTGCGCTGACGCCCGAGGGCCAGAAGATCTACGACCAGACCACGGCGCTGCTGGCCGCGACCGACGCCTTCCGCAGCGGCGTGGACGAGATCCATGAACGCATGGGCGGGCAATTACACGTGGCCATGTTCGACAAGACCGCCAGCAACCCGCAAGCCCATATTGCCGAGGCGATTGCACTGTTCACCGAGCAGGCACCCGATGTGGCGCTGAACCTCCATGTGGCCACGCTCACGGCGATCGAGCGCGGCGTGCTGGACGGCCAGTACCAGATCGGCATCATCCCCGGCCACCGCAGCTCGGACACGCTGGAGTACACGCTGCTGTTTGACGAAGTGATGCTGCTGTACTGCGGCCGCGCGCACCCGCTGTTTGGGGCGACTGCGAAAAGCCAGCCCAAGGACTGGGATGGCCTGCGCGCCCACCAGTTCGCTGGCCTGGGCTACCACTCGCCGAACATGGAGATCAGCCAGCAGGTGCGGCTGGCGCGCAAGGCGACCGGCTTTGACCAGGAAGCGATTGCCACCTTGATTCTGTCGGGGAAGTTTTTGGGCTTTTTGCCCGACCACTACGCGGAGAGTTTCGTGCGCGGTGGCCAGATGCGCGCCATCGATCCGGCAGTGTTCAGATACGACTGCCAGTTCTTTGCGATTACACGAAGGTCGCCGCAGATTGCGCGGGCGACGCGGGCGCTGCAGGAGTGCCTAGCGCGCTCGCATGCAACGAACGCGTGAGGAATAGGGAGCAATTTGCCGCTGGGCCGCCCCAAGGCAAATTAGCCCCCTGAGGGGGCAGCGACCCGCGCAGCGGCGGAGCGTGGGGGCTCTTAGCCGTCGTGGGGGCTCCTAGCTTCAGCGGTGACGCTTTCCAGGGTTCTTCTTGCTGCGCGTAGCGACGCCACGCTCCAGGCTGATGCGTTGGCCACGGCCGGGTGTTGGCAGCGAGACGCCGGGTGGAGTTACGGGGCGGGGAGTGGCTTTACGGTCTGCTTCGGTGACGATTTTGTTGCCCATTTTTTACGGTCCTGACAAGTTTGCAAAGGCAGTATTAGGCCATAAGTTGGAAAAACCGCCCAAAAGCGGCCGTTCCAGCGCGGCTGCGCCACTCTGTTTTATCGCACTTTCAGTCCTTAGGAACATTAGTTAAACTAATGACCAACGGGGTGCAACCCCCTCAACCCGCTTGGCAAATATTAATAACTATGCGAACCTTTGATTCCGACGCGCTGGAGTGTCTTGCGGCTATTGTGGAAGAGGGCGGCTTTGAGCGCGCCGCGCTACGCCTGTCGGTCACCCAGTCGGCTGTCTCCCAGCGCTTGCGCGCGCTGGAGGCCCAGGTGGGCACTGTGCTCTTGGTGCGCAGCCGCCCGATCAAGCCCACGTCCGCCGGGCGCCTGCTGATCAAGCACGCGATGCAGATGCGCCTGCTGCGCGCCGACCTGGAGACCGATCTGCAGGACCTGACGCCCGGCGCTGGCGCGCTGCGTGAGGAAGACCGCATCTCCATCGCCATCAACGCCGACAGCATTGCCACCTGGGCCCTGCCGGCGCTGGGCGAACTGGTCAGTGGTGGCCTGCCTTTGGAGATCATCACCGACGATCAGGATTTCACCCACGAATGGCTGCGCGAGGGCCAGGTGCTGGGCTGCGTGACCACGCTCAAGCAGGCCCTGCGCGGCTGCAAGGTCATGCCGCTGGGCGTGATGCACTATGTGGCCGTGGCCAGCCCGGCCTATGCCGAGGCCCATTGCCCCCAAGGGCTGACGCCGCACAACTTCCGCAGCATCCCCTTCATCGCCTTCAACCGCAAGGACGACCTGCAGACCGATTTCGTCAGCCGTGCCTGCGGCCTACGCCGTGTTGCGCTGAGCCAGCGTTTTGTGCCCAGTTCCGAGGGCCAGGTGCGCGCCGTGCTGGCGGGCTGGGGCGTCAGCGTGGTACCCGAGCTGCAGGTGCGCGGTCTGCTGGCCAATGGCGCGCTGGTCAACCTGGCGCCCCAGGTCACGCTGCCGGTCAACCTGTATTGGCATTGCTGGAATCTGGATTCGGTGGTCATAGACCGGCTGACTGCCGCGCTGTCCACCGCTGCCGCAGTGGCACTGAAGACTACGCGGTCATAAATTAGCCTCTCCCTGTATTTTTCGACGGCTGCGGCTAAACTGTGGGCATGCCATCCAGCCCCACCGCCACCGCCGCCCCCAAGGTCTCGTTCAAAACCCAGATGCTGCAGGCGCGGGAAGACGCCATCATCCAGGCCGTCAACCGCCTGCTGGCCGAAAAGGGCTTTGATGCGATGACCGTGGACGAGGTGGCCGCCCAGGTGGGCATCGCCAAGGCCAGTCTGTACAAGCACTTCCCCAGCAAGGAAGACCTGGCCGCCGCCGCCATGGTGCACGTGATGCGCCGCGCCCAGCGCTACCTCAAGGGCCTGCCTACCGACGCCAGCCCACTCGACAAGCTGCGCACCGTGGTGCGCTGGACCATGGAACTCAAACTCGGGGGCGAGATGCCCTCCCTGCCCAGCCAGAACTCCAGCTTGCGCGCCACGCTGATCGGCAATGGCGACTACATGAATGGCCTGATTGAAGTCAGTGACCAGTTGGGCGAGTGGATCGAAGCGGCCCAGCAGCAAGGCACCATCAACCCGCGTTTGCCCGCGATCGCCATCCTGTACACGCTGTACGCCCGCGCCTGCGATCCGGTGCTGGAGTTTCTGAAGATGGGCGGTCAACACAGCGACGCCGAGATCATCGACCTGGTGCTGTCCACCTGCTTCGATGGGTTGAATGCCCGCTAGCCCTCGTCAGTTCTGATTTGTTCGCTCTAAATTCAGGAGCACAGCCGTGCATTTACCCTTGCGCTTGAACCGCCGTCTCTTCCTGCTGGCCTGCACGGGAGGTGTTGCGGGGTTGGCGGGCATTCCCACGTTGGCCCAGACCCCGGCCCCCGAGGCCGCTCCCCTGATGCTGGCCAAGGTCTACCGCCCCGGCGTGGACCTGACCGACTACTGGGTCAGCGAAAAGTACGACGGTGTGCGCGGCTACTGGGACGGCCAGCAACTGCTGACACGTGGCGGTGAACGCGTGCAGACTCCGCCGTGGTTCACCGCAGGCTGGCCCGCCACGCCGCTGGACGGCGAACTGTGGGCCGGCCACGGCCAGTTTGCACGGGCCAGTTCCACGGTGCGCCAGCAGACACCGGATGACGCCGCTTGGCGCGGCATGCGTTTCATGGTGTTTGACATGCCGGCGCAGGGCGGCCCGTTCAGCGAACGCATTGGGGCGTTGAATGCTGCGGTCACGCAGATCGGGCAACCCTGGGTCGTGGCCGTCATACAGACCCGCGCCACCACCCACACGGCACTGATGGCGCAGATGCACCGCGTGGTCAAAGGCGGGGGTGAGGGCCTGGTGCTGCACCGCGGCGCATCGCTGTACACCGCCGCGCGCAATGACGATCTGCTGAAGGTGAAGCCGCATGAGGACGCCGAGGCCCGCGTGCTGGGCCACCAGGGCGGGCACGGCAAGTACGCCGGCATGTTGGGCGCGCTGCTGGTAGAGAGCGTGGTCAGCGGCAATGCCGCGGCGCCCGGTGTGCGCTTCAAGATTGGCTCCGGTCTGTCGGATGCGCAGCGCCGCAATCCGCCGCCGGTCGGCAGTGTGGTGACCTATCGGTTCCGGGGGTCGACCGATGCGGGTGTGCCGCGTTTCGCCAGCTTTGTGCGCATGGCTTCTGACCGGTCTGAAGGCCTGCCGTCCACGCGTTCGCTATCAAATTGATAGCCAATTAATTAGATTTGACGAGGGCTAGGGCCCGATTTCTATTAAGCACTTCGACTGGAAACTGACCTGCTCGTTCTTGCGCGCATAGCCCAGCGGATTGGCCACCACATGGCAGCCGCGGTGGATGTAGTCGCTGGGCGCATGCAGGTGGCCGTGCAGCCACCACTGCGCCAGTGGCAACAGATCGTCCAGCGCATTGCAAAAGCCGGCCGTGCCCGGCACCAGGCCATAGCGCGGGTCGGCGCTCTTGAGGCTGGGCGCGAAATGGGTGACGGCCACCGTGGTGCCGTCAAACGGCGTGGCCAGCGCGTCACGCAACCATTCCTGGCAGACCAGGGCCTGTTCGCGCAAACCTTCGGCCAGCCAGGGTTCGCCATTGCGGGTGGTCTCGGTCTTGCGCAGGTAGTAGTTGGCGGCGCGAAAGGCCTTGTCACGCGCCTTGAGCAATTGCGCCAGTGGGTTGACCGGTGGCGCGCCGTGCCGCTGCGCGGGGGGCGCCGTGCCGGCGGTCGGGCCCAGTGCGTCGAAATCGGACCACAACGTGGTGCCGACAAAACGCACACCACCCAGCACCACGGTCTCGCGTTCCAGCCAGACCAGGCCCAGCCGCGCGCAGGTTGCGCGCAGGCGGTCGTGGGCTGCGTCGAAGTCCATGCCGTCGTATTCATGGTTGCCGGGCACAAACAGCACGGGCGTGGGCCAGCCGTTGTGGGGCGAGAACTGGCCCAGGCCGAAGTCGGCGTCCCCCAGCTGCGAACCCGGCTGGTAGGAGCCGACATCACCGGCCAGCACCAGCAGGTCGGCGCCCGGCGCGGGCTCGGCCTTCCAGTGCGGGTGCGCCTCCAGGTGCAGGTCGGACAGCAATTGCAGTTTCATGGGGCGACGACAAAGGCGGTGGACGCCAAGGATTCGATTTGGGCGCGTAGCCAGGCATGGGCACTGGAAGCCTCTTGCCGTTGGTGCCATAGCGTGTCCACCTGGATGGTGGGTGCCGCAAAGGGTAGCTCGCGCAGCACGAGCTGGTCAGCAAAGCCGGTGACGTTGATGAAATGCCGCGGCAGCACAGTCAGCAGATCGGAGTGGGCCACGACCTTGCCCGCGGTGAAAAACTGGTTGACGGTCAGCACGACGTGCCGTTTGCGGCCCAAGGAGGCCAGTGCCTCGTCATTAAAACCAAAGGCCCGCCCCGAAAAGCTGACCAGCATGTGGCGGGCCGCGCAATAGCGGTCCAGCGTAAGCGGACCGCTGGCCAGTGGATGACCCTTGCGCATGACGCAGACATAGTCGCCCTGGAACAAGCGGTGGTGGAGGAAGGACACGGCCTCTCCCGCCTGCGCACGGGCCGTCAGGTCACTCATAGCGGCCGGAAAGTAGCCAATCGCCAGGTCGGCATGGCCCTCGTCCAGCATACGGCGGGGGTCGCGGGTGGTGAGCGGCACCACGCGCAGCGAGACGCCCGGCGCATGCGCGGTGATCAGCGCGACCAGCGGCGGCAGCAGTTCGGCCGCCGTGGTGTCGGCCATGGTCAGCACAAAAGTGGTCGTGGCGCTAGCCGGCTCGAACACGCTGGGCGACAGCGCGGCCTGCAGGCGCTTGAGCGTGTCGCGGACGGCCTGCCACAGCTCCAGGCCGCGCACCGTGGGCTCCAGGCTGCGGCCCTTGCGCACCAGCAGTTCGTCCCCCAGTGCTTCGCGCAGGCGCCGCAGGGCATTGCTGACGGCCGGCTGGGTCAGCGACAGCTGCTGGGCCGCGCGGGTCAGGCTGCGCTCGGCCATGACGGCGTCCAACACCTTCAACAGGTTCAGGTCCAGGGTGCGCAGGTTAGCAGGAGACATGGCAAATCATAAATCCTATGAATACCAAACATCACCAACATAAAGTTGAATAATATTAGTAAAAACCCTAAGATGCCACCATGCTTTTGAATTCCACGTCTTCTTTCAACCCATCTTCGGAGGTTGCCATGGCCCGTAGTACCACTGTCCATCCTTATTTCACACCCGCCAGCGTGGCGGCGCGCTCGGCCAAACCCGGCCGTTTCTCGTTCGATTTCTTCAGCTCCCGCACATTGGCCGGCATGCTGCTGGCAGCATCTTTGGCCGCTATGCTGGTCGTGGCCGATCAGTTGATCGAGACCTGGGCCGATGGCCACCTGCTGGCTGTCTGGGTCGGTTTGTGGGCCCTGGCCTTCGGAGCAATGGCCTTGTCGGCATCGCCAATGCGCCGTCTGGCGGAGTCGACCGCTATTGCCCTGGCCCGCTGGTCGCGTGCCCGCGCCGAGCGCCGGTCCGACGAAGCCATGCTGCAATTGGCCCAGCAAGACCACCGCGTGATGCGCGATCTGCAGATCGCAGCCTTGCGCAGCGAACACCAAGCATAAAAACAGTTTCTTTGGCCCATTGAAAAAGCCACCGCATTGCGGTGGCTTTCTTTTTGGCCACTTCAAATGGTTTGGCCACCGGACCGCCTGTATTTTGTTAGTGCCAGGCGGCCCGGGATCAATCGCTCAGAATCAATCGCTTACGCGGTCAGGCGCTGTTCCAGCTTGGCCTTGGTATCGACCAGTTGCTGGGGCAGGTGGTAGGCCAGTTGCGTGAACAACTCGGCGTGCAGCGCGAATTCTTGCTTCCAGGCGTCCTTGTCGAGGCTGGTCACGCTGGCGAACTGGGCGGCGCTGAAATCCAGGCCGGTCCAGTTGATTTCGGAATAGGCCGGGCTCACGCCAAAGCCATTTTCGCTGCCGGGGGTCGTGCCTTCGATGCGGTCGATCATCCACTTCAGCACGCGCATGTTTTCGCCATAACCGGGCCAGACGAACTTGCCGTCGTCACCCTTGCGGAACCAGTTGACGGCGTACATCTTGGGCAGCTTGGCGCCACTCTTGGCCAGTTTCTCGCCCATGTTGAGCCAGTGCTGGAAGTAGTCGCTCATGTTGTAGCCCATGAAGGGCAGCATCGCAAACGGGTCGCGGCGTACCACGCCCTGCTGGCCCACAGCGGCTGCCGTGGTTTCGGAGCCCATGGTGGCGGCCATGTAGACGCCTTCGACCCAGTCACGGGCTTCGGTGATCAGGGGCACGGTGGTGGAACGGCGGCCGCCGAACATGAAGGCGTCGATGGGCACGCCGTTGGCGTCGTTCCACTGTGCGTCCAGTGCGGGGTTGTTGGTCGCAGCCACGGTGAAGCGGGCATTGGGGTGGGCGGCCTTGGCGCCGGTCTCCTTGGCGATAGCCGGCGTCCAGTCCTTGCCTTGCCAGTCGATCAGGTGCGCAGGCATGTTGCCGGCGTCCTTTTCCATGCCTTCCCACCAGACGTCGCCGTCATCGGTCAGCGCCACATTGGTGAAGATGACGTTCTTGTCCAGGCTGGCCATGCAGTTGGGGTTGGTCAGCGTGTTGGTGCCAGGGGCCACGCCGAAGTAGCCAGCTTCGGGGTTGATGGCGTAGAGCTTGCCATCCGCGCCGGGCTTCAACCAGGCGATGTCGTCGCCGATGGTGGTGACCTTCCAGCCTTCGAAACCTTCGGGTGGTACCAGCATCGAGAAATTGGTCTTGCCGCAGGCGCTGGGGAAGGCCGCCGCTACGTGGTACTTCTTGCCCTGGGGGTTTGTCACGCCCAGGATCAGCATGTGCTCGGCCAGCCAACCTTGGTCGCGGCCCATGGTGGACGCGATGCGCAGCGCGAAGCATTTCTTGCCCAAGAGGGCGTTGCCGCCGTAACCGGAGCCATAGGACCAGATTTCGCGGGTCTCGGGGTAGTGGACGATGTACTTGGTCTTGTTGCAAGGCCACTTCACGTCGGCTTGACCAGGTTCCAGCGGGGCACCGGTGGTGTGCATGCAGGGCACGAACTCGCCGTCCACACCCAGCACGTCGTACACGGCCTTGCCCATGCGGGTCATGATGCGCTGGTTGACCGCTACATAGGGGCTGTCGGACAACTCAATGCCGATGTGGGCGATGTGCGAACCCAGTGGGCCCATCGAGAACGGCACCACATACATGGTGCGGCCGCGCATGCAGCCGTCAAACAGCGCGGGGGTGCCGTCGGCCTGGCCCGATTCGAGCAGCTTGCGCATCTCGGCTGGGGCCATCCAGTTGTTGGTGGGGCCGGCATTTTCCTTTTTCTCGCTGCAAATGTAGGTGCGGTCTTCGACACGGGCCACATCCGTGGGGTCGGAGCAGGCCAGGAAGCTGTTGGGGCGCTTGGCGGGGTTGAGCTTTTTGAAGGTTCCGGCGTCGACCAGTTGCTGGCACAGACGTTGGTATTCTTCTTCGGAACCGTCACACCAGTAAATGGCATCGGGTTTGGTCAGTGCGGCCATGTCGGCCACCCAGGCAATGAGCCTGGGGTTTTTGACGTAACTGGGCGTGTTCAATTTCAAGCCCTGCATCATGGGTGCGTTCATACGGTAGCTCCTAGTTTGAAAATCGTCTTTTCAAAATAAAGGCCACCCTTTAACTTTGAGAAAACGTTTTGCACAAAACCGTGGATACAACCGTCCCCCTGTCTCGCGCAGACTCCAGGGGCGGGTACCTTCTATTTTAAGAACTGGTACCGCGGTTACATGTGGGTTACCGACAACATTCATGCAAAACTTGCATGAGGTTATGTGCACAATGCCGGTACTTTCAGCCCTGCGGCACGCGCAATAGGGCCTGTGCGCTAGCAGCACACAACAGCAAGCAAACGGGAAAAATCAGGAGAGGGGTGGGACCCACGGCACCGTGCTGGCTGAGCCGCGCACGTACCGGGGTTGGGGATAAAGAAAAAGAGGCGCTGAGGCGGCCTTAGGCCATGTACACGGCGATGAAGGCCAGCAAGAAGATCAACACGCCGCCAACGACGGGCAAGACAAAGGGAATCAGGGGAACAATGGCCTCAACCGGATCGGTTGCTTGGTCAGACGGCGGAGTAGAGGGAGCTGCAGACATGGAATTCCTTCAAGGCTTCAATAGAAATTGGGGCCGATTTTACCTATACGCTGGCCTGGGACCAAGTTTTGCGCCGCACTCAGCCCAGTTGGGCGTCGAACCCGGCCTGCCGCAACACCGACAACACCTCGTTGACATGGTCATGGCCGCGGGTCTGGACCACCAATTCCACCTCGGCGTTCTGCGCCGACAACGTGGTGAAGGCGCGCTGGTGGTGCACCTCTTCAATATTGGCGCCAGCCTCGGCCACGGTGGCCGTGATGCGGGCCAGTGAGCCGGGCACGTCCCGCGCGCCTACGCGTATGCGGGCCAGACGACCGGCGCGCACCATGCCGCGTTCGATGATGGCGGCCAGGAGCAGTGGGTCGATATTGCCGCCACACAACACCAGGCCCACGCGCTTGCCCTTGAAACGCTCGGGATATTTCAGCAAGGCAGCCAGGCCGACAGCGCCGGCACCTTCCACCAAGGTCTTTTCGACCTCCAACAACATGACCAGGGCCTGCTCGATATCGCCTTCGTCCACCAGCAGCAAGTCGTCCACCCGGGCACGGATCACGTCCATCGGAATGCGCCCCGGCGTGCCCACGGCAATGCCTTCAGCAATGGTGCTGGTGCCCTGGGGGTGTTGCGTGCCCTCAATGGCATTGAACATGGCCGGAAAGCGCACGGTCTGCACACCCACGACCTGCATGGACGGCTTCAAGGCCTTGGCCACCGTAGCCATACCCGAGATCAGGCCGCCGCCGCCGATGGCCACGATGAGCGTGTCCAAGTCGGGTACGTCTTCCAGCATCTCCAGCGCGACCGTGCCCTGGCCGGCGATGATGGCGTCATCGTCGTAGGGGTGGACAAAAGTCAGTTGCCGCTCGTCGGCCAGCGCATAGGCGTGGCTACGGGCCTGCTCCAGCGTGTCGCCATGCAGAATGACCTCGGCGCCGAAACCGCGGGTGCGCTCAACCTTAACGCCAGGCGTGAAGCGCGGCATCACGATAACCGCCTTCAGGCCCAGGCGCTGCGCATGGTAGGCCACACCCTGAGCATGGTTGCCCGCGCTCATCGCGATGACGCCGCGCGCCGACTGCTCCGGCGTCAACTGGGCCAGCTTGTTGCAGGCGCCACGCTCCTTGAAAGAGGCGGTGAACTGCAGATTTTCAAACTTCAGGAACACCTGTGCGCCGGTGATCTCGGACAGGGTTTGGGAAGCCACGCAGGGTGTGCGCAGCAGATGGCCCTGCAGCCGTTGTTCGGCCGCCTGGATGTCTTGGTATTCAATCATCCCGCCATTGTGCTGCTTTTTAGCCGCATCGCGGGGCGAACCCGTGCCTGCGCGCGGCCACACTGACTTTCTCATCTAGCCAGAAATCTTCTTTTTAAGACTTCCATCTTGCGCCAGTCTGCTGTATGGTGGCCCCGTAAACAACTGTGCTGGAGGCATTTGATGGCCAAGCGTTTGTTGTCCCAGCCCCTGGGTGGGCATCTGATCCCGTCGCCGGGCCTGCTGGAGGCGCCGGTTCTGGATTTGATGTGTTCGCACTTTGTGCTAACCCTGGCCACGCGCCAGGGCGCCGGGCTCAATGTGCGCCGCGACTTCAACGGCATCGTCGGCTTGGCCGGCCGCCATCTGGTGTGGCCGCTATCGGTACTGGCCCGGCTGCGTGAATTTCTGGCGCGTCGCTGTGTCAGCAACGAGTTGTGGCGCGGCCACGAGGCTCTGGACGCAACCGAATTCCTGGCCCGCCACGGCGCCTGGCGCGGACCGTATGACGAGGCCACGCTGTATTTCTTTCTGGACGAATATGCCAAGGACCAGCCCAAGGACCTGATCTCGGTGCTGACCGTCACCGGCGAATGGTTGCGCCACTCGCTGAAACGCCAGTCCACGCTGGTCGAAAAGAATATCAATGCACTGGCCGGCCTGTTGCAGCTCAACAAGGCCGAGCGTGCGCTGCTGCTGTACGGCACGCTGGCCCGTTACCAGCGCGACATGCGCAGCATCCTCGTGGAGTTCAAGGTCAACAATGCGCCGGAGGCTTATGCCGCCATCGCCGAAGTGGCCGGCGTCAACCCCGACCAAGTCGCCGAAGCGCTGCGCGCGGGTTCGCGGCTGGAACGCATTGGGCTGGTCGAAAACCTGATTTCCGAGCACAACATCACCGACCTGGCCGATTTGATGAAGGTCAGCGAAAAACTGCCCCCCGTGCTGATGCGCCCTTACCGCGACCAAGCGGAACTGATGGCCGTGTTCACGCGCCTCTCGGCCAAAAGCGCATTGGGCATGGACGACTTTGCCTTTGTCGCCGAAGACGCCCAAGTCTTGTGCAATTTGTTGACCAATGCCGTGGCCCGCCAAGAGGTGGGCATCAACGTGCTGCTGTACGGCCCACCCGGCACCGGCAAGACCGAGCTGGCCAAAGTGGTCGTGCAGGCTGCCGGCTTGGATCTGTTCGAGGTGGAGTACGCCGACCGCGACGGCAACTCCTTAAGCGGGCGGGACCGTTACCGCTCGTTGCAGATCGCCCAAGTTTTCCTCAAAGGCAGTGCCCAGGCCGCGCTGTTGTTTGATGAGGTGGAGGATGTGTTCCCCCCGATTTCCAACGAGGCCGCGCAGTGGATGGCCCGCGCCGATGCGACGGCGGCACCACCCAATGGCAGCGTCAGCGGCAAGGCCTGGGTCAACCAGGTGCTGGAGTCGAACGTGGTGCCCACGATCTGGGTCACCAACCGCATTGAGCAGATCGACCCTGCCTTCAGGCGCCGCTTCGCCTACCACCTGGAGCTCAAATCGCCGCCGCCGGGTGCCCGCGAAGAACTGGTGCGCAAAACCCTGAATGGGGTCGCCGTATCCGAGGGTTTTGTAGGGCGCCTGGCCCAGCGCAAAGGGCTGACCCCGGCCCAGATTCGCACCGCCGTGCGCTTCGCCGGTTTGGCCAACACCGCGCAGCCCCCCGCGGCCGAGCCCGAGAACGCACTGGAAACCTTGATTGAGCGGCAGTTGAAAAACGCCGACATGGCTTTGGGCAACCGCACGGCCGATGGCGCGCGCCGGCTGGCCGCCCACCACTACAAGCCCGAGTGGTTGAATGTGGAAAGCCGCTTCGAGATCCCCCGCGTGGTGCAGGCCCTGCAGGCCAGAAGCCACGGCACCCTGTGCTTCTATGGCCCACCCGGCACGGGCAAAACCGCGCTGGCCGAACACATTGCTGCCACGCTGGGCCAGCCCCTGCATGTGCGCCAGGCGAGCGACCTGATGGGTAAATACGTCGGTGAGACCGAGCAAAACATGGCCACCATGTTCCGCGACGCGGAGGCCGAAAACGCCGTCCTGCTGCTGGACGAAGCCGACAGCTTCCTGCAGGATCGCCGGGGTGCGCAACGCAGCTACGAGGTCTCGGAAGTCAACGAAATGCTGCAAGGCATGGAGCGCTTTCGCGGTATCTTCATCTGCACGACCAATCTGATGGACCGCATAGACCAGGCCGCGCTGCGCCGGTTTACCTTCAAGATCCAGTTCAAGCCACTCAGCCGGGACCAGCGCCTGGCCTTGTTTGTGGCCGAGGGCTGCGGTGGTGATGCCCGGCAGCTGGACCCGGCCCTGGAAAAGCGTCTATTAGTGCTGGATCAACTCTGTGTTGGCGACTTTTCCTCGGTCAAACGGCAGGCGGCCATTTTGGACGTTCAGCTGTCGCCGGCCGAGTTTTTAGAGCAGCTGGAGGCCGAGCATCGCATCAAACCCGAGGTGCGCGAGGCCCGTGGAATAGGGTTTTTCCACTAATTTGGCCCTTTTGGGGGGCCAAATCTGTAAAGAACTGTCAACCGTTTAGCACGCTCGTGCGTCATACAGGGACGCGGATGCATCAATCGCCGGCCCGTTGGAAGCACAGCCAGGCGCCTTGAGAAGTATCCATTCTTCTTCATTTTGACGTGTTGATATGAACAAAGAGACGATCAAGGTTCCTGAAAAAGGCACCTACCAGTGGCAACTGTTTGACTACTGGTCCGATGAATTCCGCCACACCAATGCCGACCATTCCGCGTACATCGCCCTGAATTTCGCCGGTGTTTTGGATGCCTGCCGCAACAAGCTGCAAGCCCTGATCCAGCACCACAGCCAGCACGTCTGCGACGCCAAGGGTGGCAAGCGCCATAGCCGCGCGATCGCCCGTCTGCAGAACACCATGTCGGGTGCGGCCATGTCTTACGAGACCTGCTTCCGTCGCCGTACGACGGTTCAGTAAGTTTATTTTTGGCGGTGCGCTTGAGGTAGGCGCCCGCCGCCGAGCGGGGGCAAACGCCGCCGTTCGTGTCCTCCGGCCTTCGGCCTCCCCCTTTACCTCACTTTGGCGTTCACCCTCGCCCGGCGGCTCGACTGTCTGGTCCAGCCAAGTCCGAAGTCAGGCTCAGGCGTTCACCACCCGCAGCACCTCCTGCGCATAGGCCTCCAGCTTCTTGGCCCCAATCCCACTGATACCCTGCAGATCGTCCAGGGTTTGCGGCGCCCGTTTGGCAATCGCAGCCAGCGTGGCGTCGTGAAAGATGACATAGGCGGGCAGGTTGTGCTCGCGGGCCACCTCGGCGCGCCAGGCTTTTAGCGCCGCGTAGCGCACCAAACCATCCCCGTCCAGTGCAATCGGCGCCTTGACTGCCGCAGAACCGGCGCCCGAGCGTTTGCTCTTGCGGCTGGCGGGCGTGGAGACGGACTCGCGCAGCTGCACCGCCACCTCACCCTTGAGCACGGCCCGTGACTGGGCCGTCAGCTGCAGCGTGTTGAAGGCCTGGGCGTCCACGGCCACGGCCCCCATGGCGATCAGTTGGCGCAGCACGCCACGCAGCTGCACTTCGCTGAATTCCGCGCCGATGCCAAAGGTGCTGAGTGCCGTGTGGCCGTGCTGGGTGACCTTTTCGGTGGTCTTGCCGCGCAGGATGTCCATCACATGGCCGGCACCAAATGACATGCCGCTGGACTGCTGGATGCGGTAGATGGTGCTGAGCAGCTTGCGTGCGGCGTCCGTGCCGTCCCACACTTCGGGCGGGGTCAGGCAGTTGTCGCAGTTCTGGCAACGGTAGCGCGCACCACCGCTGGCCACATCCGCATCGCCGGCGGCCACAGCCCCCTCCCCCATCTGCTCCCCAAAGTAAGCCAGCAGGCGCACGCGGCGGCAATCCGTCGCCTCGGCCAAGCCCAGCAGCGCGTCCAGCTTGCCGCGCAGCGCCTGTTTGAATTCCTCGCCGGCCGGGCTCTCGTCGATCATGCGGCGCTGGTTGACGACGTCTTGCAGGCCGTAGGCCATCCAGGCGTAGGCCGGCAGGCCGTCGCGGCCGGCGCGGCCGGTTTCCTGGTAGTAGCCTTCGATGTTCTTGGGCATGTCCAGATGGGCCACAAAGCGCACGTCGGGCTTGTCGATGCCCATGCCAAAGGCGATGGTGGCGACCATGACCACACCGTCCTCGCGCAAAAAGCGGTTCTGGTGGTCCTGGCGCACGCGGCTGTCCAGCCCCGCGTGGTAAGGCAGGGCGCGGATGCCAGCGTCCACCAGGGTCTGGGCCACCTCTTCCACCCGTTTGCGCGACTGGCAGTAGACGATGCCGGCGTCGCCCTCGTGCTCGCGCTCGATGAAGCGCAGCAGTTGTTGCACGGCCTCGCGTTTTTCGACGATGGTGTAGCGGATGTTGGGGCGGTCAAAGCTGCTGACGAAGGTCTGGGCTTCTTGCAACTGCAGGCGCTCCACGATGTCGTCACGCGTCAGCGCATCGGCCGTGGCGGTCAGGGCCATGCGCGGCACAGCGGCGTAGCGCTCGTGCAGCACGGTCAGCGCACGGTATTCGGGGCGGAAATCGTGGCCCCACTGGCTGACGCAGTGGGCCTCGTCGATGGCGAACAGGCTCAGCTGGTTGCGCTCGTACAGCGAGTCCAGCAGCGCCAGAAAGCGCGGATTGGTCACCCGCTCGGGCGCGGCATACAGGCAGGTGATGTCGCCGCGCAGCAGGCGTTGCTCGATCTGGTAGGCCTCTTCGCTGCTGAGTGTCGAGTTCAAAAATTCGGCGCTGACACCGGCCTCGTGCAGGGCGCCCACCTGGTCGTGCATCAGCGCGATCAGCGGCGAGATGACCAGCGCCACGCCCAGCCCCGCGCGCTGGCGGGCAATGGCCGGAATCTGGTAACACAGCGATTTGCCGCCCCCGGTGGGCATCAGCACCAGCGCGTCGCCGCCATTGGCCACGTGCTCCACGATGGCCTGCTGCGGCCCGCGGAACTGCGGGTAGCCAAAAACCTCTTCCAGGATGGCGTGGAGGGTTTCGCTGGAAATGGCGGATGAATCAGTTGCTATCAAAGTAGTAGCGCATTACGCAATGAATACGAGGGCTATCGCCATAAATCATGCAGAGTTATCCGGGAGGAACCCCGGTTGGCATGCCCTATTGTCGGGCATGACCGCCCTTGAAGCCTGGGTGGCCGAGCGTTCTGCTCCGTGTCCCCCGCCCACAGGCTTGCGCCCGTGGGCTCCTCCTTTACCTGCGCAGAACGCTCGGCCACCCAGGCTCCAAGGGCTACGCATCGGGCTATCGGCACGGTGCTACGCACTGGTCTAAAATGCGCTCTTCCCAAGGAGCGCTGCAGCGGCCCGGCACTGTGCACACAGTTCGCCACAGGCCGCCAGGCTTGGGTTTTGCCAACTGCGCTCACTTGTCTGCACCCGAGAAAGTGAGCCGCATCCCATGACCAAGAACCTTCCTGCTTACACCCGCGGCCAGGCCCTGCCCGGAATTTTGGCCAGCCGCATCGCCATCCTGGACGGCGCCATGGGCACGATGATCCAGCGCTTCAAGCTGGGCGAGGCCCAGTACCGCGGCGAGGGCTACACCGGCCCTGGCGCCCAGGGCAACCGTTTCACGGACTTCCCCAAGGATGTCAAAGGCAACAACGAACTGCTGAGCCTGACCCGCCCGGATGTGATCAGCGACATCCACGAACGTTACCTGGCCGCCGGCGCCGACCTGATCGAAACCAACACCTTTGGCGCGACCACCGTGGCTCAGGCCGACTACGACATGGCCGACCTGGCCGTGGAGATGAACCTCGTATCCGCCCAACTGGCCCGCGCCGCCTGCGACAAATACAGCACGCCCGACAAGCCCCGTTTTGTGGCCGGCGCCCTGGGCCCAACGCCCAAGACAGCCAGCATCAGCCCCGATGTGAACGACCCCGGCGCCCGCAACGTGACCTTCGAAGAGCTGCGCCAGGCCTATTACGACCAGACCCAGGCTTTGGTCGAAGGCGGCAGCGACGTGTTGCTGGTGGAAACCATCTTCGACACCCTGAACGCCAAGGCCGCGCTGTTTGCGATTGACGAATACTTCGAAGCCAGCGGCGAACGCCTGCCCATCATCATCAGCGGCACAGTGACCGATGCCTCGGGCCGTATTCTGAGTGGCCAGACCGTCACAGCCTTCTGGCACAGCGTGCGCCATTCCCAGCCGCTGGCCATTGGCCTGAACTGCGCCCTGGGTGCCGCGCTGATGCGCCCCTACATCCAGGAGCTGAACCGCGTGGCCACCGACACCTACATCAGCTGTTACCCCAACGCCGGCCTGCCCAACCCCATGAGCGACACCGGCTTTGACGAGACGCCGGACGTAACCAGCCGCCTGGTGCGTGAGTTCGCCGCCGAGGGGCTGGTGAACATCGTGGGCGGCTGCTGCGGCACGACGCCGGACCACATTGGCGCGATTGCCCATGCGGTGGCGCCGCTGCCCGGGCGCAGCGTGCGGCGCAATATGTTCTACAAAGAAGCGGTCTGAACGCCTCGGATCAGGCCCGTGGCAACAACGCCCGGTCGATCTCCAGCTGCATCGCCTTGGCCAGCTTGGCATAGAGGCGCAGCTTGCGGGCGTTGTCGCGCAGGCGCTCGGCCAGACGCGCGGCAATCGCCAGCAGCAGCTTGGAGCCGATGCGCGGCTCTTCGTTGATCAGGGCTTCAAAGGCATCGCGCGCCAGGATGGCGCATAGCGAATCGGCGCTGGTGGTGCAGGAGGCCGAGCGTGGCTCGCGGTCAACCAGGCCCACCTCGCCCACCAGACTACCGGGGCCTAGCACACGTATCGTCAGCGGCTCGGTGCGACTGACGGTGACACTTTCCACGACCACCTCGCCCTCCAGCAGCAAGGCCATGAAGCCTTCGTCGGCGGCGTCGCCTTCCTTGATGAAGGTGGTATTGGCCGGGATGAAGCGCGGCGTCATGTAACCGACAACAACGCGGGCCTCCTCCAGCGTGAGGTGGATCAGCGCATTGGGGGCCGTCAGCAGCTCGGCGGCGGTTTCAAACGCCCGTACACGGGGGCTGGTGTCGTCAGGTGAGCTCATGGCCGCGGGCTGTGGGGTGGGGATGAAAGCGATGGTAAACCACGGCGGCCCGCAATGGGCACGGGTTCTCCTTTAAAATTCGCCTATCCAAGGAGCGTTGCAGCAGGCCACCCAGTGGCGTGTCAGGCTTGGATGTTCCCAACGACGCTCACCTGGTTCGCTGTTTTACAGGTGAGATGCATGCCTTCTATTCCCGTTGTCGCCCCCATGATGCTGTCCGGCCTGGAGCCGGTCGTGATTGGCGCTCCCCCTTCTGACGACGGTTCCGCCCCCCGCGCCACCTTTGTCAACATCGGCGAGCGCACCAACGTGACGGGCTCCAAAGCCTTCGCCCGCATGATCCTGAACGGCGACTTTGAGCAGGCCCTGGCCGTGGCGCGCCAGCAGGTGGAGAACGGCGCCCAGGTCATCGACATCAACATGGACGAGGCCATGCTGGACAGCCAGGCGGCGATGATCCGCTTTTTGAACCTGATCGCCAGCGAACCCGATATCTCCCGCGTGCCGGTAATGATCGACTCCAGCAAGTGGAGCGTCATCGAGGCCGGCCTGCGCTGCGTGCAGGGCAAGGGCATCGTCAACTCGATCTCCATGAAAGAGGGCGTCGAAAAATTCAAGCAGGAGGCGCGGCTGGTGCGCCGCTATGGTGCCGCCGCCGTGGTCATGGCGTTTGACGAGGTGGGCCAGGCCGACACCTATGCGCGCAAGATCGAGATCTGCGAACGCGCCTACCGCATCTTGGTGGACGAGGTGGGTTTTCCACCGGAAGACATCATCTTCGACCCCAACATCTTCGCCATCGCCACCGGCATTGAAGAGCACAACAACTACGCGGTGGACTTCATCGAGGCCACGCGCTGGATCAAGAACAACCTGCCCGGCGCGAAGGTGTCCGGCGGCGTGTCCAACGTGTCCTTCAGCTTCCGCGGCAACGACCCGGTGCGCGAGGCCATCCACACCGTGTTTTTGTACCACGCGATTGCCGCCGGCATGGACATGGGTATCGTCAACGCCGGCATGGTGGGCGTGTATGACGACCTGGAACCCGTGCTGCGCGAACGCGTCGAAGATGTGGTGCTGAACCGCCGCGAGGACGCGGGTGAGCGCCTGGTCGAGATCGCCGAGACCGCCAAGAGCGGCGCCAAGGACGAGAGCAAGAAGCTGGAATGGCGCGGCACGCCCGAAGCGCCCGTGCCGGTGGGCCAGCGCCTGAGCCACGCCATGGTGCACGGCATCACCGACTTCATTGTGGAAGACACCGAGGAAGCCTACCGCGCGATTCTGGCCACCGGCGGGCGCCCGCTGCACGTGATCGAGGGCCCGCTGATGGACGGCATGAACATCGTCGGCGACCTGTTCGGCGCCGGCAAGATGTTTTTGCCCCAGGTGGTCAAGAGCGCGCGGGTCATGAAGTCCGCCGTGGCGCATCTGATCCCCTACATCGAGGAAGAAAAGCGCCAGGACGAGGCGGCAGGGCGCGACGTGCGTAGCAAGGGCAAGATCGTCATCGCCACCGTCAAGGGTGACGTGCACGACATCGGCAAAAACATCGTCACCGTGGTCCTGCAGTGCAATAACTTTGACGTGGTCAACATGGGCGTCATGGTGCCCTGCCACGAGGTGCTGGCCCGCGCCAAGGTGGAAGGCGCGGACATCATCGGCCTGTCGGGTCTGATCACGCCCAGCCTGGAAGAGATGCAGTACGTGGCCGGCGAGATGCAGAAGGACGACTACTTCCGCATCAAGAAGATCCCGCTGTTAATCGGCGGCGCTACCACCAGCCGCGTGCACACGGCCGTGCGCATTGCGCCGCACTACGAAGGCCCTGTCGTCTACGTGCCCGATGCCTCGCGCAGCGTGGGCGTGGCGCAGAGCCTGCTGAGCGACCAGTCCGGCCAGTTCCTGGACGAGCTGAGCGCCGACTACGAACGGGTGCGCACCCAACACGCCAACAAGAAGCAGACGCCGATGTGGACGCTGGACAAGGCGCGCGCCAACAAGACGCCCATCGACTGGAGCAGCTACACGGCCACCAAGCCGAAGTTCTTCGGCCGGCGCGTGTTCAAGAATTTCGACCTGGGCGAGCTGGCCAAGTACATCGACTGGGGGCCCTTCTTCCAGACCTGGGATTTGGCCGGCCCCTTCCCGGCCATCCTGGACGACGAGGTGGTCGGTGTGGAGGCCAAGCGCGTCTACGCCGACGCCCAGGCCATGCTGAAGAAAATTGTGGATGGCCGCTGGCTGACCGCCAACGCCGTGGTCGCGCTCTACCCGGCCAACAGCGTGGACGAGGACGACATCGCCTTCTACGCAGACGAAACCCGCACCGAGCGCGTGCTCACCTGGTACGGCCTGCGCCAGCAGACCGAGAAGCCGGTGGTGGACGGCGTGACCATGCCCAGCCGCTGCTTGGCGGATTTTGTGGCACCGCAGATTGCTACCAAATCAGGAGCGCATGAAGACCACGCGACGAGGGCTAGCGGCCAGAATGGCAAAACCGTTCCGGACTACGCCGGCCTGTTTGCGGTGACCGCAGGCCTAGGTGCCGACAAGCGCGCCCAGGCCTTTGAGGCCGCCCATGACGACTACTCGTCCATCATGTTGAAAGCCCTGGCCGACAGGCTGGCCGAGGCGTTTGCCGAAGCCCTGCACGAGCGGGTGCGCAAGGATCTGTGGGGCTATGCCGTGCAAGAGGCATTGGGCGCCAATGACCTGATCGCCGAAAAATACAAGGGCATACGCCCCGCCCCCGGCTACCCGGCCTGCCCGGACCACAGCGTCAAGCAGGACATGTTTGCGCTCTTGCAGTGCGAGGAAATCGGCATGGGCGTGACCGAAAGCCTGGCCATGACACCAGCGGCCAGCGTCAGCGGCTTTTATATTGGCCACCCAGACAGCAGCTACTTCAATGTCGGCAAAATCGGCGATGACCAATTGCAAGATTTGGCCCAACGCCGCCAGATGAAGGCGACTGACTTGCAGCGCCTGCTGGCGCCGAATTTGTAGAACACCGGGGAGCGCTTGGATGAAGACACGCTGGATAACCGCCACCACTGCCATGGCCGGCGCACTGCTGCTGACGACACTGTTGGCGCCTGCCGCCACGGCGCAGGGCGTGTACAAATGGACCGATGCCGACGGCAAGGTCCACTACGGCTCCCAGCCCCCCAACACCGAAAAAGCCGGAGAGCCCATCAAGCTGCACAACAGCAATAGCGGTTTTGGCGGCAACAACAACCCCAGCAGCCAGGGTGGCGCCAACCCCGACGGCACCAAGAAGATCCCCAAAGACGTGGCGGATATGCGCGACGGCCTGGTTAAAGGCCTGCAAAAGGTGGACCCCAAGACCGAGCCCTTGTCTTGCGCCGCAGCCGTGGACAACATTCACTCCCAGGTCGATACCATGCTGGAGGTTGGCCAGCGCAACACCAAGGACGGCTACATCACCCAGGCCGAATACGACGCCACGGCAGCCAAACTGCGCCAGGCCAAGTCCGAGGTCACGCTGGGTGATTGCGAAAGCTCCAGCGGCAACAAGCGGGCGTTCTACCAGTGCATGTCCAGCAACCGCAACCATGTCAGCGGATGCGGAAGCAAGTACAAGTTTTAGCCCTGCCGATGCGGCCGCAGCAATAGCCCGCTGATTTACGGCGCCCCGTGCTATTATTTTTGCTACACCCACAAGGAACACGCGCATGAATATGGCAGCCAGCGCCCCTCCTCCCGCGCCGGACGCTCCGCGACCCGCGCCAGGTCGTCCCGAGAAACTGCGCCTGGGCGATGTGCTGGTGCAGCAACGCCTGATCTCGCAGGAACAGTTGCAACAAACCCTGGAGTTGCAGCGCACCACCGGCAAGAAGATGGGCCGCCTGCTGATAGAAACCGGCATCATCACCGAGGAGCTGCTGGCCAACGGCCTGGCCCGCCAGTTGCGCATTCCGTTCGTCAACCTCAAGACCTTCCCGTTCCGGGCCGATGTGGTCAAACTGTTACCGGAGTCGGCCGCGCGGCGCTTCAAGGCCCTGGTACTGGAAGACAAGGGCGACACGCTGCTGGTGGCGCTGGGTGATCCGCTGGACCTGTTTGCCTTTGACGAACTCAGCCGCATTCTGAAGCGCAACATCAGCATCGCCGCGGTGCCCGAGAGCGGCTTGGTGCCCGCATTTGACCGTCTGTACCGGCGCACCGAGGAAATCAGCGGCTTGGCCCGTGCCCTGGAAAAAGACCTGGGCGATGCGGTGGACTTCGGCGAACTGACTGCCAGCGTGGGCCTGGAAGGCGCGCCCGTGGTGCGTCTGCTGCAATCCCTGTTCGAAGACGCCATGCAGGTGGGCGCGTCTGATGTGCACATCGAGCCACAAGAAGACGGCTTGCAGGTGCGGGTGCGGGTGGACGGCGTGCTACAGGTGCAAACCCAGGCCGACAAGCGCATCGGTGCGGCACTGGCCCAGCGGCTCAAGCTGATGGCCGGGCTGGACATTTCCGAGAAGCGCTTGCCGCAGGATGGCCGCTTCAGCGTGCGCATCAAGGACAACACGATTGACGTGCGTCTCTCGACGCTGCCCACCGCCTATGGCGAATCGGCGGTGATGCGTCTGCTGAACCAGGGTGCCGGCATGCGCAGGCTGGACAGCATCGGCATGCCCGACGCCATGCTCAAGCGCTTTCGCGAGGTGCTGGGCCGCAGCGCCGGCATGGTGCTGGTCACCGGGCCGACTGGCTCCGGCAAGACGACCACGCTGTATGCGGCGCTGGCCGAGATCAACGCGGCCGAGCTCAAGGTCATCACCGTCGAGGACCCTATCGAGTACCGCCTGCCCGGCCTCACCCAGGTACAGGTCAACGAAAAGATCGAACTGACTTTTGCCCGCGTGCTGCGCTCGGTGCTGCGCCAGGATCCGGACGTGGTACTGGTCGGCGAAATGCGCGACGCCGAGACCGCCGAAATCGGCATGCGCGCCGCCATCACCGGCCACTTGGTGCTGTCCACGCTGCACACGCGCGATGCCATGAGCACGCCGTTTCGTTTACTGGACATGGGCATTCCGGCCTTCATGGTGTCCACCTCGCTGCAGGCCGTCATCGCGCAGCGCCTGCTGCGCACGCTGTGCAAGGAGTGCACGGCGCCCCAAACGCCCACGGCACAAGAGAACGCCTGGCTGGAATCCATCTTGGAACCGGGTGAAACCATATCCCCCAAGCGCGGCATGGGCTGCTCGGCCTGCAATGGCACGGGGTATTCCGGTCGCCAAGGGGTGTACGAATTGCTGGAGATGGACACCGAGCTGACGCATGCGGCCTCCACCTCCGACCCCGCCACCTTCATGCGCCTGGCGCGCGAACGCATGAAGGGCCACACCATGGCCTACCACGCACTGGAAATCGTGCGCCAGGGCCGTACCTCGCTGGCTGAAGCGCTACGGGTGGGTTTTGATGTCGGTGACTCGGACGAGGCCATGGGCTAACCCCGTATGGCAATTTTTGAATGGCGGGGGCGTAACAACCGGGGCGAAGCGGTCGATGGCAAGCTCGACGCCATGACTGAAAACGGCGTGGCGGACCAGTTGCGGTCCATCGGCGTCACGCCGGTTTACATAGCTCTGGCCAAGGTCGAGGTCGAGGCGCAGGCAGACAACTGGTGGGAAAAGATCAACCGCAAGCCAGTCGTCGATGAAGACCTGATGATTTTTTCGCGCCAGATGTACACGCTGAACAAGGCGGGGGTACCGATTCTGCGGGCCTTTTCCGGCCTGCAGGCCTCGGCCACCAAGCCCGCCATGGTCGACTTGCTGAAGGACATACGCTCCAGCCTGGACCAGGGTCGGGAGTTGTCCGCTGCCATGGCCCGCCACCAGGACCTGTTTGGTGGCTTCTATATCTCCATGATCCGCGTGGGCGAAATGACGGGGCGGCTCACCGAAGTGTTTTTGCGCCTGAACGAGCATATGGAGTTTGAGCGCGATGTGCGCGAGCGCATCAAGCAAGCGGTGCGCTACCCGATTTTTGTGGTCATCGCCATGGCCGTGGCCATCGTGATCCTCAACCTCTTTGTGATTCCGGTGTTTGCCAAGGTATTTGCGAGCTTCAACGCGCAGCTGCCGCTGATCACCCGCGGCCTGCTGGGATTCTCGGCCTGGATGATCAAGTGGTGGCCCATGCTGATTGCCGGAGGAATCGCGGTGGCGGTAGCGGCCCGCAGTTATGTGCGCACCGTGAACGGGCGCTACCGTTGGGATTCGCGCAAACTGAAACTGCCCATCATCGGCGACATCATTCTCAAGGCGACACTGGCGCGGTTTGCCCGCAGCTTTGCGCTGTCCAGCCAAAGTGGCGTGCCGCTGGTGCAGGCCCTGACGGTGGTGGCACAGACCGTGGACAACGCCTTCATCGGCGCCCGCATTGAGCAGATGCGCGACGGCATCGAGCGTGGCGAGAGCATCTCGCGGTGTGCGGCGGCGACCGGGGTGTTCACGCCGGTGGTGCTGCAAATGATCAATGTAGGTGAAGAAACCGGCGAGCTGGACAACCTGCTGTTCGAGATTGCCAGCATGTACGAACGGGAGACCGACTACAACATCAAGGGCTTGTCGGCTGCCATCGAGCCCATCTTGCTGGTCGTCATTGGCGTGCTGGTGCTGCTGCTGGCCTTGGGCGTGTTCCTGCCCCTGTGGAATCTGGGCCAGGCGGCCATGGGCCGCGGCGGCGGTTGAGGCCCCAGCGTGGCCACGAGACCGGCACCCGGCGGCGGCGGATTCTGGAGCCGCCGCATGGTGGAGTGGAGCATCCTGGTCTTGGTGATCGTTGCACTGCTATGGGTATTTGGGCGCCAATTGCGGGTGCTGCAAGCCCGGGCCGAGCAGGTCGGTGTGTGGTCCACACTAACGCAGCTACGTGCTGCGCTGCTGGTTGAGCAGTTGACCCGCCACATACGGGTGGCGGACAAGTCCCCCGTTGTCAAGAACCCGTTCCAACTCTTGAAAGCTGTTCCACCGAACTTTGCCGGGGAATGGGCGATGCAAGACGCAGAGAAGGTGGAACCCGGCAGCTGGCTGTTTGATGCGGAATGCGTTTGCGTGGGTTATCGCCTGCTGTACCCAGAATGGCTGGAACCGATCCAGGCCGCCGATGCCATCTGGTTTCGAATCGTCGCAACGGCGGAGGAAGTCCGGTTGGTGCCGTATGCACCCTACACTTGGCTGTATCAAGCGCCCCCTTAAACGGCCATCTGTTCCTGGCGGCAAGAGCAGATATGTGGCAATTTCGTGAACTAATTCATACGTTTACTGCTCAAACTTCGTGCACAGCGCGATGTGTTAGGACTACAATTTGGTCGTACCCGTCGATTCGAGCGGTCGTTGGTCTCGTCTCCCGCTACGGGAAAACGTGTCTTTATTTACTGAGGTGACTACTATGAAACAGAACCAAGGCGGTTTTACTCTGATTGAATTGGTGATGGTAATCGTCATCTTGGGCGTGCTGGCTGCGGTTGCCTTGCCCAAGTTTGTGGATTTGAAGTCCGACGCCGTATCGGCCGCCACTCAGGGCGTAGCCGGCGCATTGTCTGCCGCGTCCACCATCAACTACGCTTCCCGCAGCATCAGCTCCACCAAGGCTGGCACTTCAGCGGTTGCGAATTGCTCGGATGTTGGCGGTCTCGTGCAGGGCGGCATGCCAGCGGGCTACGGTATTACTGCTGCGGCAGCCGGCTCCAGCGGCACCACTTGCGTCGTGGGCAATACGTCGGTTACACCATCGGTAACGGCCAACTTTACTGCTATTGCTATTTCGTAAAGCTGTCTCGACTCATTGAGTCGATTTTTGCGGTCAGGTAGCCTGGGTTGCTGAGTTTTCAGCAACCCAATTTTTTTGGGGAAGTCCGATTGAGCCGATATTCCGACGCCACACAGGCACTTGAGTCTGCGTTCATGGCCGTGATTCCCAAGCCCAAAAAGAACAAGGCCCCAAGCAAGGCCGAGTGGGCACAGGCTCTGGAGAAATTCAATACCCAGGCCCGCGAGGTGCGCAACCAGTACCGTCTGGGCTTGCTGGGTCGCGCGATCGTGGCCCACCGCCTGCAACCGCGCCTGCTCGCAGCAGGCTATGCCCCGGAAGTGGTGCGCCAAATCCTCTTCTCCATGGTGCTCCATGCTTTTGTGGGTTGAACACGGGCCCTATGTTGAGCTTCATCAGCCGCTGGTGTATTGGTTGGCTGGATAGGCAAGGCCTGCAGTCCATAGCCGCTCTGCTGGAAATACGCGCGGCCCAAGGAGGGGATGTGGAGGCCATGCACGCAGCGGCCAAGCGCGCACTGCTGCAGGGCAAGCATGCCGCCGCACTGGCGGCCATTGCACCCGCGCTGCAAAAACAACCGGAAAACGCCGCGCTGTGGTGCACCCGGGGCATCGCCCACCGGCTAGCCCTGTCCTACGACCAGGCGCTGGCCGATTATGAGCGCGCACACCAGCTCGACCCCAAGGATGTGCGCACACTCGGCAATCTGGGCGAATGGCATTTGGCGCGCAATGCCTTTGCGCAAGCCCTGGCTTGGCTGGACAGAGCCCTGGCGCTGGACCCGCAATACTATGAAGTGCGGGTGAACCGTGTAGCGGCACTGATAGAGCTGCGCCAACTCGAAGAGGCGCAGGTCGAAGCCGAACGCTTGGTGCAAGACTACCCCACCCGACCCGAGCCCTACGGCAATCTGGGCAATGTGCTGTTCGCCAGGGGCAAACTGAAGGAGTCCATTGCGCAGTACCAAAAGGCCGTGGACATACGCCCAGACTATGCCGAGGCACATTACAGCCTGGTGGCCTTGCAAGGTTTTTCAGGTCACCAGGAACTGGTGGTTGATTACCTGGAACGCTGCATAGAAGAAAAAGGCGAGACCAACCAGCGCCTGGTTTTGTTGGCGGTTGCCCACAAGGAATGCGGCAACCTTGAAAAAGCCATGGCTTTAAGCCGTAGGGCCATCGAAGCCTACCCACAAGACCTGCGCGCCAAGGTGAATCTGGCAGGTTGTCTGAGTGAAACGGGCAGCCCGAAGTTGGCGTTGGATATTTACATGGACGTGTCGGACAAGGACGCGAACCAGATGCCCATGGCGTCGAACGTGCTGTTTGAGATGAACTACCTGCCCGAATTCTCGCGCGAAGACGTCTTTCAGCACCACCTGGCTTGGGCGGCCAAGTACGAAGCGCCGATGGCCCGGCCCGCGCAATTCAACGAGCGCAACCGCGACCCGCAACGCAAGCTCAAAGTGGGATACGTTTCTGCGGATTTCGCTGCCCACCCTGTGGGCTTCCTGCTGCGCGATGTATTGCGCATGCACGACAAGGAGCACTTTGAGTTCCACTGCTTCTCCGCGGGGCTGAAGAAAGACAGCACCACCGGCGAGATTGCCGCCGCCGTGGATGCCTGGTCAGACGTGGCGTTTGAGACACCACAGGAACTGGCCAAGCGCATTCGCGAGGCGCAGGTGGATGTACTGGTGGACTTATCGGGCCATACGGGCAACCACCGCTTGCTAAGCTTTGCGCTGCACCCCGCTCCCGTGCAAGCCACCTGGATTGGCTACTTCAACACGGCGGGCATGTCCAGCATGGACTACTTCATCAGCGACCCGTATACCAGTCCATCCGGCAGCGGGCAACTATTTTCCGAGCGCGTACTGCACCTGCCGCATACGCGCTTTTGCTTCAGCGCGCCTGTTTACGCCGGTGAGGTGGCACCAGCACCCGCCTTGGAAAATGGCTTCGTGACTTTTGGCTCCTTCAACCGGCTGGCCAAACTAGCGCCACAGGTACTGGATGCCTGGGCAAAGATTCTGTGCGCCGTGCCGGAGAGCCGCTTGGTGTTGAAAGCAGCGGCCTTGGCCGACGACGGCGTCTGCCAACAGTTCATCGAACGCTTTGCCCAACGCGGCGTTGATGCGGCGCGGCTGGATTTGCGCGGCACTTCGGCCCACCATGAGATGTTCGCGGAGTATGGGCATGTGGATATTGCCCTCGATCCCTTCCCTTTCAATGGTGGCATGACCACGCTGGAAGCTTTGTGGGCGGGCGTGCCCGTGGTCACACTGGAGGGCAATACCGTGGTGTCCCGTCAGTCGTACGCGGCCCTGGCCAACATCGGTTTGGAAGGCGAACTGGCATTTCCCAGCATCGACACCTATGTGGCCGGAGCCGTTGCCCTGGCCATGCAGCCAGAGCGGCTGGCAGCATTGCGGCCCCAAATCCGCACTCGCATGCAGGCCAGCCCGCTATGCCAGCCGGAGCAGTTCACCCGCGACCTGGAGGCCTTGTACCGTCGCATGTGGCAGGCTTGGTGCAGCGGCGAACAGCTACCGACAAACGTGTAGTTGCCAGATAATGGGAACGAATTTCAGTGCCCGTCCTCTACCCCCTTACGGAGTGAATCCCATGCAGCACGCCAATACGCTCACGTGCACTGCGCATCGCAAAAAAGTTAACGCAGAGTATTCGCTTGTGGGTCTCGTGAACATTGACTAGATTGCTATAAACTCAATAGCAATTTAAGCAGAGCACCATGTACCCCAATCGCTCAGTTCACCGTCCACCAGGTGCGCGTGCTGTGCGCGGCTTCACGCTGGTCGAGTTGATCATGGTCATCGTAGTGCTGGGTGTCTTGGCTGTGTATGCTGCACCACGGATGTTCGACATGAACACGTTCAATTCTCGGGGCATGCATGACCAAACCCTGTCCGTGCTGCGCTTTGCACAAAAGACCGCCATTGCCCGACGCCGCACCGTCTGTGTGACGGTCAATGCAACGGGCGTGACAATGACCATGTTTGTAAACAACCCGGCGACCGTCGCTTGTACGGCCGCCTCAGCCGTCGTCGCTCCTGCACTAAACCCTCCGTTTACACCCCGCGCGGGCACCGGGCTCTCCACTACGCTCGTTGGCCCTTTTCAGTTTACGCCCTTGGGTGCCACGGATCAGACAACGGCCGTCACCATAACCGTTGCCAACAGCACCCCTATTACCGTGGAGGCCGATACCGGCTTTGTCCATGACTAGGAAGTACTTGCACGGCTTCACACTGGTCGAGGTCATCATCTTTATTGTGGTGATCAGTGCGGGGCTTGCCGGGATTCTTTCCGTGATGAACACCGTCACAAAGTCCAGCGCGGATCCCATGGTGCGCAAGCAGGCAGCAGCGCTCGCGGACTCGATCATGGAGGAGATTTTGCAAAAGGCCTACGCGGACCCAGATGGCGGAGCAAACGTGGTGGAATCGGGACGTGACCTGTACGATGCGGTGGACGATTACAACTTCACTGAAACCATATCGGCGACCGGTCCAATCCTGACCGGTATGCCAACGTCGGTCTATGGCTACCAAGTCCAGGCAGCAGTGACTTTACAGACATTGGGCGGCATTGCAGCCAAGCGAGCGGTCGTTACCGTGAGTCGTGGAGCTGAAAGCGTGACCATCACAGGATGGCGAACCAATTACTAGACCATGTGTAAAACGAAATGCTACCAACACGGATTTACCTTGGTCGAACTGATCATGGTGATCGTGATCCTGGGTGCGATAAGCGGCATGGTTGCGACTTTCATGAGAGGCCCCATTGACAGCTATTTCGCCAGTGGTCGGCGTGCTGCGCTAACCGATGTAGCAGACACCACGCTGCGACGCATCGCACGAGACCTGCACAAGGCCTTGCCCAACAGCATACGTCAGACCAGCAACCAGTGCGTGGAGTTCATTCCCACCCGAACGGGCGGGCGTTACCGCGCGGTCACCAACGCGGCCGGGGCGGGCGACATTCTGGACTTTGGCACCTCGGACGGCAGTTTCGACATGCTGGGTACCAACAGCGCGCTGACCGACCAGATGATCGTGAGCGGAGACATCATTGCGATCTACAACCTGGGCAACAGCTCTGGCTCGGATGCCTATGCCCAGAACAATACCTCGGCGGTGACCAGTGTGGCGGCTGGGACTCTCTCTCCCGAGATCAAAATCAATATCACCCCACGGCAATTTCCGCTGGCCTCGCCCAGCAACCGATTCCATGTCATCCCGAACAGTGAGCAGGTGGTTTCCTACGTGTGCGATGCGGCTGCGGGCACGTTGCGCCGTACCGTGCGGACCCTGGCTGCGGCAGGCACCACCTGCGCCAACGCAACAGGCCCCATACTGGCCAACAATGTGGCTGCTTGCAACTTTGTCTATAACAACAGCGACCTGCAGCGCAACGCGTTGGTGCAACTCAGCATTACGTTGACCGACACACCCAGTGCTGAGTCCGTTGGCCTATACCAAGAAGTCCATGTGAACAACACACCATGAAGTCGCTGCGCAACAACCCGCAAGGCGGATTTGCCGCCATCGCCGCTATCGTGATAGTGGTGCTGCTCGCTGCGCTGGGTGGATATATGGTGAGCATTTCTGGTACCCAACAAGTCACTTCAGCACAGGACATACAGGGCTCGCGCGCCTATTGGGCAGCGCGTGCAGGCTTGGAGTGGGCTGCAGTGGCCTTGCCCGCCGCGCCTGCCTCCTGCACAACACCCGTAGCTTCCGCACCCAGTCCAATAGAAGGATTCTCCGTTGTGGTTAACTGCACACCGCAAACCTACGACGAAGGCGGCATCACTCGGACGATCTTGAGCATGCAATCTATTGCATCAACTGGTGGCGTGCCAGGGAGCGTTGGATTTATTGAGCGCAGCGTATCCGCGTCCGTAGAGTTCTAGGGGACATTTTCATGACCAATTCTTGGCGTTGCTTTACACATCGTTGGGCAGTGGCGTTTGCCGAGGTGATAAAAGCACTGGCGTTGGCAAGTGTCTTGCTTGCCGGCCATACTGCCCAGGCCCAGACCTATGCCTATCGGAATGACGTCTTCGCCTACGATACCCCCAGCGGCACGGCCAGCACGGTGACCTGGCACACCACCAGCCCATCGCCAGCCTGTACAGACTATCCCAATGGCGATGACGATTGGGCCGACGTAGCCTTCCCCGGTGGATTCACTTTCACATTCGGGGGCACTGCTTACAGCAGCGTGCGTGTGTATTCGAACGGCATACTGGCCTTCCCCACCGATGTATCGGGTTTTCATCGCGACTACAGTTCTCAGGCGCTACCGATCACGGCCGGCCCCGGCGCTTATACGGGTTGCGTCAATGCAGTTCCCCAGCGGCTGATGGCCGCCTATTGGCTGGACATCGTCGCCGGCACCGCCAACAGCACGGCCGGGGCGTCGGTGCAGTATGAATTGTTGGGCACAGCGCCGAATCGCCGTTTCGTCATCTCGTGGGTCAACGTCAAGCTCTACAACACGACCACTCGCTACAACTTCCAGGTGCAGTTGCTGGAAAGCACGGCCGGCGTCAACGGCAACTTCCGCTACCAGTACACGACCGGCTCCTCCACCGGATCGGGCGCGACCGTGGGTGTGCAGCTCACGACTACCGACTACACCCAATACGCCTACAACCAGAATTTCATCGACACCACGGTTGGCACATCCATCCTGTGGTACCCGGCCAACCAATTGGTCTCGAAGGCAGCCGAGTACCGTTTCGATGAGAGCGCCTGGCTGGGCGTTGCGGGTGAGGTCAAAGACACGTCCGGCAATAGCCAGCATGCTTCGCGTGTCGGGTTAGCCACCAATGTGGCGCAGGGTTTGTTCCCCGGTGGAAAGCTGTGCCGGGGCGGCAGCTTTACCAACAATACGCTGAACACCACGATTGATGCGGTGGCAACGCCCATGGTGCCTGGCAGCCAGGGTTCCGTTGACTTCTGGTTCAACTCCAATCTCAAGTGGAATACCTCGGCCGCCATGCTGCTGGACGCCACGACCGTGGCCAACCGGCCGTTTTTCTTGATGAAGTCTGCAACGGGTGCGCTGACCTTTGTTGTGACCGACAGCGCTGGAACCTCCATCACCGCCACCGCACCGGCCCAAACCTACGCGCTCAACACCTGGCATCACATCGGCATCGCCTGGAATGTGCGCGCGGGCACCAACCAGACGACGTTGGCAATCTTCCTGGACGGGGTGCTGCAAAACGGTGCTCCCACGCGGGGCACCACCAATGGCTTTTTATCCGGTGTGAGCTCCATCTACGTTGGCGACAACCGAACTTCTGGCGTCACACCCAATGGCGGTACACCCAACGGCGCGAATGGCAGCATTGACGAGGTGTATGTCTATGCCGTGGAAATCAGTGCCCCCCAGGCGGCGGCGGATATGGCCTTGACCCGCGCCACCTGCACCTCACTGGACCACTTCCATATCAAGCATGACGGCGCTGTTTCCAGCTGCACGGCGCCGGCCAACATCACCATCGAAGCACACGATGCAACCCACGCGCTGTTCACATTGGCTGGCACCAGCATCAACCTGAGTACCACCCCCGCGCACGGCACCTGGTCCAATGTCTCAGGTGGCGCCATTAACTCGCTGACCTCCGTTGTGGCCGGCGCCGGCACCGCAAGCTACACATTTGCAAATGAAAATACGGTGATCTTTGGTTTGAGCAACAACCTCACCGAGTCACTGAACATCAACGTGGCATCGGGTGCGATCACGGAACACACCGGTACGGCATCGGCCTGTGTGGTGAGCGACTACACCACCGGAACAACATGCGATGCGAGTCGCAGCTTCTTATGTGCTGTGCCATTTGGTTTCAACTGCGTGGAAAGCGGAGCCAATGCACTGACCGGACATCTCTACACCAAGCTGGCAGGTACGGCTTTCGCCTTCGACGTGGTAGCACTCAAGGACGCGGACAGCAATGGCACGGCAGACGCAGTCGAAACCCTGTATGCCTCCGATGTGGACAAGAGCGTGACAGTAGAGTTGGTGGACGGGTCCGGCGCCACGGCCTGTGCATCCCGCACTGCCATCAGTCCGGCCGTCAGCCAGACGCTGACGTTTACCAAAGTCAATCAGCCTACAGAACTAGGACGCAAAAGTACCGCCAACATGACGGTAACCAAAGCGTATGCCGACTTGCGCTGCCGGGTGACCGATGCCAGCCAGACGCCCAGCATTGTCAGCTGCTCCACGGACGACTTCTCCGTGCGGCCATCGGCTGTGACCCTCGTGACTACAGCCACTGCGGCTGCACCCTCATCCACAGCGACCCCGATCATCAGGGCTGGAGCAAACTTCACCTTGCAGGCGACCACCAGCACAGGTACCAATTACAGTGGCAGCCTGGCCCGCGACGCGACCAAGTTGACCGCACAAATCACGACCCAAGACGCGACCCAGGTGAATGGTGGCGTGGTGGGTACGCTGGCGCCCGCCACGCTGACCGGCAATGCAGCGGCGGTCAGCGCCACCTATACGGAGGTCGGTTACCTCTACCTGGCACCCGGCGCCTTCCGTGACGATAGCTTCACTGCGGTGGACAGCGCAAATGGGGACTGCGTGACCAGCACGGCAAGCAATGCAAATCTTGCAGATACCCTGAGTAGCGGTCAATATGGCTGCAGCATTGGCAATAAGACGGCGGTGTCACTTGGCCGATTCATCCCCGATCACTTCGCAGTCACCAGTCCATCATTTATCCCTGGGTGTGCGGCAGGTACCTATACCTATATGGCCCAACCCTTTAGCCTCACCGCTTCCATTGAAGCCCAAAATGCAGCCAATGCCAGAACACAAAACTACAGCGGTGTGTTTGCCAAGGGGGTAGTGAGCACCCAAGCCGAGAACAATAACAATGGCACCGCATTGGGTACACGCGTGACCTTCACGGCCCCCTGGGGGACTGGCGCCGGCGCGGGAGCCGCCAGCTACTCTGCGACGCAATTCGCACGACCGATTACCACGACGGCTGATGCCACTTGGGGTGCATTTGACACGCTGGCATTCGGCGTCCGCGTGACGGATACACCCGACGGCGTGTTGCTTATCGATCGCAATATGGACGAGACCAACACCGCCTGCACTGCCGACACGGCAGGAACATCCAGCGGGACCTGTACGGCGACAACGCTTGCCAGCGGCGCGCGTATGCGCTTTGGACGTCTGCGTCTGCAAAACGCCTATGGTTCCGGCCTGGTAGATTTAGCCATGCCCCTTGAAGCGCAATACTGGAACGGCGGCTCCTTTGTCCGCAATACCGCAGACAGCTGCACCAGTTTGGCTACAGCCAACGTCAACCTGATCAACTACCAGGGGGGGATTACCGCCACGAATATGGGGTTGAGCCATGTTGCATCAGTGGCCCCCTTTGCCGCAGGGTTGAGCCAAGTCAACCTCACCAAGCCTTCGCCCGCCCCTGTATCTTCAGGCAGCTTGGACCTCATCCTCAACCTGGGTAGTGCCGGCGCACCGGTAACCTGTCCCACGACCACTCCTGCGTCACCGTTGGGCACGTCTATATCTGCTGCCCGTCCCTATCTGAGCGGCAATTGGTGCAGCGCGCCTGCCTATGACCGAGACCCCAGTGCACGCGCAACATTTGGCCTATTCAAAAGCCCACTGATCTACCGGCGCGAGAACTATTGACGTAAATTGGCGTCGATTTCTTCAAACAATAGCCAAAAGCCTGTCAATCAGTGACATGATTGTTCTAGTAGCTATTAAAATGAGAGCAGCATATTTACAGGCGATGCCAACCATGATTGCAGCAACCGGTTTCCATTTGCCACGCGCACCACAGGAGCGCGCCTAGGCATGCGCTGGCCCTGGAAAGGTAAATCCTCGCAAGATCAGCTCATCGTGTCCTGGTCAGCGGGCACATTTGCCTTTGTCCGGGCGTCCACCAACTCCGATGGGCTGTCAGTCATCCAGCAATTGGGGGTAGAGACGCAAGGCGCAGACAGCATGGAGGACTTTGTCCGTAGGCTGCACGGATTGGGGCTCAAGGGCTTGGTTGCACACATCATGCTGCGCCCCGAGCAGTACCAGTTGCTGCAGATTGATGCGCCACCCGTGGCCCCAGAAGAACTGCGTGCCGCAGCACGCTTCCAGATCCGCGAGATGGTCAATGTACACATCGACGACATCACCTTGGATGTGATGCAGGTCGGTGACGGGCAGCAGAAAGGCCCGAACCACCTGTTCGTGGTCGCTGCCAAGAACGAGGTCATACGCGAAGTCATGGCTCTGGGTGATGCGCTGAATTGGAAGGTCCCTGTCATCGACATCCAGGAAACCGCCCAACGCAACTTGCAAAGTGCGTTAGCCAAAGCGGACGGCCGATTGGACCGTGCCGATGCGGCTTTGCTGATTTCCGAAGGGCAGCAAGCCTTGCTGACTATCAGTGCAAATGAGGAATTGTTCTTTACGCGAAGGTTGGATTTACCGCTGGGTTTCTTAACTATGCCGTGGGGTGCAGGCGTGGATACGGGTGCGGAAGCCGCCGCAGACGCTTACACACCGGTTGGCGAATACGTGCCGGACTATGCGGGAGGAGGCTCCACCAGCAGCCTGGCATCCACCAACCAGAGCGAAGATGAACTGGTACAGCGGGTCTTTGTGGAGGTGCAACGTTCACTGGATTTATGGGACCGCACATGGTCCAGCATGCCGCTGGGGGGCTTGCGTGTTTATGCGGGTGAGCGCTCCGAAGAAATGGCGGGTTGGCTAAGCCGAGAGTTGGGTCAAACGGTGTCGGCCATGAATCTGGATGCGCATTTTTTAGGTCTACAAACGCTGGAGGGCGCCGACCTGCAATATTGCCTGCCCCTGCTTGGCGTCCTGCTGCGCACGGAAACCCGCAAGCTGTAGAACCACGCAACAGCACCCACGACCATGCCCCAGCAAATCAACCTGTGCACGCCGATACTGCTGACGCAAAAGCGTTACTTTTCTGCGCACACGATGGCGGTTGCCTTGGGCGCATTCTTCATACTAGGCACAGCCTTGTGCGCTGCCTGGGTCTGGAACCTGGACCGCGCCAGTGAGTCCCTGCAGCAGTCCGTCTCAGCCCACGCGGCGGAGGTAGAGAATCTGCAAAGCGCCATCAAGCGCAGCCGGGACAATGCCGCGCCTGTGGATCCCGCGCTACTCGCGCAGCTGACCGAGCGGCGCAATACCGTGCTGCAGCGCGAAAGACTGCGTGATGCGCTGAAGGAGGGCATGTTCCGCCCCGGCTGGGGGCATTCCGATCGGTTGACATGGGTAGCGCGCAGCATTCCCACACCGGTCTGGATCAACGAGGTCCGTATGGACGGCACCCGCTTCGAGGTGAGCGGCTTCACGCTGGAGCCGGCCGCTTTGAATGATTGGGTCGACAAACTGTCCCTGAGTCCACTGATGCAAGGGCTGAAGCTGTCAACCGTCAAGGTTGAAAAGGCTGCCGCATCGGCCGTCCCGGTACCTGCCGCCCCAGCGTCGGCAAGCTCGGGGGCTACCGCTGCGCCTGCGCGCGCGGTCTGGGCCTTCAACCTGGTCAGCGTGGAACCCCCCGCAGCTACTCCTGCCGCCGCAGCCAGCACACCCGGGAGCAGGCCATGAAAAAACAATGGCAGCAATTGGCTACCCGCATAGACGCTTTGCAACTGCGGGAGCGGGTGTTTCTGTTTTTGGCAATCCTGGTCAGCTGCCTGGCGCTGGCCGACACCTTGTGGCTGACGCCCGCGCAGGTGGCACAAAAGCAAGCCCGCCAACGTTTTGAAGCGCAAGCAAGCGAGTTGCGGCGCCTGCAGGACGAACTTCGTTCGGTCGCACAGACGGTAGACCCCAGCAAGGCCGTGCGCGACGAGATTGCCGCGGCCAACCTACGACTGGAAGCGGTCAACCGCGACATCAAGGAAGTTGCCCCCCTGGCAGAAGGTGGTCCGGCGATCGAACAAGCCTTAGTACAGTTTCTGCGCCGGCAAGAGGGTCTCACACTGCTGAGCACCGGCACCCTGAAGACGGAGGTCGCAAGCCCTTCAACCACCGCACCGGCCTCTGGGGCTGCACCTGTCTTGTCACGCCGTGGGCTGGAGCTGAGTGTGTCGGGCAGCTATGCCGACTTGGTACGCTACGTACGCACACTGGAAACCGCCCTGCCCACTTTGCGTTGGGGCAACTTGCAACTGAAGACCACCAAGCAGGCGCCCGAGATGACCTTGCAAGTCTTTGTCGTGGGAGCCCCACCATGACCTCTATCCGCCCCTTGCTATGGACCAGTGCTGTCCTGCTGGTGCTGCAGTACTCGCTGCCTGCTTGCGCGCAGGAAAACCGAGACCCCACCGTGCCCCCAACCGAAACCGGCGCCGGTACGCCCGCGCCCGCGGGGGTTGAAGGCATGACCGTATTGGTACGCGACGGCAAACCCTATCTGATGGTCGGTGCGCGCTTGTACGCACCAGGCGATACCGTCGGCAATTTGCGCGTCGAGCGCATCACCGAAAAAGAGGTCTGGTTCCACGACGGCAATGCCCTGCTCAAGGTGCCGCGCTTTGCCGGCATTGAGCGCAAGCAGATTCGTACCACCCCGACCTGCACCACCCTGCAAGCCCCCGCTCCCGCCGTTGCAGACCAGGCCAGCCAAGCCTCGCCCGGTCAAGCCAAACCTGCCAAAGCAAAAGCCAAGCGCCATTCGCCCGCCGCTGTAGCCGCGACTCCCCCGCCAACAGCCACGCCATGCGAAGATGCCCAACCGTGAAGCCCAAGCACATGATTACCAAAACCGCCACCATGACGAAACTGTTTCTACCCGGCGCCCTGGGCCACACAGTGCCTTCTCGGACAGGCGCCACGGGCTTGGCTTGTACCCTGTTGATCGCCAGTTTGCTGGTCGGTTGTGCTGCTGACCGCCCCCTGCGCACACCGGACGTGGGTGAGGCAGTACGCGCGGAGTTAGCTGGGACACCTCCCAAGCCCAGCGTCGAAGTACCGACGAAAGTGAGCGACGCGCTGGCAGAACCTGCGCCCAAGAGCGCCCCGGCCCCGGCCGAGCCGCGGCTGGATCTGCTGGTGAACAACGCCCAAGCCCGTGAGGTGTTCCTGGCCATCGTCGCCGATACGCGCTACAGCATGCTGATGCACCCTGACGTATCCGGCACCCTGTCGGTAACCCTGCGCGGAGTCACCGTCACCGAGGCGTTGGAGGCCATTCGCGATGTCTACGGCTACGACTTCAAGATTGAGGGCCGGCGCATTGTGGTCTACGCCCCCACACTACAAACCCGGGTGTTCACGATCAACTATCCGCATGCACTGCGCGTCGGTACCAGCGAACTGCGGGTAACGGCCGGATCGAACGGCAACACCAATAACAACAGCGGTGGCGGGAACACGGCGGCCAACGGCGTGCAGGGCGGCACCAGCAGCGCCGGCGCCAGCGTTCAACAGCTGGAGGCCAGTCGCATCACGACGAGTTCGCGCACAGACTTCTGGGCCGAATTGACCGACGCCGTCAAAGGCATGCTCGGCACCGGCGGTGGACGCAATGTGATTACCAGTCCGCAGGCGGGCATCATGGCTGTGCGGGCCATGCCCGACGAATTGCGCCAAGTCAGCCAGTTCCTCAAGGCTGCGCAGATTGCCGTAGAACGCCAGGTCATGCTGGAAGCCAAGATTGTCGAGGTGGAACTGCGCGACGGGTACCAAAGCGGCATCGATTGGTCCGCGCTGCGCAATTCCGGCCGTTATACCGGCGTCATGGGCACGGTCGGCGGCGGCACCAGCAACAATGTGCTGATCAATGGCGTGACCGGCAATGTGCCAGGCTTCCCCGGAACCGGCACACCGGCACTGGCTGACACCTCGGCACTACCCATTGGCACCGGCGGTTTGTTTGGCCTGGCGCTGGCCACGGACGGGTTCCAGGCGGTTCTGGGCTTCCTGGAAACACGCGGCGATATCCAGATTCTCAGCAGCCCGCGCATCGCGACGCTGAACAACCAGAAGGCGCTGCTCAAGGTCGGCACGGATGAATTCTTTGTGACCAATGTTTCGGGTGGCACCGCAGGGACCTCGTCCACCTCCAGCAGCACATCCACCGCGCCAACCCTGCCGACGCTGACACTGACGCCCTTCTTCTCTGGCATTGCACTGGACGTAACGCCCCAGATTGACGAAGGCAACAATATCACCTTGCATGTGCGGCCATCCGTCACCACGGTGACGGAAAAGACCAAACAGGTGGACCTGGGCACTATCGGCAACTACAAGCTGCCGCTGGCTTCCAGTGCCGTCAATGAATCCGACACCATGGTGCGCATCCAGGACGGCAATATCGTCGCCATCGGCGGACTGATGCAAGTGCAGTCCAACCGCACCGCCTCCGGCATGCCCGGCACCACCGACGTGCCTTTCCTGTCCTCCATACTCGGCAACAAGGCCAACTCGGGTCGCAAGAAGGAACTGGTCGTGCTGATCAAGCCCACCATCATCCGCAACGCCGACGATTGGGAAGCCCAGACCCGGCGCAGCCGGGCTGCGCTGGACGACATGGACGCCAGCCGTGCGCGCGTCATCCGCATGGATGGCAGCGCCTACAACGTCGAACCCGCACGGACGCAGTAAGAGCATGTACCTGGGGCATTTTGCGCTGCGTGAGGCCCCGTTCTCCATCACGCCAGACTCGTCCTTTTTTTACCCGCACGAGGGCGCGCAGGCCGCGCTCAATACGCTGCTGGTCGCCTTGCGCAGCGGCGAAGGTTTCCTGAAAATTGTTGGCGAGGTGGGTTGCGGCAAGACTGTGCTATGCCGCCAGTTGCTCAAGACCCTGCAGGGCGAGTTTGTAACCGCCTACATACCCAACCCCGACATGGGGCCGGACGATTTGCTGATGGCTCTGGCCCTGGAGCTGAACATCAAGCTCAAGCCCCCCATCAGCCGCCACAGCGTGCTCAATGCGCTACGCGACTGCCTGCTGCACCACGCCCAGCAAGGGCTGCAGGTCGTGGTCTGCATCGATGAGGCCCAGGCCATTCCGCTGCGCACCGTGGAGAGCCTGCGCCTGCTGTCCAACCTGGAGACCGAGAAGCGCAAGCTGCTGCAACTGGTGCTGCTGGGCCAGCCCGAGCTGGACACCAAGTTGGCCCGCCCGGAGATCCGCCAGCTGATGCAGCGCATTACCTTCAGCGAATACTTGGGGCCCATGCCGGCCAAGCACGTACCGGTCTATCTCACCCACCGTATGGGCCGCGCCGCCGTCGATGCGCACACTGACGTGCAGGTGTTCGAAGCTGGCGCCACTAAAGCCATTGCGCAACTCAGCGGCGGCGTGCCTCGCCTGATCAATGTGCTGGCCCACAAATGCCTGATGCTGGCCTATGGAGAAAACGTGCACCGCGTCAGCGCTGCCCACGTGCGGCTGGCCGCGCGCGATACCCCCGGTGTGCTGCCGCGCCTGCCCTGGTGGCGCCGCATCTGGACCCGAAAGCGCCCTGCAGCGCCCAGTCCTTTGGTCACGTTTTCGGATACCGACTTGCGCACGCCCGCCAGGAGCAAGCTGTGAGCGTCATCAACAAGATGCTGCGGGACCTGGACCACCGCCAAGGGGGCAATCCTTCGGTTAACGCGGATCCCGTTGTCCCCGCCATGTCGGTGCTGCGCCAAGGCACGGCCAGTGTGGGTGGTGTCCCAACCGATGCAGCGCGTAACCGTATGCGCCTGGGACTCGCCGTGGGCAGTCTGGTTCTGGCAGGTGCGGCTTGGGGAGCATGGCTGTGGTGGTCCGCTGCCCAAAACAACTCCATGGCACCGGTGGCGGTCGCCGTGGTGGGCCAGTCCCCGGCTTCAGCCCCCGCACCGGCCGTGGTCACTCCAGCTGCCAGCGCACCGCCAAGTACCGCAGCCTCGGCGACCACAACCGAGGCAACACCTGTCAACGCCAGCCAGATGAGTCCGCCTGCTGGTACCAATGCGGAATCCGTCGCAACGGTTGCCGTGGCCAGCGCGCCACCAACTGCACCCCTGGCCACAACCGCCACTGGTTCCGTCAACCTGCGCATGGAGTCCAGCCTGTCGGCACGGCGGGCTTTGGATGCGCTGCTATCGTCCACGCCACTGCCTACTGCGGCACGCGTGCCACCTTCGCCTATACCGGCGGCCTCCGCAACACCTGCTGCACCCAGCCCCGTGGCAGCGGCCCCAGCCCCCACCCCGCCAGACCGCAACAAGATACGCCCCGCAACCAACCCAACGGGCGACGCCTCTGCGAACAGCAGTACACCGCTGATCCAGCGCCAACAGCAGGCCAGCGGCGATGCCATTGCCCAGGCCCAAAGCCTGTGGAACAGTGGCTCGCGCGAAGCCGCCATGGAGCTGGTTCAGCAATCCATCGCAACCACCGAGCGCAACATCAAGGCCGGCAACGCATCCGGCAGCAGCGCGACCGTATTGGTGCCGCTGGTGCGCGAAATGGCGCGCATGCAACTGGCCGAAGCCCGCTATGGTGCTGTGTGGGAGATGCTGACCCGGCTGGAGCCCCTGTTAGGCAATCAGGCGGATCTGTGGGCCATCCGCGCCAATGCTGCACAACGTCTGGGCCGCCACCCCGATAGCGTGCATGCCTACATGATGGCCTTGCAGACCCGCCCTGACGAGCAACGCTGGCTGTTGGGTACTGCCGTGTCACTGGCTGCCCTGGGCCAAACCAGCAGCGCGGCCGAGATGGCCGAAAAGGCCCGTGCCGTGGGTCCAGTCAGCAAAGACATCCTGGCCTACCTGCGCCAAGCCGGCGTGCCGCTGCGCGAGCAATAATCGCTTGGACGCAGCGCCGCCCGATGGTATGGTCGGCGCCATGACTGATGGGGAGTTCGCGTGAAGATTCTGGTCGTCGAGGATGAAACCGCCATTCGCAACAACATCATGTCGCTACTGCGCATGGAGGGCTTTGCCGTGGTCGAAGCCGCGAATGGACGCCAGGGCCTGGCGATGGCCCGCGAACACCTGCCCGGCCTGATCCTGTCCGACGTCATGATGCCCGAGCTGGACGGCTACGGCATGCTGGAACAGTTGCGCGCCGACCCGCTGACCGCCACCATCCCGCTGATTTTTCTGTCCGCCCGCACTGAGCGCGCCGACCGGCGCCGCGGCATGAACCTGGGTGCCGACGACTACCTGGGCAAGCCCTTCACGCACGACGAACTGCTGGAGGCCGTCACCGCCCGCATCAAGCGCACCCAACCCGCCGCGGCCGCCAAGGCCACACTGCCTGGAGCCGACACGTCTATGGCCATGCAGACGGGCGCCAAGCACAAACCCCCGGTGGTCGTGAAGGGCTACCGCATCCTGCGCAAGATCGGCAGCGGTGGCATGTCGGAGGTCTTCCTCGCCGTGCGCGAATCCGACCAGCGTGAACTGGCGCTCAAAGTGCTGGACACGGCCATCAATGACGACGGCGCGCTGCTGGACCGCTTCTTGCAGGAATACGCGATCCTGGCCCAGATCGACCACCCCAACGTGGCGCGTATCTTCGACCAGGGCATCACCGACGCCCACGCCTTTTTGTCCATGGAATATTTCGTCCGTGGCGATATCAAGCAGCGCATTGCCGCCGGCCTGACCCAGCACGAGGCGCTGGGCGTGACCGTGCAGGTGGCGCTGGCTCTGGCGCAGATCCACGCCCGGGGCATCGTGCACCGCGACGTCAAGCCCGACAACCTGATGATGCGCCGGGACGGCACCGTCGCTCTGATCGATTTCGGCATTGCCAAACACGCCGACCATGGCCTAGGCCACACGCTGCACGGCGAGATCGTGGGCTCACCCTTCTACCTGAGCCCGGAGCAGGCGGCGGGTCGGCCGGTCAGCGCGGCCAGCGACATCTACTGCCTGGGCGTCATCTTCCACGAGATGCTGACCGGGCAGCGCCCCTACACGGCCGACCGGATGGAGGTGCTGTTGGCCCAACACTTGTTCTCGCCACCACCGCGGCTGGCCGCACAGCACAGCGACATGCAGGACCTGCTGGACCGCATGATGCACAAGGACCCGGCAGAGCGCATGGGCAGCGCACAGGCCGTGGTCAAGTACATCACCGAACGCTGGCCGCTGGCCAGCTCAGCCCGGATCTAGGCTGGACACTTAAACAAAATCAGGCTGTAGCCCTCGTGAAATAAGCCTAAGACGCTATAAATTCAGGAGTAACCTGCAGGACACCCCGTTTGACTCATAGTGGCCCGGCGCTGCGCCGGTACTGCATGGCCTCGGCCAGGTGCGCCACCTGCGTGTGCTTGGCGCCCGCCAGGTCCGCAATGGTGCGCGCTACCTTCAGCGTGCGGTGTGTGCCCCGCGCTGACCAGCCCAGGCGGCTGGCTGCCACGTTCAGAAACTTCAGCGCATCGGCATCCAGCTGCACATGCTGGTCAATGGCCTGGCCCTGCAGCGCCATATTGCTGCTGCCCTGGCGATCCATGGCCCGCTGGCGCGCGGCGCCGCAGCGGGTCCGGATGCTGTCGGTGGACTCGCCAACCGGCGCACCCAGCAGATCGGCATGGGCCAGATTGGGCACTTCCACGTGCAAGTCGATGCGGTCCATCAGCGGACCGCTGAGCTTGGCCTGGTAACGGTGGATCTGGTCCGGCGTGCAGCGGCACTGGTAGGCGCTCGAGCCCAGGTAACCGCAGGGGCAGGGGTTCATGGCGCCGATCAGCTGGAAGCGGGCCGGGAATTCGGCACGCTGTGCCGCCCGGGAGATCGTGATGCAACCGGTCTCCAGCGGCTCGCGCAAGGCCTCCAATGCGGACCGTTGGAACTCCGGCATTTCATCTAAAAAAAGGACCCCATTGTGGGCCAGCGACACTTCACCGGGTCGCGGGGGTGATCCGCCCCCTACCAGGGCCACTGCACTGGCCGAATGGTGCGGCGAGCAGGTCGGCCGTACGCCCCAGCTGGCCATCGAGAAGCGGCCACCCAGGCTGCCGATGGCGGCACTTTGTAGCGCCTCGTCGCAGGACATAGCCGGCAGCAGGCCGGCAAAGCGCTGCGCCAGCATGGACTTGCCGGAACCCGGTGGCCCGACCAAGAGGGCGCTGTGGCCGCCCGCAGCGGCGATCTCCAATGCGCGTTTGGCGCCGACCTGGCCTTTGACATCCGCCATGTCGGGCCATTCGGCCGCGCGGACCTGCAGCAGATCGGGGACGATGCGCACCCAGCCATCATCGGCCGGCGCAATGTCGTTGGCAGCCAGGGCGTCCAGCGTTGCACCGGCGGGCACAAACTGCCGCACCACGTCCAGCAGATGCCGTGCCCGGTAGACCTCGGAGCCGGGCACCAGGGCCGCCTCTTCCGCATTGCCCGGTGGCAGCACCAGCCGCGCGGCCACCTTGCCGGTATGCAGCGCCAGGGCCATGGCCAGCGCGCCACGCACCGGCTGCAGGGCACCGGTCAAAGAGAGTTCTCCGGCAAATTCGTAGGCGGCAAGCTGTGTACCGTCGATCTGCCCGCTGGCGGCCAGAATGCCCAGAGCGATGGGCAGGTCCAGCCGACCCGAATCCTTGGGCAGATCGGCCGGGGCCAGATTGACGGTAATCCTCTGGTTATGTGGGAAGTCCAGGCCGGCGTTTTGGATCGCGCAACGCACCCGCTCTCGGGCCTCCTTGACCTCCACATCGGCCAGCCCCACCAGCGTGAAGCTGGGAAGGCCATTGGCCAGATGCACCTCCACCGTGACCTTGGCCGCGTCCAGCCCCCGCAACGCGCGACTTTGCACCAAAGACAAGCCCATTTTAAAAACCCCCAAATTAGTGCGCACCGCAATAGGATCACACCAAAATAGTGCGCAGCCCATTGATACCTGTTTATTTATACAGATAGCATAACGCCAAGCGCCCCGATTGGTCTACAGCAACATACCCTTGCCCGAAAAAAGGGCAATGGCATGCATCGTGCTTTAAGGCTTCGTCCCGCAACCCTTCAGGAGTATTCCATGAGCCTAAAAACTAAATCCATCCTCGTTCTCGCAACTGCGTTGGTCGGTACCGCTGCAATGGCCCAGACGGCTGCTCCAGCCGCCGCGCCCGAGCCAGCCAACAGCCTGAGCTTCAACGTCGGCGTGGTCAGCGACTACCGCTTCCGCAGCCTTTCGCAAACATCCTTCAAGCCCGCGCTGCAAGCCGGTGTGGACTTTGCCCACAAGAGCGGCCTCTATGTCGGTGCCTGGGCGTCCAACATCAACTGGATCAAAGACTATGTGGGCGCCACCGATGGCACGCTGGAAGTCGATATCTACGGTGGCTACAAGGCCGAGATCGCCAAGGATTTCAGCTTCGATGTGGGTGTCATCACCTACCAATACCCCAACAACACCGCGGACCGCGTGCTGGTCAATGCCAACACCACCGAAGTCTATGGCGCCGTCACTTTCGGCATCGTGACTGCCAAGTACAGCCAGTCCACCAGCAACTTCATTGCCAACCCCGACAGTAAGGGCAGCTCCTACTTCGAAGTCGCCGCCGCCTTCGACCTGGGCAATGGCTTCACGCTGACGCCGCACTACGGCCACCAGTCCATCCCCAACCAGACCGGTAGCGCCGGCGACTACAACGACTACTCGCTGACGCTGGGCAAGGATTTCGGCAACGGCCTGAGCGCCTCCGTGGCCGCCATCACCACCGATGCCAAGGACTCCTTCTACAAGGCCAACGGCTTTGACAACCTCGGCAAGAACGGTGTCACCGTCGGCCTGAAGTACACCTTCTGATCCTGTCTCCACCTTCCAAGGAAATACCATGAAACTCGTAACGGCGATCATTAAACCGTTCAAGCTCGATGAGGTGCGCGAAGCCCTGTCCGGCATGGGCGTGCAAGGCATCACAGTCACCGAAGTCAAGGGCTTCGGCCGTCAAAAGGGCCACACCGAGCTGTACCGCGGCGCGGAATACGTCGTTGACTTCCTGCCCAAGGTCAAGATCGAGGCCGCCATTGACGACGCCCTGGTGGACCGTGTCATCGAAGCCATCGAAGGCGCAGCCCGCACCGGCAAGATCGGCGACGGCAAGATTTTCGTGTACGACCTGGAGCAGGTCGTGCGTATCCGCACCGGCGAGACCGGCAAAGAAGCTCTCTGACAGAAGGCACGCCATGAAAAAACTACTCGTTTCCCTTGCGTTGGGCTGGGGTCTGCTGACAGCCGGATCGGCTGCACTGGCCCAGACTGCCGCACCCGCTTCAGCGCCGGCTGCCAGCGCATCGGCTGCCGCACCCGAGGCCAAGCCGGCTGAAGCCCCCGCAGCGGCGGCCTCGGCTGCTGCTGCACCGGCACCCGCCGCCGCTGCTTCGGCCGCCGCAGCACCTGCTCCCGTTCCCAACAAGGGCGATACCGCCTGGATGATGGTCTCCACGCTGCTGGTCATTTTGATGACCGTGCCCGGCCTGGCCCTGTTCTATGGCGGCCTGGTCCGCAGCAAGAACATGCTGTCGGTGCTGATGCAGGTCATGGTCACGTTTTCGCTGATCGTTGTGCTGTGGTTCATCTACGGCTACAGCCTGGCGTTCACCGAAGGCAACCAGTTCATCGGTGGCTTTGACCGCCTGTTCATGAAGGGTATCTGGGACAACGTCGCAGGCACCTTTGCCAACGGCGCCACCTTCAGCAAGGGCGTTGTCATTCCCGAGATCGTGTTCGCTGCCTTCCAGGCCACGTTCGCCGGCATCACCTGCGCACTGATCGTTGGCTCCTTTGCCGAACGTATCAAGTTCTCCGCCGTGCTGGCCTTCATGGTGCTGTGGTTCACGTTCAGCTACGCCCCCATGGCCCACATGGTCTGGTTCTGGGCTGGCCCAGACGCATACACCAGCAAGGAAGTCGTGGACAAGGTCAACGCCACTGCCGGCATGATCTGGCAATGGGGTGCGCTGGACTTCGCTGGCGGTACCGTGGTGCACATCAATGCCGCCGTGGCCGGTCTGGTGGGCGCATTCTTCATCGGCAAGCGCATTGGTTATGGCAAGGAAGCCATGGCGCCCCACAGCCTGACACTGACCATGGTCGGCGCCGCGCTGTTGTGGGTGGGCTGGTTCGGTTTCAACGCCGGCTCCGCGCTGGAAGCCAATGGCTTTGCTGCCCTGGCCTTCGTCAACACACTGGTCGCCACGGCCGCCGCGGTGCTGACCTGGTCCATCGGCGAAGCCATGCACAAGGGCAAGGCATCCATGCTGGGCGCTGCGTCTGGCGCCGTGGCGGGCCTGGTGGCCATTACACCCGCTGCCGGCAATGTCGGCATCGGCGGTGGCCTGGCCATCGGCCTGATCGCCGGTTTTGCCGGCCTGTGGGGTGTGACCGGTCTGAAGAAGTTGCTGGGTGCTGACGACTCGCTGGACGTGTTCGGCGTGCACGGCGTCTGCGGCATCCTGGGTGCCCTGCTGACTGGCGTGTTTGCATCGCCCTCGTTGGGTGGCCCGAGCGCCATGGGCGACTGGGTGACCGCCACCATGGTGACACCGGCCGACTACTCCATCGCTGCCCAGGTCTGGATCCAGGCCAAGGCCGTGGGTGTGACCGTACTGTGGTCCGGCATCGTCTCCATCGTCGCCTACTTCATCGTCGACAAGACCATCGGTCTGCGTGTCAGCGAAGAAGACGAACGCGAAGGTCTGGACATCACCTCGCACGGCGAGACGGCCTACAGCCGCTAAAGCCAGCAGCAAACGGGGCGCGCGCAAGCGCGCTACCGAGGGTTTCACAAAAAGGCTCAGGCCCGGACGAACTGCAAAGTTCCTCCGGGCTTTTTTTCGCCCTACGGGCCTCAGCCGGGGCCCGCCACCGCACCCGCCATCAACCGGGGAACCGCGGCAGCCGTCGACGCATCGGCCGGTAGAAACAACTCCATCGCCATCTCCGACAGGGTGATGTCATTGGCCGAACCGAAGACGGTGCTGGCCGTGAAAAAACTCAGCAAACCCTCGGCGCTGTGGACTTGCAGCAGCGGCGCCGCAACACCCAAGCCATCGTCGGCCAACGGGGCGTGCAGCATCGTGGGCGGTGCCGGATAAGCATTCAGTTCCACCAGCAAAGCCTCGAGTACCGGGTCCGCCGTCACCCGAATTTGCTGTTGCAGGCGCCGCAGATGGTGCTGGCGCAATTGCGCCCGGTTGGCAATGGCATGCGACGGGCCGCCAGGGGCGTGGCACAACCGTATGACATTCGCGCCGACTACAGATGCCGGCACCTGCGGGCCGGTCAGCACCGCGGTAGTAGCACGGTTGGTGGCCACGACATTCCAATGCCGGTCCAACGCGATGGCCGGAAAGGGTTCGTGGCAGGTCAACAGGGTCTGAATGGCGCGGCATGCGACGGCCATATCGGCGTGGTCCAGCCCGCGCTCGCGGTACATGGGCGCGTAGCCCGCCGCCGTCAACCACGCATTGCGCTCGCGGATGGGAACCTCCAGGCATTGCGCCAAGCGCAGCACCAACTCCCGACTCGGTTCAGCACGCCCGGTCTCGACACAACTCAAATGGCGAGTGGACATCGCCGCCTGCGACGCCAGATCCATCTGGGTCAGTCGCCGCAACGTACGCCAGTGCCTCAGGTGCGCGCCAAACGAGGCCATGGCAGGGGGCGGAGCGGCAGGGGCAAGCGATGCGGACATGGGCCGATCCTACGGGCAAAGCAACGCTGCTCCATGACCCACCGGGTCATCGACGCGCCGCACGGTGGCTGCCAGCATGCAGCCCCTGTCCCCACGGTCGTATTTCAATTGGAGGAAGCCCCATGCCCCTGTTCTCACGTGTCTGCAGTGCCGTACTGGCCACCACCCTTTGCACCGTTGCCCAAGCCGATCTCAGCGGCTGGAAGGCGCACGATGGCGCCAACCACAACGCGACCAGCCTCGGCACGCCCGACCCTGCTGCGCGCCATTTGGTGGCGGAGTATGTGGCCCTGCACCACAACCCCAGCCGCGCAGGCATTGCGGCGCTGTTTACCCCCGACTTTGTCGTCCTCAGCAGCAAGAGTCCACCGGGCGGCCGCCGCGGCGATGACTACCTGCGATTCCTGGAACGCTTCCGCTGGGCCACCTTTGCACCCGATGGCGATAGCCCGTTGGTGCTTGCCAAGGACGGGCGGCTCGTCCTGTCGTGGACCATGCGTTTCTGGGGTTTGCCATTGGCCCGTGGCATGGACTACCTGACGGTGCATGACGGGCGGATCAGCAAGATCGTGGCGGTCTACTAGGCACACGCAGCCATCTGCTCTGCACCCACTGCGAGGGAGCCGGCAGGGCCCTTGGTAACCCACTGGTTCCCGGCAGCTCCCTTTTTGCGTCCCTTGGCTGCACAATGGAAGGCTGACCGCCCACCCCGAAAACTCCATGCCCACCCCCTTGACCCTGCACTGTGCCGATCTGCGATGCGATATCCAGCCCGCGCTCGGTGGCTGTGTCGCGGGCCTGTGGCTTGGCGACGTGCCGGTGCTGCGCTCTACGCCCGCGCAGGATCTGCACTCGGTGCGCAGCGCCGCCAGTTACCCCCTGGTTCCCTTTTCCAACCGGGTCGGACAGGCGAGGTTGCAATGGCAAGGAACGGCCCACCCCCTTGTCCGCAACTGGGCGCCCGACCCGCATGCCATCCACGGTGTGGGCTGGGAGCGGCCCTGGCAAGTGCTGGATGCGAACGGCAGCTTTGCACTGCTGTCCTACGAACACAGGGCCGATGCCGCATGGCCTTTTGACTTCGACAGCTCGCAGGCCTTCAAGCTCGAGGCCAACGCGCTGGAACTCTCTTTGAGCATTACCAACCAGTCGCCCACCACGGTACCCGTAGGCCTGGGCTGGCACCCTTTCTTTGTGAAACGGCCCGGCAGCCACGTACAGTTCGACGCCACTGGCCGCTGGGAGATGGGTAGCGACAAGCTGCCAACCCACCGCGCACCCCACACGGGGCTGGATACCCCTTGCGGCACGCTGGACGTGGACCATTGTTTTGACGGCTGGGCCGGCACCGTGCAATTGCGCGACAGCTTGCTGCACACCCGCATCGTGTCCAGCCTGAGCCGCTTGGTGGTCTACAGCACGCCGCAGAGCGAGAGCATTGCGATAGAACCCGTCAGCCATGTCAACGATGCGGTCAACCGCATGGCCCAAACCGGGGCCAGCGCCGAGGACCTGGGCGTCTGCATCCTGCAGCCGGGTCAGACTTTTTCCTGCGCCTTGCGCATTGAAGTGGAGCACGCACGATGACAACTGCCCTGGTGAAGACACTGGACTGGCAAACCGTAAGCCCAACGGCTTTCGAGCTGGGTGAATCCCCCTTCTGGCACCCGCAGGAGCAGACCCTGTATTGGGTGGATATTCCCGGCAAGAAGGTCTGCCGCGCCAATGTCTATATGGGCACGGTCGACGCGTGGGACATGCCCAGCGAGCCCGGCTGCATCGCCCCTGCCACCAGCGGCGGCCTGGTCATTGCGCGGCGCGACGGGGTGTTCCGCGCACGCGAATGGCGGGGTGCACTGGAGTTGATCACCACCCTGCCCTATGACCCCGTGCCCGTGCGCGCCAACGACGGCAAGTGCGACGCGCTGGGCCGCTTGTGGGTGGGCACCATCGACGAGCCCAAGGCCAGCCGCGCCGGTGCGCTGTTCTCCATCGATTGCCGTGGCGGTCGCACACCGCGGGTGCAGCAACATGCCGGCGATGCGCTGACCGGCAACGGCCTGGGCTGGAGCCCCGACGGCCGCACCACCTACTGGTCCGACACGCCCGACCACATCATCCACGCCTGGGATTTCGACGTGCAGGCCAATGCACTCAGCGCCCACCGCGTCTTCCAACAGCTGCCCGCCAAGCCTACCGATTGGCAATGGGACGCCCCTCGCACAGATGGCCTGCCCCCCTACCGAGGCCGGCCCGACGGCGCGGCGGTGGATGTAGAAGGCAACTACTACGCCGCCATGTTCGAAGGCCAACGCATCTGCCAATTCGCGCCCGACGGCCGACTGCTGGCCGAATACCCGGTGCCGGCGATGTGCCCCACCATGCCCTGCCTGGGTGGCGAAGACGGCCGCACGCTCTACGTAACCACGGCCCGCTACAAGCGCAGCGCGGCCGAGCTGGCCGCGTTTCCGCAGTCGGGCTGTGTGTTCTCCACGCGGGTGGACGTGCCGGGCCTGCGGGTGAACTGCTTCGCCGACTGATACCGCCCATCATGTAAATTTTTGGGCCTAAGGCCTGCAAAAGTTTCACGCCCAGGCGGCCATGGCACCGCTACCATGCAGCCCATGGATTCTCTGGACACTGCGCTGCAGCACATCACCGACCGCATACGCGCCGCCGCGGCCGATGGCACGCCACTACGCCTGCGTGGCGGTGGCAGCAAGGATTTTTACGGCCACCACCACGGCCATGCGCTAGAAGGCGAACTGCTGGATACGCGCGGCCTGCATGGCATCGTCAGCTACGAGCCGTCGGAGCTCGTCGTCACCGTGGGTGCGGGCACGCCATTGGCCGAACTGGAGGCCGTGCTGGCCGAACGCGGCCAGTGCCTGGCCTTTGAGCCACCGCATTTCCATTGGTCTGCCCATACAGGCTCCACCGTCGGAGGCATGGTCGCCGCCGGCCTGAGCGGCCCGGCCCGGGCCAGCGCTGGTGCGGTGCGTGAATATGTGCTGGGCCTGCACATGGTCAATGGCCTGGGCGAGCTACTGGTGTTTGGCGGCCAGGTCATGAAGAACGTGGCGGGTTATGACGTGTCGCGGCTGATGGTTGGCAGCATGGGCACGCTGGGGCTGATCACCCAGGTCTCGCTGAAGGTCTTGCCCGTGGCCCCGGCCGAGGCCACGCTGGTGTTTGCGCTGGACCAGGCCCGCGCGCTGGAGTGCCTGCACCGCTGGGGCGGCCAGCCCCTGCCGCTGAACGCGAGCTGCTGGGTGCATGACGACACGACCGGCCCCGCGGGCCAGGACCTGCTGTTTGTGCGCCTGCGTGGCGCCGTGGCCGCGGTGGACGCCGCCTGCCACGCCATGCTGTCCGAGCAACCCGGCCAGCGCATGGACGACACCGCCCAGGCCCAGGCCGACTGGGAACGCTGCCGCAACCAGCAACTGCCTTTTTTCGCCCGCCCTGCCGACCCCGGCCTGGCGCTGTGGCGCCTGAGCGTGGCGCAGACCGCTCCCGTGTTGGATCTGCCCTGGCCGCAACTGATCGAGTGGCACGGTGGCTTGCGTTGGCTATGGGCGCCGGTGGATGCCGCCGCACAGTTGCAGGCTTTGGCACTATCGCACGGAGGAAACGCTATGCAATTCGTAGCGTCTAGTGCAGATTTGACAGGGGCTACAGGCCAATTTTCCAAAACCGATTCGACGCAATTGGCCATCCAGCAGCGCCTGAAGCAGAGCCTGGACCCCAAGGGCATCTTCAACCCCCACCGCCTGTTCGCAGCCTGGTAGCCAAGCCCCTATGCAAACCCAGCTCGCCCCCGAATACCAGCACACGGCCGACGGCCAGGCCGCCGAGGCCATTTTGCGCAAATGCGTGCACTGCGGCTTTTGCACCGCCACCTGCCCCACCTACCAGCTGCTGGGCGACGAGCTGGACGGCCCGCGCGGCCGCATCTACCTGATGAAGCAGGTGCTGGAGGGCCACGAGCCCACGCGTAAGACCCAGTTGCACCTGGACCGCTGCCTGACCTGCCGCAACTGCGAGACGACTTGCCCCAGTGGCGTGGACTACGGCCACCTACTGGACATAGGCCGCAAGCTAGTGGATGCCAAGGTCGAACGCCCCGCCACCGAACGCGCCGTGCGCTGGGCCTTGAAGGAAGGTCTGCCCTCCCCGCTGTTTGGACCCGCCATGGCGCTGGGCCAGATGCTGCGCCCGCTGCTGCCGACCACCTTGAAGACCAAGGTGCCACCCAAGCAGGATGCGGGCAGTTGGCCCACAGGCACACATACCCGCAAGGTGCTGCTGCTGGCAGGCTGCGTGCAACCTTCCATGGCCCCCAACATCAACAGCGCCACAGCCCGCGTGCTGGACGCAGCCGGTATCCAGACGCTGGTCGCCCCCCAGGCCGGCTGCTGCGGCGCGGTCAAGTTCCACCTGAATGACCAGGACAGTGGCATGGCCCAGATGCGCGCCAATATCGACGCCTGGTGGCCTTACGTGGAGGATGCCGATTCCGCCGTGGAGGCCATCGCCATGAACGCCTCGGGCTGCGGCGTCACCGTCAAGGAATACGGCCACATCCTGCGTGACGACCCGGCCTACGCCGCCAAGGCGCAGCGCATCAGCGCACTGACGCGTGACCTCAGCGAGTTGCTACCCGACCTGGTGGAGGTCTTGCAGGCCAAGCACCCGGCGCTGACCCAACAGATCCGCGAACAGGCCCCCCATCTGGCCCTGCACCCACCCTGCACGCTGCAACATGGCCAGAAACTCAAGGGCGGTATCGAGCAGCACCTGAGCACTTTGGGTTTCACCATCCGAACCGCCACCAACGAAGCCCACCTGTGCTGCGGCTCGGCCGGCACCTACAGCGTACTGCAGCCCGAACTGGCCTACCCCTTGCGCGACCGCAAGCTGGGCCATCTGCGCGCCTTGCAGCAAGAGGTCATAGTCTCGGCCAATATCGGCTGCATCACCCATCTGCAAAGCGGCACCGAGACGCCGGTGCGGCACTGGGTGGAGGTGTTGGATGCGGAGTTAACCAGGGCAGGGTAGTGCCGCGCGGCGCAACGCCATCAGTTCTGGACTATTCCTTACACACCATGGATACAGTCATTCTCTTAGAGGATCTTCGGGTAGACCGCGATGGCAATGACCACGTGAAGACCATCGGCATCTAATCGCTTCAGGTCACAGCGGAATAGCCGTCACAATTCCCAGTCTTTCAATCACCAGATATTCAGTATGCGTAAATTTTTTGCCGCCATCTTGCTCTTCAACGCACTGGTTTCCCATGCCGCACCAGCCAGCCAAGAGTCGATTGAAAAACTCATTGCGGTCACCAAGATGGAATCGATGATTGATGCCATGTACGGCTCCATGGACCAAATGATTCGCCAGGGAATGCAACAGGCCATGCAGGGAAAAACCCTGACGGTTGAACAACAGCGCGCACTGGATGCGCTACCGGCCAGGTTAGTCCTCGTCATACGTGAGGAATTAACTGGTCGAAGATGAAACCCCTATACGTCCAGTTGTACCGCGAAACATTCGAGCAGGAGGAAGTGGATGACCTCACAACGTTTTACATCAGCAAGGCGGGCCAGGCTTTGATCAGCAAGATGCCGGTGGTGATGCAGAAATCGATGGAACTGTCACAGTCCATGCTGCAGTCTCTCCTGCCGAAGGTCATGGCTGAGATGAAAGCACAAGTGGATGCCGAATTGGCAACGACCAAGACCAAGGCCCAGGAGAAGAAGTAGATAGACGCTTCGCGGACTGTTTAGCCTCTGCGCAACGGGAACACGTGTGCACCCGCCAGCACTCGCTTCCGGCCGCTACACGCGTCTACTGTGCACCCTTCCCGATGAAGGCCTCGAAATCCGCCACGGCCATGGGTTTGGCGTATAAGAATCCTTGGGCGTAGTCACACCCGGCAGCGGCCAACAAATCCCGCTGCTCCGCGGTCTCCACCCCCTCTGCAATGACTCGCATGCCCAGTGCGTGGGCCATCACGATGATGGCCTTGCACAGGGCCAGGTCCGTGGAGTCGGGCACCAGGTGGCGCACAAAAGACTGGTCGATCTTCACAAAGTCGATGTCAAACTTCTGCAGGTAGGACAGTGACGAATACCCGGTACCAAAGTCGTCCAGCGACACGCGTATGCCGGCGGCGCGCAGGTCCAGCAGGTTTTCGGTCACGGTGGTGCTGGTGTCCAGCAGCAGGCCCTCGGTGATCTCCACCGCGATGGAATCGCCGGGCAGATGCTGGGCCAGTAGCTGCGTGGCCCAGGGCTCGCGGCCGGTGTTCGTGTGGTGGAACTGCACCGGTGACTTGTTGACGCTGATCTGGAAGTCCGGGGCCAGGCTCTTGCGCCAAGTCCGCACCTGGCGTGCCGCCTGCTGGAACACCCACTCACCAATGTCCACGATCAGGCCGCTGGACTCGGCGATGGGGATGAAGGACGCCGGGCTGACCATGCCGCGCGTGGGATGGTTCCAGCGTATCAGCGCCTCGGCCTTGTGGATGCTGCCATTGGCCAACGCGACGATGGGCTGGTAGTAGACCTCGAACTGCTGCTCGACCAGCGCCGTGCGCAGGTCATTGGCCAGGCGCACGCGGGTCTGCGCGGCCTCTTGCAAGGCGGGCGTGAAGAAGCTGAAGCGGTTGCGCCCCGCGCCCTTGGCCACATAGAGGGCCTGGTCGGCGTTCTTCAGCAGGTCTTCGATCTCGGTGGCATCGGTGGGGTACATGGTGATGCCGATGCTGGCCGACACAAACACCTGTTCGGTGCCGAGCTGGAACACCGCGCCCAACGCGTGCAGCATTTTTTGCAAAACGCCTTCGAGGTGGTGGCTGCTGGGCAACTCGGTCAGTATCACCGTGAACTCGTCGCCCCCCATGCGGGCCACGGTGTCGGATGCACGCACGCAGGCCTGTATGCGCCGCCCGGCCTCGATCAGCAGCAAGTCGCCGCGGTCGTGGCCCAGCGTGTCATTGACCTCCTTGAAGTGGTCCAGGTCGATGAACAGAATGGCCAGTTGCTGGTGGTCGCGTTTGCTCTTCTTGATCTCCTGCTCCAGCCGGTCGCGCAGCATGCGCCGGTTAGGCAGGCCTGTCAGTGTGTCGTAGAAGGCCTGGTGGCGTATCAAGGCCTCGGCCTCCTTGCGGCTGGAGATGTCGGTGAAGGTGCCGATCATGCGCAGCGGTTTGCCCTCGGCATCGCGGCTGATGACCATGCCGCGGCTGAGCACCCATTTCCAGGTACCGTCCTTGCACAGGATGCGGCGCTCGCTCTGGTAGCTGGGTGTGCGGCCTTCAAAGTGGTCCTTGCGGGCCTGTAGCAGTTGCTCCACGTCGTCGGGGTGGGTACGGTCGTCAAACTCTTCGGGGCGGCTGTTGAGGTCACCGCCACCATAGCCACACATCTGCAGCAGGCGCTTGGAAAAAAATTCGGTACCGGCCTGGATATGCCAGTCCCACACACCGTCGCCAATGCTCTCCAGCGCCAGCTTCCAGCGTTCCTCGCTCTCACGCGCCGCGGCTTCGGCCTGGCGGCGCTCGGTGATGTCTTGCAGCACCGAGGTGCGCTTGAGCGCCCGGCCCTTGTCCCAGGCGATCGCACCCTTGAAGCGCACCCAGATGTGGCGGCCCGTCCAGGTGACCATTTCCAGTTCCAGGTCGTGCTGGGTCTCGGTGACCGTGTCGTTGGGCGGCACGATGGGTCTGATCACTTCTTGCGATGCCGGTGTGAAGAAGCGCTGCGTGGAGGCCAAGTCGCCGGGTGTGAACTCTTCGGGCGTGACCTCCAGGATGCGGTAGACACCCTCGGTCCAGTACACCATGCCGCTGACGAAATCCCGCTCCCAGCCGCCCACGCGGGCAATAGTTTGCGTGGCTTCCAGCAACTGGTTCAGGCGCTTGCGGTCGGCCTCGGCCTTGACATAGGCGCTGACGTCGGCAAAGGTGCGCACCTTGCTGCCATCGCCCAGGAACTGGGTGCGCACCTCCAGCGTGCGACCGGCGGGCGTCACGCGCAGATAGTGGGTGGGCAGGGTGTCGGTGGGGCCGGCGGCGGCATTGATCAGACCTTGCCGTGCAGGCCCCTCGACCAACTGCGCGTTGGGGCCGAAGTCGCCACGCTGCAACTGAAAGTGCACCAGATCCTGCTCGGTAGGCAAGCCGGCCAGCAGCGAAAACGGCAGGTCCAGCAGTTCGCAGACCCGGGGGTTGAACTTGCGCACGCGGTGATTGGCGTCAAACAGCAGAATGCCCTGGCTGATGCTGGTTAGCGTGGTCTGCAGCAGCTGGCTGTTCTCCAACAGCTCGGCATTGAGCGTACGCAGTGCCTCCTCGTCACGCTTGCGGGCGGAAATGTCAGTGTGTGTGCCTATCATGCGCAGCGGTGAGCCGATCAGATCGCGCTCCACCACCATGCCGCGCGTCAGTATCCACTTCCAGCTGCCGTCCTTGCAGCGCATGCGGAAGTCCACCGCGTATTCAGACGTCCGGCCGTCCATATAGGCCTGGGCCGCGGACTGCACGATGGGCAAATCGTCGGGGTGGGTCAGGCGCACAAAGTCCTGGTAGCCGTGGTTGAGCTCGCCGGCCTCAAAGCCCAGCATCTCTTCCCAGTGGCGCGAGTGCACTTGGATGCCGGTGGCCAGGTTCCAGTCCCAGACCCCAACACCCGAGCTTTCCAGGGCCATTTTCCAGGGGCCATCCCCGGCAGAGTTGGAGTGCAAGGCGTCGTTCACGGCTACCAGTATCCCATGGGGCAGATGGCAATGGAAGGCGATACAGGCCCGCCGGCTCATGGCTTTCCCGTAGCTTCTTTTCAGCGCGGCGCGCAGAGTCTCCTGACACTGCGTTGTCAGCAGACCCGGCGCACCATAGCGGCTTCTTCATACCCACACCACGGAGTCAAACGATGAAAAACTGGATCGCCGTTGCCTGCGCCGCCCATGCCCGCCGCGGCCGTGAGGGCGGCTATATGCAGGTCTGCCATGGCAAGCTCGCGCCGATACGCCGCGTGCGCCCCGGTGACCGCCTGGCCTACTACGCGCCTACCGTCACGATGGGCGGTAAGGACACCTGCCAGCGGTTTGTGTCCATCGGGCTGGTACAAGCCGGAGAACCGTATCCCTTCGATGCTGGGGACGGGTTTGTGCCCAACCGGCGGGACGTGGGCTATGTGCCTTCGCAAGAGGCTTCCATCCTGCCGCTGCTTGATGCCTTTGAATTCGTGGAGAGCAGCCAGCGCTGGGGCTATAAATTCCGTTTTGGCCTGTTCGACGTCAGCGACCACGACATGCGGCTGATTGCCCAGGCGATGGCGGTCGATTTGGGTTCGCTACGTTTTTGATAGCTGATCACGCAGCTTGCACGAGGGCTAGGAGCATAGAATGCCAAACACACTATGCGCCGCGCCGACCGACTCTTCCACATCGTCCAGCTGATACGCGGCCGCCGTCTCACCACGGCGGCCTTCCTCGCCGAGCGGCTGGAGGTGTCCGAGCGCACCGTCTACCGCGACGTGGCGGAGCTGCAGCACCAGGGCGTGCCCATCGAAGGCGAGGCCGGTGTGGGCTATCGGTTGGGCGCCGGTTTTGAGTTGCCGCCGCTGATGTTCAGCGAAGGCGAAGCCCGAGCCCTGGTGGCGGCCACCCGCCTGGCCCAGGCCTGGCTGGACCCGGCGCTGGCCCGCGATGCCGAACAAGCCCTGGGCAAGATTCTGTCGATACTGCCACGCCAGACGCGCGCCGCAGCCGAAAGCCTGGCGCTGTACGCACCCTCGTTCAGCGTGGACCCCGCCATCCAGCAAACCCTGCAGACACTGCGTGAGGCCGTACAGGCGCGCCGCAAACTGACGATCACCTACCGCGATGTGGCCGGCCAAGCCAGTGAGCGCAGCCTGCGCCCGCTGGGCTGCTTTTTCTGGGGCCGGGTCTGGACGCTGGCCGCCTGGTGTGAGACGCGCCACGCGTTTCGCACCTTCCGGTTGGACCGCATGGACGCACCGCAACTGCAAGGCGCAGTGTTCAAGGACGAGGCCGGCAAGACGCTGGCGGACTTTTTACGCCAGGCCGGGGCTACGCCGGTCTGAGCGACGCGCGTAGCGCAGGCTTAGGCCAGCGCGGCCTCGATGTCGTCGGCCATGCTCTGCGGTGTGTCGGTAGGGGCGTAGCGCTTGAGCACCTGGCCATCTTTGCCGACGAGGAACTTCGTGAAGTTCCATTTGATGGCCTTGGTGCCCAACAGGCCAGGCGCTTCGGCCGTCAACCATTGGTACAGCGGGTGGGCATCGCCGCCGTTGACGTTGACCTTGGCCATCATGGGGAAGCTGACGCCGTAGTTGAGCTGGCAGAACTCGGCGATCTCGTCATTGCTGCCACTGTCTTGCGCACCAAACTGGTTGCACGGGAAGCCCAGCACCACCAGGCCCTTTTTGCCATAGGTCTTGTGCAATTCCTCCAGGCCCGCAAACTGCGGCGTGAAGCCACAGGCGCTGGCGGTGTTGACGATCAGCATGGGCTTGCCGGCATATTTTTTCAGAGCCACGGACTTGCCGTTGATAGCGAGGGCGTCGAAGTCATAAACAGTGGTCATAGTGGGCTGCTCGTAGTGGAAGAACGAAAGGGTGGAGTGGGCCGACCTTAGCACCCTGGCAAAAACACTTGCACCGGTGTGCTATTGGTGTGAAGATTCTCGCAGTTTGGAGACACCGGTGCGTGGCGCATAGGCGACCGCACGGCCAACACCACCACAGAGAAGGGCGAAGGGTGACCGCAGAAACCGGGTTCAGGACCATACTGTCTGGCGCCCAAAGCCTGAAGCAGGAATACGACCAGGTGCAGGGCGTGGCCACCATCGACACGCTCAAACGCGGCCGTGTGCTGGTGATGCTGGCCGTGCCTCTGCATGCCACCATCGCCTGGTGGTTTGCCCACTACCGGGTGCCAGCAGGCCAGGCGCCTCTGCAAGCCTGGGCCGACGCGCTGACGTGGTTGCAGGCCGGGCTGTCGGCGGCCCTGCTGGTCTGCGGCCTGCTCGCCCATGGCCTGTTGCGCAGCCCAGGCAAGGGTGCCGGCCCGGCTGGCCTGGCAGTGCAGACTGCCATTTGCGCGGCGTACTTGGCCTTCGGCGCGACCGCGTCCATTCTGGATGTCGGCATAGGCAATGGCATCGCCACCTTTCTGGTGATTTGCATGGGCGTGGCCATGTTGTCGCTGATGCGGCCCAAGGTGTCGGTACCCCTGTTTGGCATCAGCTTCGGGCTGTTCTGGGGCTTTCTGGATACCCGTAACCTGAATGCCGCACTGCTGGCCAGCGTGCAGATACAGGCCATTGCTGCGGTGCTGATGGCGCAGCTGATCTCGGTAATGATGTGGCACCAGTACACGCGTACCGTGCTCTTGGGCCGCAAGCTGGTGCTCAGCAACGAGGCCTTGCTGCGCAAGCAGCAGGAGCTGGAGACCCTGGCCGAGCGCGACACCTTGACCGGCCTGTTCAACCGCCGCAAATTCATGCAACTGGCCGAGCAGGAATTGGGTCGCGCCGTCCGCATGCCCTGCGACATTTGCGTCGTGATGGTGGACCTGGATTTTTTCAAACAGATCAACGACCAATACGGCCACCCCGCCGGCGACCAGGTGCTGCAGCAGGTGGCAGCCCGCCTGCTGGCCGCGGTGCGCAGCACCGACATCGTGGCCCGCATGGGGGGTGAGGAATTCATCGTGCTGATGCCCGACACGCCCGGCGCCGGCGCGCTGGCGCTGGCCGAAAAACTGCGCCAGACCCTGCGCGAGCGCCCGCTGCAGCTGGTTGAGCATACGGTGCCCATCACCGCCAGCTTTGGCGTCACCGGCCTGGAGCCGCAGCAGCGCGCCTCATTAGAGGCCCTGTATGCCGCGGCCGATCAGGCCCTGTACGTGGCCAAGAAGCAGGGCCGCGACCGCGTGGAATGGGCCGATACGCTGATCACCGGAACCGTGATGGGCTTTTCACGCGGAGGGTCCGGTAGCGCCGTGGCCGCCGCCAAAGGATAAGGTTGACAGCAGCGCCGCCAGCAGGATCAAGGCCCCGCCCAGCAGCACACGGCCACCCAGTTCCCCTGCACCCAGCAGCACAGCCGATACGCTGGCAAACACCACTTCGGACAGCATGACGATGGACGTGGTACTGGCACTCAGTCGCTTGGCGCCGTACTGCAACCCCATATTGCCGATCAGGATGAACAGGCTCAAGCCCGCCACCCAGAGGGGCCAGGCCCCGGCCGGTGCGGGTAGAGCCGTCACCACGCCCAGGTGCAGACCCGTGCAAGCCGCCAAGGCCGACATCAGCGCGCCACCGGCAAACATGGCCAGCATGCTGGCCTCCGACGGCACCCGGTGCAGGCGCCGCAGCATCACATTGGTCAGCGCAAAGCTGAAGCCCCCCACCAGTGCCAAACCATCGGCCAGGCTTTCGGGCCAGGGCCAGGCGGATTCGGGCGTCTTGAGCACAATGACCACACCCAGCAGCGCCAGCAGCAAACGCCCCAGCGCACCGGCGCTGGGTTTTTCACCCAACAGGGGCCAGGCCAGCAGCACAGACCAGGCCGGCATCAGATAAAACAACAGCACGGCGCGCACCACATCGCCCACGGTGACGGCCCAGTTGAAACCCACATTGGTCATGCCCGAGGCCAGCAACAGCCACCACAAAGCCGGGTGCTGCAAAAAGCCGCGCCATGCCGCTGGGCGCACCAGCGCCAACCAGACCCAGGCCGCGACATACACCAGCGCGGTGGCCCACATGGGGTGCACGCCCAGATCCAGCACCTGCCGAAACGGCCACCAGGAAACGCCCCAGGTGAAGGCATTGAGCAACAGGCCGCCTGCTGCCAATGCACTATTCAGTCTAGCCATGCATGTTGTCGTGGCGGGCGATTTCTAGCAGGTTGGCAATGTCGGCGGCGTGCTCGCGGCAGTTGCGTTCATGCCAGCGCTTGATCAGCCACATGAACCCGGCCACCACCAAGCCAAAGACCGTGATGGCGCCAAAGGCCGACAGCCCCATGCCGGTGGACAGGCTGTAGAAGGCACCCAGGCCCAGGATGCAGGCCTGCTCATTGAAGTTTTGCACGGCAATGGAGCGGCCCGCGCCCATCAGGTTGTGGCCCCGGTGCTGCAACAGCGCATTCATGGGTACAACCAGAAAGCCGCCCAGTCCGCCCAGCAGAATCAAGAACGGCGCGGCCACCCAGACATTGGTGATGAAGTTCAGCAAGATCACCAGCACGCCCATGGCGATGCCCAGCGGTAAGACCTGGGTGGCCTGGTCCAGGCGCATACGCACCGAGGCCACGACCGCGCCTACGGCGGTGCCGATGGCCACCACGCCCACCAGGGCCGAGGCCTGGGTCACGGTATAACCCAGCACCGTGGCGGCCCAGGCCAGCACAATGTATTTGAGGTTGCCGCTGACGCCCCAGAACAGCGTGGTCGTGCCCAGCGAGATCTGGCCCAGGCGGTCGCGCCACAGGCGCAGATTGCAGGTCCAGAAATCGGGCAACAAGCTGATCAGGTGCTTGGGCAGGGCGCGCATGGGCACGCCGGTGTCGGGAATGCGGGTGTTGAACCAGGCCGCCAGGATGTAGACCAGGATCAACACACTGATGGCGGCCTCGGGCGGGGTTGCAATGCCGGTGTCGACGAGGGGCATGTCCAGCGACAGCAAATAGGTCGACACCGATTTGCCCACCAACTGTCCACCCAGCAACACGCCCAGGATGATGGAGGCAATCGTCAGCCCCTCGATCCAGCCATTGGCCTTGACCAGTTGCGAGGGTGGTAGCAGCTCCGTGAGGATGCCATATTTGGCCGGCGAATAGGCCGCAGCACCCAGACCCACAATGGCGTACGACAGCAGCGGATGGGTGCCAAACAGCATCATGATGCAGCCGGCGATCTTGATGGAATTGCTGTAGAGCATGACCCGCCCCTTGGGCAGCGCATCGGCCACCGCGCCGACAAACGGTGCCAACAGCACGTAAAACAGCGCGAACATGGGGATCAGAGCAGCCTGCTGCCACTCTTGTGCGCCACTGGTGCGCAATAGCTGCACGGCCGCCACGAACAAAGCGTTGTCTGCCAGCGAGCTAAAAAACTGCGCCGACATGATGGTGTAAAAGCCGCGTTTCATGCGTGGGGTCTGCGCGCATCAGAGGAACTGATGCGAGGGGTTATTGTGGAGGTCTCCAAACGTGGCGTGGTTATAGCACGCCCGCAGTGTCAGAATTGGGTCAGCTCCGTCCTCAAGGTTTTTACCATGCCCCGCCCCATTCTCGCCACGATCCACACCCAGGCCTTTCGTAACAACCTGGCGCGTATGCGCAGCGCAGCTCCCGACGCGCGGGTCTGGGCCGTGGTCAAGGCCAATGCCTATGGCCATGGCATTGAGCGGGCGTTCGAGGGCATGCGGGGTGCCGACGGTTTTGCGCTGCTGGACTTCAACGAGGCCCAGCGCGTGCGCGACCTGGGCTGGCGTGGCCCCATCCTGATGCTGGAGGGCGCGTTTGAGCTGCGCGATCTGGAACTGTGCTCGCGCTTGGACCTGTGGCACACCGTGCACTGCGAGGCCCAGATCGACATGCTGGCCGCGCACAAGACCAATGTGCCGCAACGCGTGTTTCTGAAGATGAACTCGGGCATGAACCGGTTGGGCTTTACACCCGAGCGCTACCGATCGGCCTGGGCCCGGTTAAACGCCCTGCCCCAGGTGGATGAAATTTCGTTGATGACCCACTTCAGCGACGCCGACGGCGCCAAGGGCGTCGCCGAGCAGATGGCCATTTTTGCCCGCACCACGCGTGACCTGCCCGGCGAGCGCAGCCTCTCCAACAGCGCCGCCACGCTGCGCCACACCGTGAACCCGGCACAGGCCGACGCCCAGCCCGACCAGTATGTGGTGTCCGACTGGGTGCGCCCCGGCATTGCCATGTATGGCAGCGCGCCCGACTTCCCCGAGCACACCGCGGCCGACTGGGGCTTGCAGCCCACGATGACGCTTGCTGCAAAAATCATAGCTATTCAAACAATGGCGGCGGGGGCTAGCGTCGGATATGGCTCAAGCTTCACGGCGCAGGAAGAGATGCGCATCGGCGTCGTGGCTTGTGGCTACGCCGACGGATACCCGCGCATCTGTCCCACCGGCACGCCAGTGCTGGTGGACGGCGTGCGCACCCGCACCGTGGGCCGGGTCAGTATGGACATGCTGACCGTGGACCTGACACCCGTGCCCCAGGCCGGCCCCGGTAGCGTGGTCACGCTGTGGGGCGCGGCCGCCAATGGTGCGGTGCTGTCCATCGACGAGGTAGCGGCCCGCGCACAGACCGTGGGTTATGAACTGATGTGCGGCCTGGCCCAGCGGGTTCCCGTCGAGGTGGCAGCATGAAATACGTGCCCATTCCGGTCGCCTTGCTGGAAGTGGGCAAGCCGTTGCCGGTGGACGTGTGGAGCGCAGCCGGCCAGTTGCTGCTGCGCAAGGGGCAGCCGGTGACATCGGAAGAGCACCGCGAGAAGCTGCATGCCCACAACGCCTCGTCCACCCCCACCGATGCCCAGGCCTGGCAACGCAGCTACGAGCGCATGGTGCATGCCATGCTGAGCGCCGGTGCCGATGTAGAGGCCATCGCCCGGGCACCCATGCCCAGTGAGATCCGCGCCACCGATTACGTCGTTGGCGAGCAGCTCAATGGCGGCTGGCTGGACCTGCAAGAAGTGCTGCGCGGCATCCTGTACCAGGGCGGCCTGGCCATCAGCCCTCTGGAACGCCTGGTAGGTATCGAGAAGAAGGCGCTGGATTTGCTGCAGGCCGATACCGACGACAGCTTGTTCTGCCTGTTCCAGGCCCTGGCGGATACCAGCCAGGGTTACTGTGCCAGCCACGCCCTGTTGTGTGCCGTGATCTGCCACCTGACGGCCCACAAACTGGCCATTGCCGAGCCGCAGCGGCAAGGCCTGTTCACCGCCGCCCTGCTGATGAATATTGGCATGGCGCGCGACCAGGACAGCCTGGCCCGCCAGAAGACCGCGCCCACGGACTGGCAGCGCACACTGATCCAGGAGCATCCGCAAAAGAGCGTCACCATCCTGCAGGGTTTTGGCATCGCCGACCCCGAGGTGCTGGACATCGTGCGCTGGCACCACGAGCCCGACGCGGCCGACGGCCTGGACGCCACCGCCATGGCGCGCCGTGTGCTGGCCATGGCCGACAGCTTTGTGGCCAAGATGGCCGCGCGCAAGACGCGGGTGTCGCTGTCGCCGGTCAAGGCCGTCAAGTCCATGGTCATGGGGGCTGAAGGTGTGTCCCAGGGCATTGCGTCGGCCATGGCCCAGGCGGCGGGCTTTTATCCACCCGGCACCTATGTGAAGCTGGCCAATGGCGAGACGGCGCTGTCGGTGCAACGCGGCGAACGGGCCAATACGCCCTGGGTCATCCCCCTATTGGACAAAGACGGCGTGGCCATAGCCAAGCACCTGTGCAAGGAAACCACGACGCCGGCCACCACCATTGCCGCGGCTGTGACGGTGGAAAACGTGCGCGTCACCTTGAGCGTGGAGAAAGTGCGCAAGGCCAGGGCAGCCATCAAGCATCTGTAATTTTGTACAGTATTATGGTGGCATGGCCAAAGACAAAACCATCTACACCTGTACCGAATGCGGTGGCACCAGCCCCAAGTGGCTGGGCAAGTGCCCCAGTTGCGCCGCCTGGAACACACTGATCGAATCGGTGGCAGAAAGCGCCGCACCGGCCAAGAACCGCTACAGCTCGCAATTCCAGGCGCTGGCCAAGACTGCCGAGGTAGCCGTGCTGGCCGACATCGATGCTACCGACGTGCAGCGCACGCCCACCGGCCACGAGGAACTGGACCGCGTGCTGGGTGGCGGCATTGTCGAAGGCGCCGTGGTGTTGATCGGCGGCGACCCCGGTATTGGCAAATCCACACTGCTGCTGCAGGCGCTGGATTCGCTGCAGCGCGGGGGGCAGTCCACCCTCTACGTCACGGGAGAAGAAAGTGGCGCCCAGGTTGCGCTGCGCTCGCGCCGCCTGGGGTTGCACGGCTCCCAGGTCAAGGTGCTGGCTGAGATCCAGCTCGACAAGATACTGGCCACCATAGACGCCCAGCAGCCCGACGTGGCGGTCATCGACTCCATCCAGACCGTGTACTCGGACCAGCTCACATCGGCACCAGGCTCGGTGGCCCAGGTGCGTGAATGCGCGGCCCACCTGACACGCTGCGCCAAATCCAGCGGCACGTCCATCGTGCTGGTGGGGCATGTCACCAAGGAGGGGGCGCTGGCCGGGCCTCGCGTGCTGGAGCACATGGTGGACACAGTGCTGTATTTCGAAGGCGAAACCCATAGCAGTTTCCGCCTGGTGCGGGCTATCAAAAACCGTTTCGGCGCCGTCAACGAGATCGGCGTTTTCGCGATGACCGAGAAAGGCCTGAAAGGCGTCAGCAACCCTAGCGCCATTTTTCTAAGCCAGCACGCTGAGCCGGTGCCCGGCAGCTGCGTCATGGTGACGCTGGAAGGCACGCGGCCACTGCTGGTAGAAATCCAGGCTCTGGTCGACAGCGGCGGGCCTTCGCCGCGGCGCTTGAGTGTGGGGCTGGACCGTGACCGCTTGGCCATGTTGCTGGCCGTGCTACACCGCCACGCCGGCGTGGCCTGCATGGACCAGGACGTATTCGTCAACGCCGTGGGCGGCGTGCGCATCAGCGAGCCGGCTGCCGACTTGGCCGTGCTGTTGGCCATCACGTCCAGCCTGCGCGGCAAGCCGCTGCCCAAGGGCTTCTTTGCCTTCGGTGAGATCGGCCTGGCCGGCGAAGTGCGTCCGGCACCGCGCGGCCAGGAGCGCTTGAAGGAAGCCGCCAAGTTGGGGTTTACCGTGGCCATCGTGCCCAAGGCCAATGCTCCCAAGAAGTCCGGCAGCAAGGAGTTCGAAGGCCTGACCATCCATGCGGTGGACCGGGTCGAAGAAGCCATGGAGGTCGTGCGCGGACTGGGTTGATGGCTTCGGGTTTGTCCCGGGCCTTTTTGTAGAAACCTGCGCGCGGCGCGGTCTAAGATGTGCCTTCCATTGTTGGAGGCAACACCATGAAATTGAGCAACGTGTCCGTCGGCGCCAAGTTGTGGATGGCCCTGGGGGTCGTGATTGGTCTGTTGTTGTTCACGCTGCTGGTGACCGCCGGCCGCGGTGCCGCACTGGGCGCCCGGCTGGACGCCGACGCGGCGGAACGTCTGATCAAGGCGCGCGAGTATTCGCGTTGGGTCGGCCTGACCGAGACCAATTTCACCCGCACCCTGGCCACGCTGACCAGCTCCGACCCGGCCGTGGGCCAGTTGTTCAAAGATCCGGTGGCAGCCGGCCTGCAAGAGATCGCCGATGTGCGCAAGGGCATTGAGGCGATGAACAATTCCCCCGCCACCAAAAGCCTGATCGCCAAGTCGGTCGACGACGGCACGGTGATTCGGGCCTCCATCGCCAAGGCTACGCAACTCAAGACCAGCGGCGACCAGGAGGCTGCGCTGAAGGAACTCACCGCCACGCTGACACCCGCCGTCAACCGCTACCTGGCCACGCTGCGCGAGATTGTGGCGCTGCAGGCCACCGAATTCGAAGAAGCCAAGCTTTACTATGCCGGCGAACGCCAAAGCTCGACCAACTTTGCACGCCTGATGGTGGCCGCTTTGATACTGATTCTGGCCGGTGGCACCTGGTGGCTGATCCAGCAAATCCGCCAGCCACTGCGCGATGCCATCGGGGTGGCCGAGACCATTGCGGCCGGCGACCTGAGCGTCAAGGTCAACGCCGATCGGGGCGACGAGTTTGGCGAAATGATGAAGGCCATTGCCCACATGCAAGACCAATTGGTGCACCTGGTGGCCGACGTGCGTGTGGGCACCGACAGCATGGCCGACGTCAGCGAAGAAATCGCCGCCGGCAACAACGATTTGTCGCAGCGCACCGAGCAGACGGCCGCCAACCTGGAAGAGACCGCGTCCAGCATGCAGGAGTTGACCTCCAATGTGAAGCAATCGGCCGACTCGGCCCGCCAGGCCAACCAATTGGCAGCCTCCGCAGCCCAGGTCGCCAAGCGCGGCGGCGAGGTCGTTGGCCAGGTCGTGTCCACGATGGACCAGATCAATGCCAGCTCGCGCAAGATTTCGGACATCATCAGTGTCATCGACGGCATTGCCTTTCAGACCAATATCCTGGCGCTCAATGCTGCGGTCGAGGCAGCACGGGCCGGGGAACAGGGCCGTGGCTTTGCCGTGGTAGCCAGCGAGGTACGTAGTCTGGCAGGCCGTTCGGCCGACGCTGCCAAGGAGATCAAGTCACTGATCAGCACCAGCGTCGAGAAGGTGGAAGACGGTTCGGCCTTGGTGGCCCAAGCCGGCGAAACCATGACGGAAATTGTGGGCTCGGTGCAGCGGGTGACCGACATCATGGGCGAGATCACCGCGGCGGCGTCCGAGCAGGCCGATGGCATCGCCCAGGTCAATGCGGCTGTGGCCCAGTTGGACCAGATGACGCAGCAGAACGCGGCCTTGGTGGAGGAGTCCGCCGCGGCTGCCAGCAGCATGAAGGATCAGGCGCACCGCCTGGCCGGCGTGGTGGCAACCTTCAAGCTCGATGCCCAAGCAACACCAGCGGCACCCATGGCGGCACCTGCCGCCCGTAAGGCGCCAACACGGCCACCCCTGAACACCGCCAGCACCCCAAAAACTACACTGGCCCATCGCAAGCCGGCGTCCCCCACCCCCGCCAAGCTGGCGCCGCCGGTCGCCACCGCGCCCGCCAAAACCAGCACCCCCAAGGGTGGGGACGACGACTGGGAAACTTTTTAAGCCATGGCTTGGATGACGCCGCGCCTGCGGCTGTTTGCAACCCGTACCTTGGTGGCCATCGCCATAGTGACCGTCAGCGTGCTGGCCTACCGCGCGTATGCCTGGCCGGGCTTGGCCCTGGCACTGGGCGGCCTGGTGATGTGGGCCTTGTTACACGTGAGCCGCATGCTGATGGTGTTGCGGCGCACGGCCCAAAACCCCGTAGGCTCGGTCGCCAGCGCGGTGATGCTGCACGCCCGGCTGGAGGCGGGCATGGCTTTGCTACAGGTCTTGGCGCTGACACGGGCCATTGGTCAGTCGCTGGGAGAACCCGACGACGAGCCTTTGCGATACCAGTGGACCGACGCCTCCCAGACCAGCGTACGCTGCAGTTTTGCGTACGGCCGGCTGGTGCACTGGGAATTGCTGCGGCCCTGAGTCCGTGCTGCGCTGGCAGCTTGGTCTGGCAGCCACCCCGGCCGTAAAATCTGCGTTTCTCCGATTCCAAGATTCTTCCAAGGAAAACCGCCATGAGCCCCCTACCCCCTTCAATGTCCGACCGCGATGGAAAAATCTGGATGGATGGCCAGATGGTCGATTGGCGCGACGCCAAGATCCACGTGTTGAGCCACACCTTGCACTACGGCTGCGGCGCGTTTGAGGGCGTGCGGGCCTACAACACGGTCAACGGTACTGCCATCTTCCGCCTAGAAGAGCACACCGAGCGCCTGTTCAACAGCGCCAAGATCCTGCGCATGAAGATTCCGTTCACGAAGGAGCAGGTCAATGAAGCCCAGAAGGCCGTAGTGCGCGAGAACAAACTGGAGAGCTGCTACCTGCGCCCGCTGACCTGGATCGGCGACAAGAAGCTGGGCGTCTCGCCCAAGGGCAACACCATCCACGTGATGGTTGCCGCCTGGCCCTGGGGCGCCTACCTGGGTGAAGAAGGCATGCGCCGCGGCATCCGCGTCAAGATTTCCAGCTACACCCGCCACCACGTCAACATCACGATGACCCAGGCCAAGGCCGTCAGCAACTACACCAACTCCATCCTGGCCAACATGGAAGCCACCGATGACGGCTACGACGAAGCCATGCTGCTGGACGCCAATGGTTTCGTCTCCGAAGGCGCGGGCGAGAACCTGTTTGTCATCAAGAACGGTGTCGTCTACACACCTGACCTGTCGGCCGGCGCGCTGAACGGCATCACCCGCAACACCGTCATGCACATCTGCAAGGACCTGGGGCTGGAGCTGGTGCAAAAGCGCATCACCCGCGATGAGGTCTATATCTGCGACGAAGCCTTCTTTACCGGCACGGCCGCCGAAGTGACCCCCATCCGCGAGCTGGATCGCATCGAACTGGGCACCGGCTCACGCGGCCCCATCACCGAAAAAATCCAGACCGCCTTCTTTGACATCGTCAACGGCCGCAACCCCAAATACGCCCACTGGCTCACGAAAGTCTCTTCATGAAAACCGCTACCGTTGAACTCCTGGCCCATGACCTCAACCACCAGGGCGGCGTGTTCTGTCCCAGCCCCTTGGCCAAGATGGACACCTGGAACACGCACCCCAAGGTCTACTTGGATGTGGGCAAATCCGGCGAAGCCAAGTGCCCCTACTGCAGTACCGTCTACCGCCTGAAGGCTGGCGAACACTTCGCCGCAGGGCACTGAATATGCCCGCATTCGTGCTGCTACCGCTGGAAGAAAGGCACGGATGACCCGCAGCCTGGTCATCGCCCCGCAATGGATTGGCGATGCGGTGATGACCGAGCCTCTGCTGCGCCGCTTGCATGCGCGTGGCGAAAGCCTGACGATCGGCGCCCTGCCTTGGGTCGCCCCGGTCTACCGCGCCATGCCGCAAGTGGTCGACTCGGTGCTGGAACTGCCTTTCGCCCATGGCGGGCTGCAGTGGAAGGAACGCCGCGGTCTGGCCCGTGCTTTGCAGGGGCAATTTGATATCGCCTATGTCTGCCCCAATTCCTTCAAAAGCGCCCTGTTGCCGTGGTGGGCCGGCATCAAGAAGCGCGTGGGCTACCACGGCGAATCCCGCCGCTGGGTGTTGACCCAGCGCCTGCCCAACCCGCCCGAGGGAACCCGTCCGCCCATGGTGGCCTTTTACTCGGCGCTGAGTGGCGAGGTTGGTATTGCGGACGACAAGCCCCAGCTGGAATTGGATGCCGTGAAGATCGACGCGGCATTGGCCGGCATGCACCTGCAGCGTCAGGGCTACTACGTGTTCGCGCCGGGCGCCGAGTACGGCCCGGCCAAGCGCTGGCCGGCTCGGCACTTCGCGGTGTTGGCCGAGCAATTGAGTCTGCCAGTTGTGCTGCTCGGTTCGTCCAAGGAGTCGGCACTCTGCGCAGAAATCACCCGCACCGTCAACGCGGCCCAGCCTGGCCAATGCTTGGACTGGTCGGGCCGCACCTCGCTCGACCACGCCCTGGCCGCCATCGCCGCTGCCAAGGCCATGGTCAGCAATGACTCGGGCTTGATGCATGTGGCCGCCGCTTTTGGCGTGCCGCAAGTGGCGCTGTTTGGTTCATCCAGCCCCTTGCACACGCCCCCGCTGAGCGACCAGGCCCATGTGATCTGGCTGAAGAACGACCCGGGCTATGTACCGCCGCTGGATTGCGCCCCCTGCTTTGAGCGCGAATGCCCGTTGGGCCACACCCGCTGTCTGGTGGATATCGCCCCAGACGACGTGTTGAAGTTTCTATAGCGCCCCCAAAACACGCAGGCAGAAAAAAAGCCACCCGAGGGTGGCTTTTTTATTGGGCAATAACCGCCTTATTCGAGCTTGAACACAAACTCTTGTGTAGCGGTGATTTCACCGCCACCGGACGAGCACTTGTATTGCATCATCGCGGCCTTGACGGCTGCGTGGAACACACGCGGACCGGACAGAATCGTCACTTCACGCACAGCGCCATCACGGATCACCGCACTGGCCTTGACCGTGCCTTCGGTGCCATCCTGGGTTGCCTTGCGAGGCATTTCAGGCTGAACCTGGGTGGGGCAAGCCACACGGATGTCCGAGCGGTTGGGCGCGGGCGCGGGTGGAGCTTGCGGTGGTGGCGGTGGCGCAATCGGTGCCTGCACAGGTGGTGGTGCTGCCACCGACTGGATCACCGGCGCATTGGTCACCGGTGGCGCCACATCGGGTGGTGGCACGAACGGTGGAGGGGGTGCCTCGACCTTGGGCGCCTCTGGCGGCTTGATCTGCTTGGGTGGCGGCGGTGGTGGTGGTGGGATGATGACTTCCTGAATCACCACGGCTTCAAGTGATTTCTTGGTCTTCTTCATCACGTCATGGGCCGTGCCGGAAATCAGCGCCCACAGCAGCAGAATGTGCAAGCCAATAACAATGGCAATGCCCTTGTAGCGCTTGGAAGGGTCTTTTGGCCGGTAAACCGGGTGCAGGCCAAGCGTATTCGTGTTCATATTCATTGGACGAACTGCTCGCTTCCGATCACCGCCATCTTGGTCAAGCCCTTGCGCTTGGACGCCGACAAGACATTGGCAAACACAGCATAAGACGCCGACTTGTTGGGCCGGATGTGAACCTCAGGCTGTTGATCCTGCTTGCTGACCGTTTCCATATTGGTGTCCAGCTCTCCCGCAGAAACGGGCAAACCTTGCCAATAGACCACGCTGTTTTCGTCGATATCGATCTGAATTTTTTCAGGCTTGATATTGTTGCTGGGGGGCGTACCCACCGGCATATCCAGGCTGACCGCGTGCAACTGGATGGGGATGGTGATGATCAACATCACCAACAGCACCAACATCACGTCAATCAAGGGCGTGGTGTTGATGTCCATCAGCACTTCAGGATCGCCCGAGGCGTTTCCTACATTCATAGACATATTGCTATTCCTCCTGGCGTGCTATCAACCGCCCAAGGGTGGGGGTTCGGTAATGAACGCCACCTTGACGATACCAGCGCGCTGGCATGCATAAAGAACCTTGCCAACACCTTCGTATCGGGAGGCCAAGTCGCCGCGAATCTGCACTTCAGGTTGCGGTTTGACGGTCGAGACCTTTTTCAGCTTGTCGACCAATGCTTCCACATTGGTCACCTTCTGGTCATACCAGAAGACGCTGCCAGCCGTGTCGACCGAAATAATGATGTTTTCTGGCTTGGTTTCCCGGATTTCCACCCGTTCTTTGGGCAGGGTCACGGGAATCGAGGTCGTGACGACGGGAATGGTGATCAAGAAAATGATCAACATCACCAGCATCACGTCCACCAGCGGTGTCGTGTTAATGGCTGCTATGACGGCGTCATCTTCACCGTCAATACTGCCAACATTCATGGACATAGAGCTAACTTTCTGCGCGTTTACCGCACGTGCTTAGCTCTTGGAAGCCGAACCCAGCAAGACCGAGTGCAAGTCGCTGCCGAAGCTGCGCACGTCGTCCATCACACCCTTGTTGCGGGCGATCAGGTAGTTGTAAGCCAACACGGCGGGAACGGCAACAGCCAGACCCAGAGCCGTCATGATCAGCGCGGAACCCACGGGGCCGGCAACCTTGTCGATGGACGCTTGGCCGGACATACCGATGGCGGTCAGCGCGTTATAGATGCCCCACACGGTACCGAACAGACCGACGAAAGGAGAAATGGAACCCACGGTAGCCAGGAAGGACAGGCCACCTTGCATTTCGCGGTTCACGCGGTCCACAGAGCGCTGGATGCTCATGCTGATCCAGTCGTTCAGAGGGATGTGGCCCATCAGACCACCGTGCTTCTTGGTAGCGTCCACGCCAGCAGCGGCGATGAACTGGTAAGGGCTGTCTTTGCTCAAAGCTGCAGCGCCTTGGGCAACGGTGCCAGCGCCCCAGAATTTTTCAGCGGCTTCGCGGGCGAAGCTGTTGGCCTTGCGCTGTTCCAGCATCTTGATGGCCAAGATGTACCAGCTACCCATGGACATGATGGCCAGAATGATCAGAACGCCCATATCCACGGAGTGGGCGTTGTGCCACAGTGCACCGATACCGTAAGGATTGTCAGCCGAGCTGTCGGCTTTCTTGGCGGCTGGGTCGGCGGCGGCAACCACAGCGGCGGAGGCAGCAGCGGCTGGCTCGGCAGTTTGGGCCATAGCGGGGGTGGTCACACCGGCCACCGAGACAACAGCCAGACTCAGGGTCAGGGCCCAGGCGCGAACCAACTCTTTGAACTTCGTATGCACAATCATTTCCTTATAGAAAAAATACTAATGTCGTTTGGATGCCGGGTCGGAATCCGGGGGCGCAGCGTCCGTAAACTGCTAAACTGAAAGTCGGCTATTGTAATTTGCCTGGATGGTGCTTTGCATCCACCCACCGGAACAGCACCTAGCGTTTTCGATATCAGGGTTTCCACTAGATTACAGCCAAAAACACACCCCATGCGCCACGAATCTTCCGCTGACCGTATGTCCAACCCCCTACTCCAACCCTGGAAACCGCCCTACGGGCTGCCTCCATTCGGTGAGGTCAATTCAGCACATTTCGTGCCAGCGTTCGAATGGGCACTACCCCAGCATTTGGCTGAAATAGATGCCATCGCGGCCAACACAGAAGCGCCAACCTTTGACAACACCATAGCAGAACTGGATGTCTCCGGCCGCGCGCTGGACCGCATTACCTTGCTGTTTCACAATCTGACCGCCAGCGAGACCTCGCCCGAGTTGCAGGCCGTGCAGTTGCAGATGGCACCTAGGCTGGCCGCGCACGAAAACACGGTCTTCATGCATGCCGGGCTGTTTGCCCGCATCGAAGCCCTGCATGAAAAGCGCCACACGCTGGGTTTGGATGCCGAGCAATTGCGCCTGCTGGAGCGGGTGCACCTCGATTTCGTGCGCGCCGGCGCCCGCTTGACGGGTGAACAGCGCCAGCGCTACGGCGAGATCATGGCCGAACTGGCCACGCTGTGCACGCAATTTGGGCAAAACCTGCTGGCCGAAGAGTCCACCTACACGCTGGAACTCAAAACCGAGGCCGACCGCGCCGGCCTGCCCGCCTTTGTGCTGCAGGCTGCCCGGGCCGCGGCCCAACAGCGGGGGCTGGGCGACGACGCCTATGCCATCACGCTGTCGCCCTCGCTGGCCGAGCCGTTCTTGACCTTCTCCAGCCGCCGCGACCTGCGCGAGACCCTGTGGCATGCCCGTGTGGCACGGGGTGCCAACGCTGGCGCCCACGACAACCGCCCGGTCGCGGCCCGCATCATGGCCCTGCGCCAGGAGCAGGCCGCGCTGCATGGCTACAAGACGTATGCCGACTACGAGCTGGTGGACCGCATGGCCGGCAAAACCAGCGCCGTGCTGGATCTGCTGAACCAGGCCTGGATACCCGCCAAGGCCTATGCCGACGTCGACCGCCAGGCCCTGACCGACATGGCCCGCTCTTTGGGCGAGCCTACGCCAATTGCTGCCTGGGACTGGCGCTACCTGGCGCAAAAGGTCCGCGCCCAGCGTTTTGACCTGGACGACGCCGAACTCAAACCCTATTTCTCGCTGGACGCCATGGTGGCGGCCATGTTTGATTGTGCGCAGCGCCTGTTCGGGCTGCGCTTTATTGAACAGCCTGGCACCACCTTGCACCATCCCGATGCCCGTTTGTGGGAGGTGCGTGCGCAAGACGGTGCGCTGGTCGGCCTGTTCATTGGCGACAACTTTGCCCGCAGCTCCAAGCGCAGCGGCGCGTGGATGAGCGTGTTCCGCAGCCAATCTGGCCATTTCGGCGGCACGCTGCCCATCGTCATCAACAACAACAACTTCGCCAAGGCCAGTCCCACACTGCTGAGCTTTGACGACGTGCGCACGCTGTTCCACGAATTCGGCCACGGCCTGCATGGCCTGCTGTCCAAGGTGCGCTACGAGCGCCTGGCCGGAACCCAGGTGCTACGCGATTTTGTCGAGCTGCCTTCGCAACTGTTCGAGAACTGGGCCATGGAGCCCGAAGTGCTGCAGCGCCACGCCCGCCATGTCGACACCGGCGAGCCCATGCCGGCCGCCCTGCTGGAAAAACTCAAACGCTCCCGCCAATTCGACCAGGCCTGGGCCACAATCCAGTACACAGCCCCGGCGCTGATCGATATGGCCCTGCACGCCCTGCCCAATGGCACGGCCGTGGACATTGCCCAGTTCGAAGCCGACCAATGCGCCAAGCTGGGAGTGCCCGCCGATATCGGCCTGCGCCATGGCCTGAGCCACTTCCAGCATTTGTTCTCCGGCTCCAGCTACGCCGCCGGCTACTACGTCTATATGTGGGCCGAAGTGCTGGAGGCCGATGGTTTTGCCGCCTTCACCGAGGCGGGCAGCCCTTTTGATGCCACCACCGCCCAGCGTTTGCTGCAGACCATTTACAGCAGCGGCAACCGCCAAAACCCCGCGGATGCCTACCGCGCCTTCCGCGGTCGCGACCCGCAAGTGCAGCCCATGTTGCGCAAACGCGGCCTGCTAGAAGCATGACCCCCACGCTTGTCGCTTCGCGTACTACGCTGCCCCCCAAGGGGGCCGCGGTCGTCTTGGGGCGGCCCGGCGACGACCACCACGTCCAACTCTGACGAGCACACCACCATGTCGTCCATCTGGCAAAAACCCGTCACCGTCGAAATGCTGACCCGCGTCAGCGCCAACTCGGCATCGTCCCACCTGGGTATTGAGTTTGTGGAGATCGGCGACGACTTCATCACCGCCCGCGTGCCAGTGGACGAGCGCACACGCCAGCCCTATGGCCTGCTGCACGGCGGCGTCAGCGTGGTGCTGGCCGAGACGCTGGGTTCGTTGGGCGCGGCCATGTCCAGCCCCGAAGGCACCCGCGCCGTCGGCCTGGACATCAACGCCAACCACCTGCGCGCCGCGACCAGCGGCTGGGTCACCGGCACGGCCCGCCCCATCCACCGCGGCCGCACGACCCATGTGTGGCAGATCGAGTTGCACAACGAGGCGGGCGAGATGACCTGCATCTCGCGCATCACGATGGCCATCCTCGAGCCGAAGAAATAGCCCCCACGCTCCGCCGCTGCGCGGGTCGCCGCCCCACTACCAAAGGGGTCGCTACGCACCGGGGGCTAAATCCGCTTGGGGCGGCCGGGCGCGGATTTGCTGCCCTCAGCTCCTAGGTGCCGGTCAGTCTCTTCAGTGCAAACGCCACGTACCAATCCAGGCAGCCCGGATTGGCCATCGCGTCCTTGTTGACCACCTTCTCCAGCGGCTGACCCAGCAGCAGTTTCTTGATCGGCAGCTCCTGCTTCTTGCCCGACAGCGTGCGCGGAACCTCGGCGACCTGGAAGATGGCATTGGGCACGAAACGCGGGCTCAGCGCGGTCTTGATGGCGTTGGCGATGGTGGCCTGCAAGGCGTCGTCCAGCACCAGGCCCGGCCGCAGCACCACAAACAGCGGCATATAGCTCTCGCGGCCCAGGTATTCCAGGTCCACGACCAGGCTGTCCACGACCTCGGGCAGGGCTTCCACCGCGCTGTACAACTCGCTGGTGCCCATGCGCAGACCGTGGCGGTTGATCGTCGCGTCGCTGCGGCCAAAGATCACGCAGCCCTCGCCACCGTCCTCCTTGGTCCCCACACGCAGCCAGTCGCCATGGCGCCAGACGCCGCCTGCTTCCGCAGGGGCATCCCCGCCGCCGGGCTTGCGGCCGTGGCCAGCGGGATACATCTCGAAGTAACTGGCCAAGTAACGGACGTTGCCCGCATCACCCCAGAAGTACAGCGGCATGGACGGTATCGGCTGGCTGCAGACCAGTTCACCGACCTCGCCCAGCACCGGTTCACCCTGCTCGTTCCACGCCTCGACCGCGCAGCCCAGCAAGCGGCATTGCATGACACCCGGCTCTTGGGGTAGCTCGCGGTTGCCGCCGATAAATGCGCCGCAGAAGTCCGTGCCACCCGAAATATTGCACCACCAGATGTCTTGTTGCGCATCGCTCTTCGCGATGCACCTGAACTGCTCGGTTCCCCAAGTTTGCGCCTCAGGTGATAACGGTGATCCCGTAGTACCCAAGGCCCGTACCGCCGACAGATCCCCAACGGCAGACAGGTCCAACCCCGCCTTCAAACAATTGGCATAAAACGCCGCACCGGCCCCGAAGAAGGTGACGCCGGTTTCGCTGGCAAAACGCCATAGCGTGGTCCAGTCGGGCGCGGCCGGGCTACCGTCGTAGATCACGCAGGTCGTGCCATTCAGCAAACCGGCCACCTGCGCATTCCACATCACCCAGCCCGTGGAGCTGTACCAGTGGAAGCGCTCGCCCCAGGTGTTGGCCTCGTAGCTGCAGCCCACATCGTTGTGCAACACCTTCATCGCCAGCGCCACCAGCACGGTGCCGCCATGGCCGTGCACGATGGGTTTGGGCAGGCCGGTGGTGCCGCTGGAGTAGACGATCCACAGCGGGTGGTCAAATGGCAGCCAGAGTGGCTCAAACGCCGAAGTGCTTGCGTCATTTCTGGCGGTAGCCCTCGTAAAATCTACATGTGTTGCTATCAAATTATGAGTAACTTGGAACACATCGCGCGTGCCCAGGTTCGCATGCAAGACCACATGCTGCACCGTGGGCAGCGCATCCACCAGCGACTGCACCACAGCCATGCGGTCCAAGTCACGCCCGCCGTAGCGCACGCCGTCGCAGGCGATCAGTATCTTGGGTGTGATCTGCTGGAAGCGGTCCAGCACGGCGTTCGTGCCCATATCCGGCGCGCAGATGCTCCACACCGCGCCGATGCTGACCGTGGCCAGAAAGGCCACCATGGCCTCGGGAATATTCGGCAAATACGCCGCCACCCGGTCTCCCGGTTGCACACCCTGGGCCTGCAGGTGCAGCGCCAGTGACGCGACCTGACGGCGTAGCTCGGGCCAGCTCAGCTCGCGGTGTTCGCCCTTTTCATTGCGGCTGACGATGGCGGCAAACCCCGCAGCATGCGCAGGCTGCACATGGCGAAACACCTGCTGCGCGTAATTGGCCTGCGCGCCGGGAAACCACACCGCGCCCGGCATCACATTCTTGGCCAGCACTGCGGTATGCGGCGTGGGCGACTCCATGCCAAAGTAATCCCACACGCTTTGCCAATAGGCATCCAGGTCGGTGATGGACCAGTTCCACAGCTCGCGGTAGGTGGCGAACGACAGGCCGCGGTTGGCCTCCAGCCAATCCTGGTACAGGCGGATTTGCGGGATGTAGGGGGCGGCTGTTATCTCGGACATGCTGATCGTCATTTTCTTGGGGCTGTTCTGTTGTCACTATTGTGGGAGCGTCAGCGAGTGTTGCATGGTACGGCGTCGTCGTGCACGTACGCGGGTGACACCTCCAGCCACCCTTTACCCCGCCCAAGGAATGCCGACGCTTAACGCCTGACAACAGGATACGTTTATCAGATCAAGCGACTTTTTTTGCCAGAGGGATACAGTCATCAGTAACAACTAAGCCTTGGCTAAAAAACATGACTTCATTGCCTACATAGCGCCGTTGGGCCGTGTAGTTGAGTCCATATGTTTTCGTGTTGACGAGTTGATACATGGCGCGAATTTCGTCAACATTGTCATAAGACACGACCCAGTTCCGCTTGAACCCTTGAGCCTTGATAGTTTTCGCTATCGCAACGTGATCGTCATGCTCGTAATAGTTGCGGTACAGACCCTTGCCCTTGACGTAGTAAGGAGGGTCAAGATAGATCAGCGACTCTTTTGGTAGAAACTCTTTGCAGCGTTTCAGAAGAGCCAATGAATCTTCGCTATACACGGTGATGTCTTTCGCACGTTTAGCGATCTCCACAATCCGTGCGGCAATGACATCCTTCTTGAAACGGGCATCCAGTTTGTAAGCACCTTCCTGACTCTTTCCGCCAATGACGCCCGCTTTCAAAATGCCAGAGCGGTTGGTTCTGTTCATGAACAACGTAGCAAACCCCTTCTCGATCAAGCTGGCTTGGCAGTCTTCACGGAGTACCGAGCGCCACTTGAACCACTCAGCAATGGTGATGGGAGTTGATGCCAGCAACTCAAGCAACTCATCAGAATGCTGCGTAACAGACACCCAAAACGCGTACACAGCAGGGTCAGCATCGTTGATATGGACGTGGCTTGCATGTCCCTGAAAAAGCAGATCGAGAGCTACCCCTGCACCACCCGCATAAGGCTCCAGATAGTGACCACCCACAACACCATTGGCCTCCATCAGCTTGGCGATGAACGGCGCAAAAGGCGCTTTGCCACCGGGGTAGCGCAGTGGGCTGTAGAGCCTATTAGAGAACATCGGGTACCTTCTTCAACTTGACTTGCAAGGAGGTGAGTTTGGCATCGTCAACGGCGTAACCCCTTTTCATGACACCGTAGATTGTGGCCTTGAATTGCTCTAAAAACTGGTTAGCTAATGCTGGATTGCTTTCTATCCAATGCTTCCACGCACCATAGGGTTTAGTTCCGCAACTCAGCACTTTTTGCACTTCATCGCCTTTGTAAAACTTCTTGAAAATGTCACGGGGCTTCAATGCGCCCTTGTATGCTTTGATACGTTCATCGAGATCAACTTTGAATCCCGTAATTTTTAACTCATTGATTGTTTCCCGTGCTGCATTTGTGAATACATCTCGAGTAAATTGCAGCTCATTTTGCCAAAATCCATCTTCGGCAGGGAGGTTATATAAATGCTGAAAAATCAACTGATCGGGGGGCAATTCACCGGGCAAAAGAACAACGGTTCTATAGTTCTTTCCGTTGATGAGCGAACGTGCATCTGAGTCAAGACAAATCACACTCTTCTCAGTGAACTCGGGTACCTTGTTTTTAATCAGATTTACGTAGTTCGCGCACCCAAGTGTCACCTCTGACATTGCAGTGGTGAATTTTTTAACTGGCTGCCTACTCATCAATGCATCAAAAAAGTCTTCTGCTTCTTTGTCTTCGAAATAAATGTTGACGCTTGGCAGGATTGTCATTGGCCCCGCGCCGACAGTTCTCGTGTGGATGTCGGCACTGATCTTCGCCCAAGACCAATCCTGCATGACCTGCACATCTCCGTATGTATTACTCAGATAGATAGTCTTAAATTTCTTGCTGTGTTCATGCTGACTCTGCTCGTGTGCGTACTCGATCATGATTGGGGAGTGCGATGTCATGACTACCTGCAAGTTGAGCTTCCTGCATTCACGTTCAAAAATTTTTAGCAGGTTGAGTTGAGCGGTCGGAAACAAGCCAGCATCGGCCTCATCAATCAGCAGTAAGCCGCCCTTGTAATCGGCATACTCTGCTTTGAGTTTTTTGAACGACAGCAACGCCATGATGATCTGACCCGCGTTATCTTCACCTGCCGAGACCGACTCATGGTTGTAGTTGTCACCGTGAGCCACGGCAGAATTGATTGTTCCGTGCGTGCCCGTGGCCTTGATAGAGTTCCGATTGAGTAACTCGTTGGTCAAAGAAATAAATTCCTGCTCATGGGCTTTCAAATAGTCGAAATCTATTGCTTTGTAGTCACGGTCTGCAATTGGATAGAGTCGCTTCAAGCTCAGAAAAATCACAGGATGTGTGAAGTTTCTGCTGGTGTTCCCGGTCGCGATACTGTTTTTCCTGATGACCGGGCGCGGTAATATTTTTTTTGCTTCGTTTTCAGTAACACCACGGGTCATCAACTCCAAATTGGCAGTTGCAGCTTGGTCGGTATATCCATCGTGCATGTGAATGACGGCCGACAGCGACCCTGGTACATCAAATTTCTCAGATATCCTGATGTGCTCTTTGTACTGTGATTTGAAGCCTTGACCGCTAATTTGCTTGAAGTCGCGAAGACTTGTGCCAGTTACATAGTCTTTTTCAAAGCTAAAAATTTGCGCTGCAATCCCAAGGATTGACGATTTGGATGTGCCGTTCTTCCCACAGATAACGGTGATGTAGTCACCGAATTCAACTTCGACGTTGTTGAGCGCGCGGAATTTTTCAATTGTTATATTTTTGAGTTGTGTCTTTGGCATGTTGCTCCCTTATGTCTTATTGAAGTTTCCACTCAACTGTGAATATCGTTCTTCTTTGATCTGCTGAGACTTAGCGCCTACAGCCCTACTCCTGCGCCGCCTTCGCCATGCGCTCGCTCTTCCAGTACACATCGTCCCCCACCGTGCCATCGGTACGGTAACGGTTCAACACGCGGGACAGCACAAACATCAGATCCGACAGGCGGTTGAGGTACTGGCGGGGAGTGTCCTTCAGCGTGTCCTGCGCACCCAGCGCCACCACGGCGCGTTCGGCGCGGCGGGCCACCGTGCGGCACACATGGGCCTGCGATGCGGCGCGGGTGCCGGCTGGCAGGATGAACTCCTGCAAGCGCGGCAGGTGTTCGTTGTGCTCCGCCAGCGCTTCGTCCAGCGCCAACACAGCCTCGGGTTTCAGCAGCTCGTAACCGGGGATGGACAGCTCGCCGCCCAGGTTGAACAACTGGTGCTGGATCTCCACCAGCACATGGCGCACGCCCTCGGGCATGGCTTCGCACAGCAGCACGCCGATGTGGGAATTGAGTTCGTCCACGTCGCCCATGGCGTGCACGCGCAGGCTGTCTTTGGAGACGCGGGTGTTGTCGCCCAGACCGGTGGTGCCGTTGTCCCCGGTGCGGGTGGCGATTTGTGTGAGGCGGTTGCCCATAAGAGTCAGCTCCATGCAAGGACAAAAAAAGTCTCCCATCGTAAACTGATCCTTTAGACGACGGCGCGCCGCGCACGTTGCACCCAGGAGACCACCGCCATGAACGCTCCCACCCCTCCCCTGCACTTGCTGCCCGAAGTGAACCAGCGCCCGGTTCCCCCCGCGTTGATCGAAGCCCTGCAAGCGCAATTTGGCAATCGCTGCTCCACCGCCCTGGTGGTGCGCGAGCAGCATGGGCGGGATGAATCCTCGTTTGACGTGCCGCCGCCCGGCGCTGTGGTGTTTGCCCACAGCACGGCCGAGGTGGCCCAGGTCGTGAAGCTGGCGGCCCAGTACCAGGTGCCGGTCATCCCCTTTGGCGTAGGTACCTCGCTGGAGGGCCATTTGCTGGCCGTGCAGGGCGGCATCAGCCTGGACGTGAGCCAGATGAACAAAGTGCTGTCCATCAACGCAGAAGACCTGACCGTGACCGTGCAGCCCGGCGTCACGCGCAAGCAGCTCAACGACGAGGTCAAATCCACCGGCCTGTTCTTCCCCATTGACCCCGGCGCCGACGCCACGATTGGCGGCATGACCGCTACCCGCGCCAGTGGCACGAATGCCGTGCGCTACGGCACCATGCGCGAGAACGTGCTGGCACTGGAAGTGGTCACCGCCCAGGGTGAAACCATACGCACCGGCACCCATGCCAAAAAGTCATCCGCCGGCTACGACTTGACCCGCCTGATGGTGGGCAGCGAAGGCACGCTGGGAGTGGTTACCGAAGTCACCGTCAAGCTCTACCCCTTGCCCGAGGCGGTGATGGCGGCCACCTGCTCGTTCGCGTCGCTGGCCGACGCGGTCAACACCACGATACAGATCATCCAGCTGGGCGTGCCCATCGCCCGCTGCGAGCTGATCGACAGCAACACGGTGCGCGCGGTCAACCAGCACTCCAAGCTCACACTGCCCGAAAGCGCCATGCTGCTGATGGAATTCCACGGCTCACCGGCCGGCGTGCAGGAGCAGGTGGAGATGGTGCAATCCATCGCCGCCGACAACAACGGCAGCGCCTTCGCCTGGGCCGCCACGCCCGAGGAGCGCACCAAACTGTGGACCGCGCGGCACAACGCCTACTTTGCCGGCGTGCAATCCCGCCCCGGTTGCAAGGCCATCACCACCGATGCCTGCGTGCCCATCTCCCACCTGGCCGATGCGCTTTTGGATTCGGTGACCGAGACGCAAGAGGCCGGCATCCCCTACTTTCTGGTCGGCCACGTGGGCGACGGCAACTTCCACATGGGCTACCTGATAGACCCCAACATCCCCGCCGAGCGCGAAACCGCGGAGCGGCTGAACCACCAACTGGTGCAACGCGCGCTCAAGCTGGGCGGCACCTGCACCGGTGAACACGGCGTGGGCCTGCACAAGATGGATTTCCTGGTGACCGAGACCGGCACTGGCGCGGTGGACATGATGCGGGCGATCAAGCGGGCGCTGGACCCGCTGAACATCATGAACCCGGGGAAGATTTTTACGCTATAGATTTAGTAGCTACTTAGCCATTATTGACGAGGGTTGGCAGCACAATCACTGAATGAACTTAGGCTTGGGCCCGGCGTACTCCTTCAAGAACGCCATGACCTTGGCCTTGTCATAGCCTTCCCCTTCTTCCAGCACACCGGTGTTCTGCGAATGCAGGACTTTGCCATTGGTGTCCAGCACCATGAGGTGGGGGTAGCCGCCGATCTTGGGCCATTGGGAGAGCAGGGCCTCGTTTTTGTTGTCGGGGGACCAATTCACCTTCACCGTCACGAAGTTGGCGTCGATGGCGGCTTTCACCTCGGGTGTAGCCTCGATGAAGCGGTCCAGGATGTGGCACCACTTGCACCACTCACCGCCCACATCGACCAAGACGCGCTTGCCGGCGCTCTTGGCGGCCGCCGTGGCGGTGGCCACATCGCGCGCCGCATCGCGCTTGGGGTCGAATTTGGTGGGCAGGTTTTGTGGCTGTTGTTGCGCCTGGGCGCAGAGGGCCACCAGGCTGAACAAGATGCCAATCAGGGTGCGAGGAAGTAGGCGCATGGTTGTTGTGTGTGCGTGTGCGTGGCACTAAGGGAAAGTGGAGAGGGTTGGACAATAACCGAAGTGGTGGTTCAGGCCCGCGACTGGAGCGCACATCACAACCCAGCCCGCCCCGCTGCCACGTCCTCCGCGCGCACCCCCAGTGCAGCCATGGCCGCCGGCACCGGCAAGCCCCGCACCAGCGCCGCGGCCAGCTCTCCCAAGGCCGGCGCCGTCTGGATCCCGTAGCCACCCTGCCCGGCCAGCCAGAAGAAGCCGGGCGCATCGGGCGCGAAACCCACCACCGGCGACTTGTCCGCCACAAAGGAGCGCAACCCCGCCCACTTGCGCCGCACCTGGCGGATCTGCAAGGTGGTGGCCGTCTCGATGCGGTCCACGGCAATGGCCACGTCCAGCTCTTCGGGTTGCACGTCTTGCGGCTCCACGGCGTCCTCATTCGCGGGGGACATCAGCAGCACACCGGCATCGGGCTTGAAGTAGAAGCTCTCTTGCGCGTCGATGACCAAGGGCCAGACGCCGATATCGCAGCCCGCCGGGGCCTCCGTGGTGAAGGCCGTGCGGCGCTTGGGCACCAGGCCGATGGGGGTGACTCCGGCCAACTGCGCCAGTTGATCGCACCAGGCACCCGCGGCGTTCACCACAACGGGTGCCGAAAAACTGCCGGCCGCCGTGTCTACGTGCCAAACGCCACCGGGTTCACGGTGGATGTGCTCCACACCCGCCCCGCACACCAGTTGCCCACCGGCTGCCTTGGCACCGCGCAAAAAGCCCTGGTGGATGGCGTGCACGTCCATGTCCATGGCGTCGGGCTCATACACGCCGCAGTGCGCCGCCTCGGGCCGTAGAACCGGCACGCGCTGCAAGATGTGGCTTTGCATCCACCACTGCACATTGGGCACCAGGGCCTGCATGTCCTGCCAGACGGCGCGCAGGTGATCATGGTCAGACTCAGCGCCCACGATCAGCGAGCCACGCGGCGTGACCAGCGGATGGGCGGCAAAGCCCGGCGGCGGGTTGAAGTAGAACGGTTTGGATGCCGTGGTGATGGCCCGCACCGTGGCGTTGCCATAGGTCTCGGAATACATGGCCGCCGAGCGGCCTGTGGCGTGGTAGCCGGGCTGGGCCTCGCGCTCCAGCACCAGCACGCGGCAGTGCGGCGCCAAAAAGTAGGCGGCCGACGCGCCGGCCATGCCGGCACCCACAATCACGACATCCGCAGTCTGCATGGATCCACTCCAAAATCTAAATGCTACTATTTTTGTAGCTACAGTATCAATCTGCACGAGGGCTAGGTGCCTATTTTGCTCCATGCCTTGCCGCCGGGAGCGGCATCCACATTTCCTCCACATTTGGCGCCCACAGTCTGCCCTACCGATGCCGAGGTGGCATCCACTAGGAGACTTCCATGGACGACAACAGACCCAGCTTCCGGACGATTTTGCAGGTCGCAGGCGCGGCCGCACTGCTGCTGGCCCTGGGTGGCTGCGGCGGTGGCGGCGGCGCGACCACTGACACGAATGCGGCGCAAGCCGAAGAGGCAGCGGCGCCACCGCCCCCTCCACCACCCCAGCCCGGTCAACCCCCCGCACAACAACAACCCCAGCTGGCCGACGCCCGCGCCAACCTGGGCCAGCAAATCTTCAATGACCCCAACCTCTCCGAACCCCGCGGCACGGCCTGCGTGGCCTGCCACCAGCCCAACCAAGGCTTTGCCGGCAACCACGGCTCGCGCATCGGCGTGGCCCAGGGCAGCCTGCCCACCTCCTTGGGTCTGCGCAATGCGCCGACCAATAGCTACACCGGCTTCATTCCCGCGTTTTCATTCCGCACCGAGGATGGCGAGACCGAGGCCGTGGGCGGCCATTTCTGGGACGGCCGTGCCGACACGCTGGAGATTCAGGCCCTGGGCCCCTTCCTCAACCCGCTGGAGATGAACAACGCCAGCAAGCGCGCCGTCATCGACAAGATTGCTGCGGCCCGCTATGCGCCGCTGTTCCGCCAACAATTTGGCGCCAACATTTTCAACGACACCGAGGCTGCCTACGCCCAAATTGGCGTGGCCATTGCCGCCTTTGAGCGCGCGGCGCTGCAACCCTTCAGCTCCAAATACGATGCCGTGCTGCGCAAGCAGGCCACGTTCACACCCAATGAGGCACGCGGCATGGCCTTGTTCATGGACCCCAACCGCGCCAACTGCGCCGGCTGCCATCTGATGGACCCCAGCACCGGCAAACCCGAGGATTCACTGTTCAGCGAATTCACCTACTACGCCACCGGCATACCGCGTAACACGGCCATCCCCCGCAATGCCGACCCGGCCTTCTACGACCTGGGCCTGTGTGGCCCCGAGCGCACCGCGCCGGTTCTGCCCGCCGGTGTGGTGCCCGGCACCACGATTGCCAACTTCTGCGGCAAATTCAAAATGCCCACGCTGCGCAATGTGGCCGAGCGCCCGGCCTTCATGCACAACGGCTTCTTCAACAACCTGAACGAGGTGGTGCGCTTCTACTCCACGCGCAACACCAACCCGCAGCGCTGGTACGGCCCCAGCGGCATACCCAATGACCTGCCGGCCCAGTACCGCGGCAACATCGAATCGGTGAAGGCACCGTTCAACCGCGCACCCACCGCCGGACCGCTGCTGACCGAGCCGGAGATCAACGACATCGTCGCCTTTTTGCACACGCTGTCGGACGGGTTCCGTGCACCCTAAGCCGCAACTTATCACCGAAAGCCTGGGCGGCTGGGCGTTCTGCGCAGGTAAAGGAGGAGCCCGCGCAGCGGGCGGGGGACACGGAGCAGAACGCTCAGCCGCCCAGGCGTCCCCCTAGCTAAGATGCGTTCATGCAATTACGCCGCCGCTTACCCATAGCCCTGCAACTGTCGCTGCTGATCGCATCGGCGGTTGTAGTGGCCGTTGTGGTTGTGGGTGGCTTGAGTTTTCTGAACTTGCGCAGCGGCTTCAAAGACTATTTGCAGGTGCGCGACGATGAACAGCTGATGCGCTTTGTGACCATGGTGGAAGGCCGCGCCGCCAGCGACCCTGAACTGCAGTGGCTGCGACAGAACCCGGACCCCATGCGCGCGCTGATGGACGAGTTTGTCGGACGCGCACCACGGGGACAACGTCCACCGCCACCGCGAGGCTATGGCCGCCCACCACGTCCCGAAGACGGCCCGCCAGGGCAGGAGCAGCAACAACGTCCTCCCGCGCCTGAAGGTGAAGCACCCCAACCGGCAACGCCGCCACCCCCGCCCCGCGCCGAGGATGCAGCCCCGCGCACGCCCCGCGGCCAGGGCAGCCTGGGCGAGCGCATGCTGCTACGCGACGCGCAAGGCCACCGCCTCGCCGGCCGGCCGCAGCCGCCCGATGCCAAGCGCACTACGCGCGCCATCAAGGTCAATGGCGTGGAGATCGCCTTTGTGGACCTGCTGCCCGAACCCGAGCCCGAAGGCGTGGACGCCCGCTTCTTGCAGCGCCAGACCAGCCGCCTGGTGTGGGCCGCGCTGGGCACCATACTCGCCGCCGTGCTGGCCGCGTGGTGGATGGCGGGCCGCTGGAGCCGCCCGCTGCTGGCCCTGCAAAGCGCCACCCGCGACATCGCCCGCGGACGCCGCCCCGAACCCCTGCAACCCACCGGGGCGCGCGAGATTGCGCAGTTGATGGAAGACGTCAACACGATGACAGCCGAGCTGGCCCGGCTGGAGACGGCGCGGCGCGTTTGGATCGCCCAGATCTCGCACGAGCTGCGCACCCCACTGTCGGTACTGCGCGGCGAGATGGAAGCCATTGAAGACGGCGCGCGCCAGCCCACGCCCCAGGTCATGGTCAGCCTGCGCGACGAGGTGCTGCAACTCACGCGCCTGGTCGATGACTTGCACACCCTGTCGGTGGCCGATGTGGACGGTCTGCGCTGCGACTTCACACCCGGCGATGCCCATGCCCATCTGTGGCGCGTGGCGCAGCGCTTTGAGGCCCAGGCGCAGCAACGCGGCCTGATGCTGCAACTGCCATCCCAAGCGGCAGCACCGATAGACGTGAACTGGGACTTCGGTCGCATCGAACAGCTGCTGGCCAACCTGCTGACCAATAGCCTGCGCTACACCGATGCACCCGGCAGCATTGCGGTGGACTGGCGCAGTGAGGGCCACATCGTCACGCTGACCGTGGACGACAGCGCGCCCGGCGTCAGCCCCTCGGACATGCGTGAACTGTTCGAGCCGCTGTTCCGCGGCGACAAGGCCCGCCAGCGCAGCGACGGTCAGCACGGCAGCGGGCTGGGCCTGGCCATTGCCCGCTCCATCGCCCATGCGCACAAAGGCACGATCTCGGCCAGCGCGTCACAGCGCGGCGGCTTGCAACTGACGGTGCGCCTGCCCGTGCAACCAGATGCAGCAGCCCAGAAAGACACGGCATGAACACGCCGATGGCAGCGATGCTGAACAAGCAGCACATCCTGGTTGTCGAAGACGACGCCAAGATCGCCGACATGCTGACCAACTATTTGCACATGCACGGCTTCGAGACCACGGTCTGCGGCAATGGCCTGGACGCCGTGCCGCTGGTGCGCGCCATCGCCCCTGCACTGGTGGTGCTGGACCTGATGCTGCCCGGCCAAGACGGCATGGCCGTGTGCGAACAGCTGCGCACCTTCTCCACCGTGCCCATCATCATGGTGACGGCGCGCGTGGACGAGATCGACCGCCTGCTGGGGTTGGACACGGGCGCGGACGACTATGTCTGCAAACCCTTCAGCCCGCGTGAAGTGGTGGCCCGCATCAAGGCCCTGCTGCGGCGCGCGCAGGGCAGCCTGTCCGCGGGAGCCGCAACACCAGCCACCGCATCCACCACGGCCCCATCATTGCAGGCCGACGACGCCACACAAACCATACGCTGGGCCGACCACCCCCTGCCGCTGACGCCGGTCGAGTTTCGCCTGCTGCGCCTGCTGATGTCGCGCCCCAGCCATGTGTTCAGCCGCGCGCGCTTGCTGGACCAATTGCACAATGACCTGCGCGATGTCAGCGACCGCGCCATCGACAGCCACATCAAAAACCTGCGCCGCAAACTGGACGCTGCCGGTGCGGTGGGCCACAGTGTGGCGTCGGTCTATGGCGTGGGCTATCGGTTTGAGGTGGATTGAGGTCTATTAGGCCATCGCCACACTGCGGCTCTCGGCCAGCTTGACGAGTGCGGCCAGCACATCGTCAAAGTCATCGGTGATGGCCGCGCCAATGTGCTCTGCGCCGGGGCCGGTGACGTGGGCGCTGTAGACGACGCGCAGCTTGCCAGCATCCGCCGCTTCGATGCGGTGCTCCACCGTCACGCAGATATCGCCCAGCACCGTTTCATCGGTGAAGGCCACGCCCTCTTCCACCTGGGTGAGCTTGCAGCTCAGCGCGTCCTGGCCGCTGGGTGTCATGCTGAAGGTGCCGCCGCTCACAAACGGGCCCACGAGTTGGGCGTGTTCCACACCGGCGTTCCATGTGGACCAGTTGTTGATGTCGGTCCACAGGGCCCAGAGGGTGGCACGGGCTGCGGTGGTGGTGGCGCTGAATGTGCGTTGAAAAGACATGGGGTTGCTCCTTGGCGTATGGTTGATGTCAGTGAGGCTTCAGTGTAAAAACCGGCTACTGACAGCGTGTTGTCAGTAGGGGTGGCCGGTGTCACACTCACGGTTGCATCCACACGCCCCACCGCACTATTCCCCATGACTTTGACACCCGCAGAAATCCAGGCACTCCGGCAGACTTGCCATAGCTTCTTGCCTGGGCATGCCCAGCAGCGGCCCGCGGACGAATTCGCCGCGATGGCGCGGTGGTGCGCAGACCACGACGCCGCACACGACACCTATGGCGAAGGCGTGCTGGTACAGCAGTTTGAGCAACAAGTGGCAAGCTTGCTCGGCATGGAGGCGGCCGTCTTCTGCATCACCGGCACCATGGCCCAAGCGACCGCGCTGCGGCTGGCCTGTGCGACGAAGAAGAACGGCAGCAACCGACGGGTCGCGCTGCACCCCACATCGCACATCCTCAAACACGAGCGCAGCAATTTCCAGTTGCTGGACCACTTTCATGCGCTGCAAATGGGCGACCCCCATAGACCCTGGACGGTGGCAGACTTGAAGGCATTGGCCGAGCCCCTGGCGGCCGCGCAATACGAATTGCCGATGCGCGAAATCGGCGGCCAACTGCCCGCGTGGGATGCCTTGAACGACATCAAAGCTTACTGCCGCGAACAGGGCATTCACTTGCACATGGACGGCGCCCGCTTGTGGGAAGCCGCCTGCGGTTATGGCAAGCCTTTGCAAGACGTTGCCGCTGGCTTTGATTCGGTCTATGTATCGTTCTACAAAGGCATTGGCGGCATGGCTGGCTCCATGTTGCTGGGCAGTGCGTCCTTCATCGCAGAGGCCAAGGTGTGGATGCAGCGCCAGGGCGGCAATGTGTTCCGCCGGTCGCCCTATGTGGTGTCAGCGGCCATGCAGTTTGACAAGCGTCTGGCCGAGATGCCGGCTTACTTGCAGCGCACGCAGTGGTTGTACACCTTACTAAAGTCCTATCCGCAGTTCATGGTGAATCCGGCCACGCCGCACTGCAATATGCTGCACCTGTATCTGCCCGTGGCGGCGGAGACGGCCAACGCCATCCGCAACCGCATCGCCCAGGAGCACGGCATCTGGCTGTTTGGCCGCGCGGTGAATGCGGCCCTGCCGCAGCAATGCATGTTTGAGTGGTATGTGGGCGACCAGTTGCTGCAGATGCCGGATGACACGGTGCGCAAGGCTTTAGACCTGCTGGCGGATGCAGTCGCGACAACCACAGCGGCCTCACAATAGCCTGGAGCAAGACCAGACCCGACCAACATGCCTGCCACGACCATCCCCGAATACATCCAGGCCGCCCCACTCCAGGGCCAGCCGCATTTGCGGCGGCTGTACGCCATCCTCAGAAGCGCTGCACCCAAGGCGGAGGAAGCGATCAAATGGGGCAATCCCTTCTTCGTCGAACCCCGGTTTGTGTTCGCCTTCTCCGCGCACAAAGCCCACCTCAGCTTTGCCCCCACCGCAGCGGGCCTGGAGGCCTTTCGCAAGGAGTTGCAGCCCTACAAGACGACAAAGAATTTTTTGCAGATCCCCTACGACAAACCGCTGCCCGAAGAGCTGATTCGCAAGATCGCGGAGTACCGGGTGCGCGTGGTTGCAGAGCGCGAGGATGATGCGTTTTGGTGAGTCCCTTTATCAACATGAACCAGCGGCTCGGCGTAGGCCGGTTCCTCCTGTGGTCCGCACTCAGCGTGGTGCTGTGGTCGGTGGCAGTCATTCTTGCTTGCCACTGGGTACGCGGATACCCCGGCGCAACCGCCTATGCCCTCAATTGCGTGGTCTCAGTCATCAGCGCCGTTTTCGCCTTTGCGTTTTATTGGCTGGCATCGCGCCGCCTGAAGGACCTCAACACGCCGCCCTGGCTGGTGAAGGTGCTTGCCTTCCCTCTGCTGGCATTGATCCTGTTGCCCTTCCTGGCCATGGTGCCCGGCGTGCAGGTGGAGAACGCGTATGGCGCACCGCCCAAGTCGTCGGGCTTTGGGCTGCTGTTCCTGGTCTGGATTTTGATTGCTGTTGCGCTGCTGGTGTCGTACCCGGCTATTGCGGCGTATTACCAGACGAAACATGTGCTGATGGATGGGGCGGCTTCCTAGCATGCGCATCGCTATTTCCACGATTCGAGCGCTTGCGATGCTGGTGCTTTCTATGTGCTTGGCGCCAGCTATCGCAGTTGAACAAACACCAAAACCAAAGGCACTTCAATTGAATTGGCAGTTGACGATTGCCGACAGTCGCGAGCGACGGTCTGAGCAGTTACCTGCACGAATGCTCCAGGCAGGCAATGGAGAATTGATAGCGGTCGACAGCAGGATTGTTCCGATCGATCGAAAAGGACCGGGTGAGATTATCTTGCTGGACACTAAGGCATCCATCAATGATGCTGCACTGGATAGCCAAGGCAACATCTGGGTAGGTGGGCAAACCAATGAGCGCACTTGGTTCCCCGGAGCCGATATGGCGGACGCCTATCTGGGACGATTCAGTAGGGATGGGCGGAAGCTCGCCGAATTTGTATTTGACAAACGATCTTGGCTGCAACTTGGCTCAAGATCCCTCCAACGAATCCTCAGGCTACGTCTTCGGCGGGATGGCGGCGTTCTGGTAACAGGCACATCAATAGAGAACGGAACATGGCTGGCAAGCATCTCCAATCAAGGAGAAATTGCCTGGGAAAAAACCATCGGAATCCCCGCGATTGCCGGGATTGCCGAAGGGCCGGATGGAAACATCGCCTTTGTCGGGCTGCGAAAGGCCCATCTGCCCGACAACGTGTACGCAGAAGAGGCTGTATTCTGGCTATTCGACTCCCAAGGGAAGGTCCTTGCAGAGCGAGTCATCCGCCCGAGCGTCAATGTGCACAGCGGCATGCTATTTGCGGACATCGCAATAGAAGCATCGCCTGATGGGTATTTTGCTCTTGTCCATTGGGCTGACCCCGCCGACGACAAGCCGCTTACCGTGACAAAGGTTTCATTGACAGGTGCCATGCAATGGGGCGTGTCGTTAAAGCATACGGCTACGCCTCAACCAGGACGCTCTTCAGTATGGAACAAATGCCAGCCGAGACAGGCCGTGCTCGGAAACGGTGACTTGTTGGTGACGTGTAGCGTCGAGGGAGAAATCGTGCTTTCCCGATTGGATGGGAAGTCCGGCAAGGAGAGCATACAAAGCGCTGCGCTCCCTTCTTGCCACGAAAAGCGCCCCACTGTGGTTACGCCTTTTCCAGTCAAGGAAAATTCCGTTTTGCTTTTCGGTTCTCGACCAGGCAACAACGTCGGCGCATCCTGCTCTTGGCTGACCGAGTGGGCATTGAAGCCCTAGTCCCCATCTGTGCAGCCGGCATGGGAACCACCGCGGTGGGCAGGTTCACGAGTACCTTGAACTGCGTCTGACGGAAGCTAGGCTAGATAACCGGTAAGCCGCCCTTCGCGAACGCGTACTACGGGGTTGAACCAGCCCTTCACCCCCTCACAACGTAGCCACCTCCGCAATCGCATTCGCCATGTACTCAATCTTGTGCTGCATGTCCGCATCGGTATCTGCATAGCGTTGGGCGATCTCGGCGAAGGCGTCCTGGATTTCGATGAAGGCGTCGACCATGTCGGGGTCGAAGTGGGTGCCGCGTTCGCTGAAGATGATCTGCACGGCCTTGTCGTGCGGCACGCCGTCTTTGTAGACCTTGCTGGAGATCAGCGCGTCGTACACGTCGGCCAGCGCGATGATGCGGGCGGACAAGGGGATGTCGGTGCCGGCGATGGCGCGGGGGTAGCCGCTGCCGTCCCACTTCTCTTGGTGGCACAGCACGATTTCCTTGACCATGGCCAGCAGGGGCGAGGCGCGGCCCAGTGTCTTTTCGGCCCGCTCGATGGCGGCATGGCCCAGCGTGGTGTGGGTGCGCATGATGCCCATTTCTTCGGGCGTCAGACGGCCGGGTTTGAGCAGGATGCGGTCGGGCACGCCGACCGAGCCCATGTCGTACAGCGGGGCGCTGCGGTACAGGGTGTCGACATAGGCAGGGGTCAGCACGGCTTCGAAATTAGGGTGCTTGCTCAGGGCCTTGGCCAGGGCCAGCACATAGTTTTGCACGCGCAGGATGTGGCTCTCGGAGTCGGCCTCGCGCTGCTCGGCCAGCGTGGCCATGGCGAACATCAGCACCTGTTGCGCGTGCTGGATGTCGGTGGTGGCGGTGTCGGCGGCGGACGTTGCTGTGGGGCTTGCGGAAGGCATGGTCAATCTCCTTGGGGGCCGTTCAGCGGCGCTTGGTACAACCATACCATTTTGCCACCCGGTTCGCTGTAGTGGGCGCTGGGTTGGAGGCTTGGGGCTTCAAAATCCAGGCTCACCAGCCAGGCACCGGGCCGCAGTTCGGCCTGGGCCTTTGCCACGGCGCGCTCCATGCTCTCGGGGCGCTGGAAGAGGTAGACCATGTCAAAGCCCGACCAGTCTGCCGCCCAGATGTCGGCCCGGCGCACAGTGGCCCAGGGGCAGCGCAGCGCGCACAGCCCGCGCAGCGGCCAACTCCATTCCAGCCCGTGCAACTGGGCCTGGGGGTAGGCGCGGCGCAGGGCTTTGAGGCCGTGGCCCAGGCCGCAGCCGGCATCGAGCACGCGGGCGCCATCGGGCAGTGGTGCGTGCCGGGGCAGTTCATCCAGAGCATCTGCGGGGGTGGGGTACAGCGGCGCATCGCGCCAGGCGTTGAGCGGGTAGACGGCCAGCAGCAGCAGCAGCGGGACCAGCCAGGCCCAAGCAGGCAGCACGGCCACCAGACCCAGGGACGGCAGGCTTAAAGCCAGGGACAGCGGAAAGCCCGCAGCGATCAGCACCCGGCGCCACCAGGTGCTGCCCAGCAGGCTCAAGGCCACGCCCAAGGCGGTTGCGGCGCCCAGTGCTGTGTCCAGCGCCATGCCCTGCCCCAGCAACTGGCGGAACAGCAGCCAGGCCGCGGCCCAGGTCAGCACGGCGGGCAGGGGCCAGGTGGTCAGCAGCTTGCGCATGCCATGCCTCGGTGCTTGAAAGGGCTCCAAATTACCCGTTTTGGGTTTATTGGGAAAGGCTGTGCATCAAATAGGCCTCTAGCCCTCGTCAGTACTGCATAAGTAGCTACGCTATTCATAGCGTACTTATACCCGTTTGGCGCAGCAGTGTCAGCGGCTGGCGCCCGGCGACAGGCGTTCGATCAGGCCATTGAGCTCGTCCAGCGAGCCGAACTGGATGATGATTTCACCCATCTCCTCGACCCGGCCGGCGCGCTTGACGCGTTTCTTGACCTGGATCTCGACCTGCGCCATCAGCAGGTCGGACAGCTCTTCTTCCACACGCTTGAGGTCGCGCGACTTTTCTTTCTTGGGCTTGGGCTGCGCGGTCAACTCGAACTCGGCGCTGAGCTTCTTGACCAGGCTTTCGGCCTCGCGCACCGACATCTTCTTGGCAGCAATCTGGTTGGCGGCGGTGATCTGCGTGCCACGCTCCAGTGCCAAGAGCGCGCGGGCGTGGCCCATGTCCAGGTCGCCAGCCATCAGCATGGTCTGCACGGGTTCGGCCAGGTTCAACAGGCGCAGCAGGTTGCTGGCAGCGCTGCGCGAGCGGCCCACGGCCTGGGCGGCGGTTTCGTGGGTGAGGCCGAATTCCTTGATCAGGCGCTGCAGGCCATGGGCCTCTTCCAGCGGGTTCAGGTCTTCGCGCTGCATGTTCTCGATCAGCGCCATGGCCGCCGTGGCCTGGTCGGTCACGTCGCGCACCAGCACCGGCACGCGGTCCAGGCCGGCCAGCTTGGCGGCGCGGAAGCGGCGTTCGCCGGCGATGATTTCGTACTTGCCAGCGTTCGCCCCTTCGCTCAAGCGACGAACAAGAATCGGCTGCATGATGCCTTGGGCCTTGATGCTTTCGGCCAGCTCGTACAGCGCGCCTTCGTCCATGTGGGTACGGGGCTGGTACTTGCCGGCGACCATATCGTCCAGCATCAGCGTGCTGGGCAGGCCGTCGGCTGCATTGGCGGCGGCAGACGCTTCGAGCGCCACGGGCTCCTTGACCTTGGGGCCTAGCAGTGCTTCCAGACCCATGCCCAGGCCCTTGGGTTTTTTCGTGACCATGCTTATGCGTTCGCTTTCTTCATTTCTATCAATTGGTTCAGCAGCGTCCGGCCCTCGGGCCAGTCGCCCAGGCCGGACTCGGCGTTGATGTGGCCCTTGTTGCCATAGTCGACAAACTCTGAGCCCCAGGCGGTGGCGAACTGCTGCGCGCGGGCGCGGCTGCAGTAAGGGTCGTTGGTGCTGTTGAGCAGGGTGCTGGCAAACGGCAGGCGCTGCAGCACCACGGGTGACCAGCTCTTGAGCGCGGCGCGCAGTTCCTCGCGCTCCGGGTCGCCGGGCGCCACCAAGAGTGCGCCGACCACGCGCTGGGTATTGCGTGAGTGCGATGCCCAGGCGGCCGTGAGGATGCAGCCCAGGCTATGGGCGGCTAGTACGACGGGGCCGGGCGGCGCGGCCAGGATCGCTTCTTCCAGTTGGCTCATCCAGTCGCCGCGCAGGGGCTGCATCCAGTCGTGCTGCTGCACGCGCTGGTCGCCATACAGTGCTTCCCAGCGGCTTTGCCAATGGTCAGGGCCGGAGTTTTGCCAGCCGGGCAGGATGAGAACGGTGGGTGGGGTAGACACTATCGATGTACCGGGAAATGCTATTGTTTCAGGAGCTGTTTAGCCAGTCTGTACGAGGGCTAGCGGCTGATTTTGTATAAGCAGCTTGGCTGTAAAAGTAGCGGTTATCACATCGCCGCGATACGCGCCACCATCTCTTCGGCAAACGACACAAACGCCTGCGCACCCTTGGACGATGGGTCGAACACCACGCCCGGCACGCCATAGCTGGGCGCCTCGGCCAGGCGCACATTGCGCGGGATGACGGAGTCAAATACCTTGTCGCCAAAGTGGGCCTTGAGCTGGTCACTCACTTGCATCTGCAAGGTGATGCGCGGGTCAAACATGACACGCAACAGGCCGATGATCTGCAGGTCGTCGTTCAGATTCGCCTTGACCTGCTTGATGGTGTTGACCAGGTCGGTCAGGCCTTCCAGCGCAAAGTACTCGCACTGCATGGGCACGATGACGCCGTGGGCACAGCACAGGCCGTTCAGCGTCAGCATGGAGAGCGACGGCGGGCAGTCGATCAGTACAAAGTCGTATTCGGTATCCACGGCGGCGATGGCCTGCTTGAGCCGTTGGTCGCGCCGTTCCACCTCCACCAGCTCGACCTCGGCGCCGGCCAGTTCGCGGTTAGCGCCCAGGATGTCGTAACTGCAACCGCCCTCCTTGAGCTTGTCGCTCTGGGCACGGGCCTCGGCGATGGACGCTGACTCCAACAGCACGTCGTACACCGTCAGCTCCAGCTTGCGCTTGTCCACGCCCGACCCCATGGTGGCATTGCCCTGGGGGTCCAGATCGATCATCAGCACCCGCTGCCCTACCTTGGCCAAACCGGCTGCCAGGTTGACGGTGGTGGTGGTTTTGCCAACGCCACCCTTTTGGTTGGCAACGCAGAAGATTTTGGCCATGGAGTGTCAGTGCTACTGGGAAGGGTGGGAAAACGGGGCAGGCTATTGTTGTTTCACGTGGAACCAGGACAAGCCCGGCTCATCGCGAGACCGCAAGCTTGATGCCAAAGCCGATCAGGAACACACCGGCAATCTTCTCCAGCACGCGGGAGATGACGGGGTTGGCGCGGATGCGTTCAGCCAGAAAGTGGGTCAGCAGCACGGAGGTCAGGCCGTACAGAAAAGTCATGCTGGCGATGGTGCCGGCCATGAAGCCATAGGTCAGCAGGCCACGCTGGCTGGCCGGGTCTACGAACAGTGGGAAGAAAGCCATGTAAAACAGGATGGCCTTGGGGTTGAGCAGCGTGATCATCAGCGCTTGGCGGAAGTAGTGGCCGGCCTTGATATTGAGCACCGGCGCAGCACCGGGTTTGGCCAGCAGCATCTTGGCACCCAGCCAGGCCAGGTAGGCAGCACCCAGCCACTGCACGGCATGGAAGGCATCGGGGTAGGCGGCCAGCAGCGCGGCCACGCCGGCCACGGCGGACCACATCAGCACCTGGTCACCGGCAATCAGGCCCATGGTTGCGGCCAGCCCACCACGGATGCGGCCCTTGCTGGTGGACGTGATCAACGCCAGATTACCGGGGCCGGGGATCAGCAAAAAGAGCAGAACGGTGCCAACAAAATAGCCGTAGTCGGTGATGCCAAGCATGGGGACTTTCCTTCAGGGGGAGGTGGTGAGTTTACGTTGGAATTTTGAGGGGTTGGAGTTTGTCTTTGCTCTGCCTTGTGAATGCCTGTTGCTCGTTGGTTTCTGGTTGCTGGCGGGAGGGGCGGGGTGCACGTTTTGCTCCGTGTCCTCCGCCCTTCGGGCTCCCCCTTTACCTGCGCAAAACGCACACCCCACCCCTCCCGCGAGAACCTGATGCGCTGCGTTTGAACACCCGAACTTCTACAAGACTCGCTTAACCCGAGACCGTCTTCTTACGGAGCCCCGTCGATCAAGCACCGCGAGATCGGTTGGGCTGTGCGTTTTGCGGAGGTAAAGGAGGAGGACTTGCTTGCAAGTCCGGGGGACACGCAGCAAAACGTGCAGCCCAACCGATCCCCCACGCGAGGAGTCGAGCAGGAACCTCTTAAGACTTCTTGCGCATCCAGACTATGCACCGCTCAGCGCCCAACCCCGGCACTTGCAGTTGTTCCACGTGAAACACCTCCACCGACGCTGGCAACGCCGCCATCTCGTCCGCCGGATGCTTTCCCTTCATCGCCATCCAGACGCCCTGCCCCGCCAATGCCCCCACCGACCAATTGGTGAAATCGATCAGCGATGCAAACGCCCGCGAACTCACCACGTCATAGGGCTCGGTCAAAGACTCCACCCGCGCATGCAGGCCACGCAGGTTGGGCAGCTTCAAGCTCACCGCCACCTGCTGGATAAAAGCAGCCTTCTTGGCCACCGTGTCCACACAATGCACCGTAATGTCTGGCCGGCAAATGGCGATGACAATGCCGGGCAACCCAGCGCCCGAGCCTACATCCAGCAGTCGAATGGGTGCATCTGGCGTTGCCGCGCGCAAACTTTTCAACTGCCGGTCCAGCGGAACCAGAGCCGCCAGACTATCCAACAGGTGGTGGGTCAGCATCTCAGCCGGGTCCCGCACGGCGGTCAGGTTGTAGACCTTGGTCCACTTCTGGATCAGCTCCAGATAGGCCAGCAGTGCGGTGATGATCTCGGCCGACAGGGAAAGACCCAGGGCGGGCAAGGCCTGCTCCAGGGTCTGGCGGTGGTTGGCGTAAGTATTAGTGGCAGGCAACGGACACCTCGTTTTGCTGGGCGGCGAACGCCATTTTTTCTTTATCGGTCATGCGGCCCAGGCGCGCGCGGTCGGCTTCCAGCGCGTCGCGCAGCTTGCGGCAGGTGGCGGCGTCTGGCTTGTTGGAATGGCTACCGGCGCGGGCGCTCTCTTTGCGCGTGGCCTCCGCGACCTGGTCGCCACACTTGGCCTCAAACTCGCTGACCGCGCGTTTGACCTCGTCCATGGATGCGTCGGAATCGGTGCGCAATACCCGCGATGCCTTATCGCCCAGGGTACGGCATTCGGGACTTAGCGCGGCATGCACCCGGTCGCGCTGGGCCTTGTTCTGGATTTCTTGCACCGACGAGGACTGGCCTGTAGCGCTGCCACCCGTGGCAGGTGAAGGCGATGCGGGAATGCCTTTGACCTCCCCTACCGTCTGGCCCTGCGCACAGGGTTGGTCGCCATAGACCACCTTGCCATCTGGTGCCGTGCAGCGGAACAAGCCAGCCGCTTGGGCAAAGCCGGGGATCACCGTCAGGCCAAGCAGCAACGGCAAGAGCAACTGCCGCGCTCGCAGTCGAGGGAGGGACGCGACAGCGGCGGCATTGCCACCAATCAACACCATCAGCTTGCGTCCTCGGTGGCGCCTACCAGGCTCTTGGTCGTTGCAGCCGTGAACCCCCGGAAGTTGCCCTTCTTCAAATGGATCAGCAACAAGGAGATGGTGGCCGGCGTAATGCCGGACATGCGGGATGCTTGGCCCAAGGTTTCGGGGCGCTGCTTGTTCAGGCGTTGGCGGGCTTCGATGCTCAGCGCCGTCACCTGCATATAGTCCAGTTCAGCCGGCAAACGCAGATTCTCGTAATGGGCGGCGCGTTCCACCTCGTCGTTCTGACGGTCGATGTAGCCGGAGTACTTGGCGGCAATCTCCACCTGCTCCACCACGGCAGCCACAAAATCAGCCTCCGCTGTTTCACGTGGAACACTGGCATCTGCCTGCAAGTTGGCGTTGGCGTACTTGCCGCCGTCCAGCGACATCAGCACCGCGTAGGCAATATTCGGCCGACGCAGCAAGTCCGCCAGGTTGTATTCGTGCTCGATGGACTTGCCCAACACGCGCTCGGACTCGCTCGCCGCCAGGTTCTTGGGGTTGACCCAGATGCTGCGCAGCCGCTCTGTTTCACGTGAAACAGCGTCGCGCTTGCGGCAGAAGGCATCCCAGCGCGCATCGTCCACCAGGCCCAGCTTGCGGCCGGTTTCGGTCAGGCGGGCGTCGGCATTGTCTTCGCGCAGCTGCAGGCGGAACTCGGCCCGGCTGGTGAACATGCGGTAGGGCTCGGTCACGCCCTTGGTGATCAGGTCGTCGACCAGCACACCCAGGTAGGCTTCGCTGCGGCCGGGTACCCAGGTGTCCGCGCCCCACTCCGCCGACTGGGCGGCAGGTGCACCGGCTTGCAGTGCGGCATTGACGCCGGCAAACAAACCCTGGGCCGCCGCCTCTTCGTAGCCTGTCGTGCCATTGATCTGACCTGCGAAAAACAGGCCGTTGATCTGCCGCGTCTCAAAGCTGCTCTTCAGCGACCGGGGGTCAAAGTAGTCGTATTCGATGGCGTAACCCGGCCGCAGGATGTGCACGTTCTCCAGCCCCGCCATGCTGCGCACCAGGTCGTACTGCACGTCAAACGGCAGGCTGGTGCTGATGCCATTGGGGTAATACTCGTTGGTCGTCAGGCCTTCGGGCTCCAGGAAAATCTGGTGGCTGTCCTTGTCGGCAAAGCGGTTGATCTTGTCTTCCACACTGGGGCAGTAGCGCGGGCCCACGCCTTCGATCTTGCCGGTGAACATGGGGCTGCGGTCAAAGCCGCTGCGGATGATGTCGTGTGTGCGGCTGTTGGTATGGGTGATCCAGCAGGGCACTTGTTGCGGGTGCATGGCCCGGTTGCCCATGAAGCTGAACACCGGCATCACATCGCTCATGCCGCCGGCCACGCCATCACCGGGTTGCTCGATGCATTTGCTAAAGTCGATCGTGCGGCCATCCAGGCGTGGTGGGGTGCCGGTCTTCAGGCGGCCCTGGGGCAGTTTCAATTCCTTGAGTCGTGCGCTCAATGACACGGCGGGTGGGTCCCCTGCTCGGCCGGCGGCGTAGTTGTTCAGCCCCACATGGATCTTGCCGTCCAGGAAGGTACCGGCCGTCAGCACCACGGTCTTGGACCGGAAGCGAATGCCCACCTGGGTCACGGCACCGACCACGCGATCGCCCTCCACCATCAGGTCGTCCACCGCCTGCTGAAACAACCACAGGTTCGGCTGGTTCTCCAGCATGCGACGAATGGCTGCCTTGTACAACACCCGGTCTGCCTGGGCCCGCGTGGCGCGTACGGCCGGGCCCTTGCTGGAGTTGAGCATGCGGAACTGGATGCCGCCTTCGTCCGTGGCCAGTGCCATGGCGCCGCCCAGCGCATCTACTTCCTTGACCAGATGGCCCTTGCCAATGCCGCCGATGGAGGGGTTGCAGCTCATCTGCCCCAGCGTTTCGATGTTGTGGCTCAGCAGCAAAGTCTTGGAGCCCATGCGGGCAGCCGCCAACGCAGCCTCGGTTCCGGCATGGCCGCCGCCAACGACGATGACGTCGAATTCTTGTGGGTAGAGCATGGTGTTCTTTGTGGGGCGCAAGGCAGATCGTTCTTGCGTGCGCCAGTGGGGATAGCCCGCGATTTTACCGGGTGCCTGGTTTTTTGGCACGTGGGGAGAATTGGGCCTGGTTGGGCTGCATGGTTGGGTGGATCCGTTGGGCTATGCGTTTTGCTACGTGTCCCCCGGCCTTGCAAGCAAGGCCTCCTCCTTTACCTGCGCAAAACGCATAGCCCAACGGATCTGGCGTAGCACATCGGTGAGCCACTAGATGGAAGAAGGCAAACCGCCCGTTCTCCACAAAACTCGAGCGGCAGGCAAGGGGTGGGTGTTTTGCGCAAGTAAAGGAGGAGCCCGCATAGCGGGCGGGGGACATGGAGCAAAACACCCACCCCTTGCCTGCCGCGAGCGAGAGAGGAAAAAACTAAGCCAATGCCCCCCTAAGCTCCAACTCCGCTATGGACAGTATTTCAATACGCCCGTATCCAAGAGCCAGCACCCCGTCCTTAACCAGCACCTTCAACTCCTTGGAAAGCGTCTGCCGCGTAATCCCCAACATCATCGCCAGCGCCTCCTGCGACACCGCCACACTGCTGCGTGCATCACTGGCCATGGTGGCATCACCGCGCGCCAAAGTCAGCAGGCGGCGGGCGATGCGGGTGGGGGTGGAGCGCAGCATGGCGTCTTCCACCATGCCGTACAGCACCCGCACCCGGCCGCACAGCAGCTGGGCAATGGCGCGGGCAAAGGCGCTGCGTTGCATCAGGCGCTTGAAGGCCTGGGGCTGGATCACCAGCACCACACTGGCCTGCACGGCCGTGGCGTCGTGCGGGCGCGGCAGGCCATCCACCAGTGACGCCTCGCCAAACCAGTTGCCCGCCTCCACCACCGACAAGATGCCCTCGCGCCCGTCCTCGCCCAGCGTCGACACCTTGAACGCGCCCTGCACAACGCCATAAAAACCGCCCGTGGTATCACCCTTGCGGTACAGCATTTCCCCGGCACGCATCTGCACCACATCGGCCGCCGCGAGCATGGCCTTGCGCTCGGCCAAGGGCAGTGCGCCAAACCACGGGTTCGCCGACAAAGTTCCCAGCCATTCGTCTTTTGAGTCGGCCATCCATTTCCTCCCGGTGATTACCCTAAATTGTAAGATTTTTAACAGTCTTGCAACCCCTGGGCGGTTAACGTGACTAACCGTCATCGTCCAGGACCATGCCCATGCACATTCCCTCGCTCCAAGACAAGGTCAGCCCCGAAGAATGGCAATTGCGCGTGGACCTGGCAGCCTGCTACCGGCTGGTGGCCGCCTATGGTTGGAGCGACCTGGTCTTCACCCACATCAGCGCCCGCATCCCCGGCCCTGAGCACCATTTCTTGATCAACCCCTACGGGCTGATGTTTGACGAGATCACCGCCAGCAGCCTGGTCAAGGTGGGCCAGCAGTGCAACAAGCTGATCGACTCGCCCTTCCCCGTCAACCCGGCCGGCTTTGTGATCCACAGCGCCGTGCACGAGGTGCGCGAAGACGCCGGCTGCGTGCTGCACACCCACACCCGCGCCGGCGTGGCCGTCAGTGCGCAAAAGCGCGGTGTGCTGCCCATCAGCCAGCAATCCACCTTTGTGCTGGGCTCGCTGGCCTACCACGCATACGAAGGCGTGGCCTTCCGCGACGAAGAAAAACCCCGCCTGCAGGCCGACCTCGGTAATGCCAATTTCCTGATGCTGCGCAACCACGGCCTGCTGACCGTGGGCACCAGCATTGCCGAAGCCTTCTTGGCCATGTACATCTTTGAGTCCACCTGCCAGATCCAGCTCAGCGCCCAGGCTGGCGGCGAACTCACCGAGGTCAATCCGCTCATCGTCAAGGGCGTGGCCGAAGCCATGCGGGTGCAGACCGGTGGCATGGGCGGCGCCTTTGCCTGGCCCGCGCTGATCCGCAAGGCCGACCGCCTGGACCCCAGCTACAAGACCTGACCACACTGCGGCCCACAAGACAACCCTACTTTCTTATTAGCAAAGCTACCCACCACCATGACCGCCCGTTCACTGCACGCCGTCACCCCCACCGATGCCATCCGCCTGGAACTGGAAGAGACGCTCAAACTCCAGCGCTCTGCCTTTTTGGCCCACCCCAACCCGACGTTTGCCGAGCGCAAGGCCGACCTGCTCAAGCTCAAAGCCTTTGTCGTGGACAACCGCGACGCCATCGTCGAAGCCATCAGCAAGGACTACGGCAACCGCTCGCGCCATGAGTCGCTGTTTGCCGAGATCTTCAGCATCATCGACGGCGTGGGCCACACCCTGAAGCACCTCAAGGAGTGGATGAAGCCCCAGGCCCGCCACATCGATGTCAAAAACTTCCTGGGCGCCTCCAACCGCGTCATCCCCCAGCCACTGGGCGTGGTGGGCGCCATCATTCCGTGGAACTTCCCCATCTGGACCAGCTTCAACGGCCTGATCTGCACCTTTGCCGCCGGCAACCGCTCCATGGTCAAGATGTCAGAAAACTCGCGCCACATCACCGCCCTGCTGATCGAGAAAATCCCGGCCTATTTCCCCCGTGAAAAGCTGGCCTTCTTCGACGAGACCGGTGGCGTGGGTGTGGAGTTTTCCAAGCTCAAGTTCGACCACATCATCTTCACCGGCTCGGGCCAGACCGGCCGCGCCGTCATGGCCGCCGCCGCCGCCAACCTGTGCCCAGTGACGCTGGAGCTGGGCGGCAAGTCACCCGCCATCGTGCTGGACGACTTCCCCCTGCGCACCGCCGCCGAGCGCCTGCTGTTTGGCAAGTGCTTCAACGCCGGCCAGGTCTGCACCACGGTGGACCACCTCTACGTGCCCGAGGGCAAGGTCTCAGCTTTTGTCGACATGGCCAAGACCATCATCAGCGGCCGCTACCCCACGCTGGACACGCCGGACTACACCTCCATCATCGACGAGCGGGCCTTCAACCGCATCACCGGCGCGCTGGAAGATGCCCGCGACCGCGGGGCCACGCTGGTGCAACTGGTGCCCGGCAAGGCGTGGGACAAGAAGACGCGCAAGATTGCACCCCATGTGGTGCTCAACGCGCCGGCCGATTGCGAGCTGCGCACGCGCGAGATCTTTGGCCCGGTGCTGCCGGTCATTGGCTACACCGATGTCGAAGACGTCATCACTGCCATCAACAGCGGCCCGCGCCCACTGGCCCTCTACCCCTTCAGCAAGAACAAAAAGAAGATACAGCACCTCATTGAACATGTGATGTCGGGCGGCGTCACGGTCAACGACGGCATCCTGCACACGGCCCAGCACGACATGCCCTTTGGCGGCGTGGGCGAGAGCGGCATGGGCCACTACCACGGGTATGAGGGCTTCGTCACCTTCTCCAAGATGCGCCCCGTGTTCTACCAGGCGCCCTTCAGCGCCATCAAATTCCTGTGGCCGCCCTATGGCAAGTTCGCCACGACTTATCTCAATTTGCTGACCAAAAAATAAACGACTTGCGGGACAGACCTTCAGCTCTGTCCCCAACTGACTAGAAAACTTGCGGGCTGACTTTAACTCTGCCCCCAACTGATTAAAAAGCACTCCCATGAGCAATTACGGACCTCCCCACTTGCAACGAAGATCCTTACTCAAACTCGGCCTGGCCTCCGCCGTGGTACTGGCCGTGGCCGGCGGCGCGGTGGCGCTGATGCAGCCCGGCCTGACCAGCAACGGCAAGCTGACCGAAGACTCGCGCTTGATCTTCTCCCGCGTGGGCCAGACCATACTGGCCGGCACACTGCCCACCGACGCCGGCCCCAACCAGATCGCCATCAACGCGCTGCTGGACCGCATCGACGCCTTCATCGCCAGCACGCCCGAGCATGTGCAGGCCGAGCTGTCGCAACTGCTGGGCCTGCTAGCCACGGCGGCCGGGCGGCGCGGCGTGGTGGGCCTGTCGCCCAGTTGGCATGCGGCCACGGTGGCCGACATCACCGCGGCCTTCAGCGCCATGCGCGTCTCCAGCGTGTCGCTGCGCGTGCAGGCCTACCAGGCCCTGCACGACATCGTGGGTGCCTCCTACTTCTCCGGCCAGGAATCCTGGGCCGTGCTGGGCTACCCCGGACCGCGGCCCATCTAAAAAAAGCAAAAGCCAAAAGCGCTACCGGCCCCCATCGCACCGCCGGACACAACGACTACAACTACAACACCATCGCAGAAAAAGAGACACCCTCCATGAGCAGCTTACCGGACCCCATACAAGAAGGACTCGCCCGAGGATGGAAAGTTTTGGGCGGCGCGCACGGCGCACTGCCCGCCAGCATCACCTGCGACGTGGCCATCATCGGCTCGGGCGCAGGGGCCGGCATCACCGCCGAGCTGCTGACCAAGGCCGGTTTGTCGGTCGTCATCGTTGAAGAAGGCCAGCTCAAGAGCAGCAAGGACTTCAAGCAGCGCGAGCCCGAGGCCTATGCCTCGCTGTACCAGGAGGCCGCTGGCCGCCAGACCAAGGACAAGGGCATCACCATCCTGCAAGGGCGCAGCGTGGGCGGCACCACCACCGTCAACTGGACCAGCTCGTTCCGCACGCCAGCCCCCACCCTCAAATACTGGCAAGAAAAGTTCGGCCTGACCGACTACAACCCCGAGGCCCTGGCCCCCTACTTCCAGCAGGCCGAAGAGCGGCTCAACATCGCGCCCTGGGAAACTTCGCCCAACGAAAACAACGAGTTGCTGCGCCGTGGCGCAGCCAAGCTGGGCATCAAGGCCTCGGTCATCCCACGCAACGTCAAGGGCTGCTACAACTTGGGCTCCTGCGGCATGGGCTGCCCGACCAACGCCAAGCAGTCCATGCTGGTGACCACGATCCCGGCCGCGCTGGATGCCGGCGCCACGCTCTTGGTAGAGACCCGGGCCGAGCGCTTCGACATCGCCAATGGACGGATCAACAGCGTCCAGTGCATTGCTGTAAAACCCAATGCAGCCCCCGTCAATGCTGGCGGACCCGCTACGCAAATCGTAGCAAAACATTTTGTGCTGGCCGGTGGCGCCATCAACTCGCCCGCCTTGCTGCTGCGCTCCAAGGCGCCAGACCCGCACAAGCTGCTGGGCACCCGCACCTTCTTGCACCCGGTGGCCATCACCACCGCCATCATGGCCAATACTGTGTCGCCATGGGATGGCGCGCCGCAGTCCATCTACTCCGACCACTTCCTCAGCACCCAGCCCATTGACGGACCCATCGGCTTCAAGCTGGAAGTAGCGCCACTGCACCCGGTGTTCTTCGGCGCGAACCTGCCGGGCTTTGGCGAGAAGCAGGCCCAGCTGTTCCGCCAGTACCCCAACGCCAATGTCATGCTGGCGCTGATGCGTGACGGCTTCCACGACCAGGCCGTGGGCGGCAAGGTCGAGCTGCGCAGCAATGGCCAGCCCCTGCTGGACTACCCGCTGACCGACTTCGTGCTGGAGGGCGCACGCCGCGGCATGCTGGCCATGGCCGAGATCCAGTTCGAGGCCGGTGCCAAGACCGTCTACCCTGCCCACGAGATGGGCGTGGGCACCAGCACCTGGGCCGAGACCAAGGCCGCCATCAATGCGCTGCCCATGCAGCCGCTGCTGACCAAAATCGGCAGTGCCCACGTCATGGGTGGCTGCGGCCTGGCGGCGGATGAGAAGCGCGGCGTCACCCGCCCCGACGGCGTGCACTGGCAACTGGAAAACCTGTCCATCCACGACGGCTCCATCTTCCCCACCAGCATTGGCGCCAATCCGCAGCTGTCCATCTACGGCAATGTGAACCGACTGGCGCAGGGACTGGCCAAACGGCTCAGTGGCAAAGAGGTGGTGTTGGCTTAAAAGGGGCTTTTGAGGGGCATGCCAACGTGGCGTTGGTATCAATCGGGTAGCGGGTTTTGCTCCGTGTCCCCCGCCCTTCGGGCTCCTCCTTTACCTGCGCAAAACCCGCTACCCGATTGATACGGTGCGGCTTGGTTTGTAAGCACCCATCGGATGCCAACAGAGCTTCGAGCAGCATGCCTTGGGTGGCTGTTCTGCGTAGGTAAAGGAGGAGCCCGAAGGGCGGGGGACACGGAGCAGAACAGTCACCCAAGGCATGCTGCGGGCGAGCACACACCCAGCACACAACAGACCCAAACAAAACCCCGCTCAGCAAAGATGCGCAAAGCCCGCTAGCATGGCCCTCCCAATTCATTTTGCCCAGGAAGGATGATCCCCACCATGAAGCTCTACTACTCCCCCGGCGCCTGCTCCCTGTCCCCCCACATTGCCCTGCACGAAGCCGGCCTGGCCTATGAGGCCGTGCTGGCCCCCACCAAGACCCACAAGCTGGTGGACGGCACCGACTACTACACCATCAACCCCCTGGGCTATGTGCCCTACCTGACGCTGGACGACGGCCGCAGCCTGCACGAAGGCCCGGCCATCGTGCAATACATCGCCGACCAGGTGCCCGCCAAGAACCTGGCCCCGGCCAACGGCACCTACGAACGCTACAAGCTGCAGGAGTGGCTGACCTTCATCGGCACCGAAGTGCACAAGACCTTCTCGCCGCTGTTCTACCCCACCACGCCCGACGCCACCAAGACCGCGTCCATCGAAAAGCTGCAGTCCCGCCTGAAGTGGGTGGACGGTGAACTGGCCGGCAAGCAGTACCTGATGGGCGACACCTTCACCGTGGCCGATGGCTACCTGTTCACCGTCACCAACTGGGCGCAACACGTGGGTCTGGATTTGTCGCCCTACGCCAACCTGCTGGCCTACCGCGCCCGCGTGGGTGCCCGCCCCGCCGTGGTTGCCGCCATGAAGGCCGAAGGTCTGCTCAAGTAAGCCACCAGCCCTGGCCCTCGCCGGAGAAAGCGCCCCATGCAGCCCCCTGTACCCACCTTGCTGTTGCGCACCTTTGCCGCGCCTGTCGAACTGCGCACACCGCGTGTGCTGTTACGCCAGTGGAAAGACAGCGATATGGACGCCTGGGCCGCGATGAATGCCGACCCCGAGGTGCGCCGCTACTTCCCCGTGCTGAACACCCGCGAGCAGTCTCTGGGCGAGGCCGAGCGCATCCGCGGCGCCATCGCCCAGCGCGGCTGGGGCATGTGGGCGCTAGAGGTGCCCGGGGTCCATACCTTCGCGGGTTTTGTGGGCCTGAGCCTGCCCGGCTATGAAGCCCCGTGGATGCCCGCCGTGGAAATCGGCTGGCGCCTGCCCACTGCGGCCTGGCATAGGGGCTACGCCACCGAGGGCGCAGCCGCCGCGCTGCACTTTGCGTTCACGCAGTTGGAGCTACCCCAAGTGGTCGCCCTATCAGTACCCACCAACGGACCATCTCACGCCGTCATGGAGCGCATTGGCATGGTGCGCGATGTTGCCGCCGACTTTGACCATCCCCGCGTGCCCGATGACTCACCGCTCAAGCGCCACATCCTGCACCGCATCACGCCGCAGCAATGGCGTACCCAGCAGGACAGGGGTCGCGGCGGGGTCTAAAAACCCCAATATGGGGTTATTGACAAAGGTCCATGGCAAAACATGCCACTAGCCCTCGTCATATCTCAATAGTTTGCTATTTATTTCATAGTATCTTGACAAACCCTACCAGCACCACCGCCTTGCACCTGCGCAGCCATTTGAGCTTCGCGCTCTCCGAGCCCGATGGCCCGGTGCTGGGCTTTGCGCCGCTGGAGGAAGAGTCCAACGCCGAGGTCTTGGCAATGGTTTGCACAACGACACAGCAGCTGGCGGCCTGAGACACCAGCACGTTCCGCAGCATCGATTCATTCGATGCTGGCATCGGAGAAAAATCCATTGGCCGTACGTGGGGCGCTCCGATAGGATTCGCGCCAACCCACTATGACATCCAAGCTATCCCCCGCCACCGTTCTGCGCAACTACTTCCACGCCAAGGACGAGAACCGTCCGCACCTGATGCGGGAGGCCTTCAGTGAGACCGCCGTGCTGCGCATGCAGGTGCAGACCACCAACATGGCGTTCCCCGCGGTCTCTCAGGGCCTGGACGCCATCACCGATGTGCTGGTCCGCCAATTCGGCGCCACCTACGAAAACATCTACTCCTTCTACCTCAAGCGCCCCTATACCCACGCACCGCGGTTTTCCTGCCACTGGCTGGTCGGCATGTCGGAAAAGGAGAGTGGCAATGTGCGTGTGGGATGCGGCCGCTACGACTGGAGCTTTGGGCAAAATCCGCGCGGCCTGGCCACCCAGTTGAGCATCACCATTGCCGCGATGCAGGTGCTGCCTCCCAGCCAGTTCACATCGGTGTTTGGTTGGCTGGCCACGCTGGGTTATCCGTGGACATCGGCCAGCCAGATCGCAGACGGCGCGCCGGATATTGCGGCGTTGTCTCCGGTGCTGCGTTACCTGCAGGCGGACGGCCAAGCCGCGTAACCCACTTCAAACCCCAATGGCGGGTGGCAGCGCATCGAACCAGGCCTGCAGCTTGTCCCCATGCAGCGGCTTGCTGGCCAGGTAGCCCTGCATCACATCACAGCCCAGGCGGGTGATCGTCTCACGCTCGGCCTCGGTCTCCACGCCTTCCGCTGTCACCATCAAATCCAGGCCGTGGCCCATCTCGGCCATGGCGCGCACCAGCTTTTGCGTGCCGGGGGATTGGTCGATCTTGTCGACAAAGCTGCGGTCGATCTTCAGCTCGCTGACCGGCAATTTCTGCAGATAGGCGAGTGATGAATAGCCGGTGCCGAAGTCATCGATCGACAGCGGCGTGCCGATCTCGCGCAGCGCATGCAGCAGGGCCACACTGTGGGTGGGGTCGTCCATCAGGCCGCTCTCGGTGATCTCCAGGCGCAGGCGTTTGGCGGGCACGCCGCTGGTCGCGATGAGCCCGGCCACGCGCTCGGCAAAGCCCTTGTGCTGCAGGTCGCGGGTGCTGACATTGACGGCGATGCTGAGCTCGGGGTGCGTGGGCGCCCAAGCTACAAGCGTGTGCAAGGCCTGCTCCAGCATCCACTGCGTGACCATGGTGATATAGCCGGATTGCTCGGCAAAGGGCACGAACTCGGCCGGCGACACAAAGCCGCGCGTGGGGTGCTGCCAGCGCACCAGGGCCTCGGCGCCCACGGCGCGGCCGGTGGCGAGCGAGAACTTGGGTTGCAGCCACATCTGCAATTGCGACGCCGCCACGGCCTGGCGCAGGTCGGACAGCAGGCTCAGGTGGCTCAAGCGCGCGGCCTCTTGCGCCTCGCTGTGCCAGGCATGGCCCATGGCGGCGCGCTTGGCGCTGTGCAGGGCCACTTCGGCATTGCGCAGCAGCGTGGCTACCGGCAAGACCTGGGCGCCCGCCTGCGACAGGTCGCCCGAGTCGGCCAGGCCATAGCAAAGGCTCAGGTCCACGCTGTGGCCGCTGCAATGCACGGGTGCGCCCATGGCCTGCTCGATGCGCTCGCGCAGCGTCTCCACCGTGGCCCGGTCGGCCGCACAAAAGGTGGCGGCAAAGGTACCGCCCGACAGGCGTGCCACCACGGGACCGGGGCCAATCAAGCCCTCTGCCGCGGCCTGTTGCAACGCCAAGCTGGCGCGCTCGGCGGCTTGCTGGATCAGCGTGTCGCCCGTGGTGTAGCCCAGGGTTTCGTTGATAGCTTTGAGACGGGCCAGATCCATCAGGGCCAGGCAATTGGGCGCTTGGTCCGTGTCCGCCAGCGGCTTGAACAGCGCGGTGCGGTTGGGCAGGCCAGTCAGTGGGTCGTGGAAGGCCAGGTGGGCAATATCGCGCTCGCGCTGGGCCACGGCGTCGGTCATGGTGTTCAGGGCCATGCCCACGCGGTCGACCTCTTGCGTGCGCGTCATGGGCACGGGGCGGCTGTAGTCGCCGCTGGCAATGCGCTGGGCCGCGCGCTCCAACTTGGCCAGCGGCCAGACCACGCTGCGGGTGGTGCGCACACCCAGCCACACCGCCAGCGCCACCGCCAGCACCGACAGGCCGGCCACCCACATGGCCACCTGCTCGAACAGCGCTTGCGCCTCGTCCAGCCGCGTCTCTATGCGCTGGCGCTCGCGTTGCAACAGGGTGTTGGACTCCAGCAGCATGGTCTTGAGCGCCGGGGTGACGCGCGTGTTCAGCAGCCGCCCGGCGGCCTGCGGATCATTGGCCTCGATCTCGTCCGCCATGGCAATAAAAGCCTCGGCATAGGCAGCGCGGCATTCGACCAGGCGCTTGAGGTTTTGCTCCTGATCCTCGTCGCGCAGGTCGACGGCCAGGGACTCGACGATGCCATCGATGCGACGGTTGCGTTCGTCCACATCGGCGTACACCGACTCGCGGCTTTCGCGTGGCGCGTTGATCAGGCTGACCAGCGCATTGCCCACGCCCTCGGTCTGCAGGCTCAGCGCCTGCACGCGCAGCAGGCGCTGCATGTCACCGGTGGCAAAGCGCTGGGTCACGCCGGTGATGGTGCGGATCTGGTAGGTGGCCTGGGCCAGCGCGACCAGCATCAACACCACCAGCACGCCAAAGCCCAGGGCCAGGCGCCAGCCTATGCGCTGCGGCCACCGGCGCTGCAGGCCACGCGGGGCGGCTGCGTCTTCCGCGGCTGCCGGCAAGGGCTGCACGGCGGGGGTGGTGTGTGACGTGTCCATGGCGCTTGCTCCCATCGGTGTCGGGTGGGTTCAGGTGCGCTGCTGCACTGCCAGCACCAGCCCGGTTTGCACCGCCACCGGCAGCCATTGGGCAAAATCCAGCGTGGGCGCCGCATCCAAGGCCTGGGCCAGCGAGCCCGCTTGCAACAGCACCTGCAAGGCATCGCACTCACCTGCCAGGGCCAGACGCGCGCGGGGCCGCAAACCGGCGCGCCAGACCACGACGTCCTGCGCCTCGCCACGGCGCAACTGGGCACCGGCCTCTTGCAGCGAAGGACTTCCCTCCAGGTGCGCACCCACGATGCTGGCCACCGGCCAGGCGCTGCGCAGCAAGGCGCTGCCAGGCGCCAGGCTTACGTGCAGGTGTTCGGGTTCTTCCGTCGTCAGCAGGGCCAACGTCGCCAAATCGGGCTCGGCGTCGGGCGCACCGGCGCACAGGTGCAAGGCCCACTCCACGCGGGCCACGTCGGGCAGGTAGGGCTCGTCTTGCAACTGCGCGCTGGACTGCAGAAACTCGGCCAGGCCGCCGCCCCACTGGGCCACATCGCCACGCGTGGGCGGCTGGGCATGCCACAGGGCGCGGGCCAGGTCGGCAAAGCCGTCGTCACCCACCAGTTGGGCCACCACGGGGTAGGCCGCCTGCAAGGCACTGTGGGTCAGGGCGTGGCCGTTGGCCTGGTAGACCTTCAGGCCTCTAGCCCTCGTATCCTGGACTTGAGTAGCTATCTCTTTAATAGCATTTCCTGCGGGCCAGGCCAGCAAGGCGTTGAGGAGCAACTGCTGTTGGGCGGCCAGCGGAGTCATGCGAGGGCTCCCGTGGGCTGCTCTGCCGCAACCAGGTCACGGGCACGCGCGGCTTCATCCAGCAGCACGTCCAGCGCCGGAACATCGGTGTCCCACTCGATCAGCGTGGGCACGCCCTTGCCAAAGCGGGCGATGGCGTGGCGGCACAGCCCCCACACGGCCTCGCAGACGCGGCTGCCATGGTCGTCGATGACGATATCGCCATGTTCGTCGCTGACATGGCAGTGGCCGGCCAGGTGCAGCTCGCCCACCACATCGGCGGGAATGGCATCCAGCCAGGCACGGCAGCTGTGCAGCGGATCGGTAGTTTCGCCAAAGCGCAGTTGGGCGTTCAGCGCATTGACGTAGATGTTGTTGACGTCGACCAACAGCTGGCAGCCGGTGCGCCGGGCCAGCGTGGTCAGGAATTCGGTCTCGGCCCAGACGCGCTCGTCGGCGGGAACGTTCCAGCGCAGGTAGGCCGACAGGTTTTCCACCATGAAACGGCGCTGCAGCCGGTCTTGCACCTGCTGCACATGGCTGCACAGCACATCCAGCGCCTCGGTGGTGAAGGGAATGGGCAGCAGGTCAGCGGCATGCACCGGCTGACCCTGAAACGTACCGCGCGCAAAGCAAGCGTGGTCACTGACCCGCACCGGGTCTATGCGCTGCACCAGGCAGGCCAGCTGGTCCAGGTGCCAGGCATCCAGCCCCACGGCTGAGCCCAGTGAAAGGCCCACGCCGTGCAGGCTGACGGGGTAATGGCTGCGCCCCTGTTCCAGCACGGCCAAAGCCGCGCCACCGGGGGCAAAGAAATTCTCGGAATGGACTTCCAGAAAGGCCAGCGCGGGCCGGCGTTCCAGCAACTCGGCGTAATGCGGATGCCGCCAGCCTATGCCTACGGTATCCACGTTGGCCTAGCTCGCTGGCTTACTTCTTGGCAGCCTTGGCTTCGTCTTGCGACAGACCCTTCATGTCCTTGCAGGTACCCTTGGCCACATATTTCCACTCCATCTTGTCCATATCGACCTTGGATTGGCCGGCGCAGGAGTGGCTGCCGCTGATGCTGGCGCAGTCGTTTTGGCCAGCCTTGGCGATACCGAAGCACTTTTCCTTGTCTTGCGCGGCAGCGGGCATGGAAGCCAGCGACAGGGACATCACAGCAGCTGCGGTAGCAGCGATCATTGCACGTTGGGTCATTTGGAAACTCCTAGAGTGGACAGGTTAAAGTTCAACCAGTGTGCGCTTGCCGCATATGCACCAAGTCGCTGGTTACGGTTTAGTCTGGTGCACAGCGGCATTCTTACAGGGTTGCCGAAAAAAATCACCTAAGAGTCCGTGTATGACCAGTTTTGAAGAGCAGATCGTGGCGCTGCAGGATTACCTGCTGAAATTCGCCCGCCTGCAGTTGCGCAATGAGACCTGGGCCGAGGATGCCGTCTCCGAAACCGTGCTGGCCGCGCTGGCCAAGCCGCAGTCCTTTGGCAACCGCTCGCAACTCAAGACTTGGCTGGTGGGCATCCTGAAGCACAAGGTGGTCGATGCGCTGCGCCACCACCACCGCGAGGTCTGCGCCCTGGGTGACAGCGATGACGAGCAGGCTGATCCGATGGAAATGATCGCTTTCCAGGCCGACGGCCACTTTGTGGAGCAACCTACCGACTGGGGTAACCCTGAGCAGCAGACCAGCAGCCAGCAGTTTTTCGCCATTTTGGAAGCCTGCGCCGACAAACTCCCCGCCACCCAGGGCCGTCTGTTCCTGATGCGCGAGTGGCTGGAACTCTCCAGTGAGGAGATTTGTAAGGAATTACAGCTGACGCCGACCAACCTCTATGTGCAATTGCACCGGGCCCGCCTGCGTTTGCGGGAGTGCCTGGAGCTCAACTGGTTCATGAAAGCCAGCGCGTGATGACGATGTACCCACTCAAGAGAACCTGCAAAGAGGTCACCGCCATGGTGGTGGCCCGGGAAGACCGCCACCTGGGCCTGGCCGACCGCCTGGCGCTGCGCATGCACATGGCCATTTGCGACGCCTGTCCCCGGTTCGAGCGCCAGATGCTGAGCATGCGCAACGGCCTGCGGGCTTGGCGTAATTACGGCGGAGCCGATGATTCCCCGGCCGAACACTGAAATTCAGCGGCCCGACAACGGGCAAGCACAAAACTGAATAAAAACTCGCTATGTTGTCAAAATACCCGCATAATGGTGCGGTATTGCCGAAATTTCGGTGTACGGGTTTGCGGTGATTTACCAGTTTCGCGTCTGCTTTAAGTCTTCAATGGTTTGTTGATTGCGGGTTTGGACACATCGCGTTTTGAGTTATTTTGAGGAGTCCTTACATGGGCAACAAACTTTACGTGGGCAACCTGCCCTATTCTTTCCGTGATGAGGACTTGCAACAAGCATTCTCCACCTACGGCACCGTGTCCAGCGCCAAAGTCATGATGGAACGCGACACCGGTCGCTCCAAGGGCTTCGGTTTCGTGGAAATGGGCAGCGACGCGGAAGCACAAGCAGCCATCGGCGGCATGAACGGCCAACAATTCGGCGGCCGTGGTCTGGTCGTCAATGAAGCACGTCCCATGGAAGCACGCCCTCCCCGTAGCGGTGGCTTCGGCGGCGGCGCTGGTGGCGGCGGCGGCCGCAGCGGTGGCGGCGGCTACGGTGGTGGCGGCGGCGGTTACGGCGGTGGCCGTAGCGGCGGCGGCGGTGGTGGTTATGGCGGCGGTGCTGGTGGCGGCGGTGGCGGCTACGGCGGCGGTCGTAACAGCTACTAAGCACACAAGATTGGCGGGTTTTCCGCCATGCAAAAAGGGCCCTAGGGCCCTTTTTTATTGCCTATGCACTTTTCTTGGGTGCAGGCATCAGGATTCCGTGATGCGCTTCTTGCGCGGCCGTCCCGCCAGCGCCCTGTCATAGACCGCATTGGGCAGCATGCGCAAGAGCTTGGCCACCACGCCCATTTGCCAGGGAATCACCCGATAGCTGGTACCAGCCGCAATAGTGTCAAAGGCCTTGTCGGCAAAGGCTTCCACGGGCATTAGGAACGGCATGGAATAACTGTTGTGCTGCGTCAGCGGAGTATCGATGTAGCCGGGGCAAATCGTCACCACTTTCACGCCGCTGCCGCGCAACTCGCCACGCAGGCTTTCGCAGTAACCAATGACCCCGGCCTTGCTGGCGCAATAGGCGCCATGGCCCGGCAGCCCCCGTATACCGGCTACGCTACCAATACCGACCAGAGCGCCCGAGCCCCGCTGCACCATGGGATCTATGAAGGCGTGGAAGGTCGCAGCCAGTCCCACGTTATTGATCGCCAGCGTGCGCGACAGCACATCCAGATCACCCCGCACCGCACTGTCCATGCCAATGCTGATGCCGGCATTGGCAATCACCACATCCGGCACACCCTGGCGCTGCAGGCATTGCTGAGTGGCCGCCACAATGCTGTCCACCACGGCGACATCGGCACTGTAGATTTGGTAACGCGCAGGATCCAGACCCTGCTTCTGCGCCCAGGCCTGCATCTCTTCGGTACGGCGTGCCACCAGGGCCAATGCGTAGCCCGCCTGGTAGTAGCGCCAGGCCAGGGCCTGGCCTATGCCGCTGGAGGCACCGGTGACAAAAAGCAATTTGGACACGGCGGTCTCCTTGTGCGGTTTAGGGGCTGGGGCGCGGGGTCAGCGTGGCACGGACCCGCCCGTTCAATTGCAAGACCTGCTCCACATTGTCAAAGTCCAGGCTGTCGGCGCTGAAGCGGTCCTGGCCCCGCAAAAACTCCACCGGCTTGTGGGAGCGCACCCGCTCCGTATGCATGAAGGCGTGCAAGAACTCACTGCGGAATTCCATGCGGGGTGCGGTGTTCCCGGGCTGGCTGGTGTCGGCTTCGCGTACCACCAGAGCCTGGCCTATCAGTTGCACCTCGGAAGAGTCTTCGTTGGTCAGACCGCGTTGGGCGGTCGCCGTTGTCAAACGCCCCTGCTCATCAAAGGCGCGCACGCGGATGTTGTCTATCTCCAGCCACTGCGTGTCAGGGTAATGCCGGGCCTTGGCCCCAATGACCTCGGTGCGCACGCGGCCGGTCGCGTCGAAGGTACGCACCGAAAAATTCTCCATGAAATAGTCGGGCTCGTGCTGCACGATCTTCTGCGCCACCGGACCACCCACCGGGGGGGTGCTGCGCACCAACCAATAGCTGCCCAAGGCCAGCAAGCCCATGGACAACAGTGGGAAGTACAGCAAGGACCGGTCCCACACGTCGCGCAGCAAGGACATCATTGCGTGTAGCGCTCCAACAGGTCCACATAGCGGCCACTGGCCACCAGCAACAGATCGCAAAACTCGCGGGCCGCGCCCGCGCCACCGTGGGCCGTGGTCACATAGTCAGACAGGGCCAGCACCTCGCGGTGGGCATTGGCGGGCGCGCAGGCGAAGGCACAGCGGCGCATCACTGGCAGATCGGGCCAGTCATCGCCCATGGCGGCGGCCTGGCTCCAGTCCAACCCCAGGGTCGCCAGGCTTTGCTCGGCGGCGGGGCGCTTGTCTTCGGTGCCAAAGAAAGCATGCTGCACACCCAGGGCCTGCAAGCGCGCGCGCAAGGGTTTGGAATCGCGCCCCGTGATAACCACCGGCGTGATGCCCCCCTGTTGCAGCAGCTTAATGCCGTGTCCATCCAAGGTGTTGAAACGCTTCAGCGTCTCGCCCGACTCCGAGAACAGCAGGCCGCCGTCGGTAAGCACCCCATCCACATCAAAGAAGGCCAGCTTGATGCCCTGGGCCTTGAGCAAGAGCGCAGGATCGAAGTTGAGCGCGGGCTTGACAGTCATATCACCTTGGCCCGCATCAGGTCGTTGCTGTTGAGCGCGCCACAGAGGCGACCATCGGCGTCGGTGACCAGGACGCTGGTGATGCGGTTACGCTCCATCAGCTCAGCAGCGTCCACGGCCAGGGCCTGTTCGTCTATGGTGCTGGGTGCGCGGTGCATGACCTCTTGCGCAGTCGTGGTGCGCAGATCGGCGCCCTGCTCCACGAGGCGGCGCAAGTCGCCGTCAGTAAAAATGCCCAGCACCCGATTGTCTGCATCAACAACCGCCGTGGCACCCAGGCCCTTGGCGCTCATCTCGCGCATCAGTGCACTGAAGTTGGCATCGGGCGGCACACGGGGCACGGCATCGCCCGAACGCATCACATCGCCGACATGGGTCAGCAGCTTGCGGCCCAGAGCACCACCGGGATGGGAGCGTGCAAAGTCTTCAGCCCGGAAACCCCGGGCATCCAGCAGGGCCACCGCCAACGCGTCACCCAGGGCCAGCTGGGCCGTGGTGCTGGCGGTTGGGGCCAGATTCAGGGGGCAAGCCTCTTTATCAACGGCGCTGTCCAGCCATAGATCGGCATGCTGGGCCATCGTGGACAGGCCATTGCCAGTCATTGCCACCATGGGTGCGCCCAGGCGTTTAAGCATGGGCAATATTGAAGCCATTTCCTGCGACTCGCCGCTGTTTGAAATAGCCAGGACCAGATCCGTGGGTGTGATCATGCCCAAATCGCCATGGCTGGCCTCAGCCGGGTGCACAAACATGGCCGGGGTGCCGGTAGACGCCAAGGTCGCAGCAATCTTGCGCCCGATATGGCCACTCTTGCCCATGCCCATGACCACGACACGGCCCTTCACACCCAGGATCAGTTCAACCGCCTGCGCAAAGGACGGGCCGATCCGGTTCTTCAGGCCCAACACGGCTGCGGCTTCGATATCAAAAGTCTCATGCGCCATCGCAATCACATGCTGGGCCGAGGGTGCGGCGGGCCGCTTGGCAGGGTCGATCATCCGGGCATTTTATAGACCAGCACGCATCTTGCTAGTATGGGGCCATGACCGGATTGGAAATAACACTTCTCTATCTTCTGGCGGCCGTGCTGGGTGTCGTCGCCTGCCGCTATTTCCAGCTCCCACCCATGCTGGGGTATTTGGCGGTGGGTGTGGCAGTAGGTCCCAATGCACTGGGACTTTCGCAGGATTCGGAGAGCGTGCGCCATGTGGGTGAATTCGGCGTCGTGTTCCTGATGTTCGTCATCGGTCTGGAATTCAACCTGCCCAAGCTGCGCGCCATGCGCCAGCATGTGTTCGGCCTGGGCCTGTTGCAGGTGGCCGTCACCATCTCGGTGGCCACGCTGGTCACCATGGGGCTGGCGGCCGCCATTCCCCAAACCTGGGGCATGTCATGGCAGGCGGCCCTGGCGCTGTCTTGCGCCTTGGCGATGAGCAGCACGGCCATTGTGGTCAAGCTGATGGTGGAGCGGTTGGAGCGGGAATCCGAGCACGGCAAACGGGTCATGGGCGTGCTGCTGTTCCAGGATTTGGCCGTCGTGCCCCTGCTGGTGTTGATACCCGCACTGGGCGCGACCGGCGAGAACCTGGCCAGCGCTCTGGTGATCGCCGCGCTGAAGGCCGGCCTGTTGATCACCATCCTGCTGGTCGGCGGCCAGCATGTGATGCGGCGCTGGCTGACGATCGTGGCCAAGCGCAAGAGCGAAGAGCTGTTTGTGCTCAACCTGCTCTTCATCACACTGGGCCTGGCCTGGATGACCGAGCTGGCTGGCCTGAGCCTGGCTCTGGGCGCCTTCATCGCCGGCATGCTGATCTCCGAGACCGAGTTCAAGCACCAGGTGGAGACCGACATACGCCCCTTCCACGATGTGCTGCTGGGCCTGTTCTTCATCAGCATTGGCATGCTGCTGGATCTGCGCCTGGTCATGGAGCGCTGGTCCTTGGTGCTGCTGTTGTTGATCGTGCCCACACTGTTCAAAGCTGCCTTGGTAACCGGCCTGTCCAAGGTGCTGGGCGCCAGCTCGGGTGTATCACTGCGCACCGGCCTGTACCTGGCCCAGGCTGGCGAATTCGGCTTTGTGCTGCTGACACTGGCCCAAAGCAATTCCTTGGTCCCCCCCGCGTTGCTGAACCCCATCTTGGCCAGCATGGTGCTCTCGATGGTGGCCACGCCTTTCATCGTGATGTACAGCAACCGCATCGTCATGAAGCTGGTGTCCAGCGAATGGCTGCTGCAGTCGCTGCAGATGACGACCATCGCACGCAAGTCCATCAACGCCAACCGCCACGTCATCATCTGCGGCTATGGCCGCTGCGGGCAAAACCTGGCCAAGATGCTGGAGGGTGAAGGTATCCAATACATCGCGCTGGACCTGGACCCCGACCGCGTGCGCCAGGCCGCCGCCGCCGGGGATTCCGTCGTATTTGGCGACGCCGCTCGGCTGCAGGCGCTGATGGCTTCCGGCCTGGCCCGGGCCAGCGCCGTGGTCATCACTTACCTGGATGTACCGGGCGCCCTCAAGGTGCTGAGCCACACGCGCACCCATGCACCCCAGGTACCCGTCATCGTGCGCACCCAGGACGACCTGAACCTGGAAGTGCTGCAAGCCGGCGGCGCGACCGAAGTGGTACCCGAAACCATAGAAGGCTCATTGATGCTGGCCAGCCATGCGCTAGCCCTGGTCGGCGTGCCCATGCGCCGCGTGATTCGCATCGTGCAGGACCAGCGCGACGCCCGCTACAACCTGCTGCGCGGCTTCTTCCGCGGTGCCGACGACGATACCGTCGATGAACTGCAATACGAACGCCTGGCCACGCTGGCCATTCCCCACGACGCCAAGGCCGTGGGACGTTCCCTGGACTCCTTTGCACTGCATACGCTGGAGGTCCGCATCGTCAGCCTGCGCCATGGCGACGGCAAGGCCGGTCTGGCCCAGGGTGATGCGGTACTAAAGGCTGGCGACACGCTGGTGCTGGCCGGCAAGGCCGAAGCACTGGCCGTGGCGGAGCAAAAAATCCTGAGCCGCTGATCGCTGCGGCGAGCCACCGCCTGGCGATAGACAGGCGGGGTGAGGGCACAATGCGGGCTGCGCCTGCTGGCGGCCTATTCGGCCTCTTCTTTATTTTCAGACGACCATGCAACACATCAGCATCAACCAATACCTTAGAGACCACATCCGCACCGTGCCGGACTGGCCCGCGCCCGGCGTGCAGTTCCGCGACATCACGCCGCTGCTGCAGGATGCCAAGGTGTTCCGCGTGCTGATCGATGCCTTTGTGCACCGCTACATGGACGCCAGCATGCGCCCCGACGTCGTGGCAGGCCTGGATGCCCGCGGCTTCATCCTGGGTGCCGTAGTGGCCTACGAGCTGAACGTCGGCTTCGTACCCATTCGCAAAAAGGGCAAGCTGCCGTTTACGACGGTGGAAGAAACCTATGAACTGGAATACGGCAGCGCCACCGTGGAGCTGCACACCGATGCCGTCAAAACCGGCGACCGCGTGCTGCTGATTGACGACCTCATCGCCACCGGCGGCACGATGATGGCTGGCAAGAAGTTGTTGGAAAAATTAGGCGCCACCGTCATGGAAGGCGCCGCCATTGTGGACCTGCCCGAACTGGGCGGCTCACAGAAACTGCGCGACTCCAGTCTACCGCTGTTTACGCTGGTGGATTTCGCCGGGCACTAGCCTACAAATCCCCATACTGAGTGCCGCTCAGCGGTGAGGGCCGGTCATCCAGTTCAGTATCGTCAAATGTGGGCATAGGTGCAGGATTGCGCCGGCCCGACTTGATGATTTCACCGGGCGCCGACAGTGGCGTGGGGCTGGCCACCGATGCCAGGGCCTGCTTGAACGCAGCCACCTCCTCCGGGTGCAAGGGTTCGTAGGCGGGCTTGGGCGCCGCCGGTGGTGTTGCTGGTTGGGCTTCGACCGGCTTTCTGGCTGCCGCGGGAGCAGCAGCGGCCACAGGGGGCACACTGACACGGGACAAGCCCGCCGACACATGCTCATTCACACGCCAGTACACGGCCGTCACCAGAATATCATGCCGGGCCTTGGCATGCTGGGCGATCAGGCCCTCGATCTCGGCCAATCGCGCGGTTTCGCCAGCGTACTGCCGTGCCAAGTCCATCATGATCAGGTACTGGCGGCCGCGAGAATCCAGCGACAAGACTTTGAATTTGTAGGTGGATGACAACACCCCGGCCTTGATCATGGCCTCGCGCACCACCGAATACAGCAACTCGCGGCGCTCCAGCCGCTCGTTCTTGCGGTTGGCAGCGCTGCCCGGCGGGGTGCTGGGCAAACGCCCGCGCGGCTTGCCCGATGCGCTGAACGGCACGGTGGCGTCCACATGGGCCAGGCCGGAGCTCTCGGCCATCGTCGTCGTTGGGGCAGGCTTCTTGGCAAACCAGTTTAAAAGCGACATTCTTTTTTGCTTTCGGGAGGCACGACTCCAAACAGTGTATGCCAGCTATTTGCCAATGCAAAATTTGGAGAAGATCACGCCCAGCAGGTCGTCGGACGTGAATTCACCAGTGATGGCACTCAAGGCGTTTTGACCCAGGCGCAACTCCTCGGCCAGCAAATCCAGGGACTGGTCCTGCGCAGCCAAGTGCTGCCCCGCCAGTTCCAGATGGCCTTCCACCTGGCGCAGCGCCTGCACATGCCGCTCACGCGCGATGAAAACGCCTCCCCCTTGGGAGGTTTGCCAGCCTGCCGTGTCCAGCAGTTTGCGTCGCAGCACGTCCAAGCCCGCCCCGGTTTTGGCGGACAACACAATGCCGTCACCAGGGTTGTGTCCCGGCGCGGCATCAGCCTTGTTCCAGATATCGATCACCGGCACCTGCCTTGAGAGTTTCTCGGTGATAGCCCTCGCAATGATTGCATCTTCCGCTATGTAATTTGTAGCACTTGCTCGGGTCAAGTCATGGAGAAAGAGTACCGCGTCGGCACCTTCTATGGCTTCCCAGGCACGGGCGATGCCGATCTTCTCCACATCGTCATCGCTATGGCGCAGCCCCGCCGTGTCCACAATGTGCAACGGCACGCCCTCGATCTGTATGGTCTGTTGCACCTTGTCGCGCGTGGTGCCAGCGATGGGTGTCACGATGGCCAGTTCGGCCCCGGCCAGCGCATTGAGCAACGAGGACTTGCCGGCATTGGGCTGCCCGGCAATAACCACGGTAATGCCTTCGCGCAACAGCGCACCTTGCGCCGCCTTTTGCAGCACGGTTTGCAGGCCCTGCTGCAGGCGCTGCAACTGCCCAGCAGCATCGGACTTTTCCAGGAAATCAATTTCCTCTTCCGGGAAATCCAGTGTCGCCTCCACCAGCATGCGCAGGTGGATCAGCGCATCGCGCAGGCCATGGATCTCGCGGGAAAAGGCGCCCGACAAGGACTGCGTCGCACTGCGCGCCGCCGCCTCGGTGCTGGCGTCGATCAGGTCGGCAATGGCCTCGGCCTGCGCCAGATCGATCTTGTCGTTGAGAAAAGCCCGCTCGGAAAACTCCCCGGCCTGGGCAATGCGCATACCGCTGAGATAGGCCTGCCCCGTGGCCGGATGGGTGTCCTGCGCCGCCTCCAGGCAACGCGCCAGCAGCAGTTGCAACACCACCGGCCCGCCATGCGCCTGTAGCTCCAGCACGTCTTCCCCGGTAAACGAATGCGGGCCTGGGAAGAACAAAGCCAGCCCCTGGTCCAAGGGCTGGCCATCGCGGTCATTGAACGGCAGATATGTCGCCTCGCGCGGCCGCAACGTGCGCCCCAGCAGATGCGCCACCCAGGGAGCCAGGTTTTTGCCACTGATCCGCACAATCCCCACAGCCCCCCGCCCAGCGGCGGTAGCAATGGCGACTATCGGGTCCTGGTGGCGCGCGAGCATAGAGGGGGAGTTTATCCAGGGATACCGTGGATCCGGCTTGGCCGGTCCACTGGTATCGCCCCCCTTCCAAAGGGGGGAGGCGCGCAGCGCCTCGGGGGGTTACCCAAATTTGGGCAAATTGAACTGAGGCGGCACACCCATGCGGGTGTTGATGATCCACTGCTGCAAGATGGACAAGATGTTGTTCGTGATCCAGTACAACACCAGACCCGACGGGAAGAAGAAGAACATCACGCTGAAGATCAGCGGCATGAACCACATCATCTTGGCCTGCATGGGGTCTGGCGGCGCGGGGTTCAGCGCCGTTTGCAGCAGTGTCGTGGCGGTCATGACCAGCGGCAGGATGAAGAAGGGGTCGGGTGCGGACAAGTCCTTGATCCACAAGATCCACGGCGCGTTGCGCATTTCCACGCTGGACAGCAGCACCCAGTACAGCGCAATGAACACCGGAATCTGGACCATGATGGGGAAGCAGCCGCCCATGGGGTTGACCTTTTCCTCGCGGTAGATGCGCATCATCTCTTGCTGCATCTGTTGGGGGTTGTCCTTCAGGCGCTCACGCATCTCGGTGATCTTGGGGTTGATGGCCTTCATCTTGGCCATGCTGGCATAGGCCTTGGCATTGAGCCAGTAGAAGGCAATCTTCAACAACAGCACCAGGGCCACGATGGACCAGCCCCAGTTTTGGATAAAGCCATGCAGCTTGTCCAACAACCAATACAGGGGTTTGGCCAGGATGGTCAGCCAGCCATAGTCTTTGACCAGTTCCAGACCCGGAGCCAGCTTTTCCAGCATGGTCTCCTGCTGGGGGCCGGCAAAGAATGTGGCATCGATCACTTTGGTGGTGTCGGGGGCGATCGTTACCGGGGCCGTGATCATGGTGGCACGGTAGCAGCAATCCGCAACCGTGGAGCCAATGTCCACGCCATCCACAGAATTGTCATGGACCACGCCTTCGGGCAGTATCCATGCGCTGGCAAAGTAATGCTGCACCATGGCCACATAGCCGTCGGAGGATTGCTTTTCGTAATCCGCTTTCTTCTTCTTGATGTCCGCGAATTCCACCTTTTGGTACTTTTTGGCCGCGGTGTAGACAGCGGGGCCGGTGAAGGTGGAGTAGAAGGATGACTCGCCCGGTGGTTTGTTGCCGTCACGCACCAACTGCAGATACAACTGCGGTGACAGCGGCGCGTTGGACACATTGGTCAGCTCATGCTTGACGGCCATGTCATAGGCGCCGCGGTGCAAGGTATAGGTCTTGACCAGCTTGATGCCGCCCACGTCCGCGGACGTGAACTTCACAACCAATTCGTTCTCGCCATCCTTGAGCGCGCGCGCTCCGCTGAAGGTCATGGGCGTCTTGTGCGTGGGGAAAGCGCCGGCAGCACCCGCGCCAATGACACCCGTCTGGGCCATGTAGACACGGGTCTTGCTGTCGTCCAGCAGCACAAAATTCTTGCTCTTGTCCGTCATGTCGGTGTGCTGCAGGAACTCGGCACCCACCAGCGATCCGCCCTCGGTCTCGAAGGTCAGCTTCACCACATCGGTTGTGACTTCAATGCGTTCCTTCGGCACCGCAGGGACTGGGCTGGCGGCAGCAGCAGGCGCAACAGCACCAGTGGTCGCCGTGGTAGTCGCTGTAGCGCTCGGCACACCGGCCGTGTTGCTCGCCCCCGGAACGGCCGCCGAAGCAGCAGCAGCCGGCGCCGTCTGGTGCGCGGGACTGGGGAAGAACGTGGCCTTCTTGCCGTTGTACACCTGCCACTGGTCCCACAGCATCACCATGGAAAAGCCAAAGATCACCCACAAAATGGTGCGGCGAATATCGTTCATGAAGGTTTCTTTTCAGAAGGAGAAGAAGGGATCAGCCGGGTAAACAGCCGGGGAGATTCAACAGGCACAGGGTCCAAGCCACCCGCACACCAGGGATGGCAGCGCCCCAGGCGCGCCACGGTCAGGTAGCTACCTGCGGCTGCACCGTGGGATTGCAAGGCCTGCAAGGCGTAGACCGAGCAGGTGGGTTCAAAACGGCAGGCCGAGCCCAGCCAGGGGCTTAGAAACACCCGGTAGGCCTTCACGATGCCGATCAACAGGGATTGCATCATGCTGCGGCCGGCACGGGGAGGCGCGAAAAAAGTTGCTGGAGTTCAGCCCGCACGGCTGCTTTGAGCACGTCGGAACTGGCGCTGACAAAACGGCTGCGATCAAAAGCCGCACGCAACCGGATCAGGTGCGCGCGCTCCGACAACAGGGGCTCGAAATCAGCACTCACGTTGTAGATCTGGCGTTTGATGGCATTGCGCGTTACGGCGCGCTTGGCCCACCGTTTGGGAACCATGGCGCCCAACCACACGGCGGGACGGGGAAACAAAGCGGGCATTGCGTCGCTCTGCGCATCCGCCATAGGCGAGTCCAGCGCACAGCAGTGCAGGGCAAAGTGCGCCGTCCTGGCAAGTGTTTGACCTGCCAAAACTGCCTGAAACTGGGGCCGTGTCTTCAAGCGTTGCACGGGGGCATCACACCAGACCCGCACACCAGCAATGCCTGCAAATGCATATGCTGGATCGAAGTGGCCCGCAGTCGGGTGTCTACTTAGACAGCCAGGCGCTTGCGACCCTTGGCGCGGCGTGCATTGATGACGGCGCGGCCACCGCGGGTCTTCATGCGAACCAGGAAACCGTGGGTACGGGCACGGCGGATTTTGGAAGGTTGGTAAGTGCGTTTCATTTGGAATTCCTAACAGGCTCAGTTCTGATCCAACCCCCAACTTCTAACGAGCTAAAGAGCAGATCTCGGTCAAATCGCCCCGAACACAATCAGGGGAACCGCCGATTATCGCAAATTTTCTGAGCAGAGGCAACACCTTACGCGCCAAACAGGGCGTATCGGCTTAAGTTCGGGTTTGTCCGAAAAAATGTGGATAAGTTTTTGATAAATTACAATCGCCGGCGCAGCAATTAATAACTATCCACAGAAGCTGAAAAGAATAATGTCCGAGGGACCCTCCACCAACCACACCCTGTCGCCGGGCCTGGACATAGGCCAGAGCCTGTGGCAAAGCTGCGTCGACCAGCTCGCCCAGGAACTACCCGAACAGCAGTTCAACACCTGGATCAAACCCCTGACCGCCCAGGTCCTGGAAGACTTTTCCAAGGTCACCATCTTCGTTGCCAACCGCTTCAAACTGGACTGGGTGCGGGCCCAATACAGCGGCCGGATTTCTGCCCTCTTGGAAAAGATGTATGGCCAGCCGGTACTGGTTGAGTTAGCAATCACTCCTAAAGAAGTCATTGTCAAACCTACGTTTGTCGCACCCGTTGCCGAGTTGGCCGCGGCCGAAGAAGGTGTGCCGGGCGCAGAGTCTACGGCATCGGGTCTGCCTAAAAACCGCCTCAATAGCTTGCTGACCTTTGAGAACTTGATCGAGGGCACAGCCAACCGCATGGCCCGCGCTGCGGCCATGCATGTGGCCACCATTCCCGGGCACTTGTACAACCCCCTGTTCATCTACGGCGGCGTGGGTCTGGGCAAGACCCACTTGATGCATGCTGTGGGTAACCGGTTGCTCGCCGACAAGCCCGGATCCAAAGTTCTCTACATCCATGCCGAGCAGTTCGTATCGGATGTGGTTAAGGCCTATCAGCGCAAGACTTTTGACGAATTCAAGGAGCGCTACCACTCCCTGGATTTGCTGCTGATCGACGATGTGCAGTTTTTCGCCAACAAGGACCGCACCCAGGAGGAGTTCTTCAACGCCTTCGAAGCCCTGCTGGCCAAAAAGTCGCACATCGTGATGACCAGCGACACCTACCCCAAGGGCCTGACCGACATCCACGAGCGCCTGGTGTCACGCTTCGACTCGGGCCTGACCGTTGCCATTGAACCGCCCGAACTCGAAATGCGGGTGGCGATTCTAATCAACAAAGCCCGCGTCGAAGGTTCGGACATGCCCGAAGAGGTAGCGTTCTTCGTCGCCAAAAACGTGCGCTCCAACGTGCGCGAGCTCGAAGGCGCACTGCGCAAGATCCTGGCCTATTCGCGCTTCAACCAGAAGGAAATTTCCATCCAACTGGCCCGCGAGGCGCTGCGCGATCTGCTGTCGATCCAGAACCGGCAAATCTCGGTGGAAAACATCCAGAAAACGGTGGCCGACTACTACAAGATCAAGGTCGCCGACATGTACTCCAAGAAGCGTCCGGCCAGCATCGCCCGCCCGCGCCAGATTGCGATGTACCTGGCCAAGGAGTTGACACAAAAAAGTCTTCCGGAGATCGGAGAATTGTTTGGCGGCCGCGACCACACGACCGTGCTGCACGCCGTGCGCAAGATCGGCGGCGAACGCCAGCAAATGACCGAGCTGAACCAGCAGCTGCATGTGCTAGAACAGACACTCAAGGGCTGACGACGAATAAAACGCCTGATAAAGGTCCAAGCGCCCAAACTAGCGTCTAAAACTGGGAAAATGGCTAGATTTTGAAAAAATGGCGCCGGGGGCTTGGGGCGCCATCACAGACATTAAAGAAGAGGTAGACATGATCGTATTGAAGGCAACGCAGGACAAGGTCCTATCGGTACTACAGTCCGTGGCCGGTATCGTGGAGCGTCGCCACACCTTGCCTATCCTTGCCAATGTGCTGGTTCGCAAAACAGGCACCTCCCTGCAGGTCACCACCAGCGACCTGGAGATTCAGATTCGCACCACCGCTGAACTGGGTGGCGACACCGGCAACTTCACGACCACGATCGGTGCGCGCAAACTCATCGACATCCTGCGCACCATGCCATCGGACCAGACCGTGTCGCTTGAATCCAGCCAGAGCAAGATCATCCTCAAGGGCGGCAAGAGCAAGTTCACGCTGCAAACCATGGCCGCCGAAGACTTCCCGCTGGTGCAAGAATCAGCCAACTTCGGCCCCGTCTTCAGCGTGCCGCAAAAGACATTGAAGAGCCTGCTGAGCCAGGTGTCGTTCGCGATGGCCGTGCACGACATCCGCTACTACCTCAACGGCATCCTGTTTGTCGCCGAGGGCAAGCAACTGAGCCTGGTCGCCACCGACGGCCACCGCCTGGCCTTCGCCTCCGCCACACTCGATATCGAAGTGCCCAAGCAGGAAGTCATCCTGCCCCGCAAGACCGTGGTCGAACTGCAGCGCCTGCTGTCCGAGAACGAAGGCGCCATCGAAATGCAATTTGCCAACAACCAGGCCAAGTTCATTTTTGACGGCATGGAGTTCGTCACCAAGCTGGTCGAGGGCAAGTTCCCCGACTACAACCGCGTCATCCCCAAGAACCACAAGAACAGCATCACGCTGGGCCGCGATGCGCTGCTGAAGACCCTGCAACGCACCGCCATTTTGACCAGCGACAAGTTCAAGGGTGTGCGCCTCAATATCGACCCCGGCAGCCTGCGGGTGGCATCCAACAATGCCGAGCAGGAAGAAGCCGTGGACGAACTCGACATCGACTACGGCGGCGACAGCATCGAGATCGGCTTCAACGTCACCTACCTGATCGACGCCCTGGCCAATATGAGCCAGGACATGGTGAAACTGGAGTTGTCCGACGGCAATAGCTCGGCACTGTTCACCATCCCCGAGAACGCCACCTTCAAGTACGTGGTGATGCCGATGAGGATCTGATGCTACAAAAATAGTAGCTGCTTACGCAACCAAACCCCCGCACACCGGGGGTTTGGTCATTGAAGCGCTGTTCAATATTGGGGGGTAGACCCGAGCAAAGCGATGCGCTGCCCCCAACCGATTTAGTGAGAGAGTTCGTTATGACCGAAGAAAACAAGTCCAGCCCCAGCCCTGAAAACGCCAGTGGTGTAGAAAGTTCCAGCGCCCAGCCGGTTATCGACACCAACCAGGCCGGCGCGACCGATGCTTACGGTTCCGACTCGATCCAGATCCTTGAAGGCCTGGAGGCTGTGCGCAAGCGCCCCGGCATGTACATCGGTGACACGTCCGACGGCACCGGTCTGCACCACCTGGTGTTCGAAGTCGTGGACAACTCCATCGACGAGGCCCTGGCCGGCCATTGCGACGACATCGTCGTCACTATCCACTCCGACAACTCCATCAGCGTCACCGACAACGGCCGCGGCATTCCCACCGGCGTGAAGATGGACGACAAGCACGAGCCCAAGCGTTCGGCCTCCGAAATCGCGCTGACCGAGCTGCATGCTGGCGGCAAGTTCAACCAGAACAGCTACAAGGTCTCGGGCGGCCTGCACGGCGTGGGCGTGTCCTGCGTGAACGCGCTCTCCAAGTGGCTGCGCCTGATCGTGCGCCGCGATGGCAAGGTGCACCAGATCGAATTCTCGCGCGGCTTTGTGCAAAACCGGCTGCTGGAAACCGTGGACGGCGTTGAAGTCTCGCCGATGAAGGTCACCGGTGCCACCGAGAAGCGCGGCACCGAGGTGCACTTCCTGCCCGACACCGACATCTTCCAACAGAACAGCGAGTTCCACTACGAAATCCTGGCCAAGCGCCTGCGCGAACTCTCCTTCCTGAACAACGGCGTACGCATCCGCCTGAAGGACGAACGCAGCGGCAAGGAAGACGACTTCTCGGGCGCTGGTGGCGTCAAGGGCTTTGTCGACTTCATCAACGCAAACAAGAAGGTGCTGCACCCCAATGCCTTCCACGCCACCGGCAGCCGCCCGGCAGACACCTACGGCGGCATTCCCGGCACCGAAATCGGCGTCGAAGTGGCCATGCAGTGGAACGACGGCTACAACGAATCCGTGCTGTGCTTCACCAACAACATTCCCCAGCGCGACGGCGGCACCCACCTGACCGGCCTGCGCGCCGCGATGACCCGCGTCATCGGCAAGTACATTGACCAAAACGAGTTGGCCAAGAAAGCCAAGGTCGAAGTCTCTGGCGACGACATGCGCGAAGGCCTGTGCTGCGTGCTCTCCGTCAAAGTGCCCGAGCCCAAGTTCAGCAGCCAGACCAAGGACAAGCTGGTGTCTTCGGAGGTGCGCGCACCCGTGGAAGACATCGTCGCCAAGTCGCTGACCGAATTCCTCGAAGAGCGCCCCAACGACGCCAAGATTCTGTGCGGCAAGATCGTCGAAGCCGCCCGCGCCCGCGAAGCCGCCCGCAAGGCCCGCGAAATGACGCGCCGCAAAGGTGTGCTCGACGGCATGGGCCTGCCCGGCAAGCTGGCCGACTGCCAGGAAAAAGACCCCGCGCTGTGCGAAATCTACATCGTCGAGGGTGACTCCGCCGGCGGCTCCGCCAAGCAGGGCCGCGACCGTAAATTCCAGGCCATCCTGCCCCTGCGCGGCAAGATTCTGAACGTGGAAAAGGCCCGCTACGAAAAGCTGCTGACCAGCAACGAAATCCTGACACTGATCACCGCGCTGGGCACCGGCATCGGCAAGGCCGGTGGCACCACCGGCAACGACGACTTCAACGTTGACAAGCTGCGCTACCACCGCATCATCATCATGACCGACGCGGACGTCGATGGCGCCCACATCCGCACGCTGCTGCTGACCTTCTTCTACCGCCAGATGCCCGAGCTGGTCGAGCGCGGCCACATCTACATTGCGCAGCCCCCGCTGTACAAGGTCAAGGCCGGCAAGGAAGAGTTGTACCTGCAAGGCCCCGCCGAACTCGATAGCTTCCTGCTGCGCGTAGCCCTGGTCCATGCCTCCGTCTTCACGGGCGGCCCCAATGGCACAACCATCAGCGGCGAGACCCTGTCCGAACTGGCCCGCAAACACCAGGTGGCCCAGGCCGTCATCGCGCGCCTGAAGAATTTCATGGATGCCGAAGCCCTGCGCGCCGTGGCCGACGGTGTGGCACTGAATCTGGACACAGTCGCCGACGCCGAAGTCTCCGCCGCCGCCCTGCAAGCCCGCCTGCCGGATGCCGAAGTGGCCGGCGAGTTTGACGCCCGCAGCGACAAGCCCATTCTGCGCATCAGCCGCCGCCACCACGGCAACGTCAAGAGCAGCGTGCTGACCCAAGACTTTGTGCACGGCGCCGATTACGCCGCACTGGCCGAAGCCGCCAACACCTTCAAGGGCCTGCTCAGCGAAGGTGCCCGCGTGATGCGCGGCGAAGGCGAGCGCCAGAAGGAAGAAAAGGTGTCCGATTTCCGCGAAGCCATGGCCTGGCTCATCACCCAGGCCGAAAACGCCACCAGCCGCCAGCGCTACAAGGGCTTGGGCGAAATGAACCCCAGCCAGTTGTGGGAAACCACGATGGACCCCACGGTGCGCCGCCTGCTCAAGGTGCAGATCGACGACGCCATCGAAGCCGACCGCGTGTTCACGATGCTGATGGGCGACGAGGTGGAACCCCGCCGTGACTTTATCGAAACCAACGCGTTGCGCGCTGGCAATATCGATATCTGACAAACCAAAACCACCCGGCCTCACACAGGGGGCCGGGTAAGAAAAAAGGGCTGCAACTGCAGCCCTTTTTCATTCGTGTTTAGCGGCGTGGCGTCATCGGCCCGCGGCCTTCGATGTGGCGGAAGTTGATACGGCCCTTGCTCAGGTCGTAGGGCGACAATTCCAGCGACACCTTGTCACCCGCCAGAATGCGGATGTGGTTCTTGCGCATCTTGCCTGCGGAATAGGCAATCAGCTGGTGACCGTTGTCCAAGGTCACGCGAAAACGCGTATCGGGCAGCACTTCGTTGACGACGCCCATCATCTCGATCAAGTCTTCTTTAGCCATGGTGTGGTACTCCTGTAAAACTCAGAATTCAGTGTGTCGGGCGTGTGTTGTCACGCACCCAATCGATCCCTTGTGCAATAGCGTAGCGCGCTGCCGCGTCGTGCGAGGGAAACTCGTCGTGGAATCGCATCACACGATCGGTGGAAGCGCTACCGCGGCCGCTGGCAATGGAAACCTGTGCGGCGTACTGCCCACATGGTAATTGACGGGGGCAGGCTGCGATGCGGTATTTGCCCATTGTGATGGGCGTTTCTTTTATTGTTGTCGTAAAAATCATCAAAATCAAACATGCGCGGGGCGAAATAGCCCGTAGCGCGGGGAAGCACAATTGGCATGCCCTCATGCCGAGGGTCCCTTTTTTGTCCATCCAACACGCGATCCACTAGGAACCACAGATTGGTTTACTCGCCATAGCAGGGGCGAAGTCGACAGAGGGGGAAAATCACCAAGCCGTGAGATGACTGGTGTGGCCGCAGTTGAGGGGCTGGACTGGCAACCCCTCTGCCGGGGGTGTTCGCGTGCACCACTTGGGGGTGGGATTACGTGACCAGTCGCCAAATGCGACCCCCGAATATACCATGTTCTGAAAATTTGCGTATTTTCTGTCTACCCGCGCGGCGGCGACTTGCCCTTCAGCGGCACCAGAAACCAGGCAAACGCCATCACCTGGGTCACCAGCAGGCCAGCCAGCGTGGCCCGAAAGGCGTCAGCTCGGCCCATGCCCGTGGTTGTAAAACCATCCACTGCGGCGCCAATGCCCCACTGCAAACCAAACGCGCCCACAAACACCAGCAGATTCAGCGCCGTATTCACCCGCCCCGACAACGCCACCGGGAACGCCGCCGCCAGCTGCGAATAGGCGATATTGCCCAGGCTGAACGACAGGCCTAACAACGGCCACAGTGCGGCCGGTTGCGCCAGCCCCAGCAGAATCGCCAGCTCCACCACCAAGGCCAGCCCCATGCCGGCGCGCAGCAGCGCCATGGGCGAGATGCCGCGCCGTGCCAGGGCCGTCGAGCAGGTGGCCACAAACAAAAAACCCGCCAGCATGGCCAGCGACATCAGGAACAGGACGCCCGCAGCATCACCCCGCGTCACGCCATTGACCTCCATCAACCAGGGCACCGCCCACAGACCCTGGATGGCCATAAATCCGCCCACCACCAGGCAACCCTGGGGCGCAAAGCGCCAGAACACCCGGTTGCCATAGATGTGCCCCAGGCTGCGGATCTGCTGGCCCAACGTCTCGCGCTGTGCTTGCGCACTCTGGTCCGGCACCGTCAGCAAAAAGCCGGCGGCGGCTACCAGCAAGGCGGCTACCAACCAGAACACCCCGCGCCAACCGATCAGCGGCAATGCCGCCGCCACCGGCACGCTGGCAGATAGCGCGCCCAGGCCGCCCGCCACCATGATGGTGGCAGTGAGTGACGGCAAGCGTTCACTGGGAAACCACTGGCTGAAGGCCTTGAAACTGGCCATCAAACAGGCCGACACCCCCAGGCCGATCAGTGCCCGCCCCACCGCCAGCGCCTGCAGCGACGTGCCGCTGGCAAACAGCGCGGCACCCGCAGCCGCTACCAGCAAGAGCGCGGCTTCCACCCGGCGCGGGCCAAAACGGTCCAGCAAAAGACCCAGGGGCAGCTGGAACAGGCCAAACGCGAGAAAATAGGCCGAGGTCAGCAAACCCAGGCCCGTGGCGGTGATGTGCAACTCCTGCATCAACTCCGGTGCGATCACCGCATTCACGCTGCGCAACCCATAGGACAGAAAATACCCAGCGGCATAGGCCGGAACCAGACGAAACCAGAGACGAAGCGGCGCGTGCATGGCGCCATTGTCCGGCAGCCATGCTGGCAGGCACCTGTCGGCTGACACCTATTTGACAAACTCGGCGCTAGCCCTCGGGCAATAAGCCCAAGCAGCTATAAAATTCATAGTAATGAAAACCGAACTCAGCACCCACGACACCACCCGCATCGACGACACCCGCATTGGCGCGGTGCGTCCCCTGATCACCCCCGCCCTCTTGGAAGAAAAGCTGCCGGTACCCGACGCCGCCCAGGCCCTGGTGGAGAACAGCCGCATGGCCATCTCCAACGTCTTGCACGGCAAGGATGACCGGCTGATCGTGGTGGTGGGCCCCTGCTCCATCCACGACCATGAGCAGGCCATGGACTACGCCTGGCAGCTCAAGGAACAGGCCGATGCGCTGAAGGACGACCTGCTGGTCGTGATGCGCGTCTACTTCGAGAAGCCCCGCACCACGGTGGGCTGGAAGGGCTATATCAATGACCCGCACCTGGACGGCAGTTTTGCCATCAACGAAGGCTTGGAGATGGCGCGCAAGCTGCTGCTGGATATCCTGGCCATCGACATGCCGGTGGGCACCGAGTTCCTGGATTTGCTCTCGCCCCAGTTCATCAGCGAGTTGGTCAGCTGGGGCGCCATTGGCGCGCGCACCACTGAGAGCCAGAGCCACCGCCAGCTGGCCAGCGGGCTCTCTTGCCCCGTGGGTTTCAAGAACGGCACCGACGGCGGCATCAAGGTCGCTACTGATGCCATCCAGGCGGCCCAAGCCACGCATTCCTTCATGGGCATGACCAAGATGGGCCAGGCCGCCATTTTTGAAACGCGCGGCAACGACGACTGCCATGTCATCCTGCGCGGTGGCAAGACCACCAACTACGCCAAGGCCGATGTGGACGCCGCCTGCGCCCTGCTCAAGGGCGCGGGCCTGCGCGAACAGGTGATGATCGATGTCAGCCACGCCAACAGCAGCAAACAGCATGCGCGCCAGATCATCGTGGCCGCCGATGTGGCCCAGCAGATCGCCATGGGCGACCGCCGCATCACCGGCATCATGATCGAGAGCCACCTGAACGAAGGCCGCCAGGACATACTGCCCGGCAAGACCCTGCAGCACGGCGTGTCGGTCACCGACGCCTGCATCAGCATGGCGCAAACAGTGCCGGTGCTGCAGCAGCTGGCGGCAGCCGTGCGTGCGCGCAGAGGCCATCAGCCCTCGTAAATTCTACGGTTATAGCTACGGTATTGATAGCAATGAAACTCTGCATCCTCGACAACGACATCCTCGACGGCGAACTCGCCGCGCGCTACACCAGCTTTGGCACCATGTTCGTGCGTCTGTTCGACAGCGTGGGCGCCGACTGGACCTACGACATCTTCAACACACCGCGCGGCGAATACCCCGCCAGCTTTGACGGCTATGACGCGGTGCTGCTGACCGGCAGCAAGTCCGACTCATTCTCGGACGAGCCTTGGGCGGTGGAACTGCGCCGGCGCGTCACGCTGCTGCTGACCCAGCGCAAGAAGATGGTGGGCGTCTGCTATGGCCACCAGCTGATCGGCTTCTGCATGGGTGCCCCGGTGGCCCGCGCGCCGCAGGGCTGGGGCGAAGGCCGCATGACCTACGACTGGCTGCGCCCTGACCTGCCCTTTTGCCAGGACCGCAAGCAAATATCTCTGCTCGTCAGCCACCAGGACCAGGTGCTGGAACTGCCCAAGGGCGCCAGGCTGGTCGCCCGCAGCGACTTCTGCCCGGTGGCGGCCTTTACCGTGGGTGACGAGGTGTTCTGCGTGCAGGCGCATCCCGAATTTGATGTGGGCTTCAGCCAGTACCTGCTGGACGAACAGCGGGAACGCCTGGGAGAGGCGGAATACGCCGCCCGCAGCCAGGCCCTGGCGGCCGGCCACGAGGGTGCGGACGTAGCGCGGTTGGTGGTGGCGTTTCTGGAAAACAGTCCCCGGAGCGCTGGATAAATCGGCCCCGGGGTTTTTGGCGTTTTGCATGTCCCGTCCTTGTGGGCCGGGCTGCGCAACCGGGGCTTGTGGCCTGGGTCGCAGAAGAGGTGTCTGTCGGTAACAGATGCATCCAGTGTAGGCCGGCACCCCGGGCATAAGATTGCGTAGTTGCCCGCGTTTAGCAAAAATTAGGCATACTCTGCCAAAATACAAAAGCATATTGGCAGAATCATGAAACTGGACCGCTACGACCAGCACATCCTGGAAATCCTGCAGCAGGATGGCCGCATCAACAACCAGGATCTGGCAGACCGCATAGGCCTGTCGCCCTCGCCCTGCCTGCGCCGCGTCAAAGCGCTGGAGGAATCGGGCCTCATCGTTGGCTACCGTGCACTGCTGGATGCCAAGAAGCTGGGCCTGACGCTCACCGCGCTGATCCACATATCCATGGACAAGCACACGCCCGAACGCTTTGCCAATTTCGAAGCCACGGTGGGCCTGCTGCCCGAGGTGCTGGAATGCCTGCTGATCACCGGCCAGAATGCCGACTACCAGCTGAAGGTGGCTGTACGCGACATGGACCACTACCAGGCCCTGCTGCTCAACAAGCTGGCCAGCATCACGGGTGTCACCGGCGTGCACTCCAGTTTTGTGCTGCGACAGGTGATCGACAAGACGGCACTGGCCGTCTCCACCGGCACCATCACTTAGGCCACGGCCCACCATGTGCCTGATCGCCTGGAACTGGCAGCCCCACAGCGCCACCACGCCCCTGCTATTGCTAGCCAACCGCGATGAGTTTTACGCCCGCCCGGCCCTGCCGCTGCACTGGTGGGAGCCCGCCACCAACGGCGCCCAGGTGCTGGCCGGCAAGGATTTGCAAGGCGGGGGCACTTGGCTGGGCATCAGCCGCGACGGACGTATCGCCGCACTCACCAACTACCGCTCGGGCACGGCGCAGCGCGACAACACGCCGTCCCGCGGTGAACTGGTCGCTGGCTTTCTGCACAGCGACCTGTCGGCCCCCGCTTACCTGCAGCAGCTGGCTCTGCACTGTACGGACTACAACCCCTTCAACCTGCTGGTGTTCGATGGCTCGCAGCTGATGGGCCTGGAGAGCCGCAGCGCCCGGGTACTGAACCATGCGCCGGGCCCGGGCGCCGTTTCCAATGCCGACTTCCACACACCCTGGCCCAAACTGAGCAAATTGCAAGCAGGCCTCGCAGCCCAAGCGCCCCATGCAGGGTCCGATCTGCGCAGCCTGTTCCCGCTGCTGCAAGACCGTACCCTGGCCAGCGACGATGCCCTCCCCCACACCGGTGTGCCACTGGAGTTGGAGCGGGTGCTGTCGGCCGCCTTTATCGCCACCCCCGGCTATGGCACGCGGGCTTGCAGCGTGCTGGCCCTGCGCCAGGGCCATGCCCACTTTATCGAACAAAGCTTTGGCCCCCAGGGCTTGTTGGGCGAGACCGAACAGCAATTTGCGTTGCAGGTTTAGATACGGCCATCCAATCGCCAGCCACAGACCTTGAACACTGGGTGGAACCCTCCATCTAAAGGGTTTACCACTCAGCCGCGCCGCTCTTTCCTTTTTGCATCTGCGCGGTGCACTCCGCCATGGCCCTAGCCCCCGTGCTGCTGTTCTCCATCTTCTTGCATGCCGCCATTGGCTGGTGCTTTGTACCTGACCTGACGGCTATAAGCCCCTTGTGGGGAAGCATCCTGTGGGTCGTGCTGGCCGCATCCGCGCTGTTGATGCCCATGGGCATGCTGGCCCGGCGCATCGCCAAGCCACCGCTGTCAACGGTGCTGACCTGGTTGGGTTTGTTATGCATGGGTCTGTTCTCATCGCTGCTGGTGCTGACCCTGGTGCGCGAAGCGGTGTTGTTGGTGGCCGCAACCGTCGCTTGGGTGTGGCCCCAGGCATTGCAACTGCAAGCTTGGCGTAGCACCACAGCGGTGGCTCTACCGCTGCTGGCCTTGCTAGCCACCGTGCTGGGCTTCTGGAATGCGCGCCGCACCGCTGCCGTGGTGCGGATCGACGTACCCATCCCCAATCTGCCGGAGGCCTTGCAAGGCTTCACGGTGGCCCAGATCAGTGACATCCATGTCGGCCCCACGATCAAGACCGCTTACCTGCAGCGCATTGTGGACAAGGTCAACAGCCTGGACGCCCATATGGTCGCTATCACCGGTGACCTAGTGGATGGCAGCGTGGCCGAGTTGGGCCCACACGTCGCGCCGCTGGCACAACTGCGCTCCCTGCATGGCAGCTTTTTCGTCACCGGCAACCACGAGTACTACTCGGGCGCCCACAGCTGGATAGACGCGCTGCGTGGCCTGGGCCTGAAGGTGCTGATCAACGAACATGTGGTCTTGCAGCACAGCATGGACGCACAAGACCCGGAACCGGCCCTGGTGGTCGTGGCCGGCGTAGCCGACTACAGCGCCCACCATTTCGACGAAACCCACCGCAGCGACCCGCACAAGGCCCTGGCCCATGCACCGGAACGCGCCGTCTTCAAGCTGCTGCTGGCCCATCAGCCACGCAGTGCAGTTGCGGCGGCGGATGCGGGGTTCGATTTGCAGCTATCCGGCCACACGCACGGTGGCCAGTTCTGGCCGTGGAATTTGTTTGTGCCCTTGCAACAGCCGTTCACCGCCGGCCTGCACAAGCTCAAGGCCTTGTGGGTCTACACCAGCCGCGGCACCGGTTATTGGGGCCCACCCAAACGCTTTGGCGCACCGTCGGAGATCACGCACTTGCGCCTGGTGCGGGCCTGAACCCGAAGTGGCTTAAGAAAAATGAGGCCATAGCCCTCGTCAAATAAAAACATGTTGCTACCAATTCAGTAGCAAATGCAGCTCAACGGTTTTCTGGCAACTCGATCTTCACTTCCAGCACTTCCAAGTTGTCCTGGCGTTCCAGGTGCACCTTGATGTCGTTCTGGTTGATCTTGATGTACTTGCTGATGACGGCCACCAGTTCGGCTTGCAAAGCTGGCAGGTAGTCGGGCTCAGCGGCGTTGCGGCCGCTGCGCTCGTGCGCCAGAATGATCTGCAGCCGCTCCTTGGCGACGCTGGCGGTCTTCTTCTTTTCGCCGAGCAGGAAAGACAGGAACGATGCCATCGTTTATTTCCCCCCGAACAGGCGCTTGAGCAAGCCTTGCTTGGGTGCGTCGGTGAAGCGCATGGGTTTGTCCACACCCAGGAAGCGGTCGATGACGTCCTTGTAGGCTTCCGACACATCGCTGCCCTGCATGTGTACGGCCGGAATGCCCTGGTTGGAAGCCTGCAGCACCGATTCGCTCTCCGGGATCACACCGATCAGCTTGATGCGCAGGATGTCCTGGATGTCTTCCAGCGACAGCATCTGGCCCTGGTCCACGCGGGCCGGGTTGTAGCGGGTGATCAGCAAGTGCTCCTTGATGGGATCCAGCCCTTCAATCGCCCGCTTGGTCTTGCTGGCCAGCATGCCCAAAATGCGGTCGGAGTCACGCACCGAAGACACCTCGGGGTTGGTCACCACCAAGGCCTCGTCGGCAAAATGCATGGCCATCAACGCACCGGTTTCGATACCGGCCGGCGAATCGCAGACGATGTATTCAAAGTCCATGGCACCCAGGTCATGCAAGACTTTTTCGACACCGGCTTGTGTCAACGCATCCTTGTCCCGTGTTTGGGAGGCGGCCAGCACGTACAGGTTGTCGCACTGCTTGTCCTTGATCAAAGCCTGGTGCAAATTGGCCTCACCCTGGATCACATTGATCAGGTCGTACACCACACGGCGCTCGCAACCCATGATCAGGTCCAGGTTACGCAGACCCACGTCAAAGTCGATGACGGCGGTCTTGTGGCCGCGCAGGGCCAGACCGGTTGCAAAACTGGCGCTGGTGGTGGTCTTGCCAACCCCACCTTTGCCCGAGGTGATCACAATAATTCTTGCCATAAATGTCTATGCCTTCCAATTCAGCTGTTCAAGGCTTCAATGATCAATTTGTCCTGGCCGTCATCGCTGCTCTGCAGCCGCACCTGTGCGGCCTTGCCTTGCACATTCGGTGCCAGGGGGTTTTCGCTGGTGCGGTACACACCGGCGATCGAAATCAGTTCGGGCTCCAGGCACACCGAGAAAATGCGTGCATGGGTGTCACCCCGTGCACCGGCCATGGCCTTGCCCCGCAGCGGTGCGTAAACATGGATATTGCCATCGGCAACCACCTCGGCCCCTGGGTTGACCATGGCCAACACGACCAGATCGCAGCCGCGGGCATACACCTTCTGGCCTGAACGCAGCGGCTTCTCCACGACCATCGTGGACGGCCCCGGTACGGGTACCTCGCGTACCACTTCGTGCACGACCTCATGGACCACTTCCCGAACCGGCTCCACAGCCGGTTCGGCCACCGGCGGCCGGCTGCGGTGCACCTCTTGCGGTGCCTCCACCAAGCCCACGGCCAATGCTGCAGCCATCACTTGCGCACTGCCGCCGCGTGCGGCCACCGGCACCAGGCCGCAGGTTCGCAACACCTTGAGCAGGGGCACCAGGTCAAACAGGGCCTGCTCGGGATCCAGTTGCGAGAAATCGACGACCAGCGCGTCGTGCTCGAAGAAGCCAGGGCTCTCACCGTCCGGCCCGAACTGGCGCAGCACATCGGCCGCCAGCAGTTCCGCATCGTTGGACTTCAACAGCAAGGCCACCAAAGGCAGTTGTGCACTCTTGATTTCGAAGGATGCAGGCGCTTGCCCGGCACTGTGACCTGCGGAAGGAGGGGACATGAAAAAGAAAGAGGACTGCAAGCTCAGGTGAAAACTTCCTCGGGAAACCCGAAGTCGGCGAATCTTACTTGATAGACGGGCTTAAAACGGCCCGCACACCAGCTTCTTTTCTGCAGTAATCCAAAGGGCGACACCAGCCTTGGAAAACTTCATTTTTTCAGTGCCGACTTGTTCAGTCCTATCTCTTAAATTCTTATTTTAAAGATAGTAGTAGTAGGTAAGCTTTGGCCATTTGTGTGCACAAGGCCTATTTCTTGTTTTGAATCAAACACTTACAAAGCCTCAACCCCTGTGCGCGACTCTGCTTCGTATCTGTACCCGAAGCATGAACAACTTCTGATTTCCTTTCCATGCTGTGGATAAGTCCTGGCTTATGCCAGAACTATCCACAGCTTTGTGCTTTGACAGCCGCACCCAACAGGGGTGTAGAGTTCACCCCCATGAAATTAATCCTCCGTATCTTGGGTGTTCTGTTGGTGGCCGTGGCCATTTTTGCGTTGGCCGGTGTGCTGGCCACCTGGGCGCCTGACCGGCCGGTGTCGGCGCTGAGCGCGCGCTGGGCTCCGCCGCCATCGCAGTTCATCACGGTGGATGGCATGCAGGTCCATCTGCGCGACGAAGGCCCACGCGATGACCCCATGCCCATCGTGCTGTTGCACGGCACCTCGGCCAGTTTGCACACCTGGGATGGCTGGGTGCAAGGCCTGACTCCGCAGCGCCGTGTGATCCGTTTCGACCTGCCCGCCTTCGGCCTGACCGGCCCGCAGCCGGACAACGACTACACGATTGCCACCTATGTGCGTTTTGTCACCCATGTGGTCGACCAGTTGGGCGTCAAGCAATTCGTGCTGGCCGGTAATTCCCTGGGTGGCCAGATCGCCTGGGCCACGGCCCTGGCCCTGCCCCAGCGGGTCAGCGCATTGGCATTGGTGGATGCTGCGGGCTACCCCTTTGCATCGGAGTCGGTTCCCATCGGTTTCCAGATCGCGCGCATGCCAGGTTTGCGCAGCGTGATGGAGCATGTGTTGCCCCGCGGCGTCATCATCAGCAGCGTGCGCAATGTGTACGGTGACCCCAGCAAGGTCACGCCCGAGCTGATCGACCGGTACTACGAGCTGACGCTGCGCGCCGGCAACCGCCAGGCCCTGGCCTACCGCATGGAGCAGCGTTTGAGCGGCGACGAGGCGCGCATCAAAGGCTTGAAGGTGCCGACCTTGATCATGTGGGGTGCCAAGGACAGGCTGATTCCGGTAGCGAATGCCCAGCGCTTTGCGGCCGACATTGCGGGGTCCAAGCTCGTCGTCTTTGACGCACTGGGCCATGTGCCCCATGAAGAGGATGCCCCCAAAACCGTGGAGGCGTTCAAGGCTTTCCTGGCGGCCCAGCCCCGCTGAAACGGCCTGGCCTTGGATTGGTGTTTAAATAGCATTTCAGGTCTCGACCACAGAGGCCAATAAGCTATTTATTCCATAGCAGGTGTCGTGCCATGAGTGAAAAAAAGTCGTTTGAGATTGCGCGTGAAACGCTCAAGCAATTGACGCTGCAAAAGCTGGCACCTACGCCGGCCAATTACCTGGCCATCTACAACGAGATTGCCGGTGTGCCGGTCATTCCACACTTTCCGGCCGACATCCTGCGCGACATTTCCAAGGCCTTGCCGACCAAGACGCCGGGCCAGCAAAAGCAGCGTGGCCTCTTGGACTACGCCATCGACCGCATGAATTGGGAGGGTGTCAAGAACGCCTTGGTGGCCTATGGCGGTTTCGTGCCCATGAACGGTGGTGGCGACGATGCACCGGCCACCCCCACCGCCGCACCCAAGACCGGACTGAACGCCAGTGCGCCGGCCCTGACCGCTGAATTCCTGGGCCAGTTGGGCCGCATGATCGAGTACACCCAACCTGCGCTGGGTACCGAGGACGAACGCTTTGGCGAGCTCAGCAAGACGCTGACCACTGCCTTGCGCCAGGGTGGCTCCGCAGATATCCTGGCGCTCAAGAGCATGCTGCTGAGCTACAGCGACCGCGTGTCTTTTGTCGCCGAAGACCAGGCCGAAATCAAGAGTGCACTGCTCAAGCTGTTGCACATGGTGTTTGAGAACATTGCCGATCTGAGTCTGGACGAGCAATGGCTGCAGGGCCAGATGGATGCCTTGATGCAGGCCTCCACACCACCGCTGACGCTGCGGCGCCTGGACGATGTGGAGCGCCGACTCAAAGACGTCATCTTCAAACAAAAAGATGCCAAGGAGAGGGCCCTGCAGGCGCAAAACGAAATGCGCGACATGTTGGCGGCCTTTATCGACCGCCTGTCCGAGATGGCCAAGTCCACCGGTACCTTCCACGAAAAGCTGGAAGAAAACGCCCGCCAGATCGAGCAGGCCAAGACGCTGGCCGAGATTGCGCCGGTGCTCAAGGAAGTGGTCAGCGCCACCCGCAACATGGCCACCCAGAGCAAGACCGCGGGCGACGAATTGCAGGTCATGCGTGACCGCGCCACCCAGACCGAAGTCGAGCTGGCCAAGCTGCACCAGGAACTGGACCGCGTCAGCACCCAGGCCCGCCACGACCCCTTGACTGGCGCGCTCAACCGCAAGGGTTTGGAAGAAGCGGTGGAACGCGAGATATCCAGTGTGCGCCGCAAAGACACACCACTGTGCATGGCCTTGCTGGACATCGACAACTTCAAGAAACTCAACGACACCCTGGGCCATGCGACGGGCGACAGCGCCCTGGCCCATTTGGCCAAGGTGGCCCGCGAGTCCATGCGTCCGCAGGACACGCTGGCCCGCTACGGCGGTGAAGAGTTTGTCATCTTGTTGCCCGATACGCCGCTGGACAAGGGCATAGAGGCCATGACCCGCCTGCAGCGCGAGCTGACCAAGAAATTCTTCCTGTCGGGCAACGAAAAAATCCTGATCACCTTCAGCGCTGGCGTGGCCCAACTGGTGGCCGATGAGACGGGTGCCGAAGCCATCAAGCGCGCTGACAAGGCCATGTACCTGGCCAAGCGTGCGGGCAAGAACCGCGTGCTGGGCGCCTGACGCTCCACTGCAAACCCTCAACCCTTTTTGGATACTTGTCTGCCATGGTTTATCTCATCACCGGACTGCTGATTTTCCTGGGCGTGCACTCGGTGCGCATCTTTGCCGACGGCTGGCGCACGCAAACCTTGCAGCGCATGGGTGAAGGCACCTACAAAGGCCTGTATTCGTTGCTGTCGGTGCTGGGCTTTGGCCTCATCGTCTATGGTTTTGGCGTCGCGCGCGAAACCCCGGTCCTGCTGTGGAACCCGCCCATGGGCATGCGCCATGCGGCGTCTCTGTTCACGGTGATTGCTTTCATCCTGCTGGCCGCCGCCTATGTGCCGCGCAATAGCATCAAAGCCCGGGTGCACCACCCCATGGTTCTGGCTGTCAAATCCTGGGCACTAGGCCACTTGCTGGCCAATGGCACAGTGGCCCATATGCTGTTGTTTGGGGCCTTTCTGGCCTGGGGCGTTTTGAACTTCATCGCCGCGCGCAAGCGTGACCGCGCTGCGGGAACGCAATACCCAGCGGGGAGAATGGCCGGTACGGCCCTGACCGTCGTGGTGGGTATTGCGGCCTGGGCGCTGTTTGCCTTTGTGTTGCACGGTCTCCTGATCGGCATACGGCCGTTCGGTTAAAGCCCCAAAGTCCCCACGCCGCCCTGGGATGGCCCGAGCCGCGGTGGGTGCTTCAAACACCCTGCGCATCCATAATGGGCGCTTTTACTCTCCTGTTGGAGGCCCTGCCCATGCCACGTTCAGTTCTGGATGAATCCCGCATCCACCCTGCTATCCGCGACAAGATAGCAGCCAACCAACAGGGCATTGTCAAAGAGGTGCAGGCAGCCGTGGCCCAGCATGCCGTGGTGGTTGTGGGTATGAGCATGAACCCCTTCCCCAAGAAGGCGCGCAAGTTGCTCGATGATGCCGGCATTGCCTACCACTACATCGAGTACGGCAGCTACTTCAAGCTATGGCGCCAGCGCAATGCGCTGAAGATGTGGACCGGCTGGCCCACGATTCCCATGGTGTTTGTCAAAGGCACCCTGGTCGGGGGCGCCGATGATCTGAAGCGATTGCTGGATAGCGGCGAGTTCAAGACCCTGCTGGCCTGATTTTCTTCCGCTGCTGAAGAATTACTTGGTGGTAGCCGGGGCGGGCTTGTCACCACCTTTGGTTGCGCCACCGCTGCCGCCGTGGCGGTGTTCACCATGGCGGGCGCCCATGCGGGCGTGCTCGGCGTCAAAAGTCTTCTTTTGGTCTGCATTGAGCGCGGCATAGAAGGTCTTGGTGGCTTCGTCGCGCTTGTCCATGGCGGCATTCATGTCAGCCATGTGCTGGGCACGCAGGGCACGCATCGTGTCGATGCGCTCGGGCGTGGTGAGTTTGTCCATCTCGGCGCGATCCGGGCGCTTGCTGGGGTCCATCCAGCCGGCGGAGGGCTTCATTGCCGTGGTGAAGGCAGTCCAGGCGCCCTCCTGCTCTGCGGTGATCTTCAGCTTGGCCTTCAGTTCGGCATGGCGCTTGGCCACCATGGCTTCCATCTTGGCCGGGTCCATGGGGCCGCGCATGCCGCCTCCACCCATGCGGCCGCCGTGGGGCGCGCTGGCGCCCACCATGGGAGGACGCGCGTCGGGTGTTGGAGCCGGCGTAGTTTGGGCGAAAGTGGCAAAGCTGGCAGTGGCCAGCAAGCCAGCAACGATGAGGGGTTTGAAACCGGATGTCATGGTGGAAAGTGTCCTTTTCTTGTTGTGTCTGCCGCAGGAATTGCAATCAGATGGCCATCAGTGTGCGCCCGGCGTGTATCTGGTGCATTGCCTGCGCATAAGGCTTTGTAAAGTTATCGTGAAGCACGAAGTCTTCAGGTTTGGCCGCTGCACCGACAATACGAGCTTTTGCAAAATTTCCTAGATCGCTAAAGGCAAACACGTGTTCAAGAATTTGATGATTTACCGTCTGGTGGCGGGCTGGCCCACGGAGTTGGCTGCGCTGGACGAGGCGCTGGGCAAGGCGCAGTTTGTGGAGTGTGGTGCTTCCCAGGAAAAATCGGTGGGCTGGGTCGAGCCGCGCGGCCAGGCCCACGGTCCCATGGTCGAAGTGATTGGCGGCCAGTGGCTGCTCAAGCTGATGATGGAAGTCAAGGTGGTGCCGGGCTCGGTCGTCAAGCGCAAGGTGCAGGACCAGTTGGACCACATCGAGGCCACAACCGGCCGCAAGCCGGGCAAGAAGGAAAAGCGCGAGATCAGCGAAGACGCGCGCCTGGCCCTGCTGCCCATGGCTTTCAGCAAGCAATCCAGCGTGCAGGTCTGGGTGGATCCGGCGGGCGGCTTTTTGCTGACCGATGCGGGCAGCCAGGCCAAGGCCGATGAAGTGATGACTTGGTTGATCAAGGTGGTGGACGGTCTGGTCGTGCAACTGGTCAACACCCAGACCTCACCAGCCTCTGCGATGTCGGGCTGGTTGTCCACCAAGGAGGGGCCACCCTCCTTCAGCGTGGACCGCGAATGCGAACTCAAGGCGGCGGATGAATCCCGTGCCGTGGTGCGCTACACCCGCCATGCGCTGGATACCGACGAGGTCAGCCAGCACATCGCCATGGGCAAGGTGCCCACCCGCTTGGCACTGACCTGGGCGGACCGCGTGTCCTTTGTGCTGACCGAAGGCCTGCAGCTCAAGAAGCTGGCGTTTCTGGAATCGGTGTTTGAAGGCGCTGCCACCAGTCCGGCGGATGGCAAGGATGACAACTTCGACGCCGATGTCGCCATCGCCACCGGCGAACTCAGGAAGCTGATACCCGATCTGATCGAAGCCCTGGGCGGCGAGATGGTGGCCACCTAGGGGTTACAACAGGCTCAATAGCGGTAATCGTAATAGCCGTGGTGGTGACGGTGGTGGTGGTGTCCCCAGTAGGGAGGGGGCGGCGCGTAAACCACGGGTGGGTAATAGGTCACGGGCTGCACCACGCGGTACTGTGGCACGGGCTGCTGGTACACCGCCACGGGTTGCGGGTAATACACCGGGGCGGCCACAGGGTAAGCGGGTGCCATGGCCACAGGCGGGGCATAGCGGTTCTGGCTGGCAATGCTGGCGCCGATCAGGCCACCGGCACCGGCGCCCAAAACCGCACCATTGCGTCCGCCGATCTGCTTGCCGATAACGGCACCGGTCACTGCGCCGACACCGGCGCCCACCACGGTTTGAAACTCATCGGCATGGGCCAACGGGGCCAGACCGGCCAGGCTGCCTGCGATCAGAGCGAGGGACAAAATACGAGGAGTGTGCATAGCGTTCTCCGGGGCCTTGGGCCCGTACCGCTAAACGTAGCGGTTTGTCACCCTCTAACGGCGCAAACCGACTGCCGCTGACCGGGGTAACAAGCTTTTACACATTGCCGGATAGCCTGTCGTTGGGGGATTGACCCGCCAGATCGTCCAGAATGGGGCAGTCCGGGCGGGCGTCGCCATGGCAGTGGCACAGCAGCTCTTGCAGCGTGCGCTGCATGGCCTGCATCGCGGCAATGCGTGTGCTCAGGTCGTCGACATGGCGCTGGGCAATCTGCTTGACACTGGCACTGGCCCTGCTGCGGTCCTGCCACAGGCCCACCAGTTCGGCCACCTCGGCCATGGAAAAACCCAGGTCGCGGCTGCGCTTGATGAAGCGCAGCGTGTGCACATCGCCGGCGCTGTACTGGCGGTAGCCGCTGTCCGTGCGGTGCACCTGGCCCAGCATCCCCAGGGATTCGTAGTAGCGCAGCATCTTGGCTGACACACCGGAGCGGCGTGCCGCCTCGCCGATATTGACCGGGTAGGTGAGCTCAGGTCGCGACGGCATAGCCTTCCTCGGCAATGGCCTGGGCCAGCGCCTCGCGGCTTTGGGTGGATTCCACCTGCACGCGGTTCTGCGTGCGGTCGATCTGGACCTGGGCCTGGGGGTCTACTTGCTGCACGGCGCGGGTGACGGCCTTTTCGCAGTGGCCGCAGGTCATGCCGGTGACGGTAAAAATCTGGTTCATAGAAAGGGCATCCTTGGGCAAAAGCCCACACAATGGAGAGCATAGTCTGAACCTTGCCACGGTGGCAAAGTCAAGCCACCACGCGCAGCCCCTGCAGGGCCCAGGGCATTGCTTGACCTTGCCGCGATGGGAAGCCCTAGCCTTGGAACCATGAGCACCTCACACAGCACCGCAGCACCCTCCCCTTCCCTTGCGCTGGACCTCGGCATAGGCGGCATGACCTGCGCCTCCTGCGTGGCCCGGGTCGAGCGCGCGCTGAAAAAAGTCCCCGGCGTGGCCGACGCCAGCGTCAACCTGGCCACTGAATCCGCCCGCGTCGCCTACACGGGCGGCGACCAGCAAATGCCCGCGCGCCTGCGGCGGGCCGTGCGCGACGCCGGCTACGAGCCGCGCACACCCGAGCAGATGGAGGCAGGCGAGAAGCAAGGCTCTCCCTGGGCCGGTTTCGCGCCCGTGCTGGTGGGCCTGTTGCTGAGCGCGCCATTGGCCCTGCCCATGCTGGGCGAAGGCTTGGGTTGGCATTGGATGCTGCCGGCCTGGCTGCAATGCCTGTTGGCCACTCCCGTGCAGTTTGTACTGGGCGCGCGCTTCTACAGGGCTGGTTGGCATGCGTTGAAGGCCGGCACCGGCAATATGGACTTGCTGGTGGCCATTGGCACTACGGCGGGCTGGGCGTTGTCGGTCTGGCTGTGGTTCAGCGCGCCGCCGGGCGCCATGGTGCACCTCTATTTCGAAGGCTCGGCCATTGTCATCACGCTGGTGCTGTTGGGCAAATGGCTGGAGGCGCGGGCCAAGCGGCAGGCCACATCGGCCATACGCGCGCTGCATGCTCTGCAGCCGAACACCGCGCACCTGCTGCGGCGCGAAGGCGAGGTGGATGTTCCAGTGCTGGACGTACTGGTCGGCGACCGCTTGGCCGTCAAACCCGGTGAGCGTTTTCCGGTGGACGGCACGCTGCTGCAAGGCCAGACCCAGGTCGACGAATCCATGCTGACCGGCGAGCCCTTGCCGGTGCATAAGGAGGTGGGTGCCAAGCTCACCGGCGGTTCCATCAATGGCGAGGGCCGTGTCGTGCTGCAGGTCACGGCGGTGGGAGTAGACACCGTTTTGTCCCACATCACCCGCCTGGTGGAAGACGCCCAGGCTGCCAAGGCGCCGATCCAGCGCCTGGTGGACCGCGTCAGCGCGGTGTTTGTACCCGTGGTGCTGGCGCTGGCCCTGATCACGCTGCTGGGCTGGTGGTTCACCGGCCACCCGTTGGAGACTGCGGTGATCCATGCGGTGGCCGTGCTGGTCATCGCCTGTCCTTGCGCGTTGGGGCTGGCCACACCGGCCGCCATCATGGCTGGCACCGGTGTCGCGGCCCGCCACGGTATCTTGATCAAGGATGCTCAGGCCTTGGAGCGGGCGCACCAGGTGAATGTGGTGGCCTTCGACAAAACCGGCACGCTGACGCTGGGCCAACCGCGCCTGAGCGCATTTGTCGTTGCGACCGATGGTGCTGACGAAGCCTTGCGTTTGGCCGCCAGCCTGCAAAGCGGCAGTGAGCACCCGCTGGCCCGCGCCGTGGTGGCCGCCGCGACCGAGAAAGGCCTCGCCCTCACCGCCCCCACCGCGCTGCAGGCCGTGCCGGGTAAAGGCAGCGCTGGCGTGCTCGCCGAGCAAAGCTATTGCATCGGCAGCCTGCGCTGGATGAAAGACCTGGGCGTTTCGCTGGATGCCTTGCAAGCCCAGGCCGATGCGCTGCAGGCCCAGGGCGCCACGGTGTCGGCCATGGCCCAGCGCGTGGGTGGTGGTCCATCATCCGGCCCGGCCCGCTACGTGCTGCGCGCCCTGATGGCCTTTGCCGATGCCCCCAAGCCCGGGGCGAAGGAAGCGCTGGCCGCACTGCGCGCGCGCGGCATCAAGACGGTCATGGTGTCTGGCGACAACCGCGGCGCTGCCGAGGCCATGGCCCGCCAGTTGGGCCTGCACCCGGCCGATGGCGAGGTCATGGCCGAGGTGCTGCCGGGCGACAAGGCCGCGTGGATGGTGGCGCTCAAGGAAGGCCACGGCGTGGAACGGCGGCGCATGGCGCGCCACAAAGACTCCACCGTTCCGGCCTTCCCCATGGCTATCGGAGGCGGGCCGCTGCACAACGCGCCCGTGCTGGGCAAACGCCACCCCCACACGGTTGCCATGGTGGGCGACGGCGTCAACGACGCGCCCGCGCTGGCCGCGGCCGATGTCGGCATGGCCATGGGCACCGGCACCGACGTGGCCATGCATGCCGCCGGCATCACGCTGATGCGCGGCGACGTGGCACTGGTGGCTGCCGCGCTGGACATCTCCCACCGCACCGTGGCCAAGATCCGCCAAAACCTGTTCTGGGCCTTTGCCTACAACGTGGCCGGCATTCCGCTGGCGGCGCTGGGCTATCTGAACCCGGTGTTGGCCGGTGCGGCGATGGCGCTCAGCTCGGTCAGTGTCATGGCCAATGCGCTGTTGCTCAAGCGCTGGAAACCCACTTCAGTGTGATGGCGATGGCTTGATGGCGGCGGCCGCGGTCTTGGCTGGGCGCGTATGTGCGGCGGCCTCAAAGGCGCGGCTGGCGGCGATCACGGCCAGGGCCGTCTGCCGGGCATCGCGGGGGGTCTTGTCGGCGTCGGCCAGGAACACGCCGTGCACCTTGATCGCCAGAACAGCCAATTCGCTGGGCTGCTGCGGCACGCGCCCGCCCGGGAACGCCTTGGCGTTGTCGCGAATAAACCGGGCTGCGGCTTCGATAGCTTGGTGCGTGCGGCGCGACGCATCACTGGCGTACTGGAAGCGCCAGGCCGCAACCCGTGCATTGATGGTGGCCTTGTCCTGCCCGCCGGCGCTCAAACCCGCGGCGCTGAAGATGCGGCAGTCGTAGTCTTTGCAGGTGGAGGGCCGCTGCGCGTAAATACTGCAGTTGCCGGCCTTCAGCATGGGGCAGTGACCGTTGGCGTCATAGCCCATCAGCGCATGGCCGGGGGGCATGCCTGGCGCGCTGGTCTGCAGGTGTTTGGGGATGGCGGCTTGGGCCAGCGTGTCGTGCGGCTGGATGTGGACGAAGTACGACGAGCTGCAGCAGCCCCGGCAACTGCCGCAGGCCACATCTGTGCCCTGGCCATCCTGGAACGAGGCCTGGATATCGGCCAGCCAGGTGTCGAAGTCGCCGGCGTCCAGCGTCTCAGGCGCTTGGGGGTTGGTCTTGCTAGCCATGTTCGTAATCGGGTCCTTTGTAGACCAGCACCTTCAGCGCCCGCTCGTCCGATACATCGGCAAACGCAGCGGGGTTCTGCAGCCGTTGCACAAACTGCAGCTGCGGAGCCAGTTCGTGCATCTGGTCCTGCAGGAAGGCCATGCCCAGCTCGGGCGCGTTCAGGCACAGCAGGGCGTGGCCGCCGGCCTCCAGCAGGTCGGGCAGGCGGCGCATCAGGCGGGCGTAGTCCTTGGTGGCGACAAAGCTGCCCTTCTGGTAGCTGGGCGGGTCGACGATGATGAGGTCGTAGGGGCCGCCGCGCGTGATCTTGCCCCAAGTGCTGAAGATGTCGTGGGCCAGAAAGCTGGACCCACCCGTCAGGCCGTTGAGCTGGTGGTTGTGCTGCCCGGTGGCCAGCGCGCCGCGGCTCATGTCCACATTGGTCACCTGCCGCGCGCCGGCCTGCAGCGCCACCACCGAGAAGGCGCAGGTGTAGGCAAACAGGTTCAGCACCTTGGCGGGCCAGGGGTGGGCCGCCACCTGGGCGCGCACCCAGCGCCGGCCCTCGGCCATGTCCAGAAACAGGCCATGGTTCTGGCCCTTGAGCACATGCACGCGGTAGCGCGCGTCACCCTCGGTGACGATGTGGTGGGGCTCGGGCACGCCGCCGGCCATCAGGCGGGTCTCGGCCTCGCCATCGGCGCGGCATTGGTAGACCCAGTTCAGCGGCTGGCCCGGCGCCAACCGGCTCTGGTGTTCGGCCAACGCAGCATGCAGCAGGCCCAGTGTGTCGTCGCCCAGCGGCTGGAAGCTGGTCAGCACCCAGACCGGCGGGTAGTAGTCCAGCGCCAAGTGCTCGCAGCCCGGGTGCAGCCCGCCGCGGCCATGGAACAGGCGCTGCGCGTCAGTGGGCAGTGCGTCTATGGCTGCAATGGCGTGGAGCAGGGCTTGCATGGGTAAGGGACGGTGAGCAGGAGGGCAGGTTTGTGGTAGCTATCAAATATATAGCTGCATAGGCATATTCGACGAGGGCTAGGGGCTAATTTTACCAATAACTTCCTGCAAAGCATCAAAATATACCTATATTGGGGTTTTTGGAGACCATCTGGCGCCCTGTGGAACCGACGGCCAGAAATCCCAAGACTAAGCTTCACAATACGCCCCACAAACCAATTCAAATCAACCGGGAGTTGCAATGGGTTCGATGCTGGGGCTTGGGGTTGCCTTTTTGGGGTTGATGGTCCTGGGTCAGGTGATCATGCTGATCATCGTGGCCAGCCGTCTGGTGAAGATGCCGCTGTGGGCGCCGCTGCTGGCCCCTGTCCAGCGCGACGCCGTGGAAGACGCCCTGCCCGTGCTCGACACCGCGCGGGCCGAACTCGAACGCCAGGGCTTTCGCTACATGAACACCCGGCGTGTGCGCTCGCTCATTTCCATCGCCGGCATGCCCAACAGCTTTTGCGATGTCTACCACCACGCTGGCGAAGATATCCATGCCGAGGTCTATCTCGCCACGCCGCCCACACCCCACAAGATTTGCGAAGTCTATTTGTGGAATACCTTTGTCGACGACACGGCGCTGCTGACGGTCAACAACATGGTCCACGCGCTGATGCCCTATCCGCGCCATGTCACCATCGCCGATGGCAATGCTGCGGATTTGGTAGGCCATATCGCGGCGCACTTGCAGGCGCGCCAGGCATTCACGGCGGCGCGCATCGATCCGGCCGATGCGCCGGCTGTTGCCCAGAAGATGGCCGAACAGTTGCTGCCGCGCATGGAGCAAGAGAAGATCGTCTACCGGCGCGGCGAGCGCCATGGCCATGTGGTCTATGGCTTTGGCTTCGTGGCGGCGGTGAAGTCTGCATGGCGTATGCGCCAAGCCGCGCTGCAGATGAAAAAGAAGGCGAAGTCAGCAACGGGCGCCGCCGCACCGGCGCCGCTTCCCGACTTTGGCGCGGCCCGCGTCGTGGCCGAACGACTGGGCTTTGTGCGCACGTTGTGCACGCTGCGCGGCTTGCGTGCGCCGCGCTGGTTCAAGCGCGGGGTCTTCGTCTGCTCCGCTGCCGCGTTTCTGGCCGTGGGCTCTTGGTGGTGGGGGCTGGCTGGGGCGCTGGTGGTCGCGGCCGTGATCCTGGTGCATGAGGCCGGGCATTGGATGGCGATGAAGCTGGCCGGTTTTCGCGATGTACAGGTCTTCTTCGTGCCGGGCTTGGGCGGCGCCACCAGCGGCGAAAAGCACGAGGCCCGCCCGATGACGCACCTGGCGGTCTACCTGGCGGGGCCGGTACCGGGTTTGCTGCTGGCGCTGGCCGCGTTCGCCTGGGTGGCCTTGGGCCCCGACCACAGCAGCGCGCCATGGCATCCGCTGCTGATGACCGGGGTGCTTGCCACCTTCTTCATCAATGCGCTCAATATGCTGCCGGTGCTGCCGCTGGATGGCGGGCGCGTGGTGGAGCTGTTGCTGGTCGGGCGTCTGCCCTGGCTGCGCTTCATTTTTGCGGTGGGCAGCGCCGGCCTGCTGCTGGCGGCAGGCCTATCGAGCGGCGACAACGTGCTGGGGGCCATTGGCATCGCCACGCTGTTGGGCGCACCGCAGCACTACCGCGTGGCCAAGGCCTCTGCCCTGCTGCTGCGGACGCCGATGCCGGAGCCTGCAAATGGAGAAGTCTTCTCGGCGGTCGCCAAGCAGTTGTTTGACTTCCTGGCCCAGGCCCCATTCCAAGCTTGGAGCTACGACACCAAGCTGACGGTTGGGCGCTCCCTGCTGCCGCGCTTTGTGGGGCGTGTGCCGAGCTGGAGAGAGGCCGGTGCGGGCATGGCCGTGTACATCGCGTGTGCGCTGGTGCCGGTGGCAGGGCTGCTGGCGCTGACCGTGGTGTCACCCAGGGCGGTTGTAGGGGCGATTGGCCAGGGCCTGGGAGCTGGTGCACACCGCTCGGCGGATTCTTCGCCCAACCCTTCCGCGCAAACCGACCCGGCTTCTCGGCCTGGTGCGGCCGAACTGGCGCAGCAGCAAAAGGCTCTGCGCGCGCAGCGCGAAGCCACACTGGCCGCGGTGCAGGGGCCGGTAGAGCGCCAGGCTGCCTTCAAGACCGCGATTGATGATGCCGACGAAGCTGGTGACCGCGACGACGCGCTGCGGCTGGCCCGGCAGCAATACGCCGAAGCGGGCGTGCTGAAGCCGCAGGACCGCGCACGCGTGGCCGCTGCCATGGCACTGGCCACCAGACTGTCCAGCAGCGAAGACGGAAGTGCGGCTGCAGAAATTGCCGGCTTGCAATCGGAAGCCGAACGCATCTTGCGGCAACGGCTGGCCATGCAGCCCGATGCGGAAGATTGGGTCCTGCTGGCCGAGGTTTTGGAACAGCGCACCCCCACCACCGACCAAGCCGCGATGCTGGCCATGCGCCAGGAGATCGTGGCAGGGTTTGCAGCCAGCCTGGAGCCGACCGATAAACGCCTGGCCTATGCGCGGCGCAACTTGGCCCGCACGCTGGATCGCGTGGGGCAGACGGATGCCGCAGAGCGTACGATGCGTTTGGCTGCAGCCGGCCTGTCCCAGGCGCCCAAGACGCCTATAGACAACCAGGTGATCCAGGAGGAGCTTGCGTGGATGCTGGTTGCGCACCGAAAACTCGATGAGGCCGCGCAAGTAGCCCAAACGCAGATAGCCGCGAACCAGGGTGACAAACACGCGTGGGTGCCAAGTCTGCGCAACGCCCATCTGGTGTTGGCGATGGTGGCCCGGCTCAATGGCGATTGGGAAGGCGCAAGCCGCCAGGCCAGCGCCGTGCGCGATGCCAAGGCGCCGGCCGTCAACCCGACGGGCGGTTGGTTCACAGACTTGTTGTTTGCCAGCATGACGCCGCCCTTTGTGGACCGCCGGGCGACGCTGTTGCTGATCGATGCCGAACGCAAGCTCGGGCACATGGCTAACGCCGACACACTGCTGGCAGACTTGAAGAAGTCTACCGGCGCATTTGACAAGAACACTGCGGCAAAGAACATCTGCCGAATGCACGTCACCGATACACTGTGGCGCCGCGAATTCCAACAAGCCCTGCTGGACATTGAACAGCGCGAACTGCAGTGCGCGCTGGCCAGTGAGGCCGTGGCGAGGGAAGCGCAGTACGACTGAAACAGCGCTTAGCAAATCTTCGATAGAAGTATGTGTCAGGCCTTATGAAGTTTGCCTACTTGCATGCCCGCCAACATTCAACACTACAGTACGGCAATGTCAAAAATCTTCTATGTCCTTGGGTTGATTCTTGCGTCCTCAATGTGCATCGCTGGACAACCGGAGGACTCGGCCATTCGGGAGGCCTTTCCTGGCAGGGTCCTCCAGGAATCTTCGGTTGGAGATATCGATGGTTCAAAGCATTTTTTAGTTTTGCTGTCGGATGAATTCGCCCGAGAAATTGCAATTGCTGTTTTTAGATTGAGTGGTGCGGGACGGTATCAGCTTCAAGCTGCCTCCAAGTGGTGGCCGCGGCACCCCAGGTGGCATGAGACGTCGGTAGATATAAGAAATGGATCCGCGTACTTTTCTCTGAGAGGCAGCGGAGGCTGCTGCTCCGACTACTTCTCGCAATATCAGTTTCGGCCGAAAGGTGGTGTACTGACCCTGGTAGGGGTGGAGAGCCAGGACATCGGTTTCGAACCCAAAAGGGGCAAGGATGGGACTACCGTCACAGAAGAATACGTCTCTTACAAGTACGGGTCCAGCGTCAACTATTTGAGCGGGAAGGTCAAACACTTTCGCGTGCAAGCACCTTCCTCAACTGACCGGTTTAAGGACGACATACTGAGAGTAAAAAGCGGAAAGAAGCGAGTCGAAAGAACTTTCGATTTTGTGCCAGGAAGAGAGGTGCTTCTTTCAGACTTTGACCTGTTCGCCGAACCTGTTGAACAACCCGGGCAATTGCTGGGATATTTTGACCAGAGCTTCAAGTATTCAGAATAGCAGTCCAGTTGCAAATGGTGTCTCTGACCTGTCAAGTTTAAAAAATAATTGAAACCACATGACTTCAATCCGATCGCATTTGCACCAAGACGTACTGGACGTTCAGATCCTCCCTTTTGTATGCATGGTCATATTGACATGTGTCTTTTTCGCATTCCCCGTCTCTGCCAGCGCCGGGAATGAAGACGCGTGCGCGCAAGAAGCGCGAGATATTGTCGGGCGGTTCCTAAAGATTAAGGGGTTTAAGCCTCAAAACGAAGACGGCATGATTGTTTCTGAATCATGCAAATCATGGCCTTACAAGGAAGACAGATCGCTAGCAGCATTTGCTTACGACAAAGGCGTTGAGTACGAAAAATCGCTGGTTGTCGCAATCATCGACGAAAAGACGATGCGCATTCTCGGCAGCTACCAAGGCGTAATCGGTGAAGATGCGGTTACAGCCGTTGGCGTGAGCAGCTTGCACTTTGACACCGCAAGATACCAACTATCCAAGGATGTACGAGCTTTCGGATTGAGATTCCACAATTCTGCAAAGGGACCTAGTTGCGCGGAGGGGGCCTCGTGGGACGAGCTGACGCTGTTTGTTCAAAATGGAAAAAATTTGCATCCAGTCTTCGCGATGAATATGCAATTTCAAAACGCACTTAGCGGGTGTATAGGCAAAGCAACCGGGCATGACGTATGGGAATACGGAAATAGGACTTTATCGATAGCAAATACGAGCAGCCATGGCTTCTCAGATCTGCGCATTGTTGAAACCATCAACGTCGATAGCAATATGGAAAAAGTACCCGACACCATCACTGCCAAGAAGCGGGTGATTAGCCGCGTAGTGAAATTCGACGGCAAAAAATACAAATAGTCCAGATCGCGTCGTTGCACGACGCGCGGGTTCCGCACAAAGCAGTTACCGATGGACTTGCCATCAACACCATGAAAAAATCCGAACGATCACAATCCCGCACCCGCGCCGGGCAAGGCGCTGAGTTTTTGACCCTGTTCTCTATCGTATGGGACGCGGTCGTGCTCAAGCTGATGGTCCCCAACAGCGACATCCCCTTCTGGTTCAAGGCTCTGTTTGCATTGGCCGGTGTGGCGGTGACGTGGGGAGCGGTGTACCTGTGGCGCCAGCGGCTGAAGGGTGGCGGTGCCAGTATGGCCTTGTCGCAAGACCCGGTGCCGCATGGTGTGCCGGTTGTTGCCAAGTTTCAGGTGGACCGGTCCATTGCCGCGGACCCATGGCTGGTCGAAGCCAAAATCGAGTCGTCCGCGCGCAACCAAACCGGGTTTGGCGTGATCTGGAGCCAGGACTATGACGCCACGCGCATAGATGCCCACCGCGTTCAGGCCGAGGTGACACTGCCCAGCGATATGCCGAGCACAGCAGCATCGGACCGCGAAACGACTTACCGCGTGACACTGACGCTGAAAGCCGGTGGGCTGGAGTGGACCTTCGACCTCAAGACACGCAAGGCCCGTGTGGGCGAAGCGCAGTTCGTGGCGCACGATGTGGGCAGCATTGGCAACAAGCAACCCGCGTACACACCCGAGCAAGTGGCCGCCGTTCGCAGGCGGTGGGCCCCATGGGCCTTTGGACTCTTTGCTCTGGCCATTGCTGGGCAACTATCGTTCTTTTTTGATCTGAACCTCTGGACACGTGCCAAGGCCCTGTTCGGTGCCGGTGCCTATTCCACCGCGGTCGACACCGAAGCGTTTGACCTTCGCGTGACCAACTACCTGGTCAACGATTGGGCTTTGCGCGGTCGCTTGGTCGGCAAAGCGCGTGTGGTGAACGGCACGCTCGTCGTGCGGGTCGAGTCGTTGGCCGTTCAGCCCGTGGGGGCTTGCGCGCCAGACAGCCGCGTGTGTGAAGTGGAGTCGGTGAGCCTGCTGCTTTCGCAAGACGGGGACAAGAGCTTTTCTACACTCGCAAACAGCAATCCGATCGCCGTGAACGCCAATCTGCGCGAGGTCACGCGCTGGAGCCTGTCGCAGGAGCAGGTCGGCACGGAGATTCGCATGCCGCTGCCCGCGGCCTTGGAGGTCGATGGTGTCCGCCTCAAGCTGCAGATCCGATCTAAGGGTGGCTCCACGGTCTACCCAGAGCATGGCCCCTACCTCAATCTGCACCGCGCCTTGGCCAAGGCTGGTGCCGCCAGCGATCCGTGTAACGGGCTTGCGAGCCCGCTTGACATGGTGCGCGCAGGGTGTGGCGAACGCCTGCAAAGCGCGCTCAATCAAACGGATGGTCTGCGGGGTCGGCTGAACCGGGTGTGGGCATCGCTGCGCGACCGTGCGCAGGCTATCGCCGCACGCGCGGGCTGGGGTGCGGGCAAGGCGCCTGCATCAGAGGCGCCGGACGACCTGTTGCTGGAAGCGCTCAAGACCGAAAACTTCGACATCGTGCCCCTGCTGCTGGCCGCAGGTGCCAGCCCTGATGCACATAGCCCGGACGATGCGGGCCGCACCGCCCTAGGCTACGCGGCGGCGGCCAACAACGTGGCCATGGTCGAGCGGCTGCTGGCGGCCCACGCCCATGTCAACACCGGCCATACCAACGAGCAGGGGCAAGTCGTGACCGCCCTGACGCAGGCATTGCGTACGGACGCAGCGGCCGCGGTCCAGCGTCTGATTCAGGCCGGCGCGACCACGTCAACCGACGACCCCACCGGCTGGACTCCCATGCACATTGCCGCGTATGAGAGCGCTGCGGGGTCCTTGGATGCCCTCGTCCGCGCAGGGGCCAACATCAATGAGCGCACCCCGGCCTACCGGCAGCAGACAGCCTTGCAAACGGCCGTACAGTTTGGCGATGCGGCCACGGTTCGCACCTTGCTGCGGATTGGTGCGGACCGATCACTCAAAGACAACCAGGACAAGGATGCCTGTGATTGGGCGAAGTTCTTCCAGCGCAGCCAGGAGATTCACACCGCGGTCTGTTTGTAGCAGCCGAGGGTTCCCATACAGGTCCGGCGGGTCTTGGGTCGGGCCTTTATGGAACCAATGCCGGCTGCTCGCGGTACAAGTCCGGCAGCAGGGTCTTCAAATGTCCGATCTTGGGCAGATCAAAGCGGGCGATATACGCCGCGTCGGGATGCAGCGTGGCGTAGTTCTGGTGGTACCGCTCCGCTGGGTAGAAGCCCTGCAGTGGGCTTAGCTGCGTCACGATCTTGGATGCGAACGATTTGCTGGCGTCTAGTTGGGCGATGTAGCGCTCGGCCGCGGCCTTTTGCGCAGCGTCCTGGTAGAAGACTGCCGACCGGTACTGGGTGCCGTTGTCGGGGTACTGGCGGTTCAGCTGCGTGGGGTCGTGGGCGACTGCAAAGTAGATTTGCAGAATCTGCCCGTAGCTGATCTGTTGGGGGTCGAACGTGACCTGCACCGCCTCGGCATGGCCTGTGCCGCCGCCGCTGACCCGCTCGTAGTTGGCGTCACCCGCCTGGCCACCGGTATATCCCGACACGGCATTGCGCACGCCCTTGGTGTGCTGGAAGACCGCCTGTATGCCCCAGAAGCAGCCCCCGGCCAGCACGATGCTCTGGGGTGCAGTTGCGGAAGCTGCTGCTGCCGTGCCCGCCGCCAACACCTCCGCGTTGGGTGGAGGTATTGCGGTGGGGCCTTCTGCGACCGCTGTTCCGGATGCGAAGTAGACCGCTCCCACGACCACGGCGCAAGTCGCCAGCAGCAGAGGCCATTTGCCCACAGCGATCAACGCTTGGGCCGGTGTTTCAGCGCGTGGCGGGCGGTGCATGGCGCCATTGTGACTCACCAGATGCGCAAGCGTGCTTTGGGCTCCAGGTACAGGCGTTGGCCGGGCTGCACGTCAAAGGCTTCGTACCAGGCGTCCAGGTTGCGCACGGTGGCAATGCGCAGCCCATCGGGGGCGTGGTTGTCGGTGGCAATAAGCTTGCGCAAGGCCGTGTCGTTGAGCTTGCTGCGCCAGCTGCGCGCAAAGCCGATGAAGAATTGCCGGTCTTGTTGCCGCAGGGCTTCCTGGTTGAGGCCCTTGCTGGCCAGAGCCGCGCGGTGGGCGTCGAAGGCTGCGGCCAAGCCGCCCAGGTCGGCCAGGTTTTCCACCAGCGTCGTCTGGCCGTTCACGGCCATATCCGGCAGGGGCTGGTAGCCGGCATATTGCGCCACCAGGGCCTGGGTGGCCGCTTGGTAGCCGGCGGTGTCTGCGGGCGTCCACCACTTGTTGAGCGCGCCCGCTGCGTCGTATTCCATGCCCAGTGTGTCGATGAAGTGGCTGACCTCGTGGCCGATGATGGCGCCAATCGCGCCGTAGTTGGCGGCGTCGGATGCCGTGGCATCGAACTTGGGCGCTTGCAGCAGCGCAGCCGGAAAGTTGTAGGCGTTTTGCTGGAACAGCAGAACGGCCCCCACCGTGTGTGCGCCCATGGCCCAGGCGCGCTTGTCAGCGGGCTGGCCCAGGCGGCCCAGTGCCTGCCGGTAGTCCCACAGTGCCAGGCGTTGCAGGTTGCCCACCGGGTCTTGCGCGCTGATCCGCAGACCGGCGTAATTCGTCCACCGCTCGGGGTAGCCCAGGCCAAAGTACACCGTCTGCAACTTGGCGCGGGCAATGGTCTTGGCGGCGGGCGACATCCAGTTCACATCCGCCAGACGGCGCTCAAACGCGGTAATGACGTTGGCGGCAATGGCTTGCAGGCGCGCCTTGTACGCCGCGGGGAAGTAACGCTCCACATACAGGCGCCCCAGTGCCTCGTTTAAGGCCTTTTGCGTGGCCGCCAAGGCCCGTTGTTCGCGTGGCTGTGGGGTCGCTCCCGGGGCACTGCGCAAGGCCAGGGCCGCATGGGCAATGGCGGGCGGCAGCACATCGGCATAGCGGTCCACGGCGTGCACGCGCAGATAGTCGGTCCAGGCTTGCAAAGGCTGGGACGCAACCAGCGCCGCCAGGCCCTGCAAGGCACTGGGTTGCCAGGCTACAAAGTCCTGCTGCTGGGCCAGGCCGGCGGCTGCGAAGAATGCGGTCCAGTCCATGCCCGGTGCCTTGTGCGCAAAGTCTGCACGGGTCCACAGGTTGTCGGCATTGCGGTCTTCGGCAGAGTCTTGCGGTGTAGCGTGGCTTTGGGCCAAGGCTGTTTCCAGTGCCAGCACGGCGTTCGCCCGCGCCGACAGTGTCGTGTCCGCGGGTTTGGCTCCTGCTGCAATCAGTGCCTTGGCGATATAGGCCAGGTAGGCGGTGCGCAGGGCCTGCTTGTCGGGCGATGGGTTCAGGTAGTCGTCGCGATTGGGCAGGCCCAGGCCACCTTGCAGCAGGAAGGCCACGTTGTTCTTCTCTCCATGCAAACCGGCCTCCACCGACAGGCCCAGCACATGCGCGGAGGTATAGACACCCAGGTTCAGCGGGTCGACATCGGCGCGTAATTCACTGCCCAAGAGGCGGGTCAGCCCCGCCTTGTCGCGCACCTGGTTTATGCGCAGCAGCAGCGGCTGGATAGGCTGGAGGCCCGCCGCACCAATGGCGGCCTGGTTCAGGTAGGCGGCATGGAAGTCGGCCACTTTGCGGCCCAGCGAACCCGCAGGCTGCTTGCGCGCTGCCTCCATCACCTCGGCGATGCGGCGCTGGCCCAGTTCGTTGAGTTCGCTGCGCGCCGTCACGCGGTCCTTGCCGGCGGGGATGGCGGTGTCGCGCAGCCAGGCGCCGTTGGCATAGGCGAAGAAGTCGTCACCGGGCAGGATGCGGGTGTCCACGCCTTCATCGGCACTGGGCTGCGCGTGCACAGAGCCAGCACAGGCACCGAGCATGACGACCCATAGCAGCATGCGACCCATGTGGCGGACGATGGGGGCTTGGACGTGGGGTGTGGCCATGCTGGCTCGCTTTCGGTGGATGGAGGGGCTGGAAGATCAGTGGCGATGCTATGCGTGCCGCGGCGGCCTGTCGCGCGGTCGCCGGACAAATTTGGATCAAATTCAGACACTGCGAAACAGTTGCCAATTCGCTTTTATTCGACGAAGATGGGCCAGTCCGGCGGCGCAGCGCCATGTCCAAAAACGATCCCATCGCAAACCATGATTGACCTGCTGTTTGTCATCAGCCCCCATTCCCTGTTGCTGGACATCGCAGGCCCGGCGGAGGCGTTTCGGCTGGCCAATCTGCACCGGTCGCTGCAAGGCCTGGCGCCGCAGTTCCGGTTGCGATTTGCTGGGGCCGAGCCCGAGGCCTGCAGCTCGGTGGGTTTGGCGCTGGCCGGGCTGGAGGCCCTGCCGGAGCAGCTTGCCACGCCCACCTGGATCGTGCTGGTGGGCCAGCCCTCGGTTCACGCCCGAAAGGCCAGCCCGGCGACCACGGTCACGGCCAACTGGCTCAACCGCGTGCTGCATGGCCACTTGGGTGCGCAGGGCTGCCCGCACCGCCTGGTGACGATCTGCTCGGGCACGTTGCTGGCCGCACGTGCTGGTCTGTTGAACAACCGCCGCTGCACCACGCACCATGAGCTGCTGCCCACACTGCGCGTGCTGGCGCCACAGGCCCAGGTGGTGGCCAACCGGGTGTACCTGATCGATGGTCCGCTGGCCTCCAGTGCCGGCATTACCGCCGGCATCGACCTGGCGTTGCAACTGATTGCCAACGAATGCGGCGAGGCCCTGGCGGCCAGTGTGGCGCAAGACATGGTGGTCTATCTGCGCCGTTCCAGCGAAGACCCCGAGCTGTCGCCGTTCTTGTCGCACCGCGGCCATGTGCACATGGCCGTGCACCGCGTGCAAGACGCCATCAACGCCGAGCCGCAGCGCGACTGGAACATGAACACACTGGCCGCCGTGGGCAGTGTCACGCCGCGGCATCTGCTGCGGCTGTTTGTGGAGCAGGCAGGTGTCTCGCCACTGCTTTTCTTGCAGACCATCCGGCTGGAGCGCGCACGCCAGTCGCTGGAGCATGGCGCCAATGTGACGCTGGCCGCAGAGTCAGCCGGCTTTAGCTCCGGCTTGCATTTGCGCCGTGCCTGGAAGCGGCGTTGGGGCGGTTCGCCGCGGGACATCAAGCTGCGAGGTGTGGTGGCCTAGTGGGCCGGGCTAGGATTTCCGCACCATATGGTGTGTGATACTGCCTTGTATCCACCTCTTCAGCGGCGTTCTACGTGATCTCCATCAAGAACCAAGTCACGGTGGCCGCGGTTGCGGTTCTTTGCCTTGCCAAGTTCTCTGCGGCGACACTTGCAATGAGCCGAAAACACACTGCGGTTTGGGGGTACCCATTTCCCAGTAGTTCCGCACACCCGGCATACATCCTGGTAGACCGAGCCTGCCCGATAGCAGCAAAGCGTCCGGGTCAACCGCTTCAATGTCGTCCAAGCGCGAATTTCCCATACGCTGGGACGAATTTGTCAGCTAGTTGTGTGTTGTCATGCGGTAACTGAAGCACCTGCAGTGCGAGTGGTTTCATTCCGCTTTGCTATATTGCACGCTCCAAATAACTTTAAAAAAGGGAGTTTCCATGCCACGCATGAAGCGTCATTTCTTGGCCATTGCATTTGCTGGCCTTTCCACATTTTCTTCATTGGCTCTCGCATCAAGCAGTTGCGGCAATACAAATTACGGGCTGATTGATCCACGCTCTTCCGTCGGGCAGCTTTCTGGCCCCGATGCAATGGTTGGCGACACGCCAGAGGTCATCGTGGCTACAACGACAGTGTCTGTTTGTGAGACCCATCCCGCTTTGCTTCACGCAACCGGTAGTTGGTATTCTGTGAATGGGTACCCGGTGGGGGAACTGCGCATTCGAGTCGATGGGGTGGAGTTGCCGAATCTTACGGCTATGTACTTTGGGAGACCCAATGCACACCATTCATTTGCATTAACCGCAGCCAAAGACCTCATTGCAGGGAGCCATACCGTTCAACTGGTTGCGAAGCGCACCTTGGGTAGCGGAAACTTCAAAATCGCCGCCACAGCGCAAATTGCCGCGCTGGTAGGCTTTACTCAGGTGGTCCAGAGTGTGTTGGACGCACCCGTCAACCATATCAACCAGGAAACCCCGTACCCAGTGCTACCTCTCAGTGTGGATATTGGAGGCCAGGGCGTCATCCTCTACCAAACCGGCACCGTGCAACGGGTGGACCAAGGAAATACGAGTGCCGAACAAAGTGGGGATGTGCAAACGCAAATTTTCCGCGATGGCTATAGCCTAGTGACCATACCCGAAGCAGCAGGCATCAACGATCTAGTCAAAGATTTCGAAGATATTGCACCCATCAGTTCCATGGCAGTGGACGGCCCGCCTGCGGCATATGGTCAGCACGGTTGGAACGTAGGGGCCAACCGATTTGTCAGCAGAGACCCGTTGCACTGGTACGTCACAGATGTCCAATTCAACTTATTGCAAGGCAGTTCATTGGTCGCCGCAGCCGGTGGTAATACTGGTTTCGCCAGTGGTAACAAATACGGTGAATTGGTAAACCCCAACTCGAACCCAATAATCCCCCAAATCGCTGAGTTCAATGTTATTCCTGGACACAATGGCAATGTGTGGATCTCCACGCAAGGTCGTTGGTATGACGAGTTGGGTGGAGAGAACGGAGGCTTGGTTTCCGTCCGGCTTGTGTTGGACGACAAGTATGAAGTTGGACCGTGGGTTAGTCAATATTTTGAAGCAGGAAAAACCATGTCGCAAAGGAATTTCACGCTGGGCCATCTTATAACTCAAATACCTGCTGGCAAGCATTCCATTGGACTTCTGGTTAAGGGGGCTGGGGTTGCTATGACCCAGTTCAAGGTATCAGCCCAAACCGTCGCAGTTTGGTGAAGACACTCTGCCACCCTGCTCCGCCGCTTGGTAAACAGGCACCCAATAGCTTGGGCAGGGTGCGCATCAGGCTGGCGTAGAGCTTGGTGGCCACAGCGGTCCTTCTGCTGGAAGACAACCCGGCCTAGCCCGCATACCTGATCATCGAAACAGCTGCAGGCTACTGCTTGCTGTTGCCGCTTTAGGATTTTTCAGGTCCTATGGTCGGCCGCCGCCTTGCGCTCACGGCTCTTGCGCCGGGCGTCCAGGTGCCAGGCCAGGAACGGCAGCAGCAGGATGGAACCGGGCAGCGCCCAGATGATCAGGTAGGGGTAGACGGCCGATGCCGCGCGCAGCATGATTTTGAGTTCCTGGCGCTCTTGCGGCGTCCACTTGCTGCCGTTGCGCGGCTTCATCAAGAGCGGGATGGCGCCTTTGATCTTGCTCAGCTCCTCGCGCATGCGGTTTTTTTCGCGGCTGTTGCTGGCCAAAAAGGAGCCAAACCAGCGGGGCGCGCGTGTCATGCGCGACTGGTAGGAGATCGTCTGGTTGGGGTCAAACGGAGGCAGCGGATCAGCCGGCTTGGTGGCGTCCGTTGGCGGTTTTGACAATTCAGAGGATCCCATGGTGGGGAATTATCCGACAAGCGCCCTCACAGGGCGCGCAGGCCCGCGCGCACCCAGTCGCGCCAGCGACCCCAATGGCGCCAGGTCGAGAAACCCCAGCGCGCCACGCGCAGCACGGCACGCGGCCGCCACACGACGAGGGTCACTGCGGCTGCGGCCACTACGCCCGGGTTGGCCTGCATCCACAGCTTGGCCCGGAGCAGCATCGCGCGGGCGCGGTCCACGGTGTGCAAGGCCTCGACCAGCGGTGCCAGTTCGTGCACCAATTGCCCGCGCTGCATGGCGATGCGCTCGCGCAGGCGCCCGCGCTCCACATACAGCTCAACCAGGCGTGCGTCCATGGCCGGTGGCCTCTTTCAACAAGCGCAGGTCTTCCTGCAGTTCGGCCAGGCTGGCGTTGAACAGCGGTGCCGAGCGGCGGGCCGTGCGCTTCAACGCAAAGTACACATACAGCGCCAAGCCCCACACCAGTGCGGCAGCCAGTGCAACGACGACCAGGCGCTGCTCCCAGAACAGGATGACCAGGCCCATGACAGTCAGCACCGCGCCCAGTGCCACGCAGAACAGCAAAGCCTGGGCCAGCACCAACTGGCGGGTGATGGTGATGCGCCCGACCTCCAGCTCGTTGCCCAGCAGCTGCAGCCGCGTCTGTGCAATGCCCAGCAGCGTGGCGGCCTTGCCCTGGGCCGCGCCCCAGGCACCGCCGCCACTGCTACCACGTGCCTTGCCGTGTGCCGAGTCCATGCTGTGTGATGGGAATCAGTTGGGGGATCAGGGATCAGCGGCGGCCGATCAGCAGGCCCAGCAAGAAGCCCACGCCTACGCCTATGCCCACGGCCTGCCAGGGCGAGTCGTGCACATAGTCATCGGCGGCACGGGCCGCGGCACGGGTCTTGTCCACGATGGCGGCCTCGGCCGCGTCGAGGCGGATGCGCGCGCCCAGCAGGCGGTCTTGCACGCGTGCGCGCAGGTTGGCAATTTTTTCGCCGGTCTGGTCGGCGGTGGCTTTCAGGATGTCTTCCGCGTCGGCAATCACGGCCCGGATATCCATCACGAGTTTTTCTTGTGAAGTGAGGGGAGAAGTTGGGGATTCAGACATGGCGCCTCTTTCTCAAAAGTTTCGGAAAACACGAGGCCACAGCGTAGCAGATTCACGCCCGCTGTTGGGGCGCTGGGGCACCGACACCCGGCGGATTTGTTACCTACTGTTTGCGTTTGACGATGGCGTTGTGCTTGGCGTCTTCGCTGCGCGCAAAAGTCACCACGCCGTTGCTGACCTTGCCCATGACCAGCATGTTGCGGGTAATGGCGTCCTTGTCGTTCAGGCTGAAGGGCCGCTCGTAGGTGGCCACCACGCCGTAGTACACGCGCGAGATGTTCTCCAGCGCGGCCTTGACCACCGGGCCGGTTGGGTTGCCCTCGCGCACACCAAACAGCGCAAATGCCAGCAGGTAGGCGCTGTCATAGCCCTGGGCAGCGGCCATGGGCACGGCCATGGCCTGCTTGAACTTGCGCTTGTAGGCGCTCAGGAAGGCGGCGCGGCGCTCGTTGCTGGGCTCGGCAATGAAGGTCTGCGCCATCATCGCGCCTTCGGCCGCGTCCTTGGCGCCGTTGATGAAGAACGGGAACGACAGCGGCCAGGCCCCCACCTGGGGCACCTTCCACTTCAGCTCCTTGCGGCCGTTGGCGATGACGGCGTTCTCCACCCCCACCGTGTAGCTGAAGACCACGTCGGCACCGGCGTCCCGCGCGGCCTTCAATTCTTCGCGCAGGTCCTTGACGCCCAGTGCAAAGCGGGCCACGTAGACGGCCTTCAGGTCCTTGGCGGCCAAGGCGGCTTCCACATCCTTCAGGCCGGCGTCGCCATAGCCCGTGGTGTCGGCAAAGATGGCAACGCGGGTCCAGCCGCGGCGCACGATGTCCTCCACCACGTAGGGCGCCTGGATGGCGTCGCGCGGCGAGGTGCGGAAGATGTAGCTGTCGGGTGCCGGGTATTTGGCCGTGAGCGGCGAGCCGGTGGCGCAGGGGATGATCAGCGGCAGCTTGGCGTTCTGGAATATTTCCAGCGACTTCTGCGCCACGCCCGTGTTGCAAAAGCCCAGCGTGGCCACGACACCGGCGGCCGCCAGCTCTTGCGAGCCTTTCAGGCCCGCATCCGGGTTGCCCTGGTCGTCCTTGACCACCAGCTCCAGTGGCCGGCCCATATAGCCGCCTACGGCATTGATCTCTTCGGTGGCCAGTTGTATGCCTTGCAGCATCTGCACCCCGAAGTCGGACGAGGGGCCGGTGAACGGGCCTATCACGCCCACCTTCAGCGGGGTCGCGTTGGTTTGCGCCTGGGCGGCCAGCGCCAGGCACAGGCAGCCACCGGCGGCGGCTGCGATCCGGCGGGCGGTTTGCAAAAGTGCGGTACGCATATGAAGGCTCTCCAAAGGTTCAGGGGGGTGTAGGGCCAGTCTAAGAAGAGCATCGCTTGGCAGTGCCTCAGGAATACCCTCAATCGGGGCGCGGCGTCAGGCAGGCGTCAGCCGGGAGTGCCGCAAGGCAAATGACCCGCTAGCCCTCGTCATATATGGGATACTTGCTACCAATTTGATAGTAAACAGAGTGAGTGGCCCATGCCGCACAATGCAGCTTCGCCGTTCTCTTCAGTGTTCCGATGGGGCGCCTGCTTTGACATCACCACCTCTGCCATCCTCCCTGCCGACCCGTTCTGTGTGGGTGCTGGCCCTCACGCTGTCTTTGGGGGCTGCTGTGTCCCTGGGCATCACCCGCTTCGCCTATGGCCTACTGTTGCCAGCCATGCGGGTAGACCTGGGCTGGAGCTACACGCTGGCTGGCGCCATGAACACCGCCAACGCCCTCGGCTACTTTGTGGGCGCCCTGTCCACACCCGCCTTGCTGCGGCGTGTGGGCGCCAGCACCCTGCTGTGGGCCGGTGCCTTTGCTGCCAGCCTGTTCATGGCCTTGAGCGGCTTCTTCACCGCCACCGAGCCGCTGCTGGTGCAGCGCCTGTTGGCCGGCGTGGCCAGTGCCTGGGTCTTCATCGCCGGGGGCCTGTTGGCCGCCCGCCTGGGCGCGCAGCAGCCCCAGCGCAGCGGCCTGCTGCTGGGGCTGTACTACGGTGGCACGGGGATTGGCATTGCGCTGTCGGCCCTGCTGGTGCCCTGGGCGCTGGAGCAGGTGGGCTTGCAATTGCATGCCTGGCGCTGGGCCTGGTGGCTGCTGGCCTTGGTCTGTGTGTTGGCCAGTACCGCGCTACTGTGGCCGGCGCGCGCCATGACGGAGCAGGCCCAGGCACCAGTAGCGGGGGCGCCGGTGGGCGAGGTTGCGGTGGCGCACTTCCGTTGGCGCCAATTTGGCTTTGCACTGGCGGGCTACACGCTGTTTGGTATGGGCTACATCGGCTACATGACCTTTGTCGTGGCCCTACTGCGCGAACAAGGCAGCAGCCCGCAGGCCGTGACGCTGTTCTACGCTCTGCTGGGCCTGGCCGTGGTGGCCTCGTCACGCATCTGGGCCGGTTTGCTGGACCGGCACAAGAGCGGCCGGGCCCTGGCGATTCTGAACGCCCTGCTGGGTGTGGCCACCATCCTGCCTGCGCTGACCCAGTACTGGCCGGCGGTGCTGGCCTCGGGCCTGCTGTTTGGCGGGGTGTTCCTATCGGTAGTGGCCTCCACCACCGCCCTGGTGCGCCACAACCTGCCCCCCAGCGCCTGGGCGGCCGGCATCAGCGCCTTCACCACGGTGTTTGCCGCGGGGCAGATCGTGGGGCCCACGATTGTGGGTTGGATTGCGGATGGCTCTGGAGGGCTCGCGCGGGGCTTGGTGGTTTCCGCTTTGGCGCTGTGGCTGGGGGCGGGGATGGCTTGGAAGCAGAGGGCGTTGTAGGGGCTGCGCTCTGCATCGTGCGGGATTTGCCAATGCCGAAGGCTTGCGCGTACTTCAATGTATTGGCGTTTGGGGTGGCGGGTGTCGACGCAAAGCGGTCTTCCTTGACTCAAGACTCGCTGTCATAAAGCAGACATCGACGACTGTTGTATCAAGCTGGCACGGCGTGCAGCAGAAATGCGGCGAGTGCGGTCCCCGGTTTGTACACATCCAAATTTTCGCGTAGAAACTGTCACGCAAGTCCAGACGAGCGCCCCCCCCAGAAGCAGTTAAACACCCAGGGTGGAATCACCGAACACATAAGGAAGTAGTCTTGCAATATTGCGAGCATCGTCGATTCCACGATGATGAGTGCCAGAGAACGCGAGGCCTGCGAGCTGGATGGCTTCGCCGAGTCCTGGCTTCTTAGCAAGGCGTTGCTGCTCGGTCATGAGGCGCTTCACGTTTATGTGGGCACCGCTGATTGGATAGGGAACTTTGTGAAAGTCGCAGTCTTGCCGAAGCTGCTTTAGATCGTAGTCGCCCCACGAGCAGAACACAAAACCGTTGTACTGGTAGAGCCAAGTTTTGAATGATCCGATGACTTCTTTGAAAGACGGCGCCGACTTCACGTCTTGCTGTCGTATCGACGTGAGTTGGGTACAAAAGGTAGTCAGCTCGGGATGTCGAATCGGTCGAACAAAGCTTTGAAACTCGTCTACCACTTGCAGGCTTGAGGCTTCGACCATGACGACCCCAAACTCTATGATCTCCATATGCTCACGCGGAACTGTTCCTTTGTCACAGCACGTGGCTTCAAAGTCGATAACAAGATAGAAATTTGGTTGCATTGGAAGTAGTATCAGATCTGCTTTGTGGTGATGTGTATGCGGTGACGCCGAAACCCAGCATTGAATGCGGGCCGAGTATTGGGCTATCCGCATAAGCATCCGTACCGAAGCAAATTGTGGTTGGGGAACCAGCTTTCTTCTAAGCGAGATACGGCATCCAGCCACGAGGGTGACGCTGCTTCGACCGATTGGACGGATCAGCTGATGCGCCCATTCGGCAAAATCTTGAAGCGCTCCCAAGGAAAGTCTCGAACGTGCAGCACACAGTATGGTGAGTGAATGGGTGCACCAAGGTAGGCAAGAACCTCTGAAAGCAGATCTACCTCGACAATTTCGAGTTCACTTGCGGCGCGAACTCTTGCCACCGTTGACTCGACGCCGGGCTTCAGAACAAATGTGGCCTCTTCACGCCTGCCGAATAGCCATGCGTACTCAAGCTCTGTGTCTCCGCCCCACATAAAGCAATGGAAGAATGCTAAATCTGCCTTGGTCTCCTTGCTCAGCTTCTTTAGATATCTGAAGAATGATGCAGGTGGAAGGTCCTCAGATATCTCCTGATCAATGTGCTCGCCAAACGATTCGAGCGAAAGTGCTCTGATGTCTTGCGAAGCAGACAAATCGTGCCAGGAGAGCACATCATCTTCATGCCAACTTGCACAGTGTGAGTCCGGGTCGCAGATCGGGCGCAAGACCAAAAGCCCGGCTGGAGGGGGACGGAATACGTACTCTATTTCGTTGAGTCTGTATCCGATCGGCTCACTGATCAAATGAGCGCGTGCTGCTAGCTTTGGCTCCTTTATCACCGCCGAGAGCAGCGCTTCGTTGCATTGCGCTAGAACTTCCGTTGCGTACCAGGTCATATGTGTCGTTTAGCAATTGGGCATCCTCGAGGAGGCTTAACGGGAAAGATTGTCTTCTAGAAAGCGGCCATTGACCAATGACTGCAACTGGCCGCCAAAGCGAGCTCTGCGGTCGAAGACTTAGATGTCAATGCGGTCGACCTCGAACTCAACTGCACCTTCGCACGGGACGGTACCGAAATCGATAATGAATCCGAGAACGTCCACAAGTCCATCTGCTTCATTGACCACCTCGCCTACACCACGATAGGCGTAGTTACCAACCCGCTCAAGCTTGTGATGGGAACGTAAATCTTTGGTCTCATCCGGCGAATCAGAGAGGTATGCGGCACGAACATCTCCGTCCAGAATAGACAGCCGATTTTCAACAGTTTCGCCGGCAACTAACCTGCACGGATGGCAGAAGACAACAATCTCGGCTTGGTCGCTTCGCAGAGTAACCGCTGCGCATTCATCTCCAGGACTGTATGGCTCAACTGCAGAAACAAGTAGACTTTTCATTTGATCCAGGCTAGCGGTTGACTTCAGGCTGCATGTGTACCGGCTGAAAAGAGCCCCTGGTTTGGAGTCTAGTTGCGAACATCCCTACCGCGCCCCATTGGAGTCTATCCAATTCGCTTAATAGCGGTCGTTAGCCAACGTCCGTAACTGGCCGCGAAGCGGACAGCGGCTTCTTGCGCAGGTCCGCTTGAGTGCAGCGTTGGCGGCACTATCCATTGACTGCGCAGCAAATAGGCTCACCATTTTCAAACTCCACGTCGTAGCTGTGATACCCGTCCCAAGGCAATTCAAAAGACAACTCAAATTCATCACATTGTTGTGACATGAACCACACAGAGCGCAGCACAGCCCTTCTGCCGATTGCTTCGGGCGTCTCTTCCCGTTCAAGCCTGTCTTCTGACACACCAAGCCCCTTGTAGTGCTCGTATGAGTAATTGTCCAGAATCAGTTCAGATGCTGATTTGACTAGTCCGTCGAGATGTCCAAGCTTTTCAAGGACTGCGGCGATGTAACTGCTACTCGGCTCGGTATCGGAAGTAAGTGTCAATCGAATAGCGGGACGTCCCTGGGCTACCTCAAGCGAGGTGCAGGTCCACCAGTCATCTTCTCGCTCATCAAAAGTAATGGTCACGGAACTTCTCTATGGTTGCTAGCAAATCATGCGAGGAACACCATTTGCGTTTCAACGATTACTCGGATTCTGAGTCATGGCAGGGTGCCCGCCTTGACTCTCTGGTACAGAATTTCACCACCGTCGACATGGTCGATTCCAGCGAAATCGGTATCCGTGATCGATTTCAGTTCGTATGTCGCGTAGTGCATGCGGCCACCCCCTAATTGTTTTCCGTTGGTCTGGGTGTACTTGCGTTTGAAATTTGTTCCATCGAACCACCACTCACCGGTTGCATCCTCGCGGCTGGTGTCTCCTCCCTGTTGTGCAACCAATAGGGTGTGCTCGGTGAATTTTCCGCCCGGCTCAAGTGCCAGAACTCTGCGGGCCTTCAATTCTGGTGTCTGAATTTCGCGCAGCCAAGTGCCCACGAGTTTGGCGCGGGTTTCTTCAACGCGTGCCGACTGTGAGGAATCGCAGGCTTCCAGCAGTAGACCGGCAAGGAGGATTGCAGTGAGCAGCAGTCTCATTCGTGTGTTGTATCAAGTGCTTGGGCGCATTCGGCGCACGCACTATAGCGTGAGGACCTGTACTGACTGGCCCTGCTGAAGCCGAGAATGCAGCCGTTTTGCGTCGCGTCCACGGCGTAAAAGCGCGTTCAGCAACCTGTGTATGCCCCGGAAATACCCGGTTTATCCGCCTTTATTTCCGGCTTGATCTGTCGTGCGGATCCCGATACTTGGAGCATCCACCCATGCTAGGGGATGTGCCATGCAAGTCGACCGCTATAACCACCTACTGTTCCCACGCGATGCCAATGCCGGCGGCGTCAGCAATGCTGCGGCCGGTGACAAAGATGCATCGTCGTCTTCCTCTGCAGGTGGCGTTGCCGGGGCTGGCTCGCGGGCCAGGGCACAGCCGGCTGGCTGGGGGCTGCAGGCGGATACGCGGCCAGCCAGCCGAACCGAGAGTGTGGTGCTCAAGATCCAGTGGCCGGATGGCACGGGTGCCAAGCCGGTGGACATTCCGCTCTACACCCCGGGCCGCAGGATGCCGCCTGCCGGTGATGCCGCCAGCAATAGCACGGACGCCATGGCGCGCGAGCACCAGTTGGCCGTGGACCGCCAAGCTGCCATCGGTGGCAGCAATGTCGCTGTCGACAAGGATGGCGTGTTGGTTGCGAATGCCAAGCCGCAACAACAGCAACAACCGGCTGCAGAACCCGACTTCGTGGCCCTGGCTGTATCGGCCCTGCGCGAATACCGTGATGACCGTGAGCGCCAACAAGTGGGTGCAACGCCATCACCCCAGGCCCCCGCGCCCGCCGAGGCACATTGGAGCGCGCTAAAAGGTCTGCAGCAATTTGCTGCCAAGCTCAACGTGTTTGCCTAAAAGGCCAATCAGGAATTGCTGCTACCGCATTGCAGGCTGACGGCCTGCAGGGTTTCACCCGTCTTGGGGTCTTGCACCACCAAGTTGATCTGCCGCGGGTGGGCCGGTGTGGCCGCCAGGGCCACAAAGCCCAGCGTTTGCGCGCCTTGGTAGCGCCCCACGGGTGTGTACTGGCGCACCACAAAGTCGTGTTGCAAAAATTCACCGCGGTTTTCACCGGCCTTGACGCGAGAGTTGTGGTCGTGTTCGGTCACGGTCCAATAGGCGCTCCAGGTGCTTACGCCTTCGGCAGGCGTCACGCGGGCCGAGAATTGGTCCACGCCCTGATCGCCCTGCTGCAAGGCGATGGACGCGCGGGCCGGTGGCTGGTTGGGTGCCGTTAGAGTTTCTTTGTTGAACAGTTGCTGCGCCCGTGTGCCGCGCCATGCAGGCCAGTCGCGGCCGTCGCGCACCAGTTGGGGCGTGTAGATGCTGCTCAGGAGGTTGGTGGCGGCTAGCGCGCGCTGGCGCTCGGTGTTGGCGGGTGTCGCAAAGCGGTCCACCCAGCCGATGTAATCCCAGTAGCCGACATGGAAGGCCTGGGCCACAACCGGTGCGCCCTTCAGTGCCGACAACCATTGGTCGGCGGGCGGGCACGAGCTGCAGCCTTCGGACGTATAGAGCTCAATAACCGGGGTGCGTTGCGGGCCGGACTGCACCGCGCAGCGCGATGGTGGTGGTATTGCGGCCTCGCCGGGCAATGCGGTGACCACCAGCATTGCGGCGAGGCACAGATAAGCGAGATGACGGACTGAGGCAGGGATCATAGGGTGTTGCATACCCCATTGGTCGCCCCACACCGGCCGTTCTTACAAACAGACGGGCGACAGGCGCTTGCTTACTGCTTGACGCCTTCGGCCTGGATGATCAGGCGCACGTTCTTGGGGAAGCCCCAGTCCACACCGTAGTTCATGCCAAAGGCGGTGCGGTCGATCGTGGTTTCAAAGTCGCCGCCGCAGACTTCGCGCTTGAGCATGGGGCTTTGGTAGCAGTTGAATTGGTTGGCCTTCAGTGTCACGGGTTGGGTCTTGCCCAGCAGCGTCAGCGTGCCGGCGATTTCGGCAACCTTGTCGCCGTTGAAGGTGAACTTGTCGCCAACAAACTTGATGGTGGGGTGTTTGGCGGTGTCAAACAGGTCGGCGCTTTGCAGGTGTTTGTCAAAGGCGGCGGTACCGGTGTTGATGGAGGTGGTGTCGATGGTCACTTCGACCTTGCCGGTCTTGCCTGCACGGTCCAACTGCACCGAACCTTCTTTCTTGTCGAAACGGCCCTTGTTGGTGGAGGTGCCGAAGTGGCCGATCTCGAAGGATGCAAAGGTGTGGCTGGGGTCCAGGTTGTAGGTGGTCGATTCGGCGTGGGCCGCGACAGCAGACAACAGGGTGGTGGTGGCGATAGCCAGGCCAAGCAGGGATTTACGCATGGGAAAGTGCTCCGTTGAAAAACAGGGTTGAGGGGAAAAAGGAAACAAGAAAAACCAAAAATCAGAATTTGCCTACGCCGGTCAGCGCCAGCTTGAACTTGATCTGCACGTCGTCGGCCACCATGGAGGTATCGGCCCATTCGTTCTCGCCGATCTTGAAGGCCAGGCGCTTGATGCTTAAAGCGCCGGTGGCGGTCGTGGTGGCGCCGTTTTGCACCAGCGTGACCGGTACCACGGCATCGCGGGTGTTGCCCTTGATGGCCAGCTTGCCGGCGATCTCGAACTTGCCGCCGCCCAGGCCTTTGATGCTGGTGGACTGGAACGTAGCTTGCGGGAACTTGGCGGTGTTGAACCAGGTGGCCTTGGGCAGTTCGGCATCGGGTTCGGGCGAGCCCATCGTGGCGCTGGCAATATCGATCGTGAAGGCGATCTTGCCGGCCTCGGGCTTGGCGGGGTCCAGCGCGATCTGGGCATCAAACTTCTTGAAGTGGCCGTCCACCGGCACGCCCATTTGTTTGATCGTGAAAGCCACCTCGCTCTGCGCCGGCACCAGCTTTTGCTGGGCCTGTGCGGCCAGGCTCGTCAGCGTCGCCAGTACCACCAGGCTGCTGGTGCGGGCGATGCGGGAGAAAGAAGTTGTCGTTGTCATGAATGCAGTACTCCGTCGTGGTGTTGGGGATGGAAGAGGGTTGGTTGGGCTCAGCCCTTGCCGGGCAGCATGCGTTGCAGCAGGCCGTCCTTGTCGATGAAATGGTGTTTGAGCGCGGCGGCCACATGCAGCAGCACCAGGGCGGCCAGTGCAAAGGCGGTGTATTGGTGCCAGGGCTTGATCATCTCGGCCAAGGGCTTGCTGGCCGATACAAAGTCGGGCAACGGCAGCACGCCAAATAGCACGATAGGGAAACCTGCTGCCGAGCTATAGGCCCAGCCCACCAGCGGCACGGTGAAGAACAGCGCATACATCAGCACATGGGTGGCGTGGTAGGCCGTTACCTGCCAGCCCGGCATGCCCAGGGTTACGGACTGGGGCAGCGCCGGCGGCTTGTGCGTCAGGCGCCACAACAGGCGCACGGCGGACAGGATCAGGATCGTGATGCCGGCCCACTTGTGCCAATTGAACAGCTTGAGCCGTTGGGGCGAAAAAGGCAGGTCGGCCATGTACAGGCCCACCGAAAAAATGCCGACCAGCGCCAGCGCCAGCAGCCAGTGCAGGGCGATGGCAAAGCCGCTGTAGCGGCGGGATGCAGATGCAGTGTTCATACAAAACGTGTGCAAGGTTGGTGGGTCGGGCAGTGCCCCTGGGGCCCTGCTGCGGGAAAGTTTAAGAGGGTCACCATCGAAAAAAGTTCAAATTACTTGTCGCAATAGTTCAAAGCTTTTGAAATCTACAATCGCAACCCCAGCCCTCCTACATACGCATTCGGAACCCCTTTGGACGCATTTCTCGCATCGACCGGCATCGTCACGCTGGCGGAAATGGGTGACAAAACCCAGTTGTTGGCGCTGCTGCTGGCCACCCGCTTTCGCAAACCCTGGCCCATCGTCGCCGGTATTTTTGTAGCCACCATTGCCAACCACGCACTGGCCGGCGCCGTGGGCGCCTGGGTGACGACGGTGCTGGGCCCCGACACGCTGCGCTGGGTGCTGGGCGCATCCTTCATCGCCATGGCGGTGTGGATGCTGATACCCGACAAGGCCGATGACCTGGTCGAGGATGAGGCGCCGCGCTTCGGCGTTTTCGGCACGACAGTAGCCGTGTTCTTTTTGGCCGAGATGGGCGACAAGACGCAAATCGCCACCGTAATGCTGGCTGCCCAATACAACCCCTATTGGGTAGTGGCCGGCACCACGCTGGGCATGATGCTGGCCGACGCGCCGGTGGTGTGGCTGGGCGACAAGATCACCAAGCTGCTGCCACTGCGCGTGGTCCACATAGTCTCGGCCCTGATCTTCGCGGCCTTGGGCGTGGCCGCGCTGTGGCCCCGAGCCTGACTTTCGTTATACTGACCCCCAGCGCCAATTTGCTCCAGCTTGCGGGCGCTTAATAAATGCAGCTAAAGACGGACCGAGACACCACCCCACCCGGCCTTGTTTTTTAGCATCGCCGGGTTTTGTTTTGTTGGGGTTGGTTTTGTCTCTTGTATGCCCTTGATCGCGACACCACAGTCACAGCACTTTGCCGACGCGTTGCCCTTGCAAAGCGGCGCGTCGCTGCGCGACTACTCCCTCAGCTATGAAACCTATGGCACGCTGAATGCCGCGCGCAGCAATGCGGTGCTGATCTGCCACGCACTGAACGCCTCGCACCACGTGGCCGGCAGTTACGAAGGCCAGGCCAACTCCGAGGGCTGGTGGGACAACATGATCGGCCCCGGCAAGCCGGTGGACACGGATCGCTTCTTCGTCATCGGCGTCAACAACATCGGCTCCTGCTTTGGCTCCACCGGGCCCATGCATGCCAACCCAGATGCGCCCGCCCAGGTCTATGGCGCCAACTTCCCCGTTGTCACAGTGGAAGACTGGGTCAATGCCCAGGCCCGCCTGCTGGATGTGCTGGGCATCCGCACGCTGGCCGCCGTCATGGGTGGCTCGCTGGGCGGCATGCAGGCGCTGTCCTGGACGCTGCAGTACCCGGACCGCGTGCGCCACGCCGTGGTCGTGGCCAGCGCGCCCAACCTCACGGCCGAGAACATCGCCTTCAACGAAGTGGCGCGCCGTGCCATCGTCACCGACCCCGACTTCCACGGCGGTCACTTCTACGAACACGGCACCGTGCCCAAGCGCGGCCTGCGCATTGCCCGCATGATCGGCCACATCACGTATCTGAGCGATGACGTGATGAACGAAAAGTTTGGGCGCCATTTGCGCGAGGCGGTGCTGGACAGCGCCAGTGGCTACAAATATTCGACGCAAGACATCGAGTTCCAGATCGAAAGCTACTTGCGCTACCAGGGCGACAAGTTCGCTGAATACTTCGACGCCAACACCTACCTGTTGATCACCCGCGCCTTGGACTACTTCGACCCTGCCAGCGCCCACGGCGGCGACCTGAGCAAGGCGTTGGCCCAAGCCACCTGCAAATTCCTGCTGGTCAGCTTCACAACCGACTGGCGCTTCAGCCCCAAGCGCAGCCGCGAGATCGTCAAGGCCCTGCTCGACAACCAGCGCGACGTCAGCTACGCCGAGATCGACGCACCCCATGGGCACGATGCCTTTTTGCTCGATGACCCTCGGTATATGGGTGTGGTGCGCTCCTACTTCGATAGCATTGCCAAGGGAGCAGCAGCATGACGGACAAGAACACCATGGAGGCATTGGCGCAGTTGGTGCCGCAGGGCTCGCGCGTGCTCGACCTGGGCTGCGGCGACGGCGCCATGCTGGCCCACCTGCAGCAGACCCGCGGCTGCACCGGCTACGGCGTGGAGATTGATGACGCCAATGTGTTGGCCTGTGTGCAGCGCGGTGTCAATGTCATCCAGTTGAACCTGGACGAGGGCCTGGCGATGTTCGACGACGCCTCGTTTGACGTGGTGCTGCAGATCGACACGCTGCAGCACCTGCGCAATGCCGAGGTCATGTTGCGCGAGACTGTGCGCGTAGGCCGCGTGGGCATCGTCGCCTTCCCCAATTTTGCCCACTGGCCCAACCGCCTGAGCGTGCTCAAGGGTCGTATGCCGGTCACCAAGCGCCTGCCCTACCAGTGGTATGACACGCCCAACATCCGCGTCGGCACCCATGCCGACTTGGCCCTGCTGGCCGCGCGCAATGGCCTGCAGGTGCAGGACAGCTTTGGCCTGCAAGACGGCCGCACTGTGCGTTTGCTGCCCAATTTGCGGGCCGGTACCTCCGTCTATAAGCTGGCACAGCCGCGCTGATCCGGCTGTGCTACAGTGCGCCCATCGGGGGAGCAGCACCCCGGTGTCGGGCCCCTCAGGGCCCCAAGATGGTGTCCCATCCAATTGCTGGTAATGCAAAAGGAGTAATCCGTGGACACCCGAAATCCGTCTATTCTTTCCGTCTCCCCTCCCGCTTCCGTTTCCCCCCAGGGCTTTAACGCAGGTCTCGGCCGTGCCGACGCGCCGCTGGTGCTGGATGTGCGCCGCCAGGCGCGCTTTGACGAGAGCCCGCGCCTGCTGGCGGGCGCACAACGCTGCGCACCCGAGGATGTTGCCGCTTTTGCCGCGTCCCGTCCGCCGGGTGATGTGCGGGTCTATTGCGTCTATGGCCACAACGTCAGCGAAGAGGCCGCGGCCACCTTGCAAGCCGCCGGTTGGCATGCCCAGCCGATTGCCGGTGGCATAGAGGGCGGCCAGGACGGCGAGGACGATGCCCAGGCGATCGCCGAATGGCGCGCCCGGCCAGCGCTCACGTTTGCCAAGCGCCCCGATTGGGGTGTAACCGGTGAGCAAGCTTCGCGCTGGATCACGCGCGAGCGGCCCAAGATCGACCGCATTGCCTGCCCTTGGCTGGTACGCCGCTTCATCGATGCACGGGCCGAATTTTTCTACGTGCCAACGGCCCAGGTCTTGGAGCAGGCCCAAGCGCTGAATGCCGTGGCATACGACATTCCCGGCGCACCGGTGTCGCATGTCGGCCCTCTGTGCAGCTTTGATGCCCTGCTGCAGGGCTTTGACCTGCACGATGCGGCGCTGGACCTGCTGGCCACCATCGTGCGCGGTGCCGATACCGACCGCCTGGACCTGGCGCCGCAGTCGGCCGGGCTGCTGGCGTTCTCCCTGGGCCTGTCGCGCCTGCATGCGGCCGACGACCATGCCATGCTGCAAGCCGCCATGCCGCTGTACGACGCGCTCTACGCATGGTGCCGCGACCGGGTGGCCGCGCAGGACGAGACCCACAATTGGAAACCCCAAACAACAACGGCAGGAGTTGCAGCGTGAGTGACCAGCAGACCCAAGTTTCATTCGCCCAGGCCTTTCGCTTCTGGCTACGCTTGGGCTTCATCAGCTTTGGTGGCCCGGCCGGGCAGATTGCCATCATGCACCGCGAGCTGGTGGAGCAAAAGCGCTGGATTTCTGAATCGCGCTTTCTGCATGCGCTGAACTACTGCATGCTGCTGCCCGGCCCTGAGGCGCAGCAGTTGGCCACGTATATCGGCTGGCTGATGCACCGCACCTGGGGCGGCATCGTCGCGGGGGCCTTGTTTGTACTGCCTTCGCTGTTTGTGCTGATTGGTCTGAGCTGGGTGTACGTGGCCTTTGGCAACGTGCCCTGGGTGGCCGGCCTGCTGTACGGCATCAAGCCAGCGGTTGCGGCCATCGTGCTGCAGGCGGTGCACCGCATCGGTAGCAAGACTTTGAAAAACCCCACGGTAGCCCCCGTGTTGTGGCTCATTGCTGCTAGTAGTTTTATAGCAATCTACGTGTTTGATGTGCCGTTCCCGTGGATTGTGCTGACAGCTGCCCTGGTCGGCTGGCTGGGTTCGCACTGGGCACCCAAGCAGTTCTCGGGCGCTGGCGGCCATGGCGCTGCCAAGGCCCACGCACAGGAGGCTGCAGGGGCGCAATGGGTGATTGGTGACCACACCCCCACGCCGGCCCATGCACACTTCAAGCCCAGCCGCCTGGCCATGGTCTTGTTGGTCGGTGCCGCGCTGTGGTTGCTGCCCATGGGCGCGCTGGTGCTGGCGCAGGGCTGGGACGCGGCCCTGGCGCAGATGGCCTGGTTCTTCACCAAGGCCGCGCTGCTGACCTTTGGCGGCGCCTATGCGGTACTGCCCTATGTCTACCAGGGCGCGGTGGAGCACTTTGGCTGGCTCAGCGGCACGCAGATGATCGACGGCCTGGCACTGGGCGAGACCACACCGGGGCCGCTGATCATGGTGGTGGCTTTTGTCGGTTTTGTTGGAGGCTGGACCAAGGCCGTGCTGGGGCCGGACGCGCTGTTCCTGGGCGCGGCGCTGGCGGCCACGGTGGTGACCTGGTTCACCTTTTTACCGCCCTTCGTGTTCATCCTGGCCGGCGGGCCGCTGGTGGAGTCCACCCACGGCAAGCTGCAGTTCACGGCGCCGCTGACTGCCATCACGGCGGCGGTGGTGGGGGTGATCAGCAGTCTCGCTCTGTTTTTTATAGCACATATCGCAATCAAATCGGGGGCTGGCGGCTCGTTGCTTCAAAGGCTGGATGTTGTGGCGCTGCTCATCACCGGGCTGGCGGCGCTGGCGCTGCTGCGCTACAAGCTGGGTGTGATTCCGGTCATTGCCGCCTGTGCCTTGGCGGGCCTGGTCGCCCGGCTGCTGGGTGGGGTCTGACCCAGCCACTACACTGCGGGCTCACAGGAGGAAGCCCCATGCCACAGACGCCTTTTTTTCATGCCGGCCGCTGGGTCCGCGCGTTGCGCGCCGCCGGCCTGGGTGCGGTGGTGGCCCTGCTGGGCGCCTGCGCTACCGGTATAGGCACCGACCCGGCCTCGGGTGCGCCGGCCCTGCAGGTGCAGAACCGCCTGCTGCTGACCCCGGCCAACGGTGGACGCAGCATCAGCAGTGCGGCGCTGCAGCCGGGTGACATCATCCTGTCCTCTACGAATGGCGTCACCTCGCTGGGCATACGCTTGCTGACACTGTCGCCGGTCAGCCATGCGGCGCTGTACCTGGGAGACGACCAGATTGCCGAGGCCGTGGGCTCTGGCATACGCACCCGCGCCGTGACGGAGTTCATCGACGGTGAATCCACGGTGGTGGCCTTCCGCCACCCCGGTGTGCGGGCCGAGCATGCCGACAGCATGCGCAGCTTTGCGCAATCGCAGGCGGGCAAGAAGTACAACGTGATGGGGGTGGTGCTGCAGGCGCCGTTCACGCTGCAGCGCCAGTATTGCGAGTTGCCGCTGGTGCCCGGCCTGGTGCGCGACGCCTGCATACGCGGCCTGGCCGCCATCCAGTTGGGTGTGGCGCGCAATGACCGCTTCTTCTGCTCCCAGTTCGTGCTGGCGGCCTACCAGCAGGCCCATCTGCCGCTCACCAGCGCCGACCCGCTGCTGGTGAGCCCGGCCGACCTGCTGCACATGCGCGAGGGCGATGTGCCCTCGGTGCGCATCGAGCAGGCCTTGCACTATGTAGGGCACCTGAAGGCCGGCCCTGCGGCTACGGATACCGAACGGGCCGAGCAGTTGGCCAGTGCGACCCCCACGCCCTAGTGGCCTATGTGCATCGCAAAGCGCGCGCCGTTGGACAGCGTGCAGCTGCCGGTGCCCAGCGTGGCTGAGTTCATCGTGTATTCGCAGTTGATGTAACTGCCCCGGTTGCCCGCACCGTTGGCCAGGCCGTCGCGGGAGGAGCCGGGCTTGCGGGTGGACTCCCCGACAAACGACTCACCATTGATCGTGCTGTTGAAGCTGCCGCGGCCATTCAGGTCGCTGGTGACGATGGCGTTGACCATGCCATAGCTGGTCGCCAGGTCGTTGGCCGGGTACAGCCGAGCGGCGAAGGTCACGGGCGTGACGACCACGGGCACCGGTGTGACGGCTGCGGGGTAGGTTGTGGGGTATTGGCTGACCGGAACCACGTAACAGCCCGTCAGCGCGGCCGCACTGGCGGCTACAGTCAGAGCCAGCGCAACACGGCGGCGTTGCGCAAACACGCGGGATCGATTCCATTGCATACATTTCCTTGAGGCCCAAGCACATGCTTGTGCGCCCATCTTTGGGCGGCGCGGCCACCAAGGCATCGGATAACCGCACGGGTACTGCGCCGCTGTATCGGCGGTAGCGTTTGGCAATACCCGCCAAAGGGAAGCGTCGAGCAGGCCGCCCTACTCGGTCTTCAGCCCAAACTTGTCCAGAATGGTCTTGACCTCACCGCTCTTCTTCATGGCTTCCAGCGTCTTGTTGAAATCGGCCAGCAGGGCGGCATCCACACTCTTCTTGGAGAAGGCGGTGGTGAAGCCCTGGGCGTCGCCGTTCAGTACCAGCTCCAGGTCCAGCTTGACCTTCTTGGCTTCAAACTCCAGCACTGCGTCGCCGCCCATGATGGCGCCCTTGTCGCCATAGCGGTTGCCCTGCAGCTTTTTGATCAGGGTTTCGTTGTTGACCTCTTCGACCAAGGTTATGGTCTTGACCTGCTTCTGGTGTTCGGCGGCCAGCTTGTAGCTGGTCGATCCACGCACGGCCCCCACTGTCCAACCGTCCAACTCTTTCACGCTGGACACCTTCTTGGTCTTGCCCTTGGCGCCGAAATAGGCCAGGTTGGACACCACGATGGTGGGCGAGAAATTGGAATACTTGGCCCGGTCGTCGTTGGGTATCAGGCTCATCACGCCGTCCACACTGCCGTCCTCCAGCATCTGCACGGCGCGGGCCAGCGGCATGATGCTGAACTTGCAGTTGTGCTTGAGCTTGTCGCAGGCCTTCTTGATGACCTCCATCATGCCGCCCTTGACCTCGCCCCCCTCGTTCCAATTGAACGGCGGGTACTCCTGACCGACAAAGGTCAAATCCTTGGCTACGGCAGGCGTTGCGGCCAGCAGGGCCAGGCAAAGGGCAGCGTACTTCATGGTGTTGTCTCCTGTGGTTGTTGTGCTTACTTGAGGTACTTGACGCGGATCTTTTCAAACGTGCCTTCTTTTTTGATCTCCGCCAATGCGGCGCGGCATTTGCGCACCAGCTCGTCCGACGTCTGCTTGCTGAATGCCATGTACAGCCCGGCCGACAGGGCATCCAGTTTGAAGACCTTGACCACGCTGGCCGGGTCCAGGCCCTCGCGTTTGTACAGGGCCACCAGGGCCAGTTCGTCGATGGGGAACATGTCAATGCGCTGCGTGGCCAGTTTCTTGGCATTGGCGCTGTCTTCTATGACCAGGTCCAGCGGCACCTGGGCCTTCTCCAGGTACTGGGCGCGCACATCGTCGCGCACCGCGCCGATCTTGAAGTGCTTGATGCCTTCGACATCACTGACCTTGATCTCGGGGCGGCTCTTGAGCCGGTACAGGTACACGTCATAGGGCGCAATGACGTCCACCCACTTGAACAGCGTCTCGCGCTTTTCATTGCGGCCTATGGAGTAGATCAGCACATTGGGCGCGTCCTGCGCCAACTGGTAGGCCCGGGCCCAGGGGTAGATGTCGAGCTTGTAGGCCAGCTTGGTGCGCTTCAGCACCTCTTCCACCACCTCGGTGGCCATGCCGGAAATCTTCTTGCTGTGCCCGTCCAGGTAGTTGTAGGGCGGATATTCCTCGGTCACCACGGTCAGCGTCTGACCCCAGGCACCAGCCACTGCCAGAGACGACAGCACAAACAATCCTATGAGCCTGATCGTGGGTAAGAAGTGCATCGCCCGCTCCTGGTGGAGGTTTCATGCTACTCCCGGCCCAGGAATTTGTACAGAAAAAGGCGCGCCCAAGGCCCTTCGCTTGTACTGCCAAGGCTTGTGCAGCAGAATGGCTCCATGGCCCCGCTGGCTGCACAGCAGCAGCCGTGGGAAACTGCTATCGCACTTCCTGGAGGTGACGCGCATGAGCCAGCCCCTGGTCGGCATCATCGGTGGCAGCGGCCTCTACCAGATGGAGGGGCTGCAAGACGCCGAAGAGCACCGCTTGCACACGCCGTTTGGCGCGCCGTCCGACGTGGTCGTCACCGGGCGCATGCATGGGGCCGGCGTTGCCTTCCTGGCCCGCCACGGGCGCGGCCATGAGTTCTTGCCCAGCGAGGTGCCCTACCGCGCCAACATCTACGCCCTCAAGCAGCTGGGTGCCCGCTATGTGCTGTCGATTTCGGCCGTGGGTTCGCTGTGCGATGCATTCAAGCCGCTGGATATGGTGCTGCCTGACCAGTTCATCGATATGACCAAGCACCGCGAGAGCAGCTTCTTCGGCCACGGTGCGGTGGCCCATGTGTCCATGGCGCAACCGGTCTGCGCCGAGGTCTCGGCCATCCTGGCGCGCGCCGTGCGCCGGGTGCTGGATACGCAGAGCGCATCAACCCGCGGCGCCATCGCGCTGCACCAGGGCGCGACCTATGTGTGCATGGAGGGGCCGCAGTTCTCCACCCAGGCTGAATCGCGGTGGTACCGCGGCATGGGTGCCGACATCATCGGCATGACCAGCATGCCCGAGGCCAAGCTGGCGCGCGAGGCCCAAATGGCCTATGCCTTGCTGGCCATGGTCACCGACTACGATTGCTGGCACCCCGTCGAGGCCCATGTGACGGCCGACACCGTACAGGCCAAGCTGCAACACAATGCCGACCGCGCGCAGCGCGTAGTGACCGAGGCGATCCGCCTGCTGGGTGCCGAGCAGCCGGTCAGCCCAGCCCACAGCGCCCTGCGGCAGGCGCTGGTGACCCCGTTGACCAGCATGGCGCCCCAGGTGCGCCAACGGTTGGCGGTGTTGTTCGAATGATGCTGTCCCGGATGTTGCGGCCACATGTCGTAAGCAAAATGGGGCGCTAGCCCTCGTCGGTTATGTGTGTATCGCTATCTATTTTGTAGTGACACGCAAAAACCTGAATGCTTGGCATTCGGAGCTATCTGGTCCTGCCGCAGCCTTTATCATCGCTAGGGTTCACTCAGAAGCATCCAAGTCATCGGCATAGGGAGGGGGATCCATGATCATCTGGTGGAGAGGCAAAGGCCTGTGGATTTTGTTTCTCGCGCTCGCTCCGGCTGCTACCGCGGGTTCGGCTGGTGGTACTGCGACGGCTGCGGCATTGGCGGCGTCCGCCGTTCTGATTTTTTTGGCGCGGGACTTCCTGGGTCCCGAGACCTCGCTCTTCTCCATCTCCCCGCGGGTGTGGTCGGCGCTGCTACTGGGCTTTGCGCTGCTGGCCCAGTTCGGTCCTGCCAGGGCGCCGGGCAAGGGTGGGAGCAACCTGAAAAGGACCGTCGCCGACTTGCAGGCATCCATGCCACGCATGCTGAGCGACAAGATTCGGGTTGATCGCGTCGAGGACGGTGGTGGCAATGTGTTGCGCTACTCCGGCACGTCCTTGGTTCCTTTTACGGACGTTTCCAAGCAGAAGGCCGCGTTTGAGCAACAGGTGCGCAAGAGCTACTGTGAAGATCCCAAGAAACTCTGGCGGTCCCAGGTCAGTATTGCGTTCTCGCTGCGCGTTCCGCCGGAATCATTCAATGACAAGGTTGCAACCTATTCTGTGGAGGTGCAACCCCAGGAGTGCCAAGCTTAGCCTGCGAACGCTCAGCCCCGGTGCGGTGCCAGTGTCTTGGTGTAGAGCGCCGCGCCGGCGATGTCCTTGAGCGTCACCGTCATCGCCCGGGCCTTGGCGTCGATATCCACCTGGCCGAAGAACTGCATGCCATTGGTGGGCGGTGCGTTCACTTCGTTGGGGGCCTTCTGGTACACCACCTGCATGCCAAAGGTGGCATCCACCTTGTTGGGGCCAAAACCGCCGGCATTCAGCGGGCCGGATACGAACTCCCAGAACGGTGCGAAATCGCTGAATTTCGCCTTGTTGGGGTCAAAGTAATGCGCCGCGGTGTAGTGCACATCGGCGGTTAGCCACACCACATTGTGGATGCCGGCCTTTTTGATGCCTTGCAGCAGCCGGGCGATTTCGATCTCGCGGCCCAGCGGCGCGCCGTCGTCGCCGTTGGCAATGGCTTCCCATTTGTCGCGGCCTTGGGCGTCCTTGCCGTCACCCACGTGCAGGCTGATGGGCATGTCGGCGGCAATCACCTTCCACGTGGCCTTGGAGCGCTTCAGGCCGTCCAGCAGCCAGGCGATTTGTGGCCGACCCATGAAGGCGCTCTCGTCGGTCTCGGTGGTCTGCAAGTTGTGGCTGTTGGGGCCACGGTAGCTGCGCATGTCCAGCACGAACAGGTCCAACAGCGGGCCCTGGGGCAAGTAGCGGTAGACGCGTTGGTTCTCCACATCGGCCGCCGTGCGGCGCAGCGGCGCGTACTCCATGAAGGCCTTGCTGGCCCGTGCGGTCAACAGCGGGATGTTCTTCTCGGTGTAGCGCTTGTCGTCGCTGAGGTCTTTGGAATCGGACCAGTTGTTGCAGACCTCGTGGTCGTCCCACTGCCAGATCTGCGGCACCTCGGCGGCCATGCGGCGCACATTGGCATCCATCAGGTTGTAGCGGTAGCGGCCGCGGAATTCGTTCAGGCTCTCGGCCACCTTGCTGACCTCTTCGGTGACGACGTTGTTCCAGAGCGTGCCATCGGCCAGCTTGACCTGGGCCGTGATCGGGCCGTCGGCATAGATGGTGTCTCCGCTGTGCAAAAAGAAGTCCGGTCGCACTTGGCGCATCTGCTCATAAATCTTCATGCCACCCCAGGCCTCGTTGATGCCCCAGCCTTGGCCCGCAGTGTCACCACTCCACACGAAACGCACATCGCGCGGTGGGGCTTTGCCGAGAATGGCTGGCAGACGCAGGTGGCCGGGCAGTGCCTCGGACAGCACGCGCTCGTTGTGCAGGTCTTGCAGCACCACACGGTAAAAAATCTCCTGCCCTGCGGGCAGGCCGGTCAGGTCCAGACGGCCGGTGTAGTCGCTGTCCTCCAGCAGGTAGGGGCCGCGCACGCGGGTGGCATTGGCCATGCTGGCGGTGGTGGACCAATCCAGCCACAGGCGCGCCGGGCGGTCGCTGCGGGTCCAGATGATGGCGCCATCGGCCTGCGGGTCGCCGCTTTGTATGCCGTGCGCCATCTGCGGGCGCATCGCATCCGGGGTGATCAGCGGTGTAGCGGCCAATGCAGCGGTGCCGCTGCTGCCCAGCAGGCTGGCGGTGGTGGCGTTGAGAAACTTGCGACGGTCCATGGGTGAGGCTCTAGGGTGGTGGGTTAAATGCAGATGTGGTCTGGATTTTTGAAAATGCAGATGTCAGCGGCGTGACGTGGTCTGCCAGAATCCTGCTGGGCGATTGGTAAAGTGCCTTCAGAGAACAAGCCAAACAACGTGTGAACCATCCATCCAGGGAGGATGCCATGCCCAATCTTCGCGTGACAGAAATCAAGGCCTTCGTGCCGGCCAAAGACTTCGAAATCTCCAAGCAGTTCTACAAAGACCTGGGATTCACCATGGCCTCAGAGGGCGGCGGTGTCGCCTACTTCCACTTTGGTCACGTCAGCTTTTTGTTGCAAGACTTTTGTGCAGAGTCGCTGGCCGAGAACTTCATGATGCACATCCTGGTAGAAGACGTGGAGGCTTGGCACCAGCATGCTGTAGCCAGCGGGGTTGCGTCCAAATACGGCGTCAAACTCACCGACCTGGAAGAGCAGCCGTGGCGGATGAAAGACTTTTGTCTGTTCGATCCTTCCGGGGTTTTGTGGCGGATTGGGCAGAACACCCAATGAACGGGTTTGCTGAGATGAGACTGCGCCCGTGCCCCGATCAAGGCTTGTTGTTTGCTGCGTAAAACGTAGCAATTGCTGTTTTTATAGCAATGAATGACAATCCCAACTATGAAGACCTTTGACGACATCGCCATCCGCCGTCCGGCGCTGGCGGATTCCTATATCGCGCTGCTCAAGGCCCAGCCTGGGCGACCTATTGCGCTGTTCGCGCCGCGGCGCGTGGGCAAGACCTATTTTCTGGATGGCGACCTGGCACCCGCTGCAGAGCGCGCCGGCTTGTTGCCGGTCTATGCCGACCTGTGGCTCAACCGCGCCTCGCCGCTGGACGCCATCAACCACGCGTTGGAAGAGGCGCTGGATGATGCCAAGGTGCCGACCTCGTCTGCCTCCAAGCTCGCCAAGACGGCGGTCAAGAAGATTGGTGCTCTGGGCGCCAGTATCGAACTGGGCGACGAACCGGCACGCCGCACCCTGCCCGACAAGCCGGAGCTGCGCATGGACGCGCTGATCACCCGCCTGGCCAGCGCGTCGGGCAAACAAATCCTGCTGATGCTGGACGAGATCCAGGTGCTGGGCCAATCCACGTCCGGTGAGGCGGCTGTGGCCGCAGTGCGCGCCGTGCTGCAAAAACACAAAAAGAAGGTCTACGCTGTCTTCACCGGCTCATCGCAAGAGGAACTGGGCGAGATGATGATGGCCGCCGGCGGCCCCATGTACCAATTCGCGCAGTTGCTGACCTTTCCGTTTCTGGACACCGATTACCTGCAGCAGTTGGCCAAACACTTCAGCCATGTACACCCCAACAAGAGCCTGGACATCGCGGCCTTGCAAGGCCTGTTCGAACACATTGGCTACAAGCCGGCGTTGATGAAGGACCTGGTGAAAGAGATGTCAGCCGAGGGCATCACCAATGTGGACCAGGCCCTGACCCGCTTCATGACCGATGACCGCAACGTGCCCGCCTGGCAGGGCGTGCTGGCCAATCTGCAGCCGTTGGAGCAGGCCTTGCTGGTGGTGCTGGCCCACGGCCTGGCACCCATGGGCAAGGACAGCCTGCAAGCGCTGGCCCGCATCACCGGCAAGGCGGCCACGCTGGCCAAGGTGCGCGTGGCGCTGGACCGCATGCGCAAGGCCGGCATTTTGTCCAAGCCACCCAGTGTGGGCTACATGATCGAGGACCGGTTGTTCAAGGACTTTGTGGTCAAGGCCTATGTGGGCAAGTACCTGGGGGATGGTCGCTTAAAGGCCCTGCCCGGATAAGTACATCGGTAAGCTTCTTCTCGACAGCCATCCCGACAGCTTCAACGCATATGCATTCCATGAACACTACTCCCATCGACCTTCGTTCCGACACCGTGACCCGCCCCACCGCCGCCATGCGCGTGGCCATGGCCCATGCCGAGGTCGGCGATGACCAATACGGCGAAGACCCCAGCACCAACCGCCTGCAAGCCCGCGTGGCCGAGATGCTGGGCAAGGAGGCGGCCGTGTGGCTGCCCAGCGGCACCATGGCCAACCAGGCGGCTTTGCGCGCATTGACGCGCCCGGGCGACGAGGTAGTGGCCAGCCGCGAGTCGCATGCCGCGTGGCACGAGGCGGGCGGTGCAGCGGCCAACGCTGGCGTGCAAATCCACGAGATCGGGCAGGGCGGCGTCTTCACGGCCGAGGAGCTGCGCGCCGCGGTCAAGCCCAGCAGCCTTTCGGTCTTTCCGACGACGACGCTGGTTCAGGTGGAGAACACCCACAACCGCGCAGGCGGCGTCATGGTGCCCCAGGGCGAGGTGCTGCGCATTTGCGCCGTCGCACGCGAGCTGAAGCTGGCCACCTTTCTCGACGGTGCGCGACTGTGGAATGCCAGCGCCGCCAGTGGCATTGCGCTGGACACATTGGCTGCGCCGTTTGATCTGGTGGCTGTCGCCTTCAGCAAGGGGCTGGGCGCGCCAGGTGGCTCCTTGTTGGCCGGATCGAAAGATCTGATCGCTGCGGCCGATCGCCACCGCCGTCGCCTGGGTGGCGCCATGCGGCAAAACGGCATCTTCAGCGCTGCGGCCCTGTATGCGCTGGACCACCATATGGCGCGTCTGCCGGAGGACCACGCCAACGCCTACGCGTTTGCCGAACGGCTGCGCGCAGGCGCGCCGGTGCTATTGGACATGGCAACGGTGCAGACCAATATCGTGGTCTTCCACCTGCCCGCATCCATTGCACTGGATGCGCCGCAGCTCAGCGCTCGTGCCCGTGCACAGGGTGTGCTGGTCAATGCGTTTGGGCCGCGCACCATACGTGCTGTTACCCACCTGGATGTGGATCGCACGCAATGCGAAAAGGCGGCGGATGTTCTGGTTGCGCTGCTTGCAGGCTAGCCCCTGAGGAATGGGCATGCCCAACGCCACCCCGAAATACGCGCTGACAGAAATTGAGCGCCGTTGGCTGGTCGATCTCTCCAAGGTCGACTCGCTTCAAGGGCTTCCCAAGCGTGCGATTGAAGACCGGTACATTGCGGCATCGCATCTGCGCCTGCGCAAGATCAGTGCAGACGCAGAGCCCACCGTCCTCAAGCTCGGCAAGAAATACGGCAAAGCAGCGCCTTGCAGCGAACCGGTTGTCAGCATCTACTTGACCCCAGCAGAGTTCGACACGCTGGCGTTGTTGCCGTGCAAGGTTGTCGTCAAAGACCGCTACGCCATCGCCGGCGGCTCGCTGGACGTCTACATCAGTCCCAATGCGGGGCTGGCCATTTTTGAAATCGAATTCGCGTCCGGGACAGAGGCTGCAGGCTACACGCCACCCAGCTTTGCGGGCGAGGAGATCACGCTCCATGCCCCATACAGCGGGTTCGCCTTGTCACAGGTGGCACAGTGATTTGCAGCAAGGCAAACCTTCGCACCTTTCGCCCGCCAGTACCTGACAATGGAAACCATGAAAAGCACCCCTACCCCCGGCGCACCCGACAACCACACCATGGAAGACCTGGCCGTGCTCGCCGGCGTCAGCAAGATCACGGTCTCGCGCGCGCTGCGCGACAGCCCGCTGGTGACGCCCGAGACGCGCGCGCGCATCAAGGCCCTGGCCGAGGAGGTGGGCTACCGCTTCAACCACAGCGCACGCAACCTGCGCCTGCGCCGCAGCCACACGATTGCCGTGGTGCTGGAGATGCAGCCTGATGCGGACCGCCCCATGTCCGAGCCCTACCCGCTACAGCTGCTGGGTGGCATCACGCAGGAGCTGACGACGCGTGGCTACAGCGTGTTGCTGACGGCCATGCAAAGCATCAGCAATGGCGCATTGGCCATGCCGGCCGATGGTGTCATCCTGCTGGGTCAGGGCGCGCATGGTGCGGCTGTGCCAGCGGTGGCCAGTTGCGGCCTGCCCTACGTGGTGTGGGGTGCGGAGAAAGGCCAGTCCCAGGGCGTGGTCGTGGGCAGCGACAACTTCCACGGTGGGGCTTGCGCAGCCGAGCGCTTCTTGACGCTGGGCCGGCGTGAACTGGTGTTTCTGGGCGACACGCGCCACGCTGAAATCAATGAGCGGTTTTTGGGTTTCCAAAAGCGGCTGAAACGTGCGGGGCTCAAGGTGCATACGCTGGTGCCGGCCGCATTCACGTTCGGCGCGGGCTTTACTGCCGTGCAGGCTTACTTGGCGCGCAGCAGCACGCCGCCCGACGCGCTGTTTGCCGCCAGCGATTTGCTGGCCATGGGTGCTGTGCGTGCGGTGACGGACGCTGGCCTGTCTGTGCCCGATGCGGTGTCGGTGGTGGGATATGACGATTCACCCGCTGCCCAGACCTTTGCGCCCCCGCTGACCAGCGTGCACCAAGACTGGCGTCACGGTGGTGTGTTGCTGGCGCGCAAGGTGCTGGACCTGGTGGCAGGCCTGCCGGCGCACAGTGAGATCATGCCCACCGAACTGATGGTGCGCGGCACCTGAATTTGGCGGGCGGCCGCACACATGCCGCTCTGACATTCCCCGATTTTTGATGAAACCAGGCTGTTCCCAAACCTCCGGGTTAGTACCAATGACATCGATGTCATTTCACTTTTACACTGCCCTGGCACTAACGGTCCCTGTCCCATTTCATAACGGAGTAACCCATGTCCCCGATCCGCCCATTCCAGGTTCTGCCGGTTTGCCTGGCCGTCGCCGCCCTTGCGACGATGGTCCAGTCTGCCCATGCCCAGACCGCGACCCCAGCGCCCGCCGCTGGTGCCACCACGGACGCACCAGCCGCCGCGTCGGATGCATCCGGTCCGGCCAAGGCGCCGGCCACCGGCCGTGCACAAAGTGCTGACGACAAGAACACCCTCAACGCCGTGGTCGTTACCGGTACCGCGCGCAACACCGGGCAAAAGAAGCTGGCCACCAGCTTCTCCATCTCTACTGCCAACGAAGAGCAGATCAAAGAGGCCGCGCCCTCCAGCACGGCCGATCTGCTGAAGATCGTCCCTGGCATTTATGTGGAAACCTCGGGCGGCGTAGGCAATGCCAATGTCGAGGTGCGCGGCTTCCCCACCGGCAGCGATGCGCCCTATGTGACGATGCAACTCGACGGTGTGCCGCTGTACCCCGCCTCGTCGCTGTTCTTCGTCGAGAACTCTGCGCTGTTCCGACTAGATAACACGATCGAACGGGTCGAGGTGCTGCGCGGCGGCCCAAGCACCATCTGGTCCAACGGGCAGGCCGGTGCCACCGTCAACTTCATCCAAAAGAAGGGGGGCGATACGCCGGATGGCAGCATTGGCTATACCGCCGGCACCGGCGGTCTGCAGCGCGTGGACCTGCACTACAGCGGCAAACTGAGCGACAAGTGGTATGTCAGCGGCGGCGGCTTCTACCGCACCTCCACCGGTGTGCGCGACACCCAATACCCGTCTGACGAAGGCGGCCAGGCCAGCATCAACCTGACGCGCAAGCTAGACGATGGCGAGCTGTCGGTGTGGGGCCGTGTGACGCGTGACAAGAACACCTTCTTCACCGGCATACCGTACACCACCACCGATAACGGCGGCAGCGTCAGCGGCTATCCCGGCATAGATCCCCTGACCGGTGCACTGCAGGGAAATGCCACGCGCATCGTCAATTTCCAGACCTCGCCCGGTGCCGTGCCGGGCACAACAACAGTGGACATGGCCGATGGGCGGGGCGTGAGCTCCAGCATGTACGGCATCGACTTCAACCAGAAGTTCGGCAAGTGGAGCTTCAGTGACAAGGCGGGCTATATGTCGGCCTCCACACCCACCAAGGGCATGTTCACCGGCTCCACCCCAGTAAGCCTGGGTGACTACATCAGCGGCAAGGTGTCCACCGCCAATGGCAGCGCAGCGGTGCTCGCCGCGGCGGGCAAGGCAGCCACCGGCGGCACGGCGAGCTATGCGCTGGGCGGCGCCCCGATTACTGACATGAACCAGCAGGCCATTTCGGTGGGCATGTGGAGCGTGGACATGGACCTCAAGGCCTTCACCAACGATGCACGCATCAGCCGCGAACTGGATGGCGGCCATACGCTGACCTTTGGCCTGTACAACGCCAGCTACAGTGCCAACACGCAGTGGTACCTGGGCAATAACATGCTGATGACGGCGCAGTCACATGCCCAGCCCATCAATGTGGTGCTCAACAACGGCGTGCAGGTGACCCGCAACGGCTTCGAATCCGGCGCCGGTGCGCTGGACGCGCGCTACAACGGCCAGAATACCGCCTTCACGATTGCCGATGAATGGCAGGTCAACAAGCAATGGCGCCTGGATGGCGGTGTGCGGTGGGAGCAGCAGCGCGTCACCGGCGCCTTCGACGGTGGCGCCCGTGGCGATCTGGACAGCAACCCGCTGACGCTGTACAACAACAATGCCGGTTATCTGTCGGGCGTCTACACCCCTGTGGACGTCACATTCAACAAGACATCGGCCACGCTGGGTGCCGCCTACCTGATCAACGACAACCTGAACACCTTTGTGCGCATCAACACCGGCGGCCGCTTCCCCAACCTCAACGAGGTGGGCATTGGTGGCGTGCGGGTCATGGAAGACACGCGGCAATACGAAATTGGCGTGAAAGCCGCGGACAAGAACTACAGCCTGTTCCTGACCGCGTTCCGCAACACCTTCGTCGGCCAGATCCAGACCCAGACGCTGGCCGACGGCACGCAACTGACCTTCAACCGCGGCTCGGAGGCCAATGGCCTGGAGTTTGAGGGTGCATACCGGCCCACACGCGGGCTGGAGCTGGCCTTCGGCGGTGCGTGGTCCATTGGCAAATACAACGACGGCGGTCCCGACGACGGCAACCAGGTGCTGCGCCAGCCCCAATTCCAGGCCCGGTTCAGCCCCAGCTACCGGTTTGATAGCGACTGGGGCTCGACCAAGGTGTTCGCCACCGTCGCCTACATCGGCAAGCGCTTCTCCGACACGCAAAACCTGCAGCCTTTGCCGGCCTACACCACGCTGGATGCTGGCTTCGTCGTCGACATGAACGACCTGGAGTTCCGCGTCACGGGCACCAACCTGACCAACACGCTGGGCTTGACCGAAGGCAATGCGCGCATCATCGGCGGTGGGTCCAATGCGCAGGGTGTGTTCTTGGGTAGATCCATCTTTGGCCGCGCCATCCAGGTGTCTCTGACCAAACACTTCTAAGCTTCTCGCCACAGACCTCCATTGCAGGCGCCGCCACCCGTGCGGCGCTTGCCCATTGCGCAAATGCCATGAACAACCTCAGCCCCACCCCCTCTACCGGCAGCCAAGGCCTGATCCGCAGCGCGGTCATCCTGGTTTATATGGTCTTTGGCGCCCTGCTCAACAGCGTGGGCTCCATCAACCTGCTGGCCGTGCAGTCCATGGGCGTGACCCGTGCCGACGCTGCGGTGCTGGACGCCTACAAAGACCTGCCGATTGCCATCGTCTCCTTCCTCGTGGCCTCGCTGCTGCCGCGCCTGGGGCTGCGGCGCGCCATGCTGATCGGTCTGGCGGCCGTGGGGTTGGGTTGCGCGCTGATGCCTGTGCTGTCGGCCTTCTGGGCCATCAAGCTGCTGTTCATTACCATCGGCACGGCCTTTGCGCTGGTCAAGGTTTCGGCCTATTCGATGATTGGCTTGCTGACGCGCGATGCGCGCAGCCATGCCAGCTTTACTAATCTGCTGGAGGGCATGTTCATGCTGGGCGTGTTGAGCGGCTACTGGCTGTTCAGCGCAGCGGTGGACAACGCCCACCCGGACTCCACGGCCTGGCTCAATGTCTACTGGGTGCTGACCGCCATCATCGCCATCGGCTTTTGCCTGTTGGCCGTCAGCCGCGTGGATGAGACCGAGGCCCGCGCCAGTGGCCTGGGTGCCGCACGCAATGGCTCGCTGACCGATGACGTTCGCGCCATGCTGCGTCTGATGTTGTCTGGCCTGGTCATGGTGTTTGTGCTCAGCGCATTCCTCTATGTGCTGATCGAGCAAGGTGTGGCCACCTGGCTGCCCAGCTTCAACAACCAGGTATTGCACATGCCTGCGGCGATGAGTGTGGGCTTGGCCGTCATCATGCCGGCCAGTACGGCGCTAGGCCGCCTGATCAGCGCCGTAGTGATTGCGCGGGTCGGCTGGTACAGCGTCGTCAACCTCTGTGTGGTGGCGATTGCCACGTTGATACTGATGACGCTTCCGCTGTCGGCTGGCTTACAACCCAACCCGAATATGGGTTGGGTCAGCGCACCGCTGGTGGCCTATGTGTTCCCGCTGATTGGCCTGTTCCTGGCCCCCATATACCCGGCGATCAATTCCGCCATGCTCAGCGTGCTGCCCAAAAGTCGGCATGCTGCGATGACCGGATTGATCGTCATCTTTTCCGCGCTGGGCGGTTCGTTCGGTTCCTTCGTGACTGGGCGCCTGTTCATGGCCTTTGATGGCCGCACTGCCTTTGCGTTGCTACTGGTGCCGATTGCACTGTTGGCACTGTTCCTGTGGCTGTTCCACCGCGCGCTGCGCAGGAACGCGCTGCAAGCCGCATGGCAGCAACAAAAGCTGGACGCGCGCACAGCCGCAGGCATGACCCCATGAAGCGAGAAGTTCCTTTAACGGCGCCGCAACAGACGCCGCTTGAACAACGCGCGCTGGATGCCCAGCGCACGCCACTGCGTATGTATGGCCAGCTATTTGTCGATGTGCAGATGCAGGACGTGCTGAGCGATGGCAAAACCTTCGTCGACGCACTGCCCCGCAGCCTGCAACCGGCCCTGCTGGTCGGCCTGTACGAACAGCGCCGGCACGAGCCGGGCTTCTCGCTGACTGCTTTTGTCGCCGAGCATTTTGTGCTGCCGCAGACCGGCGTGGCCAACTCGCCATGGGATGCGATCCGTGAACGCATACGCGGCCTGTGGCCCCAGCTGGTGCGCAGTACGGACAACGAGGTGCCGCCGCTGCCAGGCACCAGCACACTGCTGCCACTGCCCCATCCCTATGTAGTGCCGGGTGGGCGCTTCCGCGAGGTCTACTACTGGGACTCCTACTTCACCATGCTGGGCCTGGTCGAAGACGGTTACCGCCCCTTGGCCGAAGACATGCTGCGCAACTTCGCCAGCCTGATCGACCGCTACGGCTTCATCCCCAACAGCAACCGCAGCTACATGTTGAGCCGCTCGCAACCACCGTTCTTCTTCAAGATGGTGCAGTGCGCAGCGCCCCTGGCCGACGAGGGGGCCGCCTATGCCATGTACCTGCAGCAGCTCAAGGCCGAGTACGCCTACTGGATGGAGGGCGAGGTGGGCGCCGACGTGCAACTGCCGCGCGGCCAGGCCCTCGGCCACTTGGTACACCTGCCCGACGGCGCATTGCTGAACCGCTACTGGGACGAAGCGGACCACCCCCGCGAGGAGTCCTACCGCGACGATGTGCTGACCGCACAGAAGAGTGACCGCCCCGCCGCCCAGGTCTACCGCAACCTCCGCGCCGGGGCTGAAAGCGGTTGGGACTTCAGCAGCCGCTGGTGCGCCGACCCGCAGCGCCTGGACAGCATCGAGACCACCGAGATTCTGCCGGCGGACCTGAACAGCCTGCTGTGGGGCCTGGAAGGTGCTATCGCCCAAGGCTGTGCCCATGCAGGCGATACTGCGGGCGCGCAGCACTACGCCCAGCGCGCGCGGCGGCGTAAGCGTGCCATCAACCGCTATCTGTGGAGCGAAGCGCAGGGCCATTACGTAGACTACCAGTGGGTCAAGCACCAGCCGCGCCCGCAACTGACGGCCGCCGCGCTGGTGCCCTTGTACCTGGGTGTGGCCAGCGATGCGCAGGCCGAGTCCAGTGCCCATGTCGTACAGGCGCAGTTGCTGACGCAGAACGGTTTGCAGACCACGCTGCAGCAGACTGGCCAGCAATGGGACGCTCCCAATGGCTGGGCCCCGTTGCAGTGGATGGCGGCCCATGGTCTGCTGCGCTATGGCCATGCGGACCTGGCGCGCGACATCGCTTCCCGCTGGTTGGGGGCGGTGCACCGCGTCTACCTGGAGACGGGCCGGCTGCTGGAGAAATACGATGTCACGGCCTTTCGCCCCGGCGGCGGCGGCGAGTACGCCACGCAGGATGGCTTCGGCTGGACCAATGCCACCTACGTCACGCTGCGCAAAGACTTTCCTTTGACAGATGCTACTAAATAGATAGCGATATACGCATATTTTTCGAGGGCTAACGCCCGATTTAACAAAACCCAGTCGGCCTGAACGCGGCATGGGTGGTATAGAAAGCCGTGCAGGCGTAGACTGGCACTCTTTGGCAAGAACTCACACATCTGCTCGGGAGTCCGCGTGGCAATTGAACTGGGGTCGGGCGACAAGCTGGCGCTGCTCGCGCAGGGGCTGGACCAGCTCGACATCGGCCTCACCGTGTTCGACCGTGACTTGGTGATGGTGGCCGCCAACCGGCGCTTCCAGCAGTTGCTGAATTTCCCCGACGCCCTGTGCCGACCCGGCACCACCATGCAGGACGCGCTGCGCCACAACGCCACCCAGGGTGAATACGGCCCCGGTGATGTCGAAGAGCTGGTGCGCCCGCGGCTGGAACTGGCCCGCCAGTTTCTGCCCCATCGGTTTGAGCGTGTGCGACCAGATGGCTCCATCATCGAAGTCTATGGCCACCCCCTGCCCGACGGCGGCATGGTCACCACCTACACCGACGTCACCATTCCGCGCCAGCGCGAGCAAGCCCTGCGCGAACTCAAGTCCGAGCTGGAGCAACGCGTGGAGGCACGCACCGCCGAACTGCGCCACCGCGAGGCCGAGCTGGCGCGCAAGGCGGCGCTGTTGGAGTCGGTCGTCAGCAATGTGAACCAGGGCATCAGCTACGTCAATGCGGATCTCGTCATTGAGTTGTGCAATGCCAAGTTCGGTGAACTGTTGGAGCTACCCGCCGAGCTGTGCCAGCCAGGTGTGCACTTTGAAAAGCTGGCCTACTTCAACGCCGAGCGCGGCGAGTACGGCCCCGGGGACGTCAAGGAATTGGCCGAGTCGCGCATCGCCATTGCCAAGCAGTTCCAGCCCCACCGCTTCGAGCGCACCCGCCCCAGCGACGGCAGTACGCTGGAGATCATGGGCATGCCCACGCCCGACGGCGGCATGGTGTCCACCTACCTGGACATCAGCGAACGCAAGGCCCATGAGCGGGCGTTGCAGCTGGAGCGCGAACGCCTGAGCGCCATCTTGCGGGGCACGAATGCCGGCTCCTGGGAGGTCAACCTGCAAACCGGCCAGGTGCAGATCAATGCCCGCTGGGCCGAGCTGACGGGCCACACGCTGGAAGAACTCAGCCCCTTCACGCTGGACACCCTGCCCCGGCTGTTCCACCCCGATGATCTAGTCCTGGCCCAGACCGCGCTGGTGCAGCACTTGAAGGACCAGACGCCCTACTACCGGTTCGAGCATCGCCTGAAGCACAAGGACGGGCACTGGGTCTGGGTCGCCGCCCATGGCCAGGTGTCCACCCGTACAACCGACGGCCGCGCCGAGTGGATGGCCGGCACCCACATGGACATCGCCGAGCGCAAGGAGGCCGAGCAGCGCATCCATGAGCTCAACGAGACGCTGGAGGAGCGCGTGGCCGAGCGCTCGGCCCAGTTGCATGCGGCCATGCAGACGCTGCACCAGTCGCAAGAGGCACTGGCCCGCAGCGCCGCCAAGGCGACACTGGGCACGCTGGTGGCCAGTGTCACGCACGAGCTGGCCACGCCGCTGGGCAATAGCCTGATCACGGCCAGCACCTGCACCGACCTGGCCAAGCGCCTGCAGGCCCAGGTGGACGCGGGCCAGCTCAAGCGCTCGGACCTGGCGGCGTTTTTGCAAGAGGTGTCGGAGGGCAGCGCGCTGATCGAGCGCAACCTGCACCGCGCCGTGGCCCTGGTGCAAAACTTCAAACAGGTGGCCGCCGACCAGGCCAGCGAGCAGCGCCGCAGCTTCGACCTGGCCGATGTCGTCAAGGAGGTGTTGGACACGTTGAGCCCCAGCCTCAAGCGCCACACCCACAAGGTGGTGGTCGAGGTACCGTCCGACATCCTCTTGGACAGCTTCCCCGGCGCACTGGGTCAGGTGCTGATCAACCTGATTAACAACGCCTATCTGCATGCCTTTGAGGGGCGCACCGACGGCACGGTGCGCATCGCGGCCCAGGCCCAGTTCGGCTGGGTGGACCTGCAGGTCTCGGACGACGGCATTGGCATGTCGCGAGAGCTGCTGGCGCAGTTCTTCCAGCCCTTCTTCAGCACCAAGATCGGCCGCGGCGGAACGGGCCTGGGCATGACCATTGTGGAAAACCTCGTCAAGAAGACGCTGGGCGGCACCCTGGCCGTGGAATCCACCCCGGGCCAGGGCAGCAGCTTCAAAATTCGCCTGCCGCTGCGGGCGCCGCAGGCGGAAGACGTGGGCTTTGATGCCCATATTTGATGTAGCCCCCCACGCTCCACCGCTGCGCGGGTCGCTGATCAGGCCCAGCCAGAGGCTAGGGCTCTTCAGGCTGTCCAAAGCCACGCAGGTGGCTTTGGAGCCGTAGCCTTCAGCCCCTCGGGGGTTCTCGCCCTGGGGCGGCCCGGCGGCAAAACCTGTTTTTGCCCATTTTTTAGGCTTACCACCTAACTTTGCTGTCACCAATTCGTCATAGACTGTCAGGAGTTGGAACATCCGCAGAACAGGAGTCTTGTCAATGCACCGTCGCCGTCCCGTCGTTCGCCATGGCCATGTTGGCGCGCCGCATGTGCTGAGTTCGCTGCTGGAAGGCCGTGGTTTGCTGGAGATGGCCCTGTTGCCCGCCTCTTTGCCCCTGCTGATGGAAGCCCCCCACGGCGACGGCCACCCGGTGCTGCTGGTGCCCGGCTTCATGGCTGGAGAGACCACCTTGATCGGCCTGAAGCTAATGTTGCAAAACAAAGGCTACGACGTCCATACCTGGGGCCTGGGCCGCAATGTGGGCTTTCGCAGCAAGCATGCCAATGCGCTGCCCCAAAAAATCCGCCACCTGCACTACACCACCGGCAAGAAGGTCAGCCTGGTCGGCTGGAGCCTGGGCGGTGTTTTCTCCATGTACAGCGCGCAGAATTCGCTGGAGTGCGTGCGCTCCATCATCACGCTGGGCAGCCCGGTCAGCGTGGACGCCTCGGGCAGCCAGTCGCCCACGGCCGTCAAGGCGCTGTACCGCCTGGTATCGCACCGCCTGGGCGCCGCCGCCCACGTGATGCAACCCAAGGTCAAGGTCATGCGCGAGCGCCGCCGCCTGGCCATTCCCACCAGTTGCCTGTACTCGCTGTCCGATGGCGTGGTGCCCCCGCAAGAGGCCACCATCGACGGCGACCCGGCGCTGCACGAAAACATCCAGGTGCCCGGCAGCCATATCGGCCTGGGCTTCAACGGTATCGTGCTGTCCATCGTGGCCGACCGGCTGGCCCAGCCCGAGAACCAATGGAAGCCCTTCGTCCCCAAGGGGCTGCTGGCCCGCGTGCTGAGCGCCACCGGCGCAGCCGCGCCAGAGGCCCCTTGCACCGTATCCGGTACCCTCTGAACTGCACCCCAGAAAGAAACTTTTGCATGCGCCAACTGAGTGAACACGACGCGGCTTACATCTACTCCGACAGCGCGCACGCCAACTCCAACCTCACGCTGCTGCACATCTACGACCAATCCACCGCACCCGGTGGCATGGTGCGCTTCAAGCAGATCCTGGCCCACGTGGAAAGCCGGCTCGACAAGCTGCCCAACTTCCGCGAAAAGATCCTGCGCGTGCCGCTGGACCTGGACTACCCCTACTGGGTGGAAGACGAGAACTTCAACATCGAATACCACGTGCGCCACATCGCGTTGCCCAAGCCGGGCGACTGGCGCCAGTTCTGCATCCAGTCCTCGCGCATCCACGCGCGCCCGCTAGACCTGCAGCGGCCTCTGTGGGAGATGTATGTCATCGAGGGGCTGGACAGTTTTCTGGACCTGCCGGTGGGCAGTTTCGCGGTGCTGCTGAAGATCCACCACGCCGCCATTGATGTGAGTCACGGCAACGAAATCACCAGCCTGTTGCACGACCTGTCGCCGGTGGCTGCTGCGCCGGCACCGGCCGCACCCTGGTTCCCTGAAACTCCACCGGGCAATATGCAACTGCTGTGGTTGGCGGGTCTGAACTTCGCGACACTGCCGCTGCGCCTGGCCCAACCGCTGAGCAATAGTTGGACCGCGATCAAGGCTACGGTCAAGACCTTCGCTGGCGAGTTTCTGGGCAAGCCCCACGCCTTTCCGACGACCCGCTTCAACACCGAGGTCTCGCCGCACCGCGTGTTCGAGACCCGCCGTTTTGCGCTGGCCGACTTCAAGGCCATCCGCGACCTGGTGCCCGGTGCCTCGGTCAACGACGTAGTGCAAGCCGTCTGTGCAGGCGCTCTGCGCAATTACTTGTACAAGCAAGATGAGCTGCCACTGCAAAGCCTGGTCGCGGCCGCCCCCATTGCCGTGCACAGCGATGTAGACGCTGAATTGGTAAGCGACCCCTCCGGCAACTACTCCTGGGTGCGCGTCGGTCTGGGCACCGACATTGCCGATCCGGTGCAGCGCCTGGCTGCCATCCAGCAGGCCAGCTCCTCATCCGCCGTCATGGCCCAGGCCCTGAGCGCCCGCGAGCTGACGCTGCTGGCCCAGCAAGCGCCTTCGCTGGCCATTGTGGCCACCAGCAAGATGCTGCGTTCGGCCTCGGCCCTGCTGGGCGACTGGGCACCGCTGGCCAATTGCGCCATCACCAATGTGCCGGGCTCGCGCGAACCGCTGTACCTGCTGGGCGCGCGGCTCACCTATCTGTCGGCCATCATGCCCATCTCTGACGGCATGGGTCTGGTCTTCTCGGTCACCGGCTACAACGACACCATCGTTGTGTCGTTCACGTCCTGCTACGAGCAGTTGCCCGACCCTGACGTGCTGGCCCAGTGCCTGCGCGACAGCTTCCAGGAATACCTGGCGTTGACCAAACCCGCGCCCGCACCCAAGCTGCGGCGCAAACGCCCAGCGACTAAGGCTGAAGCCAAAGAAACGGCTGTGCTGGCCTAAGCTGCGGGCTTGGCCTAGGATGGACCCCGTGGCGCTACTAAGCCACAGGAGGGCCTATGAAAACTCTGAGGCTGTTTGTGCTGGTCTGGCTCAGTGCCTTGGCTTGCGCTGGCGCCGGGCTGGCGCAAACCCCTGGTGTGGGCGAAGTGTTGTCGGTGGAAACACGACCCCAGGTGCGCGTGCCACTGTTTGCAGTGTGGAATCCGCAAGCCACCGCCACCGTGGTGCTGTTCTCCGGTGGCGGTGGCGGCTATGGCAGGTTGGGCCATGACGGCTGGCCGGCCAGCCAGAACTTCCTGATCCGAACCGGCAAGCTGTGGGCCAGCTACCCGTTCAACGTGGTGATGGTCGGCCGCCCGTCTGATGCCATAGACCTGAGCGATGACGTGGTGCGCATTGGCGAATTGCATGCGGCCGACAACCTCGCCGTCTTCACCGCCATCAAGGCCAGAAGCCCGCTGCCCCTTTGGCTGGTAGGCACCAGCATGGGCACGATCTCGGCCGCCGCCGCCGCCATCCGCGACACCCATGAACAGATTGCCGGTGTGGTGCTGACATCGTCTGTCACCGCCTACAAGTGGGCGGGTGCTGTGCCCCGGCAAGACCTCGGCAAAATCCGCGTCCCCACGCTGGTGGTGCACCACGCGCGTGACGGTTGCCGCGTCTGCACACCCTATGAAGCCAAGGCCATTCCCGCAGCCTTGAAGCAGGCGCCGGTGAAGGCCTTGCTGATGGTGCAGGAGGGGGTTGGTGAGTCGGGCGATCCCTGCGAGGCCCTGCACTTCCATGGCTACATCGGGGCCGAGGCATCCGTCGTGGAGCGCATCGCGCGCTGGATCCAAAACCCGGTGCAATGAACAGCTTGCTGCCCATGCTGCCAATGCTGCGCGCCCTGCTCTTTGGCTTGTTGGTTTGCGCCACGGCATTGGTACATGCGCAGGGCGCCGCACCTCCGTCCGCCGTTTGCGGTGCGGTGGTGGACATCCCCACCCATGCCGGCACCACGATGCGCTACAGCTGGCAGACCCCGCGGCCGGGCGATGGCACCGCAGCCGGAAAGGGCGCGATAGCCGCCATCCTGCTGATCGGCGGTGGCGGTTGGCTGGACATCGACGATGCCGGTTGCCCACGGCGTCTCAAAGGCAATATCCTCGTGCGTAGCGCGCCGCGCCTGCAGGCCGCGGGTGTCACCACCGTGCTGGTGGACGCGCCATCGGATCGGTGGAGTGACGATGGCCTCGCGGGCTTGCGCATCCAGACCGAACACGCGGTGGACCTGGGGCGTGTGGTGGCCGATGTGCGCGCCCGCACCGGCGCCCAGGCCGTGTGGCTGCTGGGGCACAGCCGCGGCACGCTGTCCGCGGCCAACGCGGCAGCACGTTTGCGCGGCGGGCAGGCACCCGATGGTGTGGTGCTGGTGTCACCCATGCTGGTGGGTGAGAACAGCAAGCGCAGGCCCTGGGTCGCGCAGTCCCTGTCGGATACCGACCTGAAAAATTTCCCAGGTGCACTGCTGGTGTTGGGCCACGCGGCCGACAACTGCCCACGCTCGCCACCCGAGCAGCTGGACATGGTGCTCAACGAGGCCCGGGCCACACGTGCGCAGGCGGTGCGGTTCAGCGGCGGGCCGCACCCGGTCGGCCGCGCGCCCAGCCTATCGGCGTGTGAAGTCCACGAGTCGCACGACTTCGTGGACCAGGATGCTGGGTTTGCCGAAGGCGTGTTGCGTTTTATGCGGGGCGGAAATTTCTAGCTATTGCGGCACGAAGCCGGTCGACTTGATGATGCGTGCCCAGGTCTGGCTGTAGGCCTGCTCGCGGCTGGCCAGTTGCTGCGGCGTCATATAGGCCACGGTCAGGCCCATCGCGGTCAGGCGGTCGTGCACCTCGGGCAGCGCAACCACCTTGGCCAGCGCTGCGGAAATCTTGTCGATGGTTGCCTGCGGTGTGCCGGCGGGCGCAAAGATGCCGTAGTAGGGCAGGTCTTCAAAGCCGGCCAGGCCCAGCTCAGCAAAGGTGGGTACATCGGGCAGCGTGGCCTGGCGCGCGTTGCCCATTACCGCGACGACGCGTATCTTGCCGGCCTTGTGGTTCTCGATGAAGTCGGGCACCGAGCCCGTGCCCGCTGCAATCTGGTTGCCCAGCATGTCACCCATCATCGGCGCGCTGCCGCGGTAGGGGGCGGACTGCAGATCCAGCTTGTACTTTTGGCCAATCATCTTGACCAGAAACTCGGGCACCGACGCGGGTGCCGGCACACCCACCGTGCCCTTGCCTGCGCCTTGCTTTTGTACCCAGGCTACATACTCGCCCATGGACTTGGCGGGCGTGCCGCCCGACACCGCCAGCGCATTCACGAAGGTGGCAAATCCGCCCACGGCCACGAAATCGCGCGCCGGCTCAAAGCCCGGGTTCTTGACCACCAGCGGCAGGATGGAGACCGTGTGGTCGTGCGACAAAAACAGCGTCGTGCCGTCGGGCGCGGCCGTCTTCAGCGCCTGAGCCGCAATCTGCCCGCCCGCGCCGGCCTTGTTCTCCACGATGACGCTGCTGCCCAGCGGGTCTTTGAGCTTCTCGGCCAGTATGCGGGCGATGGCATCGGTGCCGCCGCCCGGCGGAAAGCCCACCAGCAGCCGGACCGTGCCGCCGCCTTGGGCCTGGGCCAGGTTGCTACCCAAACACAGCGCGCCCACAGCCAGTGTGACGGCCAGACGGCGGCTGAGTTTGCTGTTGGCAAGAAGGCGGGAGGAAAGCGCAAAAACCATGGGGGGACTCCGATGAAGAAAGGGCCAATGTCGCCACCACTGTAGCAAGCTTTCCAGGTGCGGGCGGCACCCGCAGCGCCTGGGCGCCAGTCGTGGCATGATGGCGGTTTGCCTGCCGAAACATGGCAGCCAATGAAGAAAAGGAGATTTGCATGAACGCCCGTATACCCCCCACCGTGCTCGATGCAGCCCACACCCTCAGCCAGGTCAGTGCGCTGTGGGACGCCGAGATTGTTCCCCAACTGCAGGACTACATCCGCATACCCGCCAAATCGCCGATGTTCGACGCGGCCTGGGAAGCCAATGGCTACCTCGACACCGTGGTGCGCAACACCGCCGCGTGGATCGAAGCCCAAAAGGTCAGCGGCCTGGTGCTCGAAGTGATCCGCCTGCCGGGCCGCACGCCGGTGCTGTTCTTTGAAGTGCCGGCCACCAAGGCCGACTCCACGCAGACCGTGCTGATGTACGGCCACCTGGACAAGCAACCCGAATTCTCTGGCTGGCGCAATGACCTGGGTCCCTGGACACCCAAGATCGATGACGGCAAGCTCTATGGTCGCGGCGGCGCGGACGATGGTTATGCCGCCTACGCTGCCATTGCCGCCATCCAGACGCTGAAGACCCAGAACGCGCCCCATCCCCGCATCGTGGGACTGATCGAAAGCTGCGAAGAAAGCGGCTCCTACGATTTGCTGCCCTATATCGATGCACTGAAGCCCCGCCTGGGCGATGTCGGCCTGGTGGTGTGCCTGGATTCGGGCGCCGGCAACTACGACCAGCTGTGGCTGACCAGCAGCCTGCGCGGCATGGCCAGCGGCGTGCTCAAGGTCGAAGTCTTGACCGAAGGCGTGCACTCGGGTGATGCCAGCGGCCTGGTGCCCTCGAGCTTCCGCATCATGCGCCAGGTGCTGGACCGTTTGGAAGACAGCGCCACCGGCCGCCTGCTGCCGGCCAGCTTCCACTGCGAAGTGCCGGCTGATCGCCTGAACCAGGCCAAGGCCACAGCCGCGATCCTGGGCGATGAAATCTACAAACGCTTCCCCTGGGCGCACTACGACTGCGGTGGTTCCACCCAGTTTGCATTGCCCACGACGACCGACCCACTGCAGGCCCTGCTGAACCGCACCTGGCTGCCCACGCTGAGCGTGACCGGTGCCGACGGCTTCCCCGAGATGAAAAACGCCGGCAATGTGCTGCGCCCCTACACCGCCTTCAAGCTGTCCCTGCGCCTGCCCCCGCTGGTGGAGGCCGCTACCGCCGTGCAAGAACTCAAGGCCTTGCTGGAAGACAACGCGCCCTACCAGGCCAAGGTCACTTTTGAAGGTCTGTCCAGCGCCACCGGCTGGAACGCGCCCAGCACCGCGCCGTGGTTTGAGACAGCCTTGAACGCGGCCTCGCAAACCCACTTCGGCGCGCCCTGTGGCTACATCGGCCAAGGCGGCACCATTCCGCTGATGAACATGCTGTCGGAAGGCTTCCCCTCCGCGCAGATGATGATCTGTGGCGTGCTAGGCCCCAAGAGCAATGCGCATGGCCCGAATGAGTTCCTGCACATCCCCTATGCCAAGAAGCTGACCGCGGCCGTGGCCCAGGTCATTGCACAGTTCCCATAAAAGACCTATCCACACCCCGGCCACCACTGCACCGCACCGACGCATGTCCACGGAATCCCGACTATCCACCTTCACCGCCACGGACGGCGACAACGTCATCGTGCAAGACTGGCCCATAGACACCACCGTCAAACTGCGCGGTGTGGTCATCGTCGTCCATGGCCTGGGTGAGCATGCCGGCCGCTACGACCACGTGGCGCGCCAGCTCAATGCCTGGGGCTTTGCGGTGCGGGGGTACGACCAGGTCGGCCATGGCGAGTCCAACGGCGCACGCGGTGGCCTGCCCACCGATACCCGCTTGCTGGACGACCTGGCCGACATCGTGGACAGCACCCGCGCCCGCATGCCCAAGAACATGCCCTTGATCCTGCTGGGCCACAGCATGGGCGGCCTGGTGGTAGGGCGCTTTGTGTCGCTGGCCATGCGCCCGGTGGAGGGGTTGGTCATGTCGTCCCCGGCCTTGGATGCCGGGATGAACGCCTTCCAGAAATTCTTGGTTTCAATATTGCCCAAAATCGCACCCAACCTGCGCGTGGGTAACGGCGTCAAACCCCAGTTCGTATCACACGACCCCGCTGTTGTGGCCGCCTACAAGGCCGATCCCCTGGTGCACGACCGCATCTCGGCCCGGCTGGCCCGCTTCATCGCCGAGGCCGGCCCCAAGACGCTGGAGGCCGCACCCCAATGGACCGTGCCGACACTGTTGATGTACGCCGGCGACGACCGTTTGCTGAACGCCGACGGCAGCCGTGCCTTTGCCGCGCTGGCCCCTCAGAACGTGGTCACCACGCAATGCTTTGACGATCTGTACCATGAGATCTTCAACGAAGTGGATGCCAAGCCAGTGTTTGGCGCGTTGAAGCGGTGGTTGGATCAGCGGTTCTGAGGCTTTTATACCCAATTTGGGGTTTGTTGCGAAGCGTCTGAAGCAAATTCGCATCTAGCCCTCGCCGGGGTTGAATAGTTTGCTATCAAATTTGATGCATTGCTATTGCCTTTGATGTCAGGACGCACTCGTGGGCAATTTTCTTCTGGTATCAGTGCTTTTGGCTGGCGCGAGCTTGTCGGGCTGCGCATATCCTCCTGCGAAGGATGGGCGTACTGGCGCCGACTTGGTGGGACCTATAGCAATCGGCACCGATAGGCAGCCTGTACTGGGTGGCTGCAGGAGTACTTTCATGTACTCCGGAACCTGTGATCTTATATTCACTGACCTTCACGGTCATCATATTGACGGTCATCGCGTTGCTCGTGACCTCGATCAAACCGCAAAGCAGATTGCGCCCCTTGCGGACTGGGCAAGTCGATCGCGTGAGCGCACATCGCTTCCCCCATATGAGTTTCATCTGCTGACCATCACGCCGGCAGTCGTGCTAGCAGTACCCACTTCGGCACCGCGTACGAGTTGCGGTTCCGTGTACGACAGTGGGTGCATTCAGGTTGGCGGACTGCCGTACTGGTACAGGGAGGTACCCCCAAATCGCGAGGGCTCCTTTTGGTATGTTGCGAACGGCGTGCGCCACTATCCGGTCGATGTGCGACCTGGAAGAGCGCAGATCGCAGTTGATGGCGTCGTCATAGACTTGGTTGCAGAGGGTGCTGGATGGGCTGTGCGGAGAACTAGGTGACATACCTGAGGTCGTTTAGCAGATTGATCGACGTGGCCGTCTTCAGGTCCCGCGCGGCCTACTCGCCAACCACACCAACGTCCCCGCCGTCAGCGCCACTGGCACCAGCGACCCCCAATTCAACAAACTCCAGCCCTGCGTAGTCACCAACGCACCCGATGCAAATGATGTAAACGCCATCACCGCAAACACAGAAAAATTGATGGCCGCCTGGGCTCGGTCTTTCTCCTCGGGGCGATACGCACTGAGCGCCAGCGTGGTGCTGCCGGTGAACACAAAATTCCAGCCTACGCCCAGCAGAAACAATGCGACTGTGAACTGGTGCAGTTCCACGCCCGACAGCGCGATGGCGATGCAGGCCAAGTTCAGCGCCACGCCCACACCCATCACGGGCAGCGTGCCAAAACGCTTGATCCAGCCGCCGGTAAAGAAGCCGGGGGCGAACATGCCGATGACATGCCACTCCAGCACAAAGGCCGCATCGTCAAACGACAGGCCACATTGCTGCATGGCCAGCGGGGTGGCGGCCATCAGCAGGTTCATGACGCCATAACCCAGTGCGGCACTGGCGCAGGCGACGATGAACACGGGCTGGCGCATGATGACGGATAGCGGCCGCCCACCGTCGTTACTACCGCCGCTTTGCCCGCTGGGCGCTGCGGCGTGGGGAGGAAAGCGGATAAAGGCCATCAATACCATCGCGACGATGGCCACCACGGCGAGCACGACATACGCGCCGGCAAAGGGCACGCCTAGCAGGCCACGCGTGCGTGCAGCCAGGTTGGGTCCAACGACTGCGCCAATCAGACCACCGGCTAGTACCAGGGACACGGCCCTTTCGCGTTGGGGTGCGGGCACCAGTTCGGCCGCGGCGAAGCGGTACAGCTGGCCGTTGGCGCTGTAGTAGCCCGCCACGACCGTGGCGCCCACCAAGAGCCAGAAGTTTTTATCCACCACGGCCCACGCGGCCACGCCGGCGGAGACTAGGGCCACCAGCAAACCGATCTGGAAAGAGATGCCGCGGCCAAAGCGGGATTGTGTATGGGCCACCAGGGGCGTGCTCAACGCGCCGCCGACTACATAGCCCATGACGGGCAGCGTGGCCATCCAACCAAAGGGGGCCAGGCTCAGACCCACCAGGCCATTGATGGCGATGAAGGCGACGTTGTTGGTGAGGAAGAGCCCTTGGCAAAGGGCTAGCAGGCAGAGGTTGCGGTTCATGGTGCGCCCAGTGTACGTGGCGCGCCACCATCATCATGCGCTACAGAGGGTGGACGTACAAACGCCTGTGGCAGCCCTATCGCAAGGGCCGGCACAGGCGTTGTGGTTGCTGCGGTCTACTTAGTAAGGCCGCTGCCTATTGGTGTCAGGCTGCGACTGCAGCCGCCGTTTTGCGCGGCGCTGCCTTCCTGGCCACGGCCTTCTTCGCGGTAGCGGGGGCAGTTGCAGCTTTCTTCGCCGGAGCCTTCTTCGCAGCGGTCTTGGTTACCGCAGCCTTCTTGGCGGGAGCGGGCGCCTTGGCGGTCACGGCCTTTTTAGCAGCGGCTTTCTTCGCCGCAGGAGCCTTCTTGGCTGCGGGCGCTTCAGCAGCAGCAGGGGCTGCTTTTGCAGCTTTGCCGCCGCTCTTGGCGGCCGCGCCATCTTTCCAGGTCAGCCGTGCCTTCTTGGCCAGGGTCACGACCTTGGCAATGGCTTCATCCGAGAACACGCCGTTGACGCCCGAGATGGCGGCCAGTTTCATGCCGTGCTTGAGGCCCAGCTTGTAGATTTCCTTGACCTTCTCCCACTCGGTGTCGCGGCCGACCGTGAACACTTCAAAGCGGCCTTCCAGCGCCAGCACGATCGTTTCGGCCAGGCAGGCGTAGACCACGTTGGGTGGCAGGCCGATGCTCTTCAAGCCCTTGACCTTGGTCGGCAAATCGATTTCACCGGACTCGATGACCAGCACGTCGGGGCGCTTGGCCACATCGCTTGCAGGCAGGTCCAGCGGGCGCGCCACGTCGGTGATGACGCAGCCGGGCTTGACGCGCATGATGTCCAGGATCTCCTTGCCGGCACCGGAGGTGGACGTGACGATCATGTCCATGTCGGCCAGCAGGTCGTTGTAGTCGATGGTCGTGAAGACCTTGGCGTCCGGCGTTTCCTTGAGGATGGAAGCCTTCAACTCGTCCAGCTTGGACAGCGTGCGGCCGGCCAGATACACCTCGTCAAACGACATGGCCAGCAGGCGCGCGCTGACCGAGCCGATGGAGCCGGAGGCACCGATCACCATGGTCTTGGCGGCCACCTTCTTGTTGTGGGTGTTGACCTTCAGCAGGCCCATGCGGCGCATGGCGTCGGCCGCGGCCCACAGCGCGCCCGATGCGGAGTAGCTGTTGCCGGTGGTGATGGGCAGGCTGGAGCGCCGTGCCACGGTCACGCCGGCATCGCCCACCACCTTGGTGAAGGCGCCCAGGCCCATGATCTGCGCGCCCATCTTCTCGGCGATCTTGGAGGCTTGCAGCAGACGGCGGTAGGTGAACTCGGGGCTGCGCGACAGCATTTCCTTGGGCGTGCCGCCCACGCTGATCAGCCAGCCTTCGGCCTCGGCGCCACTGGGCGAGACGATGTTGCTCATCTTGCAATACACCATGGGAGGCATATGGGCGGCAAAGGTCTCGACCTTGTCCATGACGAACTTGGGCGTGGACTTCGGAATCGGGAAGGCGTTGCGGATGTAGTTCTGGCTCAAGGGATGGATCACAAACGCAAAACGGCGGATGTTGCGGAATTTGCCGGTAGGGTGCAGCAGGCGCGGCTTGATGTCCAACTCGTTGAGGATTTCGTCGAAATCGTCGTCCGACACTTCCTCTTGTGGCTTCTCCAGCGTGGCCAGGATCATGGCCTCGATGGTGTTGATGCCCACCACTTCGGGGAACAGCTTGGGCGACACGTCGATGACCAGGTTGACCTTGCACTTGGTGAAGAAGGCCAGGCGTTCGTCGTCTACCGCCGAGGTGATGATGGTCTTGCCTTCCAGGTTGGTGGCATTGCTGACCGCCTTGAGCTCAGCAAACGTGCCGACGATGACGTGGGACTTGGCCACCACATCGGCGACCATCTTGTTCTTGAAGCCGGACATGGCTGCTTCCAGCAACTGGCCGGACTTGCCCTGCAGCATGTACTTGCTGCCCTTGGCATACAGCTCCAGCTGGTCCAGCGAGGTCAGCATCTTGGGCGCACCGGTCTGGAACAGCGCGTCGGCAAAGCTCAGGTTCTTGGTGTAGTCGGACATGGCCACGGCCATGTCGTAGTTGCGCATGCCCGAGAGGAACAGCACCAGGTTGTTGTTGAAGTAGTGGCCCAACTCCTTCTGCACGTAGCGCACGGCGCGCACCTGCAGCATGCGGCGCAGTGTGGCGCCGGTGGTCACCGGTACGCGAGTCACGACGTTGAGCAGGCGCTGGGTTTCCTTGTTGATGACGGTGCGCAGACCCACCTGGTAGTGGTCGGGGATCTCACCCAGGCCAATGGCGTCGGCCGTGGCCTGCTGGCGGCGCATCAGTTCCCAGGCCTTGCCCGTGTCTTGGTCCGCGCCCATGCGGCGCACCGAGAAGGATTGGCCCAAGAACTGGGTCTTGAATTCGAAATCCTGCTTGGAGGAACCCAGTGTCACTGTTACTACTTTTTTCATCAACCGCTCCTCTTACGTTACAAATGTTGCCACCACGCTCCGCCGCTACGCGGGTCGCTGCCCCCCAAGGGGGCCGTGTTTGGCAAAACCCCAAGTCCACACCTTGGGGCGGCCCGGCGGTGAAACCTGGGCCGTCACGCCATTCACTTCAACCTACTGCCTTCTTGCTCTTCTTCGCAGGTGCTGCTGCAGCGGCTTTGGCCGCCTTGGGCGGCAGCGCCTTGCGGATCAGATCTTCACACACTTCCTGCGACATATAGCGCGGCACGGGGTAGCCAGTATGCGCCTCCCAGCAGGCGGCCTTGGCCAGCGCGGGGATGTCGGACTCTTTCAGCGCTGCCAGGAAGGTGGGGATGCCCAGGTCGGCATTCAACTGGTCCACCGCGTCCAGGAATTTCTGCGCCAGCTCGTCTTTGTCTTCGTCTTCGGTGCCGACCTTGGCGGCCACGGCCAGCAGGGCCAGGCGGTCGACGATGGCGGGGTGTGAATATTTCAGCACCAGCGGCAGCATGATGGCGTTGGCCAGGCCGTGGGGCGTGTGGTACAGGCCACCAAACTGGTGGGCGATGGCGTGCACATAGCCCACGTTGGCACGCGTGAACGCAAAGCCGGCATAGGTGGAGGCCAGCGACATCTTTTCGCGCGCTTCCAGATTGGTGCCGTTGGTGTAGGCGGTGCGCAGGTTCTCAAAGATCAGGCCGACGGCCGACAGCGCCATGCCATCCGAATAGGCTGTGGTCCAGTTGCCGACAAACGCCTCAATGGCGTGGGTCAGCGCGTCGATGCCTGTGGCGGCGGTGATGTGGGGTGGCAGGCCGGTCATCAGCGATGGGTCCAGCGCGGCCATCTTGGGCACCATGCGTGGGTCGACGATGACTAACTTCTTGTGGTTGACGGGGTCGGAAATAACCGCAGCGACCGTTACCTCTGAACCGGTTCCTGCCGTCGTAGGCACGGCATAGATCTTGACCGGGGAGCGCAGGCCCTTCAGGTAGCCGGCCAACTGGTTCAATTGCTTGCCCGGGTTGGAGGCGGCCACGGCAATCGCTTTGGAGGCGTCCATCGACGATCCGCCGCCAAAGGCGACGATGGCGTCGCAGCCCTGGTCCTTGTAGAAGTCGATGCCTTTTTGCACCAGCGGGATGGGGGCATCGGGCGTGATCTCGTCAAACACCACGAACTGTGCGCCACCGGCGGTCAGTGCATCGGTCAGCGTGTTCAGCAGGCCCAGCTTGGAGATGATGCTGTCGGTGACGATAAGGATCTTGCGGTGGCCAAAGCCGGCAATGGCCTGGCCCAGACGACCGCTGGAGCCGGGGCCCACGAGCAATGTGGGTTGGGGGATGGGAATGAAGCGGGTCAGCAGACCTGCACCCTTCATCAGGGCGCCCAGACCTGTGGCTCGAACGGAGTTGCGCATAGCTTCGGGTATCAAGAAAGGTCTCCTCGCAAATTGGCCAAAGGCGTCACTGTAGTATGCCCATGCATGCAAGAGTTGGGGCGCCAACCTAGACGCGTACAAACCCTGATGGTCCGGTCTGGTTGTTGTTGTTTCTAGCGGGGCGGGGTCTGGGCGCCAGAGCGTTCTGCTCCGTGTCCCCCGGCCTTCGGCCTCCTCCTTTTACCTGCGCAGAACGCTCTGGCGCCCAGACCCCTTTAGGCGAGCAAGCGGGCCAATGCGGTGAGCGCGGCCGTCTCGGCGCGCAGGACTCGCGGACCTAGGCTGACCGGCGCGAAGTCTTTGGCCTGGGCTGCGGCTTCTTCGCTGGCCGATAGACCGCCCTCGGGGCCGGATAAAAACACGGTTGGCCGCTCTTGAAGAGTGGTGGCGGCCAGGGGTTTGGAGCCATCGGCCAGTGACAGCAGGCAGCGTACATCGTCGCCCGCTGCGGGCAGTGATTGCAGCCATGCGGCCAGCGTTTGCACGCTATGCACCAGGGGCACGCGGTTGCCACCGCATTGCTCGCAGGCCGACACGGCCACGCTTTGCCAGTGGGCGATCTTCTTGTCCGCCCGCTCGCCGGAGAGGCGCAGCACGCTGCGCTCGGTCATCAGTGGCTGGATACTGGCCACGCCCAGTTCGGTGGCCTTTTCCACCAGCCAGTCCATGCGGTCATTGGCTGGCATGCCGACGGCCAGGTGCACGGTGGCGCCAGCCTCGCGCTCAACGGCGCTGTGGGCGCCCACGCGGACCTGCACGTCGCTGCGGCCCATGTGGGTGATGGTGGCGTCAAACTCGCCGCCCAGGCTGGCCCATGCGTCGGCTTCGGCCAGCGCGCCATGCCGGCCATTGAACAGCGTGATGCGGTCCCCGGGCTGCAGGCGCAGCACCTGCACATGGCGAGCGGCGCCGGCCGGCAGGTCCAGCAGCGCGTCACTCAGCAGGGGGGTCGGGCAGTAGAAGCGGGGCATGTAAAAGCGCTATTGATTTGGGAGCTATACACGTATATTCCACGAGGGCCACCGGCCAATTTGGCTTAAGCCCTGCCGAAGGAATAAGCGGTAGGCACCTCAAGTCCCTCAATGCGCTCCACCAGGCGCAGCAGGGGCTTGAGCTCCATGTAGCGTGAGCAGGTGGCGCGAATGTAGGCGATGAAGCGTGGCGTGTCAGCCAGGTAGGCGGGCTTGCCGTCGCGCAGCGTCAGGCGGGCAAACAGGCCGGCGATCTTCAGGTGGCGCTGCAGACCCATCCACTCCACGCCCTTGTAAAACTCGCCAAAGTCATCCCCCACCGGCAGGCCGGCCTTGCGGGCCTTTTCCCAGTAGCGGATGGTCACGTCCAGGCAAAAGTCTTCTTCCCAGCTCAGAAAGGCGTCGCGCATCAGGCTGGCGATGTCGTAGGTGATGGGGCCGTAGACGGCGTCCTGAAAGTCGAGAACACCCAGGCGGGTTGCTGAAGGTTTGCCGGATGTGGGCGTTGTATCCACTGGAGCCATCAGGTTGCGGGGCATGAAATCCCGGTGCATGAAGACCATAGGCCAGGACAGAGCCTTGTCCGCGATGGCGGCAAAGGACTTCTCCAGCACCTGGCGCTGCGCGGCATCCAGTGTGTATTTGCGGTGCTCGGTGATGTACCACTGGGGGAAAAGCTCCAGCTCGCGCATCACAAAAGCGCGATCGTAGGGGGGCAGCACGCCCTCGCGGGATGCCAATTGCCACTGCACCAGGGTCTCTACCGCGTCCAGGTACAGGCCCAGCGGTGGCGGGGCTTCGGGCTGGATCACGTCCTTCATCGTGTGCGTGCCCAGGTCGGTCAGCAGCATGAAGCCATTGGTGGCGTCCCAGGCCAGGACCTGGGGCACAGTCAGCCCGATCTGGGCCATCAATTCGGCCACCTGCACGAAAGGCTTGCAGTCGCCCTTGTCGGGTGGCGCGTCCATGATGATGCGGCTACCACCACCTGCGGCGCTGCTGTCCACCCGCAGGTAGCGGCGGAAGCTGGCGTCGGCCGAGGCCAGCCGCAGCGTGGTGGCATCGAGCTGGTGCAGGCCCTGCAGGCTGGCCAGCCAGGTCTCAAACAGGGCCTGGCGGGCGGTATCGGTCCACAAGGGGTTTTGGGGTGTGGCCAAAGGCGAGGGGCTGGGGGTTGGGCTCATGGATAATCCATTCTACAAAGAAGCCCCCAAAGAACACCGCTCGTGACGCCTCGCTGCGCAGAACCCCATTCCCTTGTCCATGCCCGCCCCCTGCTCCCCGCGTGAAGCCATACGCGACGATCTGAGCCCGTGCCTGTCCGCGCGGCCACGCTTTGCGCTGTCGCAAGTGGTGGTGTTGGTCGGAATGGCCTGCGCCAGCTGGGCTGCGCAGGCGCAGGCGCCGGCGGCGGGTGCAGTTGCCGACGCCGACAGCACCCAGCTCAAGTCCAGCCCCATGCTGGAGGAGCAATTGCCGCCCAATCAGGCCAAGCAGGTGCCGATCTTTGTAGAGGGCGACCGCATGACCGGCCGGCCCGACCTCGAGACCGTCATCGAAGGCAATGTGGTGCTGCGCAAGGCGGGCACCGTCATCCAGGCCGACCGCATGGAGTACGACCAGCCCAGCGACCAGGCCAAGGCCGAGGGCCATGTGCGCATCAACCGCAAGGGCGATGTGTTTGAAGGCCCCAAGCTGGAGCTCAAGGTCGAGGCTTTTGAGGGTTCCTTCGATGAGCCCCGCTACCGCTTCCTGAAAAACCAGGGCCAGGGCCAGGCCGACCGCGCCGAATTTATCGACGAGAGCCATACCGTCATCTACAACGCCAGCTACACCACCTGCCGGCGCAAGCCCGGCCCGGACTGGCTGCCCGACTGGATCATGCGGGCCGCCCGCATCAGCCTGGATACGGACGAGGACATCGGCGTCGCCCAGGGCGCGGTGTTGAGCTTCAAGGGCGTGCCCATCCTGCCGGTGCCGGCCATCAGCTTCCCGCTGTCCGACAAGCGCAAGTCCGGCCTGCTGCCGCCCACCGTGGGTTGGGGCACCGACAATGGCCTGGAACTGACCCAGCCCTACTACTGGAATATTGCGCCCAACCGCGACGCCACCATCACGCCGATGTTGATGACACGCCGTGGCCTGGATGTCGGCGCCGAGTTCCGCTACCTGGAGCCCAGCTACAGCGGCATTGTCCGCGCCAACTACATGCCTGGCGACAAGCTGACCAATACCGACCGCTGGGGCTATTCCTACCTGCACCAGGGCACGCTGGCCACACCCGTGGGCGCCGTCAGTCTGGCGGCCAATGTCAACCGCGTCAGCGACGATAACTACTGGCGCGACTTCACCGGTACCAGCACGATCGCCGATGCCAATGCCATCGCCAACACCAGCGCCGCCGTCGGTGTGGCCACCACCCAGCGCCTGCTGCCCTCGGGTCTGACGGCCACGTGGGGACTGGGCGCCTTCTCCAGCAGCCTGCGCCTGCTGAAGTGGCAAACCCTGCAGGACGTGACCGCGCCCATCGTGCCCCCCTACGACCGCGTGCCGCAGGTGACGGCGCGTTACGCGCTGACCAATGTGCACGGCATCGATTGGTCTATCGATGGCGACTTCACGCAGTTCGATGCCGACAAGCTGCGCACGCTGCAGCCCAATGCCCAGCGTGCCGTGGCCCTGCTGCAGGTCAGCCGGCCCTGGCTGGCCCCGGCCGGATTCGTGACGCCCAAGTTGCAATTGCATGCCACTGGCTACCAGTTCGACAGTCTGCTGGCGAATGGCTCGCAGACGGCGGACAGCGTGGTGCCCACTTTCAGCCTGGACAGCGGCCTGGTGTTCGAGCGCGACACCCAGCTGTTTGGCCGCAAGCTGGTGCAGACACTGGAGCCACGGGCCTTCTACGTCTACACGCCTTACCGCAACCAGAGTGCCCAGCCCAATTACGACACGGCCACCAACGACTTCAATTTTGCGACCATCTTCACCGAAAACGCCTTCGTCGGGCACGACAAGATCTCCGACAACAACCTGCTGACACTGGGCCTGACCACCCGCTTCCTGGACGCGGATACTGGCGGCCAGCTGGCCCGCTTCGGTGTCGCGCAGCGCCTGCGCTTTGACGACCAGAAGGTGACCCTGAACCCGACCGACGCACCGGCGCAGGCCGGCTTCAGCGATGTGATGCTGGGTGCGTCGGTCAATGTGCAGGACAACTGGGCGCTGGATTCCACGGTGCAGTACAACGCCAAGACCGACCAGTCCGTCCGTTCCACCGTGGGTGCCCGCTATAACCCCGGCAACTACCGGGTGCTGAACGCGGCCTACCGTTTCCAGCGCGATGTCAGCGAGCAACTGGACTTGAGTTGGCAGTGGCCGCTGAACAATCTGTGGGGTGACAAGGGCCAGGAGCTGGGCGCCGGCCGGGGCCAGGGCGAAGGCCGCTACTACAGCGTGGGGCGGCTTAACTACAGCCTTAACGAGCGGCGCCTGGTCGACACCGTTTTGGGTGTCGAGTACGATGCGGGCTGCTGGCTGGCGCGGGTCGTGCTGGAGCGGGTGCAAACCAGCAGTTCCACGGCGACAGGTCGCGTGATGTTCCAATTGGAGTTTGTCGGCTTTACCCGGCTGGGCGTGGGCGGCAACCCCATACAGGCCCTGACCCAGAACATCTCGCGCTACCAGAATTTGCGTGATGCAGGCGGCACGAACAGCCGCTTTAGTAACTACGATTGAGAGACCATGAATTTTCGAATTTGGGCTGCAGCCCCCGTCATTGGTATTGTGTGTAGCGTAGGGGCGGTTGGTGCACAAGCACAGGCCGCTCGGCAAGCCGACTACATTGTGGCCGTTGTGAACTCCGAGCCCATCACCAACAGCGAAGTTCGTACCGCCGTTCAGCGTATCACCAACGAAATGGCGCAGCAGCGCCAGAACCCGCCGCCGCCGGAGGAATTGCGCCGCCGGGTGCTGGAGCGCCTGATCAATGAGAAGGCGCAACTGCAGGTTGCTTATGACATCGGCATCCGGGTTGACGACTCCATCGTCGACCAGTCCGAGCAGGCCGTGGCGCGCCAGAACCAGATCGACGTGCCCGAGCTGCGAGCCCGCGTGCAGCGCGACGGCATCTCCATCAGCCAGTTCCGCAAGCAGTTGCGCGACCAGGTCATGCTGGCCCGTTTGCATGAACAGCAGGTCGACACCCGCATCCGCATCACCGAGGCCGACATCGACAACGCGCTGGCCGAACAAGGCGGCGCATCGGACCCCGGGGCGCAGGAAGTCAACCTGGGCCACCTGCTGATCGCGGTGTCGGAAAAAGCCACGGCGGATCAGGTGGCTGCCTTGTCGGCGCAAGCCCAAAAGGTGCTGGCCCGTATCCGTGCTGGTGAAGACTTCAATACCCTGGTGCAAGAGGTGTCGGCGGCCGACCGCAGCAATGGTGGCCAGATGGGCCTGCGCCGTGCGGACCGCTATCCACCGGCGTTCGTCAATGCGACGCAAAGCCTGGCAGTGGGTGAGGTGTCTGACATCGTGCGTACCAATGCCGGCTTTCACATATTGAAGGTGGTGGAGCGCAAGGCCGCGGCCGCACCGTCCATGGCGGTGGTGCAAAGCCATGCGCGCCACATCCTGCTGCGCGCCAGCCCCGAGTTGACGCAGGCGGCTGCCGTTGCCAAGCTGGCCGACTTCAAGAAGCGCATTGAGAGCAAGACCGCCACCTTTGCGGCCCTAGCCCGCGAGTTTTCGCAAGACGGCAGCAACACCCAGGGCGGTGACCTGGGTTGGGTCGGCCCCGGCGCCTTTGTGCCGGAGTTTGAAGAAGCCATGAACCGCCTGGCTGAAGGCCAAGTCAGCCCACCGGTGGTGTCGCGTTTTGGCGTGCACCTGATCGAGCTGCTGGAACGCCGCCGGGTGGAGATGAAGCCCCAGGAGGTGCGCGACGCCATCCGCAACCAGTTGCGTGCCGGCCGCTACGACACCACGTTCGCGACCTGGGCCAAGGAAGTCCGGTCCAATGCCTTCGTGGAAATGCGCGAGCCACCACAGTAAATATGACCCTCAGGCTCCACCGCCGCCCGGGTCGGGGCATCGCATGAAACATATTGCACGCAAACGCTTCGGTCAGCACTTTTTGACCGATGGCGGCATCATCGATGCCATCGTGCAGGCCATCGCGCCCAAACCGGGCCAGCGTGTCGTAGAAATCGGCCCCGGCCTCGCGGCACTGACCCAGCCTTTGGTGGAGCGCCTGGGCCATCTGACGGTCATTGAACTGGACCGCGACCTGGCGGTGCGCCTGCGTGCCCATGGCCAGCTCACCGTCATCGAGTCCGATGTGCTGAAAGTGGACTTTGCCCTCGTGCAATCTAGTTGGGATGCTACTAATTCAGTAGCAAACGCGGACGCATCGGCTTCTGCTGCTCCCAGCAAGCTGCGGGTCGTGGGCAACCTCCCCTACAACATCTCAACGCCGATACTGTTCCACCTGCTGGACGCCGTGGATGCGATTGAAGACCAGCACTTCATGCTGCAAAAAGAGGTCATTGACCGCATGGTGGCCGAGCCCGCGACCGCCGCTTATGGCCGCCTCAGCGTGATGCTGCAGTGGCGCTATGCGATGGAGAACGTGTTGTTCGTGCCGCCCGAAAGTTTCGATCCCCCGCCGCGGGTCAACAGTGCCGTCGTGCGCATGCTGCCGCTGGAACATCCACCAACCGTGGAAGTGAAGCTGCTCAGCGAGCTGGTGCAGGTAGCCTTCAGTCAGCGCCGCAAGATCCTGCGCCATACGCTGGGCCGCTGGCTCGACGAACAAGGTTTTGGTGGCACATTTGACGTGCAACGCCGCGCCGAAGAAGTGCCCGTGGCCGATTATGTGGCCCTGGTGCAGCACCCCAGCTTGGCACTGCCGGCGTAAAAAAAGCCACGTTCCAAGAGGAAGTGGCTTTATTCAAGGCGCGACGCGCCTCAGACGGGATTACCTTTACGCTGCCGCGAGCCAGTATCCGGAGTTGAAGGGGCTGCTCATGCGCAGCGCCAACGGGGATACGTCCAACAACTTGTCGGTCGGCATTTTTTCGCCGGTTTCGTTAGCGACCTCGATACCTGCAAGGGATGTTGCGGGTTGAGCGATGGTGCTGTTTGCCTCATTCGCCCGTTCTGCTTGGCTGGTTTGTGCAGAACGGGCTACAGAAAAGAATAGAAGCACCGGAAGGGGATTTTCCGGTCCCCCCAATAGTCTGCCGTGTCGCGGAAGATGTCGAGCAGTTGCTCGCGGGCTTCCTTGTCAAACTTGGCGTTGGCGGGGATGTGCTCCAGCACGGCGATAAAGCCGGGCTGTGGGCCGGACTTGTGAACCGGGTCGGTCATGCTGTCGTACAGCGCGTCGAAATTCTTGCCCACGTGTGCCGGCAACTTGAACTGTTGGCCAATCATGTCCAGCACGTCTTGTTTGGTCTGTGCTTCGGCCAAGTTGGCATACAGGAAGTGGTGGCCTAAGCCTTGCGCAGCTTCCTGCAAATCGGGCACCCTAAAGGCCCGAATCGATTGAACGATATTCGTTCTGACTGTTCGAAGTGGCATATCCATTCCCGCTTCACTTTCTTAAAGGTACAAATTCGCTTCAGGGCACGATCTTGCGAAAGCTCGCATAGTGATCGGCCGTGTAATAACAGGCATCCGGTGCAGTGGCTTGGCCTCCACACACAATTCGACGGGCACCCCGGTCGCGTGATCGGGGCGTTTTAACGGTGTATTCGTGGTAGTAGCCGCGCTTTGCGGCGGGTAGCACCCGCTCGCGGTTGCCAAAAACCACACCGTCTTTTCCAAACGGAAAAGGCCCACCCTGGTGTATCAGCTGGTAGGTTTCGATACCTTGCGGAGGTAATTGGTTCAATGCAACCGTGGTTGTCGTTGCATCGATGGAATGTGTTTCCTTGGCTTGAACAGCCCCCCAAGCCCCGGTTAGCACCAGCAAAAAGCTGGTCAACACTAACTTAGCAATACCTCTGCGCACCATGAAACCTCTCAGGCGACTCCGGGTAAACCCGAAAAATCCAAGACGAGGAGTGTCGCGTATTCCGCCCAAAAAAGCAAGACCTTGCCTAAAAATTAAGCAAAGATTCTGTAAAATTTTGTGCTGTTAGTGTGTACAAACTTACGTGAAAAGCCTCAGCGGATAGCGTTTGCATCGGCCACGGTCAGAGCCGTCATATTTACGATGCGGCGCACCGTGGTGCTGGCAGTGAGTACATGCACCGGTTTGGCGGCACCCAGCAGCACGGGCCCAATGGCAATATTGCCACCGGCGGCCGTCTTCAGCAGGTTGTAGGCGATATTGGCCGCGTCAATATTGGGCAGGACCAGCAGATTGGCGTCGCCATGCAGCGTGCTGTTGGGCATCAGAACCTTGCGGGCGGCACCGTCCAGCGCCACATCGCCGTGCATTTCGCCGTCGACTTCCAGCCAGGGTGCCTGCTGCTGCAACAGGCGCAGGGTCTCGCGCATCTTCAGCGCGCTGGGCTCGTTGCTGCTGCCGAAGCTGGAGTGGCTTAGCAGCGCAGCCTTGGGTTTGAAGCCAAAGCGGCGCATTTCCTCGGCGGCCATGATGGTGATCTTGGCCAGCTGCGGCGCGGTGGGGTCGTAGTTGACGTGGGTGTCGACCAGGAAAACCTGGCGTCCGGGCAGCATCAGGCCATTCATGCAGGCGTAGACGTCCAGGCTGGGGTCAGTTCCCTGCGCCGGGCGTTTGCCAATGACTTGGTCGATGTATTGCAGGTGCACCGCGGTGGTGCCCCAGGTGCCGCAAATCATGCCATCCACATCGCCTTTGTGCAGCAGCATGGAGCCGATCAGCGTCAGGCGCCGGCGCATCTCGATCTTGGCCATCTGGGCCGTCACGCCCTTGCGTTCGGTCATCTGGTGGTAGGTCTGCCAGAAGTCGCGGTAGCGGTGGTCCTGCTCCACATTGACGACGTTGTAGTCCACGCCCTCTTTCAGGCGCAGGCCGAATTTCTCCACCCGCTCGGCGATGACCGTGGGGCGGCCGATCAGCGTGGGCAGCGCGATGCCTTCGTCCACGACGATTTGCGCGGCACGCAGGATGCGCTCTTCCTCGCCTTCGGCAAAGGCCACGCGTTTTTTGAGTGCCTTCTTGGCGGCGGTGAAGATGGGCTTCATCGTCGTGCCCGACGCATAGACAAAGCTTTGCAGCCGCTCGCGGTAGGCATCCAGGTCCTTGATCGGGCGCAGCGCCACGCCGCTGTCGGCGGCGGCCTGGGCCACGGCCGGCGCGATCTTCATCATCAGGCGCGGATCAAAGGGCTTGGGGATCAGGTACTCGGGGCCAAAGGCCAACTGCTCGCCGGCGTAGGCCATGGCCACGACCTCGCTTTGCTCGGCCTGTGCCAGGTCGGCAATGGCATGCACCGCGGCGATTTCCATCTCTACGGTGATCGTGGAGGCCCCTGCATCCAGCGCACCGCGGAAGATGTAGGGAAAGCACAGCACGTTATTGACCTGGTTGGGGTAGTCGGTGCGGCCCGTGGCCATGATGGCATCGTCGCGCACGGCCTTCACGTCTTCCGGCAGGATCTCGGGTGTGGGGTTGGCCAGCGCCAGTATCAGTGGCTTGGCCGCCATGGACTTGACCATATCGGCCTTGAGCACGCCGCCGGCGGACAGGCCCAGGAAGATGTCGGCGCCGGCGATGGCCTCGCGCAGTGTGCGCTGCTCTGTCTTTTGGGCGAACTGGGCCTTGTCCTCGTCCATCAGTTCGGTACGGCCTTCGTAGACCAGACCGGCCAGGTCGGTGACCCAGATGTTCTCGCGCGGGATGCCCAGCTTGACCAACAGGCCCAGGCAGGCCAGCGCCGCGGCACCGGCACCCGAGGTGACCAGCTTGACGGTCTTGGGGTCTTTGCCGACGATCTTCAAGCCATTCAAAATGGCCGCGCCCACGCAGATGGCCGTGCCGTGCTGGTCGTCGTGGAAGACCGGGATCTTCATGCGTTCGCGCAGCTTGCGCTCTACGTAAAAGCAGTCGGGCGCCTTGATGTCTTCGAGGTTGATGCCACCGAACGTGGGCTCCAGCGCAGCAATGATGTCCACCAGCTTGTCCAGATCGTGCTTCTCGTCGATCTCCAGGTCAAACACGTCGATGCCCGCAAACTTTTTGAACAGCACGCCCTTGCCTTCCATGACCGGCTTGGAGGCCAGCGGGCCGATGTCGCCCAGGCCCAGCACGGCCGTGCCATTGCTGATGACGGCGACCAGGTTGCCGCGGCTGGTGTACTTGAAGGCGTTATTGGGGTCTTTGACGATCTCTTCGCAGGGCGCGGCGACACCGGGAGAGTAGGCCAGGGCCAGATCATGCTGGTTCAGCAACTGCTTGGTGGCGCTGACGGCGACCTTCCCCGGGATTGGAAACTCGTGGTACTCCAGGGCGGCCTGGCGCAACTGCGCGCCTTTTTCCGCAGAATTGGAGACCGGTGGCTTAGGGGAAATCGGCGTCTGAATTGGCATCTTGCATCCTCTGCGGCGCCTGTCCGTGCGAAGAAGGCGCATGGCCCGGTGCCCTGTTATGGGCCTTGCATTGTAGACCTGGGCTTCGTGGGTGGATCATGGCCACCACCCGTATTTGCCACAGTTCAATGCGGAAAATGCATGAGCTGATACCGGGGTGGCCGGCTAACTCATTCGATGCGTTGCCCGGTGCGCTCCAGGCGGGGCAGCCAGTCGCCCTTGATGGCGGCGGACAGCACGATGTGGTGCGCCTTGCCGATCAGCAGGTGCCGGGGCACGAAGCCGATGTAACGCGAGTCGGCGCTGTTGTCGCGGTTGTCGCCAAGGAAGAAATAGTGGTCCTTGGGTACAACCAGAGGGCCGAAGTTGCGCCGTGCACCCACGTCGGGCAGGAACTGCACAGTGCGTTCGCTGCCCGCCAGGCGCTCACGGATCTGCAGCGCGGTTGTGCTGGCGCCGCTCTCGAGGGGCTCGGGGCGTGTGCTGGGTTCGCTGTACTCCGCGACGACGCCATTGATGGTCAGCACTTCGTTGCGCATCTCGACAACATCACCCGGCAGTGCCACCAGGCGCTTGATCAGGCGGGTGCCATCGGTGGGCGAACTGAAGGTGATGACGTCGCCACGCACGGGGTTGCCCACGCTGACCAGGGACACATCGCTGAGCGGCAGCTTGAAGTCATAGGCCACGCGGTTCACCAGCACCACATCGCCTTCCAGAATGTTGGGGCGCATGGAGCCGGTGGGCACCGGGTTCCAGTCGGCAATCGCCAAGCGGAAGAAGCCAAAGCACAACAAGAACGCGATGAAGCCGCGGTTCTGTTTCAGAAAGTCGCGCATGCGGTGTGCTCCTGTGGATCGGCTGTTGGGTCGCTGCTTAGGCGCGGCGGCTGGTAATGACCACGCGCTCCAGCTTGATCGTGGGCGTTGCGGCATTCGTCTTGGCCATTTGGTTGGCCGCGGGGCTGGTGTGGCCGTTGCTGGCAAGCTGGTCAAAGCCCATCAGCATGCTGCCGTGCAAAACGGCAAAAGCCGTGGCGGCGATGGCAAAGGCGCTAAGGCTGAAACGGTTGCTGCGTGTGAAGTTCGTCATGGTGTTCTCCGGTTGCTTGTCTGTGTGGCTGGGTGGTCTTTGGGACCCGATGGACGAACTGTAGAAGTGGCGACCTGCCTACGCCAGCGCGTTGCGATGGACTGCGCCAGCGCGCGAAGAACGGTCGAATTCGCGCGGCAGGCTGGGTTCGTCGCCAGCTCCGCCTCCGCACTCCCCGGTCGTTTTGGGGGCATTGCGGTCCATCTCGGCGCTTTCGAATTCCATGCGGCGCAAACTGCGCTTGGTCGCATGCAGCTGGAATGCGAGGCCCGGGCTACCTATTCTTGACCCATCCGAGGCTTCAGCCCACCGCAGCCTGGATCATGGACCCCTTGGGGTCTGTGTAGCCAAGGTGGGCATGGAATCAACAACTGAGGATGTCACTATGAGTAGCTTGGCCCAAGAACTGGAAAACCTGGAACAAATGCGCAACCGCGGTGCGCTGAGCGAGGCCGAATTTGCGCAGGCCAAGGCATGCCTGCTGCAAGGTACACCCACCGCCGCAGCTCCCCGGTCCGGCATCACGGCGCTCAATGGCCTGCACCGCTCCCGCAGTGACCAATGGCTGGGCGGCGTCTGCGGCGGCCTGGCCCAATGGACCGGCATGGATGCCTGGCTGTGGCGCTTGCTGTTTGCGCTGATGCTGATCTGCGCCGGCACCGGCCTGCTGTTCTATGCGCTGATGTGGATTCTGGTGCCGCTGGAACCCGACACCTTTCGCATGCCGGCAACGGGCAGCTCCTGAACGGGCACGGTACCGGTGGCCGCCACATAGGCCTCAAAAGCCTCGGCCGGCACCGGCTTGCTGAACAGATAGCCCTGGAACAGGTGGCAGCCGTTCTGCACCAGGAATTGCTGCTGCCCCACTGTTTCGACCCCCTCGGCAATGACCGCGAAGTGCAGGCTGTCACCCAGGCCTATGACCATGCGGGCAATGGCCGCGTCGTTGCTGTCGGTCAGGATATCGCGCACAAAGGACTGGTCGATTTTCAACTGGTCCAGCGGCAGGCGCTTGAGGTAGTTCAGCGACGAATAGCCGGTGCCGAAATCGTCCAGCGAGAAGCCCACGCCCAGCGCCTTGAGCTGCTCCATCTTGGCAATGATGTCATCCATGTCGTGCACCAACGAGCTTTCGGTCACCTCCAGTTTCAGGCGGCTGGGCTGCACGCCGGTGCGCTCAATGACCGACTGCACCTGCTGCACAAAATCGGCCTGGCGGAACTGGCGCACGCTGACATTCACGGCCAGCGTCAGCCCGTCGAGACCTGGCTTGCGCGACCAGTCCACCAGCTGCGAACAGGCCATGCCCAGCACCCAGGCCCCCAGCGGCAGGATCAGGCCGGTCTGCTCTGCCAGCGGAATGAACTCATCGGGCGGCACCAGCCCCAGCTTGGGATGGCGCCAGCGCAGCAAGGCCTCGGCCCCTACCACCTGGCCTTGCGACGTGACCTGGGGCTGGTAGGTCAGGAAAAACTCGCCGCGCATGATGCCCTTGCGCAGCGCCACCTCCATCGCCGAATGCTCGGCCAGATCCGACACCATGACATGGACCAGCGCATAGATGCCCAGCGCCGAAAACAGGTTGTTGACCCAGGTGCCGCCGACGCGCACGCTCTCGGGCACCGTGTAGCCAATGTCAATGCCCGCAGGCCAACTGGCCAGCACCACAAAGCCGAGGCAGCAGATGCCAGTAATGCTGTAGCGCATGACGACGGTGTCGTCGCGCAAGAACACCAGGGAGGCGATCGCCAGCACCAGCAAAAAGTTGTGGATGGAGCGTGGCGCCTGCGGGGTGGCAATGTCCAGCACCAGGCAAAAGACGCAGATGACCAGGAACGCACTGCTGAGCAGCACAAAGAAAGCCATACGTGTGCGCTTGTAGTGGGTCAGCACCGCCACCACGCTGCCTGCGCCCAGCATGACCAGATCCACCGCCACGATGGGCCAGGCCCCTTGGGTGGCAAAGAAGATGGCCCAGCCAATGCCCAGTACGATGAGCAAGCTCGCGCCTATCCACAGCGTCATGCGCACGCGCTGGCGGTGCAGCTCGCGGCGTGGCGATCGGTGCGGTGTATCGGGCGGGGTGTGCATGGGCGGGCGGCCTGGATCGGCCACAGGCTAATGCCAGCCCCGCCCAGCGTCAACTGTTGTTTTGTACGACGCGGTGCTGCCAATAGACAAAAAGCGGTGCGCCCAGCACCTCCAGGGCCGTGAAGGCAACGAAGGGCACCAGGGGTTGGCCCACTTGCAACAGGGACAACAAGCGGCCCAGTCCGCCGATGAAGATCATCAGCCACAGGGCGCGAAACAGCGCTGTCTGTTCGGTGATGCGCGGCACCAGCCACCAGTTCGCCAGCCCCAAGCCCAGCCACACACCGGCTAGAAAGCGCAGATTGCTGTCCAGCGTGGCGTCCGCCGGCAGATGCAGGCCGGCGTACAGCGGGTCGTGCAGGCCCATCATCTGCACAACACCGGTGGCCACCGGCACCGTGCCCATCAAGGCACTCACCACTTGCAGTGTGCGTTTGTTGTTCATGGCTCGATTCCTTGGCGTGGGGGGTGCATCAATTGGCAAGAAGCCACAGGCCCAGGCCCGTGGCGTACAAGGCATTGGCGACGGCGATACCCCGCAGCGGCACGCTGAACCAGTAGCGCTTGGCCAACGCCAGGTAAGCCAGCAGCATGGCCATGCCCAGCCCCATCAGGAACGCCGATTGCTGCAACATCGCCCAGTGGAGCAGCGCCAGATAACTCCACACCAGCGCGAACAGCAGCGCACCCAGACTGTGGCTGGCGTGGAAACCTTTGGCGGCGCGGGCCATTGTGGTCTGGCGCGAAATGATGGGTGACACCGCCCGCAAGGCCTCGGCCACGGTTGCGTCCCGCGGATCAAAACGATTGCCCGTGAACGTGAACAGCAGGTGCAAGGCGCCCAGCAGGCCCAATATGGCGGCACTGGCGACGATGAAACCGGGGGCGTACAACAGCATGGGAGGCTCCTGAGCAATCTTTACAACAGAAAGATGTGAGTAGATTGTTGCATGATAATCTTTCTCATGTCAAGATAAGGCCATGCCTGCCTCCAAAAACCGTGCTGTACCAACCCCCGCCAAACGCGCAGCGCGCAAGACCCCGACTCCACCACCCAAGACTTATCACCACGGCAACCTGCGCGAATCCCTGCTGTTGGCGGCTGAGACCCTGCTGGCCGAGCGCGGCGTGCACGGCACCACGCTGCGCGATGTGGCCAAGGCGGCCGGCGTGTCCCACGCCGCGCCGTACCACCACTTCCCCAGCCTCAACGACCTGCTGGCCGCCGTAGCAGAGCGGGGTTTCACCGCACTGGGTGACGCCATGCAAGAGGCCAGCCGCACGCCCGATACCCATGAGCGTCTGTTGCAGATCGGCCAGGCCTATGTGCGCTGCGCGCGCGCGCAACCGGCACGCTTTCGGCTGATGTTTGCACCCCAACTGACCCAGGCCGCAAGCTATCCGGCCTTGCAGGCGGCATCGCACCGCGCCTTTGGCCTGCTGATGGCAGCGGCCTGCGCACACGATGCGGCCAACGGCCCCGAGCTGGCGCTGTGCGGCTGGAGCCTGTCCCATGGCGTGAGCCATTTGTTGATCGACGGTGCCTTCGACGACTTGCCTGGGCCCACGCCCGATACGGAAGTGTTGATACGCCAGTTGACCCTGCGGGCCTTGGGGCCTGCGCTGTCGGGTGGCCAAAGCGCACAAAAAGCCACCAAGCCCCGCGCGGCGAAGAAAGCCTGAGCCACTCCCTTAGACTGCGCCTTGCAATTCAAACCTATACCAGGAGGCATGGCGCAGCATGGTGGACACCAACAACGACAAAACCCTTTCCGACAACGACGAGAAAAAACGCCAACGTGAGCGCGTGGAACGCCTGCTGCTGCAGCCAGCGCAGACCAGTACCGGCAGCGTGACTTTGGCGGGCGGCAAAACGCTGCACTACAGCGCCAACGTGGGCTTTGTACCCATCGTTGCTCATATGTCCGACAGTCACCAGGGCGAGCCCGATGCCGCCTTGTTCCTGACCAGCTACACGCTGCAGCACAAGGGCGTGGCCCCCAAGCCTGCGGATCGCCCCATCCTCTTTGCTTTCAATGGTGGCCCCGGCTCGGCCTCGGTCTGGCTGCACCTGGGCGCCTTGGGGCCCAAGCGCGTGCATATCAACGACGACGGCAGCATGCCGCCCCCGCCCTACAACGTGGAGGACAACCCCCACACCTGGTTTGAACACTTTGACCTGGTGTTTGTGGACCCGCCGCACACCGGCTATTCGCTGACCGCCAGCGAGGCGGCACGCAAGAAGATGCTCAGCGTCGATGGCGACGTGGAGGCCTTGGCCGAATGCATACGCGTACACCTGGGCCGCACGCAGCGCTGGGGCTCGCCCATCTACCTGGCCGGCGAGAGCTACGGCACCACGCGCGGCGCAGCCCTGGCCGACAAACTGCTGGACATGGGCATCGCGCTGGCGGGTGTCATTCTGGTGAGCTGCGCCATGGACATCCAGACGCTGGAGTTTGAAGGCAAAAACGACCTGGCCCACGCCCTCTTTGTGCCCGGCTTTGCCGCTGCCGCCCAGTACCACGGCAAGCTCAAGGGCCCGCTGGGCGAGTCGGGCGCCCAGGCCCGGGCCGCGGCCGAGGCCTTTGTGCAGACCGACTACCTGGCCGCACTGCACCAGGGCGCGCGCCTGGCGCCGGTGCAGCGCAGTCGCATTGCCAAACGCCTGGCCGAGCTGACGGGCTTGCGAACCGACGTCATCGAGGACAACGACCTGCGCATCTCCGACCAATTGTTCTTCAGCGAGCTGCTGCGCGACCAGGGCCGCATGGTTGGCCGGCTGGAGGCCCGTGTCACCGGCCCCATGGGTGCCCGCAAATCGCGCACCTGGGAGTTTGACCCCGGCATGGAAGCCATCGTCGGCCCCTACACCATGGCCAGCAACGTTTACATGCGCGAGCAACTGGGTGTGCAGACCGACCAGCGCTACGAGATTTTGTCCATGGACGTCAACAAATCCTGGAACTGGTTGCAGGGTGAATCCAAGGGCAACAGCTATACCAGCACCAGCGGCGCGCTGGCGCGGGCGCTGCGGCGCAACCCGCATCTGCGCGTCCTGGTGGCCAGCGGTTATTACGACCTGGGTACGCCCTACTCGGCCAGCGACTATTCCTTGGCCCGCATGGATGTGCCGCCCGAGGTCATGGCCCGCATCACGCACCGCTACTACGATGCCGGTCACATGATGTACACGCGCACCGAGGATTTGAAGAAGTTGAAGGCGGACTTGAAGGTTTGGTTGGGTTAGAAGAAGGGACGGCAGAAGAGGGCTACATCTCACCCGAGGGGATGGTGATGCCCGCCGTGCGTGCCTCCGCCAGCAGCGTGGCCAGTTCGGCGGCGGAGTGCACATTGAGCCGCTCGAAGATCTTGCGCCGGTGCTCTTCCACCGTGCGCACGCTCAGCTCCATCTTCCAGGCAATGGTCTTGTTCAGCTCGCCGGCGGCCACCATGGGCATCAGCCGCACCTGCTGGCGTGACAGGCCCTCGATCAACTGGCGCAGCGCGTCGATGCGGGCCATGCGGCCATGCCACTGCACCTCCAGTGCCAGCGCCTTGTGCATCAGCTGCACCAGGGCATCGTCGGCATAGGGCTTTTCGACAAAGCTGAATGCGCCCTTGGCCATGGCACCCACGGCCATCGGTATATCGCCATGGCCGCTCAAGAACAGCACCGGCATGCGGTTGCCCATGCCGCGGGCGATTAGCGCGTCGTGCACCTGCAGGCCCGACAACGGCTCCATGCGCACGTCCAGCACGAAGATGCCGCGCAGCGGGCTTGTGGCGCTGTCCAGCGCGGCCAGTAGCTCAGGCCCGCTGGCGTAGGTGTGCACTTGCAGATCGTGCTGGCGCAACAGGAAGGCGATCGACGAGCGTACGCCCTCGTCGTCGTCGCACAGGTAGATGGCGGGTTCAGGGCTTGTCATGGTGTGGTCGTTGTCTCGTCGCTTGTATGTGTTGTGTGGGTCATGGTGTCGGGCGGCAATGAAAAGCTGAAGCGGGCACCACCGCCAGGCGCGTCTTCCGCATGCAGCACGCCGCCATGCGACTCCAGTATGGAGCGGCAGATCGCCAGCCCCAGGCCCGTGCCTTCTTTCTTCGTCGAGAAAAAGGCCTCGGTCAGTGTTTCGATGTCGCGCCCACCCAGGCCCGGCCCGCTGTCGGTAATGGTCACCGTGACCCAGCCCTCGGCGCGGCCCAGCGGCGGTATGAAGCTCAGCCCTGTGCGCAGGTTCAGCGTGCGGGGCGGGTGGGCGTGCGCCATGGCGTCGTTGGCATTGCGCAGCAGGTTGGTGATGACCTGTTCGATGCCAATACGGTCCATGCGCACCAGCGGCAAGCTGTCGTCCAAGTCCAGCGTCACCGTCACGCTGGCCCGTTTGAAATCGCGCTGCAGCAGGACTGCCGCGTCTGTGACGATGGCATTGATGTCGTGGGCCTCCATCACCAGCTCCTTGCGGGCCAGGCGGGCGCGTATGCGGTGCACGATGCCGCCGGCCATGGACGCGTGGCGCGACAAGGCCTGGGCTGCGGCCAGCAGGTCGGGCTGGGTGCCGGGTTGCTTGCCCAGGGCCTTGGCGATGCCCGCGCTGTAGCTGACGATGCTGGTCAGCGGCTGGTTCAGCTCATGGGCCAGCGTGGACGCCACCTCGCCCAGCGTGGACAGGCGGGCGTGGTTGCTCAGCACCTCGCGCTGGCGGCGCTCCAGTTCTTCCAGGCGTTTGCGTTCGGTCACATCGACGATGGAGCCCATCCAGCCCACCTGGATTCCCGCACCATCCACCAGCGGCGACTCGAACACCATCACGTCGAGCATGCGGCCATCGCGGTGGCGCCAGCGGGTCTCGTGGCCGGTGCGCTGCGTGGGGTGGTTGGCGCTGCCCTCGTGGCGGACCTGCACCTGGTCATCAAACGCCCCACCCTGCGCCATCAACTCCTCCAGGGTATAGCCCACCATTTCGCAAAAAGTGCGGTTGGCAAACAGCAGGTCGCCATCCAGGTCGCGGGCGCGCAGGCCCACCAGGGCCGACTCTTCCAGCGACTGGCGCCAAGCAGCCTCGGTGCGCCAGGCCGCCTCGGCCCGCGTGACCTGCCGCATCTGGCGGCGCAACAGCAGCGTGGCAATGCTGATCAGCACCAGAAAGCCCACCATCAGCACCACCGGCAGCGTGGTGAACCAGTGGGGCTGGCGCACGCGCTGGGTCAGGCGCAGCCGGGCATCGGCGATCGCGTTGAAGGGGGTCTCATAGGTCTCGCCGCGGGCGACATGGCCCGGGCTTGCGGTGGACACGATGACCTCGCCCAGGCCGGACAGCAATTGCACCTCGTACTGCGCGGCCAGCCACCAGAAGTCCTTGCTCTGGATCAGGTCGGTTGGGTCGTAGCGGGCGATCAGCTGCCCGGTATGGGGATGGTGTTCGTCGCTGGTCGGCGCGATCAGGTGCAGCGTGATGCCCTGGGCCTGGGGCTGGGCCGGCTGGTTGGGGGAGCCGGGCCGTTGTTCGCGCCGCGCCTCGGCCACGATGCGCATATCGGCGTCCAGCCAGATCACGTTGAGCCAGCGCCGGTCCAGGCCGGCGGCGATCTCGGGTTGGTTGGCCAGTTGGCGGTTGGGGTCGGCGCCCGCGGTGGGCAAATGCGTGGCCGCCGCGCGCAGCTTGACGGCCTCGGTCTCCAACCGCGCGGCCAACTGCGCCTCCAGGCTCAGTGTGTCGGCCATCACCGACTGGCGCAGCGCTTCGCGCTCCAGCTTGTCGTTGTCCTGCGCCCAGACCACCACCAGCGCCGTGAACAGGATGGACAGCAGCAGCGGCGTCTCCCACAGAAACCGGGTCCACGGCGACAAGCCCGCCGACGGCGGTGCCTCACCGTGCTGGGTGTGGTGGGCGATGGCGGGGGTGGACGACATGGTCGGAGTCTACTGAAGAAGCCGCCGTGCGCCCTGGTCCGCTCTGTCGCGCATCACACCGCGATTCAAACCGCTTCTTGCCACCGCAGCCCCAGCGGCAGGCTTGCCGGCCCAAACAAAAAATGCAGTACCCGCCGCCGGCTGATCCCGGTGGCCTTGGACGAGGCATGCAACAGCAGCGGGCGCATCAGCATGGCGCCGCCCTGCTCCACGGCGCACACCTGCTCGGGCTGGGTTTGGCGCAGGGCGGCCGCGGCCTCTGCGTCGATCCGGCCCAGGCGGTGGGAGCCGGGAATGGTGCGCAGCGGCCCATCGTCAGCCGTACAGGCATCCAGGTGTACGCGCACGGCGATCAGCTGCTCCAGCAGCGCGACCGGGGGCTGCACGAACAGCGTGCCCTCCTTCTCGGACCACGGTCCCAGGCTGGGGTGGTCTACGCGCCGGGCCACCGGGATGCTGAGATCCTGGTGCACCGGTACCAACCAGTTGCGGCCAGCGGATTTTTCAAAGTAGGTGCACTGCACGGCCACCAAGCCGGGCGCCTGCAGTATCGGCGCCAGGGCCGGGAGCTGGCGCAGGCGCTCAGCCAGCGCGCGGCACCAGTCCTGTTGCAGCAGGCGGCGTGTGCCGCCGGATGCCGATGACGCCGCGCCACCTGCTTGGTTGGCAAGGGCACTGCACTCGGCCGCATCCAGGATCGGGGGGAGGATGGCGTAGCCGTGCTCGGCGATGCACTCAGTTATTGATAGCAATAAAAGTCCATTTGGCGAGGGCTAGAGGCCAATTTGATAAAAATCATCCGGGAGATGGCTTCAATAAACCCAAAATAGGTATAAACGACATCCCAAGGCCTACTGGTGCTGCAGCACCTCCAGTGCCGACACCGGGCTGGCCGTATGGCCCCAGCTGCGGCGGATGTAGGTCAGCACGGCGGCGGTCTGCGGGCCGTCCAGCGTCTGCTCGAAGGGGGGCATGCCATAGGGGCGCGGGTTGCCGGCCGTGGCGGGCGGGTAGCCGCCGTGCAGCAGGATCTGCACCAGGTTGGCGGGGGTGTCCATGGTCACCACGCGGTTGCCGGCCAGCGCCGGATAGGCACCCCGTGCGCCCTCGCCCTGCTCGCCATGGCATTCGGCGCAGTGCTGGGCGTAGAGCTTTTTGCCGTTGTTGTACTGGCTGGAGTCGGACGACGCGGTGCTGGGCGGTGGCGGTGTCTGGGCTGGTAGGTCTTTCAGGTACTTGGCCATGGCCCGCAGGTCGGCGTCGTTCAGGTATTGGGTGCTGCCAAACACCACGTCGGCCATGGGCCCCAAGACGCTGCCGTGGTCGGATGTGCCGGTCTTCAGCAGGGCCACCACCTGCTGGGTGTCCCAACTGGCCACGCTGGCTTCGCGGGCCGATGCCAGTGATGGCGCGTACCAATGCTGCATGGGTATGGCCCCGCCTTGCAGCGCCAGTTCGCCGCGGCTGGCGCCTAGCAGATTGCGCCCGGCGTGGCAGGCGGCACAGTGGCCCAGGCCGCGTACCAGGTAGGCGCCGCGGTTCCACTCAGCGGTCTGTGCGGCGTCGGGCACAAACTCTGCCGCGCGGAAGAACATCGCCCGCCACACCGCCAGCGCCGTCTGGCTGTTGTACGGAAAGGCCAGTTCGTGCGCCCGGTTGGGCTGGGCCACCGGGGGCAGGCTGCGCAAGTAGGCGAACAGTGCGTCGCTGTCGGCGCGGCTGACCTGGGTGTAGCTGGTGTAGGGGAACACGGGGTACAGCAGGCGGCCATCGGCCGAGCGCCCGTGGTGCATGGCGCGCCAGAAGGCGCCTGGCGTCCATTTGCCCAGGCCGGTGTCAGCGTCTGGCGTCAGGTTGCTGGTGTAGACCGTGCCAAAGGGCGTGGCAATGCCCAACCCACCGGCATAGGCCGCCCCGCCGCGGGCGGTGTGGCAGGCCGCGCAATTGCCGGCGCGGGCCAGGTAGGCGCCCTGGGCGATCTGCTCGGGCGTGGAGGCAGAAGGTGCCGGGGTGTTGAGATCCACATCGGCTTCGCCGCGCACATTGAGCCAGGCGACCAGCGCGCTGGCCAACACGGCCAGGACCAGCAGCACGCGCGCGCCGCGCAGCCACCCTGGGGTCGGTTTGTTGGTGGAAGAGGTAGACGGTGTGGCAGGGGTAGTCATCGTAGGTGCCGCATCTTTCTTCTTATTGCCGGCCGCTGCCGCAGTCCATGGGCAGTGGCGCTGTGCTGGCCGCAACGGCATGGGCGTCGGGCGGCGGCGTTTGCGACGACAGCCAGGTCGCCATGGCGCTGATCTCATCCACTGTCAGGCGTTTGGCGATCTGGCCCATGCAGTCGGGCGCGTGGGCGTGGCGCTTGTCGGTCTGCCAGGCGCCGAGCTGGCCAATCAGGTAATCCCGCGGCAAGCCCAACAGGCCGGGGAAGGCGGGCTGCACGCCGGTCATGGTCTTGCCGTGGCACTGGGTGCAGGCGGGAATCTGGCGCTGGGCGTCGCCCTGCTGCACCAGCACCCGGGCCTGCTCCAGCACGGCGGCCGGGGCATTGGCGGTTTGCGGTGGTGGGTAGGGCAGGTCCTGGCTGGCAAAGTAGTCGGCCATCTCGCGCAGGTAGGCGTCCGACAGGTGGTCTATCAGGTGGGTCATGGCCGCATTGGTGCGCCGCCCGTCGCGGAAATTGCGCAACTGGTTGTACAGGTAGGCCGCCGGCTTGCCGGCAATGCGCGGGAAGTAGCCCGCATTCGTGGCCCGCCCCTCTTTGCCATGGCAGGCGGTGCAGGCCTGTATGCGCTGGGCCATGGTGTCGGGGACGGTGCGGGGGGCTGGGGTTGTTGCAGCGGCGGGGGTGCCGGTTTCGGCGGCCTGCAGTGCAGGCCCCAGCAGGCAGGTGCTCAGCAGCAGAGCGCGGCCGATGGCAAGGGTGAGGTTTGGCATGGTGGTCATGTGCTGGCCTGAATTTAAGCGACGGCGTTGAGCTGAGCCAGCCGTTCGGGCGTGCCCACGTCGGTCCAGCGGCCGGTGTAGAGCTGGGCGGTGATCTGCTGCTGGGCCATGCCCGCGCGCAACAGGTGCACCAGGGCGGCCTTCTCGCCCTGGGGGTTGCCCCAGGGGATGTCGCACCAGGGCTGGGTGAACAGCGCGGCGCGGTACAGGCCTATGGTGCTGTAGGTATAGCGGGGTTGCGGGTCGTCGGCCGGCAGGTTGAGCGCCAGCCCTATGCCCTCGCCCAGGCCGGGCTCGGGCGCCAGGCCAAAGTCGCCACGCGGGTTGTGTGCGGGGTTGGGCACCAGCCACAGGTGGGCCAGCTTGCCGCTGGCGATGAAGCGGTCCACATCGGTCTGATGGAACACAAAGTCGGGCGCGAACACGTCACCGGCCAGCACCCAGAACACGCCATCGCTTTGCGCGGGGCACAGCAGCGGCAGCGCGCGGGCTATGCCGCCCGTGGTCTCCAGCGCGCCGCCGAAATCGCGGCCTTCGTGGGAGTATCGGATGCGGACCGCTGCTGAAGATTGCTCTTGATTTGGTAGCGCTTCATGTAGATGCGACGATGGCTGGAGGCTGAAGTCATCAGAGTACCTGTCCGCAATCTGCTCCCCCAACCAGGCCGTGTTGACGACCACGTTGTCAAAGCCGCCGCGCGCCAGCGCCTCCAGGTGCCACTGCATCAGCGGCTTGCCCTGCACGGCCAGCAAAGGCTTGGGCGTGTGGTCGGTCAACGGCCGCATGCGTTCGCCGCGGCCGGCGGCCAGCAGCATGGCGGAGGCGTTGGTGTGGGACGGGAGAGAAGGAGAGGGATCGGCGGAAGCAGTCATTGCTGCCGATTTTGCCCTGCCGCCAAATGCGCCACCACATAGTCAATCCACACCCGAATCTTGGCCGCCAGAAAACGGTTGGGCGGGTACAGCAGCCAGGCGGTGCCGGCGTAGTCGGTGCGGTGTTCCCAGTCCTGCAGCACTTGCGTCAGCGCGCCGCTGTGCAGGTGCTTGGCGGCGGCAAACTCGGGCAGGCTGGCGATGCCAAAGCCTTCGAGCGCACCCTCCAGCCGCACCTCGCTGTGGTTGGCCACGTAGCGGCCGCGGACGCGCACGCTGGTCTCGGTGCCGTCTTTGCGGAAGCGCCAGTTGCGGTCGCGTTCGTCCTCGCCCAGGTACAGGCAGCTGTGCTGCGCCAGATCACGCGGGTGGGCCGGTGTGCCGTGCGCGGCCAGGTAGGCCGGGCTGGCGCAGACCAGGTGGTGCAGTGGCATCAGCGGGCGCCCGGCCAGGCCAGGTGGCGGGGCCTCGGTGGCGCGTATGGCCAGGTCTATGCCGTCTTCAAACAAATCGACGACGCGGTCGGTGATGACCAGTTGCACATCCACCTCGGGGTAGGCACGCAGAAAGCCGGGCATCAGCGGGTGGATCAGCTGGCGGCCCACAGCCTTGGGCATGCTGACGCGCACCAGGCCGCGTGGCTGGGTCGTGTGGGTGTCGCTGAGCGCCATCACCTCGCGCGCGGCGGTCCATAGCGACTGGCAGCGGTCATAGGCGGCGGTGCCGGCCTCGGTCAGCCGCAGCTTGCGCGTGGTGCGCTCCAGCAGGCGCACGTGCAGCACGCCCTCCAGCCGTGCCACCTGGCGGCTCACGGCCGAGGGCGTCAGCCCCAGCTGACGGGCCGCGGCCGAGAAGCTGCCGGCGTCCACGACGCGGGCAAACACGGCCATGTCGGGCAGGTTGTCCAGGGGGGGATTAATGCTCATAGCGCACAAGTGCTGTTCTTTGAACCTGGATTATCAGCAATGAAGATTAAATAAACAATCCAGGGAACGTTTCACAACTGCCTATTCACCATGAACACCCTGGTCCTTTCCCAACCCAAACACCTGCTACGCCTGTCGGACCTGATGCTGCTGGCGGTGGCCATCGTCTGGGGCACCAGCTATGGCGTGGCCAAGGGCGCGCTGGCCTACTACCCGGTGCTGGGTTTTCTGGCGGTGCGCTTTATCCTGACCTTTGTGCTGCTGCTGCCGACCGTGGTCAAGCTGGAACGCCAGCAATGGCAAGACGCGCTGCGCGCCGGCTGGCCGCTGGGCCTGTTGATGCTGTGCATCTTCTTGTCCGAAACCTTTGGCGTGGCGCTGACCCAGGCCAGCAATGCAGCCTTTTTGATCAGCCTGTGCGTGGTGTTCACGCCCTTTGTGGAGTGGGGCATGCTGCGCCAGCGGCCTGAGCGCGCGGTGTTTGTGTTCGCTGGCGTCTCGCTCTTGGGTGCGGCCTTGCTGAGCGGCGGCCTGGTGGGCGACATGGGTTGGGGCGACGCGCTGATGCTGGCGGCGGCCGTCTTGCGCGCCATTACCGTCTGCCAGACCAGCAAGCTGACCCGCGGCAGCACTGCGCCCGCACTGGCGCTGACGGCGGTGCAGGCGGCGGTCATCGGCTTTGGCAGCCTGCTACTCGCCCTGTGCATGCCCGGCAGCGGCCTGCCGGCGCTGCCGAGCACGCCCGCGTTCTGGCAGGCCACGGTCTACCTGGTGTTGGGCTGCACGGTGTTTGCATTCTTCGCGCAGAACTGGGCGCTCAAATACAGCGCGCCCAGCCGCGTGGCGCTGTTGACCAGCAGCGAGCCGGCCTTTGGCGCGCTGTTTGCCGTGCTGTGGTTGCGAGAAAGTCTGGGGGTGATGGGATGGGTGGGCGGCGGCCTGATCGTGCTGGCGGCGCTGTGGACCACGGCGCGGCGGGCGTGAGCACCAAGGGCAACCAGCCGGAACAACGGTTGCTGCTGTGCTCCAAAGCCTGGCATCCGGTGGGGCGGTGGCGATGCTGGCACTATGGGGTCTTGGCAAATAAACCTTTGGAGACCTGCAATGCGCCATCCCCTGATCTTTGGACACAGCCACTTGCTGCCCTTGCGCAGGGCTTGGCTGCTGTGCGGCTTGTTGGGGCTGGCGGCCTGCGCATCGGCAGACCCCGGCGCGGCGCCCGCCTCCGGCCCCAGCGCGGTCTCTTATACACCTC